>JAVJQW010000015.1:0-155778 GCA_040218735.1 Deltaproteobacteria bacterium
TCGGGCGCGGCGATTCCGACAGCCGGACCGCCACGCCGATGCACCCAGGTACTGCCGAGCGTCGCAACGCGATCCCCGCGCCGGACGGTCGCCCGGCAAGCCGAACCGAGGTCGCCGCGCCCGATGTCGGAGCGGAGTGGGAACCTGGGCAGCGCGTCGCATTGGCGGGGCGTTGGGTCGAAGCTCCACGGGTCACACCACTCATCAGATCGCTGGTGAGCGGCAACTCGAGATGCGGAGCGGCGGCGGCGGGCGGGGACCTCTCCGTAGGGAATCAGTTCGGCTCGCCCACCGCGGCCATCAGCGAAGCCGAAGGGCCACACCCGGCGAGACGAACGGCTTCTGACCGGAGGGGAGGTCCCCGGCCGTCGCCGAAAGCGAAGCCGAGCCTGGGCACTCCCTGGCCGGCTATCTGATACGGCCTCCTATTCCGAAGCTCGCCTCCGGAGGAGGCGTGTCTGAGGAGTGTGCCAAGCGCTCCCGCGAAGCGGGAGGGCGTTACGGCCTAGTCCATCGGGTGCGCGGCGCCGCGTAGCGTTTCGTCGATGAGGGTCGTCGGGACCTCGAGCTGCGCCGCGACGTGGAACATCGCCGCGAGCTCGCGGTCGTCCACTTCCCCGTCCGCGGCCGCGATGATCGTCAGGTGCTGGACGAGCCGCATCCGCTCCACCACTGGCACCGCTTCCTTTACGCGCTCGACCGCTTTGTCGAGGCCGGCGATCGTCTGGTCGACGTCGATGCGCTGGTGCACCGAGTCGGCGCCGAGCATCGCGCGCAAGGCGTCGATCTCCTGCGGCACGACCTCGTCGTTTGCCTTCGCGACGAACAACCCGGCCGCGAGCAACAGGTCGCGCATCAGATCCGAGCTCGCCGACTTCTCCTGCAGGTAGGTCGGCTCCATCATCGCCATGTCGCGGTCGACGATCGCTTCCAGCTCGTCGGTCGTCATGCCCTCGCGCTTCTGCCCGGTCGCGTCGTAGTAGGCCTGCGATCTCCGGAACGCCGACAGCGCGCGGAGGCGCAGCGGGTTGTAGGGGTGCGTCGAGAAGCAGTCGAGGCTGTCGTCGACGACGTCGCGCGGGTCGGCGCGCGCCGCGGGCGCCGACGCCATCGAGTCCACCTGATCCGCGAGCGCGTCCAGGTCCACTTGGATGTGCTCGCTCGACAGGCCACTCGCGAGCTTGAAGAACCCGGAGGCCGCCGCCGACGGGTCCGAGATGCACAGCAGACCCACGCGGTCCGCGGACAGCTCCGCCGCGCGGGCCCACAGGTAGAGATCGAGCGCGGTGGGGCGCGACACGATGCGCCCCGCCATGTCTTCCATCATCGCCACGTGCGGCATCGGGATGCCGAAGTGGTCGTAGACGATGTGACCGAGCTCGTGCCCGATCACAAACGTCAGCTCCTCGGGCGTGAACCGCTCGACGAGCTCCGACGACAGCCCGATCGCGATGCGCCCCGCGGGGTCCTTCGCGCAGAACGCGTTGACCACCGGCATCGACTTCACGAACACCTCGACCGGTTCGTCGAAGTCGAGCGCCTCACGGCACTGGTTCAGCGCGCGGGTGACCGTCGGTACCATGTTCGGTCTGAGCCGAAGGGCACCCGCGAGCAGGCTGCGTCGCATGTGAAAGCCGAAGCCGCTGCTCCGCTCTTCGAGCTTCTCGAGCGCGCGCTCCACACCGGAATCCTTCGCGAGACGCTCGCGGAGGTTCTTGTCGTAGCGCGCTTGGAGGTCGAGCAGTCGCTTCGGCGTTCCCATGATCAGGTCGCGTACTTGAGGCTGAAGACTTCGAGCACCTTCGTCGCGAGGTCGTCCGAGATGCCGAGGACACGCTGCATCGCCTCGAGGAGCTCCTCCTCCGACGCGTCGACGTCGCCCGAAGCGAACGCCATGTCGACCGCGAGGATGAAGCACTTCTTCTTCACCGCGTCGCTTTCGATCTCGCCGAGCGCCTTCACGGACTCCTTGAGCGTTCCGAAGCGCGCGGCGACCTTCTTGGCCTGGTCGAAGACCGTGCCGAAGTCCTTGTTCTTGAACTCGGGCAGCGTGTTGATGAAGCCTTCGATCGTCGCGATCTCCGACGCCTCGATGACGCCGTCCGCGCCGGCCATCAGCATGAGGCTGTGCATGAGGAGCGCGTCGTCGCCCGCCTTCTTGACGACCTGCTCTTTACCGAGAAGTTTGTTGAAAAGACCCATCGTTTCTCCCTTTCGCCCGTTGAGTTGGGGACTCGTCTTACGTGCGCGGGGAGTCGACCTTCCCCCGGGAAAAAGCGCAAGGTGGGCCAGATGGGTCAGCGAGCGTCGACTCGGCGCGTGATCACGTCGATCACCCCCGACGTGCCGCGTTCGAACGCGAGGGACCCCTCCAGCGCGGCCAGCGCCGCCTCGGACTCGGCCACGACGACCGCGATCCGATCCCGAGTCCCGCGCCCTTCGAGCAGCGCCCGCCCGGACACGTGGAGCCGAAACGCGACCGTCCCCGCGTCGCGCACCGCCTCGACGCGCGTCGGCGCGCGCCGGTAGGTGCCCTGCGGCGTCTCGACGAACACACCCGCCGTCACGTCTGCGCCGAGCGCGCTCGGCGAAGTGGGACGCAACACCAGGCGAAGGTTCGTGCTCGTCGCGACGGTCAGACGATCCGTCGTCGGCGTCGCCTCCCCCATGTGCTCGGCGACGACGCCCTTCACCTCGACGATCGCGTAACCCGGAGGCGTCGATCGATCGATTCCGTTCGTCGCAAAGAAGATCGCGAGCGCCGCCGCGATGGCACCTGCCCAAACGTACGGGCGCCGCGGCTCGGGCTTCGGGAGATCTTCACGGTAGGCGTCGAGCAACGCACGGCACGACGTGCAACGCTCGAGGTGGGCATCGACCGGCGCACGACGGTCGCTTGCGAGGTGACCCCGACTCAGGGCCAGGAGATCGGCCTGATCGATGTCGCGCTCGTCGACGCAGTCCGCGTCGTCTGCGAACGCGAGTATCTGCAGGAGCTGCTCGTCGGTTGGCCGTTCCATTCGCACCGTCTCATCCGTCCCTACGCGTTCGCGTCACGGATTCTCTCCCAACATTCGCGCGCGCGCGCCAACAACCGGTGTCGCCACCGGAAGATTTGCTGGCGACTCATCTGTGTCGTCTCCACGACGGCGTCCGTCGTGCGCTGCTCGCGCAGGATCAGCCGGACCATCCTGCGCGCGAGGTCCGTCGTGAACGCTTCTTCGACGCAGGCGAGGATTCGACGCGCGAGCTCACGCGCTTCGAGGATCTCATCGGGACGCGTCGCACCCTCCGGTTCCGGTGCCTCGTCCTCGGACACTGGTCTTCCGAACAGGCCGAGCCGACGGAGCTCCTTGCGCTCGTACTCGCTGACGCGCCACACCGCGAAGTTCTTGATCAGGCTCTCGAGGCTCGACCGCTCCGCGTCCCAGCCGCGGATACGCGCGCAGTCATCGTCGAAGAGCTGCCTCCACACGTCGTTGACGATGTCGTCCTGACCACGCTCGCCGATCCTTCGTCCAGGCCAAGCGCGGAGCCGGTACCGGACGACGCCGCGAACGATCGGCTCGAGTCGACGCACGAAGCGAGTCTTCGCGAGCTCGTCGCCCGCGAGGACTCTTCTGAGGAGCTCGCCGTCGTCCATGCCCGATTCGGCGCGGAGCCTTGCACGAGACTCCGTGGCGTCCAAGGACTTGGACGGTCGCCGTACGCCGCGTTCCAGGATCTTGGACATCTGACCCCGGTCGCGACGTCTGCCGGGTTGGCCCGCCGTTTGTAATTGCTCCGGTCGAACCTGAAACCCGCCGCGGACGCGCTCCGCGGGCGGCTCTCGACTGGAGCTTTCGAAATGAAAACGACGAACCTCGTCGGGCGCACCGGTGCGCTCGCGCTGGGACTGGCTTGCCTTTTTGCGATCTCGGCGTCCGACGCCGAGGCGAACGGCTTCTGCCCCGACTGCGACGGACTCACCGCGGGCATCATCCTCGACTTCACGAACGACGAGTTCGAGCTGGCGATCGAGTCGTTCGCCAACTTCGACTTCGGCACCGCCGACAGCGTCGAGCTCCTCATCGAGGAGGGGGCGACCCAGGAGTGGATCCCGGTCTCGTTCGTCCTCGACGACATCGAGAACGGCGTCTACGAGGAAGGCGATCTGCCGACCTCGCTCACCGGCTCGGGCACCGAGGTGTGGCTGCACGTCTACGACTCGGGGTCGAGCGACGAGACCTTCGTCGAAGTCCGGATCCAGTGACTCCGGGCGTATGCTCCGCTGGACGCTCCTGCGTCCGGCGGGGCATCATCCCGGGCCATCGTGAACCGTGGGTGCCTGTCCTTCGCCGTCGTGGCGCTGAGTGCCTTCGCCTGCCGGGCCGAAGTCGGTGTGTCGGGGGGCCATGAGCACAGCTGCGCCCCCGACGCGCCGCGCGTTCAGCTCCGTGGTTACAGATCCATGGCGCGCGACACCGCCGACGGCTTCGCCGGACTCCCCGCGGTACTCGTGCACCTCGGTGTGAAGAACGTCGTCGCGACGACGCGCGTCCAAGAGGACGGCGAGATCTCCGACTTCGTGCATGCGTTCTTCCGAAGCGGTGCGCTTCGCGAACCGGCCAGCGCGTTCCGCCGCGCCGCGGCGGCGTCCGAAGACGACCACGCCGAGGTCGTCCGGCTGTGGGGGCGCTGATTCGTGCGGCGCCTCCTCCCCATCCTATGTCTCGCCGCGTGTTCGTCGGACGCGAAGCAAGAGGTCGTCTGCGCCCCGCGTGCGTTCGACGCCACTGCGGTTCATCTCCGCGGCTACCGCTCGAAGGCGCGGGACGCATCCGGACACTTCGCCTGGTACGACGCCGACAAGGCGCTGACCGTCGTCGTCCCTCGAATCGATGTGTCCCACGTTCGCCTCGTGGGTCCGTCGGGTGAGCCGGTTCCGTTCGTCGCCGAGGCCGAGGACGACGAGCTGCGCCTGCGCATCGCGTCGGCGCCCCCCAACAGCGTCGACCTCCAGCTGGACGGTGATTCCCTGAGGGCGTTCCGCCTCCGCCCCGTCCCCACCGAGCCCGATGATGCGATGCATCGGTTCTTCGCGGATGTCGACGCCTCGAAGAAGGACTGGCGCAGCCACGGCGTCGCGCGCGCCGGCGAATGGTTGGCGCTCGCGGATCGGCCCGAGTCGGCCCTCGCGGAGGGGGAGGCGGCGCGCATCGTCGCGAACGCGGCGTACGTCCACTACAACAGCGGCGACTTCGAGCGTGGCGTCGAGCTGCTCGACCGGGCAGAGCTCCTCGCGTATCGCGCCGACGACTCGCTTCGCCTCGGATACCTGCTCTACCACCGCGCGCAGCTCGCGCACGAAGCGGGGGCGTTCGTCTCGGCGATCGCGCGCTACCGCGACGCGCTGCGCACCGCGACGGATCTCCAGGAGCCGATGCTCGAAGAGGCCGCTGCGTTTCGCCTCGCCGCGCTCCTCACGGACCTCGGTCGGCACGGCGAGGCCCTCGAGCTCCTCGGTCGTCGTCGCCACAAGATGTCGGAGCAGGACTGGGAGACGAACGCCATCACGGTTCGACTCGGCGCGATGGACGCGGGGCTCCTCCCGCTCGACCTCGAGGCCATCCGCGTCGCCTACGCGACGACCGCGGAGCGCCTCGCGGCCGACGGCGACCCCGGCTCCGTCGCGAACATGCGGATGCGCGAGGCCGCGGTTCTCCTGCGGCAGGGGCACGTCGCGAAGGCGCGGGCTCGACTCGACGCCATCCTCGCGGACGTCACCGGCATCCGCGTGGGCCTCGCCAACCTCGTCTACGCGCGCGCGCTCATCCTCGAGGGCCGCTTCGACGACGCCGAGGCGCGCATCGAAACGGTGGAGCGCCGCGACCACGACATCGAGCGGTGTGAGTCGAAGCGGATGCGAGGCTTGCTCGCGCAAGCGCGCGGTCGACTGGAGCGCGCCGTCGAGCGCTACCAGAGCGCGATCGACTGCTTCGAGGCGATCGATCGGCAGTTCGCTTCGTTCGGCGCGCAGGCGCAGTTCGCGTTCGCGCAGCGTGGACCGCAGGAGGATCTCGCTCGCGCGCTCGTGGCGGTCGGTCGGCGCGTCGACGCCTTCCTCGTCGCCGACCGCGAACGGGCGGCGATCTTGGAGCGGCACGTCACGGCGCAGGACATCAACGACCACCTCACCGCGTGGGTCGCGTACCAGACGGCGCGCGCCGCCTTCGACAAGGCCAAAGACGACGGGTGCGCGGTTCACATGCCGGGTCCGTCACATCGCGCTTGTCGTCAGCGCTTGGAGGCGGCGAAGCAGACCTCCGAACGGGCGCTCGCCGACCTCATGTCCGCCCTGCCGGATCGGAAGGGCCGCGCGCGCGACCGCGCCTGGCTCGCGCGTCTGCAGGAAGTCCTCGGTGACCGGCGGGCGCTGTTGCTCGTGGTCGGTCACGGCGAAGACGCGCTCCACCTCCTCGTGGACGACGAAGGTGTGTTCGCGGAGGAGGCCGCCGATCCGATCGCCGCCTGGTCCGAACGTCTACGCGGTGTCGAGCACCTGTTCGTGGTGCCCGACTGGCACCCCGCCTCCTACGACCCCTTCGGCACAGAGCGCAGCTTCTCGGTGAGCTTGCTCCCGCACGCCGACGTGCTCCTGCATGACGTCAGCAAACACGACGGTCCGCGCATCGTCGTGGCCGATCCCGACGGGACGCTCCCGCGTTCCGCCGAGGAGGGCGTCGAGGTTCAAAAGGCGATCGGCGGGCGCCTCGAAAAGAGCGCGAACCGCGCGGCGCTCCTCGGTGCGTATCGTTCGGCGTCGGTCCTGCACTACGTCGGCCACGCGACGGGGCGCGAAGGCGATCCGTGGAGCGTCGAGCTCCGCTTGGCCGGCGGTGAGTCCGTGAGCCTCTTCGATCTGCTCTCCGGCGATCGCCGGCCCGAGCTCGTGGTCCTCAACGGCTGCGCGACGGGCCCGCCGTCGCTCGCGGGCGGCGGTGGCCTGCCCGCAGCGCTCGTTCACCTCGGCGTGAAGAACGTCGTCGCGACGACGCGCGTGCAGGAGGACGGCGAGATCTCCGGGTTCGTGCACGCCTTCTACGCGAAGGGTGCGTTGGAAGATCCGGCGGTAGCGTTCCAGGAGGCCGCGACGAGCTGTGGTGACTGCGCCGAGATCGTTCGGTTGTGGGGGCGCTGATCGGTCGCGGTCAGGGTGCAGCGGGGGGCTCGGCGCACGCGCCGAGCTGCTTCCTCAGATAGTCGAGCGGCACCGCCATCTCCAAACGGAAGCGATCACCGTCCGGGATCACCTTCGCCATGTCGAGGAGCTGAGACAGCTCGTCGTCGCCGTCGGTGCGCGCCTTGATGCGCGCGACGGAGAGCGCGGCGCCGATCATTACGCCGAGCTCCTCGACGGCGGCCGGGTCGTCGCCGCGTACGTCGAACACCGCGCCGACGTCGGAGCGGGTGTCGAGGTGCAGCTCGATGTCCTGCGCGGCGGCGAGGAGCTGCTCTTCGAGGCCGTCGCGGGGCGGGAGCATTCGGGCGAGTAGCTCGGGGCCGACGTAGCCGTACGCTTCTCCGTACGCCGCGGACTCCGGGAGCGCCGACTCCGTGACGGGCGTGCGGCCTTCGAGACGATCCAACGCGCCCTGCGCCTCTTCGAGGGAGTCGGCGAAGATCACCATCTCATCGTTCCACGTCGCCGCGTACTGACCGTCGGCGTACTCGAGGAGGGTGCCCTGGTCGCCGTAGCTCGCCTGGCTCTTCAGACCGTCGAGCGCAGACGTGTCGAAGTCGGCGAAGTCGCCGGAGACCAGCACGGTCTCGTTGGGGCCGAGGACGAAGCGATCGAGATCCTGCAGCGGATCCACGCCGAACTTGTCGCGGAGCTCTTGGAGCTTCTGCTTCGCGTCTTCGTCCATGCAGCGCAGGAACATCTCCGCGGCGGGGCTGTGCCGGATCGCGTTGAGCTCGACGACGACGGCGTCGTCGCCCGGTCCGCGAGGGGGGAGCGCGCGGAGGACGGGGTCCTGCACCTCGACGATCGGTGGGGCGTCGGGGCTCGCCGGTTTGCGAGGGAGGAGCGTGCGCCGTCGGTGCATACGTTTGACGTCGTCGGGCGTGGCGCGCCGCGGGAGGTGAACGTCGGTGCGCTTGGGGCCGGTGTCCACCGACTCGCCGCCGCGCATCAACCAGGCGGCGGCGACGAGGAGCACGACGGCGAGGAGGAGCCAGCCCAGGCGTTTCATGCGTTAGAAGTCCATCCGTTCGAATCGCCACACACCCAGCGCCACCATCGCGACGCCGAACAGCACCATCCCGCCCATTGTGCGCGCCAGGGCGCCGCTGTCCACCGGCGTCGAAGCCGCGATGTCCATCGCGAGCTGCCCGACGGTCGCCACGGGGGGCAGGAACATCGTCACCCACTCGAAGACCTGGCGCGCGAAGTCGGAGGAGAACGACGGCGAGATCTCGTACCTGAAGCTCGCGACGATCCCCGCCGCGAACAGCAGCAACCCCGCGAACGCCGACGCGGCGGCGGAGCGCACGAAGACCGCGCAGGTGAGCATCGCGCCGTAGAGCGCCGCGAAGGTCAGCGCGCCGAGGAGGCCGGCGTAGACGAGGTCGGCGACGTAGGCGCCGGTCTTCACGCCGAGCACCAGGACGAAGCCGCCCGCCGCGAACAAAAACGCGACGGCCGCGATGATCAGCACGCCGACGTACGTCCCGAGGAGCAGCGAAGCGCGCCGCACCGGGAGCGACAGAAGGTGTTCGATGCGACCGGGCGCGAGGAGGCTCGGCGCGAAGTCGGCGGTGACGAGCGCGCCGAAGAACAGCCCGCCGAAGAAGATGAAGAACGACACGCCGCGAAACAGCGGGCGCAGCGCGACGTCGACCGCCTGCACCGTGACCTCGCGCTCCTCCTGACCGAACAGCTTCACCGCCGCGAGCGCGCCGTCCACCACGCGCATCTCCAGCGACAGGCCCACGGTGATCAGCAGCGCGGCGATCAGCGCGAAGAGCGCGAGCAACCACCGTCGCGAGGCTGCTTCGCGGAGGACGTCGAGCGCCACGTACCACGCCGTCATCCGCCGACCTCCCCGCGGAGGATCGACTCGAGGTCGGGGACGTCGCGTCGAAGCGCTACGATCAACCCGCCGGCGCCGCGCGCGCGTGCGAGCGCTTCGTCGAGCGCGGCCGGATCCTCCGCCTCGACGTGGTAGTTACCGTCGCCGTTCGACGTGAAGCCTTCGACGTCGATCGGCTCGGCGAAGCGCACGATCCACCGCGTGGACTGCGCGGCGAGTGCTTCGATCGGGCCGTCGCGGAGGACCGCGCCGGCGTGCAGGATGCCGATCCGATCGCAGATGCGCTCCGTCTCGGAGAGCAGGTGAGAGTTCAGGAACACCGTGGTGCCGCGCGCCTGCTCCTCGCGAAGGAGCTCGCGCACTTCAGCGCGACCGAGCGGATCCACGCCGTCGGTCGGTTCGTCGAGCACGAGCAGCTCCGGTCGACCGAGCAGCGCGGCGGCGAGCCCGAGGCGTTGTTTCATCCCCTTCGAGAACGCGCGGGTCTTCACGTCGCGCGCGGAGGCGAGGCCGACGCACACGAGCAGGCGATCGATCTCTTCGCGCGGACGCGGGAGGCGTTTGAGGCGCGCGATGCTCGTCAGGTAAGTGGTCGCCGACCACGCCGGGGGCAGGGCGAGGCGTTCGGGGAGGTAGCCGATGCGTCGCCGCACGTCGATGTCCTCCGGCGCGCCGCCCAGCACCCGGATCGAGCCGGCGGAGGGGCGGACGATGCCGAGCATCGTCTTGATGAAGGTCGTCTTGCCGGCGCCGTTCACGCCGATGAGCCCGAAGCAGGTCCCGCGCGGGACGACGAGGTCGACGCCCGCGAGGGCGCGGCGGTTCTTGAAGATCTTCTCGATCCCCTTCGCCTCGAGTGCCGCGTCCACGCGGGCGGATCCTACGCTATTTCGCGAGCACGTCCTTCAGCGCGTCGAGGCGCGCGTGCCAGGCGGCCTTCGCCGCGTCGGCGTCCGCCTTCGAGGCGAGCTTGGCGTGCTGGATCGCGACGCTGCTCTTGCTGTCGCCCTTCGCTGTGAAGAAGACGTTGACCTGCGTGCCGTCGTCCCAGTCGAAGCGGATCGAGCGGTCCTCGATCTTGGTGCGGACGCGCTTCACACCCTCCGGGAGCCACTTCTTGCGGCGGCGCCCGTCGGCGAACATGGCGAAGAGCGTCGACACGTCGACCCCGAAGGTGCGCGACTTGTTGCCCTCGTACGTTCCGCCGCGTCGCTGACCGACGTCGCGCAGCCCGCGGATGCGCTCGTAACCGACGGTCACGGTCTGCGCCCACCAGCTGCTCACGCCGTCGTAGGCGGTGCGGAGGTGTTTCGCGATCTCGGTGTGGTTCTTCTCGTAGGCGCGGTCGGCGTCGAGGGCCTCGACCCACTGCGCCCAGGTTCGCCCGGTCTTCGCGGCGACGGCGTCGTCCTTCATCCCCGCGAGCTCGGCCCAATCGGCCTTCGGCGCGGCGTACGGGGACGGCGTCTTCTTCGCAATCACGACCGCGCGGGCGGACGTGTACGACTCACCCGTCTTCTTCATACGGGCGCGGACGATGCGTTTGATGTCTTTGTTCTTCGGCATTTTCGAAACTCCAACTCGCCTCGCGAACATGCTCCCCAGCAACAGGCCCACGCGGCGCGAAGGCTTCGAAAACGCTCATGACCCGGAGGTACACCCTCCTTTGCCCCGCGAAGGTCGACGCTGGGGGTCGACCGAAGGGGTTCGGCGTGGATCGTCGCCAAGGCGAAGATGGGTCAGTCGGCGGCCGGGGTCAAGCGCGCGGTTTGGCGGTACGCGGGCGCCTGGCGACGCGTTAGGCTCCGCCTTGTGGACGACCCCGTCGACGATCTGCTCGACACGTTCGACGACGCCCTAGAGGACGGCAAGCTCGACGTCGCGCGGCAGATCCTCGCCGCCGCGGACGCGGTGGCGCCCGACGACGCGCGCGTTCGCTACGCGGGCGCGCAGCTGCTGGCGGAGGAGGGAAACGACGCCGAGGCGCGGGAGGTGCTCGAAGCGCTCGTCGCAGCGGAGCCCTACGCGGCGGACGCCTTCCACAGCCTCGGATGGGTGTGTGAGCGGCTCGGCGATCGGAACGGCATGCGAGCCGCTTGGTTGCGGGTGCTGATGCTCGACCAGGTCGCGGACGAGGAGGAGAAGCTCGTCCGCCCGAAGGACGAGAAGCTCGTCGCCCGCGTCGCCGAGGCGACGTTGAACGCGTTGCCCGACGAGCTCGCGGCTCGCCTGGAGAACGTGGCGGTCGTGCTGGAGAAACGCCCGCCGCACGCGATCGTCGAGACCGGGTTCGACCCGCGCGCGTACGGGTTGTTCGAGGGGCCGATGGACGGTGACGACGGCATCGCCGCGCCGACGCGCGTGGTCCTGTTCGTCGCGAACCTCGTCGCGGACTTCGGCGACGAAGACGAGCTCCTCGAAGAGCAGGTGCGCATCACCGTGCTCCACGAGGTCGGTCACTTCTTCGGCCTCGACGAAGACGGCGTCGCGGCGCTCGGGCTCGCCTGACGTCAGCGGTGCTGGTCGACCAGCACCGGGTTGCCGTCGGGGTCCACGACCACGAAGCTCGCCGGGCCGGTGGTCGACTCGTCGGCCTCCTGGCTGAACGTGACACCCTCTGCCTTGAGGCGTCGCTGGAGCTCGCGGACGTCGGTGAAGTCATCGACGGGCTCGGCCTGGTCGTTCCAGCCCGGATTGAAGGTGAGGATGTTCTGCTCGAACATCCCTTGGAACAGCCCGATCGTGTGGGTTCGGTTCCTGAGGATCAGGTAGTTGTGCTCGGCGTTGCCGCCGACGACTTCGAAGCCGAGCTTCGCGTAGAACTGTCGGGAGACTTCGAGATCTTTGACGGCGAGGCTCACCGAGAACGCGCCGAGGTTCATGTCTTGGGTCATGGCGTCGGAGCCTACCACCGCCGGTCTTCGTGGTAGACCGGGCCCGATGACCGAGCGCACCCCCCGTGATCACCTCGCCGACCTGGAGCGTCGCCTGCACCTGACGTCGGACGAAGGGCGCCCCGAGGCCGTCGCGAAGCGACTCGAGACCGGGCAGCGCACCGCCCGTGAGAACATCGCGGACCTCGTGGACGACGGCTCCTTCGTCGAGTACGGCGCGCTCGCCGTCGCGGCGCAGCGTCAGCGCTACGCGCCCGACGAGCTCGCGAAGAAGAGCCCGGCCGACGGCATCGTGTGCGGGCTCGCCACGATCAACGGCGACACCTTCGACGAGGACGCCGCGCGCGCGATGGTCCTCGCCTACGACTACACGGTGTTCGCCGGAACGCAGGGGGTGTTCGGGCACAAGAAGCTCGATCGCATGCTCGCGCTCGCGGCGCGGTGGTCGACGCCGATCGTGTTGTTCGCGGAGGGCGGAGGCGGGCGCCCGAATGACATCGACGTCCCGACCGTGTCCGGGCTCGACACGCCGAGCTTCTACGGCTTCGCGGCGCTCTCCGGGCGTGTGCCGCGGGTGGGGATCGTGTCGGGGCGTTGTTTCGCCGGCAACGCGGCGCTGCTCGGATCTTGCGACGTGATCATCGCGACGAAGAACAGCAACATCGGTATGGGCGGCCCCGCGATGATCGAGGGCGGCGGGCTCGGCAAGTACACCCCCGAGGCGATCGGTCCGATCGACGTGCAGACCAAGAACGGCGTCGTCGACGTCGCGGTCGAGGACGAGGCGGAGGCCGTCGCGGTGGCGAAGCGTTACCTCGCGTTCTTTCAGGGGCGTACTTCGAGCTGGGAGGTCGCGGACCAGAGCTCCCTGCGCGACGCGCTCCCGGAGCGTCGCCGGCGCGCCTACAAGATCCGCCCGATCGTCGAGACGATCGCCGACGTGGGCTCCGTGCTCGAGCTTCGCAAGGACTTCGGCCGCAGCCTCGTCACCTGCCTCGCGCGGATCGAGGGGCAGCCGGTCGGCGTCATCGCCAACGATACGTACTACCTCGGCGGCGCGCTCGACGCCGACGCCTCCGACAAGGCGGCCCGGTTCCTCCAACTCTGTGACGCGTTCGGTCTGCCCGTCGTCGCGCTGAGCGACGCGCCCGGCTTCATGGTCGGGCCGGACTCCGAGGCCGTGGCGGCCGTGCGGCGCACGGCGCGGATGTTCGTCGCCGCGGCGAACCTGACGGTGCCGTTCTTCAACGTCGTCCTCCGCAAGGGCTACGGCCTCGGCGCGCAGGCGATGGCGGGCGGTCACTTCCACGCGCCGGTGTTCACGGTCGCGTGGCCCACCGGTGAGTTCGGCGCGATGAACCTCGAAGGCGCGGTGCGCCTCGCGATGCGCCGGGAGCTCGAAGCGATCGTGGACGAAGAGCAGCGAAAGGCGACGCTCGCGCAGATGGTGGAGATCGCCTACGAGCGCGGCAAGGCGACCGAGGTCGCGTCGCTCGTGGAGCTCGACGCGGTGATCGACCCCGCCGACACCCGACGCTGGCTCCTGCGCGGCCTCCGCTCCGTCCCCGCGGAGCGCGGTGGGCGGTGGATCGACACCTGGTGAGCGCGCGATCGGAGCCGTTGACGCGTGGGTGCCCGCAGGTTGTCTTGCGCGCGTGAACCCGAGATTCCTCGTCGTCCTGATCGCGACCGGCTGCGCCACGAGCCCTTCGTCGCCGACCTCCCAGCCCTCGTCGCAGCCGGCCTCCCAGGCCGCGTCGCAGCCCGCCTCGCAGCGACGCGCCGCGGACGGGATCGAGCGGCTCTCGCAGACGCCCGCCGGGCAAATCGTCCTCGGTGCGATCGAACGGCACGGCGGTTTGGAGAAGTGGTTCGCGGGCGGCGCGCTCACGTTCCGCTACGCGTACCGCCCCGTCGGCGATCGGCCGGGGCGCGTCTCTACGCAGACGATCGATCTGATCGACTCGCGCGCGTACCACACGCTCGAAGAGCCGATGAAGGGTGAGATCGCCTGGGACGGTGCGCAGGCCTGGTCGAAGCTCGAAGGCGACGGCGACTTCGCCGCGCGCTTCTGGGCGCTGACGCCGTACTACTTCGTCGCGATGCCGTTTGTGCTCGGCGACCCCGGCGTTCGGCTCGACCTCTCCGAAGACGACCCCACCCAGGCCGGCTTCCCCGCGGACACCGACGTCGTGAAGGCGACGTTCGACCCCGGCACCGGCGACGCCCCCGACGACTACTATGTGCTGTACTTCGCGGCCGACGATCACCGCCTCCTCGGTCTGCGTTACATCGTGACGTACTTCGACCGCCCCGGCGGGCCGAAGGAGAAGCTCCTGGTCTACGAGGACGAGGCACCCGCCGGTCCGCTCACGCTCGCCCGGACCCACACGACGTACGCGTTCGGCGAAGGGGTCCGCGGCGAGAAGGTGACGGAGTCGAAGATCGACGGCGTGGTCTACGGCGCGACGTTCGACGCGTCGCGCCTCACGATGCCCGAGGGGGCGAAGGTCGACGCAGCGAAGCCGGCCGGAACCTGAACCACACCCCGTTCGCGACGAGCGCGATCGCCGCGAGCACGAGCGACGTCGCAACGGAGCGGACGACGAACACCCGCACGCCGAGGAGCCCCTCGAAGCTCGACGCGACGAACGCGGCGTGCGCGACGGCGAGGGTGCCGATCCCCACGAGCGCGCCGAGGACACGCAGGTCGCCGAGCAGGTGAAGCCGCGCGCGCGCCCAGTACAGCAGGATGAAGACGCCGACGACGGAGATGCCGTACTGCAGGAGCTTGTACGCGGGGAGGCCGTACGGCCCTTCGCGAAGGATCGGGTACGCAGCGACGCCCCAACCCCAGTAGTGCGTGAACGCGTCGACGAAGACGTGGGTCCCCGCGCCGACGGTGAGGCCCGCGAGGACACGCAGCAGGCGCGGCGTCGGCGTGAACGTGAAGTCGTCCGCGAGCCCGAGCGCGGGCGCGACGATGCGCTGGTAGATCCACAGCCCGACGAGCCCCACCGGCACCGAGAACAAGAAGATCCCGATCAGCGAGTGCTGGCCCCACCACGGGGCGTCGACGACGTACGCGACGTCGGGCGCCATCGCGCCGATCGCGAGCGCCGACATCGGCAAACCGAGGCGGGCGAAGGGGAGGGCGAACAACGGGTGAACGGGCGTCGCGGGCACGAAGGACACTCTGCCAGGTCGCTCGGGAGGCGGCGGGGCCGACCCGTGGCAATCTCGTGGCAGCCACGGTGACGCGGGTGCCTGGCTCTGACAAGGTGCGGCGCATGTCGATCACCGAACGCCTCCAGCTCGAGCGCATCGACCGCGACCTGTTCCGAGGATTCAGCCCGGACGATGGGCGACCGCGGGTGTTCGGGGGCCAGGTCGCCGCGCAGGCGTTGGTCGCGGCGGTGCGGACGATCGACGAACGCCCGGTCCACTCCCTGCACTCGTACTTCCTGCGTCCCGGCGACCCGAAGGTTCCGATCATCTACGAGGTCGATCGGGTGCGTGAGGGGCGCTCGTTCCAGACGCGGCGCGTGGTGGCGATCCAGAACGGCGAGGCGATCTTCATCATGGCCGCGTCGTTTCAGTCGCCCGAGTCGGGGCTCGATCACCAGGAGTCGATGCCCGACGCCGCGCCGGCCGAATCGGTACCGTCGATGCGGGAGCTGATTCGGCGGCGCGCCGAGACGGATCCGTTCTTCGAGCGCTTCGAGAAGATGGAGATCCTCCTGCGCATCCACGACCTCAACCCGATCGACATCGAGGACCCGCAGCCCCGCACGGACCCGCACCTCGTGTGGTGGAAGTCGGAGGAGAGCCTCCCGGACGATCCCCTCCTTCACCAATGTGTCCTCACCTACGCGTCGGACTACACGCTCCTGGACGCCGCGATCGCGCGCCACGGACGCACGTGGTTCATGCCCGACATGATGGTCGCGAGCATCGACCACGCGATCTGGTTCCACCGCCCGCTGCGCGCCGATCAATGGTTGCTCTACGTGACCGACAGCCCGAGCGCTTCGGGCGGTCGCGGTCTCAGCTTCGGGCGGATCTATCAGGAGGACGGGACCCTCGTGGCGTCGGTCGCGCAGGAGGGGCTCATGCGCATCATCGATCCGAGCCGGAGGAAGTCATGAAGAAGCTCGCGGTGCTGCTCGTCGTCGCGCTCGTCGGCTGCAAGGGCAAGAAGATCGCCGAGGAGGCCGCGCTCGTGGAGCGTGAGAAGGCCGCCGCGATCGAGGCTGCGAAGGCTGGGAAGATCGATGGGCTGGCCCAGCACGTCGGCATGATCGAAGGGGCCGCCTTTCGGTTGAACGAGCTCGGCGCGGACGCGGTCGAGGGGACCCCGACCGAGGCGTACTTCGACGGCGTGCGCTCCGAGATCTTGGCGGCGCTGCCGGAGTCCTTCCCGGCGGCGTTCCTCGCGGCGAGTGACAAGTTCGCGCAACAGACGATCCTCGAGTTCATCGCCAAGGCCGACGCGGACCGCGCGGCGGGATTGAAGAAGAAGCTCACGTCCCGGCTGAAGATCCTCGTGCGCGGCGCGTCGACGGGCAGCGCCGAGCCGCTCGTGAAGAAGTACCAGGCGAGTCATCCGCACCTTCGGTGGATCGTCGCCGAGGGGCTGCGGAGCAAGGACGCGGAGGCGAAGGTCGCGGTCGTCCTCGACTTCGCGGAGGACGTCGACATCCAGAGGCTCATCACCTTCGAGAAGACCGACGTGAGCGGCCGCGCGACCGGCGGCCCGAACTACCACGCGCTGTCCGGCTACGGCGTGCGGCTGACGGTGCGGTGGGTCGAGGTGAAGGCGCCCGACGGCGTCGACGAGCCGACGGTGTTCTTCGCGGCGCAGAAGGTCGACCAGCCGGCGTCGTTTCGCGCGAGCGGGAAGACGTCGGCGGCGTCGAAGTTCGCGCAACACCAGGCCCAGGCGCTGCAGAGTGCTTCCGCCGCGCTCCACACCCAGCTCATGGAGCGCTTCGTCGCCGAGCTGCTCCCGAAGCTCGAATAGCGCCTACTACTTCTTCTTCTTCTCGGGCTCGGAGAGCTTGCGCAGCCGGACCTTCGCGACGCCCTCGATCTCGAGCTCCTCGGCGACGGCGCGCGACAGGTCGATGATGCGTTTGTCGTGATAAGGGCCGCGGTCGTTCACGCGGCACTTCGCCTTCTTGCCGGTGTCGACACGCTCGACCTCGAGCACCGTCCCGAAAGCCAGCTTGCGGTGCGCGCAGGTGTCTTCGCCCGGGTCGTACGTCTCCCCGTTGGCCGTCTTGTTGCCCGCGAGGCTGTCCGCGTAGAACGACGCCTGACCCTCCGCGATCACGGGGCCCGCGGTCTGCGCGCTGGGGCACGCGGTGAGCGCGAACAAGAGGAGGGGAGCGAGCTTCGACTTCACGGTCGTGGACCGTCGCACGCAGGCCGGCGACCGACCAGGGCTCAGGGCTATCATTCGGTCGATGACGCGGACGCAGAACCCGCGGGGTTCGACGTGTCTCGACACCGCTGCGTCGCACCGAGCGGCGGCATCCCGGTGATGAGGCCCCGTCCGCAACGCTCGTGTCCGCGGACGAGGGCGGGGACACACCGAACACACATCGCGTTTCGGGTTTATACCGCGGGGCCCGGTTGCCTACGACCGAAGGCTGGTCCAACACTTTGGACCAGGAGGGATGCTGCGTCGCCGCTTCAGCCTGGTGTGGCTCGTGTCGCTCGCGAGCTTCGGGTGCTTCGCCGAGGGGCAGGCGCCGAACACCGCGGTCGTGGCCTCGCCGGCTTGCACGGTCGAGGTGCCGATGCGGCGCCTGACGCCGCAGCAGTACGCGCACGCGATCGGCGATCTCTTCGACGGGGCGGTCGAGCCCAGCGCGCGGTTCCCGGAGCAGGCCGGTCGTTCCGTGACGGGGTTCAGCACAGAGCCGGGACTCAACGGTGTCGACGCGCTCGCCGCCGAGCAGATCCTGTTGGCGGCCGAAGACGTCGCGCTGCAGATCCCCGGCGTCCTCGACTGCGATGACGAAGAGTGCGCCGCGCGTTTCCTCGACCGGCTCACGACGCGCGCCTTCCGGCGAACACCGACCGAGGCAGAGCAAGTCAACTTGCGGAAGGTGTTCTTGGACGTGCGAGCGGACGAGGCCGCGGTCGACGAAGCGACGGCGATGACCGTCGCCGTGATCCTGCAGTCGCCGCAGTTCCTCTACACGATCGAGGCCGGCGCCTCGGACACACCGGTCCGTGCGCTGACGTCGAACGAGATCGCGACGCGCCTCGCGTTGCTCCTGTGGGACAGCATCCCCGACGACGCGCTGCTCGCCGCCGCCGCCGAGGGGCGCCTCGAAACGTCTGAAGGGGTCGCCGCCGAAGCGCGCCGGATGCTCGCGGATGAAAAGGCCGAGCGCATGTCGCGCCGGTTCTTCCGGGAGTGGATGCACGTCGACGCGCTCACCGCGGTGTCGCGCGATCCGGCGCGTCACGATTGGTACGACGCCGCGTTCGCGGCTTCGATCGGGGAGTCGTTCGATCGCTTCGTCCATCGCGCGCTCACCGAGGGCTGGACGGTCGAAGAGCTCCTGACCGCATCGACCGCGCCGGTCGACGACGTCCTCGCGGAGCACTACGGCGTCGCCGCGCCGAGCGAGCCGTGGTCGTGGGTCGACGTCGATCCGGAGCGCGCGGTCGGCGTGATGACGCAGCCCGCGGTGATGGCGAGCCTCGCGCACTACGGCGAGAGCTCCTACGTGCGGCGCGGTCACTTCGTGGTGTCGGGGCTGTTGTGTCGCTCGCTCGGGGACCCGCCCGCCAACGCGACGCAGGAGGTCGTGCAGATCGAGAACTGGCTGCGGCCGGGGGCGTCGCGGCGGGAGCTCTCCCGCGCCGTGCAGCGACGCACGGAGTGTGGGTCGTGCCACCTGACACTCGATCCTCCGGGGCTCGCGTTCGAACACTTCGACGCGACGGGGCGGTGGCGCGACCACGACGTCTACGGCAACGTGATCGACGCGTCCGGAGAGATCGGCGCCTTGCGCCTCGAGTTCTCGGGCGCGCGCGAGCTCATGGAGGGCGTGGCGGATCGCTTCGAGGCGCGTGAGTGCGTGGACCGTCAGGTCTTCCGGTTCTTCGCGTCACGCATGGACGAAGACGCCGATCGATGTGTCCTCGACCAGATGCAGAGCAACGACGGCTCGGTGCGCGGCGGCCTGATGACTCTGGTCGGGAGTGACGCGTTTCGCTACCGGCGCACCGGCTCGGCGGAGGGGACGCCATGAGTGTCGACCGTCGTCGTTTCCTCGTCGGCGCGGGCGGTGCCGCGCTCGCGTTGCCGTGGCTCCCGTCGCTGCGCGGTACGGCCTACGCGCAAGCGCAGCCGCCGAAGCGCCTGGCGATCGTCTACTTCTCGCACGGCCTCGTCCGAACGCGGTGGGCGCCCGCGTCGACCGGGCCGCTCCCCGCGACGGGGCCGATCTCCGATCTGCTCGCGCCGCTCGGCGACGTGCGCGAACACGTGCTCGTCCTCAGCGGGCTCGGCAACCCCGCGCGTCACCTCTACGAGGGCGACAACCACGACTGCGCGAACAACACGATCCTCACCAACGCCAAGCCGCAGTCGCTCGCGCTCGCCGGTGGTGAATCGATCGACCAAGCCGCGGCGCGCCTCCTCGTGGGCCGCGGTCAGCTCCCGTCCGCGCTGCTCCCCGTCACGCCGGGGCGCTACTACACGATGTTCTTCTCCGAGACCGGAGGGGTCGTCTCGCCGTCGACGCGGTTCTCGCCGAACCCTCGCCTCGCGGCGGAGGGGTTGTTCGCGACGCTCCCTTCGCAGTCCACGGGCGGCGGGTCGCGGCCCACGCTCCAGCAACGCCTCCGCGATGGCCGCGCGAGCATGCTCGATGCGGTGACGGAGAACCTGAAGTCGGTGCGGTCCGGTCTGTCGTCGGAGGATCGTCAGCGGCTCGACGCTCACGCCGAGCACCTGCACGCGTTGTCGCAGCGGTACACCGTCGGGGCGCCCTCGGGCGGTCACTGCACGCAGCCGGACTTCGGCACGATCCCTTCCGTCGACGTCGAGCCGGAGGCCGCGGGCACCCGCGACGACGAGACGGCGCCGGCGCAGATCGACAACATCGTCCGTGCGTTTGCGTGCGACGTCACGCGCGTCGCGGCGTTGCAGTTCAACGAGACCGAGAACCCCAGCTTCCCGTGGCTCTACGACGGCTCCGTTACGGCGTGCCGCGGTTCGTACGCGACGTGGCACGACATGGTTCACCTCGGCCAGCCGACCGGCGCCGACGCCGACACCGGCGTCCCGAGCCTGATGCGCGGGCAGACCTTCTACATCACGCAGCTCGCGGAGCTGATCCGCCGCCTCGCCACGACGCCGGACATCGACGGGACGAGCACCCTCCTCGACAACACCCTCGTCCTCGCGCTCACCGACTTCGGCGACGAGAGCCACGGCAGCGCGAACATCCCCGTCGTGCTCGCGGGGCTCGGCGGTCGACTCGAGACCGGCCGCCACGTCGCGCTCGAGGGGCGCACGATGGGGGACCTGTACGCGACGCTGCTCGGGTTGCTCGGTGCGCCGAGCGGGACCACGTTCGGTCGCACCGAACGGATCGCGTGGGACACGCTGCACAACCTCGAGCTGTGGAACGACGACGTGAGGCCCGAGCGATTCTTCCACGGGCCGTTGCCGATCTGACCCCCTATCTTTGAGCGGCGAGCTCGGCGCCGATGCGTTCGACGTCCCGATCGCGCAGCGGATAGAAGAAGATCACAAACGCCGCGAGCGCGGTGAGGATCGCGGGGAACACGGAGAACAGGAGCCGGATCCCGAGCACCGCGTCTTCACTCTGCACCGCGTTGGGGACGAAGCCGTACAGGTCGAGCACCCAACCCGCGACGCCCGCCCCGATCGCCAACCCAGTCTTCTGCGCGAACATCGCCCCCGAGAACACGAGCCCGGTCGTGCGTCGCCCGAACGTGTACTCGCCGTAGTCCGCGATGTCCGCGTACATCGCCCAGACCAACGCGGGGGTGGGGCCGACGATGAAGGTCGCCGCGAAGTTGAGCGTGAGGAGCAGCCCGAAGCGGTCCGGCGGGATGAAGAAGAACGCCGCGAGGCCGAGCGCGTTGAGGAGCGTCAGCGCGATCATCAGCACACGTTTATCGAACCGTTGGGTGAACAGCTTCGTGGCGGAGACGCCGGCGACCATCGCGGCGGTGCCGGAGAGGAAGAAGGTCGAGGTGCGGTCGAAGATCCAGAACACCACGGCGTCGGGGTCCTCGACGTAGTACTTCATGAAGAACAACGTCGCCCCGCCGCGCGCCGCGACGTTCATCAGCGTGAAGAGCGCAGCCGCGACCATCACCAGCCACGGTCGGTTCTTCACCAACACCGCGAGGTCGCCCTTCAGGTCCGTCGCCTGGCCGGCGGGGGGCTCGACGCGTTCACGCGTCGTCGCAAACGTCACCAGCCACAGCGCGGACGACGCGATCGCGAAGATGGCCATGGTGAGTTGGTAGCCCCGGACTTCGTCGCCGGCGCCGAGGTAGCTCTTCAGCGGGATGACGAACCCGGAGATCAGCAGCTGTGCGCCGAACGCGCAGACGAAGCGGTAGGTGGAGAGCGTCGTGCGTTCGTCCGAGCTCGACGACATCACGCCCATCAACGATGAGTACGGGATGTTGATCACCGTGTACGCGACCATCATCGCGCTGTAGGTCACGTACGCGTAGACGAGCTTGCCGTCGGCGGAGAGGTCCGGGCCGGCGAACATCGCGTAGCCGATCGCGCCGAACGGGAGCGCGGTGAATAGGATGTACGGCCTGAACCGCCCCCAGCGCGAACGTGTGCGGTCCGCGACCATGCCCATGCCGACGTCCGTGAACGCGTCGACGAGCTTGGTGACGAGGAACATCGTGCCCACCGCCGCCGCGGCGAGGCCGAAGACGTCGACGTAGTAACTGAGCAAGAAGATGTTGAACGTGTGGAAGAAGAAGTTCGACGCGGTGTCGCCGAGTCCGTAGCCGAGCTTCTCACGGAGTCGGAGGCGCTCGGTCACCGTCGCAGCGTAGCAGGCGTCGATGGGTTCGAGGGCCGGTGGTTGGGCTCCGGCGCTCCACGCGAGTTCGGACTCACCCGGTACTGCCGCCCAGCACACACGCTCCGATCCCCTCCGCGGTGGTGTAGGCGTTCCACGGTTGCGCCGATCGGCTATAACTTCCCGCGTGCGCATTCGCTGGGCTCCGCTGCTGTTGCTCGTCGCCTGCGGGGCCCCCGCGCCGCCCGAGGTCGACGCGAACGGCCACGCGATCATCGAGGCTCCGATCGAGGAAGGCTTCCACGCGGTCGGTGCGCTGATCGTCGCCATCCCCGGCGAGGAGCCGTCCGGGAGCTACTGCAGCGGCACGTTGATCGACCCGCGCTGGGTGCTCACAGCTGCGCACTGCATCTCGGGTGCGGCGGGGCGCGTCCCACCGACCGCGCCCGAGTCCGAGGCGTACCACGTCGCATTCTTCATGGGGGTCCACGCAGGGACGCCCGAAGAGGGGATCATCGCTCCGGCGGCGCGGCTCTTCATCCACCCCGAGTACGGCAACGACAACACCGAGCGCCTCTACGACATCGCGTTGATCGAGCTCGCCGAGCCCGTCACTTCGACCGCCGCCTTCCCCATCCTGCGCGAGCCGATGCCGGACGAGGTCGGCACGCCGATCTTCTTCGTGGGTTACGGGCAGTCGAACCCGGACGGTGGCGGGAGCGGGCGGCGCCGCTCGGGCACGTTCACGCTGAACTCGCGCAACCCGACGACGTTCATCACCACCCAGACCCAAGGCGGGGTTTGTTTCGGCGACTCCGGCGGCCCGGGGATGATCCAAGTGGACGGCGAGTGGCACGTCATCGGCGTCAACAGCTCGGTGCTGGGGGACCCGTCTTGTTTCGGGCACTCGGTCCAAGCGCGGGTCGACGCCTACGTGTCGTGGATAGACCATGTGATGAACGCGCCGCGGACTTCGTGCGCCGACGATCCCAACGTCTGTGACTGCGCTCAGGCGTGCACGCCGGATGGTTACTGCGACAACGCACAGTGTGGCGTGCCCGGCTGCATCGCGCTGCAATCCTGCTTGCGTCGGTGTGGATCGAGTGTCTGTCAGATCTCCTGCCTCAACCGCGCTACACCCGAGGCCAACGATCTGTTCCTGGAGCTCAACGCCTGCATCGTCGAGCGCTGCCCCGACGGACGGAACGAATGCGTCCAGAGCGCGTGTCGCCGCGACGTCATCGGCTGCAAGGACGGGCGCGACGCCGTGACGGGCGAGGGGAGCTGCCGCGACGCCTTCCAGTGCGCCGCTGCGTGCGACGACGATCCGATCTGCGTGGACGACTGCTTCTTCGAAGCCACCATCGAATCTCAGCTGCAGTTCGAGACGATCGAAGACTGTGCGGCGGCGGCGTGTGATGAGTTCGAGCCCGGGTCGGCTGAAGCCATCCGCTGCCGCGACGGGAACTGCCGCGCGCCCCTCCTCGAATGTATGCCGCCTGCGTCGTGTTCGCTGCTAGGTGGGGAGTGCGAAGCCGACTCGGCCTGTGTCCCCGCGGGCTGGGGCGCGACGTACTGCCAGCCGACGGTCGGAATCGCGGTCGGCGCTTCGTGCTCGACCCGGGTCTTCTCGTGTGAGGACGGCGCGTTCTGCGTCGACGGGATGTGTCGCGAGCTCTGCTCCGTCGCGTCGGACTGCGAGACGCACTACGGGCCGTGCATCGCGACGGCGACCGAAGGCCTGCCGCTCACCGTCGGCATCTGCGACACGCGGTGCTCGGACTTCGACGGCGACGGCAGCTGCGACGTCGACGACTGCGATCCCTGGAACCCCGCCGTCGCGCCCGGCCAGACCGAGGTCTGCGATGCGCTCGGTCTCGACGAGGACTGCGACGGCGAACGCAACGAGGGTTGCTTCCTCGAAGAGGCACCGACGCTCGACGTCGAAGAGGACGAGGGCGGCTGCGGTTGCGCCACGCAGCGCAGCGGTCGCGCGGGGCTCTGGCTCTGGGTGCCGTTGGTGTTGTTCGGCCTGCGTCGTCGCGCCTGGCTGATCGCGTTGCTCGCGGCGGCGTGTGCGGGCGGTGAGGACGGGCCGCCGCAGGTGGCACGCGACGGGGGGCCGACCTACCCGCCGCTGATCGTGGACGCCGCTCCGTCGCCCACGCCGTCCGTGTTCAACATTCAGCAGGGGCGCGTCCCGGTGGGGACGACGGTCGACCTCGAGGATCTGGTCGTCACGAGCCCCGAGAGCGCGACGGGGTTCTTCGTGTCGGACGGAACGGAGGGGCCGTACTCGGGGATCTGGATCGACAACCGCGTCGCGGGGCCGGAGCCGATCGTTTCGGTCGGCGACGTCGTGCGGATCCGCGGTGAGGTCGCGGAGCTGACGTTCACGTCGACCGTGATCGAGCCGTTCGAAGGATCACGTACGCAGATCGTCGTCACGCAGGCGGATGGCATCCGCGTGACGGGCCGAAGATCGGCGCCGCTCCCGACCGAGATCAACAAGGAGGAGCTGTTCATCCCGGAGGTCGCGGAGCTGTACGAGGGCGTCGTGGTCACGATCGAGGCCGGGGTGCTCACCGGGACGGACCGAGACCGGGGTGAGCTGACGGTCGACGATCTCGTGCGCGTCGACGACCTCTTCACGACGTTCGACTTCACGTGGCTCGTCCCCGGCGCGCGCTTCGTTCGTGTCACCGGGCCAGTCCAGTTCGACGAGCGTGGCTTCTACCTGGTCCCCCGAACCGCCGCGGATCTCGAACGCGGGCCGATCGATCTGCTCGGGTGTGTCCCGACCGAGGGCTACACGATCTGCACGTCGCGGCGCCGCTTCAACGACGCCGGTCGACACTGCGCCGCCCAGGGCGGGCGCCTCCCGGTGCTCACCACCACCGTCGCCAACGTCACGCTCGGTGCGCTCGCGCGCGAGTGGACGGACCGAGCGTTCTGGGTCGGCGCGACCGACAGCGCGATCGAGGGCGAGTGGCTCTGGGTCGACGGGTCGACGCTCGCCTACGACCCGTGGGGCAACGGCGAACCCAACGACGCCGGCAACGGCGAAGACTGCGCGCAGAGCAACTGGCGCGGCGACGGCGTCTGGAACGACGCCAACTGCAACTCACGTCAGCACTACGTGTGTGAGTTCCCGGGCGAGGGCGCGCGCTGCGAAGACGTCGCGCCATGCCGCGGGGGGCGGTGCGTTCGCGGGAGTTGTGTGGCGCCCTAGAACACGTTGCCGGAGGCGCCGTTGGCCCCGTTGGGGCCGGTGCTCGTGCCGCCGAAGCCGCCGCCGGTGACGCTGTACGTGAGGTTGCTCAGCGCGGGGTTCGATCCGCTCGCGCGGTACACGCCGTAGGCGACGCCGCCGCCGCCGCCGCCGCCGTGGCCGCCGCGTCCGCCGGGGCGACCCGAAGCGCCGAAGCCGCCGCGGCCGGAGTCGTCCTGGGCCGCGCCCGCCGTGCCGCCCGCGCCGCCCGCGCCGCCGTTGCCGCCCGTGCCGCCGTTGCCGCCGTCGCCGCCGCGGCCCACCGTCAACGAGGACGCGGTGAGCACCGGTGAGGAGCCGACCAGGAAGACGCCGAACGTCCCGCCGCCGGCCTGGCCGCCGGTGCCGCGGGTGCCGCCGCAGCCACCGCCGCCGCCGCCGCCGCCGCCGCCGCCGCGATCGCGGTCGCACAGGTTGCCGAGCTCGAAGCAGGTGAAGACGTTCTCGTAGCAGTCGTCGGCGCCGCCGCCGCCGCCACCACCGCCGCCGCCGCCGCGACCGTCGAGGCCGTCGACGCCGTTGCCGCCGGACGAGCCCACCCACAGGTTGCCGGTGATGCCGCCGTTACCGTTTCCGCCTCCGCCGTTCGCGCCGGCCGAGCCGAGCGCGCCGAGGCTGCCGTTCGCGCCGTTGAGACCGTTCACTCGGCCTTCGCAGCTCGAGCAGCCTCCGGAATCGCACGAACGTGCGCCCAGGCCGCCGCCGCCGCCCGCGCCGCCCGCGTTGCCCGCGACGCCGTTGGCACCCGCGCCGTTGTCGTAGCCGCCGCGTCCGCCGCCGCCGCCGGTGCGGCCGCAGGAGCTCGCGCCGCCGCCGCCGCCGAAGCCGTTGCTCGAGCACGCGTCGCAGCCCGCCTGGCCGGCGCCGCCGTTGCCGCCCGAGGCGCCGTTGCTGCCGTTGCCTCCGTCGTTGCCGTCGCCGCCGTCGCCGGACGTGACGTCGAGGTTGGAGAGGATCAGCTGGTTGTTCGCGTTGCGGACGTAGACGCCGTACACACTCCCGCTCGCGCTGTTGTTGTTGCCGAGGGTGATCGTGAACCCGTCGAACCGCGTCGACAGGTTGATGTTCTCCGCGCGCACGCCGAACAGGTTGCTGCCGATCGGGCCGCCGGTGATCACGGTGGCGTTGCTGTAGTCGCGGCTCCAGTTCGTCGCGTCGTAGCCGGCGTATAGGCTAATGCCGTTCGAGATGTTCACCACGCCGGGGTAGATGCCGCCCGCCACGAGGACCTGCGTGAATCCGTTGGACTGCGCCCGGAGGATGCCGCGTGCGATGGTGCGCACCGGGCTGCCGAACAGACCCGTGTTGCCGTCGGCGCCGAGGGGCGACACGAAGATCGCGGCGCTCAGGTCGCCGTCGATGCCGTCGCAGTCGCTGTCGACGAGGCCCGGATCCGGAAGGTCGACGCCGGGCACCACGGTGCAGCTGTACTCGCAGCCGTTCGCGGGGTTTTGGTCCAGGTCGACCCAGCCCGCGTCACACGCGACGAACGTGCAGACGCCGGCGTTGCAGGATTCGGAGGCGTTGGCGAGGGCGCAAGGCATGTTGCAGCCGCCGCACGTCGCGAGGTCGTTCGCGAGGTCGGCCTCACAGCCGTCGGCCGCGACGCCGTTGCAGTCTTCGAACGTGCCGTTGCAGGAGGCGATCGCACACGCGCCGGTCCCGTTGCAGGTCGGCACCGCGTTCGCGAGCGAACACACATTCCCGCAGAAGCCGCAGTGGTTCACGTTGTTGTTGGTGTCGATCTCACAGCCGTCGGCGGGGTTGTTGTTGCAGTCGTCGAACGGCGCGGTGCACGCCTGGATCTGACAGCTGCCGGCGTTGCAGGTCGGCGTGCCGTTGGCCACGGCGCAAGCCTGGTTGCAGCCACCGCAGTGCTGCAGCGAGCTCGACGTGTTCGATTCACAACCGTCCGCGTACTGACCGTTGCAGTCCTCCCACGGCGCGGTGCACGCCGCGATGCCGCACATCCCCAAGTTGCACGTCGGGGCTCCGTTTGCGACCGCGCATGCGATGTTGCAGCCGCCGCAGTTCAGTACGTTGTTGGCGAGGTTCGTCTCACACCCGTCGCCGTACTGGCCGTTGCAGTCGTCGAACGTGCCGCTGCAGCTCGCGACCTCGCAGCTCCCCGCGTTGCAGCCCGGCGTTCCGTTCGCGACGGTGCAAGTCACGTTGCAAGCGCCGCAGGTGTTGACGCTGGTGTTCAGGTTCGCTTCGCAGCCGTCGGCGTACTGGCCGTTGCAGTTCTCGAACGGAGCCGTGCAGCTCGCGATTGCGCAGTTGCCCGCGCTGCAGGCGGGTGCGCCGTTCGCGACGGCGCAGGCCTGGTTGCACCCGCCGCAGTGGTTCACGTTCCCCGAGGTGTTGATCTCGCAGCCGTCGACGTACTGCCCGTTGCAGTCGTCCCACGGGGCAACACACGTCGCGATGGCGCAGTTTCCCGCGTTGCAGGCGGGGCTGCCGTTCGCGACCGAGCACACCGTGCTGCAGCTGCCGCAGGTCGTGACGCTGTTCTGCAGGTCCGCCTCGCAGCCGTCTGCGTAGCCCCCGTTGCAGTCGAAGAAGCCCGCGTTGCAGCCCGCCACCGCGCAGCTGCCGCCGTTGCAAATCGGGGAGCCGTTGGCGACCGCGCAGGCCACATTGCACGCACCGCAGTTGGCGAGGTCCACCTGCGTGTTCGACTCACAGCCGTCGCCGTACTGGTTGTTGCAGTCGTCGAACGGCGCCGTGCAGCTCTGGATGGCGCAGTTGCCGGTCGCACACACCGGCGCGCCGTTCTGGACGGTGCAAGCCACGTTGCACGCGCCGCAGTTGTTCAGGTCGTTCGTGAGGTCGAAGCCGTTGTCCGGCGTGCCGTCGCAGTCGTCGTCGAACGTGTTGCACACCTCGACCGCCGATTCGTCCTGCGACTGGCCGGGGTTCGTCGAACACGTCGAGGCGGTGCCGTCCGGCGTGCACTCGATGACGCCGCCGCCGCACTGCCCGACGCCGCTGCACACGTTGCCGAGCGAGAAACCTTCGTCGATCGTGCCGTTACAGTCGTCGTCGGCGCCGTTGCACGCCTCCACCGCGGGGGTCGCGAGGGTACATGTGTACTCACACCCGTTCGCCGGGTTCATGTCGATGTCCCAGGTGTTCGGCGCGCAGCCGACGCCCTCGCCGGCGAGGTCGATCGTCGCGCTCGGGGTGTCGCGATCGTTCGTGGTGATCAGGATGGCCCCCGAGTCCTGCCCGACGGTCGCGGGCGCGTACCCGATGTCGACGGTCGTCGTCGCGCCCGGTGGAAGCATCACGGGGAACGTCGGCGTGTTCGTCAGCGTGAAGTCCATGCTCGAGCCCGCGGACCGAACGATGTCCAGCACGACGAGCGTACCGACGCCCGCGTTCTGCAGCGTGAGTGTCACCGGCGCCGCGATCGAGCCGCGGTAGATCGCGCCGAAGTCGATCGGCGAAGGCGGCACCGGCGGCACCGTAGACTTGAAGAGGAACACCGTCGGGTCGATGCCCGTGCCGTGCACCGGGATCTGGATCGACGGGCGCGCGGGATCGTTGGTGTCGATCGCGACGGTCCCGGTGTGGGTACCGAGCGCGAGCGGTGCGTAGGCGACGGTGAGGTCGACCGACTCCCCCGGATCGAGCGGGCCCGCGGCACTGGGCATCACCGAGAACTCAGTCGAGCTCTGCGTCGTCATCGCGATCTGGTTGATGAACAACGGCGAGCCGCCGTCGTTCTGCACGGTCACGGTCGTGGTGACCTGGCCCGGTCCGCGGAACACGTGCACCTCGCCGAAGTCGACGGAGGGCACGGAGGTCACCCCCTCGGGCGGTATCAATGCCTCACCTTCGATGCGCACCTCGCGCACGGGGAGGTCCGGGTCGTTGGATTCGATCCGCAGCAGACCGGCGAGGCTTCCGGCGCTGCCGGGGTCCGCCGTGAGCAGCACGTCGAACGTCTCACCGGTCGTCAGCGACCGCGGCAGCGTCGATGTCGCGCTCAACATGACGGCCGGAGGTGTGCCGGCGAGGGACACCGCGAACAGCTCCAGGACGTCGGCGCCGATGCTCTCGATCGAAACCGGGATGTCCTCGGGGTAGCCGACGAACACGGTGCCGAACTGGATGGGATCCGGCGTGACCTGGTGGCCGGCCTGGATGCCTTCGCCGATCAGGCGAATCAGGTACGGGCTCTCGTCGCCGTTACCGTCGTCGTTGCCGATGACGAGCAGCTCTTCGACGAGGCCGGTGTTGCGCGGCGCGAAGGTGACCGTGACCTCGACGACATCGATCTCGGGCGCGAGGTAGACCGGGACGCTCGTCGAGGTCTCCACCTCGAAGACGAGGCTCGGGTTCGGGTCGGTCCGCACCGAAGCGATCTCCAGCACGGCGTTGCCGGTGCCGATGTTCTTGATGAAGACGGTGCGCTCGGTGTCGGCGCCGATCGGCGTCGACCCGAAGTCGAGCTCGATGACCTCCGGTCGATCCAGCGCGGCGTCCTCGACGACGGCGATCTCCGTCTGCCCCTTGTACTCCGCGATCAGCGGCACGATGACGATCGGCTGCTCCGGGTCGTCCGTGACGACGCGCAGTCGATCGCGATCCTCGGTGACGTCGCGCGCCGTGTAGATGACGCGCGCGATCGCGGTCTCTCCGCGCGCGAGGGTGCGCGGGACTTCGCCGGAGACCTCGAGCTGGAACTCACCGGAGACGTTCTGCTCGATCTCGAGCGCGAGCAGCTCCAGGTCGCCCTCACCGACGTTTTCGACGGTGAGGTTGAGCTCGATCGGGAGGCCTCGCACGAAGGCGCCGAAGTCGAGCTCCTCGGGGTCCACCTGCACGCGCCCGGCGGCGGTCATGCCGGCGTCGCGCGCCTCCATCTCGCAGACACTCGCGACGCACGTCATGCCGGTGGGGCACGGGTTGTCGTCGTCACAGACGACGAGGTCACCGGCGTCGCGGACGTTCGACACGGGCGGGAGCCCGGGGTCGCTGCAGGCCACCGCCGAACCCAATGCGAAGAGGAGAATGCGGCGGTGGTTCATAGACTTCGTATAGCTGGGACCCCGTCGTCGCCGCAAACCACCCACGGCCGGTGAAGGTCGTCACGGGTCGATGTTGCCGCCCGGGGGGAGGCCGCTCGGTACGCGAGCGGGGATGGTGCGGTCGAAGCTCTCGTCCCCGAGCGTCCGGAGGAAGGCCGCGATGGGCTCCGCTGCGCTTCGCGGGACCGAGATGCGCCGGAGCCCTCGGTCGAGCGCGTCGCGCGGGACGGGGGAGTCCGGGACGCCGTTGCGTTCGTTGATCTCGTGGTAGAAGTCGACGACCTCTTCGAGCGTTTCGACGACACCGCCGTGCATGTAAGGCGGGTGGAGCGCGACGTTCCTGAGCGTCGGGGTCCGGAACGCGAAGTCACCGTTCGCCGCGTCGCTCTGCGTCAAACGTTCGTTGTCCGGGACGCCGTTGGTGTGGAGCCGGAAGTCGGAGAACAGCGGGCCGCTGTGGCAGCGGTGGCAGTCGCCTTCGAAGAACGCTTCGAGGCCCTGTTCTTCTTCGGGGTTCAGCGCGGTGATGTCGCCGTCCATGTACCGGTCGAAGGGAGCGTCGACCGCGAGGAGCGTGCGCTCGAACGCCGCGATCGCGCGGCTCATCGTGTCCTCGCCGATGCGCTCGCCCGGGAACGCGCGCTCGAAGAGGTCGACGTACTCGGGGATCGAAGCGAGTCGAACGCTGAGGATGCCGACCGTGCGCTCTTCGTCGTAGGCGCTGCCGCGCATCTCTTCGAACACGTGCGTGGGGCGGAGCGCCTGACGTTCGAGGGTTTGCATTCGGTTGTCCCAGAACATCGGGGCGGCGTTCGGATCGTAGACGTCGTGGGGCTCGGCGATACCGTTGAGCGCGACGTTGAGGATCGACATCGCGTTGCGCGGCACCAACATGCCGCCGCGCCGTTGCTCCGACAGGCCGACGGCGCCGACGCCACGGCTGAGATCGAGGCGTTCGGCGTAGCCCGCGTCGGGGTGATGGCACGAAGCACACGCGACGTCGCGGTCGCCCGAGAGGATCGGGTCCCAGAACAGCAGCCGTCCGAGCTCGGCCTCCTCCGCACGAATCGAGGGCGGGAGGTGGTGCGGCTCGACGCGTCCGAACGTCGTGAGCGCACGGGACTGCAGCTCCAGGGAGTCCGGTCCGCCGCAGGCGGCGAAGAAGAGGAAGGGGGATAGGCGGAGCAGCTTCACGGGAGCTTCAGTCGAAGCGCGCCTCGGAATTTATGATCGCGGACGAAAACACCCACGTTCGATGACACCGTCGTAGCACCCACCCGACACCGTCCGGTCATCGAGTCCGTGTAATCGAGTACGGGGTGGACAAGTGACCACGGCCATCGCGCGCATCCTCCTGCAGGAGGACCTCAACTTCCTCGTCACGAATCGAATCCCGCGACGGGCCGCGTCGCTGCTGATGGCGTGGTTCAGTCACATCGAGAGTCGTCCGCTCACGAAGCTCTCGGTCGCGGTGTGGCGACAGTTCGCCCACGACCTCGATCTCACCGAGGCCGAAGCGGACGAGTTCCTCAGCCTGCACGACGTCTTCGTGCGGCGCCTGAAGGACGGCTCGCGTCCGATCGACTCGAGCCCCAGCTCGCTCGTCAGCCCGTGTGACGCGGTCGTCGGCGCGATGGGGCGCGTGGAGCGCGGCATGGCGCTCCAGGCCAAGGGGATGCGTTATCCCATAAAGGACCTATTGCACGACGACGCGCTGATCCGTGCGCACGAAGGCGGCTGGTACGTGACGCTGCGCCTGCGGTCGAGCATGTACCACCGCTTCCACGCGCCGCTCGACGCGCGTGTCCGCCGCGTCACGTACATCTCGGGCGACACCTGGAACGTGAACCCCATCGCGCTGAAGCGAGTGGAGCGGCTGTTCTGCAAGAACGAGCGCGCGATCGTGGAGCTCGCGCCGACGGACACGGCGCTGACGCTGACGATGGTGCCGGTCGCGGCGATCCTCGTCGCGGGTATCAAGCTCCACTGCCTCGAGGGGGTCTTCAACCTGGCCTACGACGGGCCGGAGCGCGTCGAGTGCGACGCCGCCTACGAGAAGGGCGACGAGCTCGGGTACTTCCAGAGTGGCTCGACGATCGTCCTCTTTGCCTCCGGGCCGGTGCGGTTCGCGCCGAGCGTTCGGGAGGGCATGAACATTCGGATGGGGGAGCCGCTGTTGGTGCGGTCCTTCGAACTCGTCAATTCAAAGGAGAACTCATGAACCGTCAACTCAGCTTCTTCGAAGAGCTCACCGAGCAGCGCTGGGACGACCATCGCTTCTATCACCAGAGCTACGTCAACCAGGCGCTCCACCTCTTCAGCGCCTCGTGTTTCGTGGTGACCTACGTACTCATCCCGATCGAGCCGGTCGCCGCAGTCTTCTTCGGCTGGTTCATCGCGATGTGGTCGCGTCAGATCGGGCACTTCTTCTTCGAGCCGAAGGGGCACGACAACGTGAACGGCGTCAGCTTCGCGCACAAGGAGAAGATCAAGGTGGGTTTCAACTTGCAGCGCAAGGTCGCGATGTTGATCGCGTGGCTGTCGATTCCGGCGATCCTCCACTTCGTGCCGAGCACGCTCGCGTGGATGACTTCACTGACCGGCGAAGCGGACTACCTGCACAACCTCGCGGTGGCTTGGCTCAGCCTGGCGGGGATCGGCCTGCTGGGGCGGACGATCTGGCTGATGATCTTCCGGAACCCGCAGACGGGGCTCGTGTGGTGCACGAAGATCCTCACGGACCCCTTCCACGACATCAAGCAGTACCATGCGGCGCCGCTTCACCTGCTGCGGGGTGAGCGTCTCGATCCGATGAACGCCCGAGCTTCGCACGGATGAGCTCCTTCAGGACGCGGCGCTTCAGCAACTTGTTCGTGAGCTCCGCGTCCGCCCACCACCAGCCGTCCTCCTTCATCGCCGCCGCGGCCGCCAAGTAGCGCTGACCAATCTGTTCGAAGTCCGCGTCCGTCAGGTCGTGGGAGAAGATCATGCGGCCGGTCCCGATCCAGCTCAGCGCCAGCCCCTGCTCCCGCAGGTAGTATTGGAACATCCAGTTGTACGCCGACGGCTTCGTGTAGAGGGTCGTCCAGACCGAGACCATGTTCTCGAGGTGAACGGGCGCACCCATCGCTTCGAGCTTCGCGTTGAGTTTCACCGCGCGGTCGTTCCAACGCTCCTCCAACCCATCGTAGGTCGCCTGAGTTTCGGGCTCGTCCAGGAAGCGTAGGAACTCGTTCATCGCCGCCATGACGTAGGGGTGTGAGTTGAACGTCCCGCGCGCAAAGCAGATGTCCGCGGGTTTGTCGTCCTTGTAGCGCTTCATGAACGCCCGTTTGCCGCAAACGACCCCGACGGGGAGGCCACCTCCGAGGGTCTTGCCGTAGGTGACGATGTCCGCGTCGACACCGAAGTACTCCTGCACGCCGCCGCGGGCGAGGCGGAAGCCGAGGAAGACCTCGTCGAGGATCAACACGATCCCCTTCTTCGTGCACACCTCGCGGAGGCGCCGCAGCCAGTCGGCGTACGCCGCCTTGTCGTAGCGCGCCTTTCGGTCACTCGCGAGGAGCGTCGAGTCCCCCGACGGCGGCCCGTTTGGTGTCATCGCCTGCAGCGGGTTCACGAGCACACACGCGATGTCGTTGCGCGTCGCGAGGAGGTTCAGCGTTCGCTCGCTCATCTCCTGGAGCGTGAACAAGTCACGCACCGGTCGTGGGTTTCCGACGCCGGCCTGAAGGTTGTCGCTCCAGCCGTGGTAGGCGCCGGCGAACCGCACCGCCTTGGGGCGCCCGGTGTGATACCGGGCGAGGCGTACCGCCTGCATCACGGCCTCCGTGCCCGACATGTGGAAGGAGACCTCGTCCTTTCCGGAGATCTTCTTCAGGCGATCGACGTTGTCGGCGATGACCGGGTGGTACGCGCCAAGGATCGGCCCGAGGTCGCGCGCTCGCTCTACCGCGCGGTCGATGCACTTCTTGTAGACCTCGATCCCGAACAGGTTGACGCCGTACGACCCGCCGAGGTCGTACGCCCAGTTGCCGTCGAGGTCGGCGACGCGAGGCCCGTCGGTCTCGGCGACGATGCTCCCGACCTGGAGGTGTCTTCGAACGAGCTCCCGGAACTGGAACGGCACGCGGTACGCGTTGACGAACGCGACGTCGGAGACACCGGACTCCAGCGATTGGCTCGCTTCGAGCGTCTTCGGTGCGCGCGCGCGGAGGGATTGCGCGATCCGCAGGAACGCTTCGCGGCGCTTCGCGGCGACCTCGTTCGGCGCCCCGTCGACGCCGAAGGCGAACGACTCGTCGTAGGTGACCTGCGGGACGAGCCGCGACAGGAGCACCGCCGTACGCGGGTGACCGGTGAGGGATCGGTGTTTGGCGCGCGAGAGTTTGATTCGTCGCCAGAGCTTCGGTGCGAGCCATGCGCCCGTCGCGGCGCCTGCAACCCAAATGGGATCCATATGAGATGCACCCTCGCCCTTGTCGATCGATGCGTCGAGGGGGCGCCTGGTGACATTCGTGCGTCAGTGAGGAGGCGCGCGATCAACGTGCTGATGACTCGTGAAAACGTTCACCTTCGCGTGCCCGATCCGACGACGTTGCCGCCGTCGTGACACTCGATCCTCACGGAGCGCTGCTACCCGTCGTGTCAATGCGAGTTGCAGTACTCACCGACTACCCGGTCGTCGCATTTGCGAACGGTCCTTCTCTCGCGACGCAGTCTCTCAAGCGTCACCTGGAGCTACGAGGTCACGAAGTCACCATTGTCGGTCCCAAGCCGGGGCGCGACGTGCCCGATGTGGAACCGGGCTCGGTGCTGCTCGATTCCGTGAAGTTCGCCGGCCACCCGGGTGTGCAGCTTCCCTTTGCTTGGCCGCCGCGTGCGTTCAAGAACGAGCAGATGTTCGACGTCATCCACAGCCACGCCGCCTCGCTGCTCATGCACTGGGGCCCGATGATGCGCGCCAAACACGACATCCCATGTCTTTCGACGAACACCGTCTACATTCCGGGCTTCGCGCAGTACACGCTGCCGCAGCAGCTCTACAAGTTCGGCTTCGTCCGGGACTTCTGGGCGAACGTCCCCACGAAGGCGGTGGAGGCGTCCTTCGCCAAGGCGTACAGCGGCGGCGACGGGCTCATCGTCCAGTGCGCGGGCCTCGCGAAGTACTGGGAGGACTACGGTCTCTCCGTTCCGATCCACGTCATCCCGCGCCCGATCGATACCGCGATCTTCGGCGTTCCGCTCGGACCGGATCCCTATCGCAGCACCTTCTCTCGCGAGAAGCGCATCGTCTCCGTCTCGCGCCACGCGCGTGAGAAGGACATCGACAAACTCATCGTCGCGTTCAAGCAATACGTCCTACCGCGCCACCCGGACGCTTCACTCACGTTGGTGGGTGACGGCCAGGAGCACGGTGAGCTCGTTGCGCTGGCGGAGGCGCTGGGGATATCGGATCGCGTCGACTTCCCCGGCGAGAAGGCGCACCACGAAACCCGTGACTATTACGGCCACGCTTCGGTGTTTGCTTACGCGTCCATGACGGAGACCTACGGCCAGGTCGTCTCGGAAGCGCTGTGGTGCGGTGCTCCGGCGGTCGCGCTCGACGACAAGATGGGCGTCACCTTCCAGGTGCAGGATGGGTTCGACGGCGTGCTCGTGCAGCCGGGCGCCGACGAGCTCGAGCAGCTCGGACGCACGCTGAACCAGCTCCTCGCCGAGCCGGAGCGCATCGCGCGCATGGGCGCAAACGCGGCCCGCCGCGCGCGCACCCGCGTCGCGCCGCAGGTCATCTACCGTCAGTACGAGGACGCGTACGGCTCCGCGCGTGAGCACCTCGACCGCACCCGTCGCGAAGGGTTCATGGCCAAGGCGCTCCCGCAGTGGGTCCAGATGATGAACCGCCACGTCGTCCCGTGGACGGTGCAGCAGTGCCTCCTGGTCGCGCTCGGCTCCGTGCGCGGGCGCGCGAAGCTCGACAAGTACGCGATCCCCACGCAGCGGATCGACGCGCTCCCCGCGCGCACGGAGACCGTGGCGCAGGAGTTCGCGGCCTAGAGCTCTGCCTTCAGCGTCGCCCAGATGCGCTCGGCGACGAGCGCCATGCCTTCCTTCGTCGGGTGGATGCCGTCGGGCTGATTGAGCTCCGGTCGTCCGGCGACGTCCGCGAGCGGGAAGGGAATCAGCGTGATCTTCTTGCTCGCCGCCACGCGCGCGAAGATCGCCTCGTAGTCTTCGCGGTACGCCTCGCCCATGTTGGGGAACGTCTTCATCGACCACAGGAGGATCTTCGCGTCCGGTACCTTCGCGCGCGTCGCGTCCACGATCTTCTCGAGGTTCGATTCGATGGACGCGATGGGTTGTCCGCGCATCGCGTCGTTCGAACCCAGCCCGATCACCAGCACCTTCAGCCGAACCGCGTCGCGCAGGTACCAGTCCAGGCGCGTGAGGCCCCCCGCGGTGGTGTCGCCGGAGCGGCCGGCGTTGATCACCCGGTAGTCGAGGCCGGCGGCCTCCACGCGCTCCGCGATCTTCGCGGGTACCGCGTCCGCCTCGGCCAGGCCGCGCCCCGCGGTGAGGCTGTCCCCGAGGAACACGATCGCAGGTGATTCACGTACGCCGGCGTCGCGCGGAGGCGGCGCCTTGGCGGGCTTCGCCGTGCAGCCCGTCGCGAGTAGGAGCATCAGGATCCGGACCTTCACCGCCGTCGATAGTGCCATCGCGCGGCCCTCGTCGGCACCGATACGTGGAAATGTCACGCCGCGCGGGAAGGCATCCCTTGAACGCCGGGTTGGTCCCCGGGAGGATCCGGGGCGCGTGGGTGGACACATCGAGGTCGACGGCATTGGCCGCGACTACCGAGACGGGCAAGCGAAGTTGACGGTGCTGGACGGCGTCGACCTCGAGATCCACCCGAACGAGATCGTCGCGATCACCGGCCCGTCCGGGAGCGGCAAGTCGACGCTCCTTGCGCTCCTCGCCGGGCTCGACCGCCCGTCGCGCGGGCGCGTCACGATCGACGGCGTCACGATCACCGAGCTCGACGAAGACGCGCTGTCGCGGTTTCGCGGCCGGCACATCGGCTTCATCTTCCAGAGCTTCCAGCTCATCGACACGCTCACCGCCGTCGAGAACGTACGGGTCCCGGCGGAGCTCCTCGGTGACTTCGAACGCGCGGGTGAAGCCGCTGCGCTCCTCGAGCGCGTCGGTCTCGGGCACCGCCTCACCCACTTCCCGTCGCAGCTCTCCGGAGGTGAGATGCAGCGGGTCGCGATCGCTCGCGCGTCGATCGTCCAGCCGAGCGTCCTGCTCGCGGACGAACCCACCGGCAACCTCGACTCACGCGCGGGGGAGCGGGTGTTGGAGCTCCTCTTCGAGCGGCGTGACACGGCGACGGTCGTCGTCGTCACGCACGACGCGAGCATCGCCGAGCGTGCGGATCGTGAGATACGCCTCGCCGACGGTCGCATCGCCGACGTGATCGAGCGGCGGGCGTCGTGAGGGCAACGACCGCGATCGCGCTCGCGGTCGCCGAGACACGTCGCGCTCGCGGCGCGCTCGCGTTCTGCATCGGCTCCGTCGCGGTCGGCGTGTTCGGGATGACCGCCGTCGGCGCGGTCACCGAGAGCCTCGACGCCGGCCTCGACGAAGAGACCAAGGCGGTGTTCGGGGCGGACCTGGAGATCTCCTCGAACCAACCGCTCACCACGAGCACCGTCGCGCGCACGTTCACCCAGGACCTCGTCGCAAAGGGCGCGCGGTCCGCGGAGCTCGCGCGCTTCTACTCGATGCTCACGCCGAACGCAGGCGAGGGCACGCAGCTCGTTCGTGTGCACGGTGTCGGGGACGGCTTCCCGTTCTTCGGTGAGATCCCGACCGAGCCGCCCGGCGCGTACGCGACGTTGACCGCGACGCCCTCCGTCGTCATCGACGAGGTCACCGCGCGCTCCCTCGGCCTGGAGGTCGGCGATCGCGCGCAGCTCGGGAAGCTCGATGTCGTCGTCGTCGGCCAGCTCGTCGACAAGGCCGGCACGCCGGCGGCGGAGTTCTCTTTGGCGCCCCCGATCTACGTGCACCACCGCTTCCTCGAAGCGACGGGCCTCCTCGCGCGCGGGAGCCGGATGCGCTACCGGCGCATGTTCGCGCTCCCCGACGGTCTCGACGGCGAGACGCTGAAGGCCGAACACTTCGACGCCGCGATCGCCGAGCACGTCACGATTCGAACCTCGCGCGAGGCGGCCTCGCGCGTCCGACGTTTCGTGGATCGACTCGGCGCCTTCCTCACGATCATGGGGCTGATCACCCTCCTGCTCGGTGCGCTCGGGATCGGCTCGGCGATGAACGCATTCGTGCGCGGCAAGCTCGACCACGCGGCGATCCTCCGGTGCGTCGGCGCGCGCCCCCGCGACGTGTTCGTCGTCTACTTCGTGCTCGCCATGATCGTCGCCGGCGTCGGCTGTTCGATCGGGGTCGTTTGCGGGAGCCTCCTCCCGGCGATGTTCTCCGGCCTCGCCGAGTCGATCGGCGGCGCGTACCTCCCGACGCACGTCACACTCGCGCCGAGTACGTCCGCCGCGATCCGCGCCGCGTTCGCCGGCCTGCTCGCGACCGCGGTCTTCACGCTGCAGCCGATGTGGCGAATCGCGAACGTGAAGCCGATGACGGTCCTGCGCCGCGACACGGAGGGCCTGGGAGCGCTCGGGTGGCGTCGGCGCATCACGTCGTTCGTCGGGTTCGCGGTGGCGTTCGGCTTCGTGCTGTTGTTGTCGGCGGCTCAGACCGCGTCGCTGACGCTCGCCGCATGGTTCACGGGCGCCATCGCGGCCTCCGTTGTCCTCCTCGCGGTCGTCGCCTGGCTCCTCGTACGCCTGTCAAAGGTGCTCGCTCGCCACGTACCGAGCTACGCCGTCCGCCAGGGCATCGCGAACCTGCATCGACCGGGGAACCAGACGCAGAGCGTGGTGGTCGCGGTCGGCGTCGGCTTCCTCCTCCTCGCGAGCATCCTGATCATCCAGGCGTCGATGCGTGCCTCGATCGCGATCGACCAGCAGAAGGACCTCCCCAACGTCTTCATCGTCGACATCCAGCCCGATCAGGAGGCCGAGATCCGCGCCGCGCTCACCGCGCTCGACGCGGCGGACGAGAACTTCGCCCCGATGATCTCGGCGCGCCTCCGCGCGGTCGACGGCGTGCCGGTCGACAAGTCCAAGGTCGAACGGGACGCCCGACAGCGCACGTTCGAGGACCGGATGACCACGCGCGAGTACTTCGTGACGTACCGCGAGACGACGGCGGCGAACGAGGAGGTCGTCGATGGCACCTTCTGGATCGGGCGTCCGGAGCGGCAAGAGGTCTCCCTCGACGAACGCCTCGCGGGCGCGATCGGCGCGGACATCGGCGCCACGCTGACGCTCGACGTCCAGGGCCTCCCGCTCGACGCCACCGTCACCAGCCTCCGCCGCATCCGCTGGCAGGCCCTCACGCCGAACGCACTCGTCGTGCTCTCCCCTGGCGACATCGAGAACGCGCCGAAGATGTTCGTAGCGTCCGCGCGCCTGCCGAGCGCCGATGCACGCTTCGAGCTCCAGCGCCGCCTCGCGACGCGGTTCCCGAACCTCTCCGTCGTCGACATCACCGCCGCGGCCGAGACCGTGGTCGGGCTCCTCGAACAGATCTCCATCGTGTTCACGGCGCTCGGGTTCCTCGCGGTCGTGACGGGCGCGATCATCCTCGGCGGCGCGATCGCCGCGGGGCGCGCACGTCGCGAGCGAGAAGCGATGTTGCTCAAGGTCCTCGGCGCCTCCCGCGCCGCGCTCCGACGCGTCCTCGTCGCCGAGTACGCGAGCCTCGCGGTGTTCGGCGTCGGCGCCGGGTGGGTGCTCGCGGAGCTCGTCAATCGCATCGCGCTCCCCGCGCTGTTCGAGGTTCCGGCCGTCGTGCCCTACGGGAGCCTCGTGCCGATCGCCGTCGCCACCGTCACGCTGGAGACGTTGGTCGGCGCGCTGATCGGGCGCAGCGTCTTCGCGAAGGCCCCCCTCGACGTCCTGCGCGGCCCCTAAGATTCCCAGACTTCGAGTCTCGCCACCTACCAAGCTCGCTCGAGGAAGCTCGGCGGCAACGTCTCGTCGATGGCGAGCAGCGCCCTCAGCTCCCGCTCCAGCGCGGGCGCGCCCTCACACTCCGCCGTGATCCGTTTGTCTCGGGCCTCGGGCGGCAGCTCGCGGACGACGTGGAAGAGCTCGTAGAGGCGGGGCCACAGCTGTTCGGGCATCGGTGCGCTGTCGCTACGTCCTTGCACTCAGAACACCGTCACCGAGCGGACGTTGCCGGCAGCGTCGACGAAGCAGCCGCCGCCGGAGCAGCCCGTGGTCGGCGTCGCCATCGGGATGCGGACCACCGGCACCGCGGGGACGAAGCCCTGAATGGTCAGGGTGCCGCTCTGGCCGTTGAGGCTACCGGGCGCCGACAATCCCTCGGGGGCGCCGCGGCTCGCCGTGGCTTCGCCGCACATCCAGAAGCCCTTGCGGCCGCCCGTGAAGCCGGTCGCGGCGTCAGGGGGCGTGAGCGAGCAGTAGCCCGTCGCGCTGCAGGCGTAGTCCGCACGTTCGCGAGCGCTCAGGCCGGAGACGTCTCCGCCGGTGTGCAGCTTCGTGAAGCCCGTGCCTGCGCGGGTCGGGCACGCCTGTTCGCAACTCTCACCGACGTAGTTCTCGCCGCACGCGCAGATCAGTTTGCCGAAGTCGCCCCGGTTCGGCGCCGTCAGCAGGCCGGTGGGGTTCGCCGCGAAGCCCGCGCACACCCGGCTGTAGCCGCGACCGATCTCCGCCGACGTCGCCGTCACCACCGAAGCGATCGTGCCGACCGACTCGTCGATGCAGCCGCGGTCGTACACGCCACCCGGAGCGCTGAAGCGCTTGGAGACGAACCCGATCGTGTCGGCGACGACCTCGGCGCCGGAGCGGTACGCGCAGTCGATGTTCGGCACGTCGGGCTGGTTCGTGACGTCGCTCTGCGCGGTCGCCTCTACGCAGCCGGCTTGCCCGCCGCACGTCACCGCCTGACACACGTTGAAGTCGAACTCCGCAGTGGCCGCCCCGCCGCTGAGGGCGTTCGCGCTGACGCGCTCTCGACCACCGCCGTCCGCGATTCGGCTGCACTGGAACTGGCTGTGGTGGTTCATGCCCCGCCACGGCTCGTCGGCGAGCGGCAACAGGCCCGCCGCACCCAGCGCGCACACGTCGTGGTCGACGACCGTGTCCGTGTCCAGCGACATGCCGGTGGATACCGGCGCCCGCAGCGGACACGCGCCGTCCAACGACGTGCAGCCGAACTGACCGAAGTCTCCGCCCAAGCGACCGTCCGCCTCTGTGGCGTCATAGTCCGCACGCCGTCGGCGCTCGCAGGCCGTCCAGTAGCTGTCGCGGCCGACCTCGTAGCCCAGGGGGAAGTCGGCCGAGCACCGCGAACGCTCTTCCACCCGATACCGCCCGGGTCCGGACCCTGCGCCCGGCGCAACGTAGCGACTGGAGTGCAGCTCCACGAAGTGGGCGACCGCGCCGAACAGCACGTCCTCGTTGCTCACGGATTGTCCGGGTAGGTCTGCGCGTTCGCGTGGCTGGGCCTCCGTCAGGTCTTCGATGCCGTTGGCGTTGAAGTCACCCTCGAGGCTGACGCACGCCTTGGTCGTCGCGTTGAGGTCCGCGGCGAAGAGCTTGCGCATCCCCAGCGGCGGGTAGCTCGTGTCGTTCAGGCCGATGACGCTGTCCTGGTCGAGGTCGTCGTTCTCGAACAGCGCGACGGTCGTGAGGCCCGACGGGCAGGCCGACGTCACCGAGTCACTCGGCGCCCAGTCGACGATCGCGTCGCCACAAAGACCAACGAGGCGCGACTGTCCGTACTCGTTCACCAGCTGCACGCGGTCCACGGTTCGTCGGGCGCAGCGGAAGTTCGCGAGTGTCGCTTCGTCCGAGGTGCCGCCGACGCCGAGCGTAGCCGCGTCGAAGGCGAGCTCCGCGGATTCGGAGATCCACCCGTCGCCGTCCGCGTCGCAGATCGCAGGCAGCGCGTTGACGCCGAGCGGCCGATAGTAGTCGTCGAGCGTCTCGCAGAAGCACTGACCGAAGGGGTCGCGCCACGGCCAAACCCGCGCGCCTTCGCCGGGGTCATTGCCGCAAGTCACGTTGCACGAGGTGCACACGCCGCCGTCCATCGACGCCGCTTCCCCTGGGCCACACGTCGTCGTTCGACACCGCGAACCGGTGCCGTCGAAGATGTCGGCGCAGAACGTCTCCGACTCGCACACACACTGCCCCTCGACGAGCGCGCCGTGCATCGGGCCTGTGCAGCTCACCGAGCCGCACGGCACGCACACGCCGTTTTCGTTGATCGCGTGGCCGCTCGGGCAGCGCTGGCGGCACTGTGGCGTCGCGCCGTTCTGAGGGTAGTGGCAGAACTCGCCGCCGAAGCAGACGGAGTCGCCGCACGCTGTGACGTCTTCGCACTGAACCGTGCGCGGGTTCATCGCCCGGCCACCGACGCATTCGCCGCAGAAGGCGCCGCCCGCGACCTCCACGCAAGTACGGTTGCGCGCAGTGCACGCGACGCTGATGTTCCCCGCCGTCGTCCCCGTGCAGGTCCCGGACGGCAGCAGCTCGCAGACGCTATCGACGTCGGTGTAGCCGGGCTGGCACGCGCTGCAGATCGCGTCGAGCTCGATCGCCGCACCGGGCGTGCAGTCGCGACGCGCGAGGCTGCAGCCGAGTGTCTGACAGGTGTCCACGCACGTCGGTCCGTCTGTGGACTCGACGCAGGCCTGGTTCTGGTCGAGGCACACCCGCCCGAGTCGGGTGGGTTCGCCGCCGTCGTCCAGGCAGGCGTCGTCGGTGGCCACGCAGGCGCCGTTCGCGACGTCCCAGACGTAGCCGGGCACGCAGGTCTCCGGCACGCACACGAAGTCGCCGGCGAAGTCGCCGTCGGTCGTCGGCGTGCAGAGCTGGTTCGGGAGGCAGCCGAGCTGCGTGCAGGAGGTCGGCTCGCGGCAGGCCAGGTTCGTCGCGTCGCAGACGAGGCCTTCGCCGCACTGCGCGCTCGCCGTGCAGCCACAGGCGACCGGCTTGTCCACGGCCGGGCACGCTTCGCAGATCGAATCGGCGCAGAAGTTGTCGCCCTCGCAGGTCGCCTCGACGGTGCAGGGACAGCCGGGCACGTCGACGCTGCACGTCCGGCACACCGTGGTGCCGTCGCAGTACAGGCCGTCGTCGCAGACGTCGCCCGTCCCGCACGGGCAGTCGACACCGCCGACCTCGCAGCTGTCGGGCACACACACGCTGTCGGCGCAGGTGAGGCCGCCGTCGCACTGGTCCTCGACGCAGTCGCAGCCCTCCGTCCCGGGCGTGCAGGCGCCGCACAAACCATCCGTGCCGCACGACGCGCCCACCGCGCAGGTTCCGTTGAGACGGCAGACACAACCGATGTCGCCGCGGCGGCAGTCGGTGCAGAAGTCGGCGACGCACTCGCCGGCGTTACAGGCGCCCTCCACGCAGCCGCACCCGACCTCCCCGGGTGCGCACGCCGTACACAGACCTTCACGACACTGCGTCAGCGACTGCGTCGAGAAGACCTCGTCCGCCTCACACGCTGCGCTCTCGACACAGGCCACGCATGCGCCATCGCTACAGATCTGCCCCGCCGTCGCGCAGTCGCTCGAAGTCGTGCAGCCACCCCCCGCCGGGTCACTGGAGCACGCGAGCGTCGTGAAGAGCGGGACCAGCAGGAACAGGCACCGAAGGATGTTCTGAAGGTTTCGCTTGAAGATATTCATCGCTGTCTCCGGTGAGTCGGCTCAAAAGACGGTGAAGTCGGTGTAGAAGACGAACAGCTTGATGTCGGTCAGCTGGTCGAGGTTGATGTCGAGGTTCACGGCTTCGTCGCGCTGGTTGAAGACGAGCTCCCAAGTGTCGTTCACGAGCGGCATGTCGCGGAGGCGATAGCTCCGGTACACACCCGGCTCCTGCGAGAACTCCCGCGTGGAGTTGAAGTACGGGTTGATGACCGCGGTGCGCTGCGGGAACCGGTAGAAGCTTCGGCCGCCGGCGATGGTGTCGACCGTCGACGTGCCCCGCTGCCGCAGGTAGACGCGCCCGAGGTAGTCACCCACGTCGTTCCCCTCGACGTTGGCCTCCACGTAGAAGATCTTGTGGTTGCGCGTGAGCGGCGACAGCGCATCCAGCCGCGTTGAGAACGGGATCGCGATGTAGCCGTTGGTGTCGAGGTACTGCGGGTCCCGAAGTGCCTCCCGCATCCGCGCGACACGTTCGTCCACGCGCAGGGCGCGGCCGTCGTCGCCGATCCTCGGGATGCCGAGGATGTCGTCCTGCAGGGAGACCTGAAGGACGCGGAGGTCCGGGTTGCCGTAGACCTCCTCGAACGCCAGGAAGTCGTTGCGTAGCTCGATGATGTAGTTCTCGAGGTTGTAGTCGCCGGCCGAGACCATGCGCGTGAGGAACAGTTGGTCGCGGGGCGCGTAGCTCTGGCTCGTGTAGTACTCGTAGACGAGCGTGAGCCGGTAGGCTTCTTCGAGCGCGTCGTTGAACGCGATCTCCGCGTTCAGGACGGCGTCGTTGCGGTAGATGCGGATGTTCGGGTCGTTGCGCGCGGCCTGCACGTTGACCGAGAGCTCCAGCGCTTCACGCCGCTCCAACTCGACACGCCGGGCCAGCTGACGCGACTTCGAGACCTGCGACAGCGCGAGCCCGAGGCGTAGCTGTGCGGCGAGCATCGACAGATCCAGCTCCGCGAGGCTCAGCAGCTGGCTCTTCGTCTCGTAGAGGATCTCGGTTCGCGCGATCTCACACTGCTGAAGCTCGACCCACTGCGCGTTGGCGCGTTCCAGCTCCGCCTTGTCGGCCCGTCGGTCCCTCGCGTAGTCCTGCTGTTCCACCGTCGTCGCGATGTGCACCGCCGACGACGCCAGGATGGTCGCCGCGCTCCCCGCCGCCGCCAGGCATTCGAGCGGTGCGCACGCGAGGGTCTGGGCCACGGTGACGGTGGTGTCGTAGAGCTGCAAGGCAACTTGCAGCGACTGCTCCGATTCGATGATCTCCTCCTGTACGTTGAAGGTCTTCTCGGCCGTCACGAAGTTCGCGTTGGCGATGTCCGCCTGGATGCCGCACACGGCCTCCACCCGGTCCTTCTGATGGCGGATGCGGGCGTGCAGGTTCTCGATCTGTGTGGCGACGTTGCGGAGGTCGGCCCGCGCGATGTCCATGCTCACGATCTGCTCGTGGATGGTGCCGTTGCCGACGAAGCCACAGGGGTCGCCGTACTCGGCGTACGTCGCGCTGAGGAACGCATACTCCTCGATGGCCGGGTACACTTCGCCGTCGTTGCCGGTGAAGACGCCGCACAGCTCGCCGAGCTGGCTCTCGTAGGTTCGCGAGAGACGTGTGAGCTCCGCTTGGAAGCTGGCCTCGTCGGTGTCGAAGGTGCGCGTTTCGGCGAGTGCGGTCTGTTCGCGGCGCGCCGCGAGCTGCAGCTTCGTCTCCGCGAACTGGTAGATGCGCTCGAAGGCGTTGATGTCGACGTTGGCGCCGCCCGTGCCGAGCGCGGGGAACGGCACGTAGTCCGGCGGGAAGCCGAGAATGTTCACCTCGTCGGTGATGGACTGGTAGACGCGGCCGAGGTCGAGGAGCGCCACGGAGTACGCGCGCTGCGCGCGTTCCAGCTCGCGCAGGAGCTGAGGTTTGTTGGTGCCGCCGGAGATGTCGTAGAGCCGGTTGATGACACTCGCGAGCGCGACGGACTCCAGATAGGTCTGGTTGTAGGCGCGCATCGCCACGCGCCGCGCGAGCCCGGCCTCGCCGAAGCCTTGGTAGCGCCGCGCGATCTCCGACCAGGCCCGCGAGCGCTGGGTCGACGCGCGGATCAATCGGTCGAAGTACGTCGTGACCGTCGCCGACGACAGGAAGTTCCGGGCGATCTGCGGCGAGCCGGACTCCAGCGCCGCCGAGATGACGGAGGACATCCGGTAGAAGCGGTCGAGGACGAGTGTGTAGTACTGCACCGCTCGGTGCAGCGTGAACATCTCGAAGCCCGCGATGCCGGAGATGGACAGCCCGCCGACTTCGAACGCATCACCCGGGAATCCCGCGGTGCTCAGCCCGGCGAGGTCGAAGCGTGACTCGAACGCGCTCGTGTAGGCTTCGTCGCCGAGCATGATGAGGAGCTCCGCGTAGAGGCGCTCGAAGCCGTCACGGCGAGATTCGCCGCTCGCGGGGCCGGGCTCGTAGGCTGCGAAGTTCTCTTCGAGGTACGCGAACAGCGTCGAGCTCATGGGGTCGTTCGGGTCCGAGAAGAAGTGCTCGTAGATGTCGAGCAGACAGTCGACGCGCTCGCGGATCTGCTCGATCGCCACCGGGTCGTAGCAGTAGGGCGGCGCGGAGGCCGACAGCGGCTGGCAGATCGCCGGCGTGAAGCCGAGGTTCGTGCCGGAGCGGTTGGAGAAGCGCGTCTTGTAGCGGAACGCGTCTTCGATCGAGGCGAGCAGCGGCGCGAAGTACAGATTCGATGCGCTCGGTCGGTAGAAGATCTTGCCGGCGCGGCGGTCGAGCGGATCCGCGTCGCACGTGTTTGCGCCGTTCGCGCAGGAGAACGTCGGACGCAGCTGCGTCACCACGCTGCCGCTCGCGGTCCACTGCGAGAGTGTGCTCGCGCACGTCCCGGCCGCCTGGCACGGGTGATTCACGACCGTGCCGTGCTGGCTCGCGTCGGCCGCGAAGAAGATGACGTTGCTCTCGAGCGGGCAGGCGACGCGCGTGTCCTGGTAGCGGTTGCCGCAGTCGGAGGTGTCCGTGCCGAGGGTACACTGCGTGCCGACGCTGTTCGCGCCGCCGTCGTTGCAGATGCCGTCGTTGGCCAGGCCGCAGGTGTCGTCGTTCGGGTGCCCGCCGGCGCCCCAGCAGGCCACGTTGTCGGCGCCGCCGTTGAACAGACCGGTCTCCTCGCACAGGTAATGGATCTCGGTGCCGCCGCCGGTGCACGACGCCGCGTTGCCGGCGGGGTGCGTCCACGCCTCGGCGGGATCCGGGGTGCCGCCGGTGATCAGGTTGGCGGCGACCGACGCCGCGTTGTTCGCCGTCACCTGAGCGACGCCGAGCTGTGCGAGCAGCTCCGCGCTGCACTGCACCGCGTTGGCGCCCGCGATACCCGCGATCGCCGTCGGCTGCACCGTTCCCTCGTAGTCGTCGGGGATCTGGTTGCCGTTGTCGTCGGCGCGGTCGAGGTCGACCGGTCGACGTTCGAGCATCAGGTAGCCGTACGCCGTGAGATCGTCGCCGCCCAAGAAGGACGGGAACGTCTCCCGGAAGAGGATGAAGATGCGGCTCTGGTCGATCATCGCCCCGTCGAGGAGTTGGACGCGGCGCTGGACGACCTGGCCGTTCGGGATCGGGTTGCCGCGAGCCAAGGAGCGGTTCGCCACCTGGACCTCGGGGAGGATTCGATCGATCGGCGTTTCGTAGCCCGGAAGCCGCATGTCGACGCACCACGCACGCTCGTGGAAGCCACCGACGATCTCCGTCCCTCGTACGAAGCCGGGGACGAGCCACGGGACGCGCGTCTCGACGAAGCCGGCGCCGCACGACACGGCGTCTGATTTCGGGTAGCGACCGCCGACCGCGAGATCGAGCGTGAGGCCGTCGGGCTCGCCCGGGCCGGTGGAGGTCTGCAGGAACGTGACGCAGTGGCCGGTGATGCTCGGGTCGCAGTGGGCGATGTCCGTGGGGTCGGCCTCGAACGTGAGCTCGACCTGCGGGTTGCCGGGGTAGTGCAGCGCGGTCTCGGAGACGACGCGGCCCACGAGCTGCTCGGGCGCCGACGCGTCGGGCGCGTAGACATTGATCGCCATCGGGAACACGGCGGAGCCGGTGGGGATCGGGGAGGCCTCGAGGTTCGTGACGTACGGTCGCGGGAACGCACCCGGCACGCCCTCACTGAAGAGGTAGCAAGCGCCTTGCTGCGCGACGCAGTCGCTCGTCACCGACGGAAAGCGCCACTGCTCGGACTCGGTCGCGACGAGCACCGCCGCCATCTCGGGCCAGCCGCCGCCGAGGCTCCCGTTGCGGAACGCGCCCCACCGCTGGATGAGGCCGTTGGCGACGGGGAGATCGTTCGGCTGGCCCTGGCGTGCCTCGACGAGGCGCCGGGGGCGAGCAAGCCAACCTTGCCCCTCCGCGGTGGTGTCGATGCCGTCGTCGTCGAAGTTCGCGAAGTAGACCATCTTGCCGGCCCACTGGCCTTCCGCACGGGCGGCGTAGCTGAGATCGACGGCGGCGCTCCCGAGCCGGCTCTCCACGCGAAGTGATCCGCGCCAGCGCACCGCGTTGATCGCCTGCGCGAGCTCGACGGTGATGCGGGGGCAGGTGTCCGACAGCTCGCAGTTGGGCTCCACGCGCACGGCGATCGCCGCGTCCGCCGTCACCGCGCCGGACTCGCCCATGCGGATCCACCACAGGGGACAGGCCGGGCCCGTGCAGGTGTCGCCGACGTCGAGCTCGACGTTCTCGGTCGCGCCGTCCGCGCGGGCGACGGTGTGCTCGGCCTTGCGCACCGTGAACGTGACGAAGTCCGCGCTGCGGTTGATGAGCTGGAGCTCCTCGACCGTGGACACGTTGGAGAAGCTCAGACGTGAGCGCGTGACCTCGAACGTCCCGGTCTCCGAGGTGTTGACCGCGCTGGTGTCGCGGCTCGCGCTGGGCATGCAGAAGCCGACCACGTTGTCCTCGGACTCGCAGATCGTCCCGCCCGGGCAGTCGTTGCTGGTGCCCACCGCGCAGCGCTCGCGGCAGACGTGGGCGAAGCAGCCGAACCCGGAGTCTTCGCAGTCTGCGTCCGTGCCGCAGTTCGAGTAGCAGTAGCCGCGCATGCACTGCTGGTGCTCCGGACACTGGCCGTCCGAGAAACACTGCCGTCGCGGAGACTCGGGCGGCTTGCACTCGCCCTGGTCGCAGACGAGCGCGTCGAGGCAGCCGTCCATGTATCCGTCGGGGCCGCAACGGCGCACGACGCCGGTTTCGTCCGTCAGGTCGCCGGAGCACGCCGTGTAACACTTGGGGTCTGCGGGAGGCGTGCGGCCCTGGATGGTCTCGTCGCCGGCGCAGTGCCCGTTCACACACGCGAGGCCGGGGAGGCAGGCGTCGGCTTGGCACTGGCAGCCGAGCGTGCCGAGCTCGCAGTACACACACGCCGCCGGCACGACGGTCTGGTCACAGCGACCGTTGGTGTCGCAAGTGCCGTCGTCCCGGCACGCGCCCCCCACGCGCCCGGTCTGGTCGACGCAAGTCAGGTTGCGGCAGGCCAGCCCCGGGTCACAGGAACCGGCCAAGCACTCGCAGCCCAACCCACCCGGGATGCAGCGCTCCGCGCGACACAATCCGTCCACGCAGGTGGCGTCGCTGCCGCAGGACGTACCGTTCGAACACACGCAGCCGAGCGCGCCCGCGGGGCACGCGCTCGATTCGCAGAGGCTCGCGGCGTTGCAGACCAGAGGCTGACCGCCGGTGTCCCGGCCGCAGCTGCCGTCGAGGCACGGGCAGCCCGCGGTGCCGTCGGGGCAGTCCGCCTCGACGCACAGGGCATCGGCGCACGTCAGCCCCTCGTCACATCCACCGGACGGGAGGCAGGCGCAGGCCTCGGCCCCCGCGACACATTCGGGATCTTCGCCGCCGCTGCAGGCGGCGAGCAGGGAGAGACTGACGAACAGAGCGCTGAGGGCGTGACGTTTCATGGTGGGTTGCCTTCCGGGTCGAGGGGATCAGTCGATGGACGCGGAGGCGGAGGTGAGGAGCGCCCCCGCCTCGTCGAAGCACTCCACCTTGGAGACGGACACGCCGCTCGGCTCGCCGTTCAGCTCCAGGCTCACGGCGTCGCTCGGGAGCGCTCCGGCCGGGCTCGCGATCGCGATCGCATAGCGCGGCGGTCGTGCGCGAAGGACGCCCTCGACGCCCGAGCGCGGCGCAATCCGCACGACCTCGGTCGCGGCGCTCTCGAGGAGGATCTCGCAGGCGCGCGCGCCGTCGGCCAAGAGCGCGAGCTCGCCGGGGGTGGTGTCCCCGTCCTTGCAGATCCCTTCGTCGCTACACACCTGGCCGGCGGGGCAACCGGAGCCGGGGCTGCACGCGGTTTGCGGATCGTCGTCGCCGGACGAACACGCGAAGGCGCCGAGCCCTACGCAGAGGGCCAGGGTGAGACGCCAGCGGCGTCGAAGGAGGGTCGCGGTGGCGCAGGTGGCGCCCAGGTTGGTCTTTTCCACGTGAGGGCAGCCGAAGGCGGCGCCCCACTTCCGACATCGGCGTGTCGATTTTCGGGATCAGCGTGCGGCGGGAGAAAAACGCTCCCCCGATGTCGGAGTCTCGCCGTGGTGTTCGGCTGCACTCCGGTAACCACGCTGCGCCCGGGTCCGCGACCCAGGCTGGCCCCTGACCGTAGGAGACCACCATGAATCACTCGACCCGAATCGCGGCGCTCGCGGTTCCGCTTGCCCTGCTCGTCGCCAGCGCCGCCGAGGCTCAGAGCGACGGCAACCCGGCCACGAGCGACGTGCTCACGAGCGGCCTCGTCGTGCCCTACGACGGGTTCTTGATGCTCGACAACACACCCATGACCGGGAGCTTCAACCTGCGCTTCGAGCTGTGGGACCACCCGACCCAGACGGGCACGAACCGCCTCGTCTGGTCCGAGAACCAGAGCGTCACCTTCTTCAACGGACGTTTCTCGGTCGGCCTCGGCGCCGGAACTCAGGTCAGCGCGCGCTCGATGCGGGAGGTCGTCGCCGACGGCGAGAAGCTGTACCTGGCGATCCAGGTCGAGGACGGGAGCGGTACGCTGGTCCCGCTCAGTGGCCGACAGGCCATCGAGCCGGTGCCGTACGCAGCGTGGAGCGCGAGCGCGGCTGACTTCGACGTCGGCGGCGACCTCACGGTCGGCGGCCGGCTAACGGCCGGCGCCCCGGGTGTTCAGGTCGTGCTCAACGATGGCGCCGTGTCGGCGTCGGGGCAGATCCAAGCGTCGAGCCTGACCACCTCCGGACAGGTCCAGGCGGGCAGCGTCACCACGGCGGGGCAGGTCCAGGCCGGCAGCATGAGCGCCGGGGGACAGCTCCAGGCCGGTAGCCTATCCGTGACCGGAGGTGTCGCCGTCGGGCAGACGGTCGTCGCACAGGGGAGCATCACGACGTTGGGCGCCATGACCGTGGGTGCCAACGACTTCCGCCTCGGAACGAACGCCCACGCGAACGGCAACGGCGGGCGTGCGATGGTCGCCGCCGCCAGCGACACGCTGGCCATCAACTTCGGTAACGACTTCAGCGGCGGCACCCGCGTCGACGGAAACCTCACCTACGGTGGCGTGTTCCGGGGGTGGTCGGTGACCGCCGGGATGGGCCAGTACACCGACGGTAGCCGGAGCCTCGGGGTGACGACGAGCGAAGGCGTCTGTTTCCTGACCCTCTTCTCGACGGACCACAACGAACGGGACCCGAGTCCGATGGCCTGTCACGTCTACGTCGACGGCACGACGTGGCGCCTCGGTAACAGCGAGGCGGGCGGCAACCGCGGCAACGTCGACTGCGAAGCGCGCTGCCTGGTGTTCTGAGTTGAGTGAGCTCTCCCAGGAGGGCGCGCGCTCGACGCTCTTGAATGATAGGTGTCGGGCCGACGTGTCCAGTCTCACTCGACTCAAGACGCTGTTCGACGAAGCGGTGGATCTGACGCCCGCCGAGCGGGAGGGACTGCTCGTTCGCGTCGCCGAGTCGGAGCCGGAGCTCGCGGTGCAGCTGCGCGAGCTCCTCTCCCAACTCTCGCTGATGCCGGCGGCGTTCCTCGAGGACCAAGACGACGACGAGGTCGAGCGTCCGCTGGAACAGCTGGGCCGGTATCGAATCTGCCGGGAGCTCGGTCGCGGCGGGATGGGCGTCGTCTACCTCGCGCAGCAGGACGAACCTCGACGCCTCGTTGCGCTCAAGGTCATCCGGCACGCGGAGCTCGCGACGGACGAAGTGAAGCGTCGCTTCGAGGCGGAGGCCAGTGTGCTCGCTCGGCTCCAGCACCCCGGCATCGCGCACGTCTACGACGCCGGCGCCGTGCTGCTCAACGGCGAGCACGTCCCGTACTTCGCGATGGAGCTCGTCGAGGGCGACGCGCTCGACCTCTTCGTCGAACGAACCCAAATGGCGCGAAGTGAAGTCCTCTCCCTCTTCGCTCGCATCTGCGACGGGGTCGAGGCGGCGCACCGACAGGGCATCGTGCATCGGGACCTCAAGCCGGCCAACATCATCGTCGCGTCGGACCCCGCCGGTCCCAAACCGAAGATCTTGGACTTCGGCGTGGCGCGTGTCCTCGACGGCGAAGACCAGGTCTCGACGATGCACACGCGCGCGGGCGACATCATCGGGACCGTCGGTTACATGAGCCCGGAGCAGCTCGCGGGGAAGTCGGCCGAGGTCGACGCCCGCGCGGACGTCTACGCTCTCGGCGTGCTGCTCTTCCGACTCCTCACGGGGCGGATGCCGTACGAGCTGCAGGGCAAGTCGCTCCCGAAGGTCGTCCAGCAGGTCCACGAAGAGGATCCGACGCGCCTCGCGAGCATCTCCTCGGACCTCCGCGGCGACCTCGACGCCATCGTGAGCACCGCGCTCGAGCGCGACCTCGACCGTCGCTACGCGACCGCAGGAGCGCTCGCAGCCGACATCCGCCGGCACATCAGCAACCAACCGATCGAGGCGCAGCCGGCCAGCCAAATCTACCTCGCCAAGAAGTTCGTTCGCCGGCACCGCACGCTGGTGAGCGCCGTGGCCCTGACCACGACCGCGTTGGTGTTGGCGCTGTTCTTCAGCCTGCGTGCGTACTTCGAGGCGGAGCGGGAGCGTGTCTCGAAGGAGCTCGCGCTCGAAACCTCCGACGCGGTGGTGGAGTTCCTCACGGACATGTTGAACAGAGCCAGCCCCGAGTCCGGCGATCGCAAGGTCACGGTCGTCGATGCGCTTCGTGCTGCGGAGAAGGACGTGGAGGAACGCTTCGCCGACCGACCCGTCGTGGCGGCGCGGATTCAGCACACGCTCGGACACACGTTGTTCCAGCTAGGGGAGCTCGATCGGTCCAAGGCCCAGCTCGAGGCAGCCTTGCGCCTGCCGAGCGACGAAGAGGAGGCGCTCAATGCCCGGCGCGTGCTTGCGTTGATCGCCTACGAGCAGGGAGACCTCGAGAAGTCCGCGCGCCTGGGCAACGCGCTCGTCGCGGACTTCGCGGCGCTGCCGGCCGAAGAGCATGCGGAGCTGTTCGTCCACACGTTGCTCGTCCTGAGTCGGACCGAGGCCCAGCGATCTCGGTTCGAGGTGGCGGCCGGTCACCTCGACCGAGCGGACGAGATCGTTCGCGAGCTCATCCCGGACGACGAAGAGTTGCTCCTGGGAATCGGCGTCAAACGCGCGACATTGTCCGCGCGAAACCTGCAGTGGGACGACGTCATCGCGCGCTACGAGGCCCTCCTTCCGCGGCACCAGCGCCACTTCGGTCCGAAGAACGTCCGGACCCTCGCGGTCCTCGGCAACCTCGCATCGGGGTACGAGGGCGCCGGAGCGCTGGACAAGGCGATGGCTCTGACCGAGGAGGCCTTGGCCCTTCACCTGGAGGTCTACGGCCCCAGCCACCTCTACACGATCAACAACGTGGTTCGGAAAGTTCGGATCCTCGCGGCCCAGGGCCAGGGCGAGGCGGCCCTGAAGGTCATCGATGAGCAGGGGTACGACGTGTTGCGCGCCGAGGGGCGCGAGGAATCGAAGTTCCCCGTCCAGGTCAGGATGGCGCGCGGACGTGCGCTGACCGCAGCGGGGCGTACGAAGGAGTCGATCGAGGTGTTCGACGACATCCTCGAAGGCTGCCGGAAGACGAAGTTCGCGGAGTGCATCTACTACACGGCACTCGCGCTTCTCGAAGCGCTGGAGCGCGCCGGAGAGTCCGAACGGTGGCGCGCGGAAGCGACGACGCTCGCCGACTGGCTCGACGACGCCGTCGGCGCAGAGCACGCGCGGGCTAAAAAAGTTCGGGGCATGCTGATTCGGGTCGACGAGTAGCGCGCGAGGATCCGCACGAACACCGTGCGCCTCACTCGGCGTTGGTGTCGGGCTCGGTCTTCGTCAGCAGGTTGTGAAGGAAGACCTTCGCGAAGAGCCAGTCACGGTCTGCCGTGCGTTCGGTGATCTCCAGAATCTCGGCCACCTGCTTGCCGGTGAGGCCTACGAAGAAGCGGAGCATGACGACGCTGTGCGGCCTCGGGTAGTCTCGCTCGAGCCTCTCGAGCGCCTGGGACAGCGCCAGCATGTCGTCCGCCGGCCCGTCCACGGCGATGTTGAGGTCCTCCGTCGAGACCCGCACCTGATCGCCCCCACGTTTCATCGCGCCTTTGCGGCGAGCGTTCTCCACGACGATGTCGTGCATGGCTCGCGCCGCCACGAAGAAGAAGTGCGCTCGGTTCTCGAAGGAAGCCTCCTTGCCGAGCACCCGCATATAGGCTTCGTGCACCAGCGCCGTGGGCTGGAGGGTGTCGTTCGGCGACACCGTTCGCATCTTCGCCTTCGCGATGGTCTTCAGCTCCGCGTAGACGCGCGGGATGACCTCTTCCATGGCCTGCTTGTCACCGTCTCGGGCGCGCCCGAGCAGGACCGTCAGCTCACTCACGCCCCCAGTTCTCCGCCATGCCGGAATGCGGCGCAATCCGACCCAAGAATTCGCGCACCGATGTCGTAGATTCTTGGGCGGCTGCGGCTGGCTAAGTCGTGATGAAACGACTTCTCCGCTGGCTGCCGATGGCAGCACTGACCACCGTATTTGCTGCCTCGGCCTACGCTCAGCACGGCGTCGACGACGACCGCGTGAGCCTGCCGGAAGGGCCGGGCTCGCTCGAAGGCGTCGGAGACGACGTCGAGCTCGACCCCAACATGGGTTCGATGACCCACGCCGTACCCATCGAGCTCCCCACCGGATTCCCGGGTGCGAGCCCGAGCCTCACGCTGAGTTACAGCTCCGGCAGTGGCTCCGGCCCGCTCGGGATCGGGTGGTCGATGTCCGTCCCGGCGATCGGCCGCATGACAGTGCGCGGCGCACCCGCCTACGACACCGACGATCTGTTCGACATTGGCGGTGCCGAGCTGGTCCGCGTCGGTGCCGACGGCGGCGACCTCGTCTACCGCGCCCGCTTCGAGAGCGCCTTCGTGCGCTACCGGTGGGTGGCCGCCGGCGCCGGCGAAGAGGGCTACTGGGTCGCCGAGAACCCCGACGGCAGCCGGAGCTACTTCGGCGCGACGCCCGACGGCACGCTCGTCCCGTCCGCCCGCAGGACCCGGCCCCAGGGCGGCACCGCCGAGTACGCGCTCGTGGCCACGGTCGACGTGTACGGCCACGTCGTCTCGTACACCTACAGCCACGTCAACGGCACGGTCCCGCTCCTCACGGGCGTCACCTGGCTCGACGACGGTTCAGGCGCGGGCGACGTCTACGGCGTCCAGATCGACTACGCGCCGCGCCCCGACGCGCTGTCGGACGCGAGCCGAGGCTACGACGAGCTGATCGCGGACCGCGTCAGCGACATCACCGTGCTGAACGGCTCCAACATCATTCGCCAGTACGTGCTCGGCTACCAGGACGACGCCTCTGCGGGCGGCTTCAGCCGGCTCGCGCGCGTGCAGCAGTACGGCACCGGCGGTGCGTCGGTGGGGCGGCTCTACGAGGTCTCGCCGACGTTCGCGTACTCGCAGGCCCTCGGTGTGGAGTGCAGCGGGAGCGATTGCGACCGGCCCTACCTCGTGGACATGGGGACGATCTCGGGCTCCGTGAACCTCGCGAACGGCTTCGCGTCCCTCATCGACATCAACGCGGACGGCCTCCCCGACGTCATCGACACGACCGACACCGGCGCGCACCGGTTCTTCGTCAACCAGCTCAACCCGAACGGCGCGGGCTTCGAACAGGGCTTCTCGAGCGCGAACAGCAGCGCCCTGGGTACGGGCGGCTCGTTCCGTCTCGGCGGCTCGGGAGAGATCCAGATCTTCGACGTCGACGGTGACGGCAAGAGCGATCTGCTCAACACCAACAACGGTGCGTGGCTTCGAAACGGCGGCGAAGGCGATTGGAGTGACGCCAACACACTGGGCGACGTCGCGAGCATCCGCGGTGTCGACTTCGCCGACGTTCGCTTCATCGACATCGACGACGACAAACGCGTGGACATCCTCACCTCGAACTCCGTCTCCACGACGCTCTACCGCAACGACGGCACCGGCTTCTCGGTCGACGTCTCGATCATGCCGATCGGCGCTGCGTTCGGGCAGGGCTCGAACCTTCAGTTCGCGGACATGAACGGCGACGGCCTCAACGATCCGGTCGAGGTTAGGCAGGACGGCACCGTGCGCTACCGCCTCAACCTCGGCCGTGGTGCGTGGAGCACGAACGACCAGGGCAACTGGCGGACGATCCCGGGCCTGTCCATCAACGCTGCGGATCTGTCGAGGACCGACCTCGAAGACGTCAACGGCGACGGGATCGCCGACGTGATCATCGTGGGGCAGACGAACATCCGGTACGCCCTCAACCGCAACGGCGACCGTTTCGACGACTTCCAGACGATCGACTCGACGGACATCACCGGGGACCTCCCGGAGCGCGTGCAGGGCACGACGGTGCTGTACGCGGACATGAACGCCAACGGCTCGACCGACGTGGTGTGGTTCACGCCGAGCGGCCAGGTCACGTACCTCGAGCTCTTCCCGCGACGCCCGAACCTGCTCACGCAGATCACGAACGGCATCGGCGCCGTGCAGACGATCCGCTACACGACGGCGGCGGAAGAGGCGGCGCGCGCTGCGGCGGCTGGCGATCCGTGGGCCCGCCGACTTCAAATCCCGATGCAGCTCGTCGCCAGCATCGATCGCTACGTGACCCTCACCGGTGACGCCGACGGAAGCGGTCTGCACGAGATCACGACGGTGAGCTATCGGGACGGCTTCTACGACGGCCAAGAGAAGCAGTACCGCGGCTTCGAGCGGGTCGAGACGGTGATCGCCGCCGACGCGTACCAGGAAGAAGCCCGCGTCGTGCAGACCTTCGACGTCGGTCGCGCCGCGCCCCACCGCAGTGGGCTTCAGCTGAGCACCGAGGTGTCGAGCGATGGCCGCACTCTGAGTGAGACGACCCTTGCGTTCGAGGACTGCGATCTCGACGAGGTCCCCGCCGCCGCCGCCTTGGAGGCGCAGGGCAGGATGGGTGTCTACTTCGTTTGCAACCGCGCGACCGAGATCATCTTCAAGGAGGGGCTCCAGAGCGCGTCGGACTGGAAGACGGTCCGCACCGAGATGACGTACGACGGCTACGGTAACGTGACGCTCGAGGCGGGCCTCGGCGTCGTCGACGTGACCGGCGACGAGCTGTACACCGAGACGCAGTACGTCGTGCCCTCGTCGCGCTGGCTGATCGGCCTCCCGTCGCGACAGCGCGTCTACGACGACCCGGCGAACACCGACTTCACCGAGACGCTCACCTACTACGATGGTGACGCGTTCGTGGGCCTCCCCCTCGGCGAGGCGACCGAGGGCTTCGTCAGCCGCGTGACTCAGAAGGTCGACCAGGCCGGCGCCGTCGTGAATGCGCTCCGCGCCGAACGCGACGCCCACGGCAACGTGGCGGTCGAGATCGATCCCAACGGCTCGGTGTCCGACGCGAACACCCACCGGCGAACGTACGCGTACGACGAGACTGGGTTCTTCCTCGTGGGCACCGATCTGCACAACGTCGACCCGGACGGACAGCCCTATCGGCTCCGCCGCGAGTCGCTGTACGAGCGCAACTTCCAGCGCGTCGCCGAGGCGACGAAGTGGATGCGCGTGGAGGGCGGCGTGGTGACGACCAGCCGCGACGCCACAAGCATGCGCTACGACGAGCTGGGTCGCCTGATCGCGCAGCTCGCGCCGAACGACGACCTCGACAAGCCGTCGATGGTCGTCACGTACGACCTCGGCGCCGACCTCACGACGGTTCGCATCCAGACCCGTTCGCAACCCAACGGCGCGCTCGACGAAGAGCACGTGCTGTGCATGGACGGTAAGGGTCGCGAGTATCAGGACCGCGTTCGGACCGAATCCGGGAAGTATCAGGTCTCCGGTTTTGTGGCGTACAACGCCCGCGGCGCCCCGGTGGAGGTGTGGCAGCCCTTCGTGTCGAGCAGCGCCGACTGCGAGTTGACCGCGCCCGCCACGGCGCTCGTCCACACCAGCCGCTACGACGCGATCGGCCGCACGGTCGAGGAGACGGAGCCGGGCGAGCGCGTCTACGGCAACGTCCTCGTGTCCAAGAAGGTCTACCGCCCGCTCGTCGTCGAGACCTACGACGCCGAGGATACTTCCTCGTCGGGCCCGCACGCGGACACGCCGACGATCCGAACCGAAGATGGCCTCGGGCGCTTGCTCCGCATCGAGCGGACCGCAGTGGAGAACGGGCAGCGCGTCGCGTCGGGCGACCGCGCGCACTACGACAGCACGGGCACCTTCTCGGGCTATACCAACGCCAACGGTGAGCGGCACCTGCTGACCACCGACCTGCTCGGGCGCACCGTGCAGGTGACCAACTCGAACCTCGGAACGGTGACCTACCGGTACGACGATGCGTCGAACATCGTGTCCATCACCGACGGCCGCGGTGTGGTGCAACGTCGGGCCTACGATGGTCTGAACCGCATCGTCGAGCGTTGGGACGACGCGAACCGCGACGGCAGCCTCGTGACCTGGAGCTACGACCGGCTCCCCTCGGACTGCGATCGCACGGAGTGCACGAACCTCGCGGGCGAGCTGGCGGCTCTGCGTTACCCGGTGGCGCTGGTCGACGGCACGCGCGTCGAAGGGCAGGACCGCTTCGGTTACGACGTGCAGCGTCGGAACGTCTTCGCGGGACGTCGAATCGGGACCATTGCCGACTTGTCGAACCGAACCCGGTTCGACCACCGCGACCGCGTCGTGTCGCGAACCTTCGCGGACGGAACGGAGCTGACCTATACCTACGATGACTCGGGTCGACTCGAGAGCATCCCGGGTTATGTCGAGCGCGTCACGTACGAGGACCGCAACTTGCTCGGGACCATCGAGCTCGCGAACGCCGCGCGCACCGAGATGACCTACGACGACCTGATGCGCTTGGCCACGCTCCGTCACCTGGACGGCGCGGGCGCCGAGGTCAACTCGCTGTCGTACACGCACGACCGCGCGGACAACGTGACGGGGGTGGATGACGTTGCGGCGGGCGCGGTGGATCTATCGCGGACCTACGCGCTGGACGCCTGGTACCGCGCGACGGCGGCGAACCACGCAGGGCGCACCGACACCTTCGGATACGACGTCGTCGACCGGGTCATGGTACGCAACGACGCCGCCCAGACCTACGACGGTCTGCGGGTGCTGGCGATGACCGCGTCGGGCGACCTGCGCATGGCGTACGATGACGCCGGCAACCTCGTCTCCCGCAGCGGCATGACGTTCGACCGCGACGAGCTCGGTCGTATCCGCGGCATCACCCGCGACGAGGTGACGGCGGCGCACGCCTACGCGGACGAGGATCGCGTCCTGCAGATGACGAGCGATGGCACGTTGGTGATGTACGGCTTCGACGGGTACGTGGTTCGCGACGGCGTCGGGACGGTGTTCGTCGAGGTGCAGGACGGTCGCGTAGCGCGGCGCGAGGGCATCGAGCTGGGCGCCGCGATCTACGGCGACCCCAACGGCAACAGCAAGGTCGACGCGTTCGATGCGCTCACGCCGAACCCCGGTCTGAGCACGAGCCACGGCCTGGCGGCGGCGGCGGCGCGTGTCCTCGTCGACGCGGAGGATGCAAAGACCTTCCTTCACACGGATCACCTCGGGAGCTTCGTGCTGGCCACCGACGCGGGCGGCGCGGTGCGCGGCGAGCAGTCCTTCGGCGTGCACGGGCAGCGACTGGCTTCGCAGGGCTACGTGAGCGCCTACGGCTTCACGGGCCAGGAGCACGATGTCAGCACCGGTTTCGTGCACATGACCTTCCGTGAGCTCGATCCGGCGACGGGGCGGTGGGATCGGTTCGACCCGCTCTTCGTGAACCTGACCGCGGACCAGATGGGCGCGCTCGGCGAGGCCACCTCCGGCTACGCCTACGTCGCGAACAACCCGGGCAACGGCGTGGATCCGACGGGTCTGAAGGACGACAAGAAGAAGAAGGGTGCCAAGAAGAACAAGAAGAAGGCGGCGAAGCCGTTCGGGAAGCGAAACGAGATCGGAATGCAGAGCTACAATGGCCCCGTTCGTCAGCGCCGCGGAGCGCTGCTCGACACGTCGACGAAGACCAAGAACATCAAGTCGTCGAAGTTCGCTATTCAGAAGCCCAAGGGTCCCTCGAAGCAGGTGATGGCGCAGAAGGACAAAGACTTCTCCGACATGCTGAAGACCTTCAGCGCCGCCAACGACATGTACAACGACGACGCCTTCAAACAGATGAAGGTTGATTCGGTGAAGAAGGCGAAGAAGCAGAAGATGATGAAGTTCAAGCAGAACGCCAAGAAGTACGGCACCAATCTGGACGCTGCGTTGAAGGCGAGCCAGAAGCTCTTCGACGACGGAGCGGACTTCGCGCCTGTGGACCTCAATCCGATTTCGGCGGATGACCAGTACAAGTTGAAGATGACGGTGAAGCTGACGTACTTCCTGGACAACCAGTGAGTCAGCTTGCGCGCGCGACGCTCACCACGGCGTCGTGCTGCTCGATCAGATAGGTCAGCTTCACGCGTCGGCGTGAACCGCCCGGCAGGTCGAGCGTCCACCGCACGAAGCCATCATCGTCCGGCGTCGCGCGCTCGGTCGTCTTCGCGGGGAGCACCTTCAGCTTCACGCGCTCCACCTCGGAGACGATCACGCGCTCCGTGACTTCGATGCGCTTCGGCGCGGTGCCGATGTTGCTGACGTGCACCTCGACGACGTACGGCGTCTTGGTCCACCGGCTCAGCACGCGCTTCTCCTCCTCGAGCTCGCGGACTTCGCGGGCCACGCGCAGCTCGGCGTCGGGGCCCCAGCCCAGCTCGAACCGCTCGCCCTCCGCGACGTACTCGATCGACGTGCGGCCGACGAGCCCGCTGTCACGCACCAGATCCACCGGGCCGGGGAGCAGGGCGCGGTCGCTCGTGTTGTCGAGCCGCGTCTTCAGGATCACCGCGGGCGCGAGCTCACCCATGAGCACGAGCGACGCGTCGGCCGGGCTCTCGAACGTGTGGATCGGGACGCGGTGCGGGCGCCCATCGCTGGGGATCGTCGCGCGCGCCGCGGCGTCGATGTGCATCGGATCGCCGCCGTCGTCGATGCCGGGCACGTCGTTCATCTCCTTCGTCGTTCGTCGCCCGAGCCCGGTGGTCTCGACCGACTGCTCGCGTGTCTCGACGATCTCCGGGCCCTTCTTCACCGCCTGCACCACGTCCGAGAACAGCGGCGGCGGCGACGAGCCCAACGACGGGCGCTCCGTCGAGAACGCGAGCGCGACGTCGTTCCAGTCCTCGCCGGTGTTCTGCCAGACGCTCGCGTCCATCGCCCAGCGCACCACGCCGTCTTCGAGCACGGCGCGGTGGTGCGGTCGCCAGCACGCCGCCGGGACCACGTACTCGATCACAAACGTCATCACGCCCGCCTGCCGCGCATCGACCAGCACCGTCGCCGCCGCCCGACGCTTCGAAGCGGGCGTCGCGATCGCCGCCGCGCGTGCGTCCAGATCCGCGGTGCGCTCGTCGAGTCGACGCTGCACACGGTTGGCCTCCGCGATCTCGTCGATCAGCTGCCGCGCGGCGGTGTCCAGTCGTTCGAGGGACTGGTGCGCCGTGGCGGTGTCGAGTCGATCCCACGCGGCGTCCTGCACGAGCTCGTCGAGCTCGAGGTTCTCCATCGTCTCCAGCGAACGCTGCCGAGCGCGCAGCCGCGCGAGGGCGCGGCCGTGGGTGGCGACTTCGCGCTCGTGCCGATCGCGCTCCTTTCGCAGGGTGCGCTCGCGTTCGTTGCGGTCGGCGTCGTCGACGACGACGCGACGGTCGATCTTCGCGAGCAACACCGCGGCGCCTTCGAGCTTCGCGGTGAGCGTCTTGTCGGCGAGGACCGGCGCGAGGCCTTCGACGCGCAGCGAGGAGCGCCCCGCGGGGAGCTCGATGCGTGCGCTTCGGGTGACGTGTGCGCGGTCCTCGTGCAGCGTGACGGCGACGACGGGGGCTTCGACGTGGATGGCGTTCGACATGATCAGATCTCCCGGTTGTTCCCGCCGACGAGCTCTTCGCCGGCCTTGATACGAATCGTGTAGTCGAGCTGGAGCGTCCGCTCGCCGCCGGGGGCGACGTCCACGTTCCAGCGGTGGCCCCCGCGCAGCAGCGCGTCCTTCGGCTCGTACGCCGCCCACTCGGGGACGACGCGGTCGACGGTGACGCGCACGTCGTCGTCGCGCTCCTGCGCCGCGGGCAGTCGCTCCCGAACTTCGAGCGTCGCGGTGCGCGGCAGGTGGTTTCGAAGCTCGATCCGAACCTGGTGCGCGAGGTCCCGCGACCCACGAATCAGCCCGGTCGTGTGCTCCGCGAAGTGCACGTTGCGCGACACCTTGATCGCCTGCTCGACGCCCAGCCCGATCTGCACTTCACCGCGCGCCGCGGTGGTCGCGAGGTCGACCGTCGAGAGGTACGCGTCGTCCACGTACACGTCGACCGGGCCCGCGAGCAGCGGCGCCGCGAGCGGGTTCTCGAGGTGAACCTCCCGAAACACGTCGCGCGACGCCCGCGGCACGACGACGTACTTCGGCGCGGCCTGCGCGGAGCGGAGCGCGAGCGGGACGCTCTGATCGCGGCCGTCGGACGGCACATCGTTGCGGCCCATCGCGTCGTACGCGTAGTCGAAGCCGTCGTGTCGCTGCGCGAACACGTGGCGCGGGGCGGGCGCGCCGAGCTCTACGCTCTCTGCGCTGCGCTCGGCGACTTCGATCGCCTGGACCAGCTCGAACTGCACGCTCAGCCGCTGCGCGATCAGTACGCGTCGGTACCGGTCGAAGCGGTCCTCGTGCACGAGCTCGCCGCGTCGTTGCTCGTCGATCCCCGCGAGGTAGAGGCTGCCGTAGTCGAGGAGGCGACGCGACATCACGATCTCCGGCTCGACGGGACGCGGTCGTCGCGGTGCTGCGCCGGCCCGCTTCGTGGGCATCCCGCCGCCGAAGCCGATCGACATCATCGAGCGCGACGCCGCGGCGGGCGGCGGCGCGGCGCACATCTCGAGGTCGGCCGTCACGGCACCCTCGGCGAACCCGCCAACACCCCTCGAAGCGTCGAGGGATTTGTCCGCGATGGCTCGCTGCATCACCGGGCGGGAGCGCGTAGGCTCCTCGAACACGTCGTGCAGTGGTTCTTCGCGGGCGAAGAGCTCCGCAGCGGTGTCGTCGTCGAAGTCCTCGATCGGTTCGGGGGGCGGCGGGCCGCCAAACACACGATCGAAGTCGGCGAACAGCGCGCCGGTCCCGGTCGGCGCGGGGCGCCACCGCGGTTCGCGTCGCGGCTGCGCACGTCCGACGCGGAGCGACTCCAGCTTGGGCAGCTCGACCCACTGTTGCCACGCGGCCGTGCTCAGCCGGAGGCGAACGTTGGACCAGTCCTCCCCGGTGTTCTGACGGACGAGCGCCGAAACGGCGAGCTCGGCGTCGGTCAGCGTGCGGTCCAGCCGCAGCACGTAGGACGGCGCCCAGCGCGCACCCGGGACGCGGTACTCGACGAACACCTGCGCGGTCTTCGCGGTCGAGCCCTCGGCGAAGGTGAGCACCACGGTCTTGCGCAGCTCGTGCGGGCGCGCCTCGCGTTCGGTGGTCGCGCGTCGGCGTTGGTCCTCGATCTTCGCGAGTGCCTCCTGCGCATCCTCGAGTGCGTCGGTCGCGGCGAACAGCTCGGCGTCCAGATCGGCGACGACCTGTTCGCGGAGCTCGACGAGGGCAAACCGCGAAGCGCGCGGCGAGGTGATCGGTGCGTGACCCACCTCGGGCGTTGGCCGCGCTGCGACTTGGACCTTCTTGATCTGGTTCTTGCGCGTGTGCAGCCGGCGGACGAGCGCCTCGGCCTTCTCGACTGTGGTGCGTGCGGCGTCGAGCGCCTCGTCGCTGGGCGCGCGGGTGTCGTCGTCGGCGTTGGGGGCTTCGAGCTCGACGGCGACGTCGGTGGCGAGCGGGGCGTCCCCGTCTTCGGCGGCGACGCGGACGCGGACGGAGCTGTCGTCGAGGGCGAGTGGCAGGCCGGCGAGGCGGACGCGCTCGGGGAAGCGGCCTTGGTCGGAGGAGAGGGTGGCGACGCGGGTCACACTGGCCCCGCGGGTGAACACGGTGACGGCGTCGATGCGGGAGTCGATGGCGGTGGTCATGAACGTTCCTTTCACCGGGCCAACGCAGCGCCCGCCGCATCGGTGACACTCTTTTTTCGAAGCTCCGAAAAAAGCCTCGTGACACAGGCGCCGGCCGGACTCCGTGGTGTCACGGGACGAGGAACACCCGCGAAATGGGCCGCTCCGCGTTGGCACGCCGGGTGCTCTATCCCTCGGGCATGAAGACGCTCCGCACCGCCCTGACGCTCATCGCCCTGACCTCGTCCGCCTGCGCCGTTCAGCGCGCCTCCGTGCTCGAGGCGCCTCGGGTGGTCGTCGGCGACGAGGCCCGGTGTGTGCGCGGCAACGCCGCGGGCGCTTGTCTCGATCACGCCGAAGCCCGGGAGCTGCTCCAGGACTACGTCGCCTCCAGCGGCGTGGTCGTCGGGGCGTCGCAGGGGGCCGACTTGGTGGTGGACCTCCCGGCGAGCGCCCGGTCGCTGGCGCTGCGCGTCATGGGCACGGCGCGCTACGCGGTCGAGTACCGCGGGGCCGCGAACGAAGTGCTCCGCACGGAGCGCGGCGTCCTGTTCGGGTCGCCGGATCGGGCGAGCGAGCAGACGATCGCCCTCGCGCCGGACCTGCGCGCGGACGCCATCCTCGTCCGCTTCAGCACGGATCTCGGCGACGAAGCGCAGCTCTACGCGCTGACCTACGACCGCGCGGCCGCGTCCCCCGCCGTCGCGGGCCGCTGAGGGTTTCGACAGACCGGTCGGACGACGGTCCGTTGACCCCGCATGCTCCCCCCTCTTTGTTGTCCTCGTGCGCTACGTCTTCCCCCTCGCGCTCCCTCTGTTGTTCGCGTGCTCCGGCGCGCCGTTCGTCGAGCGCTCTACGCAGGTCGTCTTCGACCCCGACGATCGCGAGTTCTGGTCGCTCCCCATGCCGAGTGACCTGCGGCGCGAAGCCGACGGGACCTACGACCTCGACAAGTGGCCCGCCTCCCGCGAGTCGGATCTGCTGCAGGACTGGATGAAGGTCGCGAACCGTCGGATGCGCGACGGGTGGGGGGTCAGCTCGGCGGTCTTCGTCCCGCTCTCCGGCCCGATCGACGAATCGACGCTCCCCGCCTCGCCCGCCGCCGCGATGGAGAAGGACGCGAGTGTGTTCCTCCTCGACATCGACCCGGCCTCCCCCGAGCGCGGTCGTCGCTTCCCCGTCGAAGTGAAGATCCTGGAGCAGGTCGACATCTACACCCCCGAGAACCTGCTCGCGGCGACGCCGGTCTTCGGGTTCGTGCGCCGCACCTCCACGAACTACGCGTTGATCGTCACCACCGCCGTGCTCGATGCGAGCGGTGCGCCGATCGGTCGCAGCGAGAAGCTGCACGAGCTGCTGGAAGAAGACGATCACTTCGAGCCGCTGCGCGCTGCGCTCGAGCACGAAGGCATCCCGCGCGAGGACGTCGCGGGCGTCGCGATGTTCCGGACGTTCGATCACAACGCGACGATGCGCGAGCTCGTCGACTGGCGGCGCGCCAACTTCCCTGCGGAGCTGAAGACCGCGTGGACCGTCGAGCAGGAGTACGACAGCTACCAGGTGCTGCGCGCGACGTTCGACGTGCCGGTCATCCAGACCGGCGTGCGCCCGTATCGCGATCAGGGCGAGGGGCTCATCAAGCGCGACGCGAACGGGGAGCCGGAGCTCGTCGAGACCCAGGAGGTGCGGTTGATCCTCGCGCTCCCCAAGGCGCCGCAGCCGCGCGACGGCTGGCCGCTCCTCATGTACATGCACGGGTCGGGCGGCGAGGCCGAGCAGTTCCTCAACCGCGGCTCGCTCGACGAGAACGTCCCGCGCAGCGAGCAGCCCGCGCCGCGCCGCGGCTCTGGGCCGGCGGAGTACCTCGCGCAGCGCGGTGTCGCTTCGCTCGGGATGGACTTCGGGCTGCACGGCGAGCGGCACAGCCCGCCGGACACCACGGGGCTTGTCTTCTACAACCTGTTCGGCAACATCGACGCGACGCTCGACAACTTCACGATCGCGATCATGGAGCTGGAGATGATCTCCGAGATCGTCGACGGCGTGACGATCGATCCTGCGGTCGCCTCGACGCTCGACGCGGGTGACTCCCCGGACGGGCTCATTCGCTTCGACCCCGAACGCCTCACGGCGATGGGACAGTCGATGGGCACGACGCTCGGCGTCCCGTGGGCGGGCATCGATCCCCGCCTCGACGGCATCATCTTCTCCGGCGCGGGCGGCATCCTGGTAGAGATCGCGGTGACGGCGGTGGAGCCGGTCGCTTTGAAGGGGCTCGTCGAGCTGTCGTTCGGGCTGCGCGACGGTCCCGAGATTCACCTCTCCCACCCTGCGCTGCACGCGGCGCAGAACCTGTGGGACTTCGTCGATCCGATCGCCAAGGCGCCGCACGTCGTCCTCGATCCGGCGCCAGGGTCGAAGCCCAAACACGTGCTGATGACGGCCGGCGTACGCGACGGTTACTTCCACCCGCGCTCCCAGGCGGCGATGGCGGTGGCGTTGGGTGTGCCGCTCGCGGGTGACGAGGTCGAGCCGATCCTGCCCGGCGCGCTCGAGCTCGCCGGGCGTGCGCCGGTGTCGCTCCCGGTCAGCGGCAACATGGACGTGACGGCGGCGGTCCTGCAGTACGAAGCCCCGAACACCAACGGGCACTACGTCGTGTTCAACCAGGCGGGCGCGCGTCACCAGTACACGTGTTTCGCCGCCTCGGTGGGCGCGGACGGCGCGACGATCCCGGCCGCCGCGGACGACGAGACACCTTGCCCCTGAGGGGCCCGCGCAGTACTCCGAGCCCACGATGTGGGCGGCGCTGGCTACGATTCTCCTCGCGTCCGCCGCTCCACCGGATCGGGTGACGATCCTTCACACGAACGACTGGCAGAGCAGCCTCACCGGCACCGGTCCAGATGGAGCCTTCACGCCCGAGACCACCGGTGACGATCCGACGCTGGGCGGCGTCGCGCGGCTCGCTACGTTGATCGATCGCTTGCGCACCGAGCGCTCGAAGGTGGGCCCGGTGCTGCTGCTCGACGGCGGCGACGTCACGATGGGCACGCTCTATCACACCGTCACGCGCGAGACGGGTTCGGAGCTGAGGCTGATGAAGGTGCTCGGCTACGACGCAGTCACCCTCGGCAACCACGAGTTCGACTTTCGCTTGAATGGATTCGGTCAGATGATCGCCGCGGCGAAGAAGGAGGGGCTCCCGCCGATCGTCGCGAGTAACATCGACCTCGAACGCGCGCATCCCGACCTGGAGATCATGCGGAAGCTCTACGCCGACGGCGTCATCGAGAAGACGCGCATCGTCGAGCGCGACGGGTTGCGGGTGGGCTTCGCGGGCGTGCTCGGGGTCGCGGCGAACGAGGTCATGGAGCACGACACCCCGATCCACGTGCTGCCGTTGGTGTCGTCCACGAAGCAGGTCGTGGAGCGCCTCCGCGGGGAGGGCGTAGACCTCGTCGTGGTGCTCTCCCACAGCGGTGTGAAGAAGGTCGGCGACGGCTGGGGCGGGGAAGAGGTCGAGCTGATGCGCGGCGTCCCGGGCATCGACGTGATCGTCGGTGGGCACAGCCACACCGCGCTGCCCGAGCCGATCCTCATCGACGGCCGCCCGATCGTGCAGGCCGGGAGTGACACGCAGTGGCTCGGGGAGCTCGCGTTGGTGCGTGACGGTGAGCGGTGGCGCGTCGAACGCTACGAGCTTCACACGATCGACGACTCGATCCTCGGGCGCACGGACGTCACGGCGCGGATCGATGACGTGAAACGCGAGGTCGACGCTCGCATCCTCGCGCCGCTCGGCTACCGATTCGATCAGGTGGTCGGGGAGGTGACGAAGCACCACGGGCGTGGCTTCGACGAACACGTCATCGGCAACCTCGTCACGGACGCGATGCGCTCGGCGACGGGCGCCGACGTGGCCGTGACCGGCACCGGGACGCTGCGGGCCGATCTGAAGCCCGGCGAGCTGCGGGTGTCGGACGTCTTCCGCGTCTCGGGGCTCGGCGTCGGGACACTCGACGACACGGCGGGCTTCCCGCTGGTGAAGCTGTACGTCGACGGGCCGAGTTTGAAGAGTGTGTTGGAGTTCCTGCTGGTCGGCTACACGATCAAGGGCGGCGACTACTACCCGCGCTTCTCGGGTCTACGCGTGCACTACAACCCGTGGCGGGTGCCCTTCGATCGAATCCGCGAGGTCGAGCTCGTGCGCGACGACGGGTCGACGTCCGTGGTGGATCTCTCCGACCCGAACACGCGCGTCACGATCGGCACGACGACCTACGTCGCGGAGTTCTTTCCGATCGTCTCGGAGCTCTCCTACGGGCTGCTCGACGCCCAGATCCTCGACGCGCATGACGAGGTGCTGTCGGTGGACGACCTCACGGGGGTTCTCGTCGATGGGTCCACGGTGGCGGGCGTCCAGGAGCTGAAGGACTGGCGCGCGCTCGTCGACTACGTCGCGTCGCGGCCGGACACCGACGGCGACGGCGTCCCGAACGTCCCGGAGACCGGCGACGCCGCCGCGCCCCGCCTCCTCGCGGAGCCCTCCTTCGCGCCCGCCGCGCTCTTCGCGACCGCGACGTGGCGAATGTGGACCGCGACGCTGGTCGTGGCGCTGTTCGGGCTCGTCGTCGCGCTCGTGATCCGGCGTGGACTGCGCGCCTTGACGCGACGCTCGGGTTGAACGACCGAAGGGGTGTGGGCCTCACGCGTCGCACGCTCCTCAAGAGCTCCCTGATCGCCGCGGCCGGCTGCCGGACGGTGTGGCCGACGCCGGCGGACGTCGCGGCCCACGCGATGGTCGGTGACGTCTCGGCGGATCGCGCCGTCGTGTGGACGCGCGCCGCGCGGCCCGGTCGAATGATCGTGGAGTGGTCGACGCGTGCCGACTTCTCCGATGCACGCCGCACCGAAGGAGGCGTCGCATCGCCCGCGACGGGTCTCTGCGCGAAGGCCCGCCTCGAGGCGCTCCCCGCGGGGGCCGATCTGTTCTACCGGACGCGGGTCGAAGATTCACCGTGGGTGCAAGGCAGGTTGCGGACGGCGCCGCTCGACGATCGTCCGGTGCGGTTCGGCTTCGGCGGCGACACGGTCGGGCAGGGGTGGGGCATCGAGCGTTCCCTCGGGCTCCCCGTGTACCGGCGGATGCTCGACGAGCGCTTCGACTTCTTCGTGCACTCCGGAGACTTCGTGTACGCGGACCAGCCCGTCGCGTCGGAGGTCACGCTCCCCGACGGGACGCCGTGGCGGAACGTCGTGACCGAGGCGAAGTCGAAGGTCGCGGAGTCGCTCGATGAGTTTCGCGGGCAGTATCTGTACAACCTCCTCGACGATGACTACGCGCGGTTTCACCGTGAGGTGCCGCTCATCGCGCAGTGGGACGATCACGAGGCCAAGAACAACTGGTACCCGGGTCGAAGGATCGAGGACGAGAGGTACCGAGAGCGCTCGGCGGACGTCCTCGCGGCGCGCGCGCGGCGGGCGTTCGTGGAGCACACGCCGCTCGCGTGGATGCCGGACGAGGACGGTCGCATCTACCGGCGTGTCCCGTACGGTCCGCACCTCGAGGTCTTCGTGTTGGACGCTCGAACCTACCGCGGGGCGAACACGAACAACCGGAGCCCGACGGGTGAGGCGTTCCTCGGTGCGGCGCAGGCGGACTGGCTGATCGAAGGGCTCCGTTCGTCGAGGGCAACGTGGAAGATCGTGGCCTCGGACATGCCGCTCGCGCTGGTCGTCACCGACGGGGACGACTACGAGGCCGTCGCCAACGGCGAGGCGGGGCCGCCGCTCGGGCGTGAGGTCGAGATCGCGCGGGTGCTGACATCGACGAAGGCGGTGCCGAACGTCGTGTGGATCACCGCGGACGTTCACTTCGCGGCGGCGCATCACTTCGCGCCCGAGCGGGCGGCGAAGGACGTCGACTTCCGCCCGTTCTGGGAGATCGTCGCGGGGCCGCTGCACGCCGGGACGTTCGGCCCCAACGCGCTGGATCCTACGTTCGGTCCCGAGCGTGTTTTCCAGTCGACCGACGCGAGCGTCGTGAACGCGCCACCGTCGGCGGGTCTACAGTTCTACGGGGTGGGTTCTGTCGCGCGCGACCGCGCGCTGACACTGCAGCTCGTGAACGCCGCGGGAGAAGTGGTGTTCGAGCGCCGCTTAGAGCATGAGGCGGAGTGAGCCGATGAAGCTGTGGCTCGTGAGTAGGTTCACGAGGTCTTCGTCTTCGGCGGTGACCTTCGAATAACCCCACCGCAGGCCGGCCGAGACGGAGCGCTCCCAGAGCCAGTACGTCACGCCGAAGTTCGCGTACTGGGCGAACAGTGCGTTGTCGACGGTGGCTTCGGATCGTACCCAGTAGAACTGACCGCCGGCCGACAGGTTCCGGAAGGTGTAGTCGGCGCCCGCCGCGAAGACCATCCCCTTGAAGTCGTTGTCGAGGCGCGCGGCCGCGTTGGTGACGTCGATCTGCTGGTTCGACCGCATCGAGGCGGAGACGAACACCCGCACCATCTCGTTCAGGAGCTTGGCCTGCGCCGTGGCTCTGAGGTTGTACCCGCGGAGCTGCTTGTCCTCGTCGTTCGCGAGGTTGATGTCGACGTCGTAGAGCTGGGCCGCGACCTTCACGTCGAAGTAATCGTGTTCGTAGCTCAGCGACGGCGAGAACAGCACGAGGTGGATGTCCGAGCCCGGGATGCCGTTGGCGAGCGCGCGGAGCGGAGCGCTGAAGAGGGTTCCGAGTGTGCTGACCTGACCGCCGAACCCGAACGCGAGACTGGTCGTCAGTGGGTTGCCGCCCGTGAAGGAGAGGCCGCCGGTCAGGCCCCACCGTGAGTAGCGGAGCAAGACACCTTGCCCCTGGTTGAAGCCCGACGCGAGCAGCGGATCGCGCACGTAGGGATCCATGCCGAACATGTCGAGTGTGTTGTCGGAGATGAAGTCGATGCTCGCCGGATCCGGGACGATGCCGGCCGAGAGGTTCAGGCCCCATCGCTCGAGTCGGATGTAGTTCTCGCGCGCTTGGAGCGACGCGGTGCCCTCCCAGACGCTGGTGCCGACCGGACCGTTGCGCGACAGCGAGAAGCCGACGTTGCGCTCGAAGACGGAGCGGAAGCTGATCCAGTCCGTGATGCGGCCCTCGACGCCGAAGCGGGCGAGGAGGAGGGTGCTGGTGCGTCCGGAGAGGCTGTCGTTCTCACCGCTGAGGCTCGGCACGTAGCCGACCACCGTCGATGAGATCTGCAGGACGGGTTTGATGAAGGCGCCGATCTTCTTGTTCTCGTAGACGACGAACGCGCGCGGGACGGCTTCGGTCGCCGTCGACAGGAGGCGCTGGTTCTCCGAGCGAGGCTCGGGCGCCGGAGGTGGAGGGGGAGGAGGTGGCGAAGACACGATCGCCGCCGTCGTGGCGGTCGAGGAGGTCCCGGCGCTCTGCGCGTCCGCGGACGTGGTCATCATCAGGGCCGCGGCGACTACGCACGCGGCGGCGATCGGCTTCGTCATCTCTTACGTTTCCTTCTCGGGGCTCAGTCGGCGAGTTTGTCGAGGATCAGCTGCACGCCCGCGTTCGAGCGCGCGCTGCCGAAGTGGTTCGCGAGGAACCCGGGAGCGCCCGTGAAGAAGTAACCCGACGTGTCGTAGTCACCTAGGGTGATCAGCTCGTTCTCGACGCAGCCGCCGTTGTCGAGCGCCGACGAAGCCTCGGAGACGAACTCATCCTGCAGGTCACCGTTCGGGATGTCCTCCATCGTGACCGTCGTGTACTCGACGACGTTTCCGCCGCACTGCTCGTGCTCGCCGTAGGCGAAGTCACCGTCGGCGCAGGGCGTCGTGTACAGGTCGCCGGGGCCGTTCAGCGGGCGGCTGAAGTACGTCGGCTGGAACGCCGTGCGGTCACCCATCTCGCAGGTCACCGTGCCGCGCATGATCTCACCGAGCACCGTCTCACACGCGGGGCCGGAGCTGACGCCGTGGTTGGCGCCGGAGAGCAGGATGACGTCCTGAAGCTGCGCGAACGGGTTCACCGACCCCGCGGCGCCGGCCTTGTTCTCGACGTAGAGGCGACGGAGCGCGTCGCGAACGGCGGTCACACCGAGCGAGTGACCGATGACCGAAACCTTGCGGCTCGGGTTGTTGGTCATGACGGCTTTGATGAGGCTCTGCAGCGGCGGGACGATCCAGCCGTGGTCGATGTTGAGGAACGGGTTGCCGGTCATCTGGTCGGCGCTGTAGTCGCCGAGCGTCGCGACGGCGTCGACGCGCGCGTCGAACCCGATGACGCGGTAGCCGTCCGCGATGAGCTTGGTCGCGAGCTGCTCACGGACCGCGGTGTCGACCACGACCTCGAAGCCCGCGAGGTTGGTGATCGTCGTGCCGGAGAGGGCCGCGGTGAAGTACTCCTCGAAGGAGGTCACACCCGACGAGTTGCCGTGCACGAGGATGACGATCGGCTTCGTCGTGTCCTCGTTCGCCTGCGTGTACTCCTTGGCCGCGCAGTCGTAGCCGGTGATCGCCGCGGGGCTGCCGCCGGGGACCGTCGCCTCGTTGTCCGAGACGAAGGGCTCCGACATGTTCGCGCCGTACATCGCGCGCGGCGCGCAGCCGGGGTGGTTCGCGAGGTCGTCGCGGTACTTACCGGCGAAGTCGGCCTCGAGGGTCTGGTCGCCCCCGGTCGCGGTCATCTCGCTGGCGTCTTCGATCGACCAGCCGGTGATGTCCGCGGCGAACTGCGTCTCCTTCGCGGCGACGGTCGACTTACACGCGGTCACGCGCGGGTCTTCGGTGCCGCCGTCGTTGTTCACCACGCCGCCGTCGCGGTTGGTGGTCATGTCGTCGCCACCGTCGTCGTCACCGCTACAGGCGACCGCCGTGATCGCGATGCCGGCAATGAGCCAGCGCTTGAAGTTCATCGATGTCATTTCGTTTCTCCTCGTTCTTTCAGCTGTCGCTTGAGGATCTTGCCGGCGGCGTTTCGAGGAAGCGCGTCGACGAAGATCACTGATTTGGGAACCTTGAATTTGGCGAGCGCCGCGCGGCAGTGCGTGAGTACGTCGTCCTCGCTCATTTGCACGCCGGGGCGTGTCACGACGAACGCACGACCGACCTCGCCCCATCGATCGTCGGACACGCCGACGACCGCGACCTCGACCACGCCGTCGAGCTCGTACAGGGCGTTCTCGACTTCGGCCGGGTAGACGTTCTCGCCGCCGCTGATGAACATGTCCTTCCAGCGGTCGACGATGAAGTAGTAACCGTCCTCATCGCGGCGGGCGGCGTCGCCGGTGCCGAGCCACCCACCCGCCGAGAACGCAGCGGCGTCGGCGTCGGGCCGGTGCCAGTAACCTGGCGTGACATTGGGGCCGCGGACACACAACTCACCTACGACGTTCGCCCCGTCGATGCGCTCGCCGTCGGCGGTGCGCAGCTCGACCTCGGTGTGCAGCGCCGGGAGTCCCGCCGAGCCGAGTTTGTCCTTCGCGCGCTCCGTGTCGAGGACGAGCACGGTGGGGCTCGTCTCGGTCATGCCGTACCCCTGCTGCATCGGGACGCCCTTCGCGGACCACTGCTCGAGCATCGCGAGCGGGCAGGGCGCGCCGCCGACACCGGCGGTGACGAGTGAGAGTCGAGCGTCCGTGAACCCGGGTTGCTCGGCCAGGAACTGGTAGTGCGCCGGGACGCCGAAGAAGTGCGTGACGCCGAGCGCGGCGTTCGCGAGGTGGCGGAGCGCTTCGGCCGGGTCCCAGCTGCGGAGTACGAGGTTCGTCCCGCCGGCGTGGAAGACCACGTTCGCGTAGCAGTTGAGGCCGCCGGTGTGGAACAGCGGGAGCGCGACGAGGTGGACGCTGTCGCGCGTGATGCGCGCGGGCACCGCGAGGTTGATCGCGTTGTAGAAGGTCATCGCGTGCGTGACGCGCGCGCCCTTCGGGGTGCCGGTGGTTCCGGCGGTGTAGAGGAGCGTCCCGGTCTCGTCGAGCGTGGGTTCGTGCCGGTCCGGCGCGCCGCCGTCGGCTATCGCGGCTTCGTAGGCGGAGGGCCCGCCGCGGCCGGTGGTGCGGAGCGTCGGGGCGTCGATGGCTTCGGCGAGCTGCGTGAGCTCTTCGTCGAGCACGAGCAAGCTGGGTTGCGCATCGTTCGCGATCGTTGTGATCTCGCGGGCGGAGAGGCGCCAGTTCAGCGGGACGAAGATCGCGCCGACCCGCCAGCACGCGAACTGCACCTCGAACACGTCCGAGCTGTTGTACGCGAGCATCGCGATGCGCTGACCGGGCTGAATCCCGGTGGACTGGAAGTGGCGGGCGAGGGCGTCGACGCGGCGGTGCAGGGTCCGGTAGTCGAAGTGACGATCCGAGGCGAGGTCGTGCACCGCCACGTGGTCGGGGCGGCGGACGGCGTAGTGCGCTATCCAGTCGTAGAAGCGATCAGACGGCACTTGTCGCTCCCGATGTCGATTGGCGGCGGACGAGGGTCGCGACGCCGAGGAGGAGCACGGCGGTCACGGCGCCCGCGGACGCGGTAATGGACGGGTTGACCTGCACGAACGTCCGCCCGGCGAAGCCGAGGTAGTAGACGTAGAGCCCGAGGTGCACGCCGAGGCCGGCGACGGCCGAGGCCATGACGTCGCGTCGGTTCACTTCCTTCACGAAGATCCCGAACGTCAGCGGCGCGACGCTCGCGGCGACGACGCCGTACACACCGAACTGCGCGAAGAGGCCGACGAAGACGGGCGGGTCGAGCGCGATGACCAGCGCGATGACCCCCATCGCGCCGAGGATGTAGCGGCTCGCGGCGAGCGCCTTTTCGGCGCGTTCGTCCTGCGACATCTTCGAGAAGAACTTGTCGCCGAGCGCGCCCAGGAAGAGGTCGTTGCCCGCGATCGACGAGGCCGAAACGAGGATGCCGTCCATCGTGCTCATCCCGGCGGCGAGGAGCGCGATGCTGATCGGGACGCCGAGGAGCGGGGCGAAGGTCTCCTTGATGTACGTCGCCATCACCGCGTCCTGCGCGCCGAGGTTCGGCAACGTGACGCGGGCGTAGAGGCCGGCGAACAACATACACGCGAAGATGAGACCCACCGACGCGCCGACGAGGAGGTAGCGGTTCAGGTCGCGCTCGCTCCGTACGTAGAGCGCCTTCGTCAGGATGTGCGGCTGACAGACGAGCCCGAAGCCGACGATGAACGGGGTGATGAGGACCTCCCAGACGTCGCTGTAGAGGGGGCTCTTCGGGTTGAACGCCTTGACGAGGTTCGGATCCTGGGCGGCGATCTTGTCCAGGAACGGACCGACGCCGTCCGAGAGGAGCGGCAGGCCGCTACCGACGATCAGGACCGCGACGCCGATCATCAGCACGCCCTGGAAGAAGTTCGTGTACGCGTGGGCGTACGTCCCGCCGATCAGGATGTACGTGAAGACGAACAGCGTGATGACGACGACGGAGGCGACGTAGCCGAGCCCGAGCGTCGCGACCATCACCAGCGCGGAGCCCTTGATGATGAGGACGACGAAGCTGATCGCGAGGAAGAGGTTCACGATCGCGAAGAAGGTCCGGAGCGCCGCGCTGTCGTAGCGCGCGCCGACCCAGTGCGGGAGCGTGAGCGCGGAGGTCTGGTCGCCGTGCCGGCGGAAGCCCTTCGAGAGGACGATGAGCCCGATCGTCACGCCGGACGTCGCGGCGAGGCCGAAGTGCATCAGCGCGCTGACGCCGTGGACATAAACGAAGCCGGGGTTGATGACGAACGTGGCGGTGCTCGCGACGGAGGACGCGAGCGTCACGCCGACCAGCACCGGACCCATGTCCTTGTTGCCGATCGCGTAGCCCGCGAGCGAGGTCGTCTTCTTCATGCCGCGCAGCGCGAGCAACGAAGTGACGACGACGTACGTGAGGAAGAGCCCCCACGCGAACACCATTCCGCTCACGCTGCTTCACCCTTCTTGGTGACGAGCGCGTCGGTGAGTCGGACGGCGACACCTGCCTGGTTGAGCCCGACGCCGGAGCCGATGAGCACGATGAGGTCACCCGCCTTGGCGCGTCCGCCGCGGATGGCTTCGTCGAGCGCCATCGGGATGCACGCCGAGCCGGTGTACCCATACTGACCCATGATCATTTCGGCCTTCTCGATGGGTTGGCCCAGCGCGTCCATCGCTTTTGCGATCGTGCCTTCGTTGACTTGGGTGAAGACGAAGCGATCGACGTCTGCGACGTTGAAGTCGTTCTCGGCGGCGAGGGTGCGGACGAGGTTCGGCCAGCCGTCGTCGTTGAGCTCGGGCGGGTAACGTTCGTACATCCGCACCTGGGTGCGGCCTTCGCGGACGCTCTCTTCGGACGCGGGCTCGGCGGTGCCGCCGCTGAGGATCGCCCAGTTCTTTGCGTAGGCGCCGTCGGCGTGGAACGCGGCGCCGAGGATGCCGGGTTCGTCGCTCGCGCACAGCAGCGCGGCACCCGCGCCGTCGCCGTAGAAGAACGAGATGGGATCGTCCTCGGGGGCGAGTCGGTGCATGAGGTACGCACCGACGACGAGCACGTTCTTGATCGACGGGTTCGTGGCGATGAGTCCGGTGCCCGCGGCGACCGCCGTGGGGAACGACGCGCAGGCGCAGCCGATGTCGAACGTGCCGGCGTTCTTCGCGCCGAGCTTGTCTTGGACGACGACGGAGGTCGCGGGGGTGAGGTAGTCGGGGGAGTCGGTGCCGACGAGGATCAGGTCGACCTCGGACGGAGCGACGTTGGCGCGAGCGAGCGCGTCTTGGCAGGCGCGCACCGCGAGGTCGGAGGTCGCCCAGCTGTCGGGTGCGTAGAAGCGGGTGCGGATGCCCGTCTTCGACTCCATCTTGGCCACGAAGTCGGGGTGCTGCGCTGCAAACCGCTCCGAGAGCCGCTCATTGGTGCACTCGAGCTCGGGAACGCACATGCCCGTCGCCCGAATTGCGGCGCTGCGGAACTTCATGGGGCAGAGATACGCTTCTTGGTTTTGCTCTGCAACATCTACGAACGCGCACGGTGACGATTCGGCGTATGCATGAGGGTTGTGGGTTCAAGATATTACGCGCTGCAGCATGACGCGGAGCGTTGTCGATGTTGCGGTGCGAACAAGCCGAGACTACGCCGCCTCGGTATAAAGGCGGCCCGTGCTGACGATCGATACCAAACGCGCGCGGCGCCTCGCGCTCGCACGCACCGGGCTGCTCGCTCCGAAGTGGTCGGGGCTCCCCGCGCGTGCGCCGAAGAACGAGGCGGGTGCGCGCGAAGCCGCCTACGCCGTGATGCGCAGGTTCGGTTACCTCCAGCTCGACACCGTCTCGATCGCCGGCGCGCGCAGTCACGTGATCGTGTTGCTGTCGCGGCTTCGCGGTTTTGATCCGTCGCTCGGGGAAGCGCTCCTGCAGCCAGGGGCGCCGGTCTTCGAGTACTGGGGCCACGAGGCGTGCTGGCTCCCGCTCGAGCTCTACCCGCACTTCGCGTTTCGTCGCGAGCGCCTCGGTGTGCATCCGTGGTGGGGCGACCTGCTCACCGAGCACCCGGACGTCGCCGAACGTCTGCGCGCGCAGCTGCGATCCGAAGGCCCGCTTCGCTCCGTCGACATGGAGGGGCAGGGCGGTGCCGGGTGGTGGAACCTGAAGCTCGCGAAGAAGATCGCGACCGCGATGTGGATGTCCGGCGAGCTCGCGATCCGCGAACGCGTCAACTTCCTCCGGACCTACGATCTCACCGAACGCGTCGTCCCGAGCGCGGTGCGAAGGAAGAAGGTCTCCCGCGAAGAGTCGCTCGAGACGTTGATGTTACTCGCGGTGAGCGGTCAGGGCTGGACCTCGCGCCGCACGGTCCAAGAGACGTGGCGCCTGAGGAACATGAAGAAGGACATCGACGACGCGCTCGATCGCCTCGTCGAACGCGGCGCGCTCGTTCGCTGCGCGCTGCACGACCCAAAGAGGCATGGGTTCGTTCGCCCCGAAGATCTCGAGCTCGCCGACCGCCTCGTGCGGCTGCGCCCACGCGAGGACACCGGAGTCTTGCTCTCACCGTTCGACCCACTGCTGTGGGATCGCCAGCGTGTCATGGATCTCTTTGGGTTCGAGCAGGTGCTGGAGATCTTCAAACCCGCGCCGCAACGTAAGTACGGATATTACTGTCTACCGGTGCTCGCGGGGGAGCGACTCGTCGCGCGGGTCGATCTCAAGGCGGACCGAAAGCAAGGCCGCTTGCACGTCCTCGCGTGTCACCACGAATCCCCGAAGAACGAAGAGGCCACGGCGACCGCGCTCGAACGCTACGCGGACGCGGTCGAGCTCGCGACCTGATCCTCCGTGCGCGGCCGGCGCGCCGCGAGGCGCTGCGCGAACGACGGGGCGAACGGATACAACATCTCGGTCCAGAACCCGAAGGGCTCGCCATTCTCCTCGATGCCCGTCGCGACGACCTCACCGCGGACCGGCCAGCGCGCGGTCCTGAAGACGACGTCCCAGACCGTGAGCGTGTGACCGTAGTTTCCGCGCTCCGTCACGCCGTGGTGGATGCGGTGGTACGCGGGGTTCACGATGATGTGGTCGAGCCACCCGAGCGAGAGGTCGTGGCTCGAGTGCTGGTAGAAGTTCGCGAGGCTGAAGAACAGCATGTAGAGCTGGATGACCCACAGCTCGAAGCCGAGCGCAGCGAGCAGCGCGGCGGCGATGGCGCTCCCCACCAACACCTCGAAGCCGTGCACGTGTGCCACGAGCCACATGTCGAAGTGGCGTTCACGGTGGTGCTGGAAGTGAAAGCGCCACAGCGTCGAAGACACGTGCTTCACGAAGTGCACGGCCCAGTAGAAGAGCTCGGCGACCAGGAAACACGCGGCCACCTGGAGGACGGGCACCGTGCTCCAGTCCACGAACGACGGCACCAACGATCGCACGTACGCGCTGACGATCTGGAGCGCGACCATCGTCGCGAGCGACGCGATCAGGTAGCTGACGTTGCGGCGACGCCGCGCGGAAGGCCGCGTCAGCTCGATACGAAGGGTTCGATTCCTCAGCTCCGACCCGAGCAACCCGAGGGTGCCCACGGCCAGAACTGCTGTGTGCCAAGACCACGACATGGATGTGACATTCAGGAAAACGGACGGACCCCGATCTATCCAGCGCCGCCGTGTGACACCTGAATCCGCGCTCGTACGAAGCACGAAAACCCAAAGCGTTCCGATGGCTTCGTCGTTTGTGACAATTCGCTCGAGCGGGGTCGTGAGCGCGGCGAGACGATCCCTTTACAACCTCTTTACCCCTCCCTTCGACGCGTTCCCCTAGCGTCGATCCCATGAAGCGCATCGCATTCGCGGCCGTCGCCGCCGCCCTCTTCGTCACCCTCCCCGCCGTCGCGAAGCGACGCCCCACCGCCGAACAACCGTCCCACGGACGCCGCGCTGCGCAGCGCGGCCTCGACTTCCTCGCCAAGTCGACACCCGCTTGGCAGGCCCAACACAAGTGCTACGGCTGCCACGTTCAGGCGGTCACGATGCAGGCGATCTCGACCGCCGTTCGTAACGACTACGGCGTGACCCGCGAATTCGTCGACGACGTGCTCGCCGGCCTCACCACGGTGAAGGGCGGCGTTCGCTCGCAGCACGGCCTCTCGCACAGCGGCGGTCGCGAAGCGGGTGAGGCCAAGGCGTACGGAGGCTCGGCGCTCGCGGCGTTCGACCAGTACGTCAGCAACCGCGCCACCGAAGATCTGCTCACCGCCGCGCGCCGCCTCCTCGAACACCAGCAGGACGACGGCTCCGTGCACACCGACGTCGCGCGGTTCCCGGTCTCGCCGTCGACGATCCACACGACCTACCGCGCCGTGCAGACCTGGCGACAAGCGTACGCGCGCTCGGCCGACGACGCGTGGCGCGCGCCGCTCCGTCGCGGAGAAGAGTTCCTCTCGCGGAAGGCCGAGGAGCTCCTCGCTGCGAAGGCCAAGGCGTCGCTGCTCGACCTGAACTTCGTCGCGCTCGGCCTCGTCGAGGCCGGCGTCGGAGCGAGCGAGGCGCACCCGGCCGCCATCGCGAAGATCCTCCGCGACAGGCAGCGCGACGACGGCGCGTGGGCGTTCACGAAGCGCTCGCCCGGGCAGCCGTCGCCCTACGCTACCGGTCAGACGCTCTACACGCTGCGCATGCTCGGCGTCGGCGAGGGTGATTCGGCGATCACGCGCGGTACGCGCTGGCTGGTGAAGAACCAGCGGGACGACGGCGCGTGGTCGAGCGGGGGCACCGCGAAGGCCGAAGCGATGTGGGCGGTGCTCGGGCTCGTATCGATCGACGTCGTCGGCCTCGACATCGCCGGCGTCCGCGACGGGGATCGCGTCGACGGACAGCGCACGTTCACGGCGGTCGCGACCGACAACCACGGCACCGAGGTCGACAAGATCGAAGTCTTCGTCGACGACGTCCTCGTCCACACCGCGAAGGGCGATCGCGCGCGATTCACCCTCGACGCCGAGAAGCTCGAGGTCGGACCGAACCTCGTCGACGTCGTCGCGACCAACCGCGCCAAGAAGTCCGGCCGCCGCCGGTTCACGGTCTACGCGGGCGACTACTACCTCACCGACGTCGGCAGTCGCTTCGAGAAGGGCGGCACTTCGATCGGGCTGCGCAACCTCGGCGGCCAGGGTGCGAAGGTCCGTCTGCAGGTGCTCGACGGGGACAAGGTCGTGCACACCTCGGTGCAGCCCTCGAAGTCCGGGGCGATGCGCTTCGTCTTCAAGCCGAAGAAGGACCCGGGCGCCGATACGACTTACCGCGCGCGCCTCGCGTACGTGGCGAAGGACCGAGCGCTGCAGACGGTCGAGCACACCTTCGTGCACGCATCGGCCGCGGCGCAGCGGCGACGCTACGGCGAGGTGCAGGGCCAGCTCACCTCCGGCGAGAAGAGCCTCGCCAACACCTGGATTGAGCTCGTCGACGACGACGGTCGCGTGGTCCGCCGCACGCGCAGCACACGCTCCGGTCAGTACCGCTTCAAGAACGTCGACCAGGGCAAGTACAAGGTCCGCATCAACAAACGCGGGTACGAGTCCTGGGAGAACGAGGTCGACGTGCAGCGCGGCACCGAGGCCGCCAACAACGTCGACCTCTAGCCGCGACTACAACCCGCGCGCCCACTCCGGGCGCAGCGGGAGCTCGTTCGCGAGCGCGGCGTCGATCGCCGCGACGAGGCGCTCGCGATCGCGCGGGAGGCGCCCGCCGAGCGGCAGGTAGTTCGACGCGTGGTTCGTGCGGAACAGCGCGTCGGTCGGCCGCGCTTCGTCGATGAACGTTCGCAGCTCGCCAAGGAGCGCCATCGGTTCGGGGCGTTCGTAGCGCCCTCGGGTCTGGAGCGTCGCGAGCGGCGTCCCCGGCACGACCGTCATCGTGAGCGCCGCGAGGAACGCCGGGTTCATCGCGGTCGCCAACCGCGCCGAAGCGTGCGCGTGCTCGTCGGCGCGCTCCACGCCGCCCGCCCCGAGCAAGAAGATCGCCGACAGCGCCATCCCCGCCGCGTGCGCGCGCCGCGCGGCCTCGGTGTGTTCGTCGAACCCGGCGCCCTTCACGATGCGTTTCATCGTCGCGTCGTCACCCGACTCCGGACCGACGTACAAGAGCGACAGCCCGGCGTCGCGGAGCGTGCGTAGCTCGTCGTCGGACTTCGCGAGGACGTTCGTCGCCATCGCGTACGTGCTCACGCGACGGAGGTTCGGGAACGTGTCGCGGCACGCCTCGAGGATCGGCATCCAGTGCGTCAGCGGCATGACGAGCGGGTCGCCGTCCGCGACGAAGACCTTGTCGACGTCCGCCTCGTAGTGGGCGCCCGCCGCCGCGATGTCTTCGAGCGTCTCCTCGAGCGGCCGGATCTCGAACGACTTGTCGCGGTACATGTCGCAGTACGTGCACTTGTTCCAGGAGCAACCGATCGTCGCCTGCAGGATGTAGCTGTTCGCCTCGCTGGGCGGACGGTAGAGGCGGCCGACGTAGCGCATCGTCAGAGCACGATACCGAACCCGAGCGTCGGCACCACGGTGAATCGGTTCCAGGTCAGCCGCGCCCACGACGCGTCGGCGAACGCGCTCGCTCCCAACGCCACGCGCATCCATCGCCACCGCCACGCGAGGCCCCCGTACCCCCCGACGGGGAGCAGCAGTCGGGTCTGAACCCCGACCGTGACGAAGAAGCCGTCCGCGAGCGGCGTCTCGTAGCTCAGCGTCTGCGCGGACAGCGACGCCCCCACGTAGAGCCCCTCGATCGGGAGTGTCATCACGAGCTGCAGTTGCTCGACGAAGCGCACCGCGCCCGGCGTCGGCGCGACCAGCGCGTTCGGCACGTCGAAGTTCACGAAAGTCCCGGGCGCCTCCGCGATCAGGTCGATGCGATCCACGCCGAACTGCGGCGGCGTGGCGAGGAGGAGCAGCGCTACAAACACGGCGCACGCTCCGGGTAGTCGGAGATCACGAAGTCCACAGGCCACGCGCAGTACCGCGACAGCTCCGCCTCGGAGTTCAAGGTGAACACCACGACCTCCAACCCTTCGTGGCGCGCCGCGCGCGCGCTGGGCCAGTCGAGCACCTGGAACGCGGTCGTCACGCCGTCCGCGCCCGCGTCGTGCGCGGCGTCGAGGATGTCGGCGAAGCCGAGCGTCGACGCGAGCTCGGCGCCGATCGCCTGCCCGACCCCCGAGCCGCCCGGCGGGAACCGTGGCCAGCCGCGGAGCGTCTTCACGGGCGTATCGGCGAACGCCGCAACACCTTCGTCGAACGTCGACTCCACGTAGACGACGTTCGGCACGCCAACGAGCGCGTCCTTCACCGCGGGGGCGAACACATCGAGCGGCACCGTCTCGTCGGGCGCGTACTTGAGATCGAGGTAGAGCGCGATCTCGGACTTCGCCGACGCGATGGTGAAGAACTCCTCGAGCGGGAGGACCGTATCGGAGACGACCTCCGCGTCGGGCGTCGACGGATCCGCCACGCCGCCGCAGCGGTAGTCGGCGACGAGCTCCGCGGCGGTGAGATCGCGGATGAAGATCCGCTCGCCGATCTCCGACCCGTCCGCTCGACGACACAGCGTCTCGGACACCCACGGGTCATGGTGAAGGAACGGGACGCCGTCGGCGGTGACGACGACATCGACCTCGATCATCGGGTAGCCGCGCGCCACGCTTCCTTCGACCGCGGTGCGCGAGTTCTCCGGCCAGTAGCCGGCGGCTGCGCGGTGCGCGACGACCGTCGGCGTGCCCGCGGGATCGAGGAAACCGCATCCGCCGAAGAACACGGTCGCGAGGATGAAGAGCCTGGCCACGTGGCGTACTCTGCTACGTCGTCCCCGCCGGGGCTACATCATCAGCCCCACTTCGAGACACCCTCGCTCGCAATCGGTCGAGCGTGGCTCTGCATGGCCGACAAACCGGGTGTGTTGCATCGCCTCGCATCGCTGACACTTCTTTGCCTCCTAGCGGCTTGCGTCGACTGGCCGGAGCCGCCCCCCGACCAGACGTTCACGGAGGACGAGCTGGCGATCCTGCGGACCGAGCTCGGCACGCTCCCCGAGCTCCCGCCCGATCCGACGAACCGGGTCGACGAGGACCCCCGCGCGATCGCGCTCGGGCAGAAGCTCTTCTTCGATCCTCGATACAGCGAGAACGATCAGATCTCGTGCGCGACGTGCCACGCGCCCGACATGGCGTTCCAGGACGACCGCGCGCCGACGTCTCTGGGCCTCGCGTACACGGGACGCCACGCCCCGACGGTGATCAACGCGGCGTACAGCATGAACTCGCGTACGTGGGCCAACTGGATGTTCTGGGATGGCCGCGCGGACTCGATCTGGGGACAAGCGCTGGGTCCGCCCGAGAGCCGCGTCGAGATGGGTGGGTCGCGACTCGGGATCATCTACTTTCTCGATCGCTACTACCGCGATGAGTACGAAGCTGTGTTCGGCCCTCTGCCTCCGCTGTTCGACGAAGAGGGCGAACCGCTCTATCCGACCGCCGGCATGCCTTCCGAGGCTGCATGGGACGATCTCGACGAATCCACGAAGCAGCTGCTCAACGGCGTGTACGTCGGCTTCGGAAAAGCGATCTCTGCCTACGAGCGCCGCATCGTAAGCCGCAACGCGCGCTTCGACGCATTCATCACCGAGATCATCGATGGCGCCGACGACAGCGACGTACTCACCGCCGAGGAGAAGCTGGGACTCAAGGTGTTCATCGGCGACGGGCTGTGCATCGCTTGTCACAAGGGCCCCAACTTCTCGGACGCACGGTTCCGCAACATCGGGTTGGCTCAAGTGGGTGAGCACGTGCCGGCCGAGGACGAGGGTCGCGCGGCCGGCATCCGCAATGTCATCGACAGCCCGTTCAACTGCGCCGGGCCGTTCAGCGACCATCCCGACAAGTCGACGTGTGCCGTCGTCGACCTCGAGATGTCGGATCGCGCGCGCGCCCTCGGAACGTTCAAGACCCCGACGCTGCGCGACGTGAGCCGCTCGGCGCCGTACGGGCACACGGGCGGGCTCGCGACGCTCGAGGACGTCATCGAGCTGTACGACCGAGGCGGCGACGAGCCTGGCACCTACCAGGGGGACCTACACCCGAAGGTTCGCCCGCTGGGCCTCACCGAAGAGGAGAAGGCCGCGCTCGTCGTCTTCCTCCGCACCCTCGACGGCGAACCGCTCGAACCGTCTCTCCACATTCGGCCTCAGCTGCCGATGGGGGACTGATATGAAACGTTCGCGAACTCCGTGGGGACACGCATTGGGGGGCGTCGTCGTCACACTGGCGCTCCTCGCAGGTCCGTCGGCTCGTGCCGACCTCGGTCTCGTCGGCGAAGGCAAGAAGCAGGAGCTCGACGCCACGCAGTTCGATGCACCGCAGAAGGAGCGTTACACGCTCTTCAAGGCGAAGTGCACGAAGTGCCACCCGATGCAGCGTCCCATCAGCGCGCTGACGACGGGGGTCACCCCGGTCTCCGGCGCCGCCTTCGACGACGCAGGCATCAAGAAATACGTCCTCAAGATGATGCGGAAGCCCAACTCCGGCATCGAGAAGAGCGACGCACGTGAGCTGGTCGTGTTCCTACGCCACGCACGTTCGATGGCTCAGAAGGAGACACCATGAACCGCTGGTTCCTGGCCGCCCTGGTCGCCTCCACGCTCGCCCCGATCGCTGAGGCCGACGCGTTCCCCGTGCACCGACGCATGTTCCGCTCCGCCTATGACAAGGCGGTGCGCTGCGAGCTGTGCCACGCGCGTGGTGGTGGCAACCGCCGCAACGCCTACGGTGACGCGTGGTTCTCGGCAGGTGAAACGATCGAGGCCTTTCGTAAGATCGAGTCGGCGGACTCCGACGGTGACGGTGTCGTCAACATCGTGGAGATCGAAGGCGGCTCGAACCCCGGTGATCCGCGGTCGACCCCCGATGCTCCTGGCCGACGCTGGAAGTCGTCACAGCGCGTGCCGATTCCGAAGGGTCAGCTCGAGCTCGTCTTCGGGCACCCCGAGAAGATCGAAGCGGTGGAGATCGACGTCGACGACGCCAAGGCCAGCAAGATCGCCAAGGCGCTCGGACGTCCACCACGGGAGGAGGAGCGGTTCCCGACGCTCTACTTCGCGGTGAACGACGGTCGTCGCTCCGCGGTTGCGCTGTTCGGTCACCGACAGACGGCCGCGGGCCGATTCACCGTCCTCGTTTCGTTGGATGCCAAAGCGAAGGTCGACCGCATCGCGATCTTCCGGGCCGGCAAGAGCGACGGAACAGACCTCATGCCCTACGCACGCTGCCTCCAGGGGCACGGTGTTCGTGACTTGCCGCGCGCGGGTGAGTCCGGCTGTCCGCGTGTCGCCGGCAGCGAACCGATTCGCTTGACGGTCCAGTCTGCGCTGGCCACGGCCGCCGCGGCCCTCTCGAGGTAGTCTATCCATGGATGACTTGGATTTTGGCGCCGTCGAGGCGACGGCCGCCGTAGATGTCACCCCCGCCCCCGTCGTGTACGGGCTGATCGCCCTGACCCTCGTGGCTTGGGCCGCCCTGATCCTCATCAGCGCCCGTGTTGCCATGGCCCGGGGTGGAGCGACCACGTCTTCGAGTATCCTCTCCCGGCTCGCGCCGTCGCTGAAGCTCGTCGTGTCGCTGACGCTGGTCGCCGGCGTCTTTGTCCAGTTGATGGCCGCGGGGTCGGTGTGGAGTCAAACCAAGGTCGCAAACGCTTCGGCGTATGAGTACTTCCAGTACCTGTCGACCGCGAGGCTATTCGGAATCAGTCACGCGCACCTCTTCGGCTTCGCCGTGATTTATGGGTTCAACGCACTCCTCCTCTCGCTGTCCGGAGCCGCCGAGCGAACCAAGTGTCTGCTCGTCGCGACGATCTGCTGGTCCGGGATGTTCGATGTCCTCTCGTGGTGGGGAATTCGTGAGGTCTCCGAGAACTTCGAAATCGTATCGATCGTGTCGGGGTCCGGCGCGGGAATCGGATGGCTGGTCAGCTCGACGATCGTGGTCCGCGATCTCTGGAGGCGCTCGTGATGAAACGTTACTCACTAATCTTTGCCCTGGCGGCGCAGGTTCTCATGGCGCCCAAGTGTGTCCCCGAGGACGAACGCCTCACCCAGCGTGAAGTCGCCTCCCCCGTCGAGGCGGAGACCTCCGACCGGCCGGTCATCGCGAATCCGTGCCCGGAGCCGGACACCGCAGAGCTCCTCATTCAGAACTTCAGCTTCATCATCGTCTGCGGTTGTGTCGAGGCACCGTGGCCGATGGAACAAGACGGGAGCCGGACGTGCACCATCCCCACCGGCACACGGGTACGTTGGACGTTCGCCGACAGCGAGGACCACAACGTCGTGAGTACGGCTGGCGCCTTCGACGAGTCGGGCGACCACCTCGTCGGAACTCATGAGCATGTCTTTGGCTCTCCCGGAACGCATACGTATCGGTGTGGCCTGCATCCCCGCGACATGAGCGGGTACTCGATCGTGGTGCGCTAGATGAAATATCTCGTCCTCGCCCTGTTCCTCCTCACTGCCGTCGCGGCGCCGACTTCGGCGGAGGCGATCCCCGCCTTCGCGCGAACCTACGGTGTTCCGTGCTCGACCTGTCACATCGCGATCACGCGTCGTAACGAATTCGGCGATGCGTTCCGCAAGGCAGGGTACCGGTGGCCGGGCGAAGCCGCATCCGACCGCCGCGCCCGAAGCACCCCGGACGTCGAGATGAAGGGGATCGGACTCGTGAGTGGCGCACTCCCCGGTTGGTTGCCGCTGTCGCTCTCGGCCTCCCTCTCCGGCGCCTACACGAACGACGCGGCCGTCGAGGACCCCGTAGTCCTCGGAAGTCCGTCCTTCAACCTCCTCTTTGGTGGCGCGTTCTCGGACCACCTCTCCTTCTTCGGGACCTGGGCGGGGAAGGGGAGCCCCAACGAGCTCTACCTTCATGCCGGCCGTCTGTTCGGTCGCAAGGAGCTCAACCTTCGAGTCGGCCTCTTCGAGCAGACCACGACGCTCGCGAAGAACAACGAGGCGCTCCTCACCAAGTTCGTGGTCGGTACCGGGAGTATCAACGGGCACGTCGTCGCCACGGGACGAATCGGCGCGGAGCTCAACGGACAACTGTTCGACCGAACCTTCTACGCAGTAGGCGCGGTTCAGAACGGTGGGGTGGGTTCGAACGTCGACGCCTACTACAGCGTGAGTCAGAAAATCGGCGGAATCACCCTCGACGGCGAGGAGCCGGATATCGACCTCGACGAGCCCAGCGTCCTCGACGACATCATCCTGACGGTCTCGCACTTCGGTTACATCGGTGTGGTCGAGGATGACGCCGGTACGGATCTGACTTTGGTGCGCCGCCTCGGTGTCGAGGCTCGATTCGAGCTCTACCGGTTCGCGTTCTGGACGGGGGCGATGGTGGGGCTCGACCAGGACGTCCCCCAGAACATTCCCGCCCCCAGCATCACGTGTTACGGCGAGGCCACCTACGCGTTCCTCCCGTGGCTCGTCGGGATGTACGCGTATCAGTACCAGGACGCGGCGTCGTTCGAGCGCGAGGTGCAGCGCCATGACTTCGGTGCGGTCCTGATCCTCCCGGAGAACGTCCGTGCGCGGGCCAAGTTCGGCTTCACCGACGATGGCGAGCGCAACGAGGTCGCCGAGCTCCAGCTCTTGATGGGTATTTGAGGAAGACATGAACACCCCCGTTCGATTCGGCCTGCGGGCTCGACTACTCACCCTCACGGTCGGACTGTCCGTCGTGACCTCTGCGGGCGTGTGGTTCGTGACCACGCAGATGACTCGGAGCGCGCTCCTCGACGCTTCGATGAACGAGTTGGCCATTGGCTCGAAGAACCTGGCTCGCACGATCTCCGACAACCTACAGGACACCTACGCCGACGCGGTGACCTCGGCGCGACTCGACATCGTCGCTCAGGCGATCGACTCGGGGGACCCGAAGAACTTCCGATGGTACGCGTCCGAGCTCGTTCGGACCAAGCCGAGGTACGTCGCGATCGTCGCGGCCGACCTCGACCACCGGATCATCGATGCTCGAATCCCGAAGGGTCGAAAGGCCCTCGCAACCGGCGCCGTCTTGAAGGCGCCGTGGGCCGAGGCGGCGCTGGACGCCAAGGTCGGCGAGGGCGTCTTCGTTCCGCCGTCGCGCCCCGACTGGTTGGCTCCGTCCCTCGCCGAGGGGGAGCGCGTCGTCGGCTTCAGCCTCCCGGTCGTCGATGTGCTCGATGAGCCCGTCGGGACCCTGACGATCTTGTCGTCGCTCGATCACGTTGGTGGCGTCCTCGACGGCTTCTCGCGCAGCAAGGGCGCCGCCCTCGCCGCCGTCGCCGTGCTCGCGACCGCTGAAGGTGAGCTGCTCGCTGCGCCGGATGGCGCCCGAGCTTGGGGGCGCGTGGATGGCTATTCGGCCTCCACGACGTGGAACGCTCCCGACGGGAACGCATTCGCGACCAAGGCCACGCCGCTCGAGGGCGTGATGGGCGTCGATGGCTGGCGCGTCGTTGCCATGCAGAGTGAAGCGACGCTCGACGCGCCGGTCGCCGCGATGGGTTTCCGACTCCTCGCCGCGTTCGGTCTCGGCCTGCTACTCACCGCGCTGGGGATGGTGCTCGTGAGTCAACGCATCGTCGACCCGATCCGCCGTTTGATGGCGGCGACGCAGAAGGGTGATCGCGTGAGTGACATCCCAACGATCGCGGTTTCGTCGCGTGATGAGGTCGGCGTGCTCACCGAGTCGTTCAACCGGATGATCGAAGCGGTGCGTGACTACGAGGTGGGCCTGGAGCGCAAGGTCGAGGAGCGCACCGAAGCGCTCACGCGCGCGCAGCGTGAGATGCAGGACATCCTGGACAACGTTTCGCAGGGCATGTTCACGGTGGGGCGTGATGGTTCCGTGAACGGAGGCTACTCGGCCTTCACCGTGGAGGTCCTGGGCACGGAGGACGTTCGAGGCCGACAGGCGCTCGATCTGTTGCAGGTGTCGGAGTCTCGCGATGTCATGACGACTTCGCGCATGAAGTTCTGGCTCGAGAACGTCTTCGGCGCGGATGAGTTGCAGTGGATGCTCGCGGAGGACGAACCGGTCAAATCATGGGAGCTCGAGGGCCAGGATGGGACCGCCAAGACGCTCGCGCTGGAGTACGCGCCCATCTACGAGGACGACGAGGTCGACAAGATCATGGTGGTGGCCAAGGACGTCACCGCGATCAAGGCGCTCGAGGCCGAGGTCGCGCAACAGGCTTCGAGCCTGTCGCGCATGTCCGAGATCGCCACCTTGGATCCGGAGCTCCTCGACACGTTCCTGACCGAGACGAAGGAGATCCTGGCGCTCTCGGGCGAGGCCGTCGAGCGCATCGAGGTGGATCCCGGCGACAAGTCGGCCATTCACGCGCTCTTCCGCCAGGTCCACACCATCAAGGGCAACGCGCGGGTGTTCGACATTCGCAGCGTTCAGGATCACGCGCACCGCGTGGAGTCGGACCTCGCTCCGCTCCGCGAAGGCACGGAACCACTGACGCCCGAACAGGTGGCCGACGTGAAGTCGCGCATCGTGAGCATCGGCGCGCTGGTGCAGGAGATCGAAGCCCTCGCACGTCCGATCCTCGATCGGCGCAGCCCGGCCGCGCACAAGCGCCTCGACGAAGCCACGGTCGAGAAGGTCACGAAGACGTTCGCCGCGTTGCGACGAGATCTCGACGACGGCGTCTCACTCGACGATTCGCTGCGCGAGCTGGGCGCGGCGGTTCGCGGCCTCTCCATGCAGCGGCTCGACGAAACCTTCGAGCGGCTGGAGAAGATGGTCGTCGATCTCGCGCGAGAGCTCGACAAACCGCTCGCGGGGCTCCACTTGGACTGCGGCGATCTGCGCGTCGAGCGAAGTGCGGCGGATGCACTCCGCGACGCGCTGCTGCACATCCTCCGCAACGCCGTCGACCACGGTATCGAGTCGGCCGATGAGCGCCGCGCCGCCGGTAAGCCGGAGCAGGCGAAACTCGAGCTCGTCGCTCGGATGGTGGACGACGAGCTCGTCGTGGAGGTTCGTGACGACGGGCGGGGGATCGACAAGGAGCGCGTACGCGCAGCCGCGAAGCGTCGCGACGTAGCGGACACCGGCGCCCTCGAGTCCATGGTCACACAGGATCTTCTGCAGCTCGTCTTCGAGGCGGGCTTCTCTACGCGAGACGAGGTGAGTGACGTGTCCGGTCGTGGCGTCGGGATGGACGTTGTGGCGCAGGCCGTCCGCGAGCTTTCGGGGCGCACAGAGCTGTCTTCGTCGCTCGGCGCCGGGACTCAGCTTTCGATCGTCGTGCCCCGAGGCGCAGTCGGTCTCTGACGTCGGCGTGGCGCGGGGCCTTCGCTCGGAGTATCGAGATCCTGCATGGACTTCGCGACGCTCCCGCAGCCGGTCGAAACGGACGTCGAGTCGAGGGTCGATCCCCTCGTCGTGGTTCACGGCGGCGCGGGGACGATCGACCGCGCGTCGATGACCGACGCGAAGCGCGACGAGGTCGTCGCGGCCCTGCACGCCGCAGCCAAGCTCGCCTGGGATCACGCCGCGCGCGGAGGCCGTGCGCTCGACGCCGCGCAGCTCGCGGTGATGTCGATGGAGGCGGCGCCGGTCTTCAACGCGGGGGTCGGCGCGGTGTTTCGCAGCGACGGGACGCACCGACACGACGCATCGATCGTCGACGGCGCGACGCGTGCGTACGGAGCGGTCACCCAGATCACCACGACCTTATTCCCGATCGCCGCGGCGCGGTGGGCGTTCGAACACCGCCGAGATCGCGCCGGGCTCTTCCTCGCGGGCGCCGACGCCGACGCGCTCGCGAACGACTGCGGTGTGCCCCAAGTCGACAACGCCGCGTTCGCCACGCCACACCGTCGCGAGCAGTGGGAGCGTGCGCGCGCCGCGGGCTCCGTGCACCTCGACCACGACGGCAAGCTTGGCACCGTCGGTGCCGTCGTCCGCGATCGTTCGGGACGTCTCGCCGCCGCGACCTCGACCGGCGGGATGACCAACGCCGAGCCCGCGCGGATCGGCGACTCCGCGATCGTCGGCGCGGGGACGTGGGCCGACGCGCGCTGCGCGATCTCCTGCACCGGCGAAGGGGAGACGTTGCTCGCCCACGCGGTCGCCGCCCGCGTCGCGGCGCGTGTCGAAGCGGGAGACGCGCTCGAAGTCGCGGCCGGCGCCGTCCTGGACGCGCTCCCCGCGGGCACCGGCGGCTTGATCGCGGTGAGCGCCGACGGGGTGCTGATCGATCCGCGCAACACCGGCGGCATGTACCGCGCGCGCGTGGACGGGCAGGGCCGGTGCGTGGTCGCGATCTACGACGACGAGATCCCCCTGGGCGCGGCCTGACCTGGCCGCGAACGTTTCGGCTCGGTGCAGCACGTTTCGCCGCGTGCAACCCGAACACCCCCGATGCAATCGAGGCTCCGGGCTCCCGCGTCTGGCACGACTTATGCGAACCAGCGCCGCCGAGGGAACCCCATGAAGAACGTCAAACAGATCCTCGTCGCGGTCGACTTCTCCGACTGCTCCCACGCGCTCGCCAACCAGGCCGCGCAGCTCGCGGCCAAGCTCGACGCCCGGCTCGTCTTCCTGAACGTCGTCGCGCCCCCCTCGGGCCTCGATCCGGATGCGATCATCTTCCCCAGCCAGGGCGACGAAGGGGTCGGCGTCCTGAGTTATCTGAAGACCGACGCCGAACGTAAGATGCCGCGTTACATCGAAGACGCGGCGAACCGCGAAGGTGTGCCGGCCACGTGCAAGGTGGTCGTCGGCTCACCCGTCGAGACGATCCTCGCCGAGGCGAGCGCCCTCCCGGCCGACATCATCTTCCTCGGCTCCCACGGTCGCACCGGTCTCAACCGTCTCGTCCTCGGGAGCGTCTCGGAGCGCGTTCTCCGGCACGCCGAGGTCCCGTGCATGGTCGTTCGGAACATCCACCGCCACGAGTGCGAAGCGTCGAGCTGCGCCACGTGTGCGTCGGGGACGAGCGACCCCACGCGCCAAGCGCGCGCCGAGCTCGACGGCTGACGTGATGGCCCGCGCCCTGGTTGCAACCGACGCGACCGACCCCCTACGGTGTCCAGGTGATTCGCGCCGGCGTCGTCGTTCAATGGGCCCTTCCCCTCGTCTGCCTCGCGGCCGGGTTTGGCATCGCACGCCAGGCCGTGCTCGAGCGTCACGGCTGCCCCTGCGGTGACGCCGCTCCCGAACCACTCGCCGCCCCCACACCGCCCGAGGCTCCGGAGCCCCGCGAGGCGTTGACGTACGTCCCGCGTCGCACCGTCGAGGTCGACGAGAGCCTCCCGCGCCAGCTCACCGACTCCGACGTGCTCGGCGTCCTCCGTGAGCACCGCGTCGCGATCCGCAACTGTCTGCGGGCGCACCAAGCGTCCACGTCGAACCTCGAAGGTGAGATGAAGGTGAAGCTCCTGATCCCCAGGAGCGGTCGCGCGACACGGGTGTCCGTCTCCCCCGCCAGGTTCCGTGCGTCCGTCGTCGGTCAGTGCGTAGCGCGCGAGGTGAAGACGTGGCGCTTCCCGGCGTTCAGCGGTCCGTGGATGCCGATCGACTTCCCGGTCACCGTTCGGCGTTAGCTGCCGCGCGTGCGCTCCGCGGCGGTCGCGCGCATCGACTCTAGCAACCGCGCCAGCACGGGCGACGCGTTCCCCTCGCGGTAGATGCAACACAGGTCGATGTGCGGGCGCGGTTTGTCGTGCAGCGGCCGATACGCCACGCCCGGCACGTGGAGGTTCGTCGCCGATCGCGGCACCAGACACAGCGCCCCGCCGGTCGCGACGTGCGCGATGCCGTGCACCACGTCCGAGACCGCGGCGACGACCTCCGGCTCGAAGCCGACGCCGCGGCAGAGGTCGAGGAAGTAGTCGATGAAGCTCGGGCGCACGCCGGTCGGGAACACGACGACGGGGTGCCCTTCCAGCTCGGCGAGATCGATCGCGGTGCGCGCTGCGAGCGGATGATCGCTCGGCGCCGCGACGAACAGCGGCTCCGTGAGCAAAACCTCCGAGGTCAACCCGGGGATGGGGCGCATCAACCGGTTGAAGGCGAGGTCGATGCGGTCGGCCTCGAGCGCTTCGAGTTGTTCGGCCTTGTTCATGTTGTGCTCTCTCCCGAGGCGTCCGCGATGACGGGTTCGACGATGATGCTCGATGCGGGGCGGCGACGGGGCCTCCCGTGACGCGCTTCGTGTGTACGGTCGAGAGCGAAGATGGCGAACGCGTCGACGTCCGAGTCCGGCCCGACCAGCACCTCCTCGCCGCCCTCGCGGCGCGTGGGTTGGCGGTGGTGCCCGTCGGCTGTCGCGGCGGTGGGTGTGGTGTCTGCCGCGTACGTGTCTTGGCCGGCGACTACACCTGCCGGCCGATGAGCCAACGTCACGTCAGCGCCGAGGCTCGTGGGGAAGGTTATGCGCTCGCCTGCCGCGTGTACCCGCGAGGTGATCTCGTCGTCCGGTGCGCCAGCGCAGAGCCCGAGCGTGACCCCCTGGAGGCCGGCGAAGACGATGGCGGCGGTGATGATGCCTTTCACGCTGGGTGAGAGCCGCCGCGCGTGAACAGGATTCTCGGAGCGGGGCGAAAGACTGGGCTCAGCGATTCGCGAGCGCAACGAGGGTGTCCGCGAGGACCTGCGCGCCCGCCGCGACGTCGCTCGGGCGCGCGGCCTCCAGCTCGTTGTGGCTGATGCCGCGCTCACACGGCACGAAGATCATCCCGCTCGGGCAGCGTAGCGAGAGCGCCATCGCGTCGTGGCCGGCGCCCGACACCATGCGCATCCACGACTGGCCCGACGCGCGGGCGGCGCGCTCGACCTCGTCGACGACGATCGGATCGAAGATCGTCGGTGGCACGTCCTCGGTGCGTTCGACGCTCGCCTGGCACGGAGCAGCGTCGGCGCACGCGGCTTCGATCGTCGCGGTCACGCGATCCAGCGTCGCTTGCTCCGGGTGGCGGAGATCGATCGTGAAGAAGACCCGCGACGGCACGGTGTTGGGTGTGCCGGGTTCGACTTCGAAGCGTCCGACGGTGAATCGGATCGTGTCGTCCTCGTCGGTGGCGACCGCCTCCGCGGCGGCGATGATTCGTCGCGCGACGACGAAGGCGTCGCGCTTCGCGGCGCGCGGGGTCGTCCCGGCGTGGGCGGCTTCGCCGAGCACTTCGATGGCGAACCAGCGCAGCCCCTGCACCGAATCGACCACGCCGATCGTGGTGTCGGCCGCTTCGAGGCGCGGTCCCTGTTCGATGTGCGCCTCGACGTAGGCCGAGACGTCGAAGCCGGTGTCGCGCATGCGCACGTGAGGTGTCGCGCCGATCAGTCGTTGGATCTCCCCGGCGAGCTCGACGCCGTGGGCGTCGCGGAGGGGGCGGACCTCCTCGAGTGTGTGGTGGCCGCAGAAGAACTGCGAACCCATCATGCCGGGCTGGAAGCGGCTGCCTTCCTCGTTCACCCACCCGACGGCCTCGATGCTCCGTCGGGTCTCGACGTTGGCGTCGCCGATGGCTTCGATGGCTTCGAACGCGGCCATCACGCCGTAGGCGCCGTCGAACTTTCCGCCGGTGGGTTGGCTGTCGAGGTGGCTCCCGCTGATCACGGGGGGCGCGTCCGGGTCGGACCCAGGGCGACGCACGAAGAGGTTGCCGATCGCGTCGGTGCTGACCTCGAAGCCCAGGTCTTCCGCCCACCCGACGATCAGCTGGCGTGCGCTCGCGTCTTCGGCGGAGAATGCCTGGCGGTTCACACCACCGGCGGCCGTCGCGCCGTGTTCGGCGAGGGTCATCAGCCTGCGCCACAGGCGTTCTTGGTCGACTCGAATCGTCATGGGGCTCCTGTACTCACCATTGAATGGCCACCGCGACGGCGATGAACAGCCAACTCACCCCGTAGATCACGGCGATGAGTGGGAAGATGAATCGCAGCCACGCGCCGTAACTCACCCGACCCATCGCGAGCATCGCGAGGGTACCGCCCGACGTCGGGACGATGAGGTTGGTGAGGCCGTCCCCGACTTGGAACGCGAGGATCATCGTCTGCCGCGAGATGCCCAGCAGGTCACCGAGCGGGATGAGGATGGGCATCGTCACCATCGCCTGTCCGCTCCCGGACGGGATGAAGAAGTTGATGATGCCCTGCACGACCGAAGTGCAGATCGCAGCGAGCGTAACGGGCATCGATGAGAGCACGCTGCTGAGCCCCAGGATGACTGTGTCGATGATCCGCCCGTCCTTGAGCACGACCTGGATGGAGGCGGCGAGTCCGATGATCAGCGCGCCACCCGTCACGGCGGCGGCGCCGTCGACCATATGCCGCACGATCGTCTCCCCCGGCATCCGACACGCGACGCCCACGATGATCGCGATCGCGAGGAAGGCACCGGCGATCTCTTTGATGTACCAGCCCTCCGTGAACACGCCCCACAACATGAAGACGAGCCCGCCCACGAAGATGCCGAGCACCTTGTAGTCGGCGAAGCCGAGCCGGTAGTCGTCCAGCGACTTGCTGAGCCCGGCGTCGTCGTCTTCGTCCCGTTCGGAGCGGTCGACCGCGCGTGACACGTAGGCGGCCACCGCAGCGAGCGCGACGACGACCAGCGTCGCGCGGAGCAGCGCGCCCGAGAACAGCGGGAGCTCGGCGAGCTGCTGCGAGACACCGACGGTGTACGGGTTGATCGGCGACAACGCGAAGCCGACGCCGATCCCCCCCACCGCCATGCCGACACCGACGAGGCGCCCGGCACCGATCGCTGCGCTGACGAGGAGCGCGACGGGCACGAGCGCGATGTTGTTCTCGAAGCCGACCGCGACGCCGAAGAAGCCGAAGACGAACGTCGTCATCCAGATGATCACCTTGCGGTTCGCGAGGCCGATCTTGCGGACGAACACCCCCACCGCGTTTTCGAGCGCGCCGGTCTCGTCGAGCACGCGGAACAGGCCGCCCGCGATGAAGACGATGAAGAGGTAGCGTGCGGCGGCGAGCATCCCGCGGGGGACCGCGACGAAGACGTCGAAGACGCCGGCCGGCGCGCCCGTGACGGCGTGGTAGGTGCCGGGCACGACGCGGGTCTTTCCGTCGACGAGCTCGGTTTCGAACGCCCCTGCGGGGACGACGTGGGTGGCGATCGCGGCGAAGACCAGGACGAAGAAGATGAGGACCATCGGATCGGGGATCCGGAAGCGGGAGCGTGGGGAGGCGTCGTGCATGTGAGGAGCGGCGGTCCTTCACGGCTCACACGCGACGGTCGCGGCTGTCAAAGACACTCGTCCGTTTACCGATCCCATCGCGGATGTCATCCTCGGCCGCCGATGACGAGCGGTGTCCATCGATCCGGAGCGCGTCCGTCCATCCAGACCGACGCGGCCTCCAACGAGGCCAAGGCTCCCCGCGCGCCCGGCGCGATGGTCATCGAGGCCCCGGAGCCGCTCCCCGGAGCGCTACGGATCGAGCTGCCGGCGCTGTTGCGTCGGGCGCTGAAGGCGGACGTCCCGCAGCGGCGGCAACAGATCGATCCCGAGTCCGGTGCTCGGGAAGGGACGTGCGGTCTGTACGCGCTCGGGATGGTGTTCGACTTCTGGCACGCGAGGGATTCGAAGGCGGCGGCGCCGCTCGTGAAGGACGAGGATCTGAAGGGCCCCGGCGTCAACTTCAACCACGCGCCCAACACCGACGAGCGCGTCTTCGACTACGCGCTGAGCGCCGGGTACAGCGCGACGGGCGAGATCTTCACGGCCTCGCACCTCGGCGCGATCGCCGAGCACTTCGGCTACGCATCGAAGGTGCACGACGGCGGCGATCTCGACGCGCTCTACCACATCCTCGACGCGGGGCACCCCGCGCTGGTGTGCTTCGACGTCGACGCCAACGGCAACCCGCACGTCGTCGTCGGCGACCACGCGCACTGGGCCGTCATCACCGGGTACGTGGACTTCGAAGGTGAGCGCTACGTGGTCGCCAAACACGGATGGGACGTCGCCGAGCACCACGTCTGGCGCGCCGAGGACTTCGCGCGATCGTGGCGCGGGCTCGAGTCGACGGACTACTACGGGACGCCGGGGGACGGGGCGTCGCTGCCCAACGGCCGGCCGCGTCCGTCGCGCGTCGAGCTCCCGAGCGCCGGTGAGGGGCGCGCGGACATCGCCGCTTCCGTCGCCGGGAAGATCGTCGAAGTGTTTCCGCCGGGCGAGGCACCGGCGGCGACGTCGCGATGAAACACCGGCTCGACCTCGGCGCGCTGCCCGAGCTCGGAGCGCCCGAGATCATCGAGGCGCCGCTCGAAGGCGCCGTCGACCGTGTTCGAGGGGAACGCGGCCTCTACTTCCGCGCGCGTGGCGGAGTGTACGGGCCGGGGCCGGAGCGCCTGTTCGCGGACCGTCGCGCCGGGGCCCCGTGGCCGTTCGCGGGGGGCGTCGGGCTGCGGTGGGGATCCGTGGTTCGCTTCGCCTTCGACGACGGCGAGCACGTCGATGTGCCCGGCGACGTCTTCACGCTCGCGTCGAACGCCCTCGTCGGGCTCGTGCTGGACCGCCGCGCGCGTGTGCTGCGTCGCGTCGATCTCACCTCGCGCGAGGCACGGACGATCGGCGAGGTCGCCGGCGGCCTGGAGCGCCAGGTGCCGGGGGTTCTGAGTTTGGATCCGACGGGGACGCGCGCGCTCGTCCTCGACGCAGATACCTCCGGTCAAATCACGATGTCGGAGCTGAATCTCGCGTCCGGCGCGTCGCGGATCGTCCACGGGCCTTTGCCGCCGCGCTCGTGGATCGTCGGAGCGTTCGGTCCTCACGGCGAGCGTGTGCTGCTCGAGCAGCGCTTCGGCCCGACGCGCGCACGCCTGATCCATCAATCACGTACTTCGCACGTCCTCTTCGAGCTCACGGTCGCCCAACCCATGTTGCGCCCCGCCTTCCTGCGGCGCGATGTCATCGCGGTGGTGCTCTCCACGGAGCCCCTCGGCCTCGCGACCTACGGCCCGCGCGATCTGTTCTTGGTCGCGATCCCCGGTGGAACGCGCCGCAAACTCACCACCACGGGCGCGGTGTGCGGTCACCCGATCGTGCGGTCAGGTGAGTTGGAGGTCGACGCCGCGGAGGGCCTGATGCGATGGCGGTGTTCCCCTTGATCGAAACTCAGGCGTGATCGCACTGTCCCCGTGTGGACCGATTCTGCCGAAGCGCCTTCGCCGCCGTCTGCCTCCTCCACGCCTTGGGCTGCACCGAGGCGGCGACCTTCGAGCTGACGATGTCGTGGGCGGACGGCGCACCCGAGGGCGAGACACTCTTCGTCTTCGTGCGGGTGGAGGAGGGCGGGCGAATCCTCGGACGCACGCCGGGCGCGCGCCTCGAGCGCGGCGTCGGGCTCGAGGTCCCTGACATCCCAATCGGCGCGGAGCGTGTGGTCGTCATCGAGCTGCGCGAGGCGAACGATCCTACGGCGCCGCTCCGCTACTACGGCGTCTCGGAGCCGTTCGATCTGAACGCAGGCGAGCACGTCGTGGTGGACGTGCGCGTCGCGCTGGTGGGGCCGCCGACGGTGACGAAGGTCGAGGTCGTTCCGGATCGCGTCGAGGGTTACGTGCGCACTTCGACGGCGCGCGTCGAGCTCTCGGCGGTCGGCGCTACGCGGGCATTGCTGTCGAACCTCCCGAGCTTCACCGAGTCGGCCAGCGCGCCGCTCGGGCTCGACGCGACGGGGGCCGCGAGCACGACGTGGGATCTCGATCGAGGCCTCGGCACCCCCTGTGCGCAGGGCCGCGTCTGCCCGCGGACGTTGTACGTTCGTTTCGTCGACGACGAGGGCGTGCGTTCGGAGCTCGTCGACGTGCCGGTGGTCGTCGACCGACAGCGCCCGGACGTGGTTCCGGGCTCGGTCGTCTTCTCGATCGGTTCGCCCACTCCGCTGCTGCCCGACGTCGAGCGAGCCGGCGATGGTGCGTCGCTCTCGATCTCGTTCACCGCGAACGAGGAGCTCACGGAAGCGCCGAGCGTCACTGCGGTCGGGCCGGGGGTGATTCGGTGGTCGGAGCTCTCCGCATCCGGGCCCTCGTACTTCGGAGTCGTGGACATCGACGACTCCATCCCCGAGGGGACCTACGCCATTCGCATCGCACTTACCGATCGTGCGGGGCACCGCGGCTGGGTCGAGCCCGGCGTCGAGTTCGAGTTGGATCTACGTCGACCGTCGGCGCCCGACGTCACGAAAATTCGACTCGAACGGTCTCCGTGGACCTCGTTCGCGCACGGCTTCGACATCTGGCTCGTCGCGGAAGCAGGCGCGGTCGAGCCGGGCTCGATCGTCCGCGTGGTGCATCCAACGCTCGGCGAGGTCGGTCGCGCGCGCGCCGCCGCCGACGGCGCCTTTCCGCTCCTGGGCCTGACGTCCCCCGACGCCCCCGTCGTGAGCGTCCAGTCGATCGACGACGCCGGCAACGTGTCCGAGCTCGTGCCGATTCAGGACGGTCTCTGGGTGGCTTCGCTCGAGGGCAAGGTTTCGGGTTCGGCCACACCCAATCCGCACGACGTTTGGATCGCCAACGGGGTGCGCCCCGCGCTGCACCAGGACTCGGAGGCGATCGGTACGCTCCCTTCCATCACGCAGCTCGACCGGCTCGCCGTGCTCGACGACGACGATCCTGTCAACCTCGTGAGCACCTATCGCTGGACGGCACTCGACCCCGTGACACCTCCCCCCGCACGAACGCGTACGGGCCTCGCGTTCGACGGCGCGCGCGGGCTCGTGATCACCTCGGGCGGCGCGCGAACGGACTACCCCGCGCGCGACGACACGTTCGAATGGGACGGACGGACGTGGCGAGAATTGCGATCGAGTCTGCGGCCGGCGCCGGGACGCGCGGCGATGGCCTGGGATGCCGTGCGCGGCGAGACAGTGCTCGTCGACGAAGGCGGTAGCACGTACACGACGACGGGTGAGGGCTGGGTCGCGGCGGGTTTCGGTGGCCCGACGCCGTACCCCACGCAGATGACCTACGACACCGATCGTGGGTTGGTCCTCGCGGCCGACGCCTCCGGGTTGTGGGTATGGGATGGCGCGCGGTGGCAGATGGATCCCGAGATTCCACCGCCCCCTGATGGCCTCGGGGCGCTCGCCTACGACGAGACACGCGGGTGCCTGGTGAGTTTCAGTGGCGCCACGGTGTCCATGACCGTCGAGCACTGCGGGCAGGGGTGGGTAACGGGGCCGCCCGCCCCGACCTCACCCGTCCTCGGGGCGTCGAGCGCGCTGGTCTACGATAGGTCCGAGCGTCGTCTCATCACTTGGATCGGCGACTCGACGCACGTGTACACAAACGGTGCGTGGGTCGAGCTCGCCCAGAGCGTCCAGATCCGAAACGCGGGACTCACGTATGATCACCACGCCGGCCGCGTGTTCTCCTTCGGTGGAGATTTCAACTTCAGCAACTTCGACTTCTTCGGGCAGCTCCTGGAGAACCGCTGGACGCCCGTTTCCACCGTGGGGGGACCACCCGGGATCGGCGTCACCGCCGCATACGATCCGACGCGTGACGTCGTCGTCGCGCTCGCGAGCTCGGGGACGGGGTTGTGGAACGGCGAAGTGTGGACGACCTGCAACGCGACCCGCCCCGTGGGGTTCAGCGGGCGGAACGCGGTCACGTTCTCCCCTTCGCTGAATCGCGTAGTCTACATGGCGGCCGGGCAGGTGTATGGGTTCGTCGATGGCTGTAGCTGGGCCTCGCTGGGGCCGGCGCCGACGCCGTCCTCGATCGCCTACGACGCAGCCAACGATCGCATCATCGCCGTCGGAGCCACACAGACGCACGCGTGGACGCCCTTGACCGGTTCGGTCGTCATCGCGTCCGGTCATTCGAGTCTGTCGCTCGCGTACGATGCGGCGAGCTCGCGCGTGGTGGGTTACGACGGGCAAGCCATCTTGCAGATCGTCGGCGGCGCGTGGACGGTCGCGTCGACCTACGGGACGCCGCCGACGCTCACGAACCCACGTCTCTTTGCGAGGGGGAGCGGGGAGCTGATCGCGGCCGGTGACGAAGGCATGTGGCGGCACACCGCGGCGGGGTGGAGCCGGATCCGGATCCGCGGCGGTGCGCCGTCGTGGCAGCAGCGCAGCGCCGTGTACGATCCGGTTCGCGGCGACCTGCTGATGTTGCCGGGTGGCGGCAGCGCGCTCGGAACGTATCGTCTTCCGCTCGGACAGCCCGAGGCGGCCGTCGTCGTGCTGCGCGTGGACCCGCTGTCGATCGGCGTCCCGGTCACTTCGCTCGGTACGCTCGAGGTTACGGCGCGCGGCGGCGCGGTGGGGTACGTCGACGGCTCGACCTCGCCCGAAGCGGGGCTCGCGATCGAGCGATGGGACACGACGACCTCGACCTGGATCGAGGTGGTCGCGAAGGACGCCTCCACGCCCGACGCCGTCTCCACGGTGACCGGCTTCGTCTCCGCCGCGGATGTGTCTCGATCGCTGTTCGGGCGGGACCCGAAGATCTACCTGCGCGTTCGCCCGCGTCGGGCCGAGACGAACGGCGCCGGCCCCGCGCGTTTGGTGCTGGACGGGATCCAGGTCGCCGTCGCGTACACGGCCGGGTGAGCGCGTGAGTTTCCGGGGGGGCGCGGCATATCCCCCCGCATGAGAACCACCTTCGTCACTACCTTCCTCGTGCTCTCTTCGTCCTCCGCCGCGTTCGCGGCGGGGGGAAACTGTCCGACCGCGCCCCTCAACTACGACGCTGCGTCCTGCAGTGCCTTCTGTGCCCGCAACTCGTCGGACAACACACAGTTCCTCTGCGACATCACCGCGCAGCCGGGAGACAACGCCGTCGTGGTCGTGAAGAACTACCGACCGATCCTCATCGCAGGTACGCAGCGATACTCCGCGTGGGGTTCGGCCAACGGCGCCGCGTTCTGTTGCACCACGGACTCGACCGCCGCAGCTCCGGTCAACTCGGTGAAGGTCCTCACCGGCGACGGGGACGACGAGATCTGGTTCACCGCCTTCCATACGAACGGAAGCGTGCGCAACCTGAACAGCAACACGAACCAGACCGTCGCCGGCCGGTTCACGGGGTACGCGTACCCCGGTGAGGGCGATGACTACGTGCAGGGCTCCAACAGCAAGGCGAGTGACTATCGTGACTACCTCACCGGTGAGGACGGCCGCGACACGATCCACGGCAACAAGGGCCCCGACTTCATCTCCGTCGCGCAGACCCGCGTCCCCGGTGTCTACTCGGCGAACAACGACGGTGAGTCCGTCTACGGTGACAACGGGCGGGACGAGATCGAAGGCGCCACGAACAGCATCACGGCGGCCGACACGATCATCGTCTCGGGCGGCGCCCAGAATGACCTGCTCTGCACGGGGCCGGTGAGTTACCTGACGGGGCAGCGCGTGATCTTCCTCGGCGGCGACGGCGACGACGAGATCTACAGCTACTCGTCGTTCATCGCCGGCAACGACGGCGCGATCTACGGGGAAGCGGGGAGCGACGGTTGTGACAACCCCGGCGGCAGCCCGGAGACGACGTGTGAGCGTCCGTTCACGCCGTCGAACTTCACGGCGTGGTCGCCCCTCGTCTGCAACTAACTCTTCATGCGTCCGAGCGCGTGGTCGACGACTTCGACCGCGGTCTGACCGCCTTTGATGCCGAAGTCGAGGGTGCGGATCGGGAACGGGATCGTGATGTCGTGGGCGTCGAACGCGCGCTTCACGGCCTTCATCGCGGACGACTTCGACCGGTTGTAGACGGACTGCTCACTCGACGAGACCCAGAACTTGGCCACGATGTTGATCGAGGAGTCGCCGAACTCGTCCCAGTCGGTCTGGATCGCGGTGTCCGGCATTCTGTCGGGGAGCTTTTCGAGCGCCGCCCGGATGAGGTCTTCGACCGCCTGCAGGTTGGACGCGTAGGAGACCCCGACGCTGAATTCGACTCGGCGTCGCGCGTCGAGTGAGTAGTTCGTGAGCGCGTTCTGGAAGATGTCCTTGGAAGGGATGATGATGTGCTGCCCGTCGAGGTCCCGGATCGTGACGGAGCGTAGACCGATGCTGTCGACGTGCCCCTTGTAGCCGTTGGTCAGCACCAGATCGCCGACGCGCAAGGGGCGTTGCAGCGTGATGAACAGTCCCGAGATGAAGTTCGACGCCAGGTCCTGGAACGCAAAACTCAGCGCTAAGCCGACGACACCCGCGCCCGCGAGGATCGACGTGACGGTCTTGTTCAGGTCCATCACCGACAGCGCGATGAACAAACCGACACACACGATCCCGAGGTTCGCGACGCCCGCGACGATGCGCGCGATCGGGTCGGGGAGCTTCGTGCGTACGAGGACCTTCCGCAGGGTGTTGCGGACGATCTTGCCGACGACGAACGCAAAGATGAGGACGAGGACGGCGACGACGAAGTTGGGGAGGTTCTTCATCCCCGCCTCGAACCATTCGACGAGGGTCGATTGAATCAGCTCGTAGGAGCGCCCGAAGGTCTCGGACCAGTTCATCGGTACCTCATACCTGCTCGACCTGACCGTCGGGCGTCACGTACTGCACGCGGTAGAGATCGCTGCGGCGCTGCGTGAACGGGCGCTCCGTGCCGTCGAGGCGGTTGCGTCGGATCAGCTCGAGGTCCAGGTCTTGGATGATGACGTTCTCGATGTTCGGCGGGCACTCCGACGCGATCGCGTCGCGCGAGAACGGGAAGTCCGACGGCGTGAAGATGCCCGACTGCGCGTAGTGGAGGTCGGCGTTGTCGACGAACGGGATCGTCCCGGTGCCGCCGGAGATGGCGACGTACAGCTGATTTTCGATCGCGCGGGCCTGCGCGCAGTGGCGCACGCGCAGGTACGCGTAGCGCTCTTCCGCCGAGAAGGGCACGAAGACGATGTTCGCGCCCTTGGCGGCGACGACGCGGCACAGCTCCGGGAACTGCACGTCGTATCCGACGAGGATCGCGATCTTGCCGCGGTCGGTGTCGAAGACCTGGAGCTTGCTGCCCGGCGCGACGCCCCACCACCACGCTTCGTTCGGGCTGATGTGCAGCTTGTACTGGCTCTCGCGCGTGCCGTTGCGGCGGAACAGCCAGCCGACGTTGTACAGCTCCTCGTCCTCTTCCACGACGAGCTGCGAGCCGCCGATGATGTTGACGTTGTACTTCACGGCGAGGCCCGTGAAGAGCTCGAGGTACTGCGGCGTGTAAGCGGCGAGCCCGCGTGCTGCTTCGGCGGGGCGCTTCGCCTTCACGATCGACATGACCTGCGCCGTGAGCAGCTCGGGGAAGACGACGAAGTCGGACTTGTTGTCGGAGGCGACATCGACGAAGTGCTCGCACTGCGAGGCGAAGTCTTCGAAGTCGTCGATCGGGCGCATCAGATACTGCACGACGCAAATGCGGACCGGCATCGTGCGTCGCATCTGGCGGGTTCGAGCGTTGGCCGGCAGGTGCTCGATGTTCGGCCACTCGAGGAACGTCGCGTAGCCGCGCGACTCCGAGTCGGTCGGGAAGTAGTCGGGGATGAGTCGTACGAGCTGAAAGCCGTTCGATGCCTGCACGGTGAGCACGGGATCGAATAGGCGCTTGCTCATGACTTCTTCGACGTAGTCGCGCGCCGACATCTCGTCCGCGTACGTTCCGTACCCGGGGATGCGTCCACCGATGATGATGCGCTTGAGGTTGAACTCACGCGCGATCTGTTTGCGCACTTCGTACAGACGGCGCGCGAGCTTCATCCCACGGTGACGCGGGCTCACCATGATCTCGATGCCGTACATCGTGTCGCCGTCGTAGTCGTGGTTGCGGATGTAGCCGCTGTCGGCGATCTCCTTCCAGTTGTGCCACTCGTCGTACTCGGTGAAGTCGACGATCAGGCTGCACGACGACGCGACGATCTCCCCGTCGATCTCGATGACCACCTGGCCCTCTGGGAACATCTTGGTCTGGCTCTCGATGTGCCCGCGGAGCCACGGGGCCATCCCCGGGAAACACTCCAGCTGCAGCGCGGTCACGGCGTCGAAGTCGTCGAGGGTCATCTTGCGGACGACGATCTCGAAGGGGATCGGGGTGGTGCCATCGGCGGCGGTCATTCCGCGTCATGTGAATGAAGTTGCGCCTGCTGTCGAGGTGTCTCGCGCGGATTGCGATACAATGTCCGCCATGGCGCGGCCCGTGAACGCCGACACCGAAGCCACCCAGGCCCGTATCCGCGACGCCGCGCTCGAGCTGTTGGCGGAGCGGATGACCGGGGACCTGTCGATTCGGGAGGTGTCGAGACGCGCGGACGTCAGCGTCAGCCTCATCAACCACTACTTCGACAGCAAGGAAGGGCTGCTCAAGGCGTGCATCGACACGATGTACCTGGAGCTGGAGTCGGCCCGCGACCAGGCGCTCGCCCACGCGATGGAGTTCGCCGACGCGTACGCGTTCATCGAGGCAACCGTCCGTGCCGGCTTCGTTTTTGCCTGTGAGCACCGGCCGATCATGCGCGCGCTGGTGGGGCTCGTTCTCCACAACGGCGAGCTCCCGGAGACCGGCAGAAACCGAATCCAGGTGCCCTTCCTCGACCAGTGGTCCGAGCAGATCGCGAGCCTGCTCGGGTGCACGAAACACGAGGCGCGGCTGACGCTCCAGAGCATCGCCTTCCTCACCTCGCGCTACTCGATCGCGACGACCAAGGAGCTCGTCCCGATCGTCGGCCTCGGGGAAGGGGTGCCGCCGGAGAAGCTCCGCGAGGAGGTCGCCGACCACCTCGCGATGGCGTCCCGCGCCCTCCTGCGCAGCCTCGACCGCCGCGCATGAAGGAGCGGGTCGAGGAGGCCGTCCGGCGGGCGCTCGCGTACCTCGCGGCCGCCCAGCTCGACCACGGGGAGTGGCCGGTCCTGCAGAGCCCCGAGCCGACGCTGCAGCGCGAGGCGACGCTCGACAGCACGCCGTTCGCGACCGCGCTCATCCTTCACGGGCTGCGGTTCGCGGATCCTGCTGAGGCCCGGACGGCGATCGACAAGGGGTGTGCGTTCCTCCTCGCCGAGATGCGCGGCGAAGGGTTGTGGACCTACTGGTCGTCGTACAACCCGGCCTTTCAGGAGGCGCCGCCGGACATCGACGACATCAGCTGCATCTCGTACGTCCTTCGCCACTACGGACACACGTTCGCGAGCGCGCGCGAGATCATCTTGGACCACCGCAACGAGGAAGGTCTGTTCTACACGTGGCTCCTCCCGCGCGCCGAGTCTTCACCGCGACTCAAGGCGGCGCTCGAGGCCGAGTGGCACCCCAGCCTCGCGCAGGTGATGGCGTCGATGTCCCTGCGCGACGTCGTGGACACCGCGGTCAACGCCAACGCGCTGTTGTTCCTCGGCGAGTCCGATCCGCGAACGCACGCTTCGCGCGACGCGGTGGTTCGGCGCGTCCTTGCCGGAACCGAGGTCGACGGCGGTGACTACTATTTGGGGCCCGTGATCATCTGGTACTTCGTCGCGCGCGCGTTCGCGAACGGCGTGCGTGGGTTCGGGGCGGTGCGTGACCATGTCATCGCGCGTGTCCCGGATGAGTTGTCCGACCCGACTCCGCAGACGCTGGCGCTGGCGATTTGTACACTGTTCGATTTCGACGGCGCCGTCGAGGAGCCGTGGATCGAATCCTTGCTCGACTCACAGGCCGACGACGGGAGCTGGCCGCGGGAGACCGCGTACATCTACGGGGACCGCGAGTCGGGTTCCGCCTATTTCTACGGGTCGGAGTCACTCACGACCGGCTTCTGTCTCGAAGCGTTGGCGCGTTATTCTCTCGCGCGTGGAGCGCGGAAGCACGCCTGATGCACCGGACCCGTTCGACGCCCTCGCGGCGGACGTCCGGCGACGCTGGGCGAAGGCGGGATTCGGTACGGACTGTTTCTGCGAGGTCGCGAGCGAGGCGCTGGACCAAGCGGAGCTGCATCGCTTGGGCAAGACCGCGCTCCTGAACCTGGCGATCGCCCGGATCGATCGCGGCGCGCACCGCGCTTGTTTTCACGGGGCCGACAACGTCGTCCCGATCTTCGCGGACGACAAGTTCATCATGACGTTCCACCTGTGGCGTCACACGTTCGGCAATCCGCATTCGCATGAATGGAATGGCGCCTTTCAGAACCTCACCGACCCCGTCGTCTACGCGGACTACGCCTTCGAGACGACGTGGCGACTCAACCACGACCTCGAGATCGGCCGCCTGACGCAGGAGCGCCTCTCGGTCCTGCAGCCGGGCGCGATCGTCAGCGTCGAACGCGACCGGAGTGTGCACGGGTTCGGGCACACGGGGTTGCCGGGGCTGACGGTCGCCGTTCGCTCCCGCGACGCGTACGGCCACACCTACGACTACTGGGGCGACGCGCTCCGCGTGACGAACGGCGCGACCGACGAAGTCGACGAGGGCGCGACGCTGCGCGCCCGATTGCTCACCAACCTCCGGAGCGTCTTGGAAGCGGACTTCGAAGTACGCCTCGTCGAGAGCGTTCGCGCGGGGGGCCTGCGGGAGAACGTCCTGCTCGCGCTGCGCCTCGTGGAGCGTGACCCGCAGCTGCACACCGAGGTCTTCGCGGCCTTCATGAAGACGGAGCCGGCGGCGTCGGTCGCGTCGAGCGTCGAAGCGGCGCTCGTCGACAAGGCGCGGCACCACCAGGCGCTGTCGATGTTCGAGGATGCGTCTACGCCGGCCGAGCGTTTCCTCGTCTCGCTGCTGCGTTTTGCTCCGGACGGCTCACGCCTTCGCGCGCTGGTCGCCGAGCACGCTGCGCAGCTCGGTATCGAGCCCTCGGGTTTTTCGGCGGCGCTGGGTCAGGTCGCTCGCCGATCCGGTGCGCGTTACCTCACGGGACCAGAGCGACTCCGCAATATCGCCTTCGACGTACTGGAGTCCCTGCTCGAAGGAGATGCTCACGAGCGAACCGTCGAGAAGCTTGGCGCGCTCTACCGGATCGAGAACATCGACGACGTGGTTCGCAACATGATGAGTTGGCTCGCGTCGATGCCGGTATTTCAGAGTGTGCTGGGCGAGGTGAGAACTTGAAGGCCACGGTCCGTGAATATCTCGACGCGCTCATGCCGCAGGCTCTCGCGTGTCGACTTCAGGTCATCCAGCCGGTCGCCGCCGCGATGGTGGAAGCCATCGGCGATCGCCCCCTCCTCGAAGTCACCGCGTGGGAGCTGGAGGCGCCCCTGGGACGCGCGGGTTACGACCTCGCCGAGTATCTCGAACACCGCCGCGACTGGAACAACAGCTACGTCGAGACGACGACCACGCCTTGGATCCCGGCGGACGACGGAACCCAACCACACCCGCTCCTCGAGGAGCACGCGCGTCGTGGGTTCGGAGGTGCCGGGCGTGTACTCGAGCTGGGTTGCGGTGTCGGCGCGAACGCGGCGTTCCTCGCCGAGCGCGGCGCCGACGTTCTCGGTGTGGACATCGCGGCGAGCGCCATCGCCTGGGGTAAGAACGCGTTCGGCCCGGTGGGAGGGAGGCTCTCGCTCGAGGTCGGTGATTCGCTCGGGCTCGACGTCGCCGCGGGGTCGTTCGACTTCCTCCTCGACAGCTGGTGCCTTCACCACATCCCGGTGCACCTCATGCCGCGTCACGTCAGTCGTGCGGCGGAGGCGCTCCGGCACGCGGGGGAGCTGCTGCTGTTCGTTCACTCCCCCAAGTACAACCGGACGGAGGGGCTGCTGTTCTTGTCGACCGGTGTCGTCGGAAAGGCGTTGCGCTACGTTCTCGAACACGACTCCGAGTCCTGCTTCTCGGCGGCGGAGCTCGAACGGCTCCTCGAGCCGAAGTTCCTGGTCGAGTCGATCGACCATCACTACGACCATCACCTGAACGCGGACCGGCACTACAGCTTCGTCGTCCGTGCGAAGCGGCGTTGATACTCAGAGCGTGTGGAGCAACCCGGCTGCGGTGAGGCGCTCGACGATGGTGTTCAAGCGGTTCGAATCCACGTCCGGGTGATCACCCGCCACTTCGTCGACCGTGCGCCCCTTCGCGAAGCTCAACAGCGGCGCGACCAGGTTCAATGGGATCGGGAAGACACGCCCGTCCGAGCCTTCGACCCTCGCGTGCCGTTCGTCGTGGGACGTGATTCGCACCGCGTCGTCGAGGCGATGGCGGGGACCCGCCGATGCGTCGACCTTCGGCTCGAGGAAACGACGGAACAGCGGGGCCCCGAAGTCGACGCTGTCGACGTAGCGATCCGCGCGAACGTCGATGCCTAGATCGTCGAGGCACGACCGGAGCGTCGTGCGGATTCTGTCGTAGGCGCGCGGCGCGGTGCGCCAGGGCTCGGCGACGACACCTTCGACGCGTTCGAGGCAACGCCGTCGGATCGGCTCTTCGGGCGCGCGGAGGATCTCGGACGCCACGAGCTGCAGGAGATGGTTCGCCGGGATCTCATCGAGCACCGCGCCGAGACGAGGCGGCGGCGAGACACCACGGACACCCACGGAGAACGAGGGCTCGAGGTAGTCGACGTGGTGCCAGAAGAACGGCGGGATGTAGACCGCTTCGCCGACGTCGACCACGAGCTCGACGCCACCTGCGTACCGCAAGAAGCCGGCGCGCTCGTCGTCGGACAGGTCACGGAGCCGCACGCCGCCGAAGTACATGATCGGATCGAGTCGGGGGCCCGAGCGCGGCGGGAACAGGAGGTAGCGCTTCCGGCCGATAACGGTGAGGTTGAAGACGTGCCGCCCGTCGCGGTCGAAGTGAAGGTCACTCGCCTGCCGGGCGGCGGCGAGGTACGCGTACACGAGCGCCGCGTGATCAGCGGCCTTGGCCTGTCCCGGTTCGAAGTCGAGGCCGAGCCGCTCGAGCAACGGGCCGCGTGACCCCAGGGTTTCGAGAAGCGCCGAGCTCGGTCGCAGCTCCACGGCCGGGGGTGTCGACTCCGGGGACTCGTGCATGCGCGTGAGGTAGTCGTCGAGTGGGAGCGTCTCCCCTGCGTCGGCGTCGAAACGTTCGAGGGCTTCGGCGTCGTGGGTTCGCAGGAAGTCACCCGCCGCACCGAGCAGCCGTCGCGCGTAGCTCGGTTCGATCCGGATGTCCCACGGCGCGGTGCGCTCGGCGAGCTCCGCAAAGTCCTTGGCGATCGGCGCGCCCGTCCGGAGCACGGCCTCGTCCACGAGGGCAGGGCGGTGCTCTTCCATGTGACGGAGGACTTCGTCGCAGGAAGTCAGGCGGCGGATGTTCACGGGGTGTCCGCCCGCGTGAGGAAGCCGCGCTCGCACAACACGGTGAGTAGACGATCGGTGTAGGTCGGGGGCAGCGATGGGTTGTGCGCGCGCGCGAGGTACCCCGAGAACGGTAATTGCCGTGTACCGATCCACCGCAGGAGCGGGACGAGCGCCTTCGAGACGAGTTGTCCGCGCGCGTCGCCGGTGGCGTCCCGGATCTCGACCCACCAGTACCCCCCGGCGCGTCGTGTGAGGCGGAGGTTCTTGTCGTCGCGCGGGACGAACATCGTCGTGGGCGGGACGAGGCCTTCCCGAGGGTCGTCCAGAGCGTCCGCCTTCACTTCGTGCCAGCGGCGGTCCAGCTCTTGGTCGAGTGACGCTCGGTCGTATGGTTCGACTTCGGGCCATCGCTCCGTCGGATCCACGCTGCGGTCGAGCGCCGACCACGCGCGCGAGGCGTAGTCACCCCGTCGGACGGTGAAGACGAGGCTCCATGACTCACCGAGGCCTTCGGTGCGGTGCCAGTGATACGGGGGGACGTACGCGAGCGTCCCCGCCGTGAACACGACTTCGCGGGACCGCGCGGCGATCGCAGTGTCGAAGGCGGTGCGCTCGTCCTCGGTCATCGGGTTGTCCGCGAGCCAGTTGCTCGAATGCCCGGTTTCGTGGGGCCCGATCGCCCCTTCGGCCGGCGCTATCCACCACCGCTTCTCACCCGAGAGCTGCAGGACGAGCAGGCCGGTCGTCAGGTCGTGGTGCCAGTCGAGGCCGAGCCCCGCGGAACCCACGCTGAGAAGCGCGCTGACCGCGTAGCGCTGACCGTTCGCGAGCTCGTCCGCGAGGGCGTGTTCCCACGCGATGACTTCGGGGATGGGTAGCGGGCGAATGAGTATCTGGCCTCCACGCTGGTGCGTGGTGATGGCTGTCGAGTGAGGGACCGGTGACTCGCCGAACGGTTGGAGCGTGGCGGAGCACTCCGCCGCCGGGAACTCACCGAAGAAGTCGGCGAGGGACGGTGCCCTCGGGTCCGGCCACTGCGTACGGATCTCTTCGGCGACGACGGTTTCGAACCCGCGGTGCTCCTCGAACGCCGCGCGAAGCCGGTCCGCGGTGCCGCCGGCGAGTCGCTCGATGCCTTCGGCGCGGAGCGCTTCGGAGCTCACGGTTCGTCCTCCTTCGCCGAACGTAGCTGTGCGCGAACGAGTGACGCGTAGACTCCGTCGGTCGCGAGCAGCGATGCGTGGGTCCCGCGTTCGACGATACGCCCGCGGTCCATGACGAGGATCTGGTCCGCGCCGACGATCGTGCTCAGGCGATGGGCGATCACGATGCGCGTGCAGTCGAGCTCGGAGAGCCGATCGAAGACGGCCGCTTCCGTCACGGCGTCGAGGGCGCTGGTCGCTTCGTCGAGGACCACGACCGCGGGAGGCGAGACGAGCGCACGCGCCAACGCGAGGCGCTGTCGTTGGCCCCCCGAGAGTGACGTGCCGCCGTCCGCGAGGACGGTTTCGTAGCCCATCGGCATCTCGGCGATCTCGTCGTGGATGCACGCGCGCTTCGCGGCCTCGACGATCTGCGCTTCGTCGAGATCGGGCTCGGCCATCGAGACGTTCGCTTTGATGCTCCCGCTGAAGAGGTGCGGTGTCTGCGGCACGAGACGGACCTGCTTGCGGAGCGCCACGAGGTCGAGCGAGGGCAGCGCGAGGCCGTCGAACGCGACCTTGCCCGCGTTGGCGTCGCGCAGCCCGACCAGCACACTCGCGAGCGTCGACTTGCCGGAACCGGATCGTCCGACGATCGCGATGAGCTCACCGCGGCGCGCTACGAACGAGACGTCGTCGACGACCGCGGGGCTGTGGCGTGAGTACGCGAACGTGAGGCCTTCGACCTCGATCGCTCCCGTGAGCGGCGGTGGTGTTTCGACCGCGCTCGGATCTTGATGTGGCTTGGTCTCGAAGACGTCGTCGAGGCGCGCCAGGTAGCTCGACAGGAACTGGACCTGCCCGACGGTCGAAGTCAGGCCGGAGAGCGGGATGAAGAAGGCGACCGCGAGCGCGTTGAGGGCGAGCATCGTGCCGAGGCTCATCGTTCCGTCCAGCACGAGGAGCGCGCCGTAGCTCAGCGCGACGAGGGGCGACGCGAGGCGGATCGTGGAGACGATCGACTGGAGGAGCGCGTCGAGGCGATCGCGTTCGATGGAGGCGTTGAGGACGTCGACGAAGAGGTCGCTCCAGCCCTGCACGGAGCGTTGCTCGCCGCCGATCGCCTTGAGGGTCTCGATACCGCTGATGAGCTCGACGAGGCGACCGTCGGCGCGCGCCTGCGCTTCGAGGCTGAACGCCATCAGCTCGCGTTGACGACGGTAGCCGAGCACGATGACCAGCATCTGGAGCCCGCCGAGCACGACGACGAGCGCGCCCATCGGGACGCTGATCGTGAGCATCACGGCGAGGAAGGAGACGGCGAGGACGGCGTCGAGGAGCCCCGAGAGGACGCCGGAGGTGAAGATCTCGCGCACCGTGGTGTTGCTGTTCACGCGCGCGAGCAGGTCGCCGGTCGAGCGGGTCTCGAAGAACGCATACGGGAGGCTGACGAGGTGCTCGAGGAGATCCAGCGTCATCCGGGTGTCGAACTTGGCGCGGATGGCGATGAGCACGTGGGCGCGGACCATCGAGGTGAGGAACGACAGCAGGAGCACCAACAGGAGCACGCCGCCGAGCTGCACGAGGAGGTTTGCGTCGCGCTGGGGGATCACGCGGTCGACCACCAACCCCGTCAGCAGCGGAGTGGCGAGCGCAAAGCCCTGGAGGAGCGCAGACGTGAAGAGCACCCGCGCGAGACCTCCGAAGTGCGCGCCGATCTGTCTACCGTAGTGCCAGATTCTGCCGTGGCGACGCGCGATGGGTTCGAAGCGCTCGCCGGGTTCGAAGGTCAGCGCGACGCCGGTGAAGTCGCGACGAAACTCGTCCATGGCGACGCGCCGACGACCGAAGGCGGGGTCGACGATGTGGATGGCGTCGCGCCCGACGCGTTCGAGGACGACGAAGTGGTTGAAGCCCCAGTGGAGGATCGAGGCGGGCGGGAGTTTTTCGACACTCGATACGCCCAGCGTGAGCGCCCGAACGTTGAGCCCCTGCTGCTCGGCGGTTTCGAGGATCGTGCGTGCGTCGATCCCGTCGCGGCCGACGCCGCTCGCTTCGCGCAGCTCGCGCAGGGGGATGTGGCGCCCGTGGTAGGCGAGGACCATCGCGAGGCAGGCTGCGCCACACTCGGTATTGGTGAGTTGTTGAACGACCGGGACGCGACCGCGCCGCCGTTGGGGTCGTTCTCGTATCGGCGTGACCGGGGCGCTGGAGGACTCGGCGGTCATGGTGTCCTCGCAGAGATCGAAGCCAAGAGCCACGACGCGGCGGGGGTGGGGTCGAGCGTGATCTCCACGTCGAGCGTCGTGCCGTCGATCATTCCGTGGCGTGCTTCCTCATCGAGGGGCGCGCGGACGATGACCGAAGGCCCTTGCGGGACGATGGTGTCCGCGACGCGGGGCGGGAGTCGTCGCGCGACGTCGCGGCTGCTGACCACCTCGGACACGTAGTCGATCTGCGCCTCGCGAACGCCGGCGCTGCTGTGAAGCGTGAGCTTCATGCCCGGGGCCAAAGATACATCGTGCTCGGCGGGCAGGATCGCGAAGGCCGTCCAGGCGGGGCCTTGGCTACGGTCCGCGTGAACCACGGCGGGCCCGCGCGCGGCGCTGCGCACGGGGAGAAAACCCATGAAGACAATGAGTACCGCCGTACCTACGAGGAGGGTCCAGAACCCACCCTTCGTCCACCAGGTGTCGAGCGCGAGCAGACGACGACGCTCCTGCGCCGCGGCGCGCAGCGCGTGCGCTTCTTTGCGGAAGATCCCCGCCGGGACTCGGGAGGACAGGTCGTCCGTCGGGGTCGTTCGTTCGCTCACGTCCGACACCTCGGTGCGGCGAACGCGCACGCGGTGACGGCGGGACGATGTTCGTCTACGGTGCGGCGCACGTCATGCCGGCAGGAGTGAAGGACGCGACCTCGAGTATGGCGGGCACCGTAGAGATGTTCGAAGATCTCCTCCCGGCGTCGGTCGTACAAGCCGATGACTACCGGCGGATCCTCCGAACGCTCCAAATGCTGCCGCCGATCTTCGCGGGGAATGGGTTCGGAATCGAACACGAGATCCGCGACGATGGTACCGCTAAGGAGAGCTCCCTGTCCGTATCGTTGGCGCTTCAGTACGAAGAGCTCGGTCGTGTGAACCTCGCGCGCCTGGTCCAGCGCTACCTGGGTGACTGGATGCTCGACGAGGCCTTCCATGCGTGGTTCCTCGACAGCGCGGAGCGGCTCGCGGCAGAGCCGCTGTTTCCCATTCGGACGTACTTCGGCTTCGAGGTACCGGACGTCTCTCGCTCCGAGCTGCGCGTGGCGGGGATCGTCTGGGCATTCGAGGAAGGTCACCCCGAGGCCTCCTTCGACGCGGCGATGCGGCTGCTCCTCGGCGCGCGATACGCACCCGAGCACCCGTCGCTGGTGACGCTCCGTGGCGTGTGCGGTGACGCGCGCGTTCGAGAGGTCGGGTACGGGCGCAGGGGCGAGCGAGAGGTCCACAAGGCGTACCTGCACCGTCCGTTGGCCGAGAACGTTGCGTTGCTCGAACATTTCCCGATCGGCGCGGCCGAGGCGCTGCGTGACAACCTCATGGCGCTCGCGGAGGTCACGCCGGAGTGGTCTTGTTTGTGTGCGCTGGATGCGCTCGAGGGGGTGTTCGCACGGGTGGGTTTCGAGCTCAATTTCGAGCACGAGGAGTCCCGGCGCTTCGTAGAGCCGTTCCTGGCGTCTCCGCTCGTGGCGCACCATTTCCCCGAACGGGCGCTCGAACCCATTCGAAGTACCCTGCTCGAGGGTGTGGTTCTACGGGATCGCGATGGACGTGTGGGGCGATTCGAAGTCACCCACGCGAAAGTTTCGTTGCGGCTGGATGGTTCGATCAATTGGAAGGTCTACTTCGCCTTCGAGGTGCAGAACGAGGTGCCCGAATCGCTCCCCATTCTCCTTCCGTGGCTCCGTGGTACAGCCTGAGCGGCCGCCGACGCCCTATCGGCGGCGCGCCCATTGTTACTTACATCCTAGGTCGGCCACTTGTGGGGGTCCGTGACGACCTTCGGTTTGCGTCGGCCGCCGCCGACCGCTTCCAGCTCCTCGGGGGAGAGCTCGACCATCGGCAGCTCGCCGTTGATCATGAAGTCCTCGAACTCCGCGAGGGAGCACCGCTGCCCGATCTTCTGGACCGCCGACCACTGATCGTGGCTCATCGAGCGAGTCGCCTGGTGGAGCTCGTTCAAGGTTAGAGAGTTCTTTTTCGCCATCAGTATTTCCTGTTCGGAATCGCTTGGGTTCTTGGCCGAATGACTTCGACGATGAGTAGAATTATCAGAGCGCATCAGGTCGATCCAGATGCCTGAGGCGGTATCCTGCTGGAATACCGGGTTCGACGGGCTCTGCTTGGCGGGAAATTAACTGAACGATGTTCGAGACAATGTAGGCCGAAATTCGAACCGAACGGTGTTCTATTTTCTGGGCGCGGGCGTCGAGCTCGGTTGTCCACCGAGGCGAGCTTCGATGCCTGCGAGGCGTCGAGTCAGCGCGTCGATCGCGTCGGCTTGAGCGTCGATGATCGCCTGCTGCTCTTGGACCGCTCCGACGAGCAGCGGCAGGACCGGGCTGTGGTCCATCACGCGGAAGTCCGGGATGACTTGTCCACCGACGGTCTCCTTCACCTGCCGCACCATCTCCGGGACGACCTGCTCGGCCTCCTGCGCGATGAAGCCGAAGTTGCGAACGGGTAGCCCGTCGTGGTCGGCGCGGTAGGTCTCGGTCCAGGCGTAGGTGACCGGGCGTAGCTGCTGGACGCGAGCGAGGGCGCTGTCGAGATCCTCGATCTGGGTCTTGATGCGTCGGTCCGAGCTCGTGGCCCACGTGGAGCTCGCCGAGCGCGCCACGCCGTTGACGTGGAGGACGTGGCTCGGGTTGGTGGTTCCGATGCCGACGCGGCGGTTGCTGTGAACCATCGACATGATGACGCCGCTGGTCTGGTTGGGCGCGTTCGCGGAGAGGAAGACGAGCTTGCCGACGCCTTCGCCGTTGTTGGGCCCGGTGCTCAGTACGACGAACCAGCGTCCGTTGGTCGCGGTGTTGCCGAGGGAGAGCCAGGTCCCGATGTTCGAGGAGCTTTGGATCGTGGTCGCGGGGATCGTGTTGGTCGCGACGTGCAGGCGCGCGCCGGGGCTCACGGTGCCGATGCCGACGTTGCCGCCGGCGCGGTAGGTGTTGTTGCCGGAGGTCGTCCAGACTTGGTTGCCGATGGGGCCCTGCGGTCCGGTCGCGCCTTGTGGGCCTTGAGGGCCCGTGGCCCCGGTAGGTCCGGCGTCGCCTTGGGGACCCGCGGGTCCCTGCGGACCGATGGAACCGTCAGCGCCGGCGGGGCCCTCGGGTCCGGGGTCGCCGGCGGGGCCTTGGAGGCCGGTGGTGTCGCCGACCCAGCGTCCGCTCGCGTCGATGACTTCGCCGTAGCCGCGGATGGCGATCGACGTCGGGTTGATGTCACCGACGGCGTCTTCGCAGACGAGCGCGCTGGGGGCGCTGGTGATCGCGACGCGCGGGCTCAGCGTCTCGCCGTCCACGGTGATTTCGAGCCAACGTGATGGTGCGGCGAAGAGTTGTTGGTCGACGCTCGCGGTCGCGCCGAGCTCCACGGAGAAACGTCCGTCGAGGACGGCGATCGTTTGGGCTTCTTCCCACAGGGCGTCGCCGCCGTCGGCGGCGTCGAAGACGGAGAACGTCACGGGGAAGGTTCCTTCCACGGGGGTGCCGTCCGCGTCGTACAGGGTGCCGCGGTACGCGACGGTCGAGGGCACGGCGGCCCAGGCCGACGTGGTGAGCACCAAACTCAGAATCGAAATCACACAGCCGTAAGTTTTGAACATCTTCATTCCTCTCCCCCGAGCACGCGCCCGCTTGCGGCGCTCGGCCGCACTGCGGTGTGCACGAACGCTCCCATCTGACTCTTCAAGACGAAGCGCGCCGAGCGCGCCTCATGGTTGCTTCCGGCCGTAGCCGCCCAAGTCACGGGCGGACCCGCGGCGTCCTTGGGCGGTGGCTCGAGGTCGCGCGGCGTAGATCCGCACGCCGCGACGACCACGCCGAGCAGCGCCGCCCCCATCCAGGTCTTCATGGTCTCTCCTTCCGCGAGGCGCGAGGGCCCCGACCGCCCCGGCGATGGCCGGGGCGTGCCCGAGGTTCGAGGGGAGGGCTGGAGATCTTGCGCGGGGAGGTGAATTTTCTCGGCGATTGCCGTTAGGTCTGTTGCGACCGCTTCCGATCGACCGCTCGGCGGAGGAGATCGACCGCCTGCACGACATCGATCTCGGAACGGACGAGCAGCGTCGTGGCGCTGCTCGACTCCAGCTCGAGCCGGCTCCGCGGCACCTTCCATCCGCCCGTGACGTCGACCCGCACCCCGCGCAGCCGCGGCCGCGTCCGAACGAACGCGAGCGTTCGCTGCTCACAGACGACCCGGCGATAGGCCGGCGCCCCGGTGCGGTGGCGGACGATGCCCTCGGTGACCCCCTCGATCGTCTCGAGCTCACGGATCAGCTGCGTCGCGAGGGTTCTGAGGTAGGCGATTTTTCGGCCGTCGAAGACGGATGTGTCGTGTTGGGGGCTTCGTTGAATCAAGGGTCGGTTCCTCCGGCCCGAAGCGTCCACGTGGCTGTGACAGATGTGGTCAGGGCAGGCGCAAGTGGTAGAGACCTGAGCTCGAACCTACGGAACCGACGACGTCACTCATCGGCTGAGTTGCTAGCGCGTCTGGCGGGCTCGAACGTCGAGGAGATTCGCCCGCGGGCGGGGGCCCTTCGGGAGGGGGGACGTGCGCGGCGCAAGCGCGGGCTTCGTCGCTTGGAAGGCGGTGCGCGCGGTTTGCACGGCGTCGATGATCGCGCGCGAGGTCGTCTTGTCGCCTCGGCGGTCGTAGACGAAGGCGAGCTGGAGGAGCGCGCGGAGCGTCGGCTCTAGGGTGGGGCGTCCGAAGTGTTCCCGGACGAGTGTCGCGAGGTCGTCGCCTCGGTCGAGGATGTCGACGGCGCGTGCGGCGACGTCGTCGCTCATAGGTTTTCCGTGAGCTCGATTTTCGTCCACAGGCGTTCGAGGTCGGCGACGTCTTGGATGGGGTGATGGCTCGTGTGGCGTGCGCGTAGTGGGACGCCTTCGAGCTCCTCGTGGTCGAGGAGGTACCGCACGGCCCTGAGTCCGCCGGTCAACTTCTCGTACCGGTAGAGGCGGGCGCTGAGCTTCGTGCCGTCCGCGACGCGCTCCAACACGTCCGACAACGGCACCCGGCCGCGGGAGTCGAAGAACGCCACGCGCTTGCCCTTGGTTATCGACGCATCGTGAAGCTCCGCGTTCATGGTGCGGATGTTGGACAGGACCTGTCGTCCCGACTGCGTGGTCGGTGCGGCGCCCACGAGCTCAGCCATCCAGGCGGTGTCCGGGGAGCCGGCCAACTCGCGCCGCACAAACGCGGCGAGCGCGCCTTGAACGTCGGGCTGCAACTGGCCCTGCAGCGCCTGGAGCTCGGCGAGGATCGCGGGACCGTCGGCCGGTACACGATCCCGAACCGACTGGACGAAGGTCCCGCCGAGGCTTTCGACGGCAGAGACGGGGGCCATACCGACGTTATCGGCAATTCCCGGACGGGCGTTGTGCGCGATGGCGCTGCGAAGTGGGTCGTTCGTCCTCCCGGGCCGGCTCGAGGCCGCGGAGGCGCGGACGCGGCGGGCTGGCGCCGACCGCCCGCGAGGGAGCTACGCGATTCGCGGCACGCGGAGGGCCGTAGATCAGCCCGCCGATATCGGCCGAGCACGGGGTTGGCCGGGTCTGGGGTCGGCTCCTGGAAGGCAACGACCCGGGGCGACTCGACGGGTTAGTCGGTCTCCGATTGAGCTCATCGCGCGGGATCGCTAGGGTCCCCGTGCCCGTTGATCCGCGCCGTCCCCGCTCTGCTCTTCCTCGCCGCGATCGTGGGCTGTGCCTCGCCGTCGCCGCCGACGATCGAGGTTGCGCCCGCAAGTGAACCGGACCCGCCCGAGGTGATCGACTTCGTCGAGGGGCTCGCCTCCGAGGAGGTCGAGGACGCACCGGGCGAGGAGGTCCTCGACGAGGTCTTGGACACCGACGATGTCGCGACGGCAAGCGTCGGCGACGTGCTCGCCGACTTGCGCGAAGTCGAAACCGCCTCCGCGTGCGCGTTCTCCGACGTAGCCCTCGCGACGCGTTGGCAGGATGCGCCCGAGTCGCTCGGCTCGATCTCGCTCGGCTTCACCTACGAGGGGCGCATCATCAACGCGGAGCCGTTCCCCAGCGGCGGTGAGGACGAGGCGTGGACGGTCATCCTTCCGTCGCGTGCTTGGGCAACTTCGGAGACGATCGCGTATGTCGTCGCGGCCGCTCGGCAAGTGCGCGCGGTGCGACCGGACGCTCATCCGCTCCGCGTCAACGGCATCAGCCTCCGAGAGGGCGGATGGTTACGGCCGCACCGTACTCACCAGAACGGGCGTGACGTCGACCTCGGCTTCTACTACCCGACGCCCGAGGCCGTTCGGTGCAGAGCCTGTGAGAAACATATGGACGTGCCCGCAAATTGGGAGCTCGTGAAGGCTCTGGTGAGTTTGACGGACGTCGAAGTCATCCTCGTCGACCGCGCGGTGCAGCGGGTACTCATCGACTATGCGCTCTCCATCGGTGAGGATCCAACCTGGATCGACAGCCTTTTCCGAGCGGGCCGGCGGTCTTTGATCAAACACGCACGACGACACCGCGACCACTTTCACGTCCGCTTCTACAACCCATGCGCGCAAGAGCTCGGACGGCGGGTGGCGCCACTGCTCGCGCAGCGCCCCGACGAGAACCTCCGAATGTACCGCGTACGAAACGGCGACAACCTCAGCATGATCGCGTACCGAAACAACAGCAGCGTCCGCGCGATTCAGAAGGCCAATCGAATGCGCGGCACGTTCCTTAGCGTCGGCCGGGTCCTGCGCGTCCCGATGCGTGGCCCGTGCACCCGCTGCCCGGTGCCTCCACCCGTCGAGGTCCCGGCGCGCCGCGTACCGCCGCTCGAAGTCGCGACCGCGACCACCTCGGCCGCGGTGGTCGCGTCGAGCGACGGTGATCCGAGCGCCGAGCCGCCGGAAGGGCAAACCGGTGACTCGGCGGCACCTGGGCTCTGACTCGGCGGCGTCAGGTGCGCCCGACGTCCAGATAAGGATCACGTTTGTGCGTCGCCGCCCGCGGAGAAGAGCGCGAGGCGCGGCCCCGATCGAGCCCCTGGACCCTCGCACCCAGGGGACTCGCGCTAAGCGCCGTGCGCTCGAGTAAGGGAGCGAAGCGACCGTTTCGAGCGGCGTCGCGTGACCGAGGAGCGTGTCACGCGCCGGAGGGAGCGAAGCGCCCGAGCGAGCGGTCTCAACGGCGAGCCGGCCCGACGGAGCGCCAGGGCCACCGCGCCTGGGGGACTCGCGCCAAGCGCCGTCCGCGCGAGTAAGGGAGCGAAGCGACCGCTTCGAGCGGCGTCGCATGACCGAGGAGCGTGTCACGCGCCCGAGGGAGCGAAGCGCCCGAGCGAGCGGTCTCAACGGCGAGCCGGCCCGACCGAGCCCCAGGGCCACCGCACCGCGGGACACGGGACTCGCGCTAAGCGCCGTCCGCTCGAGTAAGGGAGCGAAGCGACCGCTTCGAGCGGCGTCGCATGACCGAGGAGCGTGTCACGCGACCGAGGGAGCGAAGCGACCGAGAGAGCGGGACACGGGACTCGAACCCGCGACTTCGACCTTGGGAAGGTCGCACTCTACCAACTGAGTTAGTCCCGCTTAGGACGAATCCGGCAGGTAGCACCGCCGCCCAGCGCAGTCAATCGCCGAGCGCCAGGGGCGCGCCGCAGGCGTCGCAGGGGACCGTGGCGAGGTCTGGGCGGTAGTCCGAGCGGTAGTACGTCGCGCCGCAGCCGTCGCAGTGGCGGGGCGGGTCGTCGGCGGCCTCCGACTTGCGGACCTTCAGGACGTACGTCCCGGCCCACCGGTCGCCCCAGCGCTGCTGCGGGGTCTCGCGCTCGTGTTTCATGATCATGCCGGGGAGGGCGATCGCGTCGACGGCCACCAAGAGCGTGCGCTTCGCCGCGCGGAGGAGGCCCGGGCGACCGCCCGTCTCCGCGACGACGCGCAAACCGAACATCGACTTGAAGACCGTCGTGCCGATCGCGCTGCCCACGAACGAATGGACCAGCTCCGCCGCGAGCAAGCCCTCCTCGAACCACGCCTCGGACACCAAGAACCCCGTGACCGCCGCGACCAAGAAGCCGTCCAAGAACGCCGCGATCGCGCGGAGCTGAAGCACACTCGGCGGCTGCCCGCGCGCCAGCTTCTCGACGTCGCTCACCACCGCATCACACGACCCGCGCCCGCGCCCCGTCAATCCAAAGCCAGGTGCACGTGATCCCAATGGCCCCCAATCGGCCCGATCTGCACCCCGTTCTTCACCCCACCCAACGGGTCGTAGAACAACTCGCGCGGACTCCGGCTCGCATACCGCCGATAAAACGCCGCCATCTTCGCCGGGTCACCCGCCACGTCGATCGCATGCCCGCGCCCGTCCGCGTGGTTGTGGCGATAGTGAAACGACGTCGATGAATGCGTGCCGCCCGTCGTCGAAGTCACCGTCAAACCCATCCGCACCGCGTCCACCGCCGCACGCTGCAACGAAGGCGCGAGCTGATGGTAACTCGGGACCTGACGAATCTCCGCCGCCGTCGCCGCGCCCGCGTCGCGCTGACCCCACTTCGCCACCGCACGCTGCTCACGCCACGCACCCGACGGACCACCGCGCGCCTCACGCGCCTGCGACGGCGCCGCCTGCGCGAGACGCATACTCAACGCCTGCATCGCCTGAAGCTGCTGCATCCACTGCGCGATCACCATCGCCGCCGCCACGAACCCCGCGAGCTGCTGCTGCGGATCCGCGCGCGGCACGATCCCCAGGTCCTGCAACACACGTTGCGCGGGGGGCTGCGATGAACGGTAGGGCGAGAGCGCGTACGGCGTACGCGCCGAAATCGGGTTCCACATCCTGTGTCTCCTCCCGGCGCACGAATCCACGCGCCGGTGCTCAGGACGTCGACCTATGAATTACAGATCGACGCCGCGTCCGAAGACAGCGTTCCAACGTCGACCCACGACTGCCAATGATTAACTCCAGGGTTAAGGGGCCCTAAGGTTCGAGACCGAGCATCCGATCGATCGCCTTCGGCCCACCGCGCGCCTTCGCTTCGAGCAACCACGCACGACCCTTCGCGCGATCCGATTCATCCCCGCCCAGCAACACCGACCCACCGAAGAAGTACGGCTGCCAACCCTCGAAGCCCTTGTCGATCGCACGCTGCGCCGACTGCACCGTGATGCCCTCCAGATCCAAGTGCCACCCGACGTACGCCAGCCCCACACACAAATCGTCGCGCTGACACGGGCGCTTCGCGAAGTAACCCAAGTGCTCCGCGAGATCCTTCTCCTGCGCCTCGCTCCGCGACTTCGTTCGCGCCAGCGCCATGAGCAAGCTGACTTGCGCCGACTCCGTCACTCGAATCGCCAGCGCCGCCCGCGCGCTCTTTTCCGCCTGCGCGAAGTCGTCCTTCCCGAAACACGCCGCGCTCGTCTTCAGGTGGTACGCCTCGACGTCTCGCCCGCACGCCGCCAACGACACCAACGCCTCGCACCGCTCCGCCGGTGGCTGCGACGTCCCCGTCTGCCGAATCTTCTCCGCCTGCTTCGGACACCGCGCCAGGAGCGCTTTCTCCATCGCGACCTGGTCCACCTCGCGCCGCTGCTCGTAACCCTTCGCCCACGCCGGCGTCGCCACCAACATCGACAGAACCCAAACCCACTTCATGCCTGCGGCCCCCGCGCCAACAACTCTTCGAGGAGCTGCTGCGCCTGCGCGTGGTGAGGGTCGAGTTTCAACGCCGACTCCAACTCCTCCATCGCCCCCGCACGATCTCCCTGGTTGTTCTTACACGCCGCGAGATACACGCGCACCTGCGCCTGGTCCGGCGCCACCTTCACCGCGCGCTCCAGTAACTCACGTGCCGCGACGTACTCATCCTCTCGCATCCGGTGCAGCCCGAGGTTCGCGAGCGCCGGCCCGCACTCCGGGTCGGCCGTCAACGCCGCCTCCAGATCCGACGCCCCCTCCGCCAACGCACCGAGCTGCATCTTCGCGACGCCCCGGTTCGCCAGGATCACCGCGTGCCCCGGCGCGATCCGATCCATCCGCTCCAACACCGCGAGCTGCGCCGTCCACAGCTCGAGCTCGCCGAGCGTCACTCGCGCCTCCTCCAGCTCGTTCAGGTCGTGGCAGTCGAGCGCGAGCAACGCCTCCACCGCCTCGTCGCGCTCGTCGTTCCACTGCCCGACGTGATTCACCCGAATCACCATCGCCAACGGCTTCACCTTGCCGGGACGCAGCTTCGACCACAGCTCCGCGCGGTCCCGCGCGAGTTGAAAGCTACCTTGCGCACCGAGCTCGAGGATCTCCTGCTCGATGCGGTAGTCCGACAGCAGCTGCACCTTGTCACTCGCGTCCTCGACCGCCGCCTCGGGCGCCAACTCACCGAGCCGCGACACCGGATCCGCGTCACGCCACGCCGCGTACAGCTCTGTCGGTTTCCAGCCCTCCGCGTGCAGCGGGTTATCCTCCGTCTCGGGCACCACGTACGCGTCCGCGAACGCCGCCACCATCCGGAACACCGCGCGCGCGCAGCCGCGCTCGTCCTCGAAGCCCGACATCTGCTCGTCGAGCCACGGCGCGAACCGCGGCGACTCCTCGAACTTCGCAGCGTCGTCGAACGCCGACACCGGCAAGAGCGACGCGCGGTCGGCGTGGTCGAGGAGTCCGCGCGTCCACAGATCGATCCGATGCATGCGCTCGATCAACACTCGCTCCGGATCCGGCACGCCGAGCTGCAGCGCGTACCGCGTCGCGACCGTCGCGAGCGGATCCTCCGTCGCATCCAACACGATGCGGGCGAGGAGCGCCCACGCGAGCGCCTCCGTTTCGTCGAGCTCGACCGAGAGCAGCGCGAGCCAGGCGGCGTCGCGGGTCTGACCGAGCTCGAGCTGGGCGCGGGCGTGGCGCGCGGCGCGGCGGGGGAGGCCGTCGGACATCGTCCGAGCATGCCACGCCTTCGTCCGGCCACCTCGGACGAATCACGGACGAATCACGGCGTCCGGGTGCGCGATCGGGCTGGCATCCCGTGTGCTTTGGACCGCTGGCGTGGACGCGATGAAGACGCCCGGTTCGAGCCTCCCCCTGGCGGTGGGAGGGCTCGTGCTCGCTCACCTGGATCGACGCGACCTGATGGCCCTGGCTTCGCTCAAGCTCTGGTCAGAGGTCGGTGTGCCGCACGACGAGAGCCTCGCCCTGTTGCGTGGATGTGATGAGGATTGGATGAGGACCTTTCTCGACAGTCGGCCCCAGGCGATCGGCGGGGCGCCGCTCGACGTCCGCCTCCTCGAGCGCGCACGCGCGCGGTTTGCCCGTCGGCAACGCCGCGCGCGTGTGCGCCTCGGGTTGGACCTCGACGAGACCCGCACCAACCTCACCTCCGCCGCTTGACCGCCGACACAACCAAGCACCGCTTGAGGCATCCCCCCAACCGTTCTAAGGCTCCCGCGTGCTCGCTGCTGCCCTGCTGCTGGCGCTCGCCCAGCCCGACGCGCGCCCCGTGGTCGCCGTCTTCCCCATCCAAGACTCGAGCGGCCGCCTCCAGGCCGACGCGACGACGCAGCTCACCGACTACCTCGGCGTGAAGATCGCCGAGAGCGGTGGCTACATCGTCGTGCCGCGCAAGGATATCGAGGCCGCGCTCGCGGCGGCCAAGGCCGAGTCGTACCAGGCGTGTTACGACCAGGCCTGCCAGATCGAGATCGGCAAGGAGCTCGCCGCGCAGAAGATCGTGCACACGCAGATCGTCCAGGTCGGCGACCAGTGCGCCGTCACCGCCACCCTGTACGACCTCCGCATCGCCGCGACCGATCGCGCCACGTCGGAGAAGGGCGGGTGCGGCGACAACGAGCTCGTCGCTTCGATCGAGGCGGTCGCGCGAAAACTCGCGCCTTCCTCCGAACCGCCGCCGCCGGATCCGAACGCTCCGAAGTTCGGCGTGAAGCTGACGAGTGAACCCTCCGGCGCCGAAGTCATCCTCGACGGGCGCTTCGTGGGTAAGACACCCGCACGTCTCAGCGTCGACGCCGGCCGACCGCACCGCCTCACGCTCCAGTACGACGGCTACGTGGAGCACACCGAAGAGGTGACGCTCGAGAAGGACGAGCAGCGCCACGTCGACCTGCGCCTCACCCGTTCGTCGCGTGTGAACCGCGACGAGTGGTTCGGTTTGTCACTCGCCGCCGCGGTCACGTTCGGAGGCGCCGCGGGCGCCGGGTTCTGGGCGCGCATCGCCAACCTGCACTTCGGTGACTTCGCGTGGACGGTAGTCGAAGCCTACCTCGGCGTCTTCTCCGGGCCTGACTACGATCTGGGGTGCCCACTCTCGGAGCTCGGTCCGCGTGGGTTCTGCGAAGGGAGCAGCGAACACTTCGGCGTGTTCCTCGGGACTCGACCGGGCTGGACGTTCTCACTCGAAGACTCCGGCGAGCACGCGCTGGAGGTGAGCGTCGGCGGCGGGCTCTACGCGATCACGAGCGGCAACGACGAGTCGTCCGCGTTCGCGGTGACTCCGTCCGTTCGCTACCTGCGGCGCGGCGACGGCGCCTTCGTGTACGGCGGTGGCCTGCGCTTGATTCTCCCCGTCGTCACGCCCGACTGTGACCCGAGCGGGAGTATCGACCGCTACGTCGGGTGCCGGCACGGCAACCCCGTCACCCTGCAGCTGGAGGTTCCGTTGGGATGGTACCTGTGAAGCACTCCCTCAGCCTGGCTCTGCTGTGCGTCGCCTGCGGCGGCCCCGAGTTCGACGCGCTGACCCGCGCCGACACCAACGACGCGATCGTCTTCACCTGTCCCTCCGGGGAGGTCGTGTCGTTCCCGATCGTGCGGGAGACCGGGATGCCGCAGACCATCCCCGACCTCGCCGAATCCGAGGGGTGCCTCGGCGTGGGCGCCATGTGTCCGGACGGCACGCCCTCACCGGGCGACGCGATGTGCGACGACGCGAACGTGAATCGCTTCCGCGGCACCTGCGTGGAGAGCTTCTTCTCCTGTTATCAGCCGTCCGGGACTTGCACGGACGTCGACACCAACGGCTCGCAGTCTTGGTCGAGCGGCGACCGCTTCGCGCTCGACATCGGCGGTCAGTTCATCCCGGCGGGTGCTGATACTTCGTGCATCCTCGTCGAATATGACTTCGGCAACGGTGAGTCGCGCATCTACCTTCGTGAGCGATGAGTGAAATGAAGCTCCAGGGCGTGACGGTCACGTCGCGCGTCGAAGGGCTCGCCGCGGGGATCGTCGTGGCGCGTGACGTCACGGTCGCGCCGTCGTCGGAAACGCTGAACGCCGAGATCGCCGAAGCCGTCGCCGCCGCGCCGGAAGATCCGGGGCCGCTGAAGAATCAAGTGCGCGACCTGCTCCGCTTCGGGAAATACAAACCCACCGGCCGAGGCAAGCCGGCGAGTGAGTATCTGTTGAAGGCGGCGAAGGAAGAACGCTTCCCCGCGATCAACAATCTCGTCGATATCAACAACCTCGTCTCGCTGAGTACGTTGCTACCCATCTCGTTGATCGACGTAGACCGCGCCGAGGACGACGCCTTCGTCCTTCGCCGCGGGCACGCCGGGGAGTCGTTCATCTTCAACGCCGGTGGCCAGACGATCGACCTGTCCGATCTCCTCCTCGTCGCGCGCGCCAAGGACGACCTCGCGTTTGCCAACCCGGTGAAGGACTCCCTGCGGACGAAGCTCCAAGACGACGCGTCCGCCGTGATGGCCGTGATCTACGCGCCGACGACGCTCGCCGATCGCGCGCGCGCCGCAACGGAGCTGTTCGTTCGGCTCCTCGAACGCGAGGGCGCGACCGTCGAGGCTGGCGTGATCTCGACCTGACCCCCGTGGCACAATCGTCCGTGTGCTGCGCTGGATCCCGCTCCTCCTCGTCGCCGCACCGGGCGTCGCCGCCGCCTACCCGATCCCCCCGCAGACGCTCTGGGCGCTGACCACGAAGGCTGACCTCGTCGCGGTGGCGGAGACGAAGAACGTCGAGGTCGGCGACGAACACGGCTTCGCGACGCTGAAGATCCTCGAGACCTGGCGCGGGCCCAGAACCAAAGAGGTCCGCGTTCGCTACCGCGCCCAGGTCATCTGCCCCGCGCCCCCTCGCTTCGTCCCGAACGAGATGGTGCTCGTGTTCCTCGAGCGCGACGGCGATGACTTCGAAGTCGTCGGCCTCAGCTACGGGACGCTCTACCCGCACTTCGATGAGCTCGCGGCGTACGAGGCCGCGGTGCGCTCCGTGCGCGACGAGGCCTCACTCGTAGAACGCCGAAAGTGGCTCGTCGAACGCGCCGCGCGCCGCGCCACACGATGGCACGGGGTCTACGAGCTGACCGATCACGACCGACGGCGCTGGTACCCGCCGAGGCGGTTGGCGGCGCAGCCGTCAGCCGTCCGAAGGCACGTGCCCGCGGCCCGAGCGCAGCGAGGTCCGCAGATGGGGTATCATGGCGCGGAGCGCGAGCGCATCGTGCTGACGGACGCCGACCGGCAGACACTCGCGCATGGCCTCGTGCGCGAACCCTCCGCGGACGACGCGCTCTTCGCCGCGCTCACGTTGCTCGATGACTTCGTGGACCCGCGCCTCGACCGCGTCGCCGTCGCGGCGCTCGACGAGCTCGCGCGCGAACCGCCACCGTACGACTTCGCCGAGTATCTGGAGATCGTGCTGAAGCGCCTCGGGCACTTCGTCGAGTTGCCGGCGGAGGAGGAGCGTGAGATCGAGGACCCGCTCCTCGACGCCCCCGACGAACGACAGCGCTGGGCGCTCGCCTACTGGCAGAAGCTGAGACCGACGCTCGACATCGACACCGCAGACGTCGAGCTCGATACGCGCCTGCCCCGCGTGCTCGGTACCGGTTCCGATACGCCGCCCTGATAGTAGGCTGTCGCCCGTGTCGAAGCCCGCCTACTTCGTGGCGCCGTGGGATCTCAACACGGCGTTGCCGTGTGTGCCCGACGATCCCGGGGCGGGGTCGGTTGTGTTCGTGGAGTCCGTCGCGAAGGGGCGGGCGATGCCGTACCACAAGAAGAAGCTCGTGCTCGTCTTGTCGGCGATGCACCACTTCGCGCAGCGCCTCGAGGCGGAGGGCTACGACGTCGAGGTCTTGAACGCGCCGACGTACGTCGAAGGCATCGAGAAACACGTCGCCGAGCGTGGCTCGAGCAAGGTCGTCGCGATGGAGCCGCGCGAGTGGGGCCTCGCGCGGGCGTTCGACCGAGCCGAGGCCGACGGTACGTTCGGCGTCCCGCTCGAGCGCCACGACGACGGCGGGGAGGGGAGCCACTTCTTCCTCGCGCGCGAAGAGTTCGCGGCGTGGGCGGAGGGCAAGAAGCAGCTCCGCATGGCGGACTTCTATCGCGTGATGCGCAAACGCACCGGCTACCTGATGGACGCGAAGGGCAAGCCGGTCGGAGGGAAGTGGTCGCTCGACGCCGAGAACCGAAACCACGCGAAGGGGGTTCAGCCGCCGAAGGCGCCGAGCTTCGAACCCGACGCGCTCACCGTTACGGTCATGAAACGCGTCGAGGGATGGAAGTTCCGCTTCGGTGACGTCGATGGGTTCGACTGGCCGGTGACCCGCGAGGATGCGCTCGCGCAGATCGATGACTTCTTCGGCGCGCGTGCGGGTGACTTCGGTCGGTACCAGGACGCGATGCTCGTCGGCGAACCCTTCATGTGGCACAGCCTCGTGTCCCCCGCGATCAACCTCGGGCTGATCTCCCCGCGCGAGGTTTGTGATCGCATCGTCGCGGCCTACGACGCGGGCCGGATGCCGCTCGCGAGCGCGGAGGGGCTGCTGCGGCAGATCCTCGGGTGGCGTGAGTTCATCCGCGGCGTCTACTGGCTGCAGATGCCGGGGCTCCGCACCGACAACCTCCTCGGCGCGAAGCGCAAGCTCCCGGATTTCTTCTGGGAGCCGGAGAAGACGGAGCTACGGTGCCTCGCGGAGAGCATCGGCCAGGTGAAGCAGTGGGGCTACGGGCACCACATCCAGCGCCTGATGGTGCAGGGGAACTTTGCGATGCTCGCGGGGATCGATCCGCTGGAGATCTCGCACTGGTTCTGGGCGGCGTTCGTGGACGCCTACGAGTGGGTCGAGCTCCCCAACGTGCACGGCATGGCGGTCTACGCAAACGACGCGTTCACGACGAAGCCGTACGCGGCGTCGGGCAGCTACATCAACAAGATGAGCGACTACTGCAAAGGCTGTCGCTACGACGTCAAACAACGCATCGGCGACGACGCATGCCCGTTCAACGCGCTGTTCTGGCACTTCCTGGACCGGCACCGCGAGCGCTTCGAGGCGAACCACCGGCTGCGGGTCCTGTACGGCAACTGGGACAAGACCTCCGCCGCCGACCAACGCGCGATCCTCGACACCGCCGACCGGTTCCTCGACGGGCTCACGCCGCCCGCCGAACCGTGGACGTTCGACGACGACGCCGGCTGACGTTTCAACCGCGCGACAACGTTTTGGAACGCCCCGCGTGCCGAGGGCTGCGGTCGGGCGTCGTTCTCGTCGGCACGCCTGATGCACTCTCATCGGGCACGACGAAGGGAGTCGAACCATGACCATCAAGACGTTCTTCCACGCACCTACTTACACGCTGACGTACGTCGTCTACGACGAAGCGACGAAGGACGCGGTCATCATCGACCCGGTCCTCGACTACGACCTGCTCGCCTCCCAGACGAGCACCGAGGCGGTGGAGGAGGTCATCGCGTTCGTGGAGTCGAACGGCCTGAAGCTCCACTACGTGCTCGAGACCCACGCCCACGCCGACCATCTGTCGGGCGCGCCGATCTTGGCGAAGAAGTTCGAGGTGCCGGTGGTGATCGGTGAGGACATCCGCGTCGTCCAGGAGACGTTCAAGGGCATCTTCGATCTGCCGGAGGACTTCGCGACGGACGGCAGCCAGTTCGGCAAGCTCATCGCGGACGGTGAGAAGATCGCGGCGGGCTCGGTCGAGGTCGAAGCCATCGCGACGCCGGGTCACACGCCGGCCTGCATGACGTACAAGATCGGCGACGCCATCTTCACGGGCGACGCGCTGTTCATTGAGGACTACGGCACCGGCCGCTGCGACTTCCCGCGCGGGAGCGCCGAAGACCTCTACGACTCGGTGCACGGACGGCTCTACGCGCTGCCGGATTCGACGCGTGTCTTCGTGGGGCACGACTACCAGCCGAACGGACGTGACCTACGCTGCGAGACGACCATCGGGGCGGAGAAGAAACACAACATCCAGCTGAAGGCGGAGACCACGAAGGAGGCGTACGTGAAGTTCCGGACGGAGCGCGACGCGAAGCTCAACCCGCCGCGGCTCATCTACCAGAGCGTGCAGATCAACGTGAACGCGGGGCACCTCCCGGCGAAGCGCGACAACGGGCACCGGTACCTCAACATCCCGATCAACCTCTTCGGACCCACCGACGACATCGGCCGGCCGGCGTAGCCGAAGGGCGTTACTTCAGGGACGCGCGGGCGTCGTCCAGGGACATGGGCATCAGTAGCCGCGTCGCGGGTCGAAGTTGCTCGCGCGCGCGAGCTCTTCGAACAGCTCGCGCTCCTTGGCGCTCAGGTTCTTCGGGACCACGATCTTCACGGTGATGTAGAAGTCACCGGGCGTGCCCTGGCGCCCCGGCTTCAGCGGGAGCCCCTGTCCTCGGAGGCGGAGCTTCTGCCCGGAGGACGTGCCCTCCGGGATGCGGAGCTTCACGCTGCCGCCGGGTGTGGCGACGTCGACGGTGCCGCCGAGCGCGGCTTCCCACGGGGTGATGTCGACGTGGGTCGAGACGTCACGCCCGTCGACTTCGAACTGCTCGTGTTTTTCGAGCTGCAGGACGACGGTGACGTCCGGGTCCTTGAGCTTGAGGCGGTCGCCGTCCTTCGCGCCCTGCGGGATCTTCAGCTTGATCTTGCGGGTCTCGGTGCGGCCGTCCTCCAGCGGGAGGTCGAGGACCATGTTGAGCGTCGTGCCCTTGTAGGCGTGCTCGAGCGAGATGTTGAGCTGGACCTCGCGCTCGCGCCTCCGCTTCTTCTGTTCACGGCGCAGGAAGAAGTCGAACGGGTTCTTGAGGTCGTCGTTCTCGACGCGGATGTCGTCGAAGTTGATGTCGTTGAACCCGAAGTCCCGCGCCGTGTACTTGCGGCGCGGCTGGCCCCGCGACTGCGAGCGCGGCGGCGGGTCGGGGCGGCGGGAGCCGGAGATCCCGTACTTGTCGTACCGGGCGCGCTGTTTTTCGTCCTTGAGGATCGCGTAGGCCGCCGCGAGCTGCTTGAACTGGTCCTCGGCGTCCGGGTGTTTGTTCACGTCCGGATGCAGCTCCCGAGCCTTCTTCTTGTACGCGGCCTGGATCTCGGCCTGCGTGGCCCGGCTCGGGACCCCGAGGATCTTGTACAGGTTCTCTTCTTCGAGCGCAGCCATCCGCCTACGGCCCCCGTACCCATAGGCGCCAAACGGCCGTTTGACAACGCCCTCGGCCGGTATGGAACATCCGGGCCCCATGCGGAAGCCCCACGCGCCCGTGTCCCACGAAGTCCTGGTCGAGGAGGCCCGGTTCATCCTGCGCACCCTGCAGCGCGACGATCTGTTCGGAGACCGCGTCCGGCTGACCGAAGCGGAGCGGGTGCTGTCCTCCTCCATCTCGCTGCCGTTCAAGGACTACTGCGACTTCCTGAACAAGTTCGGGTACGTCCGCGAGGACCGGCTCAACCACACCGTCGAGGTGACGGAGGGCGGCAACCTCGTCGCCCAGGACCTCGACGACGCCGAGTTCCACGCGCGCCTGTCGCGGCACTTCGCCCGGGAGCTGTCCGGGAGCTCGGCCCGTCCGCTGCCGCGCGGTGACAACGGGTCGGCCGTCGAGCCGGCGCCGTCGTTGGTGCCGGGGGGCCGCACCCGTCCTTCGATCGTGCGCGAGGCGCCGGCCGCGATGGACGACGTCCTCGATCGTCGCTACCGCCGCGGCGATCCGATCGGCAGCGGGACGATCGGCACCGTCTTCTCCGGGCAGCACGTGAGCCTCGGGCGGAAGATGGCGATCAAGGAGGCGCGGTCGATCTTCCAGTTCGCAAGTTACCTGCGCCGCGACGAGATCGTGCGGCGCCTGCGCTCGACCGTCGAGACACACGCCTCGCTCGTCCACCCGAACATCATCCAAGTCATCGACCAGAACCCCGAGCGCGAGTTCCCGTATTTCGTCATGGAGCTCGCCGAGGGCGGGAACCTGCGGCAGCGCCTCGAAGTGTCGGACGACGGGCGGCTCGAGCTGTCCGCGGCGATCCGCATCCTGCTGCAGCTGTCCTATGCGCTCGACTACGCGCACCAGCAGGGGGTCTTCCACGTGGGGCTCAAGCCGGAGAACGTGCTGTTCGACGCGCTCGGCAACGTGAAGCTGTCGGACTTCGCGATGGCGCGCATCACGGATCGCGACGACGCCGACGGTCAGACGCCGGTGCTCGTGAGCGGCAGCGCGGTCGGTTACTCCGCGCCGGAGCGGCTGCAGCCGGGCGCGTCGCAGGAGCCGACGGCGTCGGCGGACATCTACGCGCTGGGGATGCTCTTCTACGAGATGATCACCGGCAAGCTGCCGGGGCGCCGCTCGCCGTTGCCGTCGCAGGCGCGCAAGGAGGTGCCGAGCGCGTTCGACGACGTCTTCGACAAGATGACGCGCGACGAGCTCGACGAACGTTACACGGCGATCGAGCAGGTGCTCGAAGGGGTCTACAAGGCGTTCCCGACCAAGGAGGTCTTCTCGCAAGGGACCATCCTGCAGTGGGCCAAGGACCCGAATCCGCTCCCCGCGCCGCCCGCGCCCGTCGAGCCGCCCAAGATGGAGGCCGACGCGAGTGACCTCGTGACCGGCGAGATCGAGGTCGCGGAGGCGGAGAAGATCCGCACCACGGTCGCCGCGCCCGCGAAGAAGAAGCGGCCGCCGCCCCCGCCCAAATAGCCGGCTCAGAGCTCGAACAATCCGGTGCGGTAGCCGAGGCCGAGGAAGAGGAGCTGCCGCAGATACGACGCGTCGTTCGTGCTGAACTGCTGCACGTAGAGCGCGTAGCGCAGATCGATCGCGACGCTCTCCGAGAGCGCGTAGCGCAACGCGAGCGAGAGGTTGTTGCGGTTCTCGTCGTCCTCCGCCTGCTGCAGCGTGTCGGTGATCGCCGTCTGGTTGTTGAACTGGAGCACCGCGAGGATCGTGGCGGTGAGGTCGTCGACGATCTCGAACGTCGTGTCGACCGTGATGCGGTGACGGTCGGTGTTCTCGTAGTCGGAGGTGGAGCGCTGCGCGCGCAGGCGGTAGGCCGCGCCGACCTGGAAGGTGCTGACCCAGCGGGCGCCGAAGGAGACGTCGATCTCGGTGTCGCGGCGAACCTCGGGGACGCAGCTGTACCCCGCGGCCGGTGAGTTCCTCCCGTCACAGAACGAGGGGAACGGCGGGATGTCGCCGATCGTCGTCGGCGTGAGGCCGTTCCGATCGTAGTTGCGCCAGTGGTGGTTTGCGTTCGCGAACAGCACGAGCCGCGACAGCGGCGTGAACTGCAGGTCGAGCCCCGCCGAGGGCCCGCGGTAGTCGAAGTGATCGTCGAAGAGGAACCGGTATCCGGTGAAGGTCCCGCTCGCGCCGACGAACAGGTTGTCGAGCACTTCCAGCCGCACGAACGCGTTGCCGCTCCCGATGTTGTAGTCGCGGAGCCCGCTGCGAATGCGGCTGAGCCGGAAGCTCCCCGCCACGCCGAACGTCAGCGGCGCGATGCGCCACGCGCCCTGCCCGAAGAACTGGTGCGTGAAGAAGTCCTGCCCCCGCTCGCGGGTGAACCGCTTCGCGCCGAGTTGGTAGCCGAGGTACGCCGAGAGCCCGCGCGAGGAGACGATGCGCCCGGAGACGTCCGCCGTGACGCGCGCGAGTCCGTCGCCGACCTCGACGAGCTCGCCGAACTCGTTGATGGGCATCTCGCCCTCACGCACGGCGCGCTGCGCGTTGGTGTCCCACTCGGCGCCGCTCGTGAAGCGCGCGCTGACCGTGCTCTTGGCGTTCGAGGTCGTCGCGGTCGACGCCTGCGTCACCACCGCGAGCAGGACGATCGGGAGCGCGCCGGGCATGCGGCCCCGAGCCTACTTCATGCCGCGCGCGCTCGCCTCGTCCGCTTCCAGCGCGCGGGCGCGTTTGCGGAGGCGCTCGGCCTGCGCCGCGAGGTGACGGTCGAGGGCTTCGAGCTCGGAGAGCAGACGCTGGAGCGTCTCGGGCGCGAGGTTCGCGCTGCCGAGCTCCTCGGTGCGCAGCTCGATGAGCGCCTGCGCGTCCATCCCGCGGACGATGGTCGGGGCCGTCGTGCCGCCCGAAGCCGCCGGCGGGGGCGCCGCGGCGGGGACACCCGTCGTGGGTCCGACCTTCACGCCGTCCAGCTGCGGCGTCGCGGTCGGCTCGGCGAACCCGGTCGTGTCGTCACCCGCGGTGAGCGTCGGCGAGTTCGGCGGGGGCGTGCCCTGGAACGATTCGCTGCCTCCCTCGGTGGGCGGGGCGTCGGTGCCGCCCTGGCGCGTGGGCGCGGGGGAGTTCACCGCCTCGGACGCGTCCTGCGCGGCGAGGACGTTGGTTGTCCCGCGCGTGACGCGGACCGAGCGCGACTCCTCGTCGAACAGCGCGAGGTCGGCGCGGAACTCACTGGCGGCGCGTCGAATGCTGCGCTCGCGCCGCGCGTCGGCGAGCATCTCGCGGATCGCGGAGCGCTTCTTCTCGAACTTGTCGCGCGCGTCCTCGACGAAGTCGGCCTTGTCGGCGAGCTCGCCGGGGCCGTCGAGCGGGTCGATCTGCACGTCGACGTAGCGCGCCCACTTCGCGGCGTTGTCCGCGGCGGGCGTGTGGGCTTGTGCGTCGAGCTGCTTGCGCAAGGCGAGGAGCGCCTTGATGCGGCGCGCCGCTTTCTTGCGCGACTTCACCGGGCCCGACTTCATCTTCGGGACGTTGCGCTTCACCGCGGCGTCGATCTGTTGCGTCGCCTGGCGCACCCAGCCCGCGAGATCCTTTTGCTTCGTCTCGACGACGCGCTGCCGCGCGGCGAGTGTGCGCTCGGCTTCGACGGACTCGGAGAGGAGTCGCTCGAGCTCGGCGGTGTTGGAGAGTTTGTCGTTCGCCTCGAGCCGCTTCAGCGCGTTGATGCGGTGGGCGAGGGTGGCCTGCTGATCGCGGAGGCTCGCGACGTCGCGCTCGGCGCGGGCGAGGGCGTCGCGCTTGGTCTGAGTGGTCGTCTTCAGGGTCGGGATCGAGAGCGGCGCGGCGGCCTGGGCGGCCGGCGCGAACAGGACCGCGGCGGCCAACAGGCCCGCCAGTCCTAGGTTTTTCAGCCCTCGCGACATCGCTGGTGCCTAGCGTAGCAAAGCCCGTACCCGCCCGCGTGGGGCGAGATCGGGGCGCGGCGCGTCAGACTTCTGACGAGGATCCGCCAGACCGACACGACAGATTCACGCCCGGGGAAATCCGAGGGTCCGAACCCGGCCCTCAGCCCTCCTCGGCCTCCTCCTCTAGATTGCGCCCGGCGACGGTCCCGATCCCGTACTTCTCGAGCTTGTAGTACAGCGCGCTCGTCTTGATCTTGAGCCGCCGCGCGGTCTCCGTCTTCACCCCGTTCGCGGCGTCGTAGGCGGCGAGGATCATCTGCCGCTCGGCCGCTTCGAGGAGCTCGTTGAGGCCGATGTCCCCCGCGGGGAGGCGGAACTGCCCCTCGGGATCCGGCTTCGCGCCCGACACCTGCGGCGGCAGATCGTCGACGACGATCTCGGGCGGCGTCGCGAACACGAGCGACTGCTCGATGACGTTCTCCAACTCTCGAACGTTGCCCGGGTAGTGATAGTTGATGAGGTGCCGCTCGGCGTCGTCCGACAGGCGCGTGACGTTCGGGTTCGTGCGCCGCCGGAGTTTGTTCACGAAGTAACGCGCGAGCGGGATGATGTCGTCCGTGCGTTCGCGCAGCGGCGGCAGGTGCAGCGGCACCACGTGGAGCCGGTAGTAGAGGTCCTCGCGGAAGCGCCCCTCTTCGACCTCCGTCTTGAGGTCGCGGTTCGTCGCAGAGATGACGCGTACGTCGATCTTGATCGGCCGCTCGCCGCCGACGCGATCGATCTCCTTCTCCTGCAGCGCGCGGAGCAACTTGACTTGCATCGATTGGGGCAGCTCCGCGACCTCGTCGAGGAACAGCGTTCCGCCGTTCGCGAGCTCGAAGCGACCGAGCTTCCGTTTGATCGCGCCCGTGAACGAACCCTTCTCGTGGCCGAACAGCTCGCTCTCCAGGAGGTTCTCCGGGATCGCGCCGCAGTTCACCTTGATCATCGGCCCGTTCGCGCGCTCGCTGCGCTGGTGGATCGCCATCGCGACGAGCTCTTTGCCGGTCCCCGACTCGCCGCTGACGTGTACGTTCGTCCCCGACGGCCCGAGCTTTTCGATCTTCTCGAACAGCCGCAGCATCGGCGCGCTCTCGCCGACGATGCCCTCGTACTGTCCCTCTTCCTCGACCTGCGCCTGACGATCGCGCGCGCCGCTGAAGACCTCGGTCTGCCCTTCGAGCCGAGCGTTCTCGTCCTGCAGCGCCTTCCACTCCAGCGCGCGGTTCACCTTGATGCGAAGGCTGTCCGTGGAGAACGGCTTTTCGACGTAGTCGAACGCCCCCATCTTGATCGCCTTCACCGCGGTCTCGATCGTCGCAAACGCGGTGATGATCATGACCGCGATCCCCGGGTCTTTCTTCTTCACCGCTTCGAGCACGCCGATTCCGTCGAGCCCGTCCATCTTGAGGTCGGTGAGCACGAGGTCGACGCCGCGCTGCTCGAGCAACTTCACGCCGAGGTCGCCGGACGACGCCTCCGCGACGTCGTGCCCCATGCGCTCGCAGACCGCCACCACGCCCTCGCGGATCGTGTCGTTGTCGTCGATGACCAGGATGCTTGCCATGGCTTCTTCCCGTTCGCGTCTACCCGTTGGGTAGGCGGATGACAAACCGCGCGCCGCCGCCCTCCGCGTCGGTCACTTCGATCGTCCCTCCGTGCTCCTGGATGCTCTTTCGTACCAGCGCGAGCCCCAGGCCGGTCCCTTTCTGTTTCGTGGTGAAGAACGGCGTGAAGATCTCGTCCCGCTTCTCGGGCGGGACACCCGGGCCGTTGTCGTCGATCGTGATCCGAAGGCCGTCCTCGCGCTCCGCGGAGATCCGAACGAGCCCCTCCTCGGCCGGCGCCGCCTGAATCGCGTTGCGCACCAGGTTGAGCGTCGCGCGTTTGATCGCCTCCGGATCGAGCGAGGCCTTCAGGTCTCCTTCGACCTCCAGCTTCAACTTGGTGCTGCGCTCCGACGCGTCCTTGTCCGCGATCGACACGACCTCGAACAGCATGTCGTTCACGTCGACCTCGCGCGGCTCCGGCGGGCGCCGCCGCGCGAAGTCGAGAAAGTCGTTCACCACCTTCGACAGCGTGCCGAGCTCCCGCAGGATCTTCTTCACGTGTTTCTTGCGCGGGTCGCCTTCCTCGAGGTCCTCGTCGAGCAACCCGCCGAACAGCTCGATGCCGCCGAGCGGGTTCCGCACCTCGTGGGCGATCCCGGCGAGCATCATCTGCATCTCTTCTTCGCGCGCTTCGAGGGACGCCGTCATCGCCCGCATCGTGCGCCCGAGGACCACCGTCTCGTGCGGGCCGCCGACGGGGACCTCCGTGCCGAGCTCACCCGCGCCGACCCGCTCCGCCGCCGCCGATAGCTCCGCCAACGGATCCGCGAGCCGCCGCGCCAACACGATCGCGAGCACCGCCACCAGCAGCACCGCGAACAGCGCGAGGCCTCCGATGCTCGTGCGCAGCTCGTCGATCGCCGCCGTGTACGTCGCCGCCGCGTTCACCACGATGTAGCCGACCACGGCGCGCTCCTCGTCGTAGAACGGCGCGTACCCCGTCTTGAACGGCGCCCCGTCCGGGCCTTCGAACAACACCGACGCCGCGCTCGACTTGCTCCGCACCGCCGACAGCTCCACCTGATCGAAGCGCGCGCGCCCGTACTCGTCGCCGACGCGCAGGGTCCTCGCGGTGTCGAGGAGCGCCTCGTCGCCGGAGGCGCGAACGAGGAGGATCCGCGCGACGCCCGTCGCCTCGCGGATGGCCTCGAGTTTCTGCATCGCGCTGCGCCGCGTGCGCGCGTCGTCGTCGCCGCGCTCCAGCACCATGATCCGCGGCGCCACGACCGTCGACGTCGTCTCCGCGATCGAGGTCAGCTGCTCGCCGAGCGCATCGTCGAGCGCGCGCCGCGTCTGCCGCTCGACGAAGAACGCGAGCACCGCCACCGCCAGCACGACGGACGACACCAACGCCGCCAACAGCTGAGAGCGAATCCGAATGCCGCCGGGCACGGCGTCGGAGACTACCGCTAAATCAGGCCGCTCGCTTCGGCGAACAGATCCGCGATCACCTTGGCACCGGCGAGGTTCGGCTCGATGACCTGCGTGAGGAGCTCCGATTCGCGCCCCTCGAACGCACCCTCGATGTCCGCGAGGCGCGCGCCGACCTCCGCGACGTTCTCGGCGATGACCGCGTTGGCCTCGCGGAGCTTCACGCGGAGGTGCTTACCGAGCGGCGCGTCCGGGGCGTAGACGTTGCCCACGACGAAGATCGCGTCGGGGTTGTCGTCGCGGATTCGCTTCAGCACCGCGAGGTGCCTCCGCGCGAACGACGCGAGCCCGCGTTCCAGGATCTTCGACTGTTCGAGGAGGAGGTTGTTGCCGCCGATGGTGAGCGTGATGAGCTCCCCGGTGACGCCGCGCGGGACGCCTTCCATGACCTGACCGTCCTCCGTTCGGTCGTCGAGCGACCACGGGTCGCCGAGGCGCCCGAAGAGCTGCGCGACGGCGCCGCCGCCGTCCACGCCGGTGTAGTCGTCGATGCTCATGCTGTCGCCGAGCGCGAGGTACGTCGAACCCATGCTCCGAGTTGACAAAAGATATGATGTTAAGTCAACGCTGGGCATACGTTCCGGTTCGCGGTACGCGTCGCGCGTGCCTCGCAAGAGAAGGATGGGGCGGCCGCCCTTCGAAGATCCTGCGCTCGTCCGGTCCGAGAAGATGTCGATCACGCTGACGAGCGCGGAGAAGGCCGCCATTCAGTCCGCCGCCGCCGACCGCGATCTCACGGCGAGCACGTTCACGCGGCAGGCGGCGCTGACCGACCCCGGCGTCGTCGAGCACCTCGGCATCGAGTACGACTACGCGACGCTCCACCTGCTGGCGCACGACTGGATCAGCCGCACCGACCACATGGCGACGTACTTCGAGCCCTACCTCACCACCGGTGAGCGTCGGCAGCTCGCGGACCTCCTCGACATCCTGCGCTCGCGCGTCGAGACGTTCGAGGATCGCTTCGGCGACTGAACAGCGTCAGAGGCGGCAGGGCTCTTCGAGGAACTCGAGCAACCCCTGCAGCGAAGTCAGGATCTCCGGCGAGCTGCCGTACTGCCGCTCCATCTGCTTCAGGTTGAACGCGATGCCGCAGATGATGTCGCTGTCGAGGATCTCGAAGGCGTCCTCCGGGCGTTCGCTGATCTCTTCGATCAGCTCCTCCGGGAACCCGAGGAACCGCTCCAGCGTCACGATGTCCCCGCGGAACGGGCCGCCGCCGCCGTTCATCTCGGCGTCCATGCGCTGCTGCTCGAGCAGCGCTTCGGCCTCGGCTTCGTCGACCGGATAGTACTCGACGATCGCCGTGCACATCTCGTCGTCGGCCTGCAAGCCGAAGTACCGCGGCGTCGCCGCCGAGTTGTACCACTCACACGTGAACTCGATCGGGTTGTCCTTCGCGAGCACGGTGCCGTCGTCGAAGCGTTTGTACTCGGGCTCCGCCCAGTTCTTGTCGTCGTAGACGAGCTCGTCGTCGATCGCGTACGTGAAGCGCCGCCCCATCTCGTGCAGGTGCGAAGTCATCCCGACGAGGTTCACGTCGACGAGGAAAGAGCCCTTCGCCTCCACGCGCGACACCTTGTCCGGCTCCGCTTCGAAGTAGATGTAGTTCCACCACGCGCTGCGGACCGGGTGCTCGACCGTCTCGCGCGGGACGACGTGCAGGTTCACGACGACCTCCGCCGTGATCGGCTCGGTCGTCGTGTTGAGATAGTGGAAGTTGTAGAGGAGCTGCGTGCCGCGCGTCTGGCTCTCGTCGTCGCGGTTCTGCACGCGCTTCAGCACGCGCGCCACGCCCTCCGGATACTCGACGGCGTAGTTGTTGAGCGACGTGAAGAACAGCGGGTCGACGTCCCCGGTGAGCGGTCCACCGAAGAGGTCGACGGCGCACTCGAAGATGTGTCGGTCGTCGATGTCCTCGAGGTCGTTCTCCATCGCGAGGATCTGGATGTGGTGCAGGCCGGGCGCGCCGCGCACTTCGATCTTCCCGATCGCGATCTCCTCGTCCGTCGGATCGAAGCCGTTGACGACGAGGTCCTTCAGGAGGAACGGCTGCCCGTTCGCGTCGTGGAACGCCTTGTCGTCGAGGTTGAAGTACGTGCAGAACTCGATGTCCTCACCGGGGGCGATCTCGACCGCCGGCATCAGCAGCTGGTAGCCGGTCGGCGGCGGCTCGGGGATCTCGAACGGCTCCTCCGTCTCCCCACAGGCCGCGATGCTCAGCGCGGCGACGCTCCAGACGAGCTTCCTCCCGTACATGTCGATGACCTTGGCCCCTTCCCGCCCCGATGGCCATGGGCCGACCCGCGGGGCACTCCATGAGACCGCGCGGCGTGCCTGGATCGGACGCCTTTCGGCGAGAATTCGACCGCGCGCCGCCACGCCGACGGTCGGCGTCGGGGATTACGCGGTGTTCGCCACGATGCGCCGGCGGGCCTCCGCCGCCTCGCGCTCCAGGTGCACGCGGTCCTCGCGCGCCCGCCGGTCGACTTCGAGCAAGCGCTCCCGTCGGCCGGCGACGAGTCGCTCGTACTTGAGCTGCGCACCACGCACCGCGCCGAGCGCGGCGGCGTGGGCGGTGGCGAGATCCTCCTGCGCCTGCCGGTGCAGCCGCACCGCGAACGCGAGGCGGTCGAGGAGCTGCTGCCCGTCGCGCGGGCCGTCGTCGAGCGGCGGGCCCGGCGGGGAGAGTCCGAACGCGGCGAGCTCGAATTCGAGGCGGCCGTCGTCCTGGTGCTTGCCCCAGCCCACGACCAGCGCGCCGACGCCAGGGTGGACCCGATCCAACCCGTCGCGCGCGGCGTCCACGGCCTCCAGCGTGCGCTCCTCCCACTTCGACGCGCGCTCGACGCGCTCGTCCTGCACGCGCTGCGTTCGTCCGTGGTCGGCCCGTGCCTCTCGGATGCGGCGTTCGATCCGCGCCCGGTCGCGATCGCGGCGGGCGTCGAGTCTGGAGAGGTCGGCGTCGAGCGTGCGGTTCACGTCGCGAACGCGGGCCTGGTCGGCCGCGGACAACACGGGCCGGCGAACGGTGCTCGACCGCCGGGGGAGCACCGGCGGCCTCGCCCGCGTCGCGGTGCGCGGGGCGACCCGCATCGGGCGCGGACGTGACGCGGCGGACGGCATCACGCGCTTCTTTTGCAACGCGGAGGCCACGCATCCTCGGCTCGGACCGGCGACCCGAGTGCCCAGGGCTTCTGTGCACGCGCTCCAACTTCGGTGCGTACCGCGACCGCGCGCACGTCGCTTGTGGAGCGCGGTGCGGATGGGCGACGCTCCCGCGCGATGCGCCGCGCCCCGCTCGTGTTCGTGTTCCTCGTCGCCTGCTCCGGGGGCGGCGACGGCAGCGGTGATGACGACGGTCAGACCGGAACGCGCGACGCCGGGACGAGCACCGTCGAGGGCTGCGGTATCGAGGGGACGCCGGAGGGCACCGAGTGCGTCGGCTTCGACGAGTGCGGGATTCGCAACGCGCAGGTCGCGTTCAACTGCGACACCTGCCCGCAGGAAGCGGTGTCCGAGCTGTGCCTTTCCGGCCGGTGCACGCCGTACGACTTGGACGCGACGATCCAGATCGGCTTCAACGTCTTCGAACACGGCGACGGCGCGAACAGCTTCGTCCTCGCGGTGATCGATCCGATGGGCGCCGACGGCACACGCGTGACGTGCGAGGCGCTCCTGTCGTCCTGCAATCTCGTCGACAACTTCAGCGTCAACGTCATGAACGTGCAGGTCACCGGCGCCGGCTCCGCGAACGGCTTCGAACAGAATCAACGGTACCTCGGCCTCATCGACACGCAGTCCGGCGAAAACCGCATCGCGTACCTGCGCCTGCACGCCCAGGGCCGCGGCAACGGCTCGGTCGTCGCGAAGGGCTGCTCCGAGTGGGCCTCCCTCGCGCCCGGCCAGACGGCGCAGGTGCTGATCAACCTGATTGCGCCTTAGTGATGTCGTACTTCGACGCGATCGAAGGTTACCGAGTCGGCGACACGATCGATCCCCGCATCATCGAGGACTGGTGCGTCGATCTTGGCGTCACACCGTCGGGCACGCTCCCCCAGACCGTCGATGAGCTCCGTGCGCAGATGAAGCGAGGCAACCGCGCGGCGACTCGCGCGGTGGGGGGCGCCTACCGAGCCATCGACGAGGGCGACTTCGACACGGCGTATCAGCTCCTCTCGGCCGCCCTGGATTGCGAGACGGCGCCGTTCTTTCGAGCCATCTACGAACGCGAGCTCGCGGAGATTCCTTCGGGCTGAGTCTGGGCGCTTGCGGCTAACGACTGATCCCGTAGCGGGACATCATCCGGTGCAGGATGTTGCGGTGGATGCCGGCGTCGCGGGCGGCGGCGCTGACGTTGCCGCCGTGTTTTTCGAGGAGCTCCGCGATGTAGCCGCGCTCGAAGTCTTCGAGGACCGCCTCCTTCGCGTCCTTGTAGGCGCGGCCGGCCCAGAGGGGGCGGGTGACGGCGCCGGTGGGGGGCTTGGGTTCCTTCGGGGCGGCCGACGACGGTGACGCGTCGGTGCCGCCGACGAGGCCCACGCCCGAGCCGGGCGCCGCGCCGCCGAAGCCGTCGATCTCGATCGTGCGGCCGAAGTCCTCGGGCATTCGGAAGTAGCGATCGGACATCGCCGCGCCGCGATCGATCAGGTTCCTGAGCTCGCGCACATTGCCGGGCCAGGGGTGCGCGAGGAGCTTCTTCTTCGTGTCTTCGCGCAGCTCGATCGGGCCGAACGCCGCGAAGTCGCCGAGGAAGCGCTCCGCGAGGAAGAGGATGTCGTCGGGGCGCTCGCGCAGCGGCGGGAGCTTCAGCTTCACGACGTTGAGGCGGAAGTAGAGGTCCTCGCGGAACCGCCCCTCCTCGACCTCGCGCTGCAGGTCGCGGTTCGTCGCGCACACCACCCGCACGTCGATCTTCGCCGAAGTGTTCGAGCCGACGCGTTTGATCTCCTGCTTCTCCAGCACGCGGAGCAAGCGAGGTTGCAGGTCGAGCGGGAGCTCGCCGATCTCGTCGATGAAGATCGTGCCGCCGTCCGCTGCCTCGAACGCGCCGCGCCGGTCGCCGGTCGCACCGGTGAACGCACCCTTGGCGTGCCCGAACATCTCGGACTCGATGAGCTCGCGCGGGACCGCCGCGCAGTCCACGACGACGTACGGCGCCGATCCGCGCTGCGACATCTCGTGGAGCACTTCACCCACGAGCTCTTTGCCCGTGCCGGTCTCTCCCTCGACGATCACCGACGTCTCCGTCCGAGCGACGTCGCGGATGTTCTGGAACAGCTGCCGCATCGACGGCGCGACCGCCCACAGTCGGCCGAGCTGCGCGGGTTGAGCCTCGGTCACGCCCCCTAGTCTAGCGCGTCCGTCGCCGTTTTGCGCGCCTCGGGCTCGGTCTGCAAGCTCCCTTGCGTCGTCGAGCCTTCAGCGCGGGAGCTGGTCGCGCGATTGGGGCATACGCAGCGCACGTTCCAGCCAGGAGCGGTCGGGCGGGCCCTCGGTCCACAGCGAAGGGTGGCCCTCGAACAGCGCCCACGGGTGACGAATCAGCTTCGCGCGGAAGCGGCCGGCGATGGTGCCGCCCGTGGTCGTCGTGGCCTCGAACGTGAGCTGTCCGCTCGCGATGAACGCCGGCTGGAGACATGGCAAGTCACCTTGCAAGCAGAGCAGGGCGTACGGCGGGCCCGAGCCGGGGCACCCGGTGTTGGGCGGGCCGAGGGGGATCGTCGCCCCGGCGCGGAGCTGGTCGCGGGGCACCGCGAGGAACAGCGCGAGGCGTCGGGTGGGGAGCTGCGCGGTGATGACGATCGACGCCGCGCCGTCCGAGGACGGCGGGATGGGGACGCCGGCGTCGAAGCGGGTCATGGGGCCCGCGTAGGCGCGGGGTTCTCGGACATCCAACGCGCCTTCGGTGAGCTGGACCTCGAGCGACGCCTCGCCGTCGCGGTCGGACGCGGTGGTCGCGGTCCAGGTCGTCGAGAAGCGGCCCTCGATCGAGCCCGCGGGGATCATGCAGGTGGACGCGGTGAGCTCGGCGGTCCACGCGGGGGGGCCGTCGGCGAGCTGTCGTTCGAGGACGGCACGTCGCTCCCGAACGAACGTCGTCATCGCCTCGGTGGAGCGGCGCTCGCCCGCGTATCTCGAGAGGCTGGATTCCATTCGACCGATTCGCTCCAGTAGATCGTCCTCGTTCCAGGACGTCCGAAGGAGGCGGCGCAGCGCTTCGACGTAGTTCGCGCGACCGCGATCGTCGGCGTAGAGGCGACGCGTCAGGAGGCCGTGCGCGATGACCGACTCGGGTGCGTCGGGCCCCGAGAGCACCGGATCCTTCAGCCGCTCGAAGGTCGCGCGGTTGCCGCCCCACGGGATGAAGACGATTCGCCCCGAGTCGGGGTGCACGTAGAGGAAGTAGTTGTTGAGGTGCCCCGCGTACCCGTCCCAGCGCGCGATGAGGACCTCGGCCGCCCAGAACGTGAAGAAGGCGTCGAGGTCGACGATCTTCTCCAGCGTGCCGAGGGACGGGTCTCGCTCCAGGGCCTCCGTCAGTCGGTCGATCGCCGGCTGCCCGCGCGGTCCGCGCTTTCGTTCGAAGATCGGGCGATGGTCGGCGCGGAAGTCGTTGAGCTGGCCTTCGTAGAGCGCACCCGAGTCGTCGCCGAAGTGACGCCTCAGGAACCGCCGGTCGATCGACTCCACCACCGGGTAGATCCCGAGGTCCCGCCCGTTCACGACCACATGGGCGAATGCGCAACGCGGCGCGGGGAGCTTGGCGTCCGCGAGCACGTCGTAGGCGAGGCAGGTGCGGATCGGATCGTTCGTCGCGTTGAGGGTCAGGCGCTTCATTCCCCGCCAGCGCTGGCCGTCGACGTTCTTGTCGAGCTTGAGCTTCAGTCCTGGCCGGTCGGTCACGTAGGTCGAGCCGAAGCCCTTCTTCCGTATCGCGACCCTCGCGAGGGTCTCTCCGTCGATCGTCACCGTCGCGGTCTTCCAGGTGTACGGCGACGGAAAGTGTGTCGCGGCGCAGGCGTCGGACGCGAAGTCGGCGAACAGGCACCGGTGCTGACTGCGCAGGTCGTCCCACGCCTCGGGAGCGAGCCGAATGTCCACTTCGACGACGTGGGTACGCTCGAACCTGAACGGGACCTGCGAGGGACCCGAGCGCGGCACGGTGGCGCAAGCGCAGCACGCCAGCACCAACGCGCCCGCGAACGCTCCTCGCCTCATCGCCGGGAGCCTACACCAACTGTAGCCGCGGGTGGGCGAACCCGCGCATACCGATTCGTACGACTGACCGTTCAGGTGAGGTTTCGTTGTCACGGGGGGCGTGTGCCGCCCGCGCGCATGTGGTTCGGATGCCGCGTTTGAGTATCTTCTACTGAAGCGATTCAAAGCACACACGAAAGCGAAGCGTTTTCCTTTCGGACGTGCGTCGGAGAGACGCGACCCCTCGATCCGCAATACAAGTTGCAAGGATGGGATCACCGTTTCGTTCTTTCGAACGGAACGTAGAGGAGAACGAAATGAAAGTGCTCGCGCGAGGTCTTGCGGCTGGTTCGCTCATCGCTCTTGCGGCCTGTGTGCCGCAGAAACTGGAGCGTCGACCGGACGCCCCCGACCTCGCCGCCGAAGAGGCGGCGCAGCCACCGTCGGGCGAGCTGATCCACACGCGCGGCGGCACCTTCGATCCGACGACGCGGAACCCCGTCGCACCGATCGGCTCGCTCAACCGCATCATCGCGGACGACGCCGTGCCCTACATCGTGCAGTTCACCGGGCGCATCCAGGCGCAGTGGACCGACTCCCTCCGTGACCTTGGCGTCGAGGTCGTCGCCTACGTGCCGGACGACGCGCTCCTCGTGCGCACCACCGAGGCTGTCGCGGAGCGCCTCGCCGCGCAGGACGGCGTCCGCGCGCTGTGGGAGCAGGCCCCCATCCTGCGCATCGACCCGCTCCTCCTCGACGAGGACGGCGCGCCCTTCGCCGCCGACCGGGACGATCCGGTGGAGATCGACGTCGAGGTGTCCCCCGCCGCCGTCGTCGCCGTTACGGCCGACGTCGAAGCGCTCGGCGGTGAGGTCCTCGCCGCCGACGGTGGCATCGTCCACGCGCGGCTCGGTCTGGGCCGAATCTTCGAGCTCGCCGCGCGCACCGACGTCGAGTTCGTCGCGCCGCACGAACACTTCGAGGTCGTGAACGACAGGTCCCGCTACACGATCCAGGCGGGCGGCAACGCGGTGAACCAGACGCCGGTCTGGGACCGCGGGCTGCGCGGGCAGGGCCAGACCGTCGGCTTCGCCGACACCGGGCTCGCGACCTTCTCCTGTTACTTCGGCGGCGACAAGGTCACGCGCTACGAAGACCTCGCCGGCAACGGCGACGGCGACGGCGACGGCCACGGCACCCACGTCGCCGGCTCCATCGCGGGCGACCGCAACAACAACGGCGTCTACGACACCAACGACGGCATGGCCCCGGCCGCGCAGCTCTTCGCGCAGGACATCGGTCGCGGGCGCTCGCTCGTCGGCATCCCGTCCGACCTCGGCGACCTGTTCGCGAGCCCGTTCAACCGCGGCGTGCGCATCCACTCCAACTCGTGGGGCAGCAACTCCTCCGCGTACACCTCTCAGGCGCGGTCGATCGACGCGTTCATGTCCGACAACCCGTCGTTCCTCGTGCTCGTCGCGAACGGCAACGCGGGCCCCGGAAGCGGCACCGTCGGCACGCCCGCCACCGCGAAGAACGTCGTGTCCGTCGGCGCCGCACAGAACGGGTCGTCGTGGAACAACATGGCGAACTTCTCGAGCCACGGGCCGACCGACGACGGACGCATCAAACCCACCGTCAGCGCTCCGGGGCAGTCGATCGTCTCCGCCGCGCACAACTCCCAGTGCGGAACGCGCACGCTCAGCGGTACCTCGATGGCCACGCCGACCACCGCGGGCGCCGTCGCGCTGATCCGCCAGTACTACGCCGAGGGCTTCTACCCGAGCGGGCAGGCCAACGCCGCCGACGGCTTCGCGCCGAGCGCCGCGCTGATGAAGGCGACCCTCCTCGCGGGCACGCGCAACATGGGCGGCAGCAACACCCGCGCACCGATGCCTTCGAACGGACAGGGCTTCGGCATGATCAACCTCGACGACAGCCTCTACTTCACCGGTGACTCCCGTCGCCTCGAGGTTCACGGCAGCGACAGCGTCGCGCAGGGCGCCGCGCAGAACTACGACGTCACCGTGAACGGCGGAACGCTCCGCGTCGCGCTCGCCTGGACGGACCCGCCCGGCGCCACCTTCTCCTCACGCGCGCTCGTGAACGACCTCAACCTCGTCGTCTCCGGCCCCGGCGGCACCTTCCGCGGCAACGTGCTCCAGGGCGCCGAGTCGGTGACCGGCGGCTCGTCCGACGATCGCAACGTCGAAGAGGTCGTGCACCTGTCGAACGCGCCGGCCGGCGCTTACCGCGTTACCGTCAGCGGCGCGAACGTCCCGTTCGGCCCGCAGGTCTTCGCGGTCGTCATCAACGGCGACATCTCCGCGGGCACCACGCCGCCGCCGCCTCCGCCCCCGCCGCCGCCGGGCGGCAACCACGTCGACTTCGCGCCGACCGCGGGCACGGTGGGTTGGACCCAAACCAACGACACCGCGAACAACCACCTCGGTGACGACGACGTCTACGCCGGCAACTTCCAGGGCCAGGACTACCTCGGCGTGGTCGCGATGGACGTGAGCATCCCGTCGATGGCGACGGTGACCGCCGCGACGCTCGAGCTCGTCGGCCAGACCACGCAGTTCCTCGGCGGCGGAACGTTCGCGGTCGAGGTCGTGGACGTGAACGTCGGCGCCGGCCTCACCCACGCCGCGCTCGCCGCCGCGCCGGTGCTCGCGACGCTCGACGCCGCGGTCCCCGCGTCGGCGCTCGGCGCGAACGTCCGCAACACCTTCACCGTGCCGGCCGCCGCAATCCGCTCCGGGGCTCAGTTCGTCGTCCGCCTCCGCGGCAACGGCACGACGGGGTCGGTGATGAGCTGGGACTCGGGCTTCGGCACCGGCGGCCTCGGCATCCAGCCGGTGCTCGGCGTCGACTACACCGTGCAGAGCGGCGGCGCCGTCCTCGAGCCCGACGCGGATCAGGTCGGCTGGGCGGTCTCCGTCGAAGCGACGGGCAACCACGTCGGCGACGACGACGTCTACGCGGGGGTCTTCAACAACCAGACCTACGTCGGCGTCATCCAGGTCGACGCGACCGGCCTCGAAGGCCGCGCCGCCGAGCTCGCGCTCACGGGCCAGACGACGCAGTTCCTCGGCGCGGGGAGCTTCACGTTCGAGCTGGTCGCGCTGGGCGCCGCGAGGAACGCGACCTACGCGGACATCACGCAGGCGCCGGTCCTCGCGTCGCTCGGCACGGTGCCGGCGAGCGCGGTCGGCGCGCAGGTGGAGAACGTCATCGCGATCGACGCCATCGCGACTTCGCAGGGCCTGATGACGATCCGCATCCGCGGCGCGACGGCCGACAGCGTGATGAGTTGGGACAGCGGGTACGGCACCGGCGGCCTCGGCATCGTGCCGGTGATTCGCGTCCCCTGACCGCGCTCGATTCCCTCCGTTCCTCCGTTCGGACCTCTCCCCGAGAAAAGATCGCCACAGAAAAAGTGGCGCCATCGTCTTCGCGTAGGTCGGGGGGAGGCCGATCGCCGCCAATCTCGGCGGCCTCGGACCTTCGGAGGAATCATGAACAACAAGAAATCCAAGAGCCCGTGGTGGGGCCTCGCGCTGGGCGCGGCGGCCGTCCTGTCCCTCGTGCCGGTCGCGGCGAACGCCGCCGACGCACGGATCCACGCCGCCGTCTGCGACGGCTCGAACGTCTCGGTCGGCACCTACGTCATGGGGGCGGCCTTCGGCGGGACGGGGACGGCGATCTGCCCCATCCCCAGCAACACGGCGCTTCACCACCAGACGGTGGATACGCTCAACCTGCACGGCTACAACGCCGGGTCGGTCGGCGCGCGCGCCTGCGCTTCGAACTGGTCGACGTACCAGATCGCGTGCGGCGTGACGAAGTCGCCGGCGTCCGGCAACTACGCGCTGAGCTTCTTCGGGAACGACCTCGTACACTGGGGCTCGAGCAAGGCGCACTGGTTCCCTTACGTCGCGGTGAACCTCAGCTTCGCGAGCCGTCTCCACGGGCTCTACATCGCGCAGTGAGTCGGCCATGCTTCGCTACGTCGTCGTCACCCTCCTGATCCTGACCACGGGCGCCGCGCTGTGGATCGGCGGACGGTTGTCGTCCCCGGACGAACCCGCCGCCACCGTCGAACGGGTCCGCATCGTCGAGCGCCCGGCGCAACGCCCGGTCGTCGAATCGGAGCGATCGTTCGCGCCGGTCTGGACGGCGGTGCGTGCGCTCGGCGCGCGCGTCGAAGCGCTCGAGACCGCGCCGGCCGAGGTCGCCCCCGAGGCGGATCCGGTCGAAGCCGCGCCCTTCGATCCGGAGGTGGCGTTGGTCGAGGCGCGCGAAGGACACTCCGACGCGCTCCACCGCCACGCCGAGACGCCGTTCGAAGCGAGCTGGGCCGAACCGGCGGCGGCCGGGCTCCGCGAGGAGCTCGGCCGCATCGCCGAGGACCGAACGTTCACGGTCGCCGACGTCGACTGTCGGTCACGCTCGTGCGTCGTGACGCTCGACTGGCCGACCTACGAAGATGTGATGGAGGACGCCGGCGCCGTCCTCCACCGGACGACGCTCCCGTGCGCCAATGAAGCGTTCGTTCCGCCGCCCGACGATCCGGCGGCGCCGTATCGGACGGAGATCCTGTTCGACTGCGGGGGGTGAGGCGAAGCTCAGCTCACCGTCCAGGTGTCGCCGGAGTGCAGGAGGTCGTGGATCGTGCCCTCACCACGCTTCTCCTTCGCCCAGCGCACCTGCTCGGTGGTCTGCTCCTCGTAGACCGGACGATTCACCGCGCGGAAGACGCCGATCGGGACGGGGAACTCCGGCGGCTCCATGCGGGAGAGGAAGTACGCCATGACGCCCGAGTGCTGGGTCTCGTCGTAGACGAGGATGTCGTCCTCGGTGATGCCGTTCTCGCCGATGGTCACGACCTCCGGGGTCAGGCCGTTCTTGCCGACGAGCCGGACGCCGCGGTTGCCGTCCTTGCCGAAGATCAGCGGCTTGCCGTGCTCGACGTGCAGCTGCTGGTCCTTCTTCACGTCCTTCGCCGTGAAGTGCTCGAACGCCCGGTCGTTGAAGACGTTGCAGTTCTGGATGATCTCCACGAACGCCGCGCCCTTGTGCTCCGCCGCGCGCAGCAGGACGTTCTCGAGGTGCTTCGGCTCGACGTCGATCGAGCGCGCCACGAACGACGCCTCCGCGCCGAGCGCGACCGAAGCGGGCGAGAAGGGCTGGTCGACCGAGCCGAACGGCGTCGACTTCGTCTTCTTCCCGAACTCCGACGTCGGCGAGTACTGACCCTTCGTCAGCCCGTAGATCCGGTTGTTGAACATCAGGATCTTCAGGTTCACGTTGCGGCGGAGCGCGTGGATCAGGTGGTTGCCACCGATCGACAGCCCGTCGCCGTCACCCGTCACGACCCACACCGACAGGTCCGGGTTGGAGATCTTCACACCGCTCGCGATCGCGGGCGCGCGACCGTGGATGCTGTGGAAGCCGTACGTCTCCATGTAGTACGGGAACCGGCTCGAGCAGCCGATGCCGGAGACGAAGACGATGTTCTCCTTCGCCACGCCGATCTTCGGCATCATGCGCTGGACCGTCGCGAGGATCGCGTAGTCGCCGCAACCGGGGCACCAACGCACCTCCTGGTTCGACTGGAAGTCCTTACGCGTCAGCTTCTTGTCGTTTTGTGCTGCAGTCACCATCGTCGCTGTTCCTTCGCCTGGTCCTAGGCCAGTTCCTTCGAGATGCACTCGAGGATCTCGTCGATCTTGAACGGCTTGCCCTTGATCTTGTTGAAGCCGATCGCGTCGATCAGATACTTCATCCGGAGCAGCGCCTTCAGCTGCCCCATGTTCATCTCCGGAACCACGACCTTGTCGTACTTCCCGAGCACCTCGCCGAGGTTCTTCGGGAAGGGGTTCAGGTGCCGAAGGTGCAGGTGCGAGACGTCGTTGCCCTTCTCACGGGCGATGTGCGTCGCCGCGCGCACCGCGCCGTAGGTCGAGCCCCAGCTCACCAGCAGCAGCTTGCCGCTGTCCGCGCCGAACGGCTCCGCGAGCGGGATGTCGTTCGCGATGACGTCGACCTTGTCCTGACGCACGTGCGTCATCCGCTCGTGGTTGTCCGGGTCGTAGCTGATGTGGCCCGAGTCGAAGTTCTTCTCGAGGCCACCGACGCGGTGCTCGAGCCCCGCCGTACCCGGGACCGCCCACACGCGCGCGAGCGTCTCGGGGTCGCGCTGCCACGGGTGGAAACCTTCGCCGGCCTCCTTGTGGTAGCGCGCCTGCACGTCCGGCAGGTCCTCCTCCTTCGGGAGGCGCCACGGCTCGGCGCCGTTCGCGAGGTAGCCGTCCGTCAGCAGGAAGACCGGCATCATGTACTTCAGCGCGATCCGGCACGCCTCCATCATCATGATGAAGCAGTCCGACGGCGTCGCCGCGGCGACGATCGGCACCGGGCACTCGCCGTTACGTCCGAACATCGCCTGGAAGAGGTCCGCCTGCTCCGTCTTCGTGGGCAGGCCCGTCGACGGACCGCCGCGCTGCACGTTCAGGATGACCATCGGCAGCTCGGTCGAGACCGCCAGGCCGATCGCCTCGCCCTTGAGCGCGACGCCGGGACCCGACGAGCCGGTGATCGAGAGCTGACCCGCGAACGACGCGCCGATCGTCGACGCCACCGCCGCGATCTCGTCCTCCGCCTGGAACGTGCTCACGCCGAAGTTCTTGTGGCGCGACAGCTCGTGCAGCACGTCCGACGCCGGGGTGATCGGGTAGCTGCCGTAGAAGAGCGGGATGCCCGCCTTCTTCGACGCGGCCACCGCGCCCCACGCCGTCGCGACGTTGCCGGTGATGTTGCGGTACGTGCCGGGCTGCAGCGTCGCCGCCTTGATCTCGTACGTCTCCTGGAAGATCTCCGAGACCTCGCCGTACAGATAACCGGCCTTCAGCGCGAGCCGGTTGCCCTCGGCGATGGCGTCCTTGTTCTTGAACTTGGTGTCGATGAACGCGAGCGTGTGCTCGAGCGGACGGCTGTAGAGGTAGTACAGCAGCCCGAGCGTCCAGAAGTTCTTCGCGCGCCCGATCTCCTTGAACGACAGCCCGGTCTCCTTCAACGAAGTCTCGACCTGCGTCGTAATGTCGATGAGGAACGTGCGGTACTTGTCGAGCTCACCCGTCTCGAGCGGGTTCTCGGTGTAGCCGGCGCGGTCGAGGTTCGCCTTCGTGAAGGCGTCCTTGTTGATGATCAGGATGCCGCCGTCCTTCAGGTCCTCGATGTTGACCTTCAGAGCGGCCGGGTTCATCGCGATGAGGACGTCCGGGCGGTCACCCGGCGTGTAGATGTCCCTCGACGCGAAGTTGAGCTGGAAGCCCGAGACACCGAACGTCGTACCGGCCGGTGCGCGAATCTCCGCGGGGAAGTCGGGGAACGTCGCGAGGTCGTTGCCGACCACGGCGGACGTGTTCGTGAACTGGTTACCCGTCAGCTGCATCCCGTCGCCGGAGTCACCCGTGAAGCGAATGACGGCGGATTCGAGATCCCGGGACGGACGGTTGCCCTTCGGCATCGGTACGACATCGGTCGGCGCGGTAGTCATCTCGGCCCGATACATCCTCCGGTTCGCTCAAAGACTCAAGGCGTTTCGAACGCGGATTCGGGTAGCATGGCGCCCGTGGGGCCCCACGACTTCCGGGTTTGTCTCCTCGTCGCGGCGCTCGCGCGCTGCACGCTGCCGCCGTCACCGACGCCTCCCCCCGAATCGGACCACCGCGCGCGCCTCGAAGGCGTCGTCGTGGATCGCTTCGAGCACGACGATCTCGCCTCCTCCACCCACCTCGAGCGCGCCGTCGTGGATCGCGAGACCGGGAAGGTGGAGGGCGAACAAGCCACCGCACGCGTCCTCGGTGAAGGCCCCGAGCCTCGCGCCGTCATCACCGCGCCCCGCGCCGAAGCCGACCTCCGTGCGCGCACGGTCCGGATGTCCGGCGGCGTGCGGCTGGTCGACGACGAAGGCCGCGTGATGACCACCGACGTCATCCGTTACCGCGCCGCCGAGGACGACCTGCAGTCGGAGGGCACCGTCCGCGTCGAGGGTGCAGGGTTCACGGTGGATGGCGCGCGGCTGGTCGGCAAGCTGAAGGCCGGCCAGCTCGAGCTCGAGGGCCCGGTCGAGGCCCGGACGAAGCCGGCGTCCGACTGACGCTGCTAGTCACCTGCGTCAGTGATTGCTTGCGTATCTCGCGGCCGCCTTTCGCGCCTGCTGCCCGCGCCGCCTTCGGCTCTCGTCGGTTGCGTACGCCCGGTATGCGCCCTCCTCACGCGGGCACCAGGCACGAAACTCGGCTCGCGACATACGCAAGCAATCACTGACGCAGG
>JAVJQW010000020.1:0-100113 GCA_040218735.1 Deltaproteobacteria bacterium
TCGGCGGGGCGGTCCGGCTGTCGGAATCGCCGCGCCCGATGTCTGCGCTCCGCTGGACGTGTTGCCCGATCCCAACGCCTGCATCGTCGTGATCTCGTGCTGATGTGAAGTCCTACAAACCGTGGTCGCCGATGCAGTCGCATCTCCTTCCGCCGTCGCCATCGGACTGGTTGCCCGACGGCCACCTCGCCTACTTCATCTTGGATGTCGTCGCGGAGCTCGACCTCAGAGCGTTCCATGCTGCGACGCAGAGCAAAGACGCCCGCGGCGCACGCCCCTACGCGCCCGACCTCATGGTCGCGCTGCTCCTCTACGGTTACTGCACCGGCGTCTTCTCCTCGCGGCGCATCGCACGCGCGACCTACGAGGACGTTCCGTTTCGCGTGATCGCCGGCGAGTGCCATCCGCACTTCACGCGCGTCGCCGCCTTTCGTCGCGATCATCTGCGCGAGCTCGAAGGCTTGTTCCTCCAAGTCCTCCGACTCTGTGAGAAGGCCGGCATCGTGAAGCTCGGTCACGTCGCGATCGATGGCTCGAAGATCCAAGCCAACGCGAGCAAACACAAAGCGATGAGCTACGACCGAATGAAGAAGGACGAAGATCGTCTCCTCAACGAGATCAGCGACCTCATGGAGTTGGCCGAGCAAACCGACAACCAGGAAGACGCAAAGTACGGCGAGGGCATCGATCCGCTCGACCTACCCGCGGAGTTGAAGCGCCGCGAGGATCGCCTCGCGAAGATTCGCGAAGCGAAGGAGGCCCTCGAACGCGAAGCACGCCAAGGCCGGCTCGCTCACGTCGAAGAGGTCACCGAACGCACGCTCGCAAACGCACATCGCCACGAGGAACCGGCGACTCGCAAGCGCGTCCAGACCCAAGCCAAGAACCGGCTGAAGGAGGCCCAGGAGCAGCTCGGTCGAGATGACGACGATGACGAACCGCCTTCCCCCACCACACGGCAGGGCCTGAAGAAACATCGGCCCCGAAGCTCGACCGACGGCACACCGAAACCTGACGCCCAACGCAACTTCACCGACCCCGACAGCCGCATCATGGAACGCAACTCGACATTCCTTCAGGCCTACAACTGTCAGCTCGCCGTCGACGGGGAGCATCAGGTGATCGTCGCTCACGCCGTCTCCAACCAGTCACCGGATTCGGCCAATCTCGATCCCGTCCTCCGCCAGGTCGTCGACAACTGCGGGCGCGCACCCGATGTCACCACGGCCGATGCGGGCTACTGGAGGGAGTCCGTCCCGAACCTTGGCGACGACGTCGGCACCCAGCTCTTCGTGAACGTGCCGAAACGTCATCCTCCGACCGAGGCCGAGATCAACGACCCGACGAACCAGTCACCGCGCCCGCGGATGATGCGCGCTCTTCGCGCTCCAGAAGGACGGCGCGCCTACGCGCGGCGGAAGGCGGTGGTCGAACCAGTCTTCGGGCAGATCAAGGAGCCACGTGGATTTCGGCGATTCCTCCTTCGAGGGATCGAGAAGGCCATCGGTGAATGGTCACTCGTCAGCACGACGCACAACTTGCTCAAGCTCTTCCGAGCGCTCGCCGTAGCGGCCTGATGCGGGACGCGCGGAAGATTCAGTCGCGCGTCACCTCCAACGAACCTCAAACCAAATTTGCTACGGCCTCCTAGACCATAACGCCGGCCCGCTCCGCGGGACGGCTTGGCACAGTCTTCGGACCGGTCGCTGACGCGACCGGCCTCAGCCTAGACGTCCGGGCGGCACACAAACGTGCCCGGGCCGTTCTCCACGCAGGTGAGGCCTGCGCAGCACTCGTTCTGCGCGGGCTCGCAGCGATCGCCGATCTGTTTGCACATCGGGCCGCCGTCGCCCGGGTTGCCGGGGTCGATGCCGCCGTCGCTCGGGGGGACGATGCGGGTGGTCCACTGGGCGATGTGGTTCGACGTGTCGAGGTCCTGGAAGGGGAGGGCGAAGGCCGGGTAGCTGCCGTCTTCGCCGGCGAGGATCGCGTCGGGGTCGAGCGCGGTCATCCACAACAGCTGGTTGCTGCCGCTCGGGGAGCGCAGGCCGTACTGGCGGCGCGAGGAGAACGTGAACCACATGAGGCGACCGCTGCCGTCGCGGTTCTTGGCGTCGACGAAGGGCGCCCACTTCGGGAACGTGTTCGAGAGGTCCTCGTTGCCCTCGTCGCGGACGCCCGGGGCGTTCACGCGGTCGAGGCGGATCGGGGTGCCGCCGTCGGCCGGGACCGCCCAGAGCTTGGCGATCTCGTCGGCGTCGGCGTCGCAGCTGCCGTCGTAGATCTCGCCGTTCGGGCAGATCGATTCGCAGTACACCAGGAACTGCGCGTCGGGCGCGTAGGCCGGGTAGTAGCGGTTGAAGCCGTCGGCCTCCGGTACGAGATCGATCGGCGCGCTCCACCCGCCACCATTCAGCGCCTCGACGTAGCTGATCCCGCCGCGCCCCGGACGCTGCGAAGTCTGGTGTCGCGTCACCTTCGTGTACGCGATGCGGTCGCCGCGCGGCGACCAGTCCGGGTGCGTCGGCTCGTGTCCGAGCGGGATCGACTCGATGACGTCACCGTTGTTGCCGTCGCGGATACGGATGTTCGTGTCCGGCGGGTTGCCGTCGCCGTAGATCGCCGCGAACTGATTCGAGTCCGGGTTCCAGGACTGGAACTGCTCGCGGCGATCGTCCGAGATTGGCGTCAGCTCCGCGCGTGCCTCCACGTCGATCACCGTGAACCGGCCGTCGTTCTGCCCGTTCTGGCTGAGCGTCATGCGGCGCCCGTTGCGCGACACCGCGTGGCAGCCGTAACACCCGCCGCCCGAGAACGGATAGAAGCGCTCCGGCGTCTGATCCGGGTCACCGAAGTCGACGCGCATGATCGAAGTGCCGTTCGAGGTCGTCCAGTAGTAGATGCCGCCGATGACGTCGACCGGCGCGATGTTCATCGCAAACGTCGCCGACGTCCCGCTCGTGTCGTCGCCCTCCGACGTCCCGCGCACGGTGATCTCGATCGGCGCGACGCCGCGCGCGGTGTTCGACAGCAGCGTCCACACGTCCGGGCTCGTCGTGTACAGGCAGCCGCGTCCCAGCGACTCGCACCGCGTGTAGACCAATACGTCGAGGCCGTTGGCCGCGAAGCGGATCTCGAAGAGGTCGTTGCCGTCGCCGGGCAGGAAGTGAATCTCCACGCGCCCGAGGTTCGGCGGGAAGATCACGCCGTCGTTCGGATAGACGAGCGTAGGCGCGCGCCCCGCGTCGTCCGTCGTTCCACTGAATACATCGCCCGGGTTGGGCGGCAGCATCGGCGTCCCAGGGGGCTGCACCTCGATCACCTGCTCCACCACCACCGTCACCATCGCGCTCGCCGAGAAGCTCCCGACGCGCGCGGTGACCATCGTCTCGCCGCCGGCGAGGCCGCTGATGAACGTGGCGCCGTCCATGCGGCCCACCATCCGGTCGGACAGCTCGAACGTCGCGCCCGCGGTGACGTCTTCGGGCGTCGGCGCGATCGTCTCGACCGTGAACGCCTGCTGACCGGACGTCACCCCGTCGATCGTCAGCGTGACGGCTTCGGGGCTGATGCGGATCCCGGTGACGTCGTCGTCGAGCACGACGCCGCCGTCACCATCTCCGCCGCCGCCGGGGCCGGAGCCACAGTCACAAGCAGCGAGGAGCAGGAGCGCGACGGGGATGAATCGACGCATGGCGTCACTCTTCGTACCGTCATCGCGACCGAGGCCGCAACTCGACGAATCACCGGGAGCGACCGCGCGGCTCGCTGACCTCGAAGCCCCGCGGCGCGGTCACCCGGAACATCGTCGAGACCTCGCGACGGCCGCGCCCGTCCAGGCGCACGAGGAGCCGCGATAGCCCCGAGTCCGGATTCACCTCCTGCCCGTGCTCTGCGTTCAGGAGCTTCACGTTGGTGTCGTCGGTGTGACTCACCGGGATGCGCTCGAGCAGCAGCACCTCGATTGGATCGTCCGCGAGGTTCTCGAGCCAGGTCGAGACCTCGAAGGTGTGGCTGAGCGTCCCGACGATCGCGCTCTTGTGCGACGACATCTTCGCGGCTCGGCGCACCCGCACCGTGCGCTCCACGCCCAGCGGCAGCGAGAACTTCTCGCCGGGCTCCACGCGCTCCATCATCGTCTGCCCCGCGTACCCGGGGCCGTCGAAGATGCTCACGCGCCCGGGTAGCAGCACCCGGCGACTGTCGTTGGTCACCTCCGCGACGCGCGTCGCGACCGGTCGGCGCCGCGGCGTGATCTCGATGTGAGCGTTCGCGAGCAGCATCTCCTCGTAGAGGAGCACCCGCGTCGGCTGCAGCCGCGACGCGACGGTCATGAGGTTCGGCGCGTGCAGCTCGATCGCTGCCGCGCTGTTGGAGTCCATCACCGCCGCGAAGCTCGAGTCGCCGCCGCCACGCTTCGACCCGCGCAGGACGACCTTCGACAGCTGCGGCGCGTCGTGCAGGACCGGCGGCGGGGCGGTCGTCGCCACGATCTGCACGTCCTCCCAGTCCTCGCCCGTCGTCTGACTCACGATCGCGACGAGCGCGAGGTGCACGTGCTCCGGGTCGTTGCCCTTCGCAGGGACGTAGCGAGCGTCGTAACCGGGCGACCAACGCGCGCGCTGCGTGAAGTACGCGAGATCGATCTGCACGCGCGACTTCGCATCCTTCGGACAGTCCACGACGACGCGCACCCGCGACCCGACGCGGGTCGGGCGCTCCACCCGTCGCTCCTCCGCGAGGAGATCGGCGAGGCGCTGCTGCAACCGCTTTCGATCCTCACGGCGAATCGCACGCGCCTTCGCGAGCCGCGAACGTGTCTTGCGGAGGTGGTCGAACGTCTCGGTCCAACGGTCGAGGTGCGGCGTCTCCGAGAGCCAGTCCGCCGAGAGATCCTCCATCGCGAGCGTGGCGTAGCGATCGATCAGCGACGTCGCATGCTCCTCCGTGTTCTCGGCGTCGGCGAGCGAGGCGAGCTCGACGTCGATCTCCTTCATCTCCTCCTGGATCTTGTCGAGGCGCCCTTCTTCGAACTGCTCGTACTCCGGTTCGACGACGACGCTGCGCACACGCGACGCCGTGGCGTGTTCGTCGGAGAGCACCCACGCCGCGGCGCGCACCGTGGCGGCGTCGAGGTCGACGGCCAACCCGTCGAAGGCCACGCCCGCCGCCGCTTCGTCACCGCTGACCTCGACCGAGCGGGTGAGCTCTGCGCGGTCCGTGAACAGGCGCGCTTCGCGAATGCGGCCGACGCTCATGAGTGCAGCGCCTCCGAGATCGCGTAGTCCTTCGGGCTCTCGATCTCGTACGTGAGCATCACGTCCGCGCGGCCCTTCGGTCCGAGGTGCAGCTCGAACGTCAGGACGCCGGACACGTCGTCGAGGCGCGCGTCACGCGGCTCGGTCTTCATCAGGCGCACGCGGACATTGGCGTCCGCGGAGATCGGGACCTGGTCCTGCACCTCCACCAGCGTCGGCTCCTCGAGGTGGCTCTCCACCTCCACGTGGACCTCGACCACCCGCACGTCCTCGCCCGGGATGCCGACTTCGCAGTGGACGTCCGGATCGGCTCCCTTGGCGAGCAGCGCCCGAACGCGGTCGGCATCGTGGGCGAAGGCCGCAGCGATCAGGTCGTCGTCCTTCGAGGCCTCCGCGGTCGAGGCGGCGAAGGTCAGCAGGCATGTGGCGATGACGAGGACGCGGAGTGAGCGCTGCATCGAAGCAGCGTACCAGGGGCTGGTACAGTCCAGCTATGAACAGACATCAGTGCGCCTCCTTCGGCGCAGCGCTTCTCTGTGTCGGCTTCGCGCTATTCGATACAACCGTGGCCGCGGCGCAGACGCCCAGCGCGTCGTACGCACCGATCGCCGTCTGCCAAGACGATGGGGTCGGGGGTACGAGCTCCGGCATCACCCGTGCGGCGCTGACCGGCGCGTACGTCAACGAGCAGCCATCGCAGAGGACCGCTCTCTGCCCGATACTGACCGGCGTTGCCACGCTACCCGTCCACAAGATCAACGTCGTGGAGCTGGAGGTCGTCGACTCGCACGCGCAAGACGATCTCGACGCTCGGATCTGCTACCGCGGTCCCGGCGGACCGAGGGTGTGCGGCCCCTGGGCCAGTTCGACGGGCGCGTCGAGCAACCCGCAGGTGGTGTCGGTGAATCCGCCCGTGAAGGTCACGACGAATCGGACCGCAGCTTACCTCGAGGTCCGGTTCCCGCCGCGCATCGGATCCTGGGCCGCCGCGTTCTTTCGCTACACGGTCTACGGGTTCTGACCGGCGGCTCACCGAACCCGGCGGTTGGCGTCCTCGGCCACGGACGCCTCGGCATCCTCGCCCCCGCAGCTCGACGCCGTCATCGCGTCGTTCCCGCGGGACGGGTCGCCATCCAGGCTGCGCTGATGGACAGGTGCGTTCGGGTCTATCTAATGTGCCCCACCACCACAACGACGGCCTCAGACCGAGCAGGCACGGCACGCCCTCGGTCGGGATCCATGCCGACCCACCGGTTGCCGCTTCGCTCGCGTCCCAGAGCCAGCGGCGGAACTGCGCCCCTTACTCGACGACTCCGGATGTACCGCCATGACGCAGACAGGCCCCACGAAGCAGAAGATCCTCGCCCGCATCGCCGACCTCGAGAGCCAGATCCGCAGGGCGCACGAGTACCTCCAGACGGGGGCGCACGCGCACTGGCATGGGTTCCGTCCGCTCTTCAACGACAAGATCCAGAACGGACGCGTGGCGCCTCCCCACAAGGACTGGGTCAGGAGCGTCTTCCTGCCGCGTCGCGAGCGCTTGCTGAGGAAGGCGGAGAAGCTACTCGATCGGCTCGAGCCGTAACATGAGCGACGGTCTCGAGGTGCTCGACGTCCACTGCGGTGAGATCGACCCGAGACACGCCCCCAAGCTCATCACGATGCGATGCCGAGGAACGAGATGACGCGTGGCGCAAAGCCGCGACGCTCATTCATCGCGCTGCCCGTAGGTGTTCGTGTAGCTCCAGAAGACGAGGGCTAGATGCCCGGCCCGGATCTCGACGCTTTCCGAGTTTATGCCCTCGCGGCGCTGTCAAAACTGAGGGATCGCGCGGAGGTTTCGAAAAACGAAAACCCCGCGAAGGCCGAGGCCCGCGCGGGGTTTCGAAGGCGAGCGGGGCGCACTGCGCCCCGCCGGTCCTAGGCGTTCCTTAGAAGCCCATGCCGCCCATGCCGCCCATGCCGCCCATGCCGCCCATGTCGGGCGCGCCGTGGCTGTGGGGCTCTTCCTTCTTCGGCTTCTCGGCGACGAGCGCCTCGGTCGTCAGAAGGAGCGAGCTCACCGAGCTGGCGTTCTCGAGCGCGGTGCGGACGACCTTCGTGGGGTCGATGACACCGGCGGCCTCGAGGTCCTCGTACTTCTCGGTGGCGGCGTTGAAGCCGTGCGCACCCTCGGACGAGGCGACCTTGTCGAGGACCACGGAGCCTTCCTGGCCCGCGTTGCTCGAGATCTGACGGAGCGGCTCTTCGCACGCACGCCAGAGGAGCTGCACGCCAGCGTTCTGGCTGGGCGTGAGCGACGGGTTGTCGAGCACCTTGCGAGCACGGATGAGCGCCACGCCGCCGCCGGGGACGATGCCCTCTTCGCGGGCCGCGCGGGTCGCGTGCATCGCGTCCTCGACGCGCGCCTTCTTCTCCTTCATCTCGACCTCGGTCGCCGCACCGACGTTGATGACCGCGACGCCACCGACGAGCTTCGCGAGGCGCTCCTGGAGCTTCTCACGGTCGTAGTCGCTGCTGGTCTCTTCGGCCTGCGCCTTGATCTGCTTGATGCGCGCCTGGAGGTCCGCGTCCTTGCCCGCGCCGTCGACGATCGTGGTGTTGTCCTTGTCGATCGTGACGCGCTTGCAGGTGCCGAGGTCCTTCAGCGTGATGTTCTCGAGCTTGATGCCGAGGTCCTCGCTGACGACCTGACCACCCGTGAGGATCGCGATGTCCTGGAGCATGGCCTTGCGGCGGTCGCCGAAGCCCGGGGCCTTGACGGCCGCGACCTGCAGCGTGCCACGGAGCTTGTTCACGACGAGCGTCGCGAGCGCCTCACCGTCGACGTCCTCGGCGATGATGAGCAGCGGGCGGCCGGCCTTCGCGACCTGCTCCAGCACGGGGAGGAGGTCCTTCATCGTGGAGACCTTCTTCTCGTTGAGGAGGATGAAGGGATCCTCGAGGATCGCCTCCATGCGCTCACCGTCCGTCACGAAGTACGGGCTGAGGTAACCGCGGTCGAACTGCATGCCCTCGACGAAGTCGAGCGTGGTCTCGAGGCTCTTCGCCTCCTCGACCGTGATGACGCCGTCCTTGCCGACCTTGTCCATCGCCTCGGCGATGATGTCGCCGATCGTGGTGTCGCCGTTCGCGGAGATCGTGCCGACCGACGCGATGTCCTTCTTGGTCTTGCAGTCCTTCGCGAACTTGTGGAGCTCGGCGACGATCTGCTGCACGCCCCACTCGAGGCCGCGCTTCAGCTCCATCGGGTCGTGGCCGGCCGCGACGAGCTTGAGGCCCTCGGTGTAGATGCTCTGCGCGAGGACGGTCGCGGTCGTGGTGCCGTCGCCGGCCTTGTCGGAGGTCTTGGAAGCGACTTCCTTGACCATCTGCGCGCCCATGTTCTCGAACTTGTTCTCGAGCTCGATCTCCTTGGCGACGGTCACGCCGTCCTTGGTCACGAGCGGAGCGCCGAACGACTTCTCGATGACGACGTTGCGGCCCTTCGGACCGAGCGTCACCTTCACGGCGTTCGCGAGCGCGTTCACGCCGCGCGCGATCTCGCTGCGGGCGTGCATGTCGAAGTGAATCTCTTTGGCTGCCATTGTGTTGGAACCCTTTCTTTTCTTCTCAGAGGAGCGGTCGCTGCGTGGGAGCGACTACTCGAGGACGCCGAGGATCTCGTCCTCGCGGAGGATGACGTGCTCGACACCCTCGACCTTGATCTCGGTGCCGCTGTACTTGCCGAAGAGGACCTTCTCGCCCTCCTTGACCGCCAACGCGCGGACCTTGCCGTCGTCGAGCGCCTTGCCGTTGCCGACCGCGACGACGAGCCCCTCGATGGGCTTCTCCTTGGCCGAATCGGGGATGATGATCCCGCCCTTCGACTTCTCCTCCGCCTCGACGCGCTTCACCAACAGGCGATCGTGTAGGGGACGAAACTTTGCCATCTCAACCTCCAAATGTTCGATATGAGGCGCTTTTCAGCGCCGGTTTAGCCACCCGGGGTGGGTGGCTGCTAAACTCGGCGCCTGTTTATTCACCTTCGCGAGACCCGTCAAGGAAGACCGTGGGGTTTTTTTCTTTTGCTTCGCTCCCGTCACCGTCCGAGACGTAGGGACGGACGACCATGCACCTTCGAACGCCCTGGTTCGCGCTCCTCTTGGGGGGCTGCTTCGCCCAAGGCCTCGCGCCCGGCGAATACGACGGAGGCGCGGGCCCGACCTTCGACCCCAACGCGGCCGCCACGGCCTGCTCGGTCCAGACCCAGGTGTTCGGCCCGTCCTGCACGGGCTGCCACCGCCCCGGCGGCCAAGTCCCCGACCTGACCTTCGACGCCCTCGAAGCCCTCCTCGACGGCCGCTACGTCGTCCCCGCCGACCCGGCCGGGTCACTCGTGCTCCAGAAGATGTGCGGGACGGCCGGCGGCATCATGCCCCCGAGCGGAATGCTCGACGCCGATCGGGTCGGCCTCGTCGAACGCTGGATCGCCGAGGGCGCGTCCTTCGACTGCGAGCCCGGCGAGGTGGTCGAGCCCGAGCGCTACCATCCGGACGACTTCGCGCTCCCCGAGGTCCACGGCCCGGACCTCAAGAAGGGCGAACAAGACTGCCGCGACTGCCACGGCGTCGACCTCACCGGAGGCGTCGGCCCGAGCTGCGACGACTGCCACACCCAAGGCTGGCGGACGACGTGCACCTTCTGCCACGGCGGGACCGCGGACGACACCGGCGCGCCGCCCCGCGACCTGAACGGTGTGACCGACTACATCGCGCTCACGTTCGCGCCGCACACGGAGCACGTCGTCGGCGCGCGCCACCCGCCGTACGACTGCACGACCTGCCACACCAAACCCGAGGACGTCCTCTCCACGAACCACATCTTCGGCGACGCGGTTCGGGGCGTCGCCGAGGTGCGCTTCGAACAGGGCCTCTCGCCGGAGGGGACCTACGCCGACGGCACGTGCGACAACCTCTACTGCCACGGCAACGGCCGCGCGACGGGCTCCGCCGCCCGCAACGACGGCGCCCGCCTCTGCGACAGCTGCCACCCGAGCCGCATCTCCGGCCGCGACGCCTGGAGCACGATGAGCGGCGAGCACGAAGACCACCTGCGCGAGGGCGTCGACTGCAGCGACTGCCACGCCGCCACCGTCGACGACGCCAGCGCGATCGTCGGCCCGATGCTGCACGTGAACGGAACGCCGGATCTCGCGTTCGCGTCCGGCACGATCACCCGCAACGTGACTTGCAGCGGCACGTGCCACGGCGAGGATCACGACGCGGAAGATTGGTGAGGATCAGACGTTCCGCTCGCCGACGCGGACCACCAACACGGTGAGGTTGTCCGGCTTGCCTTCCTTCGTCTTCATGCGCTCGCTCACCACGTCGCGTAGCGCGCGCGTCGCCTCTGCGGCGCCGCCGGCGCGCACGAGCACTTGGCCGAGCTCGGCTTCGGTGAGGCGGGAGTCGAGGAGGCCGTCGGAGCCGAAGATGAGGTAGTCGCCGGTCTGCACGCCCCAGCGGTAGGCCTGGTGCTCGAAGCTGCGCTTGCGCAGCATCCCCAGGCCTTCGAGCAGCACCCGACCGACGCCCTGCGCTTCGGTGCTGCGGAGGTGTTTGCCGCGCGACGAGAAGTGCATCGCGCCCGAGTCGCCGATGTTCACGATGACCGCGATCTCGTGATCGATCATCGCGCCCACGAACGTCGTCACCTCGCCGCGACCGCGCGCGACGATCGCCACGTGCGCCTTCTGCGCCGCCTTCACGAGCGCCGCCTCCGCTTCGTCGTAGCCGCCGCGCTGCTCCGCGACCTGCTGCATCTCCGCGAACAACATCTCCGCCGCGAGCGCCGACGCGGCGCCGCGGTTGTGTTCGTCGCTGCCTTCGCCGCCGGCCTGGTCGAAGACGCCGAGGAACAACCGCCCGTCGGCGTCCGCGAACAGCGCGCCGCCGTCTTCGTTCCAGCTCTTGTAGTTGTGGCCGCGGTTGGTGTGCAGCGCCGCGCTCGCGAGGGGGCTGCGCAGGTTGTAGACCGTGTCGGTCTCCTTGTTCCCGGCGATCAGGCCGTAGCCGGAGTCCGCGCGGAGGATCGACTCGATCGGCACGTACGGCGACGTCCCCATCGGGCGCGCCATCGACAGGGGCCGCGAGGGCGTCAGCTCCGTCGCCATGCGCGCGCGCTCCTGCGGCGAGATCTGCACCGTGACCTCGTGGTCCTCCTCGATGATCTCACGGAGGCGCTCCAGGAACTCCTTCGGATCGACACGTCGACCCGCGCGACCGAGCACGAGGATCTCACCGTCCGGATCGATCCCCGCGACCCAGAACGGGCTCCCGTCGAGGTAGACGAAGTCGCCGATCTTCAGCGGGTTCGCCTCCATCAACGACGTCGTGTCGAGCTCCTTGATCGACAGCCGCCCCGTCGCCACGGACCGCACGACGATCGACACGATACCGCCCTGCTCGATCTCGCTGACGACACCCAACGTGCACTTGCCGACGGTGCGCGGGACACGAACGAGATCACCGACGCCGTAGCGTTGGATGCTCGCGAGATCGCGCACGGCGGTGAAGCCGTCGAGCTCCAGCAGCTTGTACTCCGGCTCGACCGCCAGCTTCTTGCCGAGGGCCCTGAGCTCCGCTTCGGAACGATTCGTCATCGTCGACGCCAGCCGGGGACGTTACCGGATGACTCGTCGGATGGCCACGCTGCCACGCGCTCAATCGTAGTCGTAGGTCTCGGCCCCTTCGCGCCACGCCTGGTACAGCGCATCGAGGTTCCCGACGTGGTCTTCGGCGCCGCGCGCGTCGATCGATTCGAACCGCGAGAAGACCTGGCCGTCGCTCTCCGTCGTCGGGACGAGGTCACGCCGGTACCCGCCCGCGACCCCCGCCATCCAGCCGCGGTCCGCCGCCCAGTGCGGCTCCGAGACACGGAAGCGGAAGACGTAGTAGTCGACGATCCCCATGTTCGAGTGCGTGTCGAGCTCGACGACATCCTCGAGCACGACTTGATCCGGCGCGCGCCCGAGGTTCTTCGGACGGATCAACCAGCGCACGAGCTCACTCTCCGCGAGCGCCGCCTGCGCGAGGTAACGCGAGGGCATCAGCTCGACGCGACCCGCGTCGCGCAACGCTTCGAACAACCACGCGCGTGTCTCCGGGTTCGACGCTACGTCCGTGACGTGTTTGCGCTTCAGGTACGCGCCCTGCCGAAGCTGCGTCGACAACGCGAAGTACTTCAGACGCGAGTCGCGGAGACCGAGCGCCGAACGAAGCGCCGCGTCCACGTCGCGACGCTGAAAGCACCCCATCACGTCGATCAGCAGGGACGCCCACGCGCGGTGCTCCGCGTACGTGTCGTCTTCGAAGCGGTCGTGGGTCTTCGCCATCGACTGCATCGAGCGGAGCGCGTCGTAGTGGCGTTGGTAGCGCGCGAGGATCACCGGCGCCGCCGTCGACAGATCCAGGGAGCCGTACGGCGCCGACTTGCAGGTGTGCAGGCCGAGCAGAGCGAGGTTCCACCCATGTTGCGGGTCGTCGATGTATTGCAGGACCGTCGGCAGGAAGACCTCGGGGTGCCGCGGCTCGTCGTCCAGAGATCCGGTCGCGAGGTAGGGGACACGTCCGGAGCCGAGGCGCGCGATGACGAGGCGCATCCAGGTCTCGGCCGCCGCGCGGGATCGCATCGATCCGATCAGCTCCAACGCGCTCTCGCGGGCGAGCGGGCTGTAGTCGTCGAACAGGCGTTCGAGCGGCTCGAGGAGGTCGTCGTCCGGCTGCCGCCCGATCGCGTGCACGAGCTGAGCGCCGACGTCCTGATCGAAGGTGTCGGCCGCCGGCTGGAGGGCGGCGTGGGTCAGGGCCTGGAGGCGCTCGCGCAGGGTGAGTGTTTGTCGGCTCAGCCGCCCCGACGCGTGGATGCGCCGGTCGGGGTCATCACTCGCGAGGTCTTCCAAGGTCGCTTCGAAAGGCGACTTCTCCGCCTCGTCGAGGTGGACGGGGCTCTCACACCCCAGGCCCAGGAGGAGGAGCGCTGACGCGACGTTCCATCGCACGACCTCGCACCGTAGCACGCAACCGCCGGACGGGGTTGGTCGAGCGGGCGGCTTTTGCGATCATCCCCCCGCGGCCGGTCCCCGGCCTTCTATGACGCAGCTCGAGGACAACGGCGAACAACCTGGAGCAGAACGGCTCGGGGAGACGATCGCCGGTCGGTATCGACTCGACGGGATCCTCGGTCACGGTGGTGCGGGGATCGTCTTCGAGGCGACGCACGTGCTCACCGAACGTCGCGTCGCGGTGAAGCTCGTCGACACGACGGCCGCGAGCGAAGCGAACGTCACGCGTCTGATGAAGGAAGCGCGCGCGACGGTGCAGCTCGCGCATCCGAACGTCGTCGAAGTGCTCGACATGGGGCAGCTCGACGACGGCGCGGTGTACCTCGCGCTCGAGCTGTTGCGCGGGCAGTCACTCGCGGAGCGTTTGAAGGGGCGCCGTCGTCTCGTGCTCGACGAGACGTTGGAGATCGCGACGCCGATCATGGACGCGATGGCGGTCGCGCACGACGCGGGCCTCGTCCACCGCGATCTCAAACCCGGCAACATCTATCTGCACGAGGATCAGGGGCGCGTCGTGCCGAAGCTCCTCGACTTCGGCGTGGTCAAGTCGACGGATCCGAACGCGGTGCGCCAGACGCAGGTCGGCGTGGTGCTCGGGACGCCGCACTTCATGTCGCCGGAGCAGGCGCGCGGGCTGCCGGACATCGGGCCGCCGGTCGACGTGTGGGCGATGGGCGTCGTCCTGTACCGGACGCTCTCCGGCTTCTTGCCGTTCCGCGGGAAGAACGTTCCGCAGGTGCTTCGGGCGATCACGCGTGGAGAGTACATACCGTTGTGGGAGCACGTGCCGTCGCTCGCGGGGCCCGTGGTGCGGGTCATCGAAGACGCGCTCACGTTGGACCCGCGGCTGCGCTTCGCGACGATGCGTGAGTTCCTGGAGGCGCTGGAGATCGCGCGGAAGGGCACGGTCGTCCAGCGCACGCCGGTCGATCTCCCGAGCGGGGACCTCCCCCTCGAGAGCGCGGATCTCGGCGGACACACCGTCCGCGACTTCTACGATCCGGACGAGGAGGTCACGCCGCTCCCGTCCAAGGAGAGCCTCGAGCTCCCTGAGTACCGCGACACGTACAACGGCAACGATCGCGCGAAGAAGTCCGCGAAGCGCTTCGTTCCGTGGGTGCTCGGCGTGGGGCTGATCGCGGGCTTGGGGGCTGCAGCGTACGTGTTCTTGGAGCGCGTCCCGCTCGAGGAGGCCGCGCCGGTCGCGAAGCTCGACGTGGCCCCCCCGGGCGCTTCGGCGGGCGCCGCCGTGGAGCGCGTCGAGATCCCGGACGAGGTCCCGGAGGCGAAGACGCCCGAGCCCGAGCCGGCTCCTCCGCCCCCGCCGCCGGTGAAGGAGGAGGCGCCTCCGCCTCCGCCCCCACCGCCCCCTCCACCTCCTCCGGACACCCGAGCGCGCGACGCCGCGGCGGCCGCGCAGAAGGCGGCCACCGATTCGCGCGAGGCGTTCGCCACCGCGCGTGCCGCGCTCCAGGTCGAGGTGCGCAACGCGCAACGCGCGCTGGAGTCCACGAACGCGATGGTCCGTCGCGCGCGCGAGCCCGCCGACCAGCGCACCGCCGCGTCCGCGCAGCGCGCCGCCCGGCGCGACCTCGAAACGGCGCGCGCCGCGCAGGCGCAGTGCGAGCAACGTGCGCGAGCGCTCTCCAAGGGGCGCCCGCTGGACGCACGTTGGCTCGCCGCCGAGACGGCGCTGGCGTCGCGTGACTACGAGGCGGCGAAGAAGGAGCTCGATGCGATCACGCAGATCGCGGAGCGCCTCGTCGAGACGTGCCGCGTCGTGCGGGCCGCCGAGCCGAAGCCGCAGACCGTCGCCGCCGCGGCGGCCGTCGAAGGAACCAAGTCCGAGGCGGAGGCGGAGGCGCCCAAGCGCGACGCACGCGCGCTCGCGGCCTCGCACTACCAACGCGCGCTGACGCTCAAGCGGCGAGGGGATCAAAAGGGGGCGATCGCGGCGTTGTCGCAGGCGATCGAGCTCGAGCCGAAGTTCGTCGCCGCGTTGAACAGTCGCGGCCTCCTCCGCCAGGCCGCGGGTGATGCGACGGGCGCGCTCCGTGACTTCGACGCCGCGCACGCGATCGAGCCGGACAACGCGGGGGTGCTCAACAACCGTGGCTACGTGAAGCTCGCGCGCCACGATCTCGACGGCGCGCTGAAGGACTTCGACGCCGCCATCGCGCGCGACGGACGCAACGCGCTCTTCTTCGAGAACCGCGGCGCGGCGCGTTACCTCAAGCAGCGGTTCCAGGAGGCGGCGACGGACTTCGGTCGGGCGATCGAGCTCGACGGCAAGCTCTACTCCGCGTACCGGCGCCGGGCCCGCACGCTGCAGAAGCTCGGCGACCACGCCGCGGCGAAGGCGGACTTCGATCGGCTGATCGAGGCGAAGCCGAGCGACACCGATTCGCTGTACGCGCGCGGCCGAACCTACGTCGAGCTCGGCCGCCTCGACGACGCGATCGCGGACTTCGCGAAGGTGATCCTGCTGAAGCCGACACGCGCCGACGCGTACCTCCGCCGCGGACTTTGTTTCGTGGAGAAGAAGGACAGCGCGAGGGCCAAGGCCGACCTCGAGAAACACCTCGAGCTCGCGCCGAACAGCCGCCACGCGAAGGTGGTGCGAAGGCACCTCGCGAAGCTGGGCGGCTGATGCGTTCGGCCGTACTTCCGCTCGCAGTCGTCGTGGTCGCCTCGCTCTCGAGCGCATGGACGCTGCCGCGCGGATCGATGGCGCGTCCGGTGCACGCTCCGCTCCAGGCAAATCGTGACAAAAGGGCCGACTTGGGCGCGTGAGCGAACGCAGGGGCCTGCAGATCGCAGCTAGCAGCCGGCAGGTCGCTCAGTCGAGCCGGCCAAATAGCCGGCGCAACGATCGTGGCAGCCAAGCTGCCGGCTGGCCGCTGTCGGCTGCCGGCGCGAGGATGCGCCGCCCGTGGTCAGCCAAGCCTGGAGCGTATGAGGCGCAGCCTCGCCCATACTCACGGGCGCGGGATCAGCGTAACCTCGACGGACTCCGGGGGCCCGCCGCTCGCGCGGGTCGCTACGAGGCCGCCGGAGACGCCGATCGCCACGAACGCGCACACTGCCCAGAACCATGGCTTGGTCCAGAACGGAGGCGGTGGGGTGAGCGGACGGCCCGGCGCCGTGCGGACCGGTTGGGTGCCGATGATGATCGGCGCGGGGCCGAAGATCGGCGCGGGGCCCTCGGCGCAGCGGGTCGCGGCGGCGATCGCCGCCGGCACGGCGTCGACGGTCGGCGCGCGCGCGTAGCCGCCGCCGGACGTGCGGACATCGACGCTGACGGTCGCGGTGCCCACCGCCGAGCGTCGGTCGGCGAGGTGCACGAACAACACCACCGACTGCGTGACCTGCGCGCGGCGGGCGAGGAGGGCGAGGGTGTCGCCGACGCCGGCTTGCACGCGGAGGTCCTCGGCGAGGCGATCGATGCGCACGAGTTCGGGGTCGCGGGTGAGTCGAACGTCGAGCTCGACGTCCCGCCCCGGATCTACGGCGATGGTGCGCACCCAGCTGGAGTGCCCCGGCGCGACGACGCGCACGAGGTGACGCCCCGCGCCGACCGCGTCGAGGATCAGCGGTGTCCCGCCGCGCTCACGTCCGTCGAGGAAGACCGTCGCCGAGCTCGCCTGGGGCGTACCGACCAGCCGCACCTCGAGCCGACCGACCTCGCGGAGCCCGGCGCGCGCGGCTTCGAGCTCCGCGAGCACGCGCGGGTTGTAGCGGTGGCGGGGTGGGGCGATCGACGGGTTCAGATCCAGCGCTCGCAGCAGTCGCCGCCGCGCGGCGTCCACGCGGTCCCGCGCAACGTAGATTGCGCCCGCGAGGAAGTGTGCGTGGGCGAGCACCTCGACTGCGCCCGGCTGCGCGTGGATCGCCGCGAGCTTCGACGTCGCTTCGGCGATGATCTGCAGCGCCTCCTCGGTCTCGAGCTCGCGGAAGCGCTCCTCCGCGCGGGCGACGAGGCTTCGGGCGTCGAGCAGCGCCGCTGCGCGTCCTTCGTGGCCGCCCTCGCGGACGAGGATCGCTCGCGTGGTCGCCGGGTCGACCCAGGCGTTCGTCGTGCTCCGCGCCGCGCGCTCGACCGCAGGCACCGCGGCCGCCAGCCCCGAGTCCGCCGCGACGGTCACGAGCACGGTCGGAGCCGCGTCGTCGAGCGATGCACAGTCCGGGGCGGCGCTCGCGAGGAGCGCGAAGGGGAGGGCCGCGAGCAACGCGGCCAGCATGGCATCAACCGGGGGAGGAGAGAAACGCGGTCAGTCGAGGTAGGGCGCGGCGATGACCTCCGCGCGCGCGGTGAGGGCGGTGCCGTGCATGTCCTCGAGGAAGACCTCGACGGTCAGCGGGACGCCCTGCATCGACTCCAGCGGTTCGACCGCTTCGTTGGCGAGGACGACGCGCCGACCGAGGCCGACGTAGGTCGCGTCCTCTTCGGGCGACAACCCGAACGCGAGCGGCTCGGAGACGTCGATCCGCTCCCCGTCCGCGTAGACGTCGAAGTCGATGACGGGGTTGGTGTCGTTGAAGCGACCCGCCTCCCCGGGCTCGATCCCCTCCGCCTTGAGCGACAGCGTCGCGTGGTAACCGCCCTGGATTCCGGCGACGATCTCGAGCGACGCGCCGTCGAGGAGCGGGTCGAATCGTTGCACGCCGGTACCGAGGGTGAGTGCTCCTTCCGGAGCACCACCGCACGCCGTCGCGGCGAAGAGGCCGAGCACGAGGAGACGCTTCATCCGATCACTCCGGGCAAGGCGGGAAGTAGAACAGCGCACCGTACGAGAAGTTGCGCGGCTGCGCGGCGAAGCCGACGTCCGCGGTCTCGTAGATGATCGTGCCCGCGTTCGAGCACACCGAGCTGTTCCAGTTGAACGCGCAGTCGTAGAGGTCGGAGACGCTCAGGGCGTGGTCGATGCGCGTCGCGAGATTCGTCGACGTCCCGAACGTGCTCTCGCACAGGCGGATGGCGCGCAGCCCGACCATCGACGCGTAGGCGCCCGGGTTGTCGAGGCAGTCCTGCTGGTCCGCGGCCTTGTTGCAGATGTTCAGACCCATCGCCATCTGCGCGTACGGCGCGCCGATGTTCGTGCAGCCCGAGCACACCGGCTCGATGTCCGTGAAGTAGATGGGGTGGTGCTGGTTGTTGTAGTCGCGCTGCTCCCAGGCGACCCAGCCGTTGCGCAGCTCGGACGAGTAGTTGTCGTCGAACACCGCGCACTTCACGGGGTTCTCGTTGTAGTCCTTGCAGGTGATGAGCACGCCGGCGTCGGTCGTCGCGTTCGCGAAGACGTGACCCCAGGCGCCCTGGTGGATGATGCCGCCGACGCTCTTGAGCGTGACGTTCATGCCGTCGAACGCGGTGAGCTCGACGTCACCGAAGAGCTGCCAGCCCTGCTCGAGGCTCGCGCCGAAGAGCTCGAACGTGGAGCCGACGTCGGGCGGCGTCGTGCCGAGCAGCGGCATGCGCGCGCCGGAGAACTCGACCTGCGCGGGGGGATCGAACGTCACGCCGCGGGGCTGAATCGTCCACAGCGGACCGTAGCCACCGTCCGGGATCTGCATCGGCGCCCACTCGGGGTCGATCGGCGTCAGCGTGATCTCCATCTGCGGGTCGTCGGCCTCGAGGTGAATCGAGCCCGGCGCGACGATGAGCGTGACCTCCAAGTCACCGACCGGCGAGTCCTCGAACTTCCAGGTGAGGCGACCGCCGTCGCGGATCAGCTCTTCGGTGATCGCGTGGCCCGCGGACTGGAGCGGGACCACCGCGCTGCGCACCGTGAGCAGCTCGTCGGCGTTCAGGTTCTCGAGCTTCGCGAACTGGCGGAGCGAGATCGGCGTGAGGTGGACGCGGTCACCCTCGAACGTGCCGAAGGGCGCGCGGTCCTCGCGCGGCGTGTGGATGGTGAGGGTGATCTCTTCGCCCGCTTCCAGGGCCGTCCGAACGCGGTCGACGGGGACGTCGAGGAGCGTGTACCCGCCCACGTCGTCCGTCAGCACCGACGGCGTGACCGGCACGTTGCCGATCGCCAGCGCGACCTCGGCGCCCGCGACGCGCGCGCCGTTTGTGTCGATCACGAACCCCTCGAGCCCTGCGCTCGCGGTCGTCGTGTCCAAGCTGTTTCCGCAGGCTGCCAAGAGCAGCGCGCCCGCCAGCGCCGTCGCGCCATTTCGGATGGTTGTCTTCGTCAAAACGTACGTCTCCGTTGAAGGCGCACGCTCCACGTGCACCCCTCCACATCGAGGCCGGGCCCCGGGTCCAAAGCTGTCGGCTCGACGTGCCGCAACGCACGCCGCTCTTGTGTGTGGTGTCACGTCCCGCGCGTGTGACAACGATACGTCATTATCTTACTCAACCCTGCAAGGGGCTCGTTCTGAGACAGGTGTCCGAAAGTACAGTTGTGCGAGGCTCAGAGGTGGTCGTAGGCGAACACCGCGACCTCGTCGACCTGAGGGAGCGCCGCGAGGCGGGCCAGCAGCTCGGGGGTCGCGCTCGCCAGGACCACCGCGACGAGGCCCTCGCCGCGCACGAGCGCGCGTACCCCGCGTTTTTCGCGTCGAGCGTCGGGGGCGTCGGCTGGCGCCGCCGGGCCCTCGTGAACCCAGGCGGCGGCGTCGCGCGCTGCGAGGGCGCGTCGGACTTCGAAGGCCGTCCGACCGCGCTGCAGCGCGTCGTCGCCGAGGCCGCGCTGCTTCACGGTGCGGCGCGCTGCAAGGACCGCGTCGAGGAGCTGGGGGGTCTCGGCTTCGGAGCCAGTGAGCTCGACGACCGCCGCTGTCGCTCCCCGTCGACGGACGAGCTGCGCCACCGCGGTGGCGTCGCGTTCCTGGGCGAGCCGAGCGAGGGGGCTGTCGACGGTGCCGCCCCACGCGAGGCGTGCGATCTCCAGGGCCGCGGCGTCCTTGTCGTCAACGGGCCACCCGATCGCGAGCTGCACGCGGTCGCGGTCGGGTTTGTCGACGACCACGACGCGCACCCGCTCCACCGACTTCGGTGCGGCGACGGTGCTCGTGACGGGCGCGCCGGCTTCGAGGTTCGGTGCCCACGCCGCCGCCGCGTCGTCCAGCGCGCCGGCCATGCGGATCGACACCCGCGCGCCGACGAGGTTGCGCCGCACGAACGCGGCCACGTCATCCGCCGTCGCGCGCGACACGCCGACGACGTCGCCCAACGGTGACCTCTGTGCCGGGTGCCCCGCGAACAGCACCTGCATCAGCGCGTAGTAGACGAGTCGGCGATCATCGGAGCGGAGCGCCTCGACGGCGGCCGCCGCGGAGCGCACCTCGCGCTCGACGCTCCCTTCCGTACCCGCCGCGCGGATGACCTCGAAGATGCGCGACAGCTCCGCCTCGGCGCCGTCCGGCGTCGCACCGGCGTGAATCGTGATGCCGTCGCCGTCGACGCGGGCACCGCAGACACCTCCGCACGCTGGCGATGCACGCAGCGCGGCGTCGATCGTTCGTGCGGTCACCGCGCCGAGCCCGTGCATCGTGCGTGGGTCCGCCTCCGTTCGGAGCCGAACGCCGATCTCGACCCACGGCACACCTTCGTAGCGCTCGATCTGAACGGGCGGCGACATCACCAGCAGCGACATCAGCGCGATCATGGCGCGCTCCTCTCGGGGCGGGTGAGCACGATCGTCGGGCGCTTCCCAAGCTGCGCCTTCGCCACCCGTCGAAGGTCGCGCTCCCCGAGCACCTCGAGGACCGCGGCCTCGTCGGCGAGCGCGCGCAACGCGCCGTGTTCGAGGAACGCCCGCGCCGCGGTGGTCGCGCGTCCGTCCACGCGCGCGACCTGCGCCAACCGTCGGCCTCGCGCGGTCGCGAGCGCACGTTCGATTTCGCGCCCCGTGGTCCCGCCCGCCGAGATGTCCTTCACGACGCGCTCCACGCGTCGCGCCGCCGCCGTCGCCGTCATGGTCTCGGCGAGCTCCATCTCGACCGTCAGCGAACCGGTCGCGCCGGGGCGGTGTCGGACCGCGACGGACGTGATCCCCGACGGCGAGGCCTCCTTCGCGATGCGCCCCGCGAGCACCGCCGCGATCGTCTCGACCGCCAGGTGGTCTGCCGCGCTCGCCTCCGCGAGGGGCCACCACACAAACGAACGACGGACGGCGCCCGGCACCTTCAGCTCGAACGGCGCACGCGGCGCGACCGGCGGCTCCCATACTTTAGGGGCCTCGTCGTTCGGTCGCTCGACTTCGGCGTAGACCGCACCGACCCGCGCGAGGACGTCACGGCGTTCGATGGCGCCCGCGATCACCAGCGTCGCACGCCCCGGATCGAACACGGCGGCCGCTTCGTCGATCGCGTCGCGCTCGAGCTCGTCCGCCACCGTGCGCTGCGCCGCCGCGCGCTCGACGTTCGCGTGGAGCCGGTCCGCCGTCCACGTTCGGCGCCGGGCCTCGATGACCCCCCACGCGGCGTCGGCCGGGCGGCGCTCTTTCGTCGCGGCGAGCGCCGCGTCGAGGTGCTCGGGGGTCGTGGTCGTCGCCCAGTACGCGAGGTGCCAGGCGATACCGGACCGGTGCGCCCCGGGGACGCTGCGACCGTCGCGCACCGCATCCAGCAGAGCGGCCGTGCGCCCGAAATCGACGCCGTCGTCCTTCGTCCCCGCGTCGAACCACACCTGCACGTCGACCGCCGACGAACCGTCGCCGAGCACCAACAGCAACGTCGGGCCGTCCGCGAGCTCGTAGCGCTCGAACGCGAGCCCGTAGAGGCGATGGGATTCGATGGGCCGCCAGGCGATGTCGCCGGCGCGGTTCACCGCCGTGACGTCCGCCCAGATCTGAACCGTGTCCTCCGTCGCCAGCGAGGCTTTGGGGGCGGCGCGCGGAGGGGCAGGGGTGCGGCAGGCGACGAGCGCCAGGAGGAGGAAACCGCGGGCCGCAGGCCACCGCACGTTATGGGTTTAACCACAGGCCGGATCGGCCCGACAGTTTTTCAGTTGGCCTTCTTGTCGTTGGAGGGCTTCTCGCGCGCCTCGGCGACGGCGGGGGTCGATCCGCTGCGGCGGGAGACGAACAGAGAGCGGTAGGTGATGACCTTCTCGTCGAGCCGCGCCACCACGAGGACCTTGTTGAGGCCCTCCTCGAGCGTGAGGTCGACCTCGAACGGCATCTTCACCGCGTCGTCGTCCGGCGCCGCCCAGTCCTTCTTCTCCGCGGCCTTCTTCTCCGACGCGGTCGGGGCCTTCGGGCCGCTCTTGAAGAAGACCTTCTCGTCGTTCACGAGCACGTACATGTCGCGGAGCTTGCGCGCCGTGATGGTGCCCTCGAGCTTCACCGACTCGCGGTCGAGGATCGAGCCGCCCAGATCGTCGACCAGCGCGATCGACGGCGGGCGACGCTTCGGCGCGTACGTCAGCTTCGAGGGGAGCGCCTTCGGCTTCCCGCTCGACTGCAGGTCCGAGCTCTTGATCCAGGCCGACGCGCCTTCCATCACCTTCACCAGCGTGAAGCCGCGCGACGTCGCCATCGCCTCGAAGCGCGTGCCCTTCTCGACGGACGCGAGCACGTCCGAGCTCACCGAAGCGCCCGACCGAAGCAGAGTGTTGCGCCGCGCCGCCACGCCGCCCTTCTTCGCGACGCGTTTGTCCGCGGACGCCGGCGCGGCGACCAGGTCGAACTGGTCCTCCAACCACTCACCCGTCCCGGCGTCGTAGATCGTCAGCTCCAGCGGCAGCTTGCCGCGGTCGCTCTGGGCCGTCGGCACGCGGAAGCGCAGGCGCCCCACGGCGGTGCCGCCGCCCTTGATCGCACCGACCGTCACTCGACCGCGCTCGAGGAACAGGTCCTCCTTCGCGCCCGACTTCAGGCGCAGCGTCACATCGTCCGCGTCGCCGGGGCCGGTGTTCGTCACGTAGATGATGAAGTCGACGCCCTCGCCGACTTCGAGCACGCCATCGCCGTCGCCGCGCTTTTCGTCGTCGAACGCGTAGGAGTACGCGAACTGCGGGTGCGGGATGTACTGCGTGACGACGGGGAGGACCGCCTTCGCTTCGACCTCACCCTCGTCCGCCGTGAGCTCGAGCTCCAGCAGGTCCGAGCGCGACGCCGCTTCCTTCGCGACCTTCGTCGAGACCTTCCACGTGCGCACTTCGCCCGGTCCGAGCTTGCCGAACATGAACTCACGCCCGCGGAACGCCGGGTGCTCCGAGTCGATGATGCCGCGGAGCCGGTGAAGCGTCGTGGTGCCCTGGTTCTCGACGCGCGCGATCAGCTCGACTTCGTCGCCGGCCGTCACCTGGTTCGTCGGGTGTTTCTCGAGCCCGAGCGACACGAGCAGATCCGCGTTCGCCGTCGCGCCGGGCGCCTTCTGCTCCGTCCAGTCCACGCCGAGATCGCCGAGACGAGCCGCCACGCGATCCACTTCCTGCTCGGCGCGTTTCTTCACGAAGTCACTCCCTACCTGCAGCATCTTGCTGCGCGAGGCGCGCCCCACCGACACCAGGAACTCACGCGCGAACTTGATCGGGTAGTCCTCGTTGAACCCATCCGCCGGCGCCGGCGTCTCGTCTTCGTCGCCTTCGTCATCCGAAGAGTTCTGATCGAGCAGGTACGTCAGCTCGAACTTCGGCTGCTGCGTCGCGATCTTCTTACCCGCGCGCTCGAGGTGGCTCTTGAGGTTCTTCTCGCGGTGACCCTTCGGCTCGTAGAACAACCGCACCGACTTCTCTTCGACCCACGCCGGCTTGAGCTCGATGTCGGGCGTGACGCCCTCGTTCTGAATCGAGATCCCACCCGGGGTGAGGTACTGCGCGATAGTCAGCTTGAGCGCCGAGTTGTCCGCGAAGTCATAGAGCACCTGCACGGAGCCCTTACCGAACGTCCGCTCGCCGATGACCACGGCGCGGTCGAGGTTCTTCAGCGCACCCGCGACGATCTCCGATGCCGACGCCGAACCCTTGTTCACGAGCACCGCGACCGGCACCTCGCTCTCGGTGCCCGACCACCGCGCGCGCTTCGGCTCGCGGAGTTTGTTGCCGTAACCCACCGTGGTCACGATGTCGCCCGACGTCAGGAACTTGTCCGAGACGCGGATCGCCTGCTCGAGCAACCCACCGGGGTTGTTACGCAGGTCCAGGACCACGCCGGCCAGCTTGCCGCCGGCTTCCTTGCTGAGTTTCTCGAGGCGTTCGTCGAGATCCTTCCCGGTGTTCTGCTGGAAGTTCTTGATCTTGATGTAGCCGACCCGGTTCGCGAGGAGCTTGCTCTCGACCGATTCGATCTTGATGCGCTCGCGCACGATGTTGAAGCGACGTGAGTCCGCCCAACCCTTGCGATCGACCCAGATGGTGACCTTCGAGCCCTCGGGCCCGCGCAGCATCCGCACCGCTTCCTCGATCGGCATCGAGACCGTCGACACGTCGCCGATGCGCGAGATGATGTCACCCGCCTCGAGCCCCGCCCGCGACGCCGGCGTGCCGTCGAGCGGGGAGATGATCGTGAGTTTTCCGTCGCGCACCGAAATGACGATGCCCAACCCACCGAACTCACCCTTCGTCGAAGTCTTCATCTCCGCGAACGCCTCGGGTTTGAGGAGCACGGAGTGTGGGTCGAGCGTCGACAGCGCACCGTTCACTGCCGCGTACTCGATCGCGCGCACGTCCTGCTGCGGCGGGAGGTTCTTCTCGAAGAAGCGGAACACCTCGCGCAGCTTGAGGTTGATCTCCCAGAGGCTCTCGACGTCGTCGATGTACAGGAGCTTCTCCTCGTCCATCACCTTGATGGACAGGCGCCCCTTGCCCGCGTCCTCCACGAGGACCTCGGCGATCTGCCGTTCGATCTCGTTCAGCGAAGCGACGAGCATCGCCTTGGGGTCGATGCGGTCCGGCTCCACGTAGTTGTCCTTCACGTGCAGCGCGACGTTCGAGAACACCGACAGCGACGAGATCCGATAGTTGCGGTCGCTCCCGCTGCCGTCGCTGCCGAGGAGGAATCCGCTCTCGCCGCCCGCCGCGGCGAGGACCTCGGAGAACGGCGCGGCGCGCATCCCGGCCCGCAGGTGGGAGACCTCGTAGCCCCCCCACGCGAGCGCGCCGCAGACCGCGACCAAGAAGAGTGATTTGAGCTGCATGCGTTCGGTGCTCCTCGCTCAGTTTCCACCGGGCCCGTTGGGGCAACCGCCGGCAATCCGCACGGGGCCAGACCACTGCGCGTCGGCGCGTTGCTCGGGCCCGAAGGCGAGCGACAGCGACACGTTCAGCGTCATCGACTTTCCGGTGCACGGAGTCTGGATGTCGTACAGAAGGATGAAGGACCCGGCGAGCTCCTGCTGCACGTCGGTGAGCGTCTGCCTCAGGTCGGCCGCGGACTTGGTCGTCGGCCAATAGCGCCCCCGCGAGAAGTCGGAGATGTCCTGCAGAAACGAGAAGTCGTTCTCGTTCTCGAGGCCCAGGCCGATGATGTTCGTCGGGTACCGCACTTGGAAGAGCTCAGCTCTTCCTACAACAGCGTCGAACGCCGCATTCCTTCGTTGTGTGTACAGTTCCTCACGCGCGAATTCGTCGGCGGCATCCTCGTAGTCGGGCCCCGGCGGCTGTGCGATCAGCATCACGATCCGACCGTTGGCCGCCCCGGCGCGCCGCAGCATCAGCCCCGCCTCCGTGAGCCCCTGCACGGCGTCGGAGACCGAGTCGTCCTCCGGGTTCCTGATGTACGCGTCGAGGCCGGCCTTGAGCAGGTCGCGCTGCTGGAAGGAGTGCAGGCCGGTCTCGCCGATCGCGTTGTTGGCCGCGTTGATCCGCGTGGCGATGCCCCAGTCCTCGACCACGACCGCGCCGACGCGGTCACGCGCGCGGATCTGGTCGATCATGCGCTTCACTTCTTCGATTTGAATCTGACGGTCGACGTCCATCGGCGTGGCCGTCTGCGACAGATCCAGCACGATGATGACGTCCTGCGACGCGCTGCGGACGTCACCGACGACGCCCGTCGTGTACTGGAGCGTCACGGACCCCGGCACGGGCTCGGTCGGCATCGGCATGAGGTCCTCGGTGCCCGTGACCTCCACGATCGACAGCGTCTCGACCATGCTGTGGGTCACCCCGCCCGTGTGGCAGATCCAGTCCTCGGGATCGCCGCCGTCCGGGCAGATGCCCTTGTTGTCGACGCCGTACGGCGACAGGTGCACCGCGAGCTGACCGCGCGTGTCCGCTTCGAGGTTCTGGTAGGCGTAGACCCCCACGATGTCGACTCCGGCCAACGCTGCGTCGGGCACACGTTTTCCAATCGGCGGGGACTTGAAACCATTGAGGTCTTGAAGCTGAACCGCGAGCTCGTCGTCGCCGGACGCCGGGACGCGGTCCATCATGAAGTTCCCGTCCTGGTCGGTGATCGTCGCGTACCGCCCGGACGGCTCCTCGAAGCCGAGCGGGGACAGCCCGAGGTTTCGAACGCGCACGAGGGCGCCGGGGTAGCCGACGCGGCCTTCGATGGAGACACGACCGTTGGCGTCCGGCTGGCCCACGACGATCTGCTCGGGCGCGAGGTCCAGGTACTCGCCTTCGAGCACGCCGCAGTGCGCGTCGATCTCACAGGTCGCGACGCCGGTCGCGGGCTCCGGGCACGCCATCCCCTCCTCGCGGTTGGCCTTGGACTGGCAGGTCCCCGTCGGGAAGCAGCAGACGAAGTCGACGGGCGGCAACGGTGACTCGGGGACACGCGTGAACGCGGGGGCGCCGCGGACCGCGCAGCCCTCACCGATCGCGCCGCTGATCTCGAGGACGTCGTTGTCGATCGCGACGACGCTGAAGGTGAACGAGCCGTCGTCCTCGAGCGGTACGCAGTTGCTCGTGTTGGTCGGGAACGCCTGGACCGAGACCCGATCGACCTCGGGCGGCATCGCGCCCGCCTGACCGAGGCCGAGCACCAGGCCGTCGACCGGGTAGAAGACGGAGATGAGCTCGATGTCCGGCGCGTCGATGTCGTTCTTCGGCGAGCCGCCGCAACCGGCGAGGAGGAGCACGCCGACGCCGGCAAATGCCCCGAATCTCTTACCCAATTCCCGCTCCACCATGGTCTTTCGATAGTATCGGAGCAGGCCCACCCGGCTCAACTCGCGGGCGGACGGTTTCTGCGCGGACCGAAGCGGCGGTTTTTGCTTGCAGATCCGCCCTGGGCGGGCTACCTCCCCCAGCCTCGCCATGCCGGGCTTCGAAGTCTCACCCGGCCCGCGAAGAGGAGAACCACGATGCGTCCTACGCCCCTTCAGACCGTGAAGAAGAACTTCGAGAGCCGCGAGAAGCTCGCCGCCGAGCTGGCCGGCATGGTCGACCAGCAAAACGGCGACAGCTCGACGGACGAGACCAAGGCCCGCCTGATGGGCCTGTCGAACAAGAAGCTGCTCCGGCTCTACAAGGTCGAGCAGAAGGTCCGTGAGCGCTTCGGCGACAAGGCCAAGCTCGTCGACCACATCGTCGAAGCCCGCAAGGCCGCCGGCCACACCGCCGACGCCGCCTACCGCGCCAAGCTCGAGACCTACTCGAAGGCCCGCCTGCTCGACATGACGAACATGACGTACGCCGAGCGCGCCGCGAAGCAGACCCCCGAGCAGCGGCTCGCGAAGAAGCGCGGCCGCAAGCAGCGCGAGCGCGCCCGCTCGAAGTTGAACGGCTAAGCCGGCCGGCTGACGAACAGCCGTACGGCCCAGGCCGCCAGCCCCAACAACACGACCACCAGCACGATCGCGATCGTGCCGCGGTGCTGCTCCGTCCACGGGAGCGGCTCCGCGCTCGGTTGGCCGAAGACCGGATTGTCCACGAGCGTGCCGATCGACGCGTCGCCGAGCTCGAGCGGCAACGTGTCCTTCTGCGCGAGGATCCGTTCGAGGTCGTACGACGGGGGGCCGACCCGATCCGAGCCGACGTACAGCGCGTGCGCGCCCGCCGCGCGCGCCGAGAAGACGATGCGCTCCGCCGCGTAGCTCGCGCGCACCTCCTGGATCGACAGCGGCGCGTCGTTGCCGTCGTCGATCGTCAGGCGGAGGTAGCGCTTCTTCGTGGGGCGCATCGTGACCGTGACACGATCGTCGAGCGGCCGATCCGATCGCGCGACGCGCTGGAGCACGCCGGAGCCGACGCCCGGCCACACCTGCTGGTACGCGCTCGCGGCGATCTGCACGCGGCGCGCGAACTCCTTCGTTGCGATGTCGAGGTGCAGGCGATCGAACGGGATCCCGTGCTCGCCGACGTCGAGGTACACGTGGGTGCTGCGCCCGTCCTCGCTGCGCTCGGTCTTGGTGATCGTCAGCTTGCGATCCAGCCGCGGTGCGATCGCGTCCGGCGTGACACACGCGAAGCTCGCGCCGAGGATCCGCGTGAGCTCCGCGTCGGGGTCGGGGAGCAGCGTGACGCGCACCCACTTCGCGACCGACGTCGGGTAGCGCACCGTGGTGCCTCGATAGACGCCTTCGTCGGAGACGATCTCGTAGACGACCGAGCCCTCCGCGATCGTCGTGAAGTCGTCGGACTTGTTGCCGGTCTCGATCCGCGTCTGGCGGAGGAAGCCGCTCCCGGTCGACAGGCGCAGGTCGACCTCGCAGTGCTCGACCTCGCGGTCGAGCTCGAACGTCGCGCGGAAGCTCCCGTCGGGGAGCTCACCCGGATCGAACATCCGCGAGCCGACCCAGCGCGCCGGACGATCCGCCGGGACGGGCTGCACGACGAACGGCACCTCGGCGCCTTCGTGGGTGATGCGGACGTCGGCGAAGTCCGCCTTCGTCGCGGCGTAGACGGACGGTGGGATCGCGACCGCGAAGTAGCCGTTCCTATCTACTGAGTGGATGGGGGCGGTCTTCTCGAACTTCGTGATGTCGACCTTCGGCGCCTTCGGCTCCGCGCGCGCGACCGCCGGCAGGCAGACCACGAGGAGCAAGGCCGCCGCGGTCCCTTCCGCGAAGAGGCCCTTGAGTCGTGCGTAGAGGAACCCGGCGGCGACGAGGAGCGCGCCGACGATCGTCAGCACGATGACCTGGTACAGCCGCGGCAGGTTCCAGACGTCGTACGCGGCGAGCTTGCCGATGGTGCCGACGAACACGATGAGTCCGAGGTAACGGTGGAACTTGTCCTTCATGATGAATCCGCCCGAGAGGAGCGCGATCGCGACGAGCGCGAGCACGATGGTCGTCGCGACGTCGAGCGTGCCCGCGAGGGCGGCCTGCTGCGCGTGGACCTGGTCCATGAATGCAAAGAACTCCGCGTCGTCCAGCGCGACGCCGGGGACCGCGGGGAGATCGAGCAACGCGCCGCGCACCTCGCTGATCGCGAGCGCGGTGAGCAACGTGTAGCCGCCGACCGCGAGCACGGCCGCCGCGATTCGACGGGCGCTCTCGGCGACCTTCGCGGCTTCGAGCGCCTTCGCGCGCACGATGAAGAACGCCGACGCCAGCGCCGCGAGGCCGCCCGCGAGCAAGCCGTAGGCGCGCGGGTTGAAGAACACCCGCGGCGACAGCGCGCCGGCCGCGCCGCGTGAGTCGATGAACGTGATGTAGGGGGCCTCCGCCGCCGGGACGTCGAAGGCGAGGATGCGCGTCAGCACCGCGAACGCGAGGAGCGCGGTGGCGACGAGCCAGCCGGGCTCCTGGACGCGCGCGAAGATCAGCGCGGTCACCACGACGAGCACCGCCCACGCGAGCGTGACCGTCGCGCCCGACAGACCAAATCCGGCGGAGGCCGCGAACAGCGCGATCGCGATCGCGGCGAACACCGTGACGGTGAGCGAGCCCTCCGCGCGTCGGTGGTACGTCGCGAGGCCGAGGCTCGTGATGCCGAACGCCGCGGTGACGAGCGCGCGCATGGTGGGCACGGTCTCGGCCGTCGACACGATCGCCATCGCGAGGCCGAGGAGGATCGCCACCGCGCTGGTGACGACCGGGAGCTTCGACTTCGTGTGCTCGGCGAGCCTCGACGCGAGGTACGCGAGGAGTCCGGCCCACAGCGCGGTCACGACGAGGAGCACGACGTCGAACGCACGGTCCTGCGTCTCGACGAAGGTGCCGCCCACGGCGACGAGCGCGAGCCCGGTGACGAGGACGTTGGCGAGCAGGAGACCGCCGGAGCGCGCGCGGTAGGCGACGAACCCGGCGACGGACGCGGACGCGAGCGTCGCGAGGGCGGCGGTGTGGAACCCGTCGGGGAGCGTTGCGATCATCGCGAGCAGCACGAAGGCGAACAGCGCGACGACGGCGGGGATCGCTTCGCCGCGGGACAGCGTGCGGCCGGCCTTCAGCGCGTCGTAGAGGAACGCGACGACGTAGACGCCGCTCCACACGCCGAGGAGCGCGAGGAGGTAAGGCGGCGCCGCGTCGCGGTTCGCGCCGGTGCCGCCCGCGAGGAGCAGGAACGCGAAGAGCATCGGGAGCACGAGGAGCTTCTCGCGCCCGAGGTGGCGCATCACGAGGACACTCGACACCCCCACGACGATCATCGCGAGGCCGAGGTGCACGGTGGTGTCGACCAACAGAGCGGTGATGCCGCCGTGCCAGATAAGGAGCGCGGCGGTCGCAACGAGCGGGACGACGAACGGGAGCGTCTTCTTCCGGTGCGCGACGACGGCGACCGCGAGCCACTGCACGGTCGCGAGCGTCACGAACAACAGCGGCGCGATGCGCGCGGTGATCGCGTGGTAGGCGCCGACGAGCTGCTCCGGGGGAACGTCCGGTGAGTACGTCTCGCTGCGGAGGTCGTGGATCTCGAAGTACTCGGCGTACCAACCGCCGAACAGGAAGGCGGTCCCGATGATCGTCACGAAGATGGTGATCGGGAGCCGCTTGAGCGACGCGACGGCGAGCACGACGCCGCCGATCACGAGCAAGTAGGAGAAGAGGGCGACGGGGCGGTCCTGCCCCGTCGAAAGCAGCACGGGGTTCGCGAGCCCCGCGAGCGTGACGAGCACGAGGATCGCTTCGCTCTCGTAGCGCCACGCGAGCATGGCGCCGACGAGGAGGATGATGATGTTCGCCGCGAACGCGACCTCGATCGCGACGAGGTCGTAGAACGCCGAGCTCGCGTAGGCCGAGATGAACAGCAGCGCGAGCCCGATGCCCACGAGCACTTGGGTGAACGCGGGGCGCGTGCGCGATCGCACGACCTCGGCGGTGACCAGCGTGACCACGCCGGCGATCGCGCCGATCAGGACGCGACCCATCGGGCCGATCCACTCGGAGTCGACGGCGTACTTGAAGAAGTACAGCGCGCCGAGGAGCAGCGCGCCGGCGCCGATGCGCGTGAACCACGCGGCGAGCCGCGCCTCGAGCGGCTGCGCAGGGGCCTTTGGTTTCGGGGGCGCCTTGGGGGCGGTGGCGGGCTTCGCGGGAGCCGTCGGCGTGTCGTCGGCCTCGCGCGCGGCGGCGTCGAGGGGGAGCGGCTCGGCGGGACGCGCGGTCTTCGCGTTGGCGGTGGCCTCGTCCGTGGCGGCGCCTTCGTCGGTGGCGCTCGGCGCCCAGGGCACGCCGGCCCCCGGCGGTGGCGCGGCGACGTCGGGCGCCGAGGCGGAGTCGCTGGGAGCCGCGTCGGACGCGTCGATGTCCTGCGGCGCGGCGGCCTCCGCGGTGACCGGCTCGGCCTCCCGCACCGGCTCGGCCTCCCGCACGGGCGCGGCGCCGGACTCGAGCTTCTGGAGGCGCTCGTAGAGCCACGTCAGCTTGTCTTCGTGGTCTTGTCTCTCCGCTTCGAGCTGCGTGACGCGATTCTTCAGGCGCGTCGCGATGACGATCGAGACGATCGGCAGGACGAAGACGAGGACGACGATGAGGATGACGAAGATGGCGAGCAGCGCTTCCATTCGCTGTCGTCATACTCGCAGTCTTCGTTCCATCCTCCTATGTGGTCGCAGTCATGTTCTTTCGATGACTTGGGACCGCCGTCTCCGCGTACCGGCGTTCGCACTGCGTCGGCCGGTACGCACCCGCGCCGGTCAGACGAGGCCGCCAGCGAGGTTGAGCCCGCCGTAGATCTCCCGGGCGATGACCATGCGCTGGATCTGGGAGGTGCCCTCGTAGATCTGGATCAGCTTCGCGTCGCGCATCAGCTTCTCGACCGGGTACTCCTTGCTGTAGCCGTACCCGCCGAAGACCTGCACGGCGTTCGTCGTGACCTCCATCGCGAAGTCCGCGGCGAGCGCCTTCGCGTACGAGCTGATCATCGACGAGCGCTCCTTGCGATCCACGAGCGCCGCCGCCTGCAGGGTGCACAGCCGCGACGCGTGCACCTTCATCGCCATCTCCGCGATCATGAACTGGATCGCCTGGAAGTTCGCGATGGGTTGTTTGAACGCCTTGCGCTCCTGCGAGTAGGCGATCGCGTGCTCCATCGCCTTGCGCGCGACACCGACCGCGAAACACGCGGTGATCGGGCGCGAGGCGTCGAGGGTCTTCATCGCGATCTTGAAGCCTTCGCCCTCCTTGCCGATCAGGTTCGTCTTCGGCACGCGCACGTCCTCGAAGGTCAGGCCGATCGTGTCGGAGGCGTTCTGCCCCATCTTCCGCTCCGGCTTGCCGCGCGAGATCCCCTTCGCGTCCCCCGGCACCACGACACACGTGATGCCGCGGTGGCCCGCCTGCGGATCCGTCTTGCCGAACAGCGTGAACTGCTCGGCGTGTGAGCCGTTCGTGATCCACATCTTCGAACCGTTGATGACGTAGTCGTCGCCGTCCTCGGTGATCACCGTCGACATCCCCGCGACGTCCGAGCCCGCGTTCGGCTCCGTCAGCGCGAACGACGCGTACCGCAGCGACTCGGTGAACGGGCGGACGAACTGGTCCTTCTGCTCCGGCGTGCCGCCGATGAGGATCGGGAGGAAGGCGAGGTCGTTCGCGATCATCGAGGTCGCCATCCCGACGCAGCCCGCGGCGAGCTCCTCACCGATGATCGTCTGGTCGACGATCGAAAAACCCACGCCGCCGTGCTCGGCGGGGACGCCGAGGTTCAGCAGGCCGAGGTCGAACGCCTGGCGGATCACGTCGTGCGGGAACTCGTGCGCTTCGTCGTGGTGGAGCGCGACGGGGGTCATCACCTCGTCGGCGAACTTACGCGCGGTCTGTTGGAGTTGTTTCTGCTCGTCGGTGAGGGTCAGCTCGATCATCGCCCGCGATCTATACGCTGGGCCCGTCCGCCTTCAAGCCGCGCAGGATGAAGTCTGCGATCTGGTCGCCCGTGCGCGCTGCGTCGAAGGCGCTCCCGGAGTCGCGGATGCGGAGCACCCACTCGCGGGCGATCTCGTCGATCGCGCCGAAGAGCGCGCGACGGAACACGGCCGGGTCCATGTCGGCGCGGAAGACGCCGCTCTTGCGCCCCTCCTCCAGGATGCCGCTGACCACCGCGAGGTACTTCGCGAAAGCCTTCGGCGAATACTCCTTGATGAAGCGTGCGCTCTGGCGGAGCTCGATCGTGAGCACCTGCATGAGGTTCGGCTGCTCGGCGACCATGGCGAGGTGGCCCTTGATGTACGCACGGAGCTTCGACTCCGGGTCGTGATAGTCGGCGAGGAGGCTCTGCAGGCGTTTGACGATCTCCCCCATCTTTTCCTCGAACAGGGAGATGAGGAGGTCGTCCTTCGACTTGAAGTACAGGTAGATCGTGCCGTCCGCGACGCCCGCGACGTTGGCGATCTCCGAGACCTTGGCGCCGAAGAACCCCTTCTCGGCGAACACGTCGACCGCGGCGTCGATGATGAGGCGTCGTTTGTCCTCCCGACTCATGCGCCGGCCGGCCATCGTCCGTGGGTACTACAGGATCGGTTGCAGGCCCAGGGTGATGGAAACGTTGTCCAGGGTCTCCGCCGTCTGATAGCCCACGAGCAGAGACAGATCGCCGAAGCTTCCCAAGCGGTAAGCGAGCCCTCCGCGGCCCCCCAGGGTGTAGTCGCGGCCATCGTCGGTCACGTAGAGCACGGGGGTGATCAGCGCCTCCGCGATGGGTCTCAACGTCCAGTGCGGCCAGGTGAGTCTGAGTCCGAAGGGCACCGCGATCACCCACTGGTTGGTCAGCGCGAAGCTGTCGGGCTCGGTGTAGAACAGGTCGAGACCCACGGTGACGTACAGCGGTCCGAACGCTCGAAACTGCACGTCGATCCCCGGGCCGGCCGCGGTCTCCGACGCCTGTTCGTTGTTGCAGAACGCAAAGGGTGGGAACTGCGCCGGCCGCAGCGCGCGGCTCGCGGCGAAGCCGATGTCCTCGCCGTCCTCGAACCCGGTCGTGGGTCGGCACGCGGAGGGCGGGCGGTTGAACGTGCCGCGCCAGATGTTGATGTTCAGCGCGAAGCGGACGCGACGACCGGCGGCGTCGTCCGGGTCGCCGGACTCGTAGACCCAGTCACCTTCCGCGAATGCGGGCGACGCGACGAGGGTCGCGAACAGGACGACGGCCGCGCAGCGCACGCGGCCATCCTACCGTGGATCGTGCGGCGGATCGTCAGGCGTGGCCGCTTTGGCGAGAGACGGCGTCCGGGATCGGCTTGCCCGGCATGACGAGGCCGAAGATGGCCTGCTTCACCGAGTCGAAGATCTCGTCCGGGACGGCCTCGTTGTCGAGGAACCACTGGACGAACAGGCCGTCGAAGATCGCGAGGGTCATCGCCGCGAGGTGGTCCGACGGGACGCGTTTGTCGAAGAAGTCCGCCGCGACGCCCTCCTCGATCACGATCTGAATCGACGTGCGGTAGCCCTGGTACATCCGCTGGAAGCGGCGCTTCACCTCTTGGTTGGCGTCGGCCGTCTCGAGGAGGAGGCCCAGGAGCAGCCGCAGGGTGTCCGGGCGGTCCTGCGCGAGCTCGCGGTACAGGTCGATGAGCTTGGACAGCTGCCGGGGCGGATCGGGCTGGGCGAGGATCTCCGAGCCGGCCTTCACCTCCCACTCGCTCATCGCGCGGTCCACCACCGTGAACAGGAGGTCTTCCTTGTTCTCGAAGTGCCAGAAGATGGAGCTCTTGCTCGTGTGCGCCTCCTTGGCGATGAGATCGAGCGAGGTGCCCGCGTACCCGCGCGAGGCGAACAGACGTGTCGTCACGTCGATGATCGTCTTCCGCGTCTGCTCACCCTGCTCTTTGCGCTGTCTCTGCATGACCCCGTTGTACTAGGTGGTCAGGACTTACGACAAGAGTAACCAGCCGGAATTCTTGTGGTTTTGGTGTCGGATTTGACTGACCGACGGTCGGTACATCTGCGAACGCCCACGGCAATCCGGCGCGCGCGTCCCTGGACCGACCGGCGGTCGGGCGGGTCATTCGGGCGCAGGGAGGCACGTGAAATAGGGGCTCTCCGACACGTCCAGAGATTCGCGGCAGGTGTAACCAGAACGGCAGTCTTGGAGTTTGATGTCGCAGACATCACCACACGAGAACGCTGCGCCATCGCAGCGGGCATCGCCGGGGCAGTCGATGTTCTCGTCGCAGCCCAGCGTGCAGTAACCCTCCGGGAACGGGAAGCAGACGGCGAGGTTGCTGTCGAGCGCTTCCTGGCAGGTGGGGGTGTCGACGCAGGCGGACCCGACCTCGCCGCTCGGCTGCGGGCCGTCGCAGTCGTCGTCCATCTCCTCGCAGCCGGTCGGGCAGCAGCCGTCGCCGTTCGCGCACATCGTGATGAGGTCGAAGGTGCAGGTCGCGGTGCAGGTCAGCGCGCTTCCCACGAGCATCGCGGTGGTGCACTCGGTCGTCGGGCACGCATCGACGCAGTCGCCGTCGCAGGTCTCGCCCGGGTCGACGATGCCGTCGCCGCAGCTCGACATGCAGTCGGGGTCCTGCGCGTTGCTGCACGCGGGCGGGCAGCAACCGTCCGCCGCGCCGCACTGCGCGCCGCTGCTGTAGGCGCACTCGAGCGTGCAGTTGTTCGCGCTGCCATACTCCGTGACCGTGGTGCACGCGTCCGGCGCGACGCAGGACTCGCAGTCGCCGTCGCAGGTCTCGTTCTCGTCGACGGTGCCGTCGCCGCACGTCGCCGAACAGTCGCTGTCCACGCCGGCGTTGCAGTTGTTCGGGCAGCAGCTGTCGCCGCCGACGCACTGGTTGATCGTCTCGTACTCACAGCTCGCGCGGCAGCCGGATCCGACCAGGGTGTCGTTGGTGCACGCGATGCCGTCGTCGCAGCTCGTCGGGCAGGGGTCGCATAGCTCGCCGACGTCCACGACGCCGTTGCCGCACAGGACGCGGGCGGTCCCGGGCGTTCCGCCGCCCACGTCGCGGCTCTGGAGGCACCCGGAGAGGGCGGTGGCGAAGACGAGGAGCAGGGTCGCTTTGCGCATCTCGGCGAGGCTTCACCGAATGCGCCCCGGATGTAAACCGTTCCAACATCCGTCGGTTCGTCGTCGCGGCGAAAATCGTCTATACGGGCGCCCGTGACGAAGCGATTCAAGGCCGCCATCATCGGCGGAAGCGGCTACGGCGGGGGCGAGATCATCCGCCGCCTGTTGATCCACCCGGACGTCGAGCTCGCGCGCGTGGCGAGCATCGACTACGTCGGCGAGCCGGTCTGTGCCGCCCACCCGAACCTGGAGGGGCGCACCGACCTCGTCTTCGAGCAGCTCGAAGCGAAGGACGCCGCGGACGGCATGGACGTCGTGCTGCTCGGCCTCCCGCACAAGGTCTCGGCGCACAAGGTGCCCGAGATCCTCGAGACCGGCGCGAAGATCGTCGACCTCTCCGGTGACTTCCGCCTGAACGACCTCGCGGCGTACGAGAAGTTCTACGCGACGAAGCACCCGTGCCCCGAGCACCTCGACAAGTTCGTGTACGGGCTCCCCGAGCTCAACCGCGAGGCGATCGGCAAGTCACGTTGCGTCGCGAGCCCAGGCTGCTTCGCGACCACGATCGAGCTCGGGCTCCTCCCGCTCGCGAAGCGCGGGTGGTTGAGCGGCCAGGTCGACGTCGTGGCCATCACCGGTTCGAGCGGCTCCGGCGTGAAGGCCTCGGCCGGCACGCACCACCCCGTGCGCGCCGTGAACCTGAAGACGTACAAGACCCTCGTGCACCAGCACACGCCCGAGATCCACGAGACGATCGCGGCGGCGGGCGGGGTGGACGTCGCGCTGCAGTTCGTCCCGGTGTCGGCGCCGCTGTCGCGGGGGTTGTTCGCGAGTGCGTTCGTGCGCGTCGACGCGTCGATCGATCCGGACGCCATCCGCGCCGCGTTCGAAGAGACGTACGCCGACGAGCCGTTCGTGCGTGTGCCGAAGAACCGCCTGCCCGAGGTCGCGGCGGTGTCCGGCTCGAACTTCGCGGAGGTCGGCGTGGTGATCGGCGAGATCGTCGACGGCAAACGCGTGGTCACTTGCATCAGCGCGCTCGACAACCTGATCAAGGGCGGCGCGGGGCAGGGCGTGCAGAACATGAACCTGGTCCTCGGCGTCGACGAGATGTCGTCGCTCGTCGATCCGGGTAGCTGGCCTTGAAGATCGTCGTGAAGCTCGGCGGGGAGCTCCTCGCCGAAGCGCGCGCCTCGCAGCTCGCGGCGATCACGTCGTCCATCGCCGGGTTCGTCGACGCGGGGCACCGCGTGATCGTCGTGCACGGCGGCGGACCGCAGACGACGGCGCTGCAGAAGGCGCTCGGTCAGGAGCCCCACATCGTCGGCGGACGGCGCGTCACCGACGAAGCCGCGCTCACCGCGATCGAGATGATGGTCGGCGGGCGCCTCAACATCGAGCTGACGTCGGCGCTGCGACGCGCGGGCGTCGACGCGGTGGGGCTGAACGGCGTGAGCGGTCGACTCATCGCGTGTGAGCGAAGGCCGCCGCGGGTCGTGAGCGGCGGCGGCGATCGCCCGGTCGACTTCGGCTTCGTCGGCGACGTGACCGGCGTGAACGAAGCGCTCCTCGCGCTGCTGCTCGACGCGGGCCACGTACCGGTCATCGCGTGCATCGGCAGCGACGCCACGGGGCAGGCCTACAACATCAACGCGGACGTGGTCGCCAACGGGCTCGCCGCGGCCGTGGGCGCCGACCGGCTGTTGCTGGTGACATCGACCCCCGGCGTGCTGCGCGACAAGGACGACCCGTCGACGCGCATCACCACGATGACGGTCGCCGAGGGCCGCGCTGCGATCGCGGACGGCACGGTGCAGGGCGGCATGATCCCGAAGCTCGAAGAGAGCTTCGCCGCGCTCGAACGCGGGGTGGGCGAGATTCACATCCTCGGCGACGTGAAGGCGGGCGATCTGGAGCGGGTCCTCGTACGACCGGGTGAGGTCGGGACCGCGCTCCTGTCCGGTTAGCGTCAGAGTCCCGCGATCGCTTCGAAGCTCACGACGTGGACCGCGCCCCCCAACGTGGCGTACGCGCCGATCGCCCAGTGGGTGCCGCCGACCGACTGATACGTGAGCGCGGTCTCGAACGACGGCGAGTCACCGACGCGCGCGGTCTGGCGGAGCTGGCCGGCGCCGTACTCGAACCCGAGGAACCGCGCCTTGTCGTCCGCCGCGAGGGTGACCGGCACGACGAGGTAGGGCGCCTGCACTGCGCTCGGCTGCGAGCCGACGCTCGCGATCCCGCCGGAGGTTCGCGCGAACGCCTTCGTGAGCGTCATCCCGTCGCCGCTGACGTCCCACGCGACCATGCGGAGGTTGCCGTCCTCGTTCGCGAAGACACTCATGAAGTACGTGGCTGCGCCGTCCTCGATACGGGTGGTCTGCACATGCCAGCCGATCTCGAGGTCCATCGGGTCCGGCTCGCCGCGGCGGTTGACGGTCCACGCGTTGTTGGTGACGTCGAAGACGATCGGTTTGACCTTCAGGTCGTCGGTCCGAACCGTGACGACGATGCGATCGCCGAGCCCGTCGACGGCCGAGACCTCCAGGATACCCTCCGGCGAGATGTAGCCGCCGCGGGACGCGATCGTTCCTCCGGGGAGGATCGCCCAGACCGCGACGTGGAGCTGACCGAGCTGCGTCCGCGTGACCGTGACGAAGTCGGCGGGCTGGGCCCCGCTGAGCTTCACGATCGCGTGGTCTTGAATGGCACCCGCGGCGTGGTTGTCGAGCGGGGTGAGCGTGCCGTCCGCCTGCACGTCGTACAGTCGCAGGACGAGGTTGTTGGCGAGGTTGCGCGTCGCGAGGACGACCCGGTTCGATCCGACGTTGGCGATCTGCGGCTTGCTCGTCCACATCTCGACGCGACTCGAGACCTCGTCGAGGGCCCAGCCGTTGCGCTGCATGCTCACGAGCTTCACGTTCGGGGCGGACTCCACGGCGACGACCACGGTGCCGTTGTCGACCGAGGTCAGCTCGACGTCCGTGCCCTGTCCGAACAGCGTGACGTCGTGGCGCTCGGCGAGCGTGAGGTCCGGGATGCACTCCGCGCGATCGCCGACCGCGTAGCCGTAGGCGTACTTGAAGAGGGCGTCGGCGTCGGGGGCGCCGCGTTTTGTGTTGATGGTCAACGCGGCTTGCGCGTGCCCGTCGAGCAGGGTCGCGAAGGAGGACAGCCCGGTGACTTCGCCGAGGCCGCCGTTCTTGCCGAGGACGCTCGCACCCACGTTGCGTGAGGTGTACGGCGGTTCGAAACCCAGCGCGGTCGCCGCGCCGTCACTGTCGAGGAGGTCGGTGCGGAGGAAGGTGTTCGTGCTCGCGTTCGACAGGATGCCCTCGGCTTCGAGGGCCTCGTAGACCGACACGAGGTCGTCGGTCGAAGCGCGCCAACCACCGGCGGAGCAGTTCCGCGTGTAGTTGTCGTCGCCGTAGCTCATGAAGGTCTCGCAGAAGGATTGGAGGCCGGTCGTGTTGCACACCAGGCCCTCCGAGCACAGGCCGAACAGCGTCGCGTTCGGGTCACCTTGGCAGGTCGGTCCGTCGTTCATCACGGCGTCGAGCCACAGGTTTTGCGTCGCGTTCACGATGTCGACCGACGTCTCGCTCCCGGTCGCCGCCTCGATGAATTCGCGCATCGCGACGGTGTTGGCGTTGCTGTAGTCGCGCGGGCAGCCGAGGTTCGGCAGGACGCTCGGTCCGACGCACGCGTTGGGCGGCGGCGACATGAACAGCGGCGTGCAGTCGGTCGTGAGATTGTCCTCCGCGGAGCAGAGGCCCGACGACGTGCGCGGGAAGCCCGTCGTGTGCGCCATCAGGTCGTAGACGTTTCGGACCTGGGTCCACGGGTCGAGGTCGTCCTCGGGGTAGACGTTGCCGTCGAGCTGGGGGCCGATCGCATTGCCGAGCAGCGCGCCTTCCTCACCCACGCGCATCGCGGTGATCGACGTGATGACCTTGGAGACGCTCCCGATCGCCATGCGATCGTCCCGGTCGAGTGGCGACGCTCCGCCGACGAGGCGCTTCAGTCCGCTGGCGCGAGACATCAGGACCTTCCCGTTCTGCGCGACGGAGAGCTGGTAGCCGCCGGTTCGGTGCGCGAGGTTGTCGTGGACGCACTCGGCGAGTCGGCCCATCTGGTCTCCCGTGAGCCGAAGGGCGACGTCGACGTCCTCGTCGAGCTCCACGCCGATGACGTAGCCGCGGCCGTTCGAGAAGAACGAGAGCACCTCGTCGAAGCCGGTCTCGAGCATGGCGGCGGTCGCCGCGGTGCCCGTCGACTCCGGCGCAAAGGGATCGAAGAGGTAGGAGCTCGCGACGCCTTCGAGGCGGTCGTAGGTGACGAAGCGATAGGTCGTGCTCGACGTCCGCACGAAGCGCGCGGCGTCGCGGCCGCTGAGGAGGATGTCCTCCCAGAACGGCGCGTTGCCGAACCCGTTGGGACCGAGTCTTTCGATGCGTGCGCGACCTTCGTGGAGCGGAGCGCTCCCCGCCGCCTTCATCGGGTCGCCGGCTTCCTTGTAGAGCAGGCGGAACGTGCGGCCGGCCGCAGCGAGGTGATCGACGTTCGACCAGCCCATGCCGATCGCGGCGGTACCGAGCCGAGCGTTCGGCGCCGCGAGATCGGTGACGCTCGCCTGAGGTCCGAACGTGTCGCCGATGAACAGCCTGGGCGTCGCCTGCGTGAAGACGTCGAAGCGGGTGCGCCCGTCGAGATCGGGGAAGTTGGTGAAGGTGGTGCGTGATGCCTTGTCGATCTGTCCGCCCGCCAGGACGGGGTAGCGGACGACGCGGCCGTCGGCGGGTTTGGCGAGGTAGAGGTAGGGCTGACCGGCGTCCTCGGCGACGCCGATGCCGCGCCAACCCGTCCCGCCGAGGGTGCCGCGTTCGACCTCGGTGAGGCCCGTGACGCCCGCGTCGATCTGGAGGACGCGGTAGAAACCGTTCGCGCCGGTCACGAGGATCAAGAAGTGTGCGCCGCCGACTTCGTAGTGTTCGGCGAGAGAGTACGGCGAGCGTTCGTTTGCGATGGTGTCGTCGAGCGGCATCGCGTTGAAGTCACCGGCGACGTTCAGCTCGTAGGCCTTGATGCGCGCATCGCCGGGGATTGCGCTCGCCCGATCGCTCAGGGCGCAGAGGTTCGTCGCGATCGCGAGTGCGATCGCCCAGTTCGTTCGTTTGTTCACGTTGGCACTCCTCGAAACGGATTCGCCTCGTGGGTGCTGGGTAACGCCCGCCCTTATTCGGCGTTCTTCCCGCCGAGCATGACCTGGCGGGCGAGGGGGATCGGGAGCCCGAGCCGAAGGAAACGATCGTGGAACGCCTTCAACGAGAAGTCGTCGCCCTGCACGTCCTTCACCGCCTCCCGGAGCGCGAGGATCTCCATGCGACCGAGCGCGTAGTAGAGGTACGTCGGGTTGTAGGTCGCGCGCTGCGTTTCGCGCAGCGCGGGGAACGGCGCGAAGTAGGCGATGCGCTCGAACGCCTTCGCGGCTTCCTCCACCGACTGTCCGTCGACGTGGATGGCGATCGCGGCGTGCCATCGCGCGTGGCGCTGGAGCGCGCGCCGTAGCTGACCGAGGCGGATCTTCGGATCGTCGTCACCGAGGCCTTCATCGACCATCATCTGCTCGGCGTAGTGCGCCCAGCCTTCGATGAGGGACGCGGTGCCGTGGACCTGACGCAGCGCGGAGGGGATCTGCTGTTCGTAGAGCAGCTGGACGAAGTGCCCCGGCATTGCTTCGTGCACGCTGATGCCGAGGAGCCCCGGGAAGTTGAAGTACGTGAGGTGCTGTTCCTTCTTCTCGTCGTCCCACTCGGGGTCGACGTTCGTGATGTTGTAGTAGGCCTCGCGCGCGACCCTTTCGAAGGGGCCCGGCGTGGACATCGAGGCGAAGCCACGGCGCGCGTACTTGGGTGACTCGCGCACGATCGGGAGCGCGTCGGTGGGGAGGGTGAGTATCGCGTGGTCGACGACGAACTTTCGCGCGTCGACGACATAGCGTTCGGCGGTGGCGATCAGCTCTTCGGGCGTCGGGTGCTCCGCGGTGATGGACGCCATGACCTCGGCTGGCGACCGGTTGGGATCGACCTTCTTCGCTTCGCGCGCGACCCACGCCTGGTACCGCTCGATGGCTTCGTCGTTCATCTTGCGGAGCGTCTCGGCGTCGAGGTCGAAGTGTTCTTCGAGCTTCAGCTTCGTCTCGAAGCGTTCGCGGCCGAGGCTCGGGTCTGCGTTGGAGCGGGGGAGGAGCTCTTGCTCCAGCCAGGCTCGGTACGCCTCGACCGCCGCGATCCCCCGTTCGTGCGCCGCTTCGAACGCGGCCTTCGTGGTGTCGTCGAGATCCGCGTAGCCCTGCGCAGCGAGGGCCGCCGGGACGTCCTCTCGCAGGAACGAAACGGTGCCGGCGGTGCTCTTGATGGCGAGCTCGGTCCAGAGCTGCGGAACATCGCCGAGGTTGGCTCGGGCCTGCTCGAAGACGCGGGGGAGCTCGGTGAGTCGCTTAGTTGCCGACGTGACGCGCGTGGGTGTCGGCGCGAACCGACGATCGATGAGCGAGGCGATCGCACGCGCGGCGATCCGGTTGTAGACCATCGGGTCGTGCAAGTGGCCTTGCACCTGCGTCAGCTCGAAGTGCTCGGCGCGCAGGGCGTACTCGAGGACGCGGTGGTCGAGCCTTCTTCTGTCGTCGAGCGTCGTGGGCTCGGTGGTCGCGAGGCGTTCGAGCAGCGCCTCGATCGCCGTCGTGCGTTGGGCGACGGCCTGGGCGGAGAGGTCCGGGAGCGCATCGTCGTAGTCGTGTACGCCGAGGGAGGTCGCCCAGATGGGGTGCGTCGCGTAGAGCTGCTTCAGGTGTGCGTCGGCGATGGCGTCGAACGTCGCGTCGGGCGCGGTGCTCGACGGCTTCGCGTGGGCGCAGGCGGTGGCGAGGAGTAGGAGCGGTAGGTAGTGCTTCGACATCACGGGAGCGCGAGGGGGAGGGCCTGGATCTTCACGACGTCGAGGAGCTGTTTCTCGAGGGTCGTGGGGTCGGAGGTCGGGGCTTGGCAGCTCTGCTGAAAACAGACGTAGGCGGTAGCGCGTGCTTCCTTGAGGACGCGCTTGCCTTCGACGACCGGGAGCTTGTCGGCGAGGTCGTCGACGTCGCCGGCGGTGACCACGGTGAGGACGCGGTTCGGCACGAAGGTCTTCCGAACGACGTCGATCAGCGCCGCCCCCGAGCCCTCTTCAGCTTCGACGATCACGACCTCCTTCGCGCGGTCCAGGCGGAAGTCGAGGGCGGAAGCGAGCTTCGGGCACTCCGCGGCGCCGCGTTTTAGTGCTTCGCCGAACGCCTTCAGGACGGCGTCGGCGCGCTCGACGTACTTCGCCTCGCTGGTGAGCGCGCCGAGGCGCAGGAGGTTCATCGCGGTGACCGAGTTCCCCGAGGGTTGGGCGCCGTCGTAGATGGGTTTCTCTCGGACGAGCAGCGCTTCGCCGTCGCTCGGCGTCGAGAAGTAGGCGCCGTCGGTGTCGTCACGGAAGAGGCGGTCCTGAGTGGATTGCGTTCGGATCGCTCGCTCCAGGTACTGAATTTCACCCGTCGCCTCGAAGACGTCGATGAGCGCCGCGACGAGGAACGCGTGGTCTTCCAGCACCCCCGAGTGTTTGGCGTGTCCGGCGCGGTACGCGCGGAGGAGTCGCCCGTCCTTGGTCATCTTCGACTCGATGAAGTCCGCCGCGCGTTTCGCCGCGGCGACGTACTTGGGTTCGGCGAACACGAAGCCGGCGCGTGCCATCGCCCCGAGCATCTGCGCGTTCCACTCCACGAGGACCTTGTCGTCGAGGAGGGGGTGAATGCGTTTCTCCCGGGCTTCGTAGAGGAGCTTCCGCGACTCGGCGAGCGAGGCGCGCAGCGCGTCCTCCGTGACGCCGAGCTCTCGGGCGACGTCGGCGTGGGAGCGGTCGACGGCGAGGATGTTGTGGCCCTCGAAGTTTCCGGCGTCGGTCACGCCGTAGTAGGCCTCGACGAATTTCGCTCGCTCCGCGCCGACGACCTCCCGGATTTCATTGGGGCTCCAGACGAAGAACTTGCCTTCCTCGCCTTCGCTGTCCGCGTCCGTCGCGGAGAAGAACCCACCTTCGTCGCTCGTCATCTCACGCAGGACGTAGTCGAGGACATCGCGGGTGACCCGCTCGTACTCCGCGTCGTTCGTGGCCTGGTACAGCTCCGTGAACACCGCGACGAGCTGGGCGTTGTCGTAGAGCATCTTCTCGAAGTGCGGGACGAGCCACTTCGCGTCGGTCGAGTACCGAGCGAAGCCACCCCCGACGTGGTCGTAGATGCCGCCGTCCTTCATGTGGTCGAGGGAGTGCCGCACGACGTGCAGCGGGCCGTCGTCGCCGGTGCGACGCCAGTAGCGGAGGAGCAGCTCGTAGGTCGAAGGTCGCGGGAACTTCGGCGCGCGACCGAAGCCGCCGTACTCGGGGTCGAACCGATTCACGAGGAGGGCGGCGGCGGACGTGAGCGCTTCGTCCCCCGGGACGCCGGCGCTCGGGCTCGCGGCGTTGGACTGGTTCATCGCCTCCGTGAGGCGGCGCGCCGTCTCGGCGATCCGCGGTTGGTCGGTCGCGTACGCTTCGGCGAGCCGGCGGAGCAACGTGAGGAACCCGATGGACGCGCCGCGGTCGCCGTCGCGCGCGGGGAAGTACGTGCCCCCGAAGAACGGCACGCGGTCCGGCGTCATCACCACGGTCATCGGCCACCCGCCGCGGCCGGTCATGAGCTGGACGGCGGTCATGTACACGCTGTCGACGTCGGGGCGCTCCTCGCGGTCCACCTTGATCGCGACGAAGTGCTGGTTGATGAACGCGGCGATCTCTTCGTCTTCGAAGGACTCGCGTTCCATCACGTGGCACCAGTGACAGGTCGAGTAACCCACCGACAGGAGCACGGGGCGGCCGAGGGTCTTCGCGAGGGCAAACGCTTCGTCCCCCCACGCGAACCAGTTCACCGGGTTGTGCGCGTGCTGCAGGAGGTACGGGCTGGTCTCGAAGATGAGTCGGTTGGTGTACTTCGGCGCGCCGCCCGGTTCGAGGTGGTGCGTCCGGGGCACGTAGCCTCGGCCTTGGGCGGCGAGGGCTTCGCGCATCCGCGCGGCGAGCGCGTCGGGGTGGGGGTCGGCGCCGGGGAGGGCGATCTTCTCAGCGGTCGTCATCGTCGGTAGCGAAGAGGCGCGGCAGCTCTGGGAACACGCCGGCAGGACCGAGAGCAGTCCGACCAGACCGAGCACGCGCCGCATCGCGCGGGAGCATAACCGATTGTGGATGCCAAACCGCGCGACGCGCGTTACGTCAGGCGAATGAGCGAGGAACCGATCGCGCCCGAGGAGCGCGAAGACCAGCAGTCGATCTCCAAGGCGCGTGCGCTCGACGACGCGCACAAGCTGCTGCACGCGGCGAAGTTCGGCGTGCTCGGGACGATCTCGAAGCGAATCCCGGGCTGGCCCTTCAGCTCGATCGTCCCCTACGCCGTCGACGACCACGGCCACCCGATCATCCTCATCGCCTCCATCGCCCAGCACACCAAGAACATCGCCGCCGACGACCGGGTGAGTTTGCTCGTGCACGACACGGCCCCCGCCGACGAGGACATCCAGGCCTACGGGCGCCTTACGCTCATGGGGCGCGCGGTCGCGGTCGACGACACGGACGACGACGCACGCGCGCGTTACCTGGCGCGGGTGCCGGACGCCGCCGACTACTTCAAGACCCACGACTTCTCGTTCCGCCGGATCGTCGTCGAGCACGCCCGCTTCATCGGCGGCTTCGGGCGCATCTTCTGGCTCGAGGCGGATGCGCTCGCCCTCGATCCCGAGGCCGACCCGCTCGCGGACGGTGCGAAGGGGATCGTCGACCACATGAACGAGGACCACGCAGACGCCCTCACGCTCTACTGCCGGGCCTTCAAAGGGGTCACGCCGGACGGTGTCGAGATGATCGGCGTCGACCAGTGGGGCTTCGACGTCCAGTGCTCCGAGCCCGACGTGCGTCTGCGCTTCGATTTCGACGAGCCCGTCACGATGGAGACGATCCGACCGACCGTCGTGGCGATGGTCCAGGAGGCCCGGCGCCGCCTCGCGTAGAAAAAATCATCGCGCGGTAGATCGTTTTTGGCGGGAGGCGCGTTCGAACGCCTCATGACCTCCAGATCCTTCCTTCGTTACGCCTCCGTCCTCGTCCTTGGCCTCGGCGCCTGCTCCCTCGCCCAGAGCTCCGCCCCTCGCACCACATCCGAAACTCAGGCCCGGCGCCCAGCGCCTCGTGGACCGGCCCCGGCGGTCAAGACGGCTGCGGTGGCCAAGAAGGCGGACGCCACCGTGGCCTCCCGGGCCGCGCCCGTCGCGCCGACGACCGCGACGCCGCCCGCCAAACCCAAACCCGCCGACAAGTTCCGACAGACCGCGAAGCTCGAGCGCAAGGCCCCCGCGCCGCCGCCGCCGCCCGCGGAGCCGGTGGCGGCCGACGGTGACTTCGAGGGCCGCGCCGACTTCCGCTACAACGCCCCCACCGACACCCGCGAAGACCGCCTGTCGACCTTCGCGGTGGACGTCGACACCGCCGCGTACTCGATCGCCCGCCGTACCCTCGGCGCGGACCGGATGCCGACCTCCAGCCTTGTCCGCGTCGAAGAGTTCCTGAACTACTTCAAATACGCGTACGGCGCGCCGCGCGCCGACGGTGAGCTGTTCACGATCGAAGCGGACGGAGCGCGCTCGCCGGTCGACGACACCAAACACATCATGCGCGTCGGCATCCAGGCGAAGTCGCTCGACCGCCAGACCCGCAAACCGGTCAACCTCGTCTTCCTCGTCGACACCAGCTGCTCCATGACCAGCGGTGACAAGCTCGCCCTGGCGCAGAAGTCACTCGCGCTCACGGTCGACCAACTCTCCGAGCGCGACCAGGTCGCGATTACGACCTACGCGGGCGGGGTTCGACTCGTGCTCCCGCCGACGAGCGGCGACCAAAAGGACAAGATCCACGCAGCGCTCCGCGGGCTGCGCACCGGCGGCGGCACCGCGATGGCGTCGGGGATGACGCTGGCCTACCAGCAGGCCGCGAAGATGCTCTCCGACGATTCGGTCACGCGAATCATCGTGTGCTCCGACGGCGACGCCAACATCGGCGCGACCTCCCCGCACAAGATCCTCGAGTCCATCCAGGGCTACGTGAAGGAAGGTGTCTTCCTCTCCACGATCGGGTTCGGCGACGGCAACTACAAGGACGCGATGATGGAGCAGCTCGCGAACAAGGGTAACGGCAACTACTTCTACATCGACTCGATGCGCATGGCGGAGCGCGTCTTCGCGCGAGACTTCACCAAGATGGTCCAGGACGTCGCGCAGGACGTGAAGATCCAGGTGGAGTTCGATCCCACGAAGGTCGCGAGTTATCGGTTGGTCGGCTACGAGAACCGCGACGTCGCCGACGCCGACTTCCGCAACGACGCCGTCGACGCGGGTGAGATCGGCGCGGGGCACCAAGTCACGGCGCTCTACGAGCTCACGCTGAAACCCGGCGCCGACGGTCACCTCGCCACGGTCCGCGTGCGCGCCAAGCAGCCGCGCGGAACCAAGGCCCGTGAGGTCGCCCTCAACGTGCCGATGAACGTCGTCGACGTGCCGTTCACGAAGGCGCCCGACGGGATGCGCTTCGCGACGGCCGTCATGGGCGGCGCCGAGCTGCTGCGCAAGAGCCCCTTCGCGGAAGCGTGGACCTACGCGCGCGTCGTCTCCATCGCGTCCGACACGAACCCCAACTGGGATCCGGATCGGACGGAGTTCATCAGCCTCATGAAGAAGGCAGCCTGGCTCTCGGGTGAGCAGCGCGCCGTGGGTCTGCGATGACGTGACCTAGGCTGCGGCGGGCGCAGCTTTGTCCGCAGCCTTGGCCTTCACCGGCGCCGCAGCCACCTCGACGGTCTCGGCGCCCCACGTCGCGGGGGCGCCCAGGTCGACGGGTTCTTCGCTGAGCACCGCTTCCCGCAGGCGGGTCATCAGCACCGGGCGCGCCTGAAGCCACTCCCGCGCCTTCTCCTTCCCCTGGCCCATCTTCTCCTTCTGGATGGCGTACCAGGCCCCCGATTTCTCGATGAGGTTCTTCTCGACGCCGAGGTCGATCAACTCACCCGCGACGGAGATGCCCTGGCCGTAGAGGACGTCGAACTCGGCTTCGCGGAAGGGGGGCGCGACCTTGTTCTTCACCACCTTCACCCGAACGCGGTTGCCGACGATCTGGTCGCTGTTCTTCAGCGCTCCGATCCGTCGGATGTCGAGCCGAACCGACGCGTAGAACTTGAGGGCATTACCACCCGTCGTCGTTTCGGGGCTGCCGAACATGACGCCGATCTTGTGACGTGTCTGGTTGATGAAAAGGATGGTCGCCTTCGACCGGGCGGCGTGCCCGGTCAATTTGCGCATCGCCTGGGACATGAGTCGCGCTTGAAGCCCTACGTGCGCGTCACCCATCTCGCCTTCGATCTCGGCCTTGGGCACGAGCGCCGCGACCGAGTCCACGACGATGAGGTCGACGGTATTGGACCGGATGAGTGTCTCGACGATCTCGAGCGCCTGCTCCCCGTGGTCCGGTTGTGACACCAGCAGCTGCTCGAGATCGATCCCGAGCGCCTGCGCGTAGCGTGGGTCCAACGCATGCTCGGCGTCGATGAACGCCGCGACGCCGCCCGTTCTCTGTACGTTGGCGATCGCGTGGAGCGCGACCGTCGTCTTACCCGAGGCCTCCGGCCCGTACACCTCCACGATTCTCCCCTTGGGTAGTCCACCGACGCCCAGCGCTCGGTCGACGCCGACAGAGCCGGAAGAGATGACCGCGTCGGGCTCGGTGAATCGGTGCCCTCCGTCGTCTCCCAAGAGCATGATGGCGCCCCGGCCGAACTGTTTTTCGATCTCCGTCATCGCGGCCTTCACGCCGCTCAACTTCTCTTTGAATCCCATTTTCTTGCTTGTCTCCTTGGCCGCTGTCTTCGAGTCGGCGCCCACAGGACTTCGCAAGGCGTGTGCCGGATGGAGCAGGGGAGTCAGCGCGCAGAAGAAATCCGATAATCGGACGACGTTCGATTGTCGGTCGGACGCGTTCGACTTTCGGACGAATACGGTAGGGGTTGCTGTTCAGTCGAAGACGCAATTCAGAGACAACGCACCTTCGAGGCGGCGAAGGTATTCTCTACGTGAAATCAGAGAGGCGCCGAGCTTCATCATGTGCGGCGTGGATTGTTGGATGTCGAGCAACACATAACCACGTGCACGCAGACGCTCGACGAGGTGAACTAGTGCAATCTTGCTTGCGTTGGACTCGCGACTGAACATCGACTCGCCCGCAAACAGACCAGAGATTGCGACGCCGTAGAGCCCTCCGATGAGTACATCGTCGGACCACACCTCGACGCTGTGGGCGTGACCTCTTTGGTGGAGCGCGCAATAAGCGGCTTGAAGCTGCGGTGTGATCCACGTCGACATTCTTCCTGGTCCCGCCGCCGCGCACGCCTCGATGACATCCGAGAACGCCTCGTCGAAGGTCACCCGGATACCTGGCTTACGAAGCGCCTTTCGCAGCGTTCGGTTGATTCGCAACGCCTCGAGATCGAGCACGGCACGAGGATCCGGGCTGAACCAGGTCATCAGATCGTCATCGAAGATGGGCCAGGGAAAGATCCCACTTCGGTATGCGAGGACGAGTCGTTCGACCGAAAGATCACCACCGACGGCGACCAAGCCGTCACGGTTCGCACTCATCGCGCTGGGGAATACGAGGCGCTGGGTCAGGATGGCAACGATGACGCCGGTGAGCCTAGTCGATACACGTTACGTTTTCTATCGAATAGAACTTGAAACGAGATCTCTTGACACGTAGTAATTCAGGCCATGGTTGCAGACAAAGTAGCGAAGGAGCTTCGCTCCGCGCTCGATACGATGAAGGCCGAGCGTAGCGAGCTCGACCAGCACATAGCAGAACTGGAGCAGATGCTCGCAAAGCTCGGGGCCCCCGCGAAGCGTGGGCCGGGCCGTCCGCCGGGCTCCAAGAACAAGAAGACCCGCGGGGTCAAGGCCAAGCGTGGCCCAGGTCGTCCGCCGGGCTCCAAGAACAAGAAGAAGACGGCGACCAAGAAGAAGACCAAGCGCAACTGGTCGCCCGCAGCACGTAAGGCGGCCGCGGAACGGATGAAGAAGATCTGGGCCGACCGCAAGAAGAAGACGACCAAGACCAAGAAGTGAGCTCAGACGAGGAGGCGTGCCCCGTCGTTGGGCACGCCTTCGTGTTCGAGCAACCAGGCCTTCGCGGCCAACCCTCCCCCGTAGCCGGTCAATCGCAGCGTCGACGAAACGACGCGGTGGCAGGGTACGAACAACGCACAAGGGTTCATTCCATTGGCGTGCCCCGTGGCGCGAAACGCCTCGGGTTTACCTGCGCGTTTGGCAACCTGCGCGTAGGTCGACGTCGAACCCGGCGCAATCTTCCGAACCGTGCGCCACACCTTCTGCGCGTAGTCGGGACCTTCCAATGCCAGCGGCACCGCACTCAATGCACCCAGGTCACCGCGGAAATACGCGCGGATCGCCTGCGCCGCGTCGGTGAGTCCCGAGCCCCGGCCGGACCGCGCACCCGGCGCGACCTCGGGCCCTTCACGCGCGAGGCGCTCCACGACCCGATCCCACCGCGGCTGAAACTCCGCGCTCCAGACGCTCTGATCGAACGTCACGATCCAAAGGGGCCCGACCGGAGTCGTCACCGTCTTCATCGCCCAGAGGTTTGCACTCATACCATCGCTCTCATCGTCGTCGGCGCGAGCCACGTGCTCGGCCGACGGTAACGCATGGCTTCCGCCACGTGGTTTTCATCGATTCGTTCCGCGCCGTCGAGATCCGCGATCGATCGGGCGACGCGCAGTCCGCGCTCCCATCCGCGCGCCGACAGGCTCAGCTGCGCCATGCAGGTCTTCATGAGGGTCCGTGCGCTGCGCGTGAGTGGGGCCTCCCGACGAAGTTGGCGACCGCTCAGCCTCGCGTTGATACCTTGCCGCTCACCGCCGCGCTCTCGCGCCGCCGCGACCCGTTCACGGATCGCCGAGGAGGGTTCGGAGGCCTCGTCGGTCATCAACGCCTCTGGATCGATCGCAGGCGTTTCGACGATGAGATCGATCCGATCCAACAAGGCACCGCTGATCCGACCCGCGTAGCGACTCACTTCGTCCGACGAACATCGACACTGCCCCGTCGCGCTCCCCAGCCAACCACAGGGGCACGGATTGGCCGCTGCCACCAACATGAACGACGCCGGGAGCCGGACGGTTTGTCGCGCGCGCGCGATGACGACCTCACGATCCTCCATCGGCTGTCGCAGCGACTCCAAGACGTGCCGCGGTAGCTCCGGCATCTCATCGAGGAACAACACCCCGTGGTGCGCCAGTGAGACTTCACCGGGGCGGATCGGATGCCCGCCTCCGATCAGACCGGCCTCACTCACCGTGTGGTGAGGCGCGCGGAACGGACGTGCGTCCAACAGTCGGCCCGACCGGAGCGTGAGCCCCGCCGCCGAGTGAACCTGGGTGACTTCGATCCGCTCCGTGAGCGACAGCGGCGGGAGGATCGTACCCACGCGCCGCGCCAACATCGTCTTGCCCGCGCCGGGGTTCCCGACCATCAAGACGTTGTGACCACCGACCGCGGCAATCTCCAGCGCGCGCCGCGCGAGCGTTTGTCCGCGGACCTCGCTGAAGTCACAGGCCTCGTCGTCGTAGGCCGCCGGTGTCACCTCGGTCGACGGAGGCGGGAGCACCGACTCGCCCTTGAGGTGACCGACCAACGCCTCGAGCGTCGGGCTCGCGACGACGTCGATCCCCGCGACACTCGCCGCCTCCGCACCGTTGTCGAACGGCACGATGATCTTCGTTCGCCCCGAAGCTTTCGCGAGCGCCGCGATCGACAGGGCGCCGCGCACGGCGCGCAGGTGCCCCGACAGCGACAACTCACCAACGATCAGCGCACCTTCCACCGACTCCGGCGGCAGGTGCCCCGCCGCGACGAGCAAACCCACGGCCATCGGGAGGTCGAGCGACGCGCCGTCCTTTCTGAGCGCCGCCGGGGCCAGATTCACCGTGATGCGTTTGCTCGGCAGGTGAAGCTCCGCGGAGCGCAAGGCAGCTTGCACGCGGTAGCGCGCCTCCTTCACCGCGGCGTCGCCCAGGCCGATGATCGAGAAGAACGGTAGGCCCTGCGCGAGCTCGATCTCGACGTCCACCGGCCGGGCCTCGACGCCGACGACCGTCGCGGTGCGAATGGAAGCGACCACGGCGCCGTGCAAGAGCAAACACGAGGCCAACCCTGCGCGCGGATCCGGCCCGTCGATATCTCCGAAAACCGGACGACGTCCGAAATGCGTCCGAAAGCGTTCGATTTTCGAAAGACGTCCGGCTCAGTCCGAAGTCGCGAGCGCTCCGAGCGAGGCGCCGACCGCGTCCGTCGGATCGATCGGCACGCTCCCGCGCCGCACTTCGAAATGGAGGTGAGGCCCCGTCGACCGCCCGGTGTTCCCGACCAGCCCGATCGGCGTCCCGCGGTGCACCTCCGCGCCGACGCCGACGAGCGCGCGCTTGAGGTGCGCGTACATGGTCACGAAGCCGCCGGCGTGTTGGACGACGACCGTCCGTCCGTGTCCACCGAGCCACCCGACCGAGGACACCCGTCCGGGGCCGGCCGCGCTCACCACGTCGCCGCGGTTCGCGCCGAGGTCGACGCCCGCGTGAAAGCGCACCTCTTCCTCTCCTAGTATGGGATCACGTCGATAACCGAACGGGCTCGTCACGATGAGCGGGGTGAGCGGCCAGGCCAGGCGGACGTCGTACTTGGGTTTGGTGCTTCGGCGGCGCGCGACCTTTCGGCTCGCCTGCATGTGCATCGCGACCTTCACGAAGTCATCACGGACGCGACGCGCGAGGGTGTCGGGCGGGGCCCCGAAGCGCATCTTCGTCTTGTCGAGCTCGACCTCCAGCGTGACGCGGGTCTGGATGAGCACACGTCGAGGCAACGCGCCGCGCGGTGCGCCGAGGCCTTTTTCCACCCGTACTAATATGGCCTCGAACGCTTCGACCATCGGGCGCGGCCAGACGGAGGCTTCGTCGAGCTCCTTCGCGAGCGCCTGCCGCCGCGCGCTGAAGCGGAGCAGGTCGAGCTCGAGCGCGTGGGCGAGGGCCTCGTAGTCCACGGCGACGGTCCGGGAGTCGTCGAGGGTGAGCGCCCGTCGAGTGGGTCGTTTGGCCCGCTTCAGCGGGGAGACGGCGGGGCGAAGATCGGCGACGCCGTCGGCGCGATCCTGCTCCCACGTCGTCCGGCCGGTGCTGGCCGAGCAGCCGGCCAGGGCCAGCGCGAAGACGAGGGCGCGTCGAGGCACGCCCCATCATTCGGTCAATGGGCGCGGGTTTCAAGCGAATGACCGCCGCCGGCCGGTCGCCGACCCCGAGTCCAGGTCCAAGTGAACGGTCGGGGAAGCATGTGGTTGACCAGGTACCAGGGTGGGCACCACCCAAGATCGTATTTTGACACGCGGTTTCGCCCCCTACCTTTCGGGCTGCCGAGCCCAGCGGCACGACTGGGTGCAGGAGATACTTTCGTGACTCGAAGCACGACCAAGACGACCACCGCGCTCCTCGGGGCGCTCGCGATCACCGGCTTTCTGCCCCGCTGCAGCTGCGACGAAGGCCCCGGCATTCAACGCGCCGCCGTTCAGATGAAGCTGACGTACGTCGAAGAGGAGCCGTGCTCCGGCGCACAGATCCCGCGACGCATCCCCGACGACTACACCACCGGCCTGAACCCCTCCACCGACTTCGGGTCGGTCGGCACGCGCAGGTTCGAAGTGCGCTCCGTGGGCATCGCGCCGCTGAACGTCGTCAGCGTGGAGCTCGTGAATCAGGGCACGTCAGGTGAGCCCGACCCCGAGTTCACACTCGCGTTGACCGACGTCGCCGGCGAACCCGTCACGCTGCCGGTCAGCATCGCCGCGAGCGCCGATCCCGCCGCGCCGCCCGGCCTGATCATCACGGTCGACTACGGCTCGCAGGACACGGAGTCCGACCTCGTCAACCTCGTCGTGACGACCGACGATCCCGAGCGCGAGATCGTCGAGTTCGGTCTGTCCGCGGGTCGCGGCCGGATCGAAGTCATGGGCAACGCGGTCTGCACCGGGATGGACGGCGTCGAGCGCCCGTGCCTCGACTTCTCGAATGTCAGCATCGACAGCGAGGGCACGGAGACCGTCGTCATCAAGAACGTCGGCGAAGGTGATCTCGACCTGCGCTCCGTTCGCCTCGAGTCCGAGTCCCTCGAGTTCTGCGCCTTCGAAGCGACGGAGATCCCGGACGGCGTCGAAGACTGCGCGCCCGTCCCGCAGTGCCTCGTCATCCCGCCCGGCGGCGAGTACCAGGTGCGCGTCCGCTACCGTCCGGTCGACGGTGGCCTCGACCGCGGCACGATCTACGTCGCGTCCGGCGACGCCAACGCCGGCACGATCGAAGTCCCGATCAACGCGCAGGGCGCGGGCCCCGGCATCTGCGTGTCGGTCGTCGAGAACGGCGTCGCGACGCCGGTGACCTTCGTCGACTTCGGCCTCGCGAACGTCAACGAAGGCGTGGCGCGCACCGTCCGCCTCGAGTCGTGCGGCACGGACTCCGTCGACATCACCGAAGCGGTCCTCGAGACGATGGGCCTCTTCGAGACCGGCCCCGAGTTTTCGATCACCCGGCCGTTCGACATCGGCCTGAAGGCGCCGCTCGAGTTCGCCGAGGGTGAGATCACGTACACGCCCACGTCGGGCGGGATGCACCGCGGCGGCCTGCGCTACCGCATCGCGAGCCTCATGACGAACGCGTGGGTGCGCCTCGAAGGCGCCGCGTCGACGTGTGACCTCGAAGTGTTCCCGCAGAACGTCAACTTCGGGACCGTCGCTGGCGGCGCCATCGGCCAGCGCGACGTCGTGCTCGCCAACAACGGCGCGCGCGACTGCATGGTCACGGACATCACCGACCCGGACAACAGCTACTCGATCCCGATGCGTCCGACGCTGCCGCTGACGATCGCGCCCGGCGCAACGCAGATCGTCCGCGTCGAGTTCGCTCCGCCGACCGGCCCCGTCGCGAACTACACGTCGTCGTTCGACGTCACGAGCGACGAACCCGGACCGGGCGCGACGAACACCGTCAACCTCAACGCCGAGGGCGGCGGGACGCCGGTGTGCCAGATCCGTCTGACCCCGAGCGGCAACGACATCGGAATCATGCCGAAGGACGGTCGTCTGCGGTTCGGCGCGGTGAACATCGGCTACACGAAGTCCCTCCCGATTCGCGTCGAGAACGTCGGCAACGCAGATTGCACGTTCAACAACTTCACGATGACGGTGCAGGAGCCGACGCAGTTCTCCATCACGCCGGTCCGCACCGTGCCCGCGCAGATCCCGGCCGGCGGTACCTTCCAGCTCGACGTGACGTTCGCGCCGACGATGGAGGCGAGCACGCTCACCGGGACCTACGGCGGCATCTTCAACTACGTGAACTTCACGATGAGCGGCCCGGGCCTCGCGCAGACCGACTACGGCATCTCGATCTCCGCGCAGCCCACGCGCCCGACGATCGACGTGATCCCGGGGATGGTCGACTTCGGCGTGGTCACTTGGGAGAACCCGCTCCCGCCGGACAACCGCAGCACCTGCGGTTCGACGACGCGCTCGGTGAACATCTACAACTCGGGCAACGGCCCGCTGAACCTGACGGACGTGTCGATCGACACCACGTCGGATCCGGTCTTCCTCATCACCGCGATGCGAAAGGGCGCGCAGACGATCTCGCCGCCGTACCAGAACATCATGCTCGCCGCGGGTGAGTCCGCGAGCGTCGACCTGCGCTTCTTCCCGTCGCGCGCGACGCCGGCCGCCCACAACGGCCTGCTCGTGATCGACAACGACGTGACGAACGCGGGCGGCATGGGGTCGCCGCTGACGATTCCGTTGCTCGGCGAAGGCACGATCAACTCGCAGCAGACCGACGTCTTCCAGCAGCTCACCGACAACAAGGTCGACATCCTGTGGGTGGTCGACGACTCGGGCTCGATGAGCGAGGAGCAGAACCTGCTCGCGAACAACTTCGCAGGGTTCATCGGGTACGCGGACAACCTCCCGGGCGGCGTCGACTACCAGGTCGCCGTCACCACCACCGAGGTGAACGACGGCGTCTCCGGCCACATCTGGGCGTGCAACGGGTACAACAAGATCCTCACGCGCAGCGACCCGAACCGCGTCGCCGCGTTCCAGTGCGCCGCGAACGTGACGAACCCGCCGGGCGGCAACTCGCGCCCGAACCCCACGGGCTCGGACGAGCAGGAGGCGGGGCTGCAGGCCGCGCGCATCGCGCTCGACGTCCCGGTCATCAACAACGAAAACGCCGGCTTCCTGCGGAGCGACGCGCGCCTCGCGGTCATCATGGTCAGCGACGAGGAAGACCAGTCGGACGGAACGGTGAACCTGTACATCGACTTCTTCCGCAACATCAAAGGCTTCGCGAACCCGCAGCTCGTGAGTGTCTCGGCGATCGCCGGTGACGTCCCGGGCGGCTGCGCGACGGCCGTCGAAGGGGCGCGGTACAACGCGGTGGCGCAGGCGCTCGGCGGACAGTTCGAGTCGATCTGCTCGCAGTCGTGGGCGCAGCTCCTCCAGAACATCGGCCTCGACGTCTTCGCGCTGCGCCGCGCGTGGACGCTGTCGCGCCCCGCCAACCCGACGACGATCGTCGTTCGGGTGAACGGCGTGGTCGTGCCGCAGAACGGGACCAACGGTTGGACGTACGACTCCACGTCGAACACCGTGACGTTCCACGGCATGCAGATCCCGCCTGCGGGATCGACGGTCGAGATCCAGTACGGAACGCAGTGCCTCATGTAGAGGGCCGCGCCCTCACCGACATCTTCGACGAAACGCTCGGGGCCACACGTCGTGACCTCGGGCGCTTCCTCGTCTTGGCGCTCCTGGTGTGGCCGGTGACGACCGCGACGCTCGGGCTCGCGATCGAGCTCGGCGCCGACGCGTTCACCCGGCCGAACACCGAGGCGTGGCTCCTGCTCGCGTTCTTCGTCGCGTGGGTCGGGCAGTACGCGGCGCTGACGTGGCTCCAGCTCTGCGTCGCGATTCACTACGAGGACCGAACGCTGCCGTTTTCAACGCTCGCGGCCCGAACCTTCCGCCGGTTGGGCGACGCGTTCGTCGCCAACGCGCCCGGCTACGCCGCCGGCGGCGCAGCGGTCCTCGCGGTCGCGGCCTACGCGCGGGTGATGCTCGCGATCATCGAGGCGCCGTCGCCCAATGCGATGGGGATCGCGTTGGCGGGAGGCCTCGTGATGCTCGCGGTCCTGGCCGCCGCACTCGCCGTCATCCTCCGCAACACAACCGCCGTCGTGCACGTGGGGCGCTTCGGAACCGCGGGTCGGGCCGCGTGGCGCGCCTCCGCGCAGTCCGTCCGGGGGCGCCGCGGCCAGGCGCTGATGCTCCTCGCGGCCCCGCTCGCGCTGACCCTCGTCGCGGGGGCCGTCGAGTCCGCGATCATACCGTCTGGTCTGCAGTCGTTCGGGACGGGGGCTTGGACGTGGATCGCGCTCCTGCTGCGCCAGGGCACGGCAGCGCTCGTGGCCGTCCCCGCCGCCATCGCTTGGTGTGTGTGGGTTTCCATGTCCTGAGGGGCCTCGCGGGGGGCCGCATACGCTCGCCGTGCCAGACGGTGTACCCTGGACCCGGGTCGTCTCGCTTGTCTCGATTCCGAACACGCTCCCGGGCGCACGCCGGGACTGTGATCTTCGTCGCGTTCATGGGACTCGACGTCGCGCCGGCGCGCGCAGACGGATTCGACAGCTGGATCCGGGACCACTGGAGCACGCGCAACGGGCTGCCGCAGAGCTCGGTGATCGATCTCGCGCAGTCCGACGACGGCGTCATGTGGCTGGCGACCTACGGCGGCCTCGCGCGTTTCGACGGCCACGCGTTCGACGTCTTCGATCGCGAACGCCTCCCCGACGATCGCTTCAACGTGCTCCACCTCGGCGGCGACGGCGCGCTCTGGCTCGGCGGCGACGTCCACCTCTACCGCCTCGAAGGCGGCGTCGTCGAAGCGGTGGGGCCCGAGACTCCCATCTGGACGATCGCGGAGGACGCGTCCGGTCGGATCTTCGCGGGGTCGAAGAGCGGCGCGTTCCGCGTCACGGGCACGCAGGTCGAAGTGCTCCCGGTCGACGGTGACGTTCGACGTTTCCTCGTGATCGACGACGAGGTCATCGCGATCCTCTTCAACGGTCGAACCGTCTGCGTGAGCGAACACTGCCGATCGCTCCCCGAGGCGCCTCCGGATCCGGGGCTGCACGAGTGGCGCGTGGATCCCGAAGGGCACCTCATCGTCGCGACCCCGCGCGGCGTCTACGTCCGCGAGGGCGACACGTGGGCGCTCCGGCTCGAAGTCGCCGCGCCGAACGTGCTCTGGCCGCCCGCGTGCCTGGCGTGGCGGGGCGCGACCTGGTGCACCGTCGGCGACGGGATTCATCACCTCGATCAACCACCGGCGGAGCCGCTCTCGCGTCCACGCTTCAGCGCGACGCGCCTGTTCGCGGATCGACAGGGCGGACTGTGGATGGGTTCGGACGGCGGCGGCGTCCAACGACTTCAACCCCCGGCGTTCGAGTACGTGCACGCGGACTGGCCGGTCTTCGACGTCGCGGAGGCCCCCGCCGGCGCGGTTCACGTCGGCGTTCGCTCGAAGCACGGTCCGGCCGACAACCCTTGGGATCCCGACGTCGCGTTCTGGCCGGAGCAAAGCGGGGTCCTCCTCGTGACGCCGAACTACGCGACCGTGCAGCGCTACTCGTCCGCGGGGCTCGTCACGGTCGGCGCGATCGAAGGGCTCGTGCCCGCGCCGGGCCACTCCCGGGACCTGCCGGTCGAAGGCCCGTGGGTCGCGGTGGACGCCAAGCTGTACGCGGTGCAGCGGGATGCGCTTGCGCTCGTCTTCGACGGAACATCGCTGGGCTACGCGCGGGTCCGCCCGATTCGCGGCGATGAACACGAAGTCTGGGTCGTGGCTGACGACCGCGACCTCCTCGCGCTCGTCGACGGTGTGATCGAGCGTCGCTACGACGTCGCCGCCTTTGCGCAGATCCGCGACGTCGTCTCCACGTCCGACCGCATCCTCCTCGCGACCTACGGGAGCGGCTTGCTCTACATCGAGCGGGGCAGTGACACCGTCCGAGCCTTCGCCGGCGCCTGCGACAAGTTCGTCTCGCACATCTTCGACCTCGAAACGGACGTGTGGCTCAACACCAACCGTGGGCTCGGCTACGTCGCGAAGGCGTCGCTGAGCACCTGGCGCCCCGACGCGCCGGCCGTCGACTGCCAGCTCATCGGCACCTTCGAAGGTAATGGCACGGGGGGGATCGTGACGACATCGGGCGCGCTCGTCGCCCCCACGCTTCGCGGCGCGGTGCGCATCCACCCCGCGAGCTATCGAGAGGCCGCGCCCCTCACGACCAACATCGTGGCGTTCGAGTTCGGCGGCGTCGACGTGTCCGCCGACGGCGAAGCGCGCGGACCGGGCCGCCTCGCGATTCGATTCTCGGCCCCCAACTTCCGTAGCCCGGATCTCACCGCGTACCGGTATCGTCTGGTCGGCGCGCACGACGCGTGGTCCGCGCCGTCCGACGTGCGCGCCGTGGACTACCCCGCGTTGCCGCCGGGGACGTATCGCTTCGACGTGCAGGCCCGCAGCGTCGGCCGGTGGGGGCCGGTCGAGTCCGCGACGTTTCGGCGTCTGCCGGCGTGGTGGGAGACGCGGTGGGCGCGCGCGGGCTTGCCCGCGGCGGGCGTCGCGCTCTTCGGCGGTCTGCTGACGATCGCGCTGGTCCGATCTCGCCGGCGCAACGCGGAGCTCGCCGAAGAGGTGAAGCGCCGCGTGGAAGCGCGCCGCGAGCTCGAGGAACAGATCCAACGGAACGAGAAGCTCGCGCGGGACATGGAGGTCGCGCGTCGCCTCGAAGCGCTCGGCCGCCTCTCGGGGGGCATCGCGCACGACGTGAACAACGTGCTCACCGCCGTCGGCGGCTACGCTTCCGTGCTCGCCGAGCACCACGATCCGGCGGTGCGCGCCGAGGCCGACGGGCTCGTCGACGCCGTACGCCGAGGCTCGGAGGTCACGCGAGGCCTCCTCCAGTTCGGCCGGACGGCGAAAGACGACGAGGGCACCGTCGACATCGCGGCGCGCGCCGAGGAGCTGTTCCCGTTGCTGCGCCGGCTCATCCGATCCGACATCGAGCTGCACCTCGACGTGGAGCCGACGTGCCTGGTCGCACTGCCTTCGGGGCAGACGGACCAGCTCCTCACGAACCTCGTGCTCAACGCGCGCGACGCCATCGACAGCTCCGGCCACGTCACGGTGCGCGTAAAGACGGAGGGGGAGCTCGTCATCCTCACGGTCGAGGACGACGGGCGAGGGATGAGTGAGGCGCAGCTCGCGCACGCGCTCGAGCCCTACTTCACGACCAAGGCGCTGGGGGAGGGCACCGGTCTCGGCCTCGCCACGGTGCACGGGATCGCGACGAACGTCGGTGGCGATGTGACCATCGACTCCGAGCTCGGTCGCGGTACCCGTGTGGTCGTGCGGCTCCCGCGGGCGGCGGAGGTCATCTCGGAGAAACCGGCGAAGGTCGAGGAGCCCGAACCGATCAAGCAGATCAGGGTCCTGTTCGTCGACGACCGCCCCGACATCGGACGCGCCTGCGCGCGGATGGCCAAGCGCCTCGGGTGGGAGTCGCGCATCGCGAGCACGCTGGACGAAGCCGTCGCCGCGCTGCGGGAGGGCCCCGTCGACGTGCTCGTCACCGACGTCGTCATGCCGGAGGCCGACGGCCCGCGCGTTCGTGCGGCGCTCGCCGAGCTGCAGCCCGTGCTCCCGACGGTGTTCGTGTCCGGGTACCTCGACGACGTCGACATCGGCGACGACCCGCGCGACGTCTTCCTCCAGAAGCCGTTCTCGCTCGACGCGCTCGCGCAGGCCGCTGCGGCCGCGCTCGAACGTCACAGCGCCGATTGATCAGACGCGAGGGACGAGGCCGACGCCGACGTGGCGTGAAAACGACTTGATCGGCACGCGGTCGAGGCCGCGGTTCGGGTCGACGACCTCGCGACGCGGGTCCATGCGGTAGGCGCCCTCGCGTTTTGTGCTGCGTCCGTGCGGCGCGCGCACGTAGACGTACTCGGCGTCGACGTGATCGAAAAGGAACAGCCGCTCGCCGCGGGAGTACAGGAGCGAAACGAACACGGGCGGGAGGCGATGTGGGTTGGCGTCGACGCGTTCGAGGTGACGTCGCGCGTTGGCCGCGCCCGCCGCGACCGTGAAGCCGACGCCGAAGATCCGTTCGAGCGCGCGCGACACGACGTCGGCGTCGATGCCGTGCCCACCGGGCATCGTGAACGTGGGGCGGCGCTGCTTCGCGCTGGGGCGGGCGAGCTCGGCGAGGGTCATGAGCCCGAGGCGGAGCGGCGTGAGCTGCCCGGAGAACGTGACGCGCTCCTTGCTGCGGTCCATCTTCGTGGACAGGTCGAGCGTGCCGCCGCCGGGGAGCGACACACTCATCGCGTCCGAGACCACGCCGCGCCAGAAGCGCAGCAGCTCGGCCGGGTTGGTGTCCGCGAGCGCGAACTCGATCGTGGAGAGCACGCCGTCACTGCCCTCCTCGAACGAGAGTTTGTGCGGGTTCGCGATGGCGCCGACGACGAGGTTCGCGACTTTGCGACGCCGGGCGCCCGACGCTTCGATGCGCTCCGCGAACTCACCGCGTCGGATGAGCGCGTGCAGGTGCTCGATGAGGCCGACGTCCTCGATGTCGCGGTCCTCGAGGACGGAGCGTCGTCGCAGTCGACGCGCGGCGATCTGCGCGAGGTGCACACGTGCGTCCGCGCCCAGGTGCTCGAACACCTCCAACAGCTGCGTCACCGCTTCGGGACGCAGGTGCCGGAGCACCGCCGTCTTCGCGAGGGCGATCGCCGCCTTCACGGTGGTGACGTCGCCCGGGTCCTTCGCGATAGCACGCAGCATCGACGCGCGGTGCGCGGGGACGAGCTCGTTGTACTCGCGCTCGTTGACGAGCCGCTCCAGCGTGCGCTTCGGCGACAGCGAGCCTTCCGAGTGGCGGTTGTCGAGCTCACCGGCGAGCGCGCGGTCGAGTGACCACAGCTCGTGCTTCTTCAGCTCGGCGCGTACGATCTTCAACGCCGGGGCTTTGACCTCGGGAAGCGCGACGTCCGCGTTCTCGATCATCTGCCGGCGCACGGCGGCGCCGGCCCCTTTGGTCCCCGTCATCGCGACGCGCCCACGCGGGACGGCACCGTCGGAGGCCGGCGGGGTGGGGCCGCGCTTGGGGCGGCGCACGGCGCGGAAGTCGTTGGTGTGTTCCTCGGCCCAGGACTGCTTGGGGAGCGTGCCGTCGACCGCGATGACCGTCTCGTCTTCGTCGATGAAGGGGGCGTCGTCGTCGGGGTCGTCGAGGCTCGGCAGCGGGCGCTCGGTCTCGGCCTCGGACTCGTCGGCGCGCACCACGAGCTCGGTGCGCTCGGTGTGCTCGATGTCGTCGTAGAGTGACGCGACGGCGACGCTTTCGGGGCGCTTCGTCGGCTGCTGGTCGAGCGGGATCTCGCCGCGGGTGTTGTCTTCGTCGATCGGTCGGCTGGCCTTGCGTTCGATCAGCGGGTTCTTCGAGCGAACCCGGACCTGCATGGTCTCCTCGTAGATCTTCGGACTGCCTGGCTTCTTCTTGCCTCGCCCGCGCGCTCCCCCGTCCTTGGGCACCCGGCGGAGTTTAGCCAAAAACGGCCCGGCCGTAAGCCTCGACGGTTGCCAGGCGGCGAACCGCGTAGTGTGGTGCCTGGACGTGAGCGACCACATCCTCATCAAGAGCGCGGCCGAGATCGACGCCATGCGCGCCGCCGGGCGCCTCGCGGCCAAGACGCTGAAGATGGCCAGCGAGCTCGTGAAGCCGGGCGTGTCGACCGAGGAGATCAACGAGGCCGTCCACACCTACACGCTCGAGGCCGGGGCCATACCGGCGCCCCTCAACTACGGGGCCGACCCGTCCCGCGGCATCCCGCCGTTCCCGAAGAGCGTCTGCACGTCGATCAACGATGTCATTTGCCACGGCATCCCCTCCCGCAAGGACGTCCTGAAGGACGGCGACATCGTCAACGTCGACGTCACCTGCATCCTGGACGGCTTCCACGGCGACACCTCGCGCACGTTCCTGGTCGGCGAGTGCTCCGACGTCGCCAAGCAGCTCGTGGACGTCACCTGGCGCTGCATGCACGCCGGCATCGAGGCGATCCGCCCGCGCGCCCGCGTCCGCGACATCGGGACCGCCATCGCCAAGATCGCCGACGCCCACGGCTACGGCGTGGTGCGCGAGTACGTCGGCCACGGCATCGGCCGCGGCTTCCACGAGGCCCCCCAGATCCCGCACTTCCCGTCGAAGGGGCGCAACCCGCGCCTCCTCCCGGGGATGATCTTCACCGTCGAGCCCATGATCAACGAGGGCACGCACGAGAACTACCTCGACAGCGACGATGGCTGGACCGTGCGCACCCGCGACGGAAAGCTCTCCGCCCAGTTCGAGCACACCTGCCTCGTCACCGACACCGGCGTCGACGTGCTCACCGACTGGAAGCACATCGAGTAACGCGCGTCAGTCCAACGGCGCCGCGTCGCCCCACGTCACCGTCCCGCTCACCGGCATCAGATCCGAGCAGTTCGTCAGGCGGTCCGCGAGTGTGCCGTCCAACGTGAACCAGCACCCCGGCGGCGGGATGTTGGGGAGCGCCGCGTAGTTCTTCCGGCGACCGCACACGGAGCTCAGGACGTCCTGGTAGCTCGGCTCGCCGTCCTGCTCGCGCCACACCACGATGTTGTCGATGCGGACGTCGCCGGGCGTCCCGAACGGGCGGACGCCGGTACCGATCCTGGTCGGGGCACCCGCACGGAAACGGAACGCGCTCGGTAGATCCTCACCACCTCTGAGGCGCGGCGCAGGCGTGCAGTCCTCGACGAGGCGCACGCGGTCCGTCGGCGTCGACTCGCCGAGGTTGAACACCGCGCAGTAGTCGTGGCGGCCGGTCGGCGCGACGGTGAACTCGATTTGGCTCGGCGTTAAACCGTTGTCGAACACGTTTACGACCATGGCGTCGTCGTCCTGAGAGATCGACCACGAGTTCTCTGGGCTGCCCTCGAGCGCGATCTGCCCCATCACGGTACCTTCCTCCGCTGGCGCGCTGCGCTCCTGCGTCCAGCACATCACCACGTTCTGATCCGTCGGATCCTGAATCCAACTCTCGGTCGTCAGCTCACTCGTCGGTCCGAGCGGCAGGCTCGTGTAGTTGTCGTAGACGCCGCGGCACGCGGCCTGCGTCGTGAACGTCACGCCGCCCGCCGGGGTCCCCGTCAGCGCGACGGCACCGTTGGCGTCGACACACTCGAACGTCGACTCCAGTCGGCACGTCAGGTCCGCGCCTGGTGCCGTCGGTCGACCGCCCGCGCGCACGTTCGGGAGCGCGCAGTCCCATGGCGTCGCATCGACGGTGAGCTCGTTGGCGATCTGCGCGTCCGTCGGGATGTTGCCGTCGAACCAGATCGCGATCTCGTCGACCGTCCCGGTCCACAGCTCGCCCCCCGCGTGGTTGCCGCAGATCGCGAACCCCGCGCCGCCCGGCAGCCCGAACACCGAGGACGGGCCGCCGACGCCGACCGCGCTCGGGGTCGCGACGCCGTTCCTCCAGACCTCGACCTCGTCCGCGACGCCCTCGCGCGAGAGATCCCACCGCACGCAGTAGTGCTCGTGCGGGCCGGCGACCGAGGCCCCCTCCGCCGTCGCCGCGTAGCGCTCCGCGCCGTTCGCCGCCGACGAGGCACGCAGCGCCGACTCCGCCACGCCCACGCTCCACTGTTTGCCGACCGGACCCCAGTGCCCGACCGCGCGCCCGCCCGCCGCCGCCGCCTCGCGACGCACGAGCAGGCACACCAGCGCTTCGTCGTGACCGTCGAACCAGGACTGCGCGCCGAACGTCACGCGGTCGTCCACGCCGTCACACGCGACGCCGAAGATGTTCGGCACCTCGGCCGGCACGCCGCCGTCGCGTGCGCCACCGTCGCGTGTCGTGCCGCCGTCGCGGACGCCGCCGTCGACGCCGTCGCAGACCCCGGAACGATCGATGACACGTTCGTCGCCCTCCGTCGCCACGCCCGTACCCGCGCCGCCGAGGACGCCGAGGTTCGCGACGCCGCCGGGCGCGCGGGTGTCGTCGTCGCACCGAGGGCGCACGAAGTATCGCGGCGCCGGGACGCCGCCGAGCGAAGCGAGATCCGAACGCGACCGGCACACCCGGAGCAGCTGTTCGTCGGAGAGCACCTGCGGCCAGATCGCGACGTCCCGCAGGCCGTCCTCGAAGCTGCGGCGCCGCCCCTGACCGTCGCCGATCGTCACCGGTCCGTTGGTGTCGGTGAGCCGCGCTGGGATGCCTTCGCGCTCCGTGTCGACGACCTCCACGCAGTCCACGAACCACCGCACCCGCTGCGTCGGCGCCTGGCGTCCGTCGTAGACCATCGCGATGTGCCGCCAAGCGGGGCCCGCGGGGAGGGAGAAGGTCGGCCACACCGAGCTGTTTGCCCCCGAGCGATCGAACAGCGCGTTGTAGCGGTAGTGGGTGCCGTCGGTCTGGCGCCGGATCAGGAACTCACCCCACTTCGAAACGACGACCGCGTTGTCGGCCGCGCCGGTGTGCTGCGCCCACCACGACACCGTCAGCGTCGCGGTCGCGAGGGCAGGGTCGTCGGCGAACTCGATCAGCTCGTTGCCGTCGTCGAAGTCGAGGTACGCCGCCGCGCTGTCCGGCGCGGAGGTGATGCCGCCGTGGTCGAGCGGCTTCGCCTGGATCGCGACCCAGTTGTACGCGGCACCGTCGCCGTCGAAGTCGGCCGGATCCACGTCGCGCCAGTTGGTCCAGCCCGGCGCGCCGTGGTTCGCCGTTCCGTCCGCCGCGCGACACCCGTTCTCCGGTTCCTCGCCGTCGCCGATGCGCTGCAGCCCGCGAAAGCCAGCTTGCAAACGCCCGGACGCGACGTCGCTCACCGGAGCGCTCATCTCGAGCTCCAGGCAGCGGTCGTCCGCCTGCCGCACCGAGAGGACCCGCGGCGCCCCGATCTCGTCCTGGTACCACTCGAACCCGTCGGCGCCGTTCCAGTGCTCGGGGCAGTTGAGGACGTCGCGCACGAGTCGACCACCGACCGGTGAGAAACAAGCGCGGAGCGTTCGTCCGCTCTGCGTCAACGCGTTCATCCGCAGGCCGTTCCAGTCCTCGCCGAGGTGGATGCCGCGGTAGAGCACCTTCCCGTGTTGGCGGCCGACGTGTTTCTGCGTCAGCGACGAGAAGTGCAGGGGGCTCGCGCCGCTGTTCTCCCAGGAGTGCACGCCGCGCGCGTTCGTCTCGCCGATGAACGGGCGCCCCGGCGTTCCCGGGTTGTACTGACCCTTCGCTCCAATGGAGTGGATGCGCGGGTCGGGGTCGGCGGCGTCGAGGAGTCGCTGCGCGGTCGGCGCGAGCGCGTCGCCGTTGGCGAGCCATCCGCTCGTCTGATCCCAGGAGACGTGCGGACACTCCGCCTGGCCCGTCACACTCTTCACGTCTTCGCAGAAGTGATCGACGAAGGTGCGGATGCGCTCCGCGTAGCCCTCCGGTTGCGGGTCGTCGGTCTCGCCCTGCGTCATCGCGATCCCGCGGACGATCAGGTTCCCGTTGCAGCCGTAGGCCGTGGGATCCGCCGCGACCGCGTCGCGCGCCGCGACGATCGAGCGGATGAGGCGCGCGTAGTAGAAGTCGTAGCCCTCCTGCGTCGGGCTGAGCGGAACGTCACCCCGGTCGAGGTCCGCGATGCTCGTGCCGGACTGGCCGGCGACGGAGGTGATCGTCGCCTGCGGCGGGTTGCCGAGCATTCGCCGGTACTGCTCCACCATCCCGTACGCCGAGACCTCCGCGTTCCCGCGCGCGCACCGCGCACCGCCGCGGACGTTCAACGGGCACACGCCGCCGAGGTAGTCGTTGGTCGCGTTGTCCCAGATCGCCTGAAAGCCGCCTTCGAGGTCGCGGTCGGAGAGCACGTTGCAGATGCTCCCGCCGGGGACGTCGCAAGGCGGGTTGCCGAAGTTCGTGCACGTCCCAGAGCACACGCCGATCGACGACGACTGTCCGTAGTATGGGATCATCGTGCAGGCGCCGGGGTCCTCGAGCGGGGGTGGGCCGGCGTCGCCGCCGTCTCGGAGACCGCCGTCCGGGGGGCCGCCGTCGGTCGGGTCGACGATCGGGCCGTCGGTGGGGTCGTTCGGACCGCCGTCGCCCGGCCCCGGGGGCGGGTCGAGCAGCATCCCCGACGGTGAGGAGCACCCGAGCGCGAGCGCGAAGAACAGAGATGAGGCGCGCCGCGACATCGGCGACGCCGTCATACCTCAGCGCGACCGAACCGCGAAACGTCGCACGTCACAGTGACTGAAGAACGAACTCGAGCCCCAGCCCGGGGAGCCCGCAGTCCACGGTCCCCATACAGGAAGAGTCCGCAGCGCCGAGCACGTCGACGAGTCGCTCGTAGACGAGCGCCGGGTCTGCCTGGACGCGGACGGGCGCGCTCGCCTCGACCCCGTACAGATCGGGCCGCACCCGCACCGCCTCGCGCAGCCGAATCCGCCAGGCGACGTCCGCGAAGAGGATCTCGGTGTTCTCCTCCACGATGGTGACCCCGCGCTGCGTGACCCGCAGGACCAACCCGGGGGCCTGGATCGGCGTGCCGACACGCGACGGGAGCGTCGACTGGACACGTTTGTCCCCGCCACGGAGGACGAAGCTCCGCCGCGCCACGAGGTGGTAACGACCGACGCGGTACCGGCCCCCGAACGCTTCGAGGGTGTCGAGCAGGGTCTCGACCCGCGTCGTGTTCGTCGCGATGACGAGCGGCTCCAGGACCTCGTACCCCTTCGTCGTCCGCGATACGTCCGGCGCGGACTCCATCCAGCGCTCCGGGAGGTAACCGTCCGCGTCGAGCTGCACCAACAGCTGCGGCCCGAGGCGCACCGACTCCGCGTCGATGAACAGCGACGGCTGCGGCGCGGTGGGGAGGGGCCGCCCGCCCGCGTGGGCCGGGAGCTCCAGAGCTTCGGTGGTGCCGATGAGCGTTGTCTTCGGCCAGACGTCGTAGACCGTCTGCGCTGCGTTCTGGCTGCGCATCGATCCCGTCGCGTAGAGGATGCCCCACCCGGCGGTGATCGCGAGGAACCACAGGACCGTCGCGACGACCGGGCGCTGGATGCCGCGGTCCGGAGCGACGAGCTCACACAGGCGCGCGCTCACGGGGGCACCGACGCCGGGTCGAAGCCGCGCCGCGCACTCGAGCAGCGCGCGGATGAAGCGCGCCTCGCGCACTTCGGGTCTCAGCAGCCACCAACGAAGCGCCCACCACAGCGCGAGGCCGGCGACGAGCCACGCTGCGCCGAAGAACACCGAGTGCAGCAGCGAGAACGGGGCTTCGAGATCGGACTGGCCGCGCAAGTAGACTTGCGCAGAGGGCGAGGACTCCGCGGCGAGGAACGTCTTCACGACGCGGTCGGCGACCTGGATCAACGCGAGCGAGATCGGCGCGAAGAAGACCAGCGCGAGGAGCATGTTGGTGATCAGCCGGCGCGCGAGCGGTGGCTCGAAGGACTCGTTGGTCGCGCGGACGACGGCCTTCGTCAGCGCTTCGTCGAGGGTGCTCCGGACGTTGATCGCCTCGACGAGCTGCGCCGCGATCTCCTGGTGGGGCGCGGGGAGCTGCGTGATCGCGTCCTGGACGGCGTCGAAGTCGACGGCGCTCTCCACCAGGCGGCCGAGCGCGCGTTTTTCGCGGAGGACGTTGAAGAGCGTCGCGGCGAAGACGAGCGCGAGGATCGAGAAGCTCGCGAGGAGGAGGAGCGTCGGGTCCACTACTCACCCCTCGGGTCGCGGACGTTGGCGCCGCGTCGTAGCGCCTCGGAGCGCTCCGTCTCGACGACGGTCTTCACGCTGCGGGCGAGGAGGGTGATGCAGGCGCCGCGGATGTCGCGCGCGGAGCGGCGGCTCATCTCGAGGATCGTGACGATCGCGGCGACGCCGACGGGCATGAGTACCGCGATGCCCACGAGCAGCGCGGTGCTGGCTTCGATCTTCTTCGTGGACTCCGGATCGGTGAGCACGCCGAAGCCGTAGGCGATCATCACCATCGGCAGCACGGTGAGCGCCGCGACCGCGACTGCGTCTTGGATCAACGGGCGGGCGGAGATCGGAGTGGCTTCGCCGCCGAGGGCGTCGAGGACGGGGCGCAGCTCGCGGCTCTCCTGTCGGGCTTGGATGCGGGCTTCGTCGGCGCGGCCGTCGAGCGCGAGGTAGAGCAGGTGCGTCGCCTTGTCGCTCAGTCGCCGGCTGCGGCGGAACGACCAGAACGTGACGCCGCCCATCGCGACGAGCGAGAGGATCACGAGGGCGACCGTCGCGGGGTGCCCGAAGAACATGGTGACGAGTGCGTTCACGAGGCGGCCAGGAAGATCACCTGTAGGACGAGACGTTTGACGGCGAACAGTACCTCCGCGAGCCCGAAGAACGCGGCGATGGCGAAGAAGGCGCCGCCGAGGCCGAGGCACGCGGCGACCCACAGGCGCGACGCGGGCGCCGGCTGGTAGACCACCGGGCGAGGCTCGGAACCCAACGCGGACTGCGCCATGGTTCGCTACGCTCGGTCGAACCAAGACCGTGGTCAAGGAACCTGCCTCGGGATTTCGCCCGGTACGGTGGGGAGGTGGCCCGGACGGGCCGTCCGGGGTAGCCTCTCGCGCCGTGACGCGGCTCGAAGAGCGCATACGCATCGGAATCGTGGGCCTGGGGTGGGTCGGGCAGGAGGTCGCACGGGCGGCCCTCGAAGACCCCCGGGTGACCCTCGTGGGGATCGCGGACGCCGACCCGAACAAGGCGGATCGGGACCTCGGCGAGCTGATCGGCGAGGGGCGCCTCGGCGTGCCCGTGGAACGCGACGTGGAGGCGATGTTGGCGCGCGCGCGACCGGAGGTCGCCGTGGTGACCACGACCTCCGACGTGGAGGCGCTCGGGCCGACGCTCGAAGCCTGCGTCGCGGTGGGCGCCCACGTGGTGACGACCTGCGAGAACCTCGCGGACGCGGACATGGCGACGAGCCAGCTCGAGCCGGGGTTCGACGAGCGCGTGCGCGACGCGGGCGTCGTCGTGCTCGCGACGGGTGTGAACCCGGGCTTCGCGATGGACCGGCTGCCGGTCATGCTCGCGCAGGCGACGCGCAACATTCGGCGCATCCGCGTGACCCGCGTGGTGGACGCCGCGAGCCGGCGCGCGCAGCTGCAGGCGAAGGTTGGCGTCGGGATGACGCCGCACGCGTTCACGGAGGCGATCAAGTCCGGGGAGATCGGGCACGCGGGGCTTTCGGCGTCGCTGCGGCTGATCGCCAAGGGCCTGGGCATCCATTTGGAGAAGACCTCGGAGGCGTTTTCGCCGGTGCTCGCGGCGAGCCCGACGACGTCCACGCTCGGCACCGTGGCGAGCGGGCGGGTGCGCGGCATCTACCAGATCGCGCGCGGCTACCGGCACGGGCGGGAGATCATCACGCTCGAGCTGACGATGGCGCTCGACGAGGAGCACGCGCGCGACACGATCGACATCGTGGGCGAGCCGCCGCTGCACTTCGAAGGTGAGCTGCCGGGCGACGACTGCACGGTGGCGACGGTGCTGTCCGCGATCAGCGTGGTGGTGACCATGCCGCCGGGGCTGCGCACGGTGCTCGACGTCCCGCTCGAGCAGCCGGAGGAGCCGGCGCCGCTGTACGACTCGAACCCGCCGCGTCGGCGCGACGCGACGCAGCTGCCGCGACCGCGCGCGAAACGCGCCTCGCGGCGGCGCCCGACCGTCGCGGCCGCGGACGATCTGATCACGGCGCTCCCGATGCCCGCCGACGCGGAGGAGGCCGTCAGCAGCGTGATCCCGGCCTCGCGTCGGACGGTGCCGAAGGGCGCGAAGGCCGACGGCGAGGCGGAGGCCGAGGCGCCCGCGAAGCTGAAGGCCTCGAAGAAGAAGTCCAAGGCGGACGCGTCGAGCTCGGAGGCGTCGGCGACGGCGGAGGCGGCCGCGGACGGGAGCGAAGACTCGGCGGCCGCGTCTTCGAAGGACGGCGCTTCGAAGAAGGCGTCGTCGAAGAAGAACGCCTCGAAGAAGGCGTCATCGAAGAAGGCGTCATCGAAGAAGGCGTCATCGAAGAAGGCTTCGTCGAAGAAGGCGTCGTCGAAGAAGGCGTCATCGAAGAAGGCGTCGTCGAAGAAGGCAGCCTCGAAGAAGGCTTCGTCGAAGAAGGCGCCGTCGAAGAAGGCTTCGTCGAAGAAGAGCGCTTCGAAGAAGGCGTCATCGAAGAAGAGCGCCTCGAAGAAGGCCTCGTCGCCGTCCGGCGACGCCTCGTGATCCTCCTCTTCGACATCGACGGTACCCTCGTCTCCGCCGGCGGCGCAGGCCGCGCCGCGTTGGCGCGGGCGTTCGAGCAGGTCCTTGGCGTCGCCAACGCGATGGACGGGGTGCGCCTCGCCGGCAGCACCGATCCCGCGATCCTCGACGACGCCTTCGGCGCGCACGTCGGCCGACCGCCCACGGAGGCCGAGGCCGAGCAGATCTTCGCGGCGTACCTCGACAACCTCCGCGTCGGCCTGGTCGACGCCGCGTTCACGATCTTCGAGGGCGCCGAGGATCTCGTCCGCGCCGCGATCGCCCAGGGCTACGAGGTCGGGCTCGCCACCGGAAACCTCGAGCGCGGCGCGCACATCAAGCTCGAGCGCGGGAAGCTGCGCGACTACTTCGAGTTCGGTGGGTTCGGCTCCGACGCCAAGGACCGCGGTGAGCTCGTCCGCTGCGGCGTCGAGCGCGGCCAGGCCCGCTTCGCCGAGCGGCACGGACGTCGCGCCGCGCGCGAGGAGATCTTCGTCATCGGCGACACCGAGAAGGACGTATGGGCCGCCCACGCGGCCGATGCGACGGCGGTCGGCGTGCTCGTCGGCAGCCACGTGCCCGACCAGCTCGTCGCCGCGGATCCGGAGATCGTCGCCGGGTCCCTCGCCGACCCCGAGCTGTGGGCGAGGTTCGGCCTCTCGTGAGGCGGCGCGTCTACGTCGAGCACCTCCCCCCCGATGAGCTCGGTCGCGCCGAGACGGTGAAGCTCTGCGCGACCTACGGCCTCGAACCGATCGTCGCGCTCCCGCCTTCGCGCGAGACGCCCGCGATGCAAGCCGCCTTGCGCGCGTTGGATCGCGGAGGGCTCCGCGTCGGGGTCTGGCCGTTGCTGGAGGACGACGAGGGGTACTGGCCGTCGGCGCACAACGCCGCGTCCTTCGAGCGCCGTGTCAGCCAGGCGCTCGCGTTCACGAAGGCCGCGGGTGTCTCCGTCCGAACCGTCGCGATCGATCTCGAGCCGCCGCTCGAAGAGCTGCGCGGGCTCCTCGAGGGGAGCGGGCGCTCGCGTTTCGACTACGTCCGCCAACGGCGGCGTCGCGCCCTCGGGGGCGTCGACGTGTTCACCCGCGTCGCGGAGCAGCTCGGCGCCGAGGGCATCGAGACGATCGCTGCGGCGATACCCCTCGTGGTGATCGACCCGGCGGGTGTGTTCTGGGACCACGTGCTCGCGACCCCCGTCGCGCAGGTCCCGTGGTCCGTCGTCTCCCCGATGATGTACACCACGCTCGCGCGCGACGTGCTGCGTCGACGGAGCGAGGCGAGCGTGCGGGCTCTCCTGTACGCGGGTGCCGATCGCCTGCGGCGTGCGGTGGGCCCGCGAGCGAGTGTCTCGGTGGGACTGGTCGGTCAGGGGAAGCTCGGTACCGAGCGGGTGTACGGCGGCCCGAGCGAGCTCGCGCGCGACGTAGGCGCCGTGCGTGCGGCCGGAATCGACGACCTCGCGCTCTTCGCGCTGGAGGGCGTGCTCGACCGAAACGCCCCGGAGGTATGGCTGGAGGCGTTCGTACGTGCTGGACCCGACCGTCCGGATTTCCTGCGCCGGGCGTGGGCCGACGGGGTCCTGTCGGCCGCGCGCGTCGTGACGGCGGTCGGGGGTTTGGCGACGAAGAGGTGAGCGTTATTCTTCGCGGCGCGTGGCGAAGATCGAGAGCATTCGACCGGGAGGGACGCTGGAGGCGTCCTTCGGCACGTACCCGCTCGCCGAGCTGTTGATCGGCATCCTGCGCGGCAACTTGTCGGGGCGCCTCGACGTCTTCCTCCACCCCGAGCCGCGCAACCACGTGCTGTTCCGCAACGGCGTCCCGGTGTCGGTCGAGCTACCGGACTCTGGCGCGTCGCTCGTGAAGATCCTGATCGACGCGAACTCACTCCCGCGCGAGCGCGGGTTGGATCTGCTTCGTCTCGCCGAAGCCTCCGGTCGTTCGGAGGTCGCGTTGATCCGTCAACACAAGTTGCTCAGCCCCGGCGCGTTGCAGGCGGCGCTCGCGCGGCTCGCGCGCGCGCAGGTCGTGAGGCTGTTCGACGTGGGACCGGCCGAGTTCCGTTTCTCGGAAGGCGTGCCGTCGCCCGACGGTGTGGCGTTCACGATCCTTCAACCGCTCCCGATCGTCTACGAAGGTCTGCGCAACGCGACGCACCGCGGTCCGATCGACGACTTCCTTTCCACGCATGGCCGCAACACGTTCGTGCTCTCCGCGACCTACCCGCACGGGATCGATCCGTTCGAGTGGGGGGGGGACGTGGAGAAGGTCATCACGCCCCAGGATCAGTCGGTGTCGCTCGACCTGCTGGTGTCGCGCGGGTTGAGTCGTGAGACGGCCGGCGCTGCGATCATGAGCGCATACCTCGCCGGCATGATGGAGGTGAGCGGTCGAGAGCCGGAGCGCCGTGAGCGCCCCGTCGAGGATCCCCGCCTGGTCGACGCGCGACGTGCGTCGGCGGCGCGCGTGGACGCGCCACCTCAGAAGGACCCGTCGGGGCTCGTCATCCATCGGCGCTCGGGGGCCCAAGCGGTGCCGGTCAACGTCGCCAAGGCCGAGCCGAAGTCGTCGGCCGTCGTACTCCAGCCTCCGCCGGCCGCACCGGCGCGACCCGCACCTGCCTCCGGTCCGAACCCCCATGACCTCGAGTACACGGCCGTGCGCGACCGGTTGCTCCAGTACCGCGATCAGAACTACTTCCAGGTGCTGCGCGTCGCGCCCGGGACCGACGCCACGCAGCTCGAACGCGCGTACCGCTTCATGCTCCGTCGCCTCGAGGACGAGCCGGACGACTACGCGACGCGGGTGCAGAAGGACTTCCTGACCGACGTGGCCGACGTGTTGCGCGACCCGGATCGCGGGCGGCGCTACGCGAACCTCGTCGCGCAGGCGGAGACCGCGGCGCCGGTGGATCGTGAGCGCCTCGCGGTGGAGGCGGAGCCGAAGGTCGAACGTGCGTTCCGCGCGATGGCTCAGAACCACACCGGGGCGGCGACCTACCTGCTGTCGTGGGCGGAGAAGCAGGACAGCACGCGGACCGACGTACGCATCCTGTTCGCGATGATCGACTACCTGAGAACGCCGCCCGCCGTGCGGATCGATCACACGCGAACGCTCGAGCACCTGATCGACGAAGAGCTCACGAAGCGCTCGCACGATTGGCGTGTTCGCTTGTGCTTCGGCTTGCTGCTCGCGGAGCGCGGCGACGAACGGGGCGCGCGTCGCAACATCGCGGCGGCGCCGGACGCGAGTCATCCGATGGTGCGGAGGATCGGTGCGCTGGTCGCCGGTGATCGCGGTTAGTCTGCTCGCCGCATCGTGTGGCCCGCGCGAAGCGGAGCCGCTCGTGGACCTCGAAGCGTTCGCCGTCGTGAGCCACACGATGGACGACCCCTTTCGCGACACCCGCCCGGCGGACCCCGATTGTGATCTCGCGACGACCGGCTACGAGCTGTTCGGCGGCGAGCCGTCCTACGGGGTCGACACCGCGCGCTGCGGGTACGTCACCGCGTCGGCGCCGTCGCTGACGCACATCGACGAGGGGGATCGCGTGCATCTGAGGCTCTGGCACTTCGATCTGGTGGCGCGCGAGCCGGCGACGGCGACCGTGGCGATCACCGTCGGCGGGCGCCCGCTCTTCGAGAAACACCTCGCGATCCCCGGGCCCTCCGGACTCGACGCGCCGTCCTTCGAGGCGACGTTCGACGCCGAGGCCGGCGATCGGGTGCATTTCCACGTCCGGAACCACGGCAGCAACTCGTACGCGCTGCTGGAGGTCACCGTCGGGGGACAATGAGCTTGACCGGCCCCACGGTTCGGACCAAGGAATCGGCACGATGAACGGTGCCACTCGGATCGCAGCGCCGCTCCTCGCGACCCTCCTCGTCGCGTGCCCCGCGTCGGAGGAGTACCTGCGCAAGGGCAACGTCATGTTCAGCAACGGCCAACTCGATCAGGCCGAGCAGTTCTACGCCCAGGCCCTCGAAGCGGACGAAGACAGCGTGCGTGCGCTCGACGGGCTCGGCAACGTCGCCTTCGAGCGTAAGAAGTACGACGTCGCGATCGACTTCTACGAGCGCGCCGTGAAGGTGAACCCGGACGCGATCGCGGCGCGGCATCACCTGGCCGTCGCGCTGTCCTCCGCCGGGCGCATCGAAGATGCGAAGAAGGCGTTGCTCGCGACGATCGAGAGCGCGCCCGACGACGTGTTTGCGTTCTTCTCGCTCGGCGGCCTGTACGACAAGTCGGGCGACGCGAAGCAGGCGGAGGAGATGTTCGCCAAGGCGCTCGCGATCGACGAAGACCACCGTCCGTCTCGCTATGCGCTCGCGATCCTTCTGACGAACGCGGGGCGCACCGAGGAGGCCGAGCGCCAGCTGACGCGGCTCACGCAGGCCGGCGCGAAGGGCCTGGCGGCGTACGGCTACGCGCGCATCGCGGCGAAGGCCGGTGAGAACGCGGAGGCTGCGAAGCACCTGGAGGACGTCCTCGCGGCGGGCGTCGATCACCCGGAGAAGATCCTCGCGGACGCAGCGTTCTCCAAGGCGTGGAGCGCGCCCGAGATGCAGGCGGTACGCAAGAAGCTCGCGGCGACGACATCCACGGTGAGCGAGTGAGGGCAGCGCTCCTGCTCGTGCCTCTGCTCGGCGCGGCCTGCGCGTCCACTCCCACCCGAACGCATTTTCGAGCGGCCCCGATTCCGGAGATCGCCGGCACGGTCGGCATGGTCGCGGTGACCGCGCTGATCGACCTCGAGAAACACGACTGGGACGAGATGACCGCGTGTTTCGGCGACGCCCGCGCGCCCACCGAGAAGGAGCGCGTGGCGTTCCTCGCGCTGCCCGAGGACGGCGACGTTTGCGACGAGACGAAGATCATCCCGCCGGACCGCTGGGTGTCGAAGATGAACTGGCCGCCGGCGCGGCAGATCTCGGACATCGGCGTGATGTCGATGCTCGCGCTCCCGTTTGCCTTCAGCGCGCTCGACACGCTCGGCAACGACGAGAGCGCGGAGCGCATCGGCGTCGACGCCATCGTGGCGAGTGAGTCGATCGCCGCGACGTTGTTGGCGGGGGCGATCGTGAAGATGGCGGCGCGCCGTCCGCGTCCGCTGACGTACAACAAGACGTTCGGAAAACGGGCGCGCTTCGGCGGGGACGCGCGCCTGTCGTTCCCGTCGAACCACTCCTCGGCCGCGTTCGCCGGGGCGTCGGTGACCTCGGTGATGGTGCTGGAGCGCTACGGTGTCTCGACCGGGTCCGTGCTCGCGGTGTCGGGGGCGTACCTCGGGGCCGCGACGGTGGGGACGATGCGGATGCTCGCCGGAAAACACTTCCTCACCGACGTGTTGGTCGGAGCGGCGCTCGGCACGTTCTTTGGCCTCATGGTGCCGATCGTGCACCTCGATCGCGCCCCCAAGCAGATCCTCCGGGACACGGCGGTCTCGTACCCAGGCCCCGATCGGGTGTACGTTCCCGTGGTCTCGTTCGGTGGTGGTTGGTAGATGGACCGACTGAAGCAGCTCCTGGTCGAAGGGTTCGTCAGCATCGTCGGGCTCGTCCGCTCGACGAAGGAGGCGTACGACGGCGCGAACCGCTTCGCACGCATGCGCCTCGCGATCCTCGCGTTCCTCGTCGTGGATCTGGTCGTCGTCGTGGGGTTCATGTCGTCGATCGGCTCGCGCGCGTTGGAGCTGACGGTGTTCTTCAAGAAGAGCTTCCCGTCGAACATGCTCGTGGTGCGCAACGAGTCGGGCGAGGCGATGACGCAGGTGCGCTTCACGCTCGACAACCGCTACGTCCTCACGGTGCCGAGCCTCGCACCCGGGCTGCACGGCTTCGAGGTGAATCGGGTGTTCATGGATCCGCAGGAGCTCCCGCCCGAGGAGTCGTACACGCCGAGGGTCGTCGTCGTGGAGACGGATGGAGAGCGCATGACGCTCGACGTCTCCCGCGAGCCCGGGTCGTGACCCTCGCGCGCCTCTCGGAGGCGCTCGGCCTCGGCGCGGATCCGGAGGCGGTCCTGGCCGCGGTGCGTCGGGTCTACGACGAAGTCGACGCCGAGGTCGCCGCGCGTACGAAGGGCATCGACCTTCCGTGCAAGGCAGGTTGCGACGCCTGCTGCCACGAGAGTGTGTTCGTCTCGGCGCCGGAGTGGCTCCTCGTCGCGGCGCAGCTGCTCGACGAACACCCCGCCGAGGGGCGGCGGTCGATCGTCGACGAGATGCGGGTGCTCGCGGAGCGCTTCGAGGACGAGCTGGAGCTCCTCGAGACCATCCCGCCGGGGGCGGAGCGCGACGAGGTGGCGGCGCGCGTGAAGTTCCGCTGCCCGCTGCTCACGAACTCGGGGCAGTGCTCGGTGTACGCGTCGCGGGAGCTCAACGGGCGGACGTTCGGGCAGACCTGGCAGGGCAAGCGGGGCCACCCGTTCGGCTGCGAGCTGACCCACGATCGGCTGCGGGTGCTGCCGGACGCACGGTTGTTCGACGCGGTCGATGCGCGACGGAAGCTCGCCGCGGCGTTCCCGGCGATCGACTTCGTGCACGTGTTCCCGTGGTGGTTCGACCGCTACGGCGACTACTTGCTCTGAGCGTTCTCGCGGCGGCGCGCCGCGATGTTCCTGAGGACGAGCCAGATCATGCTGGGACTCTCGTCCATGCGGCGCCGCAGGTATGCGGTCGCGTCCGACCAGCCCACGGCGAACGGCACGTAGAGGCGGACGGGGAGGGTGACGCCGAACTCACCCCCGGTGAGCTTGCCGATGATCTCGTCGCGCGGCACGCCGAGGAGCATCTGCACCTCGCAGCGGTCCGGCGCGGCGGGGGCGACCTCGCGCGCGAACCGCTCGATGAAGGCTTCGTCGTGGGTGCCGAACTCGACGAAACAGCCCTGGTCGAGGAGCACCTTCGCGTAGGCGAGGAGGCGCTCCTTCATCGCGTTTTTGTCCGTGATCGCGACGTCCGCCGGCTCGGGATAGATGCCGATGACGATGCGGACGCGCATCCCCTCCGGGATCTTCGACAGGTCCGCTTCCGTCCGGTGCAGGCGCGTCTGGAGGACGGTGCCGACGTCGAGGCCTTCGCGGTACAGGGCCGTCGCGACGTCGATCGTGATGTCCGTCCAGTCGCGGTCCTCCATGTCGATGGTGACCCCGACCTGGCGTTCATGAGCGAAACGCACGAGGTGGGCGAGACGTTCCCGTACGTCGTCCTGATCCTTGGCGGTGAAGCCGGACGGCTTGAGGGAGACGGTGGGTTGGTACTCGCCGACGCGGAGCCGGGTGTCGTCCGCGACGCGCTGAATGAGCTGCTCGTAGACCTCGACGTTCGCGGCGACCTTCTTCTCGGTGTCGACGTCCTCGCCGAGGAGGTCGAACGTCGTGAGGAGCTGCTTCTCCCGGCGGATCTCGTCGGCCACGTCGAGGGCGGCCCGGATGCTGTCTCCGGCGACGTACGGGCGCGCGAAGAATCGCACCAACGGTCCGGGGACGAGCTTCGAGAACATGCTTGGGCGGACGTTTAACACGTCCCTTGACGGCCCGGATCCGGTTTTCAACTTGGCGGGCGAAGCGGCGAGGTTTTTGGCGCCGGAGGAGTTTTAGACATGACGAACAAGATTATTGGTATCGATTTGGGCACGACGAACTCCGTGGTGTCCGTGATGGAAGCGGGCGAGACGAAGGTCCTCGTGAACGAAGAGGGCGCCCGCACGACCCCCTCGGTGGTCGCCTGGACCGACAAGGGCGAGACACTCGTCGGCCAGGTCGCGGCGCGGCAGGCGGTCACGAACCCCACGCGCACGATCGGATCGGTCAAGCGCTTCATGGGGATGAAGTTCGACGCGGTGAAGGACGAGGTCGACCGCGTCCCCTATCAAGTCGTCGCGGCGAAGAACGGCGACGCGCACGTCGAGGTCGGCGACAAGTCCTATGCACCTCCGGAGATCTCCGCGAAGGTGCTCCTCAAGCTCAAGCGCGCGGCGGAAGCGCACCTCGGTCACGAGGTGAAGGAGGCGGTCATCACCGTCCCCGCGTACTTCAACGACGCGCAGCGCCAGGCGACCAAGGACGCCGGCCGCATCGCGGGGCTCGAGGTCAAACGCATCATCAACGAGCCGACGGCGGCGGCGCTCGCCTACGGTCTCGACAAGAAGGCCGACGAGCTCATCGCGGTCTACGACTTCGGCGGCGGGACGTTCGACATCTCGGTGCTCGAGGTCGGCGACGGCGTGGTCGAAGTGCTCGCGACGAACGGCGACACCCACCTCGGTGGTGACGACTTCGACCGGGCGATCATCGATTGGCTCCAGGCCGAGTTCAAGAAGGACACCGGCATCGATGTGTCGGGCGACAAGATGGTGCGACAGCGTCTGAAGGACGCCGCCGAGAAGGCGAAGATCGAGCTGTCGAGCGCGTTCGAGACCGAGATCAACCTGCCGTTCCTGACGGCGGATTCGTCCGGACCGAAGCACTTGCAAGTCACCTTGTCGCGCGCCAAGTTCGAGGCGCTGGTGGAGTCGCTCGTGACGCGTTCGTTCGACGCGGTGAAGAAGTGCCTCGACGACGCCGGCAAGAAGCCGGGTGACATCCAGGAGATCGTCCTCGTCGGCGGTTCGACGCGTGTCCCGATGATTCAGGAGAAGGTGCAGTCGTTCTTCGGCAAGGCGCCGAACAAGAGCGTGAACCCGGACGAGGTCGTGGCGATGGGCGCCGCGATTCAGGGCGGCGTGCTCACCGGCGAGGCGAAGGACGTGGTCCTCCTCGACGTGACGCCGCTGTCGCTCGGCATCGAGACGCTCGGTGGTGTCTTTACGCCGCTCATCACGCGGAACACGACGATCCCGGCGCGTAAGTCGGAGACGTTCTCCACCGCGGCGGACGGGCAGGCCAACGTCGAGGTGCACGTGCTCCAGGGTGAGCGGAAGATGGCGAGCGGGAACAAGACGCTCGGCAAGTTCATGCTGGACGGCATCGCGCCGGCGCCGCGTGGCACGCCGCAGATCGAGGTGACGTTCGACATCGACACCAACGGCATCGTGCACGTGTCGGCGAAGGACAAGGCGACGGGTCGCGAGCAGTCGGTGAAGATCACCGCGTCGAGCGGGCTGTCGGACTCCGAGATCGAGCAGATGGTGAAGGACGCCGAAGCGCACGCGGCCGAGGACGAGGAGCGTCGGACGAAGGTCGAGACGAAGAACCAGCTCGATCAGCTCGTCTACCAGGTCGAGCGCACGATGAACGACGCCAAGGACCAGCTCCCGGTCGACATCGGTCAGAAGGTGTCGGCGGCGCTCGACGAGGCGCGCGACGCCCTGAAGAAGGACGACGCGTCCGCGTGGGCGACGGCCAAGTCCAACCTCGAAGCGGCCGCCAACGAGATGGCGTCGACGCTCTACTCCGGCGCGCAGCCGCCGACCGAAGAAGCGCCGACGGGTGAGGCGAAGAAGGACGACGACGACGTCATCGACGCCGAGTTCACCGAAGCCGCTTGAGGCTTTCTGCGTTCCTCCGAGCGCAGCTCGGGCCCGCGTCGCCGCACGTCGGCGGCGCGGGCCTTTTTTGTTTGCGGGCGCTACTCCTCGGGCGGCGACGCGACGACGCCCGGCTCGATCAACAGCGGCGACTTGCCGTCGGTGATGATCACCTTGGCGTTGGGGCTGCGGGCGAGGGAGCTGAACGCTTCGAGCGCGCGGTACTGGATGAGCATCGGCGTGAGGCCGCCATCGATGATCTTCTGGGCGTCGCGGATGCCGGTCGCCTCGACCCGGCGCCGCTCGGCTTCGCGTTTCTCGCGGTCGAGGACAAACGCCATCCGCTGGGCCTCCTGCTCGGCGGAGAGCTTCTCTTCGATGGCGAGCGACAGCCCCTTCGGCAAGACGATCGACTTGAGCAGGACCCGTTCGATCTCGAACCCTCGCGGGCCGAGCTCCTCCCTCAGGCGTGCGGTGATCTCGCGCTCGATCTCGTTGCGCTCGCGGCTGTGCATGTCCTTGGCGCTGTGACGCGCGGAGATGTCGGCGGCGGCGGAACGGAACGTCGGCAGCACGACCGAGTATTGGTAGTCCTCGCCGATGTCCTCCAGGACCCTCGGGACGGCCTCCGGGCGAATGCGGTAGAGGATCGAGATCTCGGACTGAACTGTGAGGCCTTCGCGGCTGGGGAGCGGCAGGTTCACCTCGAGGTTCTGCGTTCGAACCGGGAGGCGCACGACCGACGTGACGAAGAAGTTGTGGAACACCACGCCCGGCGGATAGACCGTGTCGTCCAGCGCGCCGAGCGTGCGTTTGACGCCACGTTCTCCCGGCGCCACCGTCGCGCAGCCGGTAGCGATGGCGAGGATGGCGAGGGTTGGGACCAGGGTTCGGTGCATGACAACTCCTTCTGCTGTAGGGCGCGCGCCGGTCGCGCCGGTTTCACCCCGGATTTAAGCAGGTTCGCTGCGCTGGGCTCGGCCGAAAACGGCGTGCGACGTCCGAAATTCTGAGGGTCGACCGGGGCGGAGGTTTCCGATCCTCGATACACGAGGCGCCTAAAGTCCTCGCCCGTGCGGTGGCACCGTTTATGCGTTCCTCGTCGCGCATGATGCGGAAGTCGGGAATCCTCCTCGCCACGACATGTGTCCTCGCCGCCTGCTCCGACGGGCCGCTCGAACCGGGGGCCCAACCGACCCCCAACCCCGGTGACACGACCTTTCACTCCGCCGACGGCTCCCCCGGACAGCGGACCGCGCGGGAGGCGGGCGGCGACGCGACGCTCGCCGGGAGCGTCCCCACCGACGACGCGGCGAACGGCACCTCCGAGGCGCGCACCGTCGAAGAGGGCGACATCTACCGCGTCGGTCCCAACGGGCTGATCCTCAACCTCAACGCCTACCGCGGTCTCCAGATCATCGACTTCTCGAATCCGGCCGACCCCGAGATCATCGGGCGCGTCCGCGTCTCCGGCGCGCCGGTCGAGATGTACCAGGTCGGCGATCGCGTCTACATGCTGATCAACAACTGGTACGGCTACTACGGCAACCGCGAGTCACTCCGCGCGCAGGCCTACCACGGCGGGCTCGTGCTCGTCGCCGACGTCTCGGACCCGCGCGCCCCCCGCATCACCGGTCGCGCCCAGGTCCCCGGGAACATCGTGTCCAGCCGCCTGACCCGCGGTAACGGACAAGAGGCCTTGTTCGTCGCGGCGACCGACTACGACTCGACCTACGTGAAGAGCTTCTCGATCTCGTCCGCCGGTGCGCTCGCCGCGCAGACCGAGCTCGAGCTCGGCGGTTACGTCACGGCGATCCAGGCGAGCGCCGACTACCTGATGGTCGCGAGCTTCGACTGGAGTCAGCGCGGCGCGGGCAGCGACGTGTCGCTGATCGACATCAGCGACCCGAGCGGCGCGATGGTCTTCGGCGACACGGTCACCGTCGCCGGCATGGTCCAGAACAAACACAACATGAACGTGCACGGGAGCGTCATGCGCATCGTCTCCGGCAACAACTGGAGCTCGTCGAGCAACACGAACCACGTGCAGACGTTCGACATCGCGAACCCCAACCAGGTCGTCCCGGTCGGACACGAGACGTTCGGCGCGGGTGAGTCGCTCTTCGCGACGCTGTTCCTCGGCAACAAGGCGTTCTTCGTGACCTACGAGCGCGTCGACCCGTTCCACGCCTTCGAGATCACCGACGCGGGCGGCATCACGGAGCGCTCCGAGTTCATCGTCTCCGGCTGGAACGACTTCTTCCGCCCGGTGATGACCGAGACCCGCCTGGTCGGGATCGGCAAGAACGACCAAGACGGCACCACGCTCGCCGTCAGCCTCTACGACATCACCGACCTCGACAACGCGCGCCCGCTCCTCGACCGCGACGAGATCGATCTGACGTGGAGCTGGTCCGAGGCGAACTGGGACGACCGTGCGTTCTCCGTGCTCGAGGACGCGACCAGCGTCGTGAGCGAGGACGGCTTCGTCGAGACGGGCCTCGTGCTCTTGCCCTTCAACGGGTGGGATCGCGACTCGAACCGCTCTGCTTCCGGCGTCCAGATCTTCACGTTCTCCAACGCGACGATCACCCGCCGCGGCGTCATGGAGCACGACACCCCCGTCCGCCGCACGTTCATGGCCGACAGCGACGAAAACCTCGCGGGCAACCTCTCCGAGGCCGAGCTGAGCTTCTTCGACGCGACGGACCCGGACGCGCCGCAGGAGATCGGACGCGTCGAGCTCGCGCCGAACTACAGCGGCATGGTCGTGTTCTCGAACTACGGCGTGCGCCGCAGCGACGACTCGGCCTACTGGGGCTGGTGGCGTGGTGGTCAGGTCGACGCCGACGCGAAGGACCGCCTCGAAGTCGTCTCACTCGCCGGCGACGTCGACATCGCCGACGCGATCGCGACCGTCGAGATCCCGGCCGGTGCGCGCGTGCTGAAGATCTCGGATGACCGCATCGCCGTCGTCGCGACCGAATACTCGGACACCACGCGAGCCGCGCCGCAGGTCACGACGACGGTCGAGCTCATCAGCTTCGCGGATCCGACGAACCCGCGGCGGCTCGGCAGCTTCGAGACGAACGACATCCCGCCGACCGACGGTGGGTACTATCCGGCGTACGGGGACTTCGGGTGTTTCAACTGCGGTCGCTACTACGGCGGGACTTCGGACCTTTACGTCGCGGGTGAAGCGCTGGTCATCGCCCAGCCGGTCTCCGAGAGCGCCGTCGAAGGCCAGGAGCACGTCGAGTATCGCTACCCGACGCAGCAGCGTTGGGAGAACTGTTGGGACGGCAACGGACCGCGCGCGTGCACGTACGTCAGCGGCGGCGTGCAGTGCACGCAGCTCACGCGCGTCGACGGCACCGAAGAACCCGAGGTCTGCTACGGCGAGTTCTTCCGCTGCTCGCAGGACGACGAGGGCCAGACGGAGTGCGTCGAAGTCGACGAGCGCGATGTCGCGGTCGAGACGTACACGTCCACGCACGAGCGACGCCGCTACTGGTACCACTTCGATCTTCACGTCATCGACGTGAGCGCGGACGCGCCGACGGTCGGCCCGGTCGTGCGGATGGCGCGGACCGAGGAAGCCGTGAACGTCCTCGCCGTCGAGGACTCGCTGTTCATCACGCACAAGCGCCCGCACCGCGTCGAAGGCGACGCGCGTCCGTACGTGAGGTACTTCTTCCGCGAGATCGGTTTGGCGAACGCGCAGCGCCCGAACGTGTCGGCGGACGTCAACATCCCCGGGACGCTGGTGAGTGTCGACGGGAACAAACTCGTCACGCGCGACCACCTCTGGGGTCGCCGCATCGTGGAGACGAGCGTCAACCGCCTCACGCGGATGGGCAGCGTCGCGAGCCTCGACGGCACGCGTCGCTTCGCGGACCGGCATGTCGAGCGCATCGAGCTCGACGGCCGCGGGCACGTCCTGGTCAGCCACGGGCCGACGTGGTCCTACGGGTCCTCGCCGACGTCGGAGCAGGTCGTCCGCTTGGCGGCGCTCGATCTGGATGGTCCGCGATTCGGGCTGCTGTCCGAGGTGGACATCGACGCGTGGGCGAGCCTTCGCGCGGCGTGGAACGGTCGCGCGCTGTTCGCGGTCCCGGGCGGGATGTTGGTCGTGAACCTCGACCGCATCGAGCGGCCGGTCGCGCAGGCGTACTTCCCGGTGATCGGGTGGCCGAGCGACATCACGGTCAGCGGCGACGACGTGTACCTGTCGGCGGGGCGCTTCGGCGTCTACACACTCGACGCCAACACCGCGAACCTCCTGGAGCGCTGAGACCTATCTCTTCTTCCGCGGCTGGTAGACGAACGCTTTCGAGTTGCGTCGCCAGCTCGCGTCGAGGTTGAGCACGTCCACGATCTCGAGACCGTGCAGCACCTCCGGCTCGCGGAGGCTCACGAAACACCGCAGCTTCGGCAGGCGCGCCACGCGTCGCGCGAGGCGGCTCATCAGCGCGTCGGGGAACGCGGTGGAGCAGGTGTAGATCACCGTCGCGTCCGAGATCGGGAGGCGCATGAAGTCGCCGCACCACAGCTCGCAGGTCTCGGTTTGCAAGAGGCCTCTTGCGTCGATCTGGTCGAGCACCTCGACGGCGAGGTCGTGACGCCTGGGCACCATCTCGATCCCGACCGCCCGTCTCAGCGGGAGCGCGAGCGCCGCGTGCAGGACGACCTTCCCGATGCCGCTTCCGAGATCGTAGAAGACGTCGCGCTTCGAAAGCTCGAGGTACGCGAACAGCCGCTCCGTCGCGGACGGCATCAGCTCGCCGTACATCGCGTCCGAGCCGGCGTCGCGCACCGCGCGCTCTTCGGTCGGCAGGTCCTCGTAACCGTGGCGGTCGCCGTACAGGCGCGCCAACTGTCGACGCGCGTTCATGAGGGTTGGTCGGTCGGGCGCATCAGGATGTCGTGCACCTGCGCGTGCGGTGGCAACGCGAGCGCGTACTCCACGGCGCTCGCGACGTCGTCCGCGGTGAGGACGTCGTACTGGCTGTAGGTCGCCTCCGCCTTCGCGGCGTCGCCGTGGTAGTTCTCGGCGAACTCGGTCTTCACGTACCCCGGGCTGATCGCCGTGACCCGCACCGGGCTCTTCATCGCGCGCAGCTCCATCCGCAGGCCCTCCGTCAGCGAGCGCACCGCGAACTTCGTCGCCGAGTACACGCCGCTCTCGGAGGGGACGCGGTGGGCCGCCATGGACGAGATGTGGAACACATGTCCCGGTCCGCCGCGTTCGTGCAGGCGTGACACCATCTCGCGCGTCGCGATGCACAGCGCGAGCACGTTGACCTCCAGCATCTCGCGCCACGCTTCGGTGTCGCCCGAGCTCAGCGGAGCGAAACGACCGAGGCCCGCGTTGTTGACGAGCACGCGCGCGTCACCCCACGCGTCGGCCGCGGCGAACACGCGCTGGATGTCCGCCTCGCTCCTCAGATCGGCGGGGACGACCCGCACCCGGTCTTCGCCCAGCTGGGTGGCGAGTGCTTCGAGGCGGTCTTCGCGCCGCGCCGTCGCGACGACCCGCAGCCCTTTCGTGGCCAGGCGCCGTACCACCGCATCGCCGATACCCGAGGAAGCCCCGGTGACGATGGCGATCGCGTCGCTCCATCGTGTCAGGTTCATTCGGGCGCGGACGCTAACATGTCGGCCGTCGATACGATTGGTGGCGTCGAAATCGCTGGCGTAGCATGGTCGGTGCTACGCGACGCGTCACGATCATCGCGCTCCTGTGGAGCGCCGCCGCCTGCTCGTTCTCCCCGGCCATCCCGATCGACGGGGACGCGTCCGTCGATCGCGACGCCGGACCGGGCGCCACGACGCGCGACACGGGCGTCGACGGGCGTCGCGACGGTGGCTCCGTCGGGGACGCGGGTGAGATCGACGGCGGCTTCCGTGACGGCGGCAGCACCGAGACCGACGGCGGCTTCCGCGACGGCGGGTTCGTCCGGGACGGCGGTGGCGTTCACGATGCGGGTGTCGACCGCGATGGAGGCTTCGTCCGCGACGGCGGCCTCCGCGACGGCGGCTTTTTCCGCGACGGAGGTTTCGTCCGCGACGGCGGACCGCGCGACGCCGGAACGTCGGACGCTGGCCTCCCGCCCCTCGTCACTTCGGGGCTCGTGGTGCGGTACTTCCTCGACGAGGCGACCTCCGGCACCGCGGCGTCGGCGATCGACACGGGGCGATCGCCCGCGTTCGATCTCCCACGGTCGGGGAGCTCCAATGGGCCGTTCTACACCTCGTCGTCGGCGGGGGTGAGCGCGTCCTGGAACAACGCCGGCAGCGGCGGTGGTTACATCGCGCAGGTCTCCCAGAAGATCCTCGCGGACCTCGACAACACCCGTCGCCTCACGCTCGAGGTCGTCGTGGACCTCGACGACGCGACGAGCTTCGGTTCACGACTCGTCCACATCGGCACCGGCAGCACGACGTACCTCGGGCTGATCATCGAGGACGGCTCCGTGACCTTCCCGATCAACGGGAGCTCGACCATCCAGTGGAACATCGCGGTCGGGAGCTTGAGTGGCCCCACCGTGCTCACGGTGGTGTTCGACTCCACCCAGTCGAACATCAACGACCGCATCGACTTCTACGTGAACGGTTCGCCGGGCCCGACCTCGCAGTTCGGGCCCGCGCAGAATCAGTCGTTCGACCTCTCGAGCAACGACGACTTCGTGATCGGCAATCGGCCCAACGGCAGTCGGTCGATCGAGGGGGAGATCGGCTACGTCGCGATCTACGACCGGCGCCTCACCCCACAGGAAGTCGCAGACAACGCCGCGGCGCTGCTCGTCTCGCACGACACGCGGTAGTTCTCTAACGGAATCGTTGGCACGCACGTTGTAACCTGCACCACCGGGGGAGGTGGTCACCGTGAGATCGTGGATGAAGTGGGGGAGCCTCGTGCTCCTCGCGGGGGCCTGTCGGGCCGAGCCCGAGGCGCCGGCCGCCGAGGCCTGCGCTTCGAACACGCCGCCCTGCGGCGTCGAGGCGCCGATCGAGGTGCCCCCGTACACCGGCACCCACCCGATCGACGCGGCGACCCACGCGCCGTTCTTCCTCGCCGGCCACGTACCGGTCGAAGACGATCGCCCCTCACTTTGTCGACGGCTCTTCGCGGACCTCGTGGGCCGGTATCCCACCCGCGACGAGGTCGTCGAGACCTGCGGCGACCGTTCGGCCGAAGCCATCGTCGACGACCTGATGGCGCGCGACGCTCACCTTCACCTCGCGCAGCGCCAGTGGCGCGACCGGCTCGACACCCTCGATGTGCTGGTGCGGTTCAGCTACCTGAAGTCGCTCTACGAGGAGGTCGATCAACTCACCCGCGGCGAGCTCCTCTACCCCGCGTTCGTCGAGCGGGTGCTCGCGCACCCCGGGTTCGTGGGTCAGGACTTCTTCCCGGCGGAGCGCGCCGCGCGTGCGTTCGACGCGTTCCTGGGACGCCCCGCGACGGAGTCCGAGGCGAACGACTTCGGCAACCTGTTTCGACCGTGGGTCCTCAACCAGGAGAGCGATCCGGACTTCCCGTACATCGCATACAACCAGCCGTACGTCTGGCCCGCGTACTGCGAGCCGTTCGCCCCGTGCTCCACGACGTTGTTCGGCGGAGCATCGCTCGGCCTGACCGGCACCTTCGAGGACTACGCGACGTGGGAGACGATCGACGAGACGACGCGCCAGGCGCTCTTCGTACCGGGCCGTCTCCTCGCCAAGCAGCCGCTGTTCTGGGAGGCCGCCGCCGATGACATCCTGGAGCGCTACCTCGGCTGGAACGACGGCGGTCGTTTCCCGCGCGAGGTCGGCATCGTGCTCCCCGAGGTGCGCCGTGCGCTGACTCGGTTCCTGGAACAAACCGGCAACTGGCGCCAGGCGGAGCGTCTGGTCCTGACCTCTTGGCTCTACCGTCAACGCACGGTGTTCGAGCCCGGCGAGCTGCCCGCGGACGCGCCGGTGTGGATGACGGGGCCGGTGAAGGCGGCGGACGCCGAGACCTGGCTCGACTCCGCGATGAACGTGACCATCGACTTCGGGAACTGCGATCCGCGTTACCCGGACGGCTTCGGCTACTCGGCCATCCAGCAGATTCTCGCCAACGACCCGAACGTCGACCCGAGCACGATCGCGGCCGAGTTCGTGAAGCTGCACGAGCTCAGCGGGAGCCGGCTCCCGCTGGTCTACGCGCCCGACTACCAAGGTCTGATTCCGAGCTTCCAGTACTACGGCGTGGCGCGGATCATCGGTGGCTGCCCGGGGTTCAACAGCGGGCGCGTCGATCCCGTCGGGACGTCGTTCGCGTACACGCAGGAGTCGCTCGCCGAGCTGCTCTGTCAGGAGGGCGTCGTCGACGAGGGGCGGCCGTTCATCCCGGGCACCACCGCCACGCTGCACCATCAGATGTCACTGCTGTTCGGCCGCGAAGCGCGCGCCGAGGAGATCGCCGGATTCCACGCCGCGCACGACGCTTGTGTCCCGGGCGAGGACTGCGACAGCGCCACGACCATCAGCTCCGTCTGCGTCGCTCTGCTCGGGAGCGCCGAGATGCTGTTCTACTGAAGGGAGTCGAAGGATGAAGTCGATCGATCGCAGGAGTTTCCTTCGTAAGAGCGTCGTCGCCGGTGGCGCGCTCGCGCTCCCCACGATGTTGGTGCCGCGCATCGCGCGCTCCGCCACCGCGGCGTTCGGGGAGGTGGACCACGTGCTCGTCCTGTTCGCGCGTGGCGGACTGCGAAGCCACTGCCTCTTCAACGCGGTCGGGGCGGAGGAGCACAACCCGTTCGGGACGCAGCCCGCCGCCGAGGGCACCGAATGGACGCTCGGCGCGGCGTGCGGTGCCGTCCCGATCTCGACGCCGAACGGGACGCTCCCGTCGTTCGCCGAGATCACGAACGACGTCACCGTGATCCCGTGTGTGGACCACCGGCCCGGGTTTTCGCCCGACATCGATCACCGCACCGCGACGAACCGGATCGCGACGGGATCACCGGAGGGGCAGCACGGCCTGTTGAGCCTCGTGGGTCGCCACCGACCCGGATACGAAAACGGCTTCTCCCGTGACGCGTTGCCCCCGGTGGAGATCGGTCCGAGTGAGCTCGGGATGGGCGCGGGTGAATACGCGAAGGCGCGCCCGCTCTCCCTCGCCGACGCGGAGGGGTCGTTTGTGTCCGACCTGCCGGTGGGGAAGGGCTGGAAGCAGTCGGCGCGCGTCGCGCTCGACGAAGCGTTCCTCGCCCGACGCGCGCCCGCGTTCGACGCGCGGATCTCGCAGCTGCTCCAGAGCAAGGCCTACGCGCGGGAGTTCGCCGACGTGCTCGCGAACCCGGCGCTGGACGTGCTCGGCCAACCGGACGTGGAGGCCGGCGGCTTCACCAACGGCGCGCTCACCAACATCTTCGGGACCGCGACGCTCGACACGATCGGCGATCCGATGCCGCTCCCGTCCTGGGGCGCCGCGGTCGCCAAGGCGGTGCGGTTCTTCCAGCTCGGGGCGCCGATGTGCGCGGTGACGCGCTCGTACTACGACCTGCACGACCTGGAGGAGGTCGCGTTCGCGCCGCGCACGCAGGACCTCGTCCGGCAGCTCGCGGGGCTGAACCACGTGCTCAAGAACATGCCGCACGACAAGGGCGGTACGTTCTGGGAGCGGTCGCTGGTCGTCGTGATCAGCGAGTTCTCGCGCAACAACACCAACCCCGATGGCTTCAACTCGGGGCGCGGGAGCGACCACGTCGTGCGACGGCCAGGACCGGCGCGGAACCAGGCCGTCGCGTTGATGGGCGGCCCGCTGTCCAAGAAGGGGAAGCGCCTCGGCGAGACCGATCGTCAGATGAACGCGACCGGCCCGGTGTTTTCGAGCCAGAGCCTCCTCTCGACGCTGCTCGACGTCGTCGGGGTGGACCACCGACCGCTCTGGGAGGACGCGCCGATCCAGGAGCTGTTCGCGTGAGGCGGTGGATCTGGACGCTGCTCCTCGTCGCGTGTGGCGGCACCGAACCGGGCGACGAGCCGGCGCCGGTCGATGAAGCGGTCAGCTCCATCGACATCGCGCGCGTCGACTTCCCGGACGCGAGCGCGCTGTTCTCGGGACGGATTCAGAAGTCGTGCTCCCCGAACCCGGGGGTCTGTCACAACGTGAACAACTACCCGGATCTGCGCACGCCCGCGGCGCTGCGGCAGATCGTCAACGCACCTTGCAACCACGACGTCCCGGATCCGACGAGCGGATGGGACGGGTGTGAAGAGGCCGGCGATCGGATCGTGATCGGCGAGCTCGAGTCGATCGTGCGCTTCCTGGACTCCGAGGGGCCGGGGCGGTGGCGTATCACGATGGCCGACGCGGCGAGGGCGTCGGACGAGACCTACGGCTTCTGGTTCACCGATCCGGAAGGCGAGACGATCTACGCGCCGGCGAGCACGTTCGACGTACGCCTCACGACCGAGGCCGGCTCCAACGAAGCCGTGATGGTCGTGCACGACATGAACGGCGGCGCCGCGCAGTACTTCGACATGGCGACCGCGACGCTCGTCCCCGGCGATCCCAACCGCAACGGGATCCTCGGCGCCGAAGATCCCGAGGTCGTGCCCACGCGCCTCGTCGTCCCGGGCAGCCTCGAGCGGAGTTATCTGTGGGGCCGCATCACCGGCCTCCTCCCCGGGACACGTATGCCGCTCGCGAACGCGCCGATCACCAACGCGGAGTACGCGGCGATCGCTTGCTGGATCGAGGGGCTCCCGGAGGACGGCGCGTTCGACGAGACGGCGCCGATCGACTACGACGCCTGCAACTACGCCGCGGATCCGTTGGACCCTGCGCCGCAGGAGTGAGCGCTACCTTCCGGCCGGGAGCCTTCCGCGCACCGCGTCGAGGCTCTTCAGCAGATCGGACTCCTCGCATCCGCCGCGCTGGCTGCTGCCGCACACCGTGGTCTCGCCCTTCAGCTCGAGGATCTCCCACGCGACGGTGCACTGACCGCCGAAGCGTTCGAGGCTCGACACGAGCAGGTGCGACGCCGCGAGCGCCTTGCCGAGCTCGACCTGGCAGGCCTCGTCGTAACACTCCTTGAAGGTCTCGGCCTTGGCCTCGTTGACGATGCGTTTGAGCTCCTGATCCTGCGCGCTGCTGGAGACGACCTTCAGTCGCCGCTCGGAAGCGCTCGTTCGGAGCTGTCGCGTCATCGCCTCCGTCACCCGCGCGTCGTCCTGCGTGCCGCGCATGTTCATGACCGCGACGACCCAGCTCGACGCGTCGGGGCACGCCGAGCGGTCGACGTCGTTCGAGCTCGTCACGTCGATGACCTTCGTCGACGCCACGGTCTGCTCCATCGGGAGGGAGAGCTTCTGCTGTCGCGAGAACTGCTGCCGCTGCTCCACGAGGTCGAGCGTGATCCGCAGCGGTGACTTCGGCACCTGGTTCGTCACGCGGAACACGAGCGTCGCCGTCTTCGACTGACCGGACGCGAGGCGCCCCAGCTCGATCTGCTCGCGCACGAACGACACACCGGACGTCTGCGAAGCGCCGCGCACAAAAACGTTGCGGCTCGCGCCGGGGCCGACGTTCGCGATCTTCAGCCGCAGCTCGATCTGCTCCCCCGGGCCGATGGTGTTCTTGCCGTCGCCCTGCGCCCACGCGCTCTCGCCGTCGAAAATCTCGTACGCGGCGAGCTTCAGCTCCGGGCCGCGGAGCTTCTTCGTCGCGAAGCGGACGCGCGCCGGCGACAGGATGCCGAAGCCCATCTCCTCCTCGATCTTGATCGCCAGCTCGCCGGTGCCGGTCTTCAGTGTCTCCTCGCCGATGATCTCCATGCGCCGCACCACCGACGCGCCGGGCGCGATGTCGCCGAAGGACAGCGCGTTCTTCTCGAGGCGGATGGCGCCACCCCCGGAGGCGAGCTCGAGGCCGGCCTTCACCGCGTAGCCCGTTCCGCCGCCTTCGTTCTCCACGCGCACGACGAGGTCCGCGCGCTCGCCGGCGTCGAGGACGCCGTCGCCGTTACCGCGCGGATCCTCGAGGCCCGCGAACACCGTGAGGCGCGGCGGTTTCTGCTGTCGCTTCGCGCGGTCGACGACGGTGCGTGCGTGCGCGGTCAACGCGGAGGTCATGTCGATCGGGATCGCGGTGCCGTTCGGGACGGCCACCATGCCGAAGCGACGCCGGCCGATGCTCTTCTGCCACTCGCGCGCGCCGACTTCGAACTGGACGAGCCCGTTGGCGTCGGTGGACTTCGTCTGAGTGCCGCCGTCCGCGTCGACGCCGAGCCTGACCTCCGCATTCTTGACCGGCTCGTAGTCGTAACAGGCGTCCTTGCGCTCGTCCTGGGTGTCCTCGACCTCGGTGTCGACGCTCGTGCTGCGGTCCGTCCCCGTCGGGAACACCGCGGCGAGCCCGAAGAAGAGGGTGCCGAACAGGATGCCCATGAGGTCGGGGTCACTCGCCGGGAAGGGCTGTTCGTTGTCGGGGAGGCTGTCGTCGCCAAACAAGAGCGGCACGCCGTAGAAACCGAGCGCGAAGCCCGCCGCCGCCGTCGCGATGCCCCACATCCAGAAGTCCGGCCACTCGACGGACGTCGTCACGTTGTACGTCTTCTCGATCTTCGAGCTGACGAAGCACCCCTGCGATCGCGAGAGGCGAATCGTGATCGCGCGCGGGAGTGTGCCGCGCACCTCGTCGACCCGGTAGGTGTACGCGTCGTTCGGTGTGCGGCGGACGTCGATGCGGCGCGACTTCGTGGGGCCGGTGCGGTCCGAGGACACGCAGGCGGTGCCGGTGCTGACGGCGCATAGGCACGCCACGAAGGAACGGAGCGACGCAGACATCTACGTGTCGTCTATCGGCCGCCTTTCGCCGCGTCAAAGTGGGGCGGACCCCGCCCGGCTCATTTGTCGCCGAGCGGCGTGATCTTGGCGCCCGGCGGAACGCCCAAGGCGCCCGACAAAAGGTGGTCGATCGACGCCTGACTCACACCGCCCGGGAACTGGATGTCGAGGCCGAGGCGCTGCGAGAGCTGCTTTTGATAGCTCTGCATCACCTGAGCGTCACGCTGGAACTGCTCTACCTCCGAGAAAGTCAGGTTGCGCGGCGTGTGGTCTGGTGCGTTGCGTGTATTCGGATCGATTCGGGCGTCCTGGAGGCCGCGCGACAGCTCCCCACGAATTTGCCCTGGCGCCTGCTGATACACCTTGTTGCGCGCGATGCGTTTCAACGGACCACGCTCTCCGTTCATCCCGGCCTGCGCGAGCCGGGCCTGGAACGGTTTGCCCTCGGCGTTCAGCTGCTGCGCAGCGCGCCGGCCGAGGCCCCGCGAGTCTCGCAACAAACCTTGCGTCACCGCGTCGACGTCGCCGTAGTTGAACGTCTTGTCCGCGCCGCCCAGCTTGTTCGGCTCCAACATCGTTCGCATTCGCTCCGCCGCCTCGCGCTCCTGCGCCGATAGCTCCGGCTTCACCGCCTTCGCGATGTTCTGCGCCTTGTTCTGCAGCCCCTGGAGGAACGCACCGAACCCGCCTTGCTGAGGCGCGGTCGCCGGCTTCGACTTGTCCTGCCGCGCGTCGCCCGCGGCGGGCGCCGTGGGTTTGTTCTGCGTCGCGTTGTTTTGCGTAGCCTGCGTCGGCTTGGTCTGCGCCGCCTTCTTTTGCGGCGCCGCCTTGGTCTGCGTAGTCTGCTTCGGACCGCCGGTCGGGGCCGCGCGTCGCGCGGGTGCCTGCGGCGCCGCACGCGTCGCGGGGCGCCGCTGCATGCGTCCTCGGAAGAGCGGTCGGTTTCGTCGGGGTCGTTGCGTTCGAAGGCCCATGCATCGGACCTACGCAAGGTGCGGACCACGCTGTGAGGAAGCGCGGTCGGCGAGCGCCCTGCACACGGGACCTGTGCAGGACGCTCACCGGGAGGAGGAGCTGTCCGGATTCAGGGGCAGTCGTACTTCAGCTCGACGACCGCGTTCGGCTCCGGCACCGCGAACTCGTCGAAGACCACCGAGTTCAGCGCCGCGTCGTACGACCACCCGAAGTTCGGTCCGGGGCTCACGGCGACGCCGTCCACGTAGACCTCGAGCGACGCCGTGCTCGTCGGCACCTGCGAGAGTCCGAAGATGAACTCATAGCCGTAACCCATGTCGCCGAGGTCGGTCAGGGCCGTCGCGTACGACGCCGCGCAGATCGAGTTGAACACGCCGCCCGTCGCTTGCGCAGCGCTCTGGTATCGCGGCCCTTCGGCGGCGGAGCCACCGGGACCGTTACAACCGCCGGGCACGTCGCCGCTGATCGCGTTGATCTGCAGGCGGCGGTCCGGGTACGCGCCCTTGGTCGCGCGCACGCTGTTCACGTAGTCGAGCCACGGATCGGGCGACTGCTCCGGCTCGTCCGACACCATGATGACGGTGAGCGACGCGTCGCCGCGGTACAGCAGCGGGGCATCGGGATGCGTGAGGCTCTGCTCCATCGCGAGCAGGCCGGACTCGTCGGGCGACGCGCCGGGCGCGTTGGTGCCGAGCACGACGTTGTTCGCGAACTCGTTCGCGAGGTTCGGCGTCGTCGACGTCAGCACCTTGACGTTGCCCTGCAGCGCTCCGTTGTGACCCATCGCGGTCGTTCGCATCGTGATGGTGCCGATGTGGAAGTCGGTGTTGTTCTGGACGAGCGTGTCGAGCAGCGTCGGGAACTGGCTCGCGAGCGCCGCTTGCTCCTGACCCATCGAGCACGACGTATCCATCACGATGAGCAGGTCGACCATCGGCTGCGGCCGCTGCATCGCGGTGTCGCTGCAGTACGGGATGCCGCCGTCGCGCGTCCCGGCGTCGGGCGTCGTGCCGCCGTCGGGCGCGCCGCCGGCGTCGGGCGTGGTGCCGGCGTCGGTCGGGGCGCTGCCGCCGTCACGCGGAGGCGTCGAGGGGCCGCCGTCGCGCTGGCCGCTGCACATCGGCAACGCGGCGTCGACGCAGAGGCCAGACTGGTTGCACGCCTTCGCGGCGGGCGGCGGCTCGACGCAGGTCGCGTCGAGCGGATCGCAGACGACACACGGGTCGGCGCAGGCGAGCCCCGCGCACGGGTTGTAGACCTGGATGACCGCGTAGCTCGAGAAGTGCTCGAGCTCGGCGGTGACGACGCCGGCCACCGGATCCCAGGTCGAGCCGGGGACCTCTTCGATGTGGTCGCCGATGATCTGCGCGAACATCAGCTCCTCTTCGGACACGAGGCCCGTCACCCGCACCATGACTTTACGATCGAACGTGGCGCCGTCGGGACCGAACTCGTAGATCGGTGACTTCGTCCGCGGGAACAAACGCCCGCGTTGCGTGGTGATGGTGATGTCGGTGGACTGGTCGAGCGCCCCCGTGGGGAACCGCAGCTCGAGCCGCCCGTCGGCCGACAGCGCGATGCCGCCGGTGTTGTCGATCGTCGTCATCGTGCTCTCTTCGAGCACGGTGTTCTGGGCGCACGCGGCGCCGAACATGCTGGCGAACACCGCCATCCCGATTCTCTTCAAAGTCATCCTCTTCTCCCCTGTCTCCTGATTGCGTGCGTGCGGATGAGTTGCCGGTCCGATTCGAACCGGGTCAGGAATCTTCGATCTTTTTTCTCAGCGCCTTCGCCTCGGTGAGCGTGGCGCGGCTGCCGCCGAGTCGGTCGACGGCGTCGAGCAGCTCGAGCGCCTTCGTCGGGGCCTCGTCCGCGAGCTGCTTCGCGATCTCCAGGCGCGCGCGGCCCATCGCGGCGCCGCCAACATCAGCGTGACGTTTTGCGAGCGCGGCGGCCGCCGACGTGTCGCTTCGAGCGACGAGCCCGATCTCCAGCGCCAGCCGCTCCGGCCACAACGCCCGAGCGCTCAGCCGCTTCGCGCGGTTCAGCGCGGCGAGCGCGCCGTCGACGCGTCCCAGCTCGGTCAGCAGCTCGGCGTTCCTCAGCAGCGCTTCTTCGTGGAGCTTCTTGCCCTCCGGGAGCTCGACGACGCGCGCGTACAGACGCGCCGCGACCGCCGGATCGTTCGCACGTCGGCGCACGTCCGCCACGACCATCAGCGCGCTCGCCTCCACCTCCGGGATCGGCGCCTGCTCGAGCACCTCCTCGGCGAGACGCTCCGCCTGCTGGGCGTCACGACGAACGAGCGCACGCGCGGCGTCGACCTTGGCGCGATCCTCTTCGGTCTTCGCCGCCGTCGGCGGCGCCTTCGCGGGGGCGGCGGCGCGGGCGAGGGCGCCCGGCGCGTCTGCGTCCAGCGAGGTCTTGTCTTCGTCGTTGGTCGTCGCCTCACGCGCCGCCGTCTCTTGCGGCGCCTTCGCCGACGCGACGCGGCCCGCTCGCGCTGTCTTCGCGTCTGCTTTTGGCGCCTCCGCGGGCGCACTCCGGCCAGCAGAGGCCCGCGGCGTCGCCGCGTCCGCAACCGGTGCCTCCGCGCGAGCACTCCTGCCTGCAGGGGCCCGCGGCGCCGCCGCGTCCGCTCCCGGTGCCTCCGCGCGAGCACTCCTGCCTGCAGGGGCCCGCGGCGCCGTCGCGTCCGCTCCCGGAACCTCCGCTGGCGCTCCGCGGCCTGCGGGCGCGCGTGCACGGGAGGCCGCGCGCCGGCTGCCGCTCGCCTCTACGGTGTCCATGTTTGCGGCGTGTGTCGTGTCGTTCGTCCCGACCGCCCCCGCTTCGTCGGCGTTCACGTTCTCTTCCGCGCCGCCGGGCGCCGCGTCGCCGCTGGATTCGTTTGAAGCGATCGCATCGGTTCGTCGCGGCTCGCGCGACGCCACCGTCGTCCGCGTCGCCACGCCGACGCCGGCCTCGACGACTTCACGGCGTCCGGCGACGATCCACGTCGCGCGGCCCGCGATGACCTCCAACCGAGTCACGCCGTCGACCACGACGACCGTCGCGCGACCGTCCTCCAGCTCCACCGTGGCGTGCGGCGTCTCGAGCCGCACGGGATCGCGGGGCGGTGGTACGTTCGGCATCACCAACGTCGCGCGCCCGGTCGAGAGCTTCGGGGTCGCGCGATCGACGTACGCGGCTTGGTAGTCGAACGCGATCGTGCCGCTGCCGCTCTTCGAGGTCATCGCGAGCGGGGCCTTTGGCGCCGACGGCGTCAGGACGACCACCGCGGCCGCGACGCCCGCCACCGCGAGCCCCGTCGCGAGCGACCACTTCATCCACGGCAACGCGGGGCGCGCACCGCGCGCGGCTTCGATGTTCGCGAGGAGCTTCGCGCGCCGCACGGGATCGACGTTCGTCGGCCGCTGTCGGAGGGCCTCGGATGCGCGGTCGATGTGTGCGCGCGCGGTGTCGTCTCGCTTGGTCACGCCGTCGCCCCCGTCTTCTCCAGCCGCGTCATCACTTCATGCCTCGCCCGTTTGAGGCGCGTCCGCACCGAAGCCTCCGAGATGTTCAACACCGCCGCGATCTCCGGCGCCGTCATCCCCTCGACCTCGAACAGCACGAACACCACGCGCTTCTTCGGTTTGATTCGCAGCAGCGCGCTCCACACCAAACGCAGCGACTCGCGCTGCGCGGCGGCTTCGTCGGGGGTCGCAGCGCTGGCCACTGGGCTCGCGTGCGAGGCTTCGAACCGCTCGATCATCTGCTTGTAGCGCCGACGCCCGCGCAGGTTGTGGAGCACGACGCGGCTCGCGATGCCGTACAGCCACGTCGTGATCTTGCTGTCGCCGCGAAACTTCGGCAGCGCCCGATCCGCGGCGATGAAGACCTGCTGGACGAGGTCGTCGATGTCCGCCTCGCTGGTATGGGGGCCCATCAGCCGCGCGACGATGCGCGCCACGTCGTCGACGTGCTGGCGGAACAGCGCCTCCGTCGTCCAGGGCTCGTCGCGTTCGATCGCGCCGGCCATTCTCGCCGCTGACTGCCACCCCATGGCCTCCACGTGGTTTCCCACGAGCAGCCATGAGTTGCCGAGGGGGTCGGGATCGGGTCAGAAAAATCGCGACGAATTCGGGAGGCCCGATCACCAACGATCATGGTGGGTTAGCGCTGGCGCCGTTCACTCGGTGGACGGGCCTGCCTCGAGCCCTCGCCAGCCGGCGAGGGCGCCTCGACGTAGGGCAGCGCGCCGGCGCCGCGGAGCGACGCGTCCCTCGGCCGCCGTTTCGCGGGGCTGGTGAAGGAGGGGGTCCGCGGACGGCAGTGCCCCGAAGGAGGGCCGCGCTCTCGAACACCGCCTGGCATCGCTCTCACGAGCTGCCCTCCGCGCGTGCCGGTGGCGTCGGATGCGCTTCAAGCCGAGGACGCTCGTGACACACGTCTGGCCTGGTCCGGGTGGAGCGGCGCTCGTGAACCCTCCGATCGATGAGGGCGTGACCCGCTCTGGGTCATGCAAGACAGGTTGCAAGCGTTCGGGCTCATGCATCGAAGGTGTCATCGAGCCCTCGCAACGCGATTTGGC
>JAVJQW010000041.1:0-471800 GCA_040218735.1 Deltaproteobacteria bacterium
ACACGTGCGAGGACGCACGCCATGGACCGTCAGCGTCCGAAGGCGAGTCCAAGCTCCAAAACTTCGAAACGGATGGCGTTCGTCGAGGAGATGGCCCGGACAGGGCCTTTGATTCCGTCAACCCCCAAAGAGAGAAAGAAGATTCTTCTGCAACTCAACTTGCGCGACCGGCGATTCCCCGCTGACCAGCCGGCGAACCTCACCGGTCCATCGCAGCCCTCGACCGCCGCCGGCGCAATCATCCGACCTCAATCCAGTGGTCGCGTGACCGGGTCGAAGGCGGCGTGGATTACTCGCGTGCGAGGCCGCGAAGATCCATCTCGGGGATGGCCGCGCCGCGAGCGCTGCCTGGGAAGTATTGCGGAGTGCCGCCGAGCATCGTGCGGATCCGACCGCCGTCGTCCTGCCCACATGGAGCGCGGGCCGCACGGGCCGGCGGGGCACTCCAGCGTCGGCCGATGGTTCCAAGGTGCGTCGGGCGCGTCATGCCCCGCCAACGGCCTTTCCTGCCGTGCCAGATCCGCTAAGTTAACGGCATTGCGGCTAGAGGTGCTCCAGCAGCGCCGCGACGTCCTGCATCGCCGCGCGCTCCGCGACGGGATCGTGGTGCTGGTTGCCGCGGTGGGTGAAGCCGTGCGCGGCGCCCTCGTGCACGACGACCTGCACGTCCGCTCGGCCGGCGAACGCGGATTCGATCTGCTCCAGCGCTTCGCGCGGGACGACGGCGTCGTTGCCGCCGACGTGGTGGACCATCGGGCACGTCATGTCCGCGGCGCGGTCGAGGAAGTGCTGCATCCGGCTGCCGTGCCAGGTGGCGACGCCGGCGAGGAGGCCGTCGGCGGCGGCGAGGAGCGCGAAGGGGCCACCGAAACAGATGCCGAGCATCGCGACGCGGCCGTGGGTGCGCGGGTGGTTCGCCGTCCAGCGTAGCGTCGTGACGACGTCGCGGAAACACGCCTGCAAGTCGAGTTGCTGCATGCGCGCGAGGGCGCGCTGCGGATCCGCGTAGGAGATGGGGCCGGCTTCCACCCGCCAGAACGGATCGAGCGCGACGATCACCGCACGCTCGGCGAGCTCTTGCATCTGGGCGACGACGTCGTCGGTGACGCCAAAGATCGAAGGCACCACGACGAGGCTCGGGAGCTCGCTCCCCTCGCCGGCGCAGATCGTGAGGGGGATGGCGCCGCCCTCGGTCTTCTTGGCGTAGGTGTCCGTCTTCACCATCGCGGCGCGGTGTAGCGCGCGGGCACGGCGTCCGTCACGTGCCGCGTCGCTTCACCTGCGGCAATGACCAGATCGTCACGGTTGGCGTCCCGTTTCCGTACTCGAACACCGCCTTGAAACGCGGCGAGCCGGCGCTCTTGGCGTCGCGGATCGCCTCCAGATAGCTGGCGTCGTTCTCGGGGGAGTCACCCGCGATGACGCCGCTGTAGATGTGGGCACGCGGGCGCCCTTCGAGGTCGGAGAGGTCGACGGCGTCGTTGACGTCGTAGAGCCACATGAGCGCGCGCTGAATCCGGTCGCCTTCGCGCGTCCCGTGCTGCGGGACGTAGACCGAGAACTTGCCTTCGCCTTCCTTCGCGAGGCGGTCGAGGATGTGGCGAGCCGTGAACGCTTCGCCTCCGATACCGTACTTGTCGTCCAGCGCGACCTCGTCGATCTCTGCGCGTTCGATCAGCTCGGGCTTCGGTAGCTCCAACTTCTCGCCGACGCGCTGAAGCATGAGACCGAACGCCGTGGACGCGTCGAGCCTGCGCTGGCCATGTGCGCCGCCCGCGTTCGCCGCGCCGTACTTCGGTGTCAGCGCGGAGATTTCCGCGATGCGCGCCTCGTTCAGACCCACCGTGCGGCCGAGCGCCACCAGCTCCGAGGCCGACGAAGGGTGCTCCGCGGCCGCGCTCTTCAGGCGCGCGAGGACGCCGTTCTGTCCGTCCTCGTCCTTGATGCGGAGCAGCTCGCTGCGGTTCGGGATCGGCGTCGCGCGCATGTCTCTCCTCGAAGTGCGAGCCTCGTGCCAGCGTCGGTCGGTGGCGTTGCGGCCGCGGTGACGGGTCGACCCGACACTTGCGTTGGCGGGCGCGGCCGACGATCAGGAGGGGAGCCCGAAGAAGTCCCGGATGCGCGAGAGCAGCGCGGTCTCGGCCTCGCGGCGTGACTGCTCGGGTGTCGCGTCGCCGTCGTGCACGGCGTCGTCGAGTTGGCGGCGACGCTCTTCGAGGAGCTTCGCCATGCTCTCGGCGACGTCCGGCCGTTCGCGGATCACCGCCTCGAACGCGCCTTTGTCGAGCCGGAACCCCTCGACGTCGGAGGTCGCCACGATGGTCGCCTGCCTCGGTTGGCCGGTCAGCAGTGACATCTCGCCGAGGATCTGCCCCGGCCCGAGCCGCGCGACTTCGCGCTCGAGTCCGCGGTCGGTCGTCACCCGCACGGACGTGTCACCCTCCAGGATGATGTAGAGCCAGTGCGCGGTCTCGCCCTGACGCGTGATGCGCTCGCCGCGTGTGAAGGGGGTGTAGACGAGGTCCTCCGCGAGGCGCTCCCGCTCGCCGTCGTCGAGGCTCGAGAACAGATCCACCGCGTGGATGGCGGCGAGGCGCATCTCGGTCGCGCGCGCACGTTGTTTCTGCGCGAGCTCCTCCGACTGCTCCGTGAGGAGCACGGACGCCGCGGGGATCGAAGGACGAATGCCGACGCGCGCGAGCGCGAAGAAGATCCGCGTCCGCACCACGCTCTCCACGCGCGGGGCGTGATCGATGTTCGTCACGAAGAAGCGCACGGCGTACGTCGCGTAGCTCTCGCGAATCTCCGTGAAGAGGCAGTCCGGCTCGGGGTTCTTCGCGACGTCGTCGATTTGCGCGGTACGGAGCGAGCGCTCGACGGCCTCGACGACGTCGGAGGGTTGGTGCGAGAAGTCGACGTTGAAGTACACCCACCGCCGCCACTTCGTCGCCTGCCCCAAACGCCGCCCGAGCACGAGCACCCGCTCCTTGGTCATCACGGAGTTCGGGACGACGAGGGTCTCCCAGTCGCGGGTCTCGATCGACGTGTAGCGCCAGCGCATCTCGGTCACGCGGCCTTCGAGATCTTGCACGCTCACCCAGTCGCCGAGTCGGATCGAGTCGTCGACCTGGAGCGCGAGCCCCGCGAAGACGTTGCCGAGCGTGTCCTGCAGGCCGAAGCCGAGGACCACCGTGACCACCGCCGACGTCGCGAGGAGGCCCTGCACGTTGAAGCCGAAGTGCGAGGCCACCGCGAGCGCAGCGAAGGACGCGGTGAGGAGGAGCAAGATGTCTTGCATGATCCGCGGCGCGCGAATCTTGAGCCGCGGAAGGATGACGAGGAACGTCATCTTGCCGAGCAGGAACACCCCCGCGATGACGCCGCAGAGCACTGCGGCGAGGCGGATCGCCTCTGCGTCCTGCGCCATGCCCTGGGAGCGGAGCACCGCCGCGATGACCACGCCGACGACGTGGAGCAGCACCAGCGCGGCGATCGAGCGTCGGCGTCGGCCCTGCTCGGGCGCGGCGAGCCGGAGGATGGGGAGCGTCACGACCAGCGCGGGGAGGAGCACCAGCGTGAAGCTGGAGAGGGCCTCCGAGAAGATGTGCGCCCACAGGCTCACGACGACGGAGGGAGCGTACGGTCTTTCGGCCGACCTGTCCGATTCTTGGCGAGCAGCTGCGGAAATTCCCGGGCAGGCTCGAATCGTGAAGCACTCCGTCCTGATCGCCGCGATCTTCGTCCCCTTCTTCGCCCCCGATGCCGAGGCCGGCCTCCGCTGCGGCTCGGACGTCGTCTCGCTCGGCAGCAGCACCTACCAGGTCAAAGTGCGCTGCGGCGCCCCCTACCACGTCGACACCACCGTCGAAGCGCGCACCACGCGCCGCTTCGTGCCCCGCATCGGCTACGTCGAAAACCGCGTGACCGTCCCCGTCGAGCGCTGGACGTACGTGCGCTCCGAGAACGAGCTGGTCCGTACGCTCGTCTTCGAAAACGGCCAGCTGATCTCCGTGAAGACCGAGGGCCGCCCGCCGGACGGCGAGGGGAGCCTCGAGCAGTGCAAGCGCGCCATCCACTCCACGGGTGACACGCTCGCCGAGGTCCTCCTGAGGTGCGGTCCGCCGACCGACGCGCGGCGGTGGTACGAGGAGGTCGCGGTCGGGAACAGGAACTTCGAGCGCCGCGAGCTCGTGCCCCACGAACGTTGGATCTACGACCTCGGCGACAATCGGCTGCTGCGCGTGCTGACGTTCGAGCGCGGTCGGTTGGTGCGCCAGGAGAGCGCGCGTTAACGAGCGCGTTCGAGCGCCTGGTGCGCGCGCTCCGCGGTCTCTCCGTCGGGGTCGAAGTCGAACACACTCATGAGGTGCTGGTACGCCGAAACGCGTTGGCCCTGCGCGAGGCGGACGAGGCCCAGCACTAGGTAGACACGCGCCTGGTCGACCTCCCGCCCCGAGTGGCCGAGGATCTTCCGGAGGAGGTCGGCGGCGGCGATGTACTCGTCGGCGTCCGCGAGCCACTCGGCGATCTTGAGCGCGGCCTCGGGGTGGTCCGACGCGAGTTGGATTGGGCCGAGCCGCCGGTACTCCGCGAAGGCGGTCTCGCGGTCGTTGCGGACCACGGCGTCGATGACGGCGTCTTCGGATTCCACGACGCGCACGCGCGGCTTCACGCGCACGGTCTGGGTCTTCTTGATCCGAGGTTTGCGGTTGAACTGCTTCGTCGCGAGCCCGCGCTCCGCGATCCATGCGACGGCGGCGCCCGCGAGGAACCCGCCGAAGTGCGCGCCGTACGCCACGTTGCTCTGTGCGTTGAACAACAGTGGGATCAGGTTCTGCACGACGATGTAGAAGCCGAGCACCCAGCGCGCGGGCACCGTGAAGACGCGCAGGAAGATGATGAACAGGAACATCAGCCGCACGTGGTTGCGCGGGAAGAACACGAAGTACGCGCCGAGCACGCCGGAGATCGCGCCGGAAGCGCCGACGAGCGGCGTGGTGGAGGTCCCCGAGAGCAGCGAGAAGAACAGCGTCCCCGCGACACCGGTCGCGAGGTAGACGAGCAGGTAGGTGACGCGGCCGAGCCGGTGCTCGACGTTGTCGCCGAAGATCCACAGGAACAGCATGTTCCCGGCGAGGTGCATGAACCCGCCGTGCAGGAACATGGACGTGAACAGCGTGAGCACGCTGGGGCGCGCGCTCACGTAGCCGAAGTTCTCGACGACGGCTTGGTAGGTTTCGGGGGAAACGGGGAGGGCGACGAGGAGGAAGACCGCGACGTTCGCCGCGATCAGCCCCCACGTCACCAGCGGTCGATATCCGGGCGGATTCGGAAAGTCTCCGATCGGAAGGAACACGTCAGGACTTGGGTACCATGGGCGGTCAGGAGACCGACACCGGAACCGTCACGGTCTGCTTCTTCATCTTCGGGATGTGTACGGTCAGCACGCCGTGCTCGAGCTTGGCTTCGAGCGCGGAGGTGTCGACGGTCGGCCCGAGACGGAACGTGCGGCGGTAGCGCAGCGCGGAGCCGTTCTCACCGCGAGTGGCCTGCACGGAGAGGTTGCCCTCTTCGATCTGCACGTCGACGGCGTCCTTCTTCACACCCGGGAGGTCGAGCGCGAGCAGGTACTCGGCTTCACCCTCGAAGATGTCCGCGGACGGGGTGGCCCAGGCGATGTCCTGGTTCGGGGTCGTGGTGGTCGTCAGCTCGTTCATCTCTTCGCTCTCCTTTCTTCGTTGTTCAGGCGCTCTGGATGGTGATCTGCCGCGGCTTGGCCTCGGCGCGCTTCGGGAGCGTCAGCGTGAGGACGCCGTCGTCGAGCTTGGCCTCGGCGCCGTCGGCGTCGATGCGGTCGCCCAGCGCGTAGGAGCGCTCGAAGGCGAGGCGGCTGCGCTCGGAGCGGCGGACCTCGTAACCCTCGGGGGGCTCGACGTTGCGCTGCCCGCGGACGATCAGGACGCCGTCCTCGATCGTGACGTTCAGATCCTCGGCGCGGACGCCGGGCAGGTCACCGGTCAGCGTGTAGGCGTCGTCGGTCTCGTTCAGCGAGAAGCGCGGGCCCGACTCGAAGGAACCCGCGAAGCTGAAGGGGTCTCGGGCGTCGAAGAACGCGTTGAAAAGGGAAAGGGGGCTCGTGAAAGTTTGCGGTCGATAACGGGTCAGCATTTTAGGCTTCCTCCTCGTAAAATATCTTCGCCGGGAGAGGCTCGGCTCCCTCCGACACCCCGCGTACAAAACACGGCCCAAGGGGCGTCAAGCGTTCGTGCGACGTCGGTACTGGCGGCCGATGGAGACCGCGGCCGCGATCCACAGCAGGACCAGCAGAGCGGTCCCTAGGCCCACGTAGGGCTGCAGCGCGAGGGCCACGAGGAGGAGGAGGGTGACGGACGCGGCGCCCTTGGCGACCCGGTAGGTGAGCATGTCGACCACCGCTTTTCCGCTCGTCTTTTCGGAATAATCCAGCGGGATGTAGAGCATCTCTTTGGCCGCACGAAAGAGGGAATAATCGAGGCACTTGCTCAAAACCTTGGCGACGGCCAGCGCGATGAACTGAGGCGCGATCAGGTACACGCCGAGAGCGCTCCCGAGCAGGGACGGGATGAGGATCAGCGTGAGCGCGACGCCGAGGAGCTTGAGCACCGGCCCGGTGAAGAGCTGCAGCGCGACCGCCGAGATGTTGATGATCGAGTTCACGCGCGAGAACACCGCGGTGAGCTCGTCCTGGTCCGGGTACGCGGCGGTGGCGGCGCCGGTGTAGAGGAAGTCGATCAGCGTGATGACGAGCTGCACCGTCCCGATCAGGAGGAGCATCGTGAGCAGGTAACGCGAGCCGCGCACCGTCTCGAGGCCGGAGAGGAACGAGGGGCGTCTCTCGGTCTTCTTCGGCGCCGCGTACTGGTCGCTCTTCACGAACCCGACGACGACCGCGACGACGAAGAGCACAGGGGCCAACGACCACAGGGTGGTCTCGGTGCCGACGCCCTCGGCGATGCGCTTGCTGATCTCGGCGCCCACCGCGCCGCCGAGGGAGCCCATGGCGCAGAACAGGCCGTAGATCCACTTTGCGGTCTTCAGGTCGAAGACCACGTTGGCGTAGCTCCAGAAGATCTCGATGAGCACCACGATGTAGACGTCCTTGAAGACGTAGAGCGCAAACGTGGTGCCGGGGAAGTCGAGTGTGCGCGCGCCGAGGAGCGCGACGAGTGTGACGCCGAAGATCCCGGCGGCGATCGCGAGGAGCCTCAGCAGGTGCGTCGCGTGGACGAAGCGGCTGTAGATCGAGACGACGACGAGGGACGCGAGGGCGACGCCGAGCCATGCGTAGGGGAGGGCGTCGCGGCCGTAGGTCTTCACGTAGACGGCGTCGGCGCCGGAGCGGATCAGCTCGTAGCTGCCGATGAGGACGAACGCGAGGAGCGCGAGGAGGACGACGCGCAGGTGCTTCACTTCGGCGACCTCCGCACGAAGGTCTGTATCTCGAGGCGCGGGTCGGCGGGGAGCGGCGTGCGTGCGGAGCCGACCCACTCATCGGGATCGATCTCGGGGAAGCGCGCGACGACTTCGCCGTCGGGATCGTCGGGGACGTAGGTGAGATCGATCCGATCCGCGAACGGGAGCGCGTCGACGAAGATGCGTTCGCCGCCGATGACCCAGACGTCGCCGGTCGCCGCGTCGAGGGCGCCGCGGACGCTGCCGAAGGTCCGCACGTGGTTGTACTGGCGCAGCGTGACGACGAAGTTCTCGCGTCCGTCGAGCGGGCGCCCGATCGCTTCGAAGGTGCGGCGACCCATCACGACGGTGGATCCGAGCGTGGTGGCGCGGAAGTGCTTCAGATCCTGCGGGTAGTGCCAGGGCGTTTGCCCGTCGACCGCGATGACGCGCGACGGCGACACGGCCGCGACGAGGCCGACGAACCCCTTGCGCACGCGCGCTTCGTAGCGCGCCGGGTGCGAGCCGCCAAGCCCCGTGGTATCGCTCTTCGGTGCACGAGCGGTTCAATGCGGAGGAGCGCGCGGTCCTCGAGCGGTACGTGACGAACGTCGACGGATCGGTGTTCGTCCTCAAGAACCTGCCGGAGGTGGTGAAGGGCGCGTTGTTCGCGCGGTACTCGCGCTCGGCGAAGTCCCTCAAGCGGCTGCTGCTCGACGAGTTCCTCGAAAAGGACGCCGGTGAGACGCAGGAGGTCGCGGCGGGCGCGGCGCGCGGCGAGAAGCTCTACGACAAGGTCTTCATCGAGTACGGCGACGACTCGGTCGCGCAGCTCGGCGGCGTGCACATCGCGTGTGAGGGTGCGTCGAACATCCTCACGAAGGTGCTGGAGTGGGGGCGGCTCGCGGCCTACCTCGAGCAATCCACGCGCTACGTTCCGTACACGGATCGGCCCGACGGGCGTTGGAAGTACCACGTGCCGGCGGAGCTGTCGGGCGCGCTGCGCGAGCAGTACGTCGCGGCGATGGACGAGGCGTTCGAGACGTACGCGCGCTTGATCGAGCCGCTGTCGGAGCACTTCGCGCGCGAGAATCCGAAGCCGGAGGGCGGCTCGGAGCGCGCGTACAAGAACTCCATTCGAGCGAAGGCGCTCGACGCGCTCCGCGGGTTGTTGCCGGCGTCGACGCAGTCGAACGTCGGCATCTACGCGACGGGGCAGGCCTACGAGATGATGCTCCTGAGGATGCGCGCCGCGCCCGAGCAGGAGGTGCGCGACTACGCGGACGCGATGCTCGTCGAGCTGCGGAAAGTCATCCCGGCGTTCATGAAACGCGTGGACCAGGAGAACCGCGGCGTGGTGTGGACGGACTACCTGTCGTCGACGCGGGACGCTGTGGCGCGGGTGACGAACGAGGTCGTGACCGCGGAGGCGGCCGACGTCGCGGAGGTCGAGCTGACGGAGTTCGATCCGGACGGTGAGGTGAAGGTCGTGGCGGCGGCGCTCTACGCGACGTCCCGTCTGCCGGATCGGCAGCTGTTGGAGATCGCGCGGGCGATGTCACGCGAGGAGCGCGAGCGGGTGTTGGTCGCGTACGTCGGCGAGCGCAAGAACCGGCGCCACAAGCCGGGGCGTGCGTTCGAGCGGACGCACTACCGGTTCGACGTGCTGTCGGACTACGGCGCGTTCCGCGATCTGCAGCGGCACCGGTTGCTGTCGCTGGAGTGGCAGCCGCTGTGTCCGCATCACGGGTACGTGATGGGCGAGTCGGTCGCTGCGGCGGGTGCCGAGGCGGACTTCGTCCGTGTCATGCGGAACACGAAGGCGGCGTACGAGGCGATCGCGGACGCGGGCCTTTCGCACGTCGCGCCGTACGCGGTGCCGATGGCGTACCGCGTGCGTTACTACCTGCACATGAACGCGCGCGAGGCGATGCACATGCTGGAGCTGCGCACCGCGCCGCAGGGCCACGCGTCGTACCGGCGTGTGTGCCAGGCGATGCACCGCCTCCTGATCGACGAGGCGAAGCACGAAGCGTTGGCCGGGGCGATGAAGTACGTGAACCACGAAGCCGTCGCGCTGGAGCGGCTGGCGGCGGAGGAAGCGGCGGAGAAGCGGCGACAGGGCTGAGGTCAGGGCGGCGGATTCGTGAATCCGATGCGCCGGGCGCGTTCATCCACCCAGCTCCACACCGGTTTGCCGAGGCCCGGGTCGTACCGCACCAACCCGACGTTGCCGGGATACATACGCGCGGAGAGGAACGCCTTGTCGCGAACGATGGCGCCCTCGCGATCGATCATGTACCAGCCCCCGCGTTTCTTCACGAAGGCGCGTCGACCCACGAACGGTTGGGCGTCGCGCCAGGCGCGGTTCGGCGCGATGACGAGCTTCCCTTCGAGGTCGGCGTAGCCGACGCCCCGCTTCGTGCGACGCACGATGAGACGTTCGCCGTGTCGAGGGGCGCGTCGTGTCGAGGGTCGGTCGAGATAGGCGCCGACGCTGTTGATCAGGCGCCAGCGCTTCTTGACGCGGACCGCAGCGACGCCTCCGCTGAACGGCGTCACCTCGGTCAGCTCGTCGAGGGGCTGGAGTCGGTGACCGTGTTCGTCGAGGTACCCGTGTTCGCGCACGCCGTCCTCGACGATGACGTACGGATGCCATCCGTCCCGGGGCGGCCCGATGTGTTCGAAGCGCGCCTCGCCCAGGCGCTCGCCGGCGAGATCGATCAGTCCGTACCGGAGCGGCGCGTCGGCGCTTCGCCGCTCACCGATCGCCGCGGCGTAACCTTGGATGGATTCGGCGAGCTCGTACCGAAGAGGGATGACCTCCGCGCCTTCGAAGTCGAGGTACCCGCAGGCGCGACGTCCGTCGCGTCGTTCACACACCGGTACGCGATTGAAGACACCGAGGCCCGCCCACTCGAACGGACCGGGGATGACGAGGTCGCCGGTCTCCTTGGCGAGCCCCATGCCGCCATCGACGAGGACGGGGACGAGCACCGGGAAGTCGGCGTCCATGTACGCGATGAAGGCGGCCGGGACCTCCAGTCTGCCGCGCGCGCTCAGCCACGGGAGTCGGTCCGAATCCAACGCGAAGGTGTATCGACCGGGCGGGAGAAGTCGGTCCTCGAGTTTGCAGTGGCGGTCCGCCCACACCGGCACCACCATCTTCGCGGAGACCTTGAAGCGGAACCGCGCGTCGGTGCCGGGCTCGAGCGTGATGCGCGTGTCGAAGCCGTTGCAGAACCCCCACGACTCACATTTGCGGGTGACGCGCGCGCCGTTTGCATCGATCAGCACGATGCGCCGCGGCCGACCGCAGAACAGGTTGCCCAGGTTGACGTCGAGCACTTCGTCGGTGGGGTTGTCGATGACGTAGTCGACGCTCGTCTCTTCGTTGGGCCGAAGACGGATCGCATTGGGGAGAAAGGTCGTTCGCAGGGCCTTGGGCGGCGCACGCGGGGGTTCGGTGGTGCGGCAGGCCGTGGCCGTGGCGACCCACGCCAGGTCGAGGCGATTCCCGCGGCACGCACGAACGAGCGTGGGGGCGGACGCGGAGACATCCGCGATCCCGAGGAACGTCACGCTCAGGATCGCGAGGACGCGCACGCCATGGACGATACGGGTGCGCGCGCGGTCGACCTATCGTTTGCTCGGCGCTCGGACGATGAGCGGATGCTCAGCGTCGTATCCCCAGCTTCGCGATTCGGCTCTGCAGCGTGCTCGGCTTCAGCCCGAGGATCTCCGCTGCGCCGCCGGGTCCGTAGATCTTCCCGTCCGTCGCTTCGAGCACGCGCTCCACGTAGTCCTTCTCCATCGAGGACAGCGATGGCCACGACGTCGGGTCGCCGGACACCGTGCGGCTCTTCGTGCGCTTGGGGCGGAGCGCGTCGATCTCGATCGTGCCGGGGGATGCGATGATCGTCGCGCGCTCCAGGCAGTTCTCGAGCTCGCGCACGTTGCCGGGCCACTCGTAGTCCATCAACGCCTCCTTCGCGCGGTCGGAGAGTGTCCAGGGGCCGCGGCCGGTCTGGGCCGCGACGCGATCGAGGAAGGCCTCGGCGATCGGGACGATGTCGTCCTTGCGCTCCGCGAGGCGGGGGAGCTCGATTGGGAAGACGTCGAGGCGGTAGTACAGGTCCTCGCGGAAGCGCCCGGCGCGCATCGCCTCCTCCAGGTTGACGTGGGTCGCGGCGATGATGCGGACGTCGACCTTCAGCGTGCGGTCGCTCCCGACCGGCTCGAACGTCCCCTCCTGAAGCGCGCGTAGCAACTTGGCTTGCGCGCCGAGCGGGAGGTCGCCGATTTCGTCGAGGAGGAGCGTGCCTCCGTTCGCGACCGCGAACCTCCCCGGACGGTCACTCGTCGCGCCGGAGAACGCACCCTCCGTGTGACCGAAGAGCTCACTCTCCACGAGTCCCTCGGGGAGCGCCGCGCAGTTGAGCTTCACGAACGGGCCGTCGGCACGTTTGCTCCACGCGTGGACGGCGCGCGCGACGACCTCCTTGCCCGTACCGGTCTCGCCGGTGATCAGCACCGGGACGTCCGTGGGGGCAACCTGTCGCGAGAGGCGCGCGATGCGCTGCATCGAAGGGTTGGTGCTGCGCTCGACGAGCGCACGTGCGTCGACCTGTCGCGTGACCTCGTCGATCAACAGGCGGTTCTCTTCCTTGAGGCGATGCCCCTCGCGGTGGAGCGTTCTTGCCTGCTCCGCGGCGACCATCGCGAGGCCGATGATCTGGCCGTAGATCGTCGCGAGGTCGACGGCGCGCGGGTCGTACTTGCCGCAGACGCTCCGGTCGAAGGTCATCGCGCCGAGCGTGCGGTCCGAGAAGAACAGCGGCACGACCATGCAGGAGTGCCCGTCGACGAGATCCACGACGCCGTCGTAGGGGTCGCCTTCGTGTTCGTGGTCGTGCTCCTCGAGCACACGCGTGCGGCGGCTCTCCAGCGCGAGCCGGACGCTCGGGAAGTCGGCGAGCGCGATGCGGTGTCGGCGGACGTCGTCGTTGGCGAGCCGACCGCGCGCGCACCGCACCGCGAGCTCGTCGCCGGACAGCTCGAGGACCGCGGCGAGGTCGTACGGGATGGTCCCGGAGAGGTAGTCCAGCGCGCGCTCGAGGAGCGCGTCCGTGTCGCCGACCTGCCCCACGAGCAGCGCGACGCGCTCGAGATCCTTCGTCAGATCAACCGGCGCTTCGGAGGACTTCACCCAAATATCGGTACCACGGGAGAACGGCCAGTCAAACGGCCTCGATCACGAAATATCGCTGCTTTTCGATCCCGAAATATGGGTGCCCACCGGTATTTGGGTGCGGTGGGAATGGCTAAGTCTACGAAAAGGTTGATTCGGCTGCCGTGGCACGGGGTATGCGAAAGAACCAAGACGAGAACCACGGAATCCGGGGCTTTACATTGGGCGCTCACCGAAATATCGGTGAGGCCGCCGACGGAGCGCTCCGGAGGCAGCACACAAAGGAGAACGACAAGTGCCGAATCTGAAGGGGACCAAGACCCACGACAACCTGAAGGCCGCGTTTGCGGGTGAATCCCAGGCAAACCGCCGCTACCTCTACTTCGCCAAGAAGGCGGACGTGGAGGGGTACCCGGAGGTCGCGAGCAACTTCCGCGAGACCGCCGAGGGTGAGACCGGCCACGCGCACGGCCACCTCGACTACATCAAGGAGGTCGGCGACCCGGCGACGGGCGAGCCGATCGGCGACACCGAGATGAACCTCAAGGCGGCGATCGCCGGCGAGACGCACGAGTACACGGACATGTACCCGGGCATGGCGAAGACCGCGCGCGAAGAGGGCTTCGACGAGATCGCGGACTGGTTCGAGACGCTCGCGAAGGCCGAGAAGTCCCACGCCGGCCGCTTCCAGAAGATGCTCGAAACGATCAGCTGATCCAGCTGTCCGGCTTCGAACAAGCAGTCCGCCCGCTCCCTGCGCGCTCGCGCGCGGGGGCGGGTCGGTACGTCGCGAGGAACCGATGAGCGAAGACACCGTCATCTCTTACAGCCCCACGGAGGGCCTGACCTACGACCCCAGCGAAGAGAGGTACTGGGATCCGCTCATGCTGGACATGGAGGTCCGCCGGACCTTCGAGATCTGTCACGGCTGTCGGATGTGCTTCAAGTACTGCGACAGCTTCCCGATCCTGTTCAAGGCCCTCGACGACCAATACGACGGCGACGTCCGCGCGCTCAACGACGGCGACATCGCCGAGGTCATGGACAACTGCTTCCAGTGCAAGCTCTGCGACGTCCAGTGCCCGTACACCCCGCGCGACAACCACGAGTACCAGCTCGACTTCCCGAAGCTGGTGCACCGCTACAACGCGCAGCGCCGCAAGGACCACGCGCCGACGATGCGCGAGAAGATGCTCGCGAACCCGGACGGCGTCGCGAAGATGGCGCGCATGAGCTTCGGCATGGCGAACGCGATGAACAAGGTCGCGGCGCACCGTTGGTTCATGGAGAAGGCGCTCGGCATCCACAAGGACAAGCTCCTCCCCGACTTCGCGGGTGAGCCCTTCGACAAATGGGCCGAGAAGAACGGCAAGAAGAAGGACGACGGCGAGGCCGTGCTGTTCGCGACCTGCTACGTGCAGAACAACGAGCCGAACATCGGTCGCGACGTCGTCGAGGTCATGGAGAAGAACCAGGTGAAGCTCGCCTGCGGCTCCGGGCAGGTCTGCTGCGGGATGCCGGCGTGGGAAGCCGGGGACCTCGACACCGTCCGCAAGAACGCGAAGCAGAACCTCGACGCGCTCCTGCCCTACGTCGAGAAGGGCGCGAAGGTCCTCGTCGTCAACCCGACTTGCAGCATGATGATGCGCCGCGAGTATCCGGAGCTCGTCGCCGAGGAAGACAAGGAGCGCGCGCAGAAACTCTCGGAGGCGATCAACGACTGCGGTGAGTTCCTGTGGTCCATCCGCAACGAGGACCGCTTCAACACCGACTTCAAGTCCACGCCCGGCGGCGCCGTTGGCTACCACGCGCCCTGCCACCTCCGCGCGCAGGCCGTGGGCTTCAAGGGGCGCGACCTCATGAAGAAGATCCCCGGCGTGAAACCGAAGCTCGTCATGGAGTGCTGCGGTCACGACGGCACCTACGCGATGAAGGTCGAGACGTTCGAAGCCTCGGCGCGCGTCGGTGAGAAGGCATTCAATGGAATGAAGGACGCCGAGGCCGAAGTGTGGGCGACGGAGTGCCCGCTGGCCGGCATCCAGTTCGAACAACACGCGGGCAAACGCGCGCTCCACCCGATGACCGTGCTCGCTCGCGCCTACCGGGAGGACGGCTTCCCCGAGAAGGTGCCCCCGAAGGAGGATGAAAAATGATGGAGAAGGTCCGACGCAACGAGATCCTCGACTACGTCACGTACACCGAGCAGCGCGGTGAGATTCGCGACGAGGCGCTCGCCGCGAAGAACGCCCGCCGCGTTCAGGTCGGTGACGCGCTGACGTTCCTGTTCGAGAACCACACCACGGTGCGCTACCAGATCCTGGAGATGCTCCGCGTCGAGCAGATCGTGAAGGAGGCGGAGATCCAGCACGAGATCGACACCTACAACGAGCTGCTGGGCGTGGACGGCGGGCTCGGCTGCACGCTCCTGATCGGCATCGACGACCCGGCCGAGCGCGACATCAAGCTGCGCGCCTGGCTCGACCTCCCGAAGCACATCCACGCGGAGCTCGAGGACGGGTCACGCGTCTCGGCGACCTACGACGTCCGGCAGGTGGGTGAGGACCGCGTGTCCTCCGTTCAGTTCCTGCACTTCCCGGTCGGCGGGAAGGTCCCGGTGGCGATCGTCGTCGACCACCCCGAGCTGACCGCCCGGACCGAGCTGTCGGACCCCCAGCGCGCCGCCCTGACCGCCGATCTGGCCTCCTAGGCCGCGCCTACATCTTTGCGCCCCCCGATCCGGCCCGGTACGCTCCCGGGCGGTCGATGGGCGACTTCAAGACCATCCTCGTCGGGACGGACTTCTCCCGGTTCGCGGGTCGCGGCGTCGCGGCGGCGGTCTCGATGGCCAATCGCTTCGGTGCGCGGCGCGTTCATCTGGTGCACGTGAGCCCGGCGCCGCCGATGGTGCCGCTCCTCGACCCGCGCAAGAAGTCGGTCTTCGACCGCGCGAAGAAGAGCGCCGAAGAGCGCCTCGAGGAGCTCGAGGTGCCGAAGACGTCCGTGTGGGTCTCGCGCGAGGTGCGGATGGGGGCCCCCGCCCGTGAGCTCGCGCGCGCGGCCGAGTCGGTGCAGGCGGACCTGCTCGTGGTGTCGCGCCACGGGAGCAGCGGGCTCGCGCGCTTCGTGCTCGGCAGCGTCGCGAACTCGCTGATCCGGGTGTCGACGACGCCGGTGCTCGTGGTGGGCAACGACGGCCCGCCGGAGTGTTTCGAGCGCATCGTCGCCGCGGTGGATCTGTCGCCGATCTCGCGCTCGGTGCTCACCAACGCAATCGCCGTCGCGCACGCGAGCGCGGGGCAACTCGGAGTCCTCTCCGTCTTCGAGCACCCCATCCTCTCGCAGGACCCGGACCAGCTCCTCCCGCACTACCTGAGCAAGGACGAGGTCGATGACCTCGGCGAGGAGCACAAGAGCGAGGTCGACGCCCTCGTCGAGAAGGTCCCGCGCGGCGGCCTCGACGTCGACGTCCACGTCGAGGCCGGCGGGCCCGCGCCAGCGCGCATCCTCCACAACGCCGAAGAGAGCGGCGCCGATCTGATCGTGATGGGCACCAGCGGCAGCAACGCCTGGCACCGGATGATCCTCGGCTCCACCGCGAACCACGTGATCAGCAAGGCGCCTTGCGCCGTCCTGATCGTCCCGCCGCTCGCGCGCGCGTCGGTCGGCGAAGACACCACGAACGACATCCTCGTGCCCGAGCCTGGAGCGTGATGCGTGTTCGGTGAACGCTGCCTCTTCGTCGGCATGGTGCACCTCGCGCCGCTCCCCGGGAGCCCGGGCTACGCGGGCGACGTTCGCTCAATCTACGAACGCGCCGAACGCGACGCCGACGCGCTCGCCGAAGGCGGCTGCGACGTGTTGCTCGTCGAGAACATGGGCGACCTCCCGTATCTCAAGGGCGCCGCCGACCCGGAGACGATCGCGTCCATGGCGGTCGCCACCGAGCGCGTGGTCTCACGCGGGCTCCCTACCGGCGTCCAGGTCCTCGCGGGCGCAAACGAAGCCGCCCTCGGCGTCGCGATCGCCGCGGGCGCTCGCTTCATCCGCGCGGAGGCCTTCGCCTACGCCCACGTCGCGGACGAAGGCCTCCTCGAAGCCTCCGCCGGGCCGCTCCTCCGCCGCCGGCGCGCGCTCGGCGCCGACGTCCTCGTCCTCGCCGACATCCAGAAGAAACACGCGTCGCACGCGCTCACCGCGGACCTCGACCTCGCCGCGCTCGCGAAGGGCTCGGTCTTCTGCGGCGCCGACGGCGTGATCGTCACCGGCGCGTCCACGGGCGCGTCGACCTCACGCGCCGACGTCGAAGCCGCGAAGGCCGGCGGCGTCCCGGTCTTGGTCGGCTCGGGTGTGACGGACCAAGACGCGGCGAGCCTCGCCGAGGTCGCGGACGGCCTGATCGTCGGGAGCTGGATCAAGGAGGGCGGGGACTGGCGCCGCCCGGTGGACGTCGAACGCGTGAAGCAGCTCGTCCGCGCGATGCGCTGACGCTCAGATCGTCGAGAGCGGCTCGACGGCGCCGTCCGGGTCGTCCTCGGTGAAGACGTAGTCGCGGTGCAGCGGGTAGTTCCACGCTACGAACACCGCGACGCGGACGATCGCCCACGCCAGCCGGAAGTCGAGCGCCGGGAGGAGCGCGAGGAGCGCGACACCGCCGCTGTTGAGCAGCGCGCTGCTCGCGCTGACGAACGTGTACTTCCACGCCTGCGTCACCGGCGGGCCGTCGCTCTGGAACGTCCACACGCGGTTCATCGTGAAGTTCACGATGCCGCCGACGATGCAGCCGAACGCCGTCGCCACCCACGCGGGGAGGGCGACGACCTTCACGAGCATCAGCACGATCACGAAGTCGACCGCGGTCGCCGCGACGGCGGAGACGAGGTTCTTCGCGAGCATCCCGCCTTCGTTGCGGGCGCTGCGGTTGTAGCTCGGGTCGAGCTTGCCGAGGACGTGGATGAGGCGCTGCACCGCCGTCAGCTGCGACGTCGCCGCGAGGATGCACAGCCCCACGACCGCCAGCACGTGCATCGGCTTGGGGTCCGTCGGGTGGAGGATCGCCGCGAGGATCGGGCTGAACGTCACCGTCGCGCCGAGCAGCACCAAGCGCTCGGGCCGCTGCATCAGGCCGACCTTCACGTCGACGCCGAGGCCTTCGCCGCGCGCCCGGATGTACGGCACGAGCATCGAGCCGACGAGCGTCGCGAGCACCACGAGGAGCACCCACGAGTCGCGGTAGTACCAAGCGAGGCCGACGAGCATCGCCGACTCGGCGTAGCGGTCGAGCACCGAGTCGAGCGCGGCGCCCGCGCGGGTCGCCTTGCCGGTGGTGCGCGCGAGGCGGCCGTCGAGGAAGTCACAGGCGCCGGCGAACAGGTACAGCCAGCCGCCGAGCGAGAAGCGCCCCACGGCGACGGCGACGCCGCCGCCCGCGGCGAGCAGGACGGAGAGGGTGGTGATGGCGTTCGGCGGGACCTCGAAGCGGGCGAGGCCGCGCCACAGCGGCTGCATGAGCCAGGCGAAGAGGTTGCGTGCGCCCATGCCGAGGAACGCGCTCGAACCGCGGGATTCGACCTCACGGTCGTGGAAGCGCCCCTTCACGGCGACGCGGATGGCGTACACGACGGCGCCGATCAGGAAGTAGGAACCCAACAGCAGCGCCGGTGCGACGGCGCCCCAGATGCGGCCTGCGGTCGACAAGTCTCCCTTCAACCAGTCGTAGACGGCGTCCATATTTATGTCCCACTCCCCTGCTGCGGACTCGCCCCGTCGTTAGGACGGGCCGGATCGGCCGCGACGCCGAAACCAGCGAGTCGGACGTTTTCTTTCGCCTCGACGTCGTGTGCGCGCCATCTCGTCACAAGCCAGATCCCCGTGTACGCCATTACCCCATAGACGAAACCGGCCAGCACGTCGAGAACGTAGTGATGCCGTAGGTAGACCGCGGAGAAGGCCACGAGCGCCAAGAACGCCCCGGTCGGCACCCGCCAGCGCCAGCCGTAGCGCCAGACCACACACAGCACGAGCGTGGGATACCCGCAGTGGAGCGACGGCATCGCGCCGAATACGTTTGCGTTCCGCGAATAGAACGACGCGAAGACCCCCACCCCGATCAGGTCGTCGAACCGCGCAGCACCCGCGGCGCTCGGCAGGGCGTCCATCACCGCGGGCCCGAGCCCGTACTGCTCGACGTACCAGGGTGGGGCAGCCGGGTAGGCGATCCAGGTGATCATCCCCAGGATGTTGATCAGCAGCCAGCCCCACGCGAGCCGCTGCAGCCCGCCGACGTCCTTGAAGAACAGCAGCGCGCCGACGCCGAACACCTCCAGCAGGTACGTGATGTACGCGAGCCCGCAGAAGAAATCGAAGAGCACCACCGGGTGGTCCTTGAACCACTCGGGGAGGATCTGCCGGCCGTTCGCGGTGTCCACGCCGAACCACGCCAGCTCCCAGTCGTACAGGTCCTTCACGTGGATCTCGGGCCGCAGCGGGAGCGCGAGCTTCAGGTTGTCGTACAGGACGCCGACCAGCAGGAACGGCAGCGCGAGGTAGCCGAAGTACGCGGCCTTGTCGCTCCCGCTCCAGAACAGCCCCAAGAACAGCGCGCAGAACACGTAGTGATCGCCGCGCACCTCCCCGGTGAAGTAGGTCCACACCAGGAACAGGACGATCCCGACGGTGAACTTCCACCGCACGGCTTTGCGGTCGAAGCTGTCCGGGACCTGAATCATCGAGGCGACCGATAGGGCGCCCGACACGACCTGGCAAGCGTGTGACGGCCGACGGCCCTACAAATCGATCTCGATGTTCCCGTTCGATTCGATGACCCGGATCGTTCGCCCCGAGAACGCAGGGTCTCGCGCCATGCGGACCGCGACGGGCGTGATCACCTGCTCCTCGATCAGCCGTGCGAGCGGGCGGGCGCCCTGGTCGGGCACGTAGCCGAGCGTCGCGAGGCGCCGTCGCGCCGCCGCGTCGACCGAGATCTGCAGGCGCCGCCTCACGAGTCCGGTCCGCTCCGCGAGGCGGGCGATCAACAGATCGACGATACGCTCCACGTCGTCCTGGGTGAGTCGCTTGAATGGAACGACGTGGTCGAGGCGCGCGAACAACTCCGGCCGGAAGAACTGCCGCACGTGTTTCGTGAACGAGCCGTCCGTCGGGCCGTCGAACCCCATCGGCGGACGCTCGGAGGCGCCGAGGTTCGAGGTCAACACGATCAGCGCCATGCGCAGATCGACGTGGCGCCCGAGGGCGTCGGTCAGCCGCCCCTCGCCGAGGATGCCGAGCAGCAGATCGAACACCTCGGCGTGAGCCTTCTCGATCTCGTCGAGCAACACCAGCGAGAGCGGGCGCTGTCGAAGCTGCTCCGCGAGGGAGTGCCGCCCCTGGCCGGCTTCGAGGAGACGCTCCGCCGAGCCGGGCAGCATGTACTCACTCATGTCGAACCGCACGAGCCGCGACGAGCTCCCGAACATGTAGCGCGCGAGTTGTTTGGCGAGCTCGGTCTTCCCGACGCCGGTCGGCCCGACGAAGAAGAGGCTCCCGGTCGGTTTGTCCGGATCGTTCAGCCCCGCCTTGAACCGCGCGAGCACGTCACCGGCGACGTCGCAGGCGGCGTCCTGCCCGATGACCCGCTGCCGGAGCACGTCCGCGATCTGCGCGCCGCGCACCGGGCGTTCGTCGCTGATCAGCTCCACCGGGAGGCCGGAGTAACGTGAGAACGCTTCGGAGACGTCGGAGGGGTTGAGCGTCCGCGTCTGGTCGCCTTCGTTCGCGAGCCAGTCGACGAACCGGTAGCCCTTGCCCGGGAAACACGTGCTGCGCTCGAACGCGTCGAGGTGCCGGACGAGGCGCTTCATCCCCTGCGGGTGAATCGTCGTCTTCGACTTCTTCTTCGCCTGGTAGTCGAGGAGCAGCTCCGGCATCGCCGCCGACTCGACCTCCTCGATGCGGATGACCTGGAACGCGCTCACCAGCGTCGGCGTACGTCGCCGCGCGCGCTCCAGCTCGGTCTCGGTGCACTCGGCGATCAGGCTGATCTCCTCCGCGACCACCGCCGGGAGCAGTAGCTCCGCGATCGACGTCCCGTCGGGTTGCGGCTCGAGGATCGCCGTCAGCCGATCCACGTACAGGTAGTGCCCCTCGTACGAGAGCTCCTCGATGAGCTCCAGCACCCGCTCCTGCCACATCCCGAGGTACACCATCCCCGCGATGATTCGGTCCTTCGACGTCGCGAGGATCCGTGGCACCGGGGCAAACGTCTTCTCGCGCTCGTAGTACGCGAGCAGGTGCGCGAGCCGACGCACGAACGTCGTCTTGCCGACGCCCGGTCCGCCCACCAACAGGATCGACGCGGGCGTCGAGCGCTCCAGGAGCGGCCGGTGCACGAACAGGTCCTCGTACCCGCCGACCACGACCGGGAGCTTCTTGCGCTTCGCGCGCTCGACCCACTCGTCGGCCACCGCACCCACCGCGTCGCCGTAGTAAGCGCCGTGGTCCTCGGTGGGCGTCGACAGCTTCGTGAGCAGGAAGTCCGGCGACCAGTCGCGCACGTACTCTTCACCTTCGCGGCGGAAGTCGTAGACCCACCGCGGCTCCTCTCCGCTCAGCGCGGTGGCGACGGCGTGTTCGAGCACCTTCGGCGCGATGTCGAGATCTTCGACCACGAACCACCAGTCGAAGCGCGGCAACATCACGCGGTAGGACCCGTTCCCCTGCTTCGCCCACGCGTAGGTGAGGCGCAGCGGGATCTCACGTTTGCCGATCACCGGGCGCTTCTCGACCAACGACATCGGGTGCACTTCGACGCGCGCGGTGCGGACGTCGAAACGTTGGTCCCAGAGGTAGCGCTTCACGGTGTCGCGGTTGGCGGCGTCGCGTGAACGGACGATGACTTCGAGCTGGCGCAGGACGTCGTCTTCGTCGACGCCGTACGCGGTGGGCGGCGGCTCGTCGAAGAACCACGACCACGCGCGCACGAGGATGCCGGTCTTGTGACCGTCGTCGTGCGTGATGAAGTAGACGCGGAGGGTCGGCTTCTTCATCGACGCCTCCGGCTCTTCTCGAGCAACCAACCCGGACGCAGCGCGTCGGTGAGTGAACGGGCGTGGTGCACCGTGACCTCCGCGCGGCGGTAGTGCTCGATCTCGAAGCGCGTCGGCCGGTCGGAGTCCTCCGTCACCTCGTAGCGCAGCTTCCGCACCGCCGGGAACAAACGGTACGGGCTCGGCGGGAGCGGCGTGTCGCCGCGAACCACCGCCGCTTCGAACGCCTCCTCCTCGGTGAGGAACCGCGCGACGACGTCCTCGGCCGTGTCACCGAGCGGCGCCGCCCACGCGCTCACGCGGACGAGCTCCGTGCCCGACGCGAGGGACTGCCAGACGTGGCTGCCGATCTCCGTCTCGAAGCGATCGAGGATGCCGAGCCCGTTGAGCTCGAGCACCAGGTGCGCCGGGCCGCGGTGCAGCGGCACGGCCTTCTCGTCGTCGGTGACGCGCGAGACGAGGCGCCCGTCGGTCAGGCGACCGGCGTAGCTCGACAGCTCACCGGGGCCCTCCAGGTACGCCGCGGCGAGGGACTCGAGCAGGCCCGTGCGGTGATCACCGAAGCGCCCGCGGTGGCGCGCGTGACCGACGCGCAGCAGCTCCACGAAGATCGTGTGCTGGCCGGGTTCGTCGATGCGCTCGAACGTCCGCCGCAGGAACTCCGCCTCCGCGACGACCTCGAAGATCGCGTCCTTCGTCATCGGGCGCGCGCCCGAGCGGCTGTCGAACATACGCACGCGTGAGCGGCCGGGGAGCGAGCTATGCGTGAACGTCGTCGCCTCGATGAAGTCCGGGTCGTTCGGGTTCGCGCTCCGCTTCACCCCTTCGAGGCGGGTGATCAGCTCCGTGAGCCTCAGTTTCGCGGCGTCGAGGTGATAGATGTCGTCCGCCGGGTTCGCCGAGCCGATCGCTCGTGAGATGCGATCGTCGAGGCGCTCCACCCAGCCGTCCGCGATGATGCGCTCGAGCACCTCCAACGCTCCGTCGAGCGCCCCGGCCGTCTCCTCCGCCGTCTTGTCGAGCCACGGCGTGAGCGCGTAGTCGTCGTCGACCGGCTCCGCTTCCCGCAGCACCGACGCGTCGAGCGTGAAGCCGGACGGGCTCGGGTACACGCGGACGATCTGCATTGACGCCGGCTCCGAGCGCGTGATGTGGTCGGTGAGCAGCGAGCCGACGTGTTGATCGAGGTAGCGCTGCAACGGCCGCGCGCCGCGCTCCGCGTCGAAGCCCTCGCGCACCACGCGCCTCAGCACCGGCTCGCCCGCGAACAAGAAGATGCTCCGCTCGGTGAGCCCGCGCCGCGTCGACAGGCGCGACAGCTCCTTCTCCGCGATCTGCACCGCGGTCTCCGCCTGCAAGGGGAGGAACGGGACGATGCGATCGATGCGGTTGAAGAGCTCCGGCGGGAAGAACGCACGCACCGCTTCGTCGACCTGCGCAGCGTCAGCGCGATCGTCGTGCGAGAAACCGACGGCGGGCCGTGCGCGTGCGCCGAGGTTGGACGTCATGATCACGACGGTGTGCGTGAAGTCGGCCGTGAAGCCGCGCGCGTCCGTGAGGCGCCCTTCGTCGAAGAGTTGAAGGAGCAGGTTGAGCACCGACGGGTGCGCCTTTTCGACTTCGTCGAGGAGCACGGTGCAGAACGGTTGGTCGAGCACCGGCTGCGTCAGCATGCCCTCCGGCTGGAAACGATCGCCGACGAGCCGCGCGGCGGCGTCCGGTCCGGACAGCTCGCTCATGTCGAGGCGGAGGAGCCGACGTTTGTCGCCGAACAGATACTCCGCGATGCACTTCGCGAGCTCGGTTTTGCCCGTGCCGGTCGGCCCCGTGAACAGGTACACGGCGTACGGGCGCTCCGGATCGGTGAGCCCCGCGCGGATGCGCAGCACGACGTCCACCGCCGCGTCGACCGCGTGTGGCTGCCCCATCACGTAACGCTCGAGCTGTCCGCCGAGGCGACCCGGGTCGAGCTTCTGCTCGGGCTGCAACAACAGGCGCGGAAGACCGGTGCGCGCCGACAGCACCTCGAGGACGGCCTCGGGCCCGATGCTCCGCTCGCCGGTCGACGCCTCCCTCAGATCGGGCTTCGCGAGCTCGTGCAGCAGGTCGACGGCCTTCCCCGGGAACGCGACCTGCGAAAACAGCGAGTCGGTCAGCTCGTACACCGTGCGGAACGCGGCCGGCTCGAAGGCGACGGGGGACGCGACCTCGAGCGCGCGCGCCTCGTGGAACATGATCTGGTACGTCATCTCCTGTGACGTCGCGTCGACGAAGAGCCGCGTGAACAACGCCGCGAAGCTCGGCGCGTCGTCTTCGAGCTGCGCGAGCTGCTCCGCCGTGCACTCGCCGATGAGCAGGATCTCTTGCCGCTCGAGCGGCCCGCGGAATGCGTCGGCCAGGCTCCGGTCACTGTCGCGGGTGCGGCCGATGCGACCCCAGGCCGAGAGATCCTCCGCGTAGAGGATCAGCTTGCGGCCGCGCAGCTCCGAGACGATCGCGTTGACGCGCTCCTCCCACTGCCCGAGGTACGACATCCCCGCGATGATGCGTTTTCCGCTCGTCGACCAGACCTCGTGGATGCGGTCGAGGTTTCGGTGCGTGGGGAAGTCGTCGGCGTCGACGAGGTCCTTCACGAAGTGGTTGAAGATCGTCGTCTTGCCGCAGCCCGGCGGGCCGACGAGGAGCACCGGCTTCCGCTTCTGACCGGCAAGGTGCAGGAGCATCGGGTCGCGGTAACGCGGTCGCGGTGCGCCGACGGGCAACGAGCCTTCGATCGCGCGCGTCGTCTGGTTGACGCCGATGGACGGGATGGTCGTCAGCCCGCCCTTCTTGCGCTCCTTCTCCTGCTTCGGTCCGCGTTTGACGACGAGGTCGTCCCACAGGCCGCCTTCGGAGTCGGGCAGCGTGTCGATCACACTCTTGTGATGCGCTTCGAACGAGAAGCTCGTGACGAGGTCCTTCTTGTTCGTGGTGAGCTGATCGAGCGCGAAGTCCTCCAGCTCGGCGAACGCCTTCGCGAAGTAGAGCGCCGCCTGCTCGTCGAGCGGGCGGTCGTCGTCTACGACGAACCACTTCGCCTGGTAGTCGGGGTGGTAGGCGATCTTCACGCGGCGCTCGCGTGTGACCCAGCGCGGCTCGGTGACGATGGGGAAGAGGCCGGAGAGCTTGCGGCGCCCGGCGTCCTTGAGCGTGAGCGCGAGGCGGGTGCGCGCTAGCGCGATGCCGCGCGGTGCGAACAGCTGCGACGCGCGCTCGGCGGAGCACTTCGCGATCGCTTGGCGCAGCGTGACGGTGAGCTCGCGTTGGATCTTGAGCGCGGTCCGGCCCTCTTGGCGCCGGTTGAGATCGCCGAGCCCGAGGGTCTGCCAGGTCAGCGAACCGGAGGCCTTCGTCTGGTAGATGGCGACGCGGAAGGTGCTCACGACGCAAACCCCACTTCCCGATCCAGCGGGCCGACGAACAGCGTGTCGCGGTCGAGGTCGATGTCGTTCTCGTAGACGAGGAGGTGCGCGAACGCGACGCGCTCGAGGTGGCGCCAGTACACGTCGGTCGCGACCGCGAAGGACTTCTCGGTGCGGAAGACGGTGAGCCGATCGTGCACGCCGTCGTGGGTGCGGATCACCGGGAGCGAGGTGCGGAGGGTGTACGTCGCCTTCGCCGGGAACATCGACTCCTTGGTGAACAGCTCCTCCTTCATCGCGTAGCGCATCGAGACGAGCTCGACGCCCAGCTCGGTCTTGTCCGTCTCGCGCCGAGGTTTCTCGAAAAGGTGTCGTCCCGCCTCCGCGGCGAGGAGCCCCCCGGCGTACGTCCCGGCGACGCGCACCAGGATCGTGCGCGGTTTGCTCGGCTGGGCGAGGCGCGCGCGGGTCTGGTCGGCGTTGCGCGGCGGCCCCCACGAGCTGAGGCCCTCCCACAGGTCGCTGTTCTTCTTGGGCTCACCCCAGAAGTGACACGTCACCTCCCAACCGCGGCGTTCGAAGTCGTCGAGGGCGTGGGCGAGCCACAGCTCGGCGGCGCGGCCTTCGTCGAGCTCCGTGAGGCGGAGGGTGATCGCGTCGCGGTGCTCCTGTCCGACGAGGAGCAGGAACACCATCCGCGCGGCGAGCGCCTCGTAGGCGGCTTCGGCTTCTTCGACGGCGCCGTCCACGTCACCGCCGGTGTAGAGCGCGCCGACGGCGAGCTCTTCGGCGACGATCAGATCGTCCATGCACCGCTGCACGTGTTCGACCGCCTCGGCGTAGCGGTGCTCGGCGCGCATGAGCTCGGCGCGCTCCTGCGTGGTGCGTTGGTCGGCGTCCTTCGCGTCGACCTGGGAGAGCTGTGACCTGAGGTTCGACAGCTGCTCGACCGCCTCGACGACGGAGTCGAGGTTCATGTGTCGGTTCGCGATGCGCCGCAGCTGCGCGACTCGTTCGGTGCCGGACAGGTCGCGGTTGTCGACCGCCGCGCGCCCCGAGAACAGACGCAGGGTGAGGGGCCCCCGCTGCGTCGTCATCAGCGGCTTGGACTTCTTCTTCTCGGAGGGCTCCGACTCCAGGCTCGCGACGACGCTGGCGCGACGTGCGTCGGCCCCCGCACGCGCGAGGAGCCGAGCGATCGGCGCGACGAGCTCGTCCTCCAGCACGCGGCGGATCGCGCGCGCGCCGTAGATCGGTGAGTAGCCGTCCTCCGCGAGCCGCGCGAGGGCGGCGTCCGTGACGGACAGCGAGATCGACAGCTCGGTGAAGCCGCGACGCTTCGTGATCTTCGCGAGCGCGACTCGCGCGACGGCGAGGATCTCCTCCTGCGTGAGCGGGTCGAACGCGATGATGCGGTCGAGGCGGTTGACGAGCTCGGGCCGGAAGTTCCGCTGCACCTCGCGTCGGTAGTGCGCTTCGTCGGTGAGCGTCGGGGCGTCGAGGCCGATCGCCTTCGGACGGTGCGACGCGCCGAGGTTGCTCGTCATGATGATGATCGCGTTGTGGAAGTACGCGGTCTTGCCGCGTGCGTCGGTGAGGCGTCCTTCGCCGCAGACCTGGAGCATCAGATCGAGCACGGCGGGGTGGGCCTTCTCGATCTCGTCGAGCAGCAACACGGAGAACGGCTGCTGGCGGATCTTCTGGGTGAGGAGGCCCTCCTTGCGGTCGGTGCCGCGGATCAAACGCTCGGCGGCGAGCGGGTCGGCGTACTCGCTCATGTCGAACCGCACCATGCGGTCGGGCGCCTGGAAGAGGAACTTCGCGAGGGTGCGCGCGAGCTCCGTCTTGCCGACGCCGGTGGGGCCGATGAAGAGGAACGTCGCGAGCGGTTTTCCGCTCGGCTGCAAGCCGGCTTTCACGACGCAGATCGTGTCGACGACGCGCGCGACGGCTTCCTTCTGGCCGATGATGTTGCGCTCGAACCGCTCCACGACCTCCTGTTTGTCGAGCGCGCGATCTTCCCGGAGCAGGAAGCCGGGGATTCCGGTCTGGCGGCTGAACGCGTCGAGCACGCGGGGGCCGTCGATGGGGTGCGGGCGTCCGCGTTCGTCGACGTCGCGCTCGTAGATCGCGCGCAGCTCACCGTAGAGGCGCATCACCTTCCCCGGGTTGGGTTGGTAGACGAGGTAGCGCTTCGTGAGGTCGAGGACGGTGTCGATCGCGTCGTCGGTGAGGGTGGGGCGATCGGGGGTGACGGTTCGGTCGTGATCGACCCGCGCAACGAGGGCGCGCCGCGTCGACCGGTCGTCGAGCGCGTCGACGCGCAGTCGCGTGAAACACGAGAAGAACCCCACCGCGCGGTCCTCCAACGTGGAGAACGCCGCGGGGGTGATCTCGCCGAGCATCCGCACGCGGCCCGCTTCCAGGTACGGCTTCATCGCGTTCGGCAGATCGATCGAGCCGGTCGCGCGGTCGTGGAAGAGATCGCGGAGGTCGTCGATGTACAGCACCGCGTCGAGCTGCTCGGCGGCTTCGAGCACACGCCGCACGCGCTCTTGCCACTGCCCGAGGCCGCTCATCCCCGCGACGAGCTGCGCGGCGGAGGTCTGGTAGACCATCGGTTTGTCGTCGCCGCGGCTCCGAAGCCACGCGTAGAGGACCGCGCTCTTGCCGACCAGCTCGTCGCCGAACAGGAGGAGGTTGATGCGCGCCTTCCCGGTGAGGAGCGGGGTGAGGCTGTCGACGAGGCGATCGCGCCCGACGATCGGGGGGCCGGCGTGGGCTTCGGGGCGTTCGTGAATCGCGATGCCGACGGAGTCGAGCACCTTCTTCGCGTCGCGCTTCTTGTTGCGCTCGATCAGGCGCTTCTTCAGCGAAGCGGCGCGTCCGGTGGGGAGGCGGTCCTCCCGATCGACCGGGACTTCGAGGGTCTCGATGCGGCTCGTCTTCGCGGGGAAGAAGTGCCGGTACGTGTCGAGCTCGACGAGCTGCGCGGTGGCGACGCGTTGGATCTCGTCGCGGATCGCTTCGCGCCGGTCTTCCTTCTTCGACACGTGGAAGGTGTGTCGCAGCCGCGGGACGATGACCCACGCGTCCCCGTTCGGCTGACCGAGGAGCACGGTGTCGAAGTGGAGCGGGTCGACGATCTGTAGTGGGCGCGGGAGATCGTCGCGCTCGATCACCACCTCGACGTCGAACAGCTCGACGTCCTTCGGCATGGAGAACCGCGCGAGCGTCGAGGCGTCGGTCGTCGCGAGGTACGCCTCGAGGTACGCCTGCTGTTCTTCGAGCACGTGCGCGGGCGTGCCGAGCGAGGACTTGTCGAGGTCCGCGATCGGGAGCGCGAGCGTGCGCCCGTCGAACCCCTCCTCGAGGAGGAGGCGCACGGTGAGTTTCATGGCGCTGTCAGGACCGGACGACACGTCGGACCGCCACCTTTAGCAGGGCCCGGGGTGCGTGCCGAGGCCCTCGCCGCCCGGGGCGTGGCGACGAGGGCCTGGCTGCCCGCGTTTCGCTGTCTACTGCGGCGCGCCGCCCTGGCCGGACAGCTCCATGAACTTCGCGGAGACCGCCTCGGCGACCTCCGGTCCGAGCTTTTGGAGGTCCTCGGGGCCCTGGACGCCGTTGTCCTGCAGCACCTTCATCAGCTCGTCGACCGAGCCCGCCTGCTGGATGGCCTGCATGATCTGGTCGGCGCCACCGCCGGCCTCACCGGCCGCTCCGGCCTCGCCCGCACCGCCGGCCTCTTCGCCGCCGCCGCCTGCGCCCATGGCCTGCTGCGCCATCTGCATCAACTGGTCGAGGAGGCCGCCGCCTTCACCGCCGGCGCCGCCTGCGCCCTCGGCGCCGCCACCGCCGCCGCAGTTGCCGCCGGGGCACCCGCCGCCCGCCGCCGCGCCGCCGCCGCCGTCACCCGCCGGAGCCGGTCCGCCCGCCGCCGGTGCGGCCTGCGCCGGCGCCGCCGCTTGGGCCGGTGCCGCCGCGCCCGCGGGGGCCGCAGCGCCCGCCGCCTGGTTCGGGTTCACGGGGCCCTGTGCGCCGCCGCCGCCGAGGCTGTTCTGCAGCTTCTTGAGGCCGGCGTCGTCGAGCCCGAGCTGCTTCTTCACCTTGTCCGGGTTGTTCTTGATCTGATCGAGCAGCCGCTCCTTCCGCGCCGGGTTCTGGCCCAGCTTCTTCGCGAGCTTGTCCGGGTTCTTCTGCGCGAGCTGCTTGAGGTTCTGCTTCCCGCCGAGTTTGTTCTTCCCGCCGAGCTTGTTCTTCCCGCCGAGTTTGTTCTTCCCGCCGAGTTTGTTGCCACCGAGGTTCTTGCCGCCGAGCTTGGGGCCCTTGGCGAGACCGCGCGCTGCTCCGAGTACCATCGTTGTTTCCTTTTCCTTTCAGTAGATCAACGCGGAGCGGAGCCCCGGGTTGGTGATTCGTCCGACGGCCTTGCGCTGCTCGCGCGAGATGCGCGCGCGTCGTTGGCCGTCTTCGAGTAGGTTCTTCAGCGCTGGGTCCCCCACCGGGTAACGACGGCAGAGCTGCGTGTAGCGGGGCGCGACAAGACGTGCGTCGCCGCCCAGGAAGCAGGTCAGGTGATCGCGGTACAGGCGCTGCGGCGCGCCGTGCGGCTCGAGCTCGTCGTCTTCCGGCGCCGCGATCGCAAGCACCGCATCGACGCGCGCCTCCGCCTCCATCTCGTCGAGCGCTTCGTCGAGCGCCTCGAAGAGCTCGTCGTCGCGCTCTTCTTCTTCGTCGTCATCGAAGTCGTCGAAGTCGTCCGCGTAGGGGTCGGTGTAGAGGCCGTCGTAGAAGTTGGGCGCCGGATCCTCGAACGGCTCTTCGTCGGCGTCGGGCGGATCGTCCGGCTGCCAGGGCGCGTCGTAGCGATACGCCGAGAAGTCGGGTGCCGGCGGCGCATCGAGCGCCTCCATCACTTCGTAGGATTCACGGTCGTCCCGCGTCACGCGGGAGTCGTTTCGCAGGAAGCGTGCCGACGCCTCCGCGGCATCGCGTCAGCGCGATCCGGTGTCGTCGAGTCGTGAGCGGTGAAGCAGGGTGCAACCGAGGTGAAGCAGTGCCCGACTTCGGGGGGCACTCTCGGCGCGGGGGAGGTCTAGATGTCGGCTTCGATGAAGGGCGCGGTCGTGTAGCAGGCGGCGACTTCGCCGTTGCTGCCGTCGACGAGGACGAACCAGCGGACGCCGTCGCCGTCCTCGAACAGCCAGGGCGAGACCATCTGGCCGTCGATGGTGCGCAAGCCCGCGATGGCGTCCTCGATGAGGAGGAGGCCCTCGGGCGGATCGTCCGAGCGCTTGCGGATGCGGGTCAGCTTGTTTTCGAGCTGGTCCGCGACGTCCTCGGCGTAGACTTCGTCGCCGGGCGTCGAGAGGCCCTCGACCTCGTCCTCTTCGAGCAGCTCGAGCAGCGTCGACGCCGCGTCGGGCATGTGCTCGGACACCGATCGCTCCACGAAACGCGTCAGCGCCTGGATGAGGTCGACGTCGTGCCGGTCTTGGGCGGTCGCTTGTGCGGTGCTCATGTGTGTTCCCCTATCGGAGACGGAGGGATTCGAACCCCCGATACGGTTGCCCGTATACCTGATTTCGAATCAGGCGCCTTCAGCCGGACTCGGCCACGTCTCCTGAATGCGTCGGCGAATAAGCGGGTTCGGAGCGCGACGTCAAGGGGGGATCGAAAAGAAAGGCGCGCGCACGTGCCAGCCCTCACGTTTCGTAACGCGGATGTCCGCGCCACCAGGCCCGTGTTCGACCCTCCATGGTGGCTGCCTCCCTCGCCGTCGTCTCGACCCTCGCGATCGTCGGTGCCCCGCCCCAAGCCGCCCCGTCCGACGCCGTTCGCGCCCGCTGGCTCGCCATCACGTACGAGCTCGCCGCGGACGATCCGGCGCGCCGGGAGCGCGGCGCGGCCGCCGCCGGGCTCACCGGGTCCCCGTACTTTCTCGACCCCTTGCGCGCCGCCCTCCACGACACGGCGCCCGGTGTTCGACGCGCTGCGGCGACCGCCCTCGGCGCCCTCGGCGTCCCGCGGACCTCCGACGACCTCGTCCACCAGATGGACGCGCTGTTCGAGGCGGCGGAGGACACGGATCTCGCCACGGCCCACGCCGCGGTCCAGTCGCTCGGACGTTACCCGTTCCTCAGTGTGCGCCAGCGGCTCGTCGAGCTGTCGACCGATCCGCGTCCGCCGATTCGCGCCGCCGCGACCCAGGCGCTGTCGGCCCGGCCCGGGGACGAAGCGCAGCGCAGGCTCGCCGACTACTTCGGCATGACCCAGGCCGAGATCGCCGGCGAGGTGCGCGCGGACGATCTTCACCTGCGCCCCCTCCTCGGCGCCGCGCGTGTCCTGCTCTCCGAGACCCGCTCGACCAAACCGGCCGCCGCGCAGACCCTCGCCGGGTGGGCCGACTTCGAGGAGACCCGTCCGCTCCTCATCCGCGCGCTCGCGGAGCCCGACGCCCCCGTTCGTGCGACCGCCGCCAAGGGGCTCGGTCGTGATCCGGATCCCGCGGCGAGCGCGGCGCTCGTCCGTTCGTTGAGGGACCCCGACGACGCCGTGCGACTGCAGGCGATCGCCGGGCTCGCCTCACGCGACGAAACCGCGAAGGCGCTCGCCATCCACCTCGCGCGCGAACCGTCCGCCGCGCTGCGCGTCCGCGTCGCGCGCGCGCTCGACGGCCTCCCCGAGGCGCCGACCCTCGCGGGCATCGCGGCGTGGCCGCACCAGACCCCGGCGTCCTCGATGCGCCTCGCGGTCGACGTCCTCGAAGCCAAGACCTCATCGGCTTCGACGCAGGCGCTCGTCGATGTGTTCATGCGGGCACGCGCGCCGAGCGTGGTCAGCGCCGCCAAGGAAGCGGTCGCGCGTCGCAGCGACGGGGCGACGGTGCCGCCGCTCCTCGGTCACCTGCACTACACGAAGCCGAGGACGGAGCGTCGCCGGCGCATCGTCGAGGCCCTCGCGAAGCGCACCGACCCGCGCGTGACCGAGGCGCTGCTGGGACTCGTCGCGGCCGGGGAGGTCGACGGACAGACGATCGCGGCGCTGCACAGCCGACCCGAAGCGCTCGTCCGTCCACGGCTCCTCGAGCTCGTCACCAGCGATCGCGCGGGCGTCCGTCGTGCCGCGCTCGAAGGCGTCCGCGACTACCGCGGCGAGGACGTCGCGGACGCGCTCGGTGCGGCGGTGAAGAAGTTCCCGAACGACGAGGTCGCGTTCGATCAGCTCCTCGAACAGGACAAGGCCCTCACCCTCGGGACGCGCGTCGCGTTGCTCGAGGAGCCGACGCATTCGCATTTGCACCGTGGGCTGTTGCTCTCGATTCACGACGCGGTCGACCCCGCGATCCCCGGCGCGGTCGTGCAGGCGACGCAGCGCGACCCGAAGCTCGCGCCGCTCGCGCTCGAGATCCTGGACCGCCAGGCCGACGCGGAGTCGGCGGGTGCGCTCTACGCTATCGCTGCCGACGAGGCGGTCGCGGACTCCCACCGCGCGAACGCGGTGCGTCGCATGGCGAAGCTCGAGGATGCGTCGATCGAGTCGAGGCTCCGTCCCCTCGCCAACGACGAGGCGCTCGTCGTCCGCATGACCGCGCGCAACGCGCTGCACGATCTCCAACCGCAGACCTACCCCGCGTGGGATCCGTACGGGCGCGTCCCGCTGATCGTCGAAGGCGCGGCGTTCGGCGCGGGCATGATGCTCCTCGCCACCGAGATCGCGGACGCCGATCTCTCCCCCGCGTTCACCGGCGGCGTCGGGATGTTGCTCGGCGGCGCGACGCCGTTCCTCCTCACCCTCGAAGAGGACGTCACCCTCGGCGACGCCGGCTACTTCGGCACGATGGGGCTGTGGGGCACCGGCGCCGGTTACGGTCTGGGGAAGCGCCTCGGCGTCTCGGAGTCGACGACGCTGTGGCTCACCGTCGCGGGTGAAGCCGCGGGCATCGCGGCCGGCTCGCTCGGGATGAAACGCGTAGAGTGGGGGCTCGACGACGTCGCGCTCGCGAACTTCACCGCGGTCGAGTCCGCGATCCTCACGGCCGGCATCACGGCGCTCGCGCGACGCAACGCGGACGACCGCGGCGCGTCGGCGATGGAAGCCGGCCTCATCGGCGGCGCCGTCGGCACGATCCCCATGGCGTTGTTCGCGCGCCGTCTGAAGATCTCGCACGAGCTCCCCCTCGCGGCGACGGCGATGACCCACGGCGCGTGGCTCGGCATGTGGGCGCCAGCGGTCCTCGAAGGTGAGCTGTCCGCCTCCGACGCCGCGGCCGGCGCTTTGGTCGGCCAGAGCATCGGCTACCTCACGGCGCTCGGCCTCGCGCAGTTCGTCTCGCTCGACGGCGAGACGGCGGCGTACTCGGGCTTCGGCGCCGCAACCGGCGCCGCGATCGGTGGGGGCCTCGGGCTCGTGCTCGACAATCGATCGACGGCGACCCGCGTCGGGCTCCTCGAAGCGGGCTCCGCGGTCGGTGCGCTCACGCTCGCGATCGTCGGGCCTTCGCTCGAATGGAACGAGAACGACGCGACGATCGTCGCGCTCGCCGCGCTCGGCGGCGCGATCAGCGGCGGGCAGCTCAGCGTCCGCCTCGAAGAAGGCACCTTCGACGAACCGGCGTTCCCCGGCGGCATGTTGATGGGTGCGGGCATCGGTACCGCCGCGGGCATCGTCGCGAGCCAGCTCGTCGACGTCTCCGACAAGTCCCTGACCAACACCCTCGTTGGTGCGGGCGTCCTCGGCGCGGGTGGCGTCGGGCTCGGGTACCTCGTCGGTGACCTCGACGTACGCGCGCGATCCAACATCTCGGGCGCAGCGATCGGGCTCGGGCTCGCGATGACCTATCCGCTCTCCGACGCGCTCGCGCTCGAAGGGAAGGACTACGCGTACGCGGGCGTCGGGGCCTCGCTCGGCGGACTCTACGGCGGCTTCGTCCCGGTGTACTTCGACGGCGACGCCGCTTCGAGCCAGATCGCGGGCGGCGTGGCGCTCGGCTCTGCGGTCGGCGGCTACGGCGCGGCGATCGCTTCCCACTGGCTCGACCTCTCCGCGAAGCGCGTCGCAGTGACGTCGTTTTCGTCGGTCGCCGCGTCCTCCCTCGGCGCGGGCCTCGGTCTGTTGATCCCCAGCGCCTCGGACGAGCTCACCGTGGGCATGATGCAGGGCGCCGGCTTCGCGACCTTCGCGACACTCTCCGTCCTCCTCTCCAACAAGGGGCTCTCGTTGAAACGCACCGACCGCGTCGACCCCGGCGGTGAGCTCGTGATGGCCGCGGCGATGCTCGGTGCGCAGGGGGCGTTCCAGGGCGGCCTCATCCCGTACATGTGGAACGGCGACGGCCCGCCCGCATCCGAAGTGACCGGTGGCGTAATGGTGGGCGCGAGCGCCGGCGCGCTCGGCGGCCTCGCGCTGCACTACATCTCGAACGAACCGATCGAAGGGGGCCACCTCGTCGAAGCCTCCCTCCTCGGCGTCGCCGCGAACGGTCTCGGCGCGGGCCTCGGGCTCGTCACGCAGAGCCGCCGCACGGGTGCGTCGTTGATGCAGGGGCTCGGCCTCACCACGTACGTCGGCGCGCTCGCGCTCGCGCCGCGCACGAACTACGACGAACGCGCACCCGCGACCTTCTTCACCAGCTCCCTCACGCTCGGGTGGCTCGGCGGTTGGGCGCCGATGCTCCTCGACGATCCCGAGAGCTCGCAGGTGATCGGTGGCGCGCTCGCGGGGAGCAGCGCCGGTGTGCTCGGCGCGGTCGCGCTCGTCGAGCTGTACCCGCGGCGCGACGACGTCGAGATCGCCGCGGGCACCGCGATCGGCTCCGGCCTCGGCGCGGGGCTCGGGTTGATGATCGATCGCGACGCGACACGCGGCACCGTCGCGCTCCTCGAAGCCGGCGGTCTGCTCGGCCTCGGCGCGGGCCTGGCGCTCGGCCCGGTGACGACCTACGACGACGGCGACCGCGCGCTCGCCGCCTACGGCACACTCGCCGGCGGCGCCTTGGGTGGCTTCCTCCCCCGCACGTGGACCGACGAAAACGTCGACACCGCGGGCGGCGCGCTCTTCGGCGCGAGCCTCGGCGCGGCGGTCGCGATGACCACGTCGCAGTTCGTCACCGTGGATCCCAAGGACGTCGTCGAGATGTCGATCTACACGAGCGCGATGAGCACCGCGGGCGGCGGCATCGCGCTCCTCGCCGACCTCGACTCCCGGCAGAGCGCGCTCGCGTTGGAGATCGCGGCGCTCGGCGGGGTCGCGCTCGGCGCGGTCGTCGCGCCCTACACGAAGTACGGCTTCGACGAGATGTTGTTCGCGATGGAGACCTCGGCGGTCGGCGGCGCCCACGGCGCGCAGCTCGGGATGCTCCTGGAGGATGAAGCCGGCGGTTCCTTCCTCGGCGCGAGCGCTGGTCTGCTCGCGGGCGCGCTCGTCTCCCAGGTCGCGGACGTGAAGCCGACGTTGATGCTCGAGGCCGCCGCGTTCACTGGCGTCGGCGATCTCTTCGGCTACGGCATCGGCCGCCTTGCGACCGACGATCCCAACGGCCAGCGCGCGTGGATCGGCGGGCTCGGTCTGTCGGCGTACACACTCGGTCTCGCGGTCGGACCGTTCACCTCCTATGAAGCCGAGGACTACCTCACGATGACGCTCGCGTCGGGCGTCGGTGCGTGGCACGGCGCGTGGCTCCCGGCGCTGTTCGCTCCGGAAGGCCCGATCGATCGCGACCGCGCGGGCGCGGGTGCTGCCGTGGGCGCGGCGTCGGGGGTGTTGCTCGGCGCGGTGACCTCGCAGTTCGTGGACGTCCCCGTCGACGTGCAGGTCGAGATGACCGCGGGGTGGGCGACCGGGTCGGCGATCGGCGCGGGGCTCGGGCTGTTGCTCCCTAGCGTGGACCGCAAGGGCACGATCGGTCTGATGCAGGGGGGCGGCGCGCTCGGCCTCGCCGCGAGCCTCGCGCTCGCCGACTCGCTCGAGTACGAGGCGGGCGATGCGCTGTTGGTGCCGGCCGGTGCGGCGGTCGGCGCGGCGGTGGGGCTCACGCTCCCGGCGTTGATCCTCGATCCGAACGATCCGATCGGCGACAACCCGCGCGCGGGCGGTGTGTTGCTCGGCGCGGGCATCGGCACCATCGCTGCGGCGACGGCGGCGCAGTTCGTACAGATCGAAGCGGGCGACGTCGCCGAAGCGAGCGCGGCGTCGATGCTCGGCGCGGCGACGGGGCTGGGCGTGGGCATGATGATCCCCGGCTCGAACCGCCGCGGGCGATTCCTGAGCATGGACCTCTTCGGCGTCGCGGGGCTGGGGCTCGGGACCTGGCTCGCCCCCAAGATGGACGTCGACGAGGACGCCGTGATGTCGATGGCGCTCGGTAGCACGCTGGGCGGATTGGCGGGCGGGTTCACGCCGAGTCTATTCAATGGACCGAACCTGGAAGACATCCCCGGCGAGCAGGCGGGCGGCGGTGTCCTCGCGGGCGTCGGCCTGGGCGCGGCGACGGGGCTGCTGCTCGACCAGACGCTGGAGCTCGACGCGACGACGCGCGAGCACGCGGCCTACGGCGCCGCGATGAGCGGGATGGCGGGCGCGGGCTTCTCGATGTTGGCGTCGGAGGATGACCGGTGGCTGTCGGTGATGGGGCCCTCGATGGCGATCGCGGGGGCGTTCGCGGTGGGCGCGACATCGAAGCACGCCTCGTACGACGCGGGGGACCTGGCGTTGGGCTCCGCGTACGTCGGGTACCTGACGTGGCACGCGATGGGTTTGACGCTGCTGTCGGACGGGACGAACCGGCAGGCGGCCGGCGTCGCGATGGGGACGGTGGGCTTGGGCGCGCTCACGGGCATGTATCTGACGCCGTACATCGACCTCACGATGTCCGACGTCCTGATGCTCACCGCGGGCAACGTGTGGGGCACGTGGATCGGCGGCTGGGGCGGCGTCGTCCTGCGCGAGCAGCTCGACGGCGACTTCGACGGCCGCCGCGGCGCGGGCCTCACGCTGCTGACGAGTGTGTTGGGATCCGACGTGGGCCTCGCCGTGACGGGGATGGTCGTGGGTGGGTTGTTGGACGTGGAGCCCACGCGCTTCGCGGTGATCAATCTGTCGGGCCTGGGCGGCATGATGGTCGGGATGCTCGCGGCGGGCGCGCTGGATGACGAGCCGCTGCGAACGGGGAACGTGCTGGGGAGCCTGGGTGGGTTGGTCGTGGGGGCCGTGGTGACCTCGTTCTTCGATTGGAAGTCATCGCCCACCTGGGACGAGTTGCTCGGGGAGGACGAGGCGAAGGCCGCGGAGGCGAAGGCGCCTTCTGGGAAGAGTGGGCTGGGGGTGCAGGAGTGGTTCCCGGGGGCGCGGATCGAGCCTACCGAGGATGGGGCTGGGGAGCGGTACTTGTTCACGATCGGGGGGACCTGGAACTGAGGGGCACTGCTCTGTGAGGGAACCGCGCGCTTCGCGCCGCCTCCCGTAGGGCCTGCGGGAAGGCCGGCGGGAAGGCCGGCGGGAAGGCCGGCGGGAAGGCCGGCGGGAAGGCCGGCGGGAAGGCCGGCGGGAAGGCCGGCGGGAAGGCCGGCGGGAAGGCCGGCGGGAAGGCCGGCGGGAAGGCCGGCGGGAAGGCCGGCGGCACGCCCTGCGCGACGGGCCGGAGGTGGGCCTCCCCGACGGGCCTGCGCGACGGAGCTGCGCGACGGACCTGCGCGACGGGCCTGCGCGACGGACCTGCGCGACGGACCTGCGGGGCGGGCCGGCGGGGGTGGGCGCACGTCCGGTGTGTGTGGGATCGCCGGCTGGTGACGGGGAGAGGCTCTGGGGAAGGCCGTGCGCCGAGATGTGAGGCCGTGCGGTGGGCGGGTGGATTTGATCCGCCGACTCGCTTGGGGGCCGTGGCGCTCTTCGGCCGGGGCGCCTTGCTCCGGGCGGTCGCTTGCGCGCGTGCTTTGCGTGGCAGAGCTCGCTCGAAAGTGGTGATGGTGGTTGGCGCTGTTGGGAGGAACGCGATTGCTGGCGTGTTGTCTTCGCCGGGTGAGCTCGAGGTCGTCGTGGATTCGATGGCGCGTCTGCCGGGGCGTCGCGGTGCGACGGCGAGCGCCGCGGTGTCGATCGCGACTCGCGGGGGACCAGGGCCTGTGGGGCGCCTGGTGCGAGGCCCTCATCGTGCTCAGCGGGGTCGTCGCCGCTTCGACCGCCGTCCATCGCAGATAGCGCTCAGCGCTTTCGACCACGTCAGCTCGGACCCTCACCCGCGGCACGGCTCGGTGAGGCGTGCGCCGTTACGTTGCTCCATGTTCGTCGATCGACTCCGCGACGAGGGCGCGTCCGGCTGTCCGTTCGGAAGTGGCTCGCTCGCGGACGCGGAACCGACGGCAAAGCTGGCTCCGATCTCCGTTGCGCGTGTCCTCGGCTAGCGGATCTCGAACGAAGAAGCCGACGCGGAAGTGCTTGTTCTGATGCAAGACAAATGTTAGCCTTTTTCAAGCGTGCAGGGCGTTCTCGACTTCCCTATCCAGCACGGCGGTGCTCGGAAGAATGCGGGCCGGAAGAAAGGCAAAGGGCGAAGGAACGTCGAGCACCGGCGGCGCGAGTCCATCCCCAAGGGCGCTCCCGTGCACGTGACGCTCCGGGTCTCGCGGGCCGTGGGGAACCTTCGGAGCAAGCGGCGCTTTCAGCCGATCAAGCAGGCGCTACGCGACGGCGCCGAGCGCTTCGCGTGCCGCCTCGTGCACTTCTCCGTGCAGAAGAATCACCTGCATCTCCTCGTGGAGCCCCGGGACCGACGGTCGCTCATGCGCGCGATGAAGGGGCTTCAGGTTCGGCTGGCGCGGCGCCTGAACAACACGCTGAAACGGCGCGGGCAGGTGTTCTCGGACCGGTACCACGCCCATGTGCTGCGCTCGCCTCGGGAGGCGCGGCACGCAATCGCGTACGTGCTGCTCAATGCACGCAAACGCGCCGCGCAGGGTGGCCATACGCTACCCGAGCGGTGGATCGATCCGTACTCGTCCGCGCGCTGGTTCGACGGGTTCGAGGGTTCGCGGGCGCCGCCGTCGCGGGAGGCGCGCATCGGTGGGCCGCCCGGCGTTTGGCTGCTGCGGAGGGGGTGGCGCGACGCTGGACCGATCGCCATCGACGAGGTTCCAGGCCGACGCCTACGCGCGCGGCGGTGAGGTTCGCAAGGTGCCTTGCGCGCGCTCAGGGCGGCGCGCGGCGCTCCTGTTGCGTATGCCGCGACGGAGGTTGGCTCAAGACGAGCCACCTGGCTCTGATTTCAACTTCCTCGGCGCGACCTCGACTAAGCTCGGACTTCAGATGGCCGACGCCTTCGCTCGCCTCGAATGCGCCGCGGGACGGCTGGGGTCCGATGTGACCTCGACAGGTTCGCGGGTCACCGTCACCACGGCCTTTGGGCGCACCGTGACCCTCGACCGACTCGCGACCACGATCGCGATCGCCGTGAGCTCGCCGCGGCCGCACGCGGGTGCGTTCCTCGTGCGGCGCGCCGTGCACTGGTCGAGCCCCCAGGCGTCCTCGCGGGTGCGCACCGGCGACGTTCGCTTCGACGGCGTGCTGTCCTGCCACGGCGATCCCGAGGACGTTCACACGCTCCTCGGACCCGACGAACGACGCCTCGTCGCCGCGCTCTTCGAAGCACACCCTGCGCTGCGGTTCCTCGTCGCGCCGCGCCGCGTTCGTGTTCACGTCGCCGACTGCCTCGACACCTCGTCGATCGTCGACGTCGTTCGACGCCTCGAAGCGCTGAGCGACATCATGACCGTGCGCGCCGACGGGCTGTTCGGTCGACTCCTCGCCAAAGCGCTCGACGATCGTGCGCCCCGCGCCCGGTCGATCGCCGTGGAGCTCCTGCTCGCGCGGGTCATCCCCTTCTCCACCGCCGAACGCATCGTGTGCGAGCAGCTCGCGCGCTCCGACACCCTCCCGTCCCGACTTCGCGTCGACGCGATGATCCGACTGCGCCGACACCCCCCTGACGACACACGAGCCACCATGCAGTCGCTCCTCTTCAGCCTCGAACCGACCGTCGTCGCCAACGCCGTTCGCTTCGCCGCCGAAGACGACGACTTCGATGCGCTCGATGCCATCGTTCGCTGCGCGACGAGCGCCGACGCCGAGGTGCGCCGCGCCGCCGCCTGGGCGCTGGGGCGATTCGGCGGCGACGCCGCGGAGGTCGCGCTCATCCACCTCGCACCCACCACGCGCGAAGCCGTGGAGGCGCTCGGCTTCGTCGGCGGGTTCCGCGCCGTCGCCGCGCTCGAGCCGCTCACGCGCGGGGTGCGCCGCTCGGCGACGAGCAAGCGGGTCGCACGACGCGCCGTGCGGCTGATCAAGAAACGCGTCGGACCCGCCGGGCGCGGCCGCCTCGCGATCGTCTACGACGCCGGCGCGCTGTCGTCGGTGGACGCCGCCTCTTCGTAGAGGTACATCCTCCGCGGCATGAACATCGACGCGGAACGCCTGTGGCGCTCCATCTCGACCCTCGCCGAGGTGGGCGCCTACACCGACGAAGCGACCGGCCTCGTCGGCGTGAACCGACTGGCGCTCACCGACGCCGACCGCGACGGCCGCAAGCTCGTGAAGCAGTGGTTCGAGGAGGCCGGCCTCGACGTCCGCGTCGATCGTATCGGCAACGTCATCGCGCGCCGCGCCGGACGCGAAGACCTCGCGCCCGTCATGTCCGGCTCGCACATCGACAGCGTCCCGACCGGCGGCGCGTTCGATGGTGCGCTCGGGGTGCTCGGCGCGCTGGAGGTCGTCCGCACGCTGAACGATCGCGACGTGAAGACCCGGCGCCCGATCGAGATCGCATTCTTCACGGACGAGGAGGGCGCGCGCTTCGGCACCGACATGCTCGGCTCCGCCACCGCGGTCGGTCGCCTCGCGCTCGACGACGCCCTCGCGCTCAGCGACCGCGACGGATGCACCGTCGGCGGCGAGCTCCAACGCATCGGGTTCGCGGGCGACGCACCCGAACGCCTCGCACCACCCCACGCCTACGTGGAGGTGCACATCGAGCAGGGCCCGATCCTCGCCGCCAACGAACGTGACCTCGGCGCCGTCACCGGCGTGCAGGCGATCTCCTGGCAGGAGGTGACGATCGTCGGAAAGTCCGCGCACGCCGGCACCACCCCGATGTCCCTCCGCCACGACGCCGGGCTCGCGGCCGCACGCATCCACCTCCAGCTGATGGAGATGATCCACAGCGGCAAGTACGGCGCCGACATGCGCGCGACGATGGGCCAGATCGACGTCCACCCCAACCGCATCAACATCGTCCCCTCCCGCGTCGTGTGCACGGTCGATCTCCGCAACCCCTACGACGACCTGATGTCGAAGGCGGAGCGCGACCTCGCCGACTTCTTCACGCACCTCGCCGATGAGCTCGGCGTCGAGATCACCGCCCGCCAGACCGCACGCACCGCGAGCGTCGACTTCGATCCCCGCGTCGTCGAGCTCGTCGAACGGCACATGAAGGCGGCAGGCTTCGACCACGAGCGCATCCTCTCCGGCGCCGGCCACGACGCCCAAGAGCTCGCCGCGCTCTGCCCGACCGCGATGATCTTCGTACCCGGGCTCTACGACGGCATCAGCCACAACCCGCGCGAGCTCTCCACGAAGGAAGCGTGCGCCAAAGGGGTGTCGATCCTCTACGAAGCCCTCGTGGAGCTCGCCGAGGAGTCGTGATCGCCGCGCGCATCGCGGCGCTGTGGGGCGCCGAAGCCGTGGCGGATTTTCTTCGGCCGTCCGTCTTCCACGTCACTGCCGTTTGGCGTCGACCGGAAGGGCCGCCCGCGGTCCTCCGAATCAACGCCGACACGCCCAAGAGCGCGACCGATCGCTTCTCGCTCGAGATCGCGCGCGCCCGCGCTGACGCGATCGTCGCGACCGGACAGATCCTCCGCGACGAACCCGAAGAACGCTTCGCGATCGCCGACGCCGAGATCCAGGCCTGGCGCCGCACGACGTTCGGCGACACGCCGACCACCCTCGCGGTCCTCACCTCCGGGCGCGCGATCGACTTCGACCACCCCGCGTTCCACGCCGAGCACCTGAGACCGATCGTCTTCACCGCCAACGCTCGGCTCGAAGCCCCGACGAACGTCGAAGTCATCGTGGACGCCAACGCGTCGCCGCGTACCCTCATCGCCTACCTTCGTCGCCGCTGCTCGCGGATCTCGATCGAGGCGGGCCCGAGCGCATCGCGCCTCCTCTACGAGGCGCCGCTCGCAGTCGACGAGCTGCTGCTCTCCACGCTCGTCGCCGAGCGCGTCCCGGCGAACACCGTGGGAGGAGACTTCTTCGCCGAGCCCGAGCTGGCGGCGCGCTTCGCGGAGCGCTCTACGCCCGTCGTCCGCACGGAGCGCGGGCGGACCTGGCGCTTCGAACGCTTCAGCGCGTGACGCGGACGGTCGCCGCGACGCCGTTGGCCTGCGGGAGGATCACCTTCGTGACCCGCACCTGCACCGCGTCCGCGAGGGGCGCAATGTCGAGCACGTGCTGCCCGATGTCGTAAGCGAGCTTCTCGATCAGCTTCCACTCGCCGTCGCCCGACAGACGTGTGATCGCGTTCGCGACCGCCTCGTAGTCGACGGCGTCCGACAGCTCGTCGGTCTCGATGCACTTCGTCATGTCCGTCTCGATCTCGAGATCGGTCGTCACGACCTGCGGGAACGAGCGCTCCTCCGGCTGACAGCCGAGACGAACCGCGTGACGGAGCCCCTGAATCGAGAGTTGGTGCATCGCGCCTCCCATATCACAGGCCGTTGGTGATGCGTGCGAGCATCTCCGTCGCGGGCCCGCGCAGCAGCACTTCGTACGCGTCCGACAGCGGCGTCGGCTCCGGGTTGATCTCCACCAGCCGCGCCCCCGCCTGCTTCGCGATCAGCGGGAGCTGCGCCGCCGGATACACCACCGCCGAAGTCCCGATCGAGACGAGCAAATCGCAGGTCTCGAGCGCCCGCTGCGACGCCTGGATGACGTCCATCCGCAGCATGTCCCCGAACCACACGATGTCCGGTCGTTTGTACGCGCCGCAGTCCGGACACTTCAGGTCGAGCAGCGGCGCCGCGCGCGACTGTCCTCGCCAGCTGCACTGACCGCACCGCAAACCCCACAACGAACCGTGGAGCTCGTGCACCGTCTTGCTCCCCGCCAGCTGATGCAGCCCGTCGATGTTCTGCGTGACGACGGTGACCGACGGCAGCGCGCGCTCCGCCGCCGCGACGATCGCGTGCCCGGAGTTCGGGATGCACTTCGCGACCGCCTCGCGCCGCAGGTTGTGGAACGCCCACACGTGCTCCGGGTCGCGCTCGAACGCCGCTTGGCAGGCGACCTGCTCGGGGTCGTACTCCGACCACGTCCCGCCCTTGCCCCGGTACGTCGGGACGCCGCTCTCCGCGGACATGCCGGCGCCGGTGAAGAACACGACGCGCTCGTAGTCCGCGAGCCTCACGTCGATCATGGCGCGCTCCCGGTGGTGCTGGTCGTCGTCGCCGTCTGCGCGCGCGCCTTCTCTATCTTCAACAGCTCGGCGCCGATGCGACCGTCGGGGTCGTCGAAGCGCCCGCTCTCGAGCTGCACACTCGCGCCCGACGGACCGAAGAGCAGGAGGAACGACGCGTAGCGCGCTTCGTTCGACACCGCACGCAGCGCCGCGAGCACGTCGAACAGCGCGGTGCGATCCGCGATCGGAATGAAGAGTCGCTCTGCGTCCCCGCCGTGGTCGGCGACGATCTGCTGCACCGCCTTCGCCGCCGACGCCGGCGTCGCGCCGGTCGGCTGCACGGTGAGCGACTTCACCGCGTCGAGGTCCAACGCCTTGGGCGCGGGGAGCGCGGCGAGGTCGAGCTCCGAGACCGACACCTCGGGCATCGGCCGCGGCCACAGGTAGAACGCGGTCACCGCCGCGAGGCCGACGAGATAGACCCACGCCGCGCGTGCGAGGAGTCGATCGCGTTCGATGGCCCGCATCGCCGCGGATGATCCTCATCGATTCGGGACATGACAAGCGGCGAGGCGCTCGAGCGCCTCCTGATACCTCGCGATCAGCGGCGCGCCGAACGGCGCGGTGATCGAGCGACGGTCCGCGCGGAGGGGCCGAGGCTGCGTCAGCCGCGCCGCGAGCGCATCGACGAAGCCATCACGCGCGTAGCGAAACTCGGGGCCGAACAGCTCCGCGTAGGCGAGATCGTCCGGCACGAGCGGGCACGCCCCGAAGTGCGTGGCCTCCAACATCGCGATGCCGAAGAACTCGTGCTGCGCCGTCGACACCGCGAGGTCCGCGCGGTGCAGCAGCGACTCGTACGTCGCGCGGTCCGCGGGCCCGAAGTGGACGAGTCGATCCGCGAACCGCTCGGCCGCTTCGTCGAACACGTCCGGCCACCGCCCGTGTCGCGGCCCCGCCACCGCGAGCGCGAAGTCGACGCCTCGCGCCGCGACCGCCTCCAGCCCGGCGAAGAACGTCCACGGATCCTTGTCGTGCTCCCAGCGATGGTTCCACAGCACCAGCGGCGGCCCCGGCTCGGGGGGCGCGACCGGCGCGGACGGAAGCTCGAGCGGCACCGGCATCACCGAAGCGCGCGCTTCGATCCGCTCCACGAACCCGGGCGGCACCGCGTCCGGCATGCGCGCGAGCAGCGCGCGCCCCGCGTCGAGGAACGAACGCAGGTTGTAGGCGCTGTTGAACCAGCACTCCGTCGCCGCGAGGCACGAGACGAGCTGCGTGAACCCGAAGTGGTGGTCCCGCGGCGCGTCGGTCTGGTTCGGATACGTCAGCTGGTTTTCGTGGAAGTACAGCACCCGCGGTACCTGGGCGAGGGCGGGGCGCAACCCCACGAGCTCCGCCAGCGGCACGTAGCTGGACGCGAGCACCACGTCCGCGCCGTCGAGCTCGGGGCTCGAAGCGAAGAACGCGGCGCTCCCCCGCATCCGCCACTTCCAGTGTCGGCCGGGGAGGGTGAGCCGGCGCCAGTCGACGTCGACGCCCGAGAACAGCGCCTCGGCGAACGCCGCGTGGGACCCCGCGAAGAACGGCTCGACGAACGCGACCTGCACTCGACGGTTCACGTCGCGGCCACCATGGCGCGTCGTCGATCCGTTTGCCATCATCATCGACGTGCGTTGGTCCCCGCCGTTGCTGCTCGCGTTGGTGTGTTGCGCGCCGGACCCGGTGACGCTGCGGGCCGACGTCCCCTTCGAGGCGTCGGACGCCAGCGCGATCGTCGCGTTGCTCCGCCCGAACGAGGCGCCCGAGCTGCGCGCGTTCGTGATCGAGGACGGCGCGATCGAGCCGGCGTGGAACCTCCCCGTCGCGGACGCCGATCGCTGGACGGTGCAGGTGCTCGTCTACGACGTCGCGCTCGCCGAGCTCGGGCTGGAGGCGGGGGTGGTCGTGCCGGTCACGGAAGGCGCCTCGCGTGCGTTGCCGTCGCCCGCGCGCATCCTCACGCGTCAGCTCGAGAACCGCGCGCTGCTCGATCAGTGGGAGACGACCGCGCCGATCGACGCCACCGTGGCGACGCTGCGGCTCCCGCTCGTCTGCACGACGTTCGAGCCGGTCGAGGTGGACCTCCCCGACGACGTCCCCGCGATGTTCCTCGTCGCGCTCGACGACACCCGGCTGCTGATGGGCAACCGGGATGGCGCGATGTACGTCGCGACGCCCAACGGCGCGCTCCAGGCGATCACGTCGACGGTCGGCCTCGTCTACGACGCGTTCGCCGACGACGCGGGTGACGTCTACCTCGCCGCGACGGACGGGCTCGTCGCGCACGCGCGCGTGGTTGCGGATCGCTTGGAGGTGTTGTCGACGGAGTCGGTCGGCAACGACGACGTCCTCTACATCGACGGCGAGACCGAGGTCGGCAGCGAGGTGCGCTTCGTCCTCGACACCGAGCGCGCGCAGCGTCGCGACGCAAACGGGTGGTCGCGGATCTTCGGGTTCGGTCGTCCGCGTGGCGTCGCGTCGATCGGTGGCGGGCTCGGGCGCGCCGTCGTCGGCTACAACCCCTTCGCCTGGACGTTCGACACGATGGACCTCGAAGACAACGTCACCGACAGCACCATCGCCGGCGGCGTCACGACGATCGGGCGGACCCCGATGGGGATCGTCGCGGGCACGGAGTACGGCCAGCTCTACCGGCGCAACGGCGACGACGACTGGACGTTCCTCGAAGGGCTGGCCCCCGAGCTGCTGCAGATCCGCGGCATCGCGGCCTACGACGACGGCTTCGTCTACGCGCGGCCGGACGCGGTTCTGCAGGTCGTGGAGGGGCAGGCCTGCCCCTACGTCACACCCGTCTCGCAGCTGGGCGAATCGACCGCGACCGAGATCGGGGTCCCGGTGGAGGACGCGGCGCGCGACGGCGGTCGGGCCGAGCTCACCGTCGTCGGCGACGATCTGGCGGCGCTGGTGTGGCGCGGCCCGGAAAACGACCGAAAACCGGAGCTTTGGTGGTTTCGACCGCGCAATTGAGTCAAGAGTCGCGCAAGGCGTGAAAACCTCTAAAAGTGCTCGGAACGTAGGTTGACGTCGCACGTTCCCGCCTAGAAACTGTTTCGGCTCGGACGGGACGCAGGTGGGGGACGGCATCGAACCGAAGCGGACCTTCCGTCCGTACGAGCGCACGCGGGTCGACGACGGATCGTCGCCCGCGATCGACGACGCCCATACCAAGAAGCGAGACGCCGACGCGCCGGGCAAGGATCTCGTCGGCGACGTCTTCCAGGCCACGCACCAGATCGACGACGACGCGGAGCAGGCGAAGTTCCGCGCGAAGGACGCGACGACCGAGCGCGCGCGTGCGGACCACGTCGAAGCGAAGGACCGTCTGACGGTCGGGGGCGCGACCTACAAACTCGACGCCGCCGCGAAGCGCTCGATGACGGCGCTCGAACCGAACCGCCAGGTGATCGCCGCCGTCGACGGCGCGATCCGCGCGGGCCGACCGCTGCTGTTGTCCGCAGCTCCGGGCTCGGGGGCTGCGTACACCACCGAGTGGGCGCTGCGCGCGATGGATCGTCCGCACGAGATCGCACGCCTCTCGAAGAACACCCCGCTCGAGGCGCTCGTCGGAGCGCTGCGCCCCGAGGACGGCAACGCGCTGCGCGTGAAGGACGGTCCGCTGACGCGCGCGATCCGCGACGGACGCGTCATGGTCATCGATAGCGTCGAACGCGCGGACCCGCAGGTCCGCGCGGCGCTCAAGGCGCTCGCCGCGGGGCTCAAACGATTCCACCACCCGGTGAGCGGCGAGTTGATCGACGTGCACCCCGAGTTCCGGCTGGTGATGATCGGTGACCAACGCGAGCGGCGCCTCGGCAGCCAGCTCGGCGTGCGCACCGTCCGCGAGATCCGCGCCTACGACGAGGCCGAGCACCGGCGCCTGCTCGTCGATCAGGTGGGGCTCCCGGAGGAGCTCGCCGGGCGCCTCGCGCAGTTCCACGAAGACGTGATGGAGAAGGTCGACGCCTCCGACCTCGACTTCTCGCGCGGCTTCCCGCTCGGGTGGTCGATGCTGGAACGCGTCGGTCGCCGGCTCGCGTCGGCGCGCGATCCGGACGACGCAGAGATCGGCCGCGCGCTGATGGGCGTCTACGGTGCGCGCCTCACGAAGTCGCACCACCGCGACGCGTTCCAAGGCCTGCTCGAAGACCTCGACGCGTGGCCGCCCAAGCAGCGCCCCGCGCGAAACAGCGCCGACGAGAGCTTCGTCCGCACGCCGCGGATCGATCGGATCCTCGCGCAGGCCGAGGACGCGCTCGTCGCCGGCGAGATGCTCCACCTCCGCGGCGCGGGCCAGAGCGGCATCACGACCCTCGTCGAGGAGATCGCCCAGCGGCGCGGCCAGGAGCTCGTGACGATCGTGGGCCACTCCGGCCTCGACGCGCAGACCCTCGTCGAGCGGCCGACGTTCGACGAGGCGGGCGACCTCTACTTCAAACCCGGTCGCATCACCCGCGCGCTCCTCGAAGGCGGCATCCTCTTCGTCGACCACCTCGACCAGCTCCCGCGCGAGCAGCAGAACGCGATCTTCGCGTTGCGCGACATGAAGACGATCCGCGTGCTGGAGGGGGACACGATCGTCGACAAGAAGGTCGACCCGCGCGCGCGTATCGTGATGTCGACGACCACCGGTCACGTCCGCGGCCGCGCGACCCCCGAGGCGAGCGACCGCGCGATGGCGACGGAGATCGCGGTCGACGCGCCCGACCTCGACGAGGTCACCGGCCCCTTCATCGACCGCCTCGTCCCCGGCCGCGAGCGCCTGAAAGAGCGCCTCAGCGACGTCATCTACGACCTCGACGCGGAGGGGAGCATCCCGCGGCTGAACCGCCTGCAGCGGATGACCGACTTCGTGCGCACGGCCGAGCTGCTCTCCGAGTCCGGCTTTACGAACAAGGGCGCGATCGCGCGCGCGCTGCGGATGGTCTTCGATCCGAAGGAGAGCGACGTCCTCACCGAGCTCGATAGCGCGAAGCCGATGGACGACGACGTCGAGGGTCCGCTGTGGCAGCGCGTGCTCGGGTTGTCCGACAAAGACGTCGCGTCGAGCCTCGACAAGACCGGCTACCGCATCACGAACAGCATGCACGCGCACCTCGATGCGCTCGCGATCGCCCACCGCCTCGGGCGACCGGTGCGATCGATCGGCCCGGCGAGCTCGGGCAAGACGGTGCTCGGCTCGGTGTTCGGCGCGCTGATCGACAAGTCGGTGGTGCGCACCAACTTCTCGCAGTCGACGGAGGGGCAGAGCCTGCTGTCCGCGATGGCGCCGGTGAGCGAGGGCGAGCGCACCATCTTCAAGGAGTCGCTCGGGCCCGCGCGCACCGCGGCGCAGACGAAGTCGCTGCTGATGGCCGACGAGTGGAACCTCTCGCGGCAGGGCCAGATGGCGCTCAAGTCCGCGCTCGACAAACGCGGGCGCCTCATCGACCCGGAGGCGGACATCGAGGAGAGCTTCGCGGAGTCGTTCTTCTACGCCGCGCAGAACGAAAACGATCCGGCGCTGGGCCGCTACGAGCCGCCGCCCGAGGTCGCGGACTGCATGTTCACGATCTTCGTCGACCCGCGCCCGGTCGACGAGAAGATCGAGGTCGTCAAATCGCAGTGTGATCTGAAGGGCGAGCACATCGAGCCCATCGCGAACGTGTTCGCGGATCTCGAAGTGCTCGTGGAGCGCGGCAAGCTGTCGTCGCAGGTCGCGCCGATCACCGCGACCGAGCGCGACATCCTCAAGGCCGCGCGCATGGCGCACTACCTCATCGAGCGCGATCGTGTGCGTGGGCCGGACGAGCAGCGCCAGCTCGTGGGCCGCGAGGTGTTTCGGGTGATTCGCGATCAGCTCGCGAGCCCCGAGGAGCGCGAGATGGTGCTCGACCTCGTGCGCAAACGCTTCGGCGACGACATCGAAGCTCCGCCGCGTCCGAACGGCGTCGAGAAGGTCACGGTCGAGGTCGACGGCGAGTCGGTCGAGATGGTGCAGATCGGCTCGGCGCGGTTCCCGGTGCGCGTGCTCCCCGAGGAGCTGCAGAAGGACGTCCCGAAGCTCGACGGCATCCGCGATCCGGTCGGCATCCAGTTCGAGTTCCTGGAGTCGGTGCTGCTCGGCGCCGAGCTGAAGGAGCCCGTGGCGGTGGTCGGCAACACCGGCACCGGCAAGACGATGCTGATGAAGTGGCTCGCGCACCACCTCAACCAGCCGGTGATCGAGCAGCCCTTCAACGCAGACATGACCGAGGAGCACCTGTTCGGTGCGCAGGTCATCGGGCGGGGCGGGAAGATCACGTTCAAGTACGGCGACATCCCGACGGCCATCAAGAACGGCTACTGGTACATCGGCGACGAGCCGACGACGCTCGGTCACAGCGTCCGCGAAGCGCTCAACCCGGTCACCGAGCGCTCCGAGATCCAGATTGCGCAGAAGCGTCCGCCCGAGACGATCCCCGCCAAGGACTGGGACCCGCAGTTCAGGTACTTCGAGACCGCGAACGGCGACGACATCCGGCAGGACGGCTACTCCGCGCCCGAGGCGAGCCGGCGGCGCATGGTGGTGCTGCCGGAGCTCGACACGATCGAGGACTACGAGGCGGTCGCGCGGCGCGACTACCAGTCCGAGGGCTTCGAGCCGATCGAAGGGCTGAAGCGCACCGACGAAAACCGCGCCGCCGTGCGGGACGCCATTCTCGAGCTCGTCGGACCCTCCGCCTTCAACGAGGCGTTGGTTCGTGCCTTCGAAGGTGAAGAGGTCGAACCCGTCCAGCACGTGCCTTCGATCGAGCTGACGGACGCGGACGCGAAGACGATCGTCGAAGCGCTCTCGATCTACACCTACAAGAAGAAGGACGCGTCGGTTCGCGAGCTGCTCACGGATTTGCTCGCGGCGTCCACGGGCCAGGCGGCGTTTCGGGCCGCGCCCAGCATCGACCCCGAGGTCCTCTCACCGCGCGCGAAAGAGGCGCTGGGGGGCGCGGCGGTGGTCGAGGGGCGCCTCGTCAACCCGGACGAGGTGATGGCCGCGACGGAGCTGTTCTTCTCGCTGCGTGAGCTGCAGCGCGACGCGCCGGACGCGAGCCTCACGCCGCTCACGCCGCGCATCTACGGGACGTTCATGGACGCCCTCGTGCAGCTGCGGACGCGGCGCTCCTTCGGTGCGGCGTTGATGCGCGCGTCCGAGATGTTCCTGGCGCCGAAGCTGCCGGCGAGCGTGCGCAAGGATCTCACCGCGCACGTGGAAGACCGCGCGCACGTCGGTGATGAGACGCCGGCGTCGGTGCCGGAGCAGCTCGCGACGAAGGTGCGGTTCGGCGAGGTTTACGTCGAGCGCGGGTCGGAGCGGCCCTGGAAGCCGTCGAACGAGCGCTTCCCGCTCACCGAGCCGCGCTGCCGCAACCTGCAGGCGATCGGCGAGGCGGTCGAGCTCGGGCGCGGGCGTCCGATCAGCATCACCGACGACGAAAACGGCGAGGCGGTCGAGACGCTCCGCGAGTTCGGGCGCATCACGGGCCGTCGTGTCACGGAGGTGACGCTGCCGCCGAACGTCGAGCTCGAGCAGCTGCTGGAACGGCTCGTCGTCAGCGCGACTTCGAAGAGCGGCTTCGAGCCGGAGCTTCAGCAGATCGCGCAGGCGATCAAGGACGGCCACACCCTCGTGCTGCGCGGGTGCGGGCAGGTCAGCACCAACCGGCTGGAGCGTTTGAACTCCCTCGGCGACGGACGCAACGCGGTGCACTGCCCGGTGTCGGGGGAGTGGCTCGAAGCGCACCCGCAGTTCCGGCTCGTGATGATGCGGACGCCGGACTCCGTCGAGAAGTACTCGGCGGCGCTGGAGAACCGGCTCGTGACGCCGCCGCTCACGACGCAGCACGTCCCGACCACCGAGGCCGCGCGTGAGTCCCGCGCTGCGGAGCTCGCGGCGGTGCTGCGCGAGCGCTGCGAGATGTCGCGCGACACCGCGGACAAACTCGGCGTGTTCCACGTCTACCTGAACCACATGCTGCGCGAGGGGCGCTTCGCCTCGGGCCGCGCGGTGGGGACGTTCCTCAACCACGACGCCGAGTCGGTCGGTCGGCGCCTCGCCTGGCTGGTCGAGCGCAACGAGGTCGACGACGAAGACGAGGCGCTGGTCGAGCTCGTGATGTCGATCTACGGCGAGCGCCTCGCGACGCCCACGGATCGCGACAAGCTCCTGGCGCTGGTGCAGAAGGCGTTCTCGACGGAGAGCACGGGCGTCGACATCGACGCGACGGTGTCCCCCGGCCCGAACATGAACCGCGTCGGTCCGTGGGCGCTCACGCGTGACCCGCGCGGGCGCGCCGACGATCTCCCGAAGGCCGAGGCCGTGCTCCCCGAGGGCGAGGTGTTCGACCAGGTGCTGCAGAAGGTCTCGGCCGCGGCGCAGTTCGACGAGGTCATTCACCTGACCGGCAACGACTTCATCGCGGACGCCGCCGTCGCGTCGCTCGCGCGGCTGACGACGTCGCCGGTGGTGGAGGTCGAAGGCAACCGCGACATGACCGAAGCCCACCTCTTCGGCGGGACGGTGCAGGACCAGCAGACGGGCGACTTCGTCGAGACCGAAGGGTTGATCTTCCAAGCGCAGCGCGAGGGCGGGACGGTCGTCGTGAAGAACGCGTCGACGCTCCCGCCGGAGGTGCTCACGCGACTCACGCAGATCGCCGCGACCGGTCACCTGCAGCGCGTGAAGAACGGCGTGCTCGAGGAGCCGGCACGGACGTTCTCGCTGGTGCTTCGGACCAGCGAAGGCGACCCGCCGCTCGCGCGTGAGCTGATGAGCCTCGCGCGCACGGTGCGTTGCCCCGAGATCGAAGACGGCTCCGAGCTCGTCGCGACTGCGGCGCACCACCTCCGCGCGGTGGCGGGCGGAGCGCAGATCGCCGAGGAGCTGGTGAGCTTCCACCTGATGGCGGCGAAGGCGCTCGAGAGCGAGTCGCTGGTCGGGCGGCAGCAGATGCGCATCGACAGCGCGCGCCTCGTCGAGGCGACGCGTGATCTCGCCGAGCTCGTCGCAAACGGCGAGCCGCTCGAGCGCGCGGTGACCGACGTCGTCACGCGGCTGTACCTGCACCCGCTGGAGGGGATGGATCTCTCCGAGACGCTCGAGGATGCGTTCTCGCGGTTGGTCGAGGCGCTCGACGGTTGGCTCGAGATTCAGCGCGTGCCGCCGATCGATCTCGTCGCGAACCCCGAGGTCGATGCGCTGCGCCAGGACTACGAGCGGGTGTCGAACGACCTCGCCGGTGAGCTGTTCGCGTCGGCCGGTGACGCGCTCGGCGTCGCGCTCGACAAACGTGACGCCGCCCAGGTGCGCGTCGTCTTGGCGGCGTTGGAGTCGTCGTCGATGCTGCCGCCCGCGCTCGCGAAGCGCGCCGCGAAGCTCGCGAAGAGTCTGACCGGCGACCGCCTGGAGGAGACGGCGGCGCGGTCCATCACGACGTTCTCGAAAAAGCTCACGAAGTCCTACTCGGCGGAGGGGGACTTCAAGGAGGCCGCGCACGGTTTCCTCCGCGGCGCGCGGGTCTGGGACCTGGAGTACCGGCTGCAGATCGTCGGGCGGTACCACGACCTGTTCGGCACACTCGCGAAGGCCGGGAGCGGGATCGCGCAGACGCGGCTCGAAGAGCTGGAGCGCCTCGCGGAGCGGTTCGACGGTGCGCAGGCGCAGACTCGGCTGGAGGCGTCGCGGCGCGCGGTGGACGCGGCGACGGTGCGCTACGAGCAGCAGGGCGGCGCGAACGACCCGCAGATCGACGCGATCTTCAAGCGGCTGGTGTCGACGTGGGACCTCGTGTCGACCAGCCCGATCTTCCGCGCGCACGCGCTCCCCGAGCTGAAGGATCTCGAGAAACACCTGGTGTCGTTGGAGGCGGCCTACGACGCACGCGGCACGCCGACGCCGGAGTTCGTGCAGCTCTCGGAGGCGATGCGCGAGGCATCGCGTGCGCTGGAGGGGATGCGCATCGCGGAGCAGTCCGCGGATCTGCGTCGCGGTCTGGCGCGTTCGAACCAGAGCACCGAGCAGATCGTTCGTTCGCTGCGCTCCGAGGTCGAGACGATCCGCACGCTCGACTCCGCGAAGTCGCGCAACGAGGTGCTCACGCAGGTGGAGCGTCGGATCGCGACGGCGACCGGCGACGGCGGGTTCCTGCGGCTGGATCCCAGCGGTGCGACGGTGACGCGCCCCGAGGGGCGGAGTGACACGGAGATCGGCGTGGAGGCCGCGCAGCTCGCGGAGGCGGAGGTGCGCTTGCACATCGCCGAACAGACCGAGCGCATCATGGGCGAAGTGCAGAACCTCGCGTCGGCGCCGCCCGCGTCGCCGGCCAAGGTGTTCGCGAACTACGACCTCGAGATGGCGCCCGACGCGCCGACGGTGAAGGCGACCCCGGCCGAGCAGCACTACGAGACGCAGATGGCGGCGCTCACGAAGAGCGCCGCGGCGATGCGGACCACACGAACGAAGGCCCACGCGGAGGCGCTGCGTGCGAAGGACGACGAACGCATCGAGCGCATGTTCGACGCGCGCCTCAAGCAGAGCGTGCAGGAGGTCGGCGCGCAGATTCAGGGCTCGGCCACCGAGCTGATCCAGACGATCGGCTCGGTGTCCGGTGCGCTGGAGGTCGACCCGGAGCTCGCGGCCGACGTCCACGCTGCGGTGCAGCTCCTCGAGGTGGCGCGCGACAGCGCGGGGGGCTGGATGCGGCGCTCCGCCGAGGCGGCGTACGCGGTCGGTCGCGGCATCCTCCGCGTCGGTGTGAAGATCATGACGTTCGGGTTCGGCGACCTCCCGCCCGAACAGGTGGAGCCGGCGCCGGAGCTCGCCGAGGCGAAGCGCGCGGCGCAGCGGGTGTTGGAGCGTCTGCACGCGATCGCGGTGGCCGAGCGCCAGGAGCTGCCGGACTTCAACGAGCTCGAGGTCCACGAGGCCAACACCGACGTCCTCACGCAGCAGCTCGTCTCCGCGCAGACGCTCGGTGAGCTCGCGGCGAAGTTCTCGAAGATCGACACGCTCCGGCAGGGCGAGGACGACGCGGGCGTCGCGCGACACCTCGCGGCGGTCGCCGGTTCGATCACGCGCGAGCGCGGGATGGAGGAGACGCTCCGGCAGGTCTCCGCGTTCGTGGCGGGCGCCGACGCGCTGTCGGCGGCGGCGGCCGAGGGCGGGGTCCCGGTCGAGATGGCGCGTGCGGTGGACGCGGTGATGTCGGCGGCGGAGTCGGTGCGCACGCAGTCGCTCGCGGCGGGGGCGTACAAGAACACCGTTCGTGCGCTGGCGCGCGCGGTGGAGCGCATCGACGAGATGGCGGAGGAGGGCTCGGTGCCCGAGATCCTCGTGAACGTGCGCGAGGAGATCGTCGCGCTCGAGGAGCGCATCCAGGCGATGTTCGTCGGGCGGCAGGATCTGCTGACGATCGAAGCCGGCAACTACCGCGAGATGCTCCGGAGCCTCGGCGAGGCGACCGGCGAAGAGTCGAGTGCGCACGTCGTCGAGGCGGCGGTGTCGCGCAACCTCGCGCGGTTCGACGCCAAGGCGAAGGTCGCCGAGGAGGACGTCGACCGGTTGACGGAGTGCATCGGTGGGATCGGCGAACGTCGCGACAGCGAGGCGTCGGCGAATCGACCCAGCCGGGCTGCGCGGCTCGCGACGATCAACGTGTCGTTCGATCGCGCTTCCGAGATCACGTTCCCCGAGATCCCGGCGGAGGACGACGAGAGCGCAGAGGAGGCGGCGGCGAAGAGCGAGGCCCACGCGCTGCGCGGTGAGATCTACGACGTCACGAAGCGACTCGAGGACGACGTCGCCGAGCGCAGCGGGGGCCTCGAAGGCGAGACGGCGGCGGCGCTCGAAGCGCTCGATGCGCTGGAGGCGTCGCGCGGCGTGCGCGCGATGAACGACGCGCTGGGGCGGCTCGACGAGGTCCGCGCCGCGATCGACACCATCGCGACCAAGGAGATGGACAGGCGAACCACCGCTCGTGAGGTCGGCCTCGTGCGGAACGCGCTGGGAAGGCTGTCCTCGACGCTCCGTGGGCTGGAGTCGGCGCCGGACGAGGCGATTGCGAAGGTCGATGCGGTCATCGAGGGCGTACGTCCGTTGGCCGCGGCGCTCCGCGAGGATCGCTTCCAACATCTCGCGCGCGACTGGGCCGCGCAGGCGCGCGTCGCGCTGACGGACACCCGCGGCACGATCGTGGAGACGATCGAGGCGCTCCCCGAAGAGAAGAGGTCCGGCAACGTGGTCGTCGCGCTCGAGTCCGTCGTCGATCGCCTCACGCCGCCGATCGGTCGTCTCGGTGCGTGGTCGCGGTCCCAGCTGCTGTGGCACGCGAAGCAGCGCATCGAAGCCACGCTCGGACACGACGACGCCGAGGATCCGAAGCTCGCCGCGTTGCTCGAGAAGATCGACGCCGGCGTCGCGACGCACGCAGCGGTCGCCGACGGGCCGGAGTACGAGGAGGCGGCGGCCGACGTCCTCGGCGCGACGCTCGACATCGGCGCCGCGATGATCGCCGCGAAGAAGCCGAACCGCGAGCAGCTCGCGACGTACGAGACGTTGGTCGGACAGGTGGATCGAATCCTCGCGGCCGAGGTGCCGGAGAACGATCGCGAGAACATCACCGACGCGATCCAGACGGTGCAGGCGCTCACGAAGGGCAAGGGCCCGGTCGCGGAGGCGGCGCGTGAGCTGAGCGTCGCGCTCGGACACGTCCGCCAGGCCGAGAACCACCGCACGATCGTCGCGGAGAAGCAGGCCCTGCGGGCGTCGGCGGAGTCCTACCTCGAGACCGTGCGTGACGCGCGGGTGCTCCTCGACGAGGCCGCGAAGGCGTTCCTCGACTACGACCCGCTCGAGTCCGAGCAGCCGCTGAAGGTGACCGCGCGTGCGCTGCGCGACGCGGTGACCACCGCCTCCGAGGCGATGAACGGCCCGGCCGCCGTGGTGATCGCGCGTGCGTTCCTGGACCTGCAAGTTCGCTTGCAAGGCCTCGGCGACGGACCGATCAGCGCGGAGGCGGGACAGATCGTCGAGGAGCTCGACCCGGTGGTGCGCAACGCGCGTGCGATGGCCGAGGCGAAGGATGCGCCCGAGCTGTTCACGAAGATGGTCGCGCACTTCGACGACAAGACCTCGGCGAAGAAGAAGCGCACCGACGAGCTCGCGAAGTGGGCGCAGGGCGCCAGCGAGGCGCTGCGGGCGTTGATGGCGGTCGAGGACGCCGAGATGCCGGCGCTGCTCGCGTCGACGCTCGACGATTGGTTCGAGGCGCTGAAGCCGAAGACGTCATCGGCCCCGGCGGCGCCGACCGTGCAGGCGGAAGCCAAGCCGGTGAAGCCGGTGAAGTCCGCGCTCGCCGGGCTGGTCGACACGGACCGGCGGAGCGTCGGGGCGGCGCTGGGCGCGCTCGCGGCCGAGTCGCGGTCGGCGCCGAACGCGCCGGACGGCGAGCGGACCGAGGGGGTGGCCCAGGAGGTCGAGAATCGCGACGCGCCGCGCGCCGAGAAGGGCTCGGACCTCGGTGAGATCCACCGCGACGAGCTCTCGGGCGGCGCCGTCACGGAGCGCTCCGACAAGATCGAGATCGTCTCGATGGACCGCGAGGGCCTCGACTCGATCCGCGAGCGCATGCAGAGCGCGGCGATCGACGAGGTCCACGAGAACGACGGCGAGGTGCTGCTGTCCGAGTTCGAGTCCTTCATCGAGGAGAACGCGGAGCTCGTCGACAAGATGGCGGCGACGCTGCGCGAGTATCCGGGCCTGGAGACGGTGATCGTGGTCGACCAGTCCGGGTCGACGTCGAAGCAGTCCAACGGCACCTCCATCATCGACCAGGAGCGCGCCGCCGCAGCGCTGGTGATGGCGGCGCACATGCGCGCGGAGCGGAACTGCGCGGTCGTCGGTTTCGGCAACGGCATCAGCTCCGAGAAGCCGGTGTCGGCCGTGGGGGGCGGCCGGTGGGGCGTGGACGTCTTCGTCCACAAACCCATGGCGCTCAAGCTCGACGCGGAGGCGGCGAACTTCGCGTACGGCGTGACCGGAAACTGCGGCGGCGGCACGGACTTCATCGAGCCGATCAACGTCGGGATGGGGCAGTTCACCTCCAAGGCGAACAACAAACTCGTCTTGCTGCTCACCGACGCGCAGCTGCACGAGACCGCCGACGTGCGCCGCAAGATCGACACTGTGCGCGACGGCGGCGTCGGCGTGGCGGTGCTGGGCTTCGGCGCGGCGCGCCACGTGAGTCAGCTCGCCGGGGAGTTCGGTGAGCACGTCTCCAGCTACGAGCAGGCGATCGAGCGCGCGCATGAGCTCTTCCTCCGCGCGGTCGTCGACAACGCGGGGCGCTTCAAGGGGGATGTCGACGGTGCGGCCGACGGCATCGGCACGCCGCAGGGGCAGCACCCGATGGAGGCGGCGTCTTCGGACGGGCCGATGGACACCGCGCTCGACCTCGCGCACCCGGTCGACATCGCCGGAGACCCGGGCGAGGTCTACGCTGCGCGCGGCCCTCGGCGCGAGCTGATCAACACCGTGGATCGCGGCGTCTACGAGCGCGCGCTCAAGGCGTTGGACCTGAAGCACCGCTCCGTGACGAAGACGCCGAGCTTCAAGCGCTGTCGGCAGGAGGTCGCGGCGCTGCGTCGGCGTCACGAGCGCGAAGGAACGATCGAAGCGCTCGCCGGCGCGATTCAGCCGGGGCTCCCGAAGACCCGCGGCGTGGAGTGGGAGCGCAAGCAGCTCTCCGGGCCGAGCTTCGACGAGCGGCAGCTCGTGATCTGGGCGGCCGGTCGCGCGCAGGGTGTGCCGGTGCAGCGGATCTTCAAACGTCGCAAGGGCGCCGACGAGGCGAAGGCGACCGTAGTGCTCGCGATGGACGAGTCGTCCTCGATGGGCGACAGCGAGAAGATGCGCGCGAACCTCGAAGCGATGATCGCGTACGGCGATGCGCTGAAGGCGATCGACCCCGAGATCAAGATCGCGGTGGTCGGGTACGGCGATCGTGTCCGGTTGCACGCCGGGTTCGAACACGCCTGGGACGACGAGCTGAAGGCACACCTGCTCCACCAGATCCGCGGTGAGTACGACGCGACCGACGACGAGCGCGGCGCGGCGGAGAGCATCGGCCTCCTCAAGATGATGGAGGCCGAGGTCGGGATGGTGATGAACTTCTCCGACGGCCAGGGCATGCCGGGCGCCGAGGACGTGATGCGCTCGGCGAAGGACGACGGGTTCAGCTTCCTCACGGTCGGGGTCGGACCGGACTGCGTGGGTGTCAGCCGCCTCGGCCCGTACGGCCTGTACGCGCGCAACCTCGCGCAGATGATCCAGAAGATGGCGCCGAGCATGGCGAAGAGCTGGGAGCTCGCCGGGAGGCTGGCGTGACGCTGAGGTTCTTCAACGGGCTGCAGATCGACGTCCCGAAGGGGTGGACCGATCTGTCGACGGTGATCATCGCGCCGAAGAAGGACGTCGCGCAGGGCGACCGGCCTTCGATCAACCTCGTGGTGAAGCGGCGCCCCGCCAAGAAGAAAGAGGACGCCGACACGCTGAAGTCCTACCTGTCGTTCATGCGGCAGAGCTTCGGCGAGCTGCACGACCTCGAGACCAAGGACCTGCTCGTGGGGAACACACGCGCGAAGGCGGTGCGCTTCAAGGCGTACGCCGACGGGCGCTGTTTCACGCAGACCACGATGCTCTACACATCGGCGGGGGACGAGATCTCCGCGACGGTGACCCAACTCGACGAGGATCCGACGACCGCGAAAGAGGTCGAGAAGCTCCTCAAGTCCATTCGCCCCGCGGCGGGTGGTGTGTTCGGAATCAAGTGAAGGAAGCGACGAGATGAGCGACGGAGTGAGACTTCAGCCCCAGGTAGCCAAGCCCACCGTGGCGCAGACCGAAGCGCCGGTCGTGCAGCAGGAGGCGCCCGCGCAGAGCGATGCGATGCGCGACGTCTTCGAGCAGGCGAAGGCCACGCTCGGCGATCAGGCGCAGATGGGGACGCACATGAAGCGTCTCTCGAGCAGCCCGGTGTTCGAGACCGTGAAGCGCGCGATGGAGCGCTACACGCCGGCGGGCCAGCGCGTTCAGCCGGAGCATGTGCTGCTGCAGATGGCGAAGGACCAGGGCCTGAAGCTCCCCGACGGCGCGGAGAAGAAGCTCCTCGACGCCGCGGCGCAGGAGCCCGGCAGCGGCTTCTCGGACAGCATGAAGCTGCTGGTGGTCGGCGCAAGCCTCCTCGCGGGCGACGCCGGCATGACGACCGAGCACCTGTCGAAGGCGATCGCCGGATCCGAAGGGGTGGCGGGCGAGGTGCTGAACGCCGCGCTGAAGAACGAGCAGGAGGAGCGCGTGCTCACCGGCGGGACGACGTCGGTCGACGGTGAGTTCAAGAAGCTCGACTCGCCGCTGGTGAACGAGCTCACCGAGGACCTCGTGTTGCTCGCGCAAGAGGGCTTGCTCGACCGCATCTCGGGTCGCGACAAGGACATCGAGAAGGTCGCGCGGATCCTGTCGCAGCGTCAGCTCAGCAGCGTGGTGCTCACCGGCGACCAGGGCGTCGGCAAGACGGCCGTGCCCGAGGGCCTCGCGATGATGATCGCGGACGGCAAGGCCCCCGCCGGGTTCGAGGACACGCGCATCATGAAGCTGCAGCTGTCCCGCCTCGCGAAGAAGTGCAACTGCCCGGGCGGTCCGAGCCCCGAGGACGTGATCGCGGAGCTCGCCGCGGAGGTCGCGCAGGCGGCGCGCGCGGAGCCGCCGACGCAGATCGTCTTCTTCATCGACGAGATCGGCCAGAAGCTGCTCCTCGATCCGCAGGCGCAGCTCCTCGCGCAGCAGATGAAGGAGTCGCTCGCGCGCGGGCAGCTCAAGATCATCGGCGCGTGCACGACCGACGAGTATCGCCAGTCGGTCCGTCAGGACCCGGCGCTCGCGAACCGGCTCCAGGCCCACGAGCTGCAGGAGCCGACGCCGCGTCAGGCGGTGCAGATGCTCCTGACCAACATGGAGAAATTCGCGTCGTACCACGGCGTCACCTACGACGCGGGCGCGGCGCAGGCGGCGGTGGACATGGCGATCGGCGTCGGGCAGCGCGAGGACTTCCGCCTGCCGCGCGGCGCGCTCTACTGGATGGACGCCGCGGGTGCGGCGGTGAAGCTGAGCCTCAAGGGCGACCCGCCCAAGGTGCGTGTGCTGCGGCGGCAGATCGACGACGCGAAGACGGCGCGGCGGGAGGCGGTCGGTGACTCCGACGGCGCCGAGCGCGTGCGTGACGTGCTGACGAAGCAGATCGACGCGATGGTGGAGCAGCTGACGGCGCTCCTCCCCGAGGTCGACAAGGAGCGCAAGCTGCGCTCCGACCTCATCACGCTCGGCGAGCAGCTTGCGACGGAGACGATCGCGGACGACCGCGACACGGATCGCATGGTGGATCTGAAGAAGCAGATCGACGCGATTCACGGCGAGCTGGAGGCGCTGCCGGAGCAGCACTTCTCGACCGTGGTCGACGCGTACGCGATCTACAAGACGGTCGCGGACGATCGGGACATCGCGATCGATCGTGTCGTGCCGACGAAGAACGACGAGGCGTTCGAGCCGGCGAAGGTGCTCGGCAGCCGGGTGTTCGGTCAGGACCACGCGGTGCAGGAGGTCTCGCGGCGGCTCGTCTTGGACCGCGCGAAGCTGCGCGACCCATCGAAGCCGGTCGGCGCGCACCTGTTCTGCGGCCCGTCGGGTGTCGGCAAGACCGAGCTCGCCAAGGCGCTCGCGGACGAGTTCTACAACGGCGCGTTCGAGAACATCTCGTGTAACCGGCTGCAGGAGCGGCACGAGCTGGCGATCCTCAAGGGGGCGCCTCCCGGCTACGTCGGCTACGGCGAGACGATCGATCTCGCGGAGACGATCCGGAAGCTCAACGCGCGGGGCGGCGGTGTGCTGCTGCTCGACGAGATCGAGAAGGCGCACCCGGACATCTTCCCGCTGATCATGCAGATCATGGACGAGGGCTTCTTCCTCGACAGCAAGGGGAACCAGGTCGACTGCTCGCGCATCCACGTGGTGATGACGAGCAACCTCGGCAACGACATCTTCGCGAAGTACCAGGACGACGGGAAGTACAAGAACCCGGAGCGCATGGCCGCGGAGTTCGAGCGGGTGCGCGACGGGCGCATCCCGATCGAGGTCACGGGGCGCATCACCGAGATCGGCTCGATCGACATCTTCAACCCGACGTCGAAGGCCATCCGCAAGCGCATCGTCGAATCGCAGATCGCGAAGATCGAGCAGTTCGGCGGCGACGGGCGCGCGTTGTCGATCTCCGCGTCGCAGGAGGCCGTCCTGCAGCTCGCGACGATCGGCTTCCACCCGCGGCTGGGTGGTCGTGCGTTGAAGGCGGCGATCGCGAAGCACGTCACGGACCAGCTCGCGAACGAAGTGATCGCCGGGCGCGTCCCGGACGGGTCGAAGGTGATGGTCGACTTCGACGGCACCAACTTCACGTTCGAGATCGGCAAGACGGGGGCGATGAGCTGAGATGCTGACCGGCCGACTCACCAGCGGCAGGGCGTTCGACGTCCTCCACGCGCCCGTGCTCGACATCGCGCTCGCCGAGACGACGTCGAAGTTCGGGCCCGACCTCGCGAAGAGCGAGGCGGCGGTGCGTTGTCACCGCGCGATCGCGGAGCCGCTGCAGAAGGCGTTGGCCAACAGCAACGACATCAAGTCGGTGTTCCGCGTCGACGAAGACGATCGCGCCGACCTCGACGTCCTCCAGATCGGCAAGACGCTGTTCCCGATGGTCGTCCGTCAGCTCAAACACGGGCAGATGGCGATCGAGCTGTACCCGCCGGGGAAGAAAAACGACTTCGACTTCACCGCGGCGAAGCGGCTCGGGGTCGCGGGCCTTTACGGGGCGAAGAAGAAGGAGCTCGATCGGCTCGTCGTGATTCGGGGCCACGGTCCCGGGACAGACCTCGTCGTCCGCGACAAAAACGTGATTCGCGACGTGTCGTACGCGTGGGCGCTCTTCGAGGTCGCCGCGTTTGCGCTGCGGCGCGCGAACGCCCCGAAGAAGGTGACGACCGAGACGCGGTTCGACCCGGTGATGGAGGTCGACGTCACCGTCGAGAAGAAGAAGACTTCGGGCGGGCGGCTCGTGGCGGCGCTCCTCGAAGGGAAGCTCGGCGCCCCCGCTGCCGGGCCGGCGCTCGCGCACGAGCTGTGCGGGGTCGCGGTGCACCGCGGTCGCACCGTCGCCGTGACGGCGCGGCGCGCGACGGGCGAGGGCGTGCGGGTGCACTTCGAGACGAAGGACGGGTGGCGGTCGCTTCCGATTCCGGCGGACACCGCGTGGCCGGTCGGCGGCGTGACCGTCGCGCAGGCCGGCAACAAACTCCACCTGCTCGGCGGCGTCGACACCGACGGCGACGTGCTCGACAGCCACTTCACGGTCGACCTCGACAAACTCGACTTCGCAGGAGGCATCGAGAGGGAAGCGAACCTCGATGACCCTTCGGCGTGGGCGTCCGCGGTCGCCGACGGTCGGGACGTGTTCATCGGCGGCGGCGTCGCGGGCTTCATGGTGAAGGCGGGCGAGCAGCGGCAGCGCGAGAAGATCACCAACCGCGGCTTCGCGCTCGTGCGGCGCGGCGGCCTCGCGGAGCGGGCTCCGGCGCCCGGCGACCTCACACGCAGCTACGCGCTCTGTCACGGCGGCTGTTTGTTCTTCGCGCCCGGCGACGCGCGCGACGGCAAGGTGCGCATCTACGACACCTCGAAGGCCGGCGCCTGGTTGACGTTGCCGAAGCTGCCGGCGTCGGTGGGGCTCGGACAGCTCTTCGTCGACGACCTGACGCTCTATTACGCGGGTGGCTTCACCGAGGACGGCAAACCGCACGACGGGATCTACGCGCTCGACCTGTCCGACGCCCGCGCGGAGTGGACGAAGGTCGGCCAGTCGCCGTTCTGCGCGGGGATGAGCCGCCTCGTCGACAAGGGCGACCGCGTCGAAGCCCTCGCGATCGCGCCCGGACAGAGCGCGGTCTACACGGCGACGGGGGTCGGGTGATGTTGGCGTATCCGACCGAGCTCAAGACCCGCATCGTGCAGCTGCTCGAAGACGTCGGGCCGCTCGCGCTCGTGAGCGGGATCGGCTTCGACGCCGATGACGAGGGGCTGCTCGCCGACAACCTGCGTGCCGTGCGCGAGGGCGGGTGGCGCTTCGTCGAGCTACCCGCCGAGCCGGACGGTGCGCGCCTCGCGCTGGTGGGTGCGTGGCGCGAGGAGGCCGTGGTGGTGCTCGTCCCCGACGCGCTGCCGCGCCCGCTCATCGAGCTGGTGCGTGCGTTCATCGACAAACGCGACGAGGTCGATCTCGGTGACTTCGAAAAACGTCGTCGCCGCGCCGACCAGAGCCTGGTGCTGCTGGTGAAGGGCGCGTCGATGCCGGAGCACGTCCCGGCTCCGCTGCGTCACGTGCCGTGTTGGGAGTTCCTGCCGTGAGCGACTACGGGCGACTCGGGCCTCGCATCCGAGAGAAGATCCTCGAACGCTCCCCCGAGCAGGGTGACGTGCACGAGGCGATCGAAGCGTTCGCCAACGATGTCGGCGCGCGGCTGCTGCTCTCCGAGGGGGCCGGCGAGGTCGCGGTGCTCATCCCCGAGAGCGACGCGTACGAGGCGCCGAAGCGCCTGGAGATCTCCAACCGCGACAGCGGCGCGCTGATCGACGCCGTGCCGCGCTCCGGCTCCGTGCAGATCGAAGGCGTCGGGCGCTTCAGCCGCTACGTCGTCGAGCCGCACCGACTCGAGAAGGCGGCGGGCAAGGACGTCGCGCTCGGGATCCGCGGTGAGGACTGGTCACCGCTCGGCTTCGACGGGTGGTTCTTCGAGGACCTGCGCATGTGGGTCGACCTCGCGCGTCGCGACGAAGGCCTGGAGGTTCGCTCCGAGCTGGACCCCGAGCCCGACGGCGAGACCTGGATGCGCCTCGAGGCGGACCAGCGGTCGGCGCTGGAGAACGTGCTGCGTCGCGTGCTGCCGGACGTCGTGCATCGCTCGGTCCTCGACGAGGCGCAGGCGCTCGCGAAGGAGGCCAACGGTGCCTTCGACGCCGCGCTCGACAGCATCGCACTTACGCTCGGGAGCAGCGCGCCCGTCGAGCCGGAGCTCGGTGCACCCGCGACGCTCGACGCTGCGGCGCCGGTGCTCGAGTCGCTCTTCGGCGCAGGGGTGCTCGATCCGGACGCGACGCCGCCGAAGGGGTTGCTCGAGCTCGCCGCGGATCTGCTGAAGGAGCGCGGGCTGGAGGCGGCGCCGGTGCGGTTGGCGCTCCGCGGTGACGCCGTGGACCGCGCCGATCTCGACGCGGCGCTCGAGCGCGCGATGGGGCGTCGCTTCGTGACCGACCGCGAGATGACGACTTCGCTCGTCGACGCGATCATCGATCGCCACGGCGAGGCGATGTCGTTCGCCGACGTCGAGGTGCTGCGTGACCTTCGCGTGGAGCTCGAGGAGCGCGCGCAAGTCGAGTTGCTCGGGCCGCAGGTCGCCGACCGTACGCTTCCCACGGCCTCGGCCGACAAGGCCCTCGACGATCTCATGAAACACCTGAAGGGCGGCACCGGCGTGGACGACGCCGCGCTCTTCACGCTCGCTTCGAAGGTGCAAGGCGCGGTCAACGCACCGCGCGGGCGCCCGCACGTGGTCGTCGTCGCAGGCGATCTCGGGCCCGGCGCGAACGAGGTGCTCGACCGCGCGATGGAGCTCGTCGGCCCCGACGCCGTGAAGCTCGCGGGTGACGAGATGCGCCTGTTCGACCCGGTCGGTTACCTCACCGGGTCGCCGATGGGGGAGCACGGCGCGGCGCCGTCGCGGTTGGTCGCAGATGGCGGTCGCCTCGTGGCGCGCATCGACGGGCTCGAGAAGATCGGCGCGCAGCTCCCGGACGAGGCGCAGCGCGAGCGGACGGCCGAGAGCTTCTTCGGGTTCGTCTCGCACCTCGAGCGTGAGGGCTGGTACCGGCCCGCGGACGGCAAGGGCGCCAACACGCCGGACGGACGGATGCAGCTCGAAGGCGGGATGTTGGTGCTGACGACGAGCGACTCGCCGAAGGCGCTGTCCGCGAAGATGTCCGACGACGTCTGGGCGCAGCTCGCGCCGCACGTCGTGGAGCTGAAGACCTCCGATGCGACCCGCCTCGCGGACGAGATTGCGACGCAGGTGCGGCGCGCCGTGATGGACGCCGGGGAGTATCCGGACGCCCAAGTGGAGATCGGCGACCGGGCACGCGCGATGATCCGCGACCTCGCGGACGCGGGCATGAAGCCGTCGGTGCTGTCGCAGACGTTGATCGACTTCCTGGTGGAGCGCGTCGCGTACGCGGCGCTCGACGGTGCGCTGTCGCCGAAGCTGCGGATCGATCTGCACCGCGGGCTCACGTCGAAGGAGCGCAAGACGGTGGTGGACGCGTGGGGCGAGGGGACGTTCCCGTCGCTCGCGGGCATCGGCGGTTGCCCGTTGGTGCTGCTCGACGAGGGGCACTTCGAGGGGCAGGCGAAGGCGTTCGATCCGAAGATTCGGGTGCGTGGCGATCACGTCGACCCGCGGCTGCAGGTGGCGGAGTACCAGGTCGCCCTCGCGGCTTCGAACCGTGACAACAAGGAGCTGCTGTCGGCGAACCAGCGCCTGGCCGAGTGGCTCGACGCGGCCGAGACGCGCATCAGCGATCTCGGGTACGTGAACACGCGGCAGAAGGCGGAGATCAAGGACCTCGTGCGGCTCAACAAGATCGCGGAGGAGACGATCGCGAGCCTGCAGTCCGATCTCACCGAGGCCAACGTGCGCATCGAAGGGCTCAACGCCGACCTGAAGAAGGCGAAGGACGCCGCGGAGGAGATCCGCGCCGCGCTGAAGACCGCCGAGTCCGAGCGCGACGAGATCTACAAGACGCTGCGTCAGACCGAGGACGAGTTCTCGGATGCGGTTCGTGAGGTCGCCGGCTCGGCCGACACCCGCGACCCGAACGCGGTGCTCAGCCAGGTCATCGCGACGGGGCTGACGCGGAATCGGTTCCGCGACGGGCTCACGGAGCAGCTCTTCATGATCGCGACGTCGCAGGCGCTGGAGCGCTCCGGCGTGTTTGCGCGGTCGTTCAACAAGTGGGGCGAGATCACCAAGCTCGCCAAGAACTACGTGCTGGCGTGCGCGGCGCTGGATCGTCCGGTCGACGGGCGGATCCTGAACGGCTTCGAGCGCGCCGCGCGCCTGTCGGGGAATGGGCGCGAGCGCAACTTGGCGCAGGCGTGGGAGCGCGACGTCGGGCTCCCGTCCGGGTACGCGGGGCGCGACCCGAACATGCTCACGCATTCGATTCGCCAGCTGGCGAGGCTGGGGCTCATCCGCCTCTAGGAGCAATCACCATGTCGAGAACAGTCTACATCGATGGTCGAACCGTTCAGCTCATGGACTGCCACCGCATCATCAACGCGGCGATCGACGAGCTCAACGCGCGCCGCTCCGATTCGAACTGCGGTCACGCCGACGTCGTCAAGAGCGACCTCGACGTATCCAGCGCGGTCGAGGCGTTCCGCGAGTCGCGGTACCGCGACCAGATGGACGAGCGGGACACGAACGAGCTGCAAGCCAAGTTGCAGAAGGACACGCCGGACTACTCGGCGGAGACGCTCGGCGACTGGCGGCCGGACGTATCGGTGCCGCCGGTGAAGGTCCACGAGAACGTGCGCGAGCAGGAGGGTGGGCGTCGGCTGGTCGAGATGCTCGACGTCCCCATGCTCGACGATCGCACGGCCGGGGTCGAAGGCGTGACGATCAGCGTCCTGGAGGTCGACGACGGCAGCGGCGGGACGTCCTACGAAATCGGGCTGGATTCGATCCTGTTCGACGACGAGGGCGAGTGGAAGTCGAGCAAGTCGAAGGCGGCCTGGGAGAGCTTCCTCGCGCGGCGCGCCGCCGAAGAGGGCGCGCAGGGCGACGCCGCACCGGCCCAGCGGAGCGGCGCAAAGGCCGAGCAGGCGATGCGCGTCGCGGGGCTCGCGAAGCAGGGGAGCCGGCGCGTCCCGGGCGGTCGAACGCAGACGGTGTTCGGCACGAACGAGACGGTGACGAAGCCGGCCGCGAAGTCGTTCAAGGTCGGGGAGTGAGTCGGTGACGGGAATCAAGAAAGACGTCCAGGCGAAGCTCGCGAGCGCGGGCCTCACCGAGAAACACCTCGAAGAACCGGGGGCGCACGTCCTCGTCACCGACGGCGACGACCTGCACGTCCTCGTGCCGAAGTCCGAGGCGCACGCGGGGATCGACAAGCTCGAGGCGGAGGTCGTCGGGCACCGTGGCGTCATCGACGTCACCGAGGCCGCCGAGTACGACATGGGCGAGCTCGGCGTGTGGCGCGACTTCGTCGTGTCGGATCTGCGCGGGGCTCAGCTCAACAAACTCGCCGCGAAGGGGACCGAGCTGCGGCTGTTTGCGCCCGACGTGGACGGGGACCCCTCGTTCTACGCGTCGGTGGATCTCGCGTTTGCGATGATGGAGGTCGTTGGGCGCGAGCTGCTCGCGGTGCGTCCGATCCCCGCGGGGGTGCGCGACGGGAAGAACTTCGTCGAGGTGACGCCGAAGCAGCGGCAGGTGCTGCACGCGCTCCTCGGCCGGTGGGTGGACGACACGATCCCCGACCACAAACTCCTGGACGCCGCGCAGGCCTGGAGTTCGCTGCAGGCGGAGGTGTTCGATACCGGTGTCGTTGGCGCGCGGGCCCTCGGGTTGGTCCCGGGGCGGACCGCGGCGCCGCGCCCCGACGCGCTGTCGTCGGCGGACGGCGAGGGCGCGCACGGGATGGCCGCGGCGACGGTGAAGTACCTCGCCGAGTCCGGCGTGGACGTTCCGGACGCGGTCGACATCACGTGGGCGGAGGCGACGATCGACGCGCTGCCGAACGACGTGCCGGAGCCGGTCGCGATGGACGTGCGCAACCTCCTCGGGCGGCTGCACGACGCGAAGGATGCGGAGGCCGCGGCGCTGTTCGGGATGGACGAGGCGGTCGAGCCCGCGCCCGCGGAGCACTCCGGCCAGACGCGGTTCGCGCAGAGCGTAGAGCGGAGGTTGTCGCAGCTCTCGAAGGGGCTCGAAGGGTACGGCGTGCCAGCCGCGACGCAGAAGCGCCTCGCCGAGCAGCTCGCTTCGGCGATCGAGCCCAACCGCAACCCGAGCCTGATCATCGTCGCGGGTGAGCGCGGGTCGGCGGGGAAGCCGGTATTCGATCTCGCGGTGTCGATCGTCGGCAAGCAGGCGCTCGAGGTGCACGGTTCGGATCTCGCCGAGCCCGGGTGGTCGCTCCTGTTCGGACACAACAACGGCTTCCCCACCGAGGGCGACGCGTGGTTGTCGCAATCGAACCTCGAGAAACACCGCGAGACACCCGCCGACCACGTGCCGGTGGTGATCTCGAACCTTGCGGCGGCGGGCTCTGCGGAGCCGGACGACAAGGCGTTCCACCAGCGTGACCTGATGGCGCGCATCGCGGAGTGGACGGGCACCGGAACGGTGAACGTCTTCGCGAAGGACGACGCCGGCGCGGCGAAGCAGTCCACGACGAAGCTCACGAACACCGTCTTCATGGTGCGGTGGGAAGGCTCGCAGCAGGAGCTCGCCGAGGTGCTGAAGGGCGCTCCGGAGACGGCGGGGCTCGCGTCGCGGGTGATCGGCTTGGAGCCGTACGCGCCGGGCGATGCGGTGCACGCGCTCGTGCAGGAGGTGACGAACGACCTCGCGCAGCACTTTGGTCCACAGGGCTGCACGATCACGCTCGACGCGGGTGTGGAGCGGGCGATCACCTCGGCGATGAAGTCGCTCGGGCCCGCGGCGGGGCGTGACCTGTTCTTCGAGCAGATGCGTCGCGAGGTGCGGGACGCCGTGGCGTCGCAGCCGTCGACGGCCTACACGCTGTCGATCAGCAAACGTCTGACGACGAAGGAGCAGGAGGGCCTCGCGCGCGGTCAGGCGCCGCAGGGTGTCGTGCCGCGTTGGTTCGGCGTACAGTCCGCCTGAAGTGGACCTCGACCGCGAGCCGCTCGCCATCTCCGTCGTCGAGCACGACGACACCGGCCGGGTGTCCTTCTCGGACGTCCCGGACCGGCTGATCCCCGCGTTGGTCGAGGCGTTCGGCGAGGAGCGCGTCGCGCGCGCGATTCACCCTTCGGACCCGGAGCGAGCGTTCTGGATGTCGCTGCCGGTGATGCCGAAGCGCACGCCGTGGCCGCGCTTCAAGAAGCTCTTCAAGAACGGCGAGCTCGAAAAACGCGTGCGTTCGATCGGCGAGGTGCGGCCCGCGCCTTACTTCATGACGGCCATCAACCTCTCGGACGAGCCGGTGCTCGGGAAGACCGGCGTCGTCTACTTCGTGTGCAAGAAGGGTTGCCACTTCTGCCAGTACCGCGACTTCGAGGAGCACACCGTCGACCCGGAGGGCCTCGCGCGTCGGATGCTCGCGCTCCAGGCGGGTGGCGCGGACAACGTGCAGTTCCTTTCACCGACGGCGTACACGAAGGCGATCGTCGTCGCGATCTACCTCGCGGCGCAGCGCGGCTTCTCGCTGCCGATCGTGCACAAGAGCGAGGGCGAGGACTCGCCGGAGGACCTCGCGCTGCTGGACGGGCTCGTCGACGTCTACGTGCCGGACGCGAAGTTCATGAGCCCGGACTGGTCGGCGCGCATCGGGTTGCCGGCCACGTACCCGGCGCGCATGCAGGCTTGCATCCAGGAGATGTACCGGCAGGTTGGCCCGCTCACGCGGCGCGCAGAGGATTCGATCCTCCACGGCTCGGGGGTGTTGGTGCGCCACTTGTTGATGCCCCACGGGGTGCCCGAGATGCGCGAGGTGCTCACGTTCGTGAAGTCGATCGACGAGCGCCTCCCCGCCCACATCATGACCGGTTACGAACCGCTGCACGACGCGGCGAACGTGGAGGGCATCGACCGGCCCGTCACGCCGGGGGAGATCCACGCCGCCACGCAGGCGGCGCGGAAGGTGAACCTCGAGTTCTCGATCGTGCGGTGAGCCTCACCAGGGGAGCGCTTCACCGTTGGCGTGGAAGAACGTGCCGCTCGACTCCATCGACAACGCGTCGAAGCGTTCGATCAACCCGCGCGCCGACTCTTCCGGCGTGACGTTGCCGCTGCCGCCCGTCATCTCGGTCTGAACGAACCCGGGGTGGAGGAGGCCGACGGCGATGCCGCGCGGGCGGAGGTCGTGCGCCAGCGAGCGGCCGACCATGTTCACGGCCGCCTTGGACATGCGGTAGCCGTACATTCCGCCGGAGGTGTTGTCGGCGAGCGAACCCATGCGGCTGGTGACGATCGCGACCTTCGCGCCTTCTTTGAGTCGGGGGAGGAGCGCGACGGTCATGCGCAGCGGGCCGATCGCGTTGACCTCGAACTGTTCGCGGATGCCGACGAGGTCGATCGCGCCCAGGCCGTCGGGCCGGAGGATGCCGGCGTTGTTGAACAGCCCGTCGAGCTGGACGTCGGCGATGCGATCGGCGAGGACGTCGGCGCCGTCGTCAGCGACGTCGATTCCGCCCTCGACGCGGCAGCCGACCGCCTTCAGGCCGTCGGAGGGGGTGCGGCAGGCGGCGATGACTTCGTCGCCGCGCGCGGTGAGTTGCCGGGTGATTTCGAGGCCGATGCCGCGGTTGGCGCCGGTGACCAGGATTGTCGCCATGCGCGAATCGTGACGGGCGTCGGCGTGGGTGTCTACTCCTCGGGGCTGAGGCCGTAGCGTTTGAGTTTGTCGAGGAGCGTGACGCGTCCGACGCCGAGCGCGCGTGCGGCCTCCGATCGGTTCCAGCCCGTGCGTTCCAGCTCTGCGAGGATCAAGCCGCGTTCGTACGCGTCGACGCGGGCCTTGAGCGTGAGCGGGGTTTCGGCGCCGGTGTCGACGCCGAGGTCTTCGATCAGGTCGTCGCTCGCCAGCGCGACGAGGCGTTCGACTTCGTTCTCCAGCTCGCGGACGTTGCCCTTGTAGCTGCCGGCCATCAGGCGCGCGCGCGCGTGGGGGCCGAGGCGGGCATTCTTGAGGCCGAAGCGGTTCGCGTAGCGTTTCACGAAGTGTTCGATGAGCGGCTCCAGGTCCTCCGGGCGTTCCCGGAGCGGGGGGAGCGCGATCTGGACGACGTCGAGCCGGTAGAAGAGGTCTTCGCGGAAGTCACCGGCCTTCACGCGGGCTGCGAGGTCGGCGTGGGTGGCGGCGATGATACGGACGTCGACCTTTCGGGGTTGGTCGTCGCCGACCGCGCGGACCTCGCCGGCCTGGAGCGTGCGGAGCAACTTGCCTTGCACGGACAGATCGAGCTCCGCGATCTCGTCGAGGACCAACGTGCCGCCGTCGGCGCGACCGAACAGACCTTCGCGCCGACGTACCGCGCCGGTGAACGCACCCTCCGAGTGACCGAACATCTCGTCCTCCGCGACCTCGCGGGGGAGGGCGGCGCAGTTGAACTTCACGAACGGGGCGTCCCGACGCCCGCTCGTGGCGACGAGCGCGTCGGCGACGAGCTCCTTGCCGGTGCCGCTCTCGCCGTGGATGAGCACCGTAACGTCCTTGGGGCCGACGCGCTCCACGACCTCCGCGATGCGGCGCATCTTCTCGGAGCGGAAGATCATGTGCTGGCTCAGGTGGAGCGCCGCGCGGAGCCGGCGGTTCTCGTGCACGAGCCGCGCGGTCTCGGTGGCGCGGGTGACGACGCGCGCGACGTCGTCCACGTCGAACGGCTTGGGGAAGTAGTCGAAGGCGCCGTTCTTCATCGCCTCGACGGCGGCGGACTCGGAGCCGTGCGCAGTGATCATCACGACCTTGATCCCCGGGTGCAGATCGACGGCGTGTCTCAGCACCGCCATGCCGTCGGCGCGCGGCATCCTGAGGTCCGTGATCACGAGGTCGACCGGGCCTTCGTCGAGGCGTTCGATCGCGGCCTGACCGTCGGCCGCTTCCTCGACCGCGACGTCGAGCTCTTCGAGCACTTCACGCAGCGTGAAGCGGACCCCGTCGTCGTCGTCGACGAGCAGCACCGTGGGGTGGTCCTTCGACATCGTGCCTACTCTACCCGCGCTCGCTTCACGGGGAGAACCAGCGCGGCCTCCAGGCCGCCGGCCTCGAGGTTCGCGAGGCGGAGGGTCCCGCCGTGTTGCTCGGCGATCGTCCTCGCGACGGCGAGGCCGATCCCGCTGCCCTGGGGTTTGGTGGTGGCGCCGATCTGGGTCGCGCGGCCGATGAGGTCGTCGGACATCCCGGGCCCTTCGTCGCGCACGCCGACCGTGAGGACGTCGCCCTGGCTTTCGACGAACCACCGGACCGAAGCGTCGGCCGGGGTGGCGTCGATCGCGTTCATGAGGAGGTTGGTCAGCGCCTGTCCGAGCTTGCGGGGGTCGGCCTCGACTTCACCGATCACTTCGGGCGCGTCGATCGTAACGGACTGCTCGGCGGCGAACCCTTCGTGCAGCGACGTGAGCTCGGTGAGGAGTTCGCCCAGGTCGACGAGCTCCACGGTCAGCTCGCCGAGGGGGCGCGAGAAGTTGAGGAACTCGTCGAGGATGCTGCGGGTCCGGTCGAGCTCGCGCTCCAGGACCTCGAAGCGGCGCTCGCTGTTCTTCCCGCCGCGGCGGAGGAGCTGCACGAGGCCCTGCACCGACGCCAGCGGGTTCTTGAGCTCGTGGGCGATCGCTCCGGAGAGGTGCACGAGCTCGCGGTTGCGATCGGCGAGCGCGTTGACGGTCGCCTGGCGGGCGTCGATGGCGTCGTCGAGCATTTGGTCCACCGTGCGCGACACGATCGTCCCGACCCGGATGAGGACGCCGCAGAGCGTCGACACCACGAAGCCGTAGGTGACCAGGAACCGCGGCCCCAGCGGGTCGAGCTCCAGGAACAACGGCGACAGCCGAGGCCACCAGCCGAAGATGGCGCCGAGGACCATCGTCCAGACGAGCCCCCACAGCGTGAGGATGAGGCCGACGCGGCCGCGTGTCTCGAGCACCACGCCGCCCACCAGGGAGATGACGCTGTAGATCGCGAGGAACGGGCTCTCGGCGCCGCCCGTGATCAGGATGACCGACGACTGGATGACGACGCCGAACGCGAGGTCGACGCTGATGCTGGAGAGGACGAAGTCGCGGCCCCGGGCGATCCGGAGGAGATCGAAGACCGCGATCGGTGTGAAGACCAGCACCGCCCCGGCGACGAGCCAGCCCGGCCAGTCGAGCCGTTGAGTCAGCGCGAGCGTGACGATCAGCAGCACCGCGAGGGTGAGCCCGGCGGCGCGCGCGCGGGTGAGGCTGCGGATGATCCGGCCGACCTCGCGACGCCGAAGCGCGTTCTTCGTGAGCTCCGCCGGCGACACCGTGGGAGGCAGGTGCGAAATTCGTTCCGGATCGTCGAGCGACGCGAGGCTCGTGGCGTCCGCACGCTCCGACATGCCTCGGGTCTAGCGCGCCTGTCGGATTTTCTACAGGCGCCGCGCGCCAGCGGTCGGGACCTCTACAGGTTCGCGGCACGCCGCGCCGCGCCGTGGCTGGCCCCGAAGTTGCGAAGGAGGGGGGCGTGACGATGACTTCCTCCCTCCTGGCCGCGCTGGTCGCGGCCGCGCCGCTCACGATGCAGAGCGCCGTCGAAGAGGCGCTCTCGAGCTCCCCCGAGCTGAAGGCCGCGACCCACCGGAGCGCCTCGGCTGAGGCCGCTGTGGACCAAGCGTCCTCCGCGTACCTGCCGCGGGTGTCGGTCCAGGCGCAGTACGTAGCGCGCGCTCCGAAGAACCAGCTGCCCATCGAGCTCCCCCCGATCCCCGGCCTCGAGCCGGTCGGGGACATCGACGACATCCACCACGTGAACGCGGACCTCGTGCTCGGCTACCGCGTCCTCGATCTGTCGCGCGGTGCGCGCGCCGACGCCGCCGAAGCGAAGGTCCAGGCGGCCCGCGCCGACACCGACACGGCGAAGGCGCAGCTCGCGTTCGGCGTGCGAGCGAATTTCCTTGCGGCACTCTACGCCCGGGACGTCGAGAAGATCGCGACCGCGTCGCTCGTCGTCGCCGAGAGCGACGCGAAGCGTATCGCGTTGCGCACCGAGGCGGGCGTCGAGAGTGACGTCGCCCTCGCGCAGTCGCGCGTCCGCGTCGCGGAGCTGTCGGCGCAGCTCGCTCGCGCGAAGAACGAACGCAGGCGCTACGCCGAGCAGCTGATGGTGCTGCTCGGTCGCGAAGCGCCTCCCGAGGTGACCGGGGACCTCGCCGCCCTCGCGGCGGGCTCCGCGCTCCCCGAGCTCGACAGCAACCCGCGGCTCACGAAGGCGCGCCACGAACGGAGCGCCGCGCTGTCGATGGCGAAGAGCGCGTCGCGCGGCATCGTCCCGACCGTCGACGTGTTCGGGACCATCGGCGTCGCCTACCCACGCGCGCTGCAGCTCGAGCTCGGCCCCGTCTACACGTTCGGCGTAAAGCTGGAGTGGCTCGCGTTCGACGGCGGGCTGCGCTCGGCGCAGGCGGACGGCTTCGAGAAGAACGCCGCCGCGGTCGAAGCGATGTCCGACGCCACGCGCCGGGAGCTGCTCCGTCGCCTCGCGCAGGTCGAGGCCAAGGAGGCTACGGCGCGCGCCGATCTCGAGTCCGCGTCACGCACGTTGGAGGAGACGAAGGTCTACCTGCGGGTCGCAAAGACCGCGGTGTCCGCCGGCACCGGAACGGAGCTCGACGTGCACACCGCCGAGCTCGGCTTGGACCGCGCCAAGATGGCGATGAAGAAGGCCGAGCTCGACATCGCCCTCGCGCAGGCCGAGCGCCTCTTCGTCCACGGCGTCGCCGTCCAGACCTCAGGGAGCCACCCATGAAACGCATCATCGTCCCGTTCGTCCTCATCAGCTGCGCGATCGCCCTCGCGCTCTTCTTCAAGGTCCGCGACGACCGCGCGGCCACCGAGGGGCCCGCTGGGTCGTCGGGGATCGTCGAAGGCACCACGGTGGACGTCGCCGCTCGCCTCGCGGCTCGACTGGAATCCGTCGACGTCGTCGAAGGGCAGGCGGTGAAACGCGGCGACACGATCGCGACGCTCGCCTGCGACGAGCCCCGCGCGATGCTCGCCGCCGCGCAGGCCAAACACGACGCCGCGAAGCGTCAGGCCGACGCCGCCGCGGCGCAGGCCACCTCCGCGCTCGCCGCGATCGACGCCGCGTCCGCGCAGGTCGGGGCGGCCGGCGCGCAGAAGGCCGCGGTGGAGGCGAACCAGGGGACGAGCGAGCGGCAGGTCCAGCGGCTCTCCAAGCTCGAAGGCTCCGGGGGCGCGACCGCGATGGATCTCGACCGTGCGAGCGCCGCCGCGACACAACTCTCGGAGCAGGTCCGCGCGCTCGACGCGCAGCTCCGCGCGGCGAAGGGGCAGGCGCGAGCGGCGAAGGGGCAGGCGGAGGCGGCGCGTGCGCAGGCCGAGGCGGCGAAGGTCGCGATCCTCGCGGCGCAGGCCGATGTCGCTCGCGCCACGAGCGTCGTCGCGGAGTGCACGTTGGTGGCGCCGATGTCCGGCGTCGTTTCGATCCGAGCGTACGAGCCGGGCGAGGTCGTGCTCCCGGGTGCGCGGGTCGTCACGCTCGTGCAGCTCGATCAGGTCGAAGTCACCTTCTACGTCCCCAACCGCGACCTCGGAGCGGTGGAGGCGGGGCGCAGTGTGTCCATCGTGGCCGACGCGTACCCGGACGAGCAGTTCTCCGGGACGATCGCCCACGTCGCGGCCGAGGCCGAGTTCACGCCGCGCAACGTGCAGACCAAGGAAGACCGCGACCGCCTCGTCTACGCGGTGCGCGCGAAGCTCGAGAACTCGGACCATCGCCTGAGGCCCGGGATGCCGGTCGAAGTTCGGGTGGGAGGTGGCTCGTGAGCGCGCTGATCGCCCAGGAGCTCGTGCGCACGTTCGGAAAGACCCGCGCGCTCGACGGCCTCTCCTTCGAGGTCGCCCCCGGCGAGCTCTACGGCCTCGTCGGCCCGGACGGTGCGGGCAAGACCACGACGCTGAGGATCCTCGCCGGCGTCATGAAGCCGACCGACGGTGCCGCGTACGTGTTCGGCAAGGACCCGATGTCGACGGACGAACACGTGCGTTCGTCGATCGGCTACATGCCGCAGCAGTACAGCCTCTACGGTGATCTCTCGGTCGACGAGAACCTGCACTTCTTCTCGAAGATGTTCTGCCTGGATCGCGCGACCTACCAAGAGCGGCGGGAGCGTCTCCTCGGCATCACGCGCCTCGGTCGCTTCACCGACCGACGCGCCGACGCGCTCTCCGGCGGCATGTACAAGAAACTCGCGCTCGCCTGCTCGCTCCTGTCGCGCCCCGACGTCCTGATCCTCGACGAACCCACCAACGGCGTCGACCCGGTCAGCCGCCGCGAGCTGTGGGCGCTGCTCTTCGAGCTGGTGGAGGAGGGCATGGCGGTCATCGTCTCCACCGCGTACATGGACGAAGCCGAACGCTGCCACCGCGTCGGGCTCCTCTTCGAAGGGCGCCTCCTCGTCGAAGGTGACCCCACCGCGCTCCTCGCCGACTACCGGCGCTCGCAACCCAGCGCCACGTTCGAGGACGTCTTCCTCGCGACGGTCCGAGGTGCAGCGTGAACGCGATCGAGGTCCAGGGCCTGACCCGCCGCTTCGGTGACTTCACCGCGGTCGACGCGGTGTCGTTCGAAGTGAAGCAGCGCGAGATCTTCGGCTACCTCGGCGCGAACGGCGCCGGGAAATCGACGACGATCCGCATGCTCTGTGGCCTCCTCATGCCCACGGACGGCGTTGCGCGCGTCGCGGGGATCGACGTGCTCGCGGACCCGGAAGGCGTGAAGCGCAGCATCGGCTACATGTCCCAGCGCTTCTCGCTCTACATGGACCTGCACGTGCGCGAGAACCTCGAGTTCTTCGGGGGCGCCTACGGCGTTCCATTCAAACGACTCAACGAACGCATCGAGCTGTGCCTGGAGCGCGTTGGCCTCGCGGACGAAGCCGACACCATGACCGGCGCGCTCCCCGGCGGCACCCGGCAGCGTGTCGCGCTCGCCTCCGCGCTCCTCCACGAACCGAAGATCCTCTTCCTCGACGAACCCACCGCGGGCGTCGATCCGGAGTCCCGCCGCCGCTTCTGGCGGCTCATCCGTGACCTTGCCGCGACCGGCACCACGATCTTCGTGACGACGCACTACATGGACGAAGCCGAGTACTGCGATCGCATCGGCCTCATGGTCGACGGCAAGCTCGTCGCGCTCGACACCCCCGCCGGCCTCAAAGCCGAGTACGTCCCGGGTGCGCTCGTGCGCTTCGACGGTCCCGACGTCCGCCGCTCCATTCGCACCTGGGCCGCACAGGACGGCGTCATCGAAGCGCACCCCTTCGGCGCCGGGGTCCACATTCGCTACGACCCGAACCTCACGAACCCGGACCGCCTCCAGGCCGTCGTCGGCGGAGCCCTCACGAGGAAGGCCGTCGACGCCACGCTGGAGGACGTCTTCCTGGCGGTGGCGGGATGAAGCGATTCCTCATCCGGCTCGGAGCGCTCGCGCAGAAGGAGACGCTCCACATGTTGCGCGACCCGCAGGTCGTGTACCTCGCGCTCGGCCTCCCGCTGGTGCTCGTGCTGTTGTTCGGGTACGCGGTGAGCTTCGACGTCGAGGACGTGCATATCGCCGTCGTCGATCGCGATCGCACCGCCGCCTCGCGCGCGTTCATCCAGCGCCTCGACGTGTCGGACGCGTTCGACGTCGTCATGCAGCTCGAGACCGAGGCGGAGATCGAGCCGCTGCTGCGGCGCGACGCGATGAAGGCGGCCTTGATCGTCCCGCGCGGGTTCGCGGCGTCGTCGATGCGTGGTGACGCCACGAAGCTCCAGCTCGTCATGGACGGCGCCGACGGGACGACGGCCCGCATCGCGCTCGCGTACGCGGCGGCCGCCGGGCAGGCGGAGATGCAGCGGCTCGTCGGGGAGATCGACCCGCCGATCGAAGCGCGCGTCCGCACCTGGTTCAACCCGCGTATGGAGTCGGCGTGGTTCGTGGTCCCCGGCCTCGTGGCGGTGATCCTCGCGGTGCTCGCGGTCCTCCTCTCCGCGCTCACCGTCGCGCGCGAGTGGGAGCGCGGCTCGATGGAGCAGCTCTTCGCGACGCCGGTGGATCGCATGAGCGTCGTCCTCGGGAAGATGCTCCCGTACGTCGCGCTCGGCATCGTGCAGTTCGTCCTGGTGCTCGCGTTGGGGACGTTGCTGTTCGGCGTCCCTCTGCAAGGCAACTTCCTCATCCTGCTGATCGCGGTCGTCTTGTTCCTGGTGTGTGTGCTCGGGCAGGGGCTCTTCATCAGCATGGTGACCAAGAGCCAGCAGGTCGCGACGCAGATCGGCGCGGTGAGCGCGATCCTCCCGTCGCTGCTGCTGAGCGGGTTCCTCTTCCCCATCGAGAACATGCCGGCGCCGCTCCAGGTCGTCGCGAGGATCGTCCCCGCGCGTTACCTCATCGCGATCATGCGCGGCGTGCTGCTGCAGGACCGCGGCTTCGCGCAGCTGTGGCCGGCGCTCCTCAGCCTGGTCGCGATCGGTGTCGTGATCATCGGCGTGACGACGATGAAATTCGAAAGGCGGTTGGACTGATGTGGAACGCGTTGCGAAGTGTGATGCGCAAAGAGCTTAGGCAGACGTTCCGCGACAAGCGGATGTTCGCCGTGCTGTTCATCGCGCCCGTCCTCCAACTGACGTTGCTCGGCTTCGCGGTCGACCTCGACGTGGATCGCGTCCCCGCCGCAATCGTCGACGACGATCGGTCCGACGCGAGCCGTGACTTCGTCAGCGCGTTGTTCGCCGACGGGACGCTCGTGCCCGCGCCTGAGACCGACGGTCCGGGGCACCCCTTGGAAGAGGGGACGGCGAGCGTCGTCGTCGTGCTCCCGCGCGGCTTCGCGGACGACCTCGCGCACGGCCGCACCGTCGACGTTCAAGCGCTCGTCGACGGCACGGATCCCATCCGGGCGCAGGCTGCAATCGCGCACGTCACGCAGCTCGCGCAGCAGCGTGGCATCACCGCGATCCGCACACGGATGGAGGCGGCGGCGGGGCTGCGCGGTGCGGCGCCGACGCTGCCGACGATCACGATCGAGCCCCGCGTGCTCTACAACCCGTCGCTCGAGAGCCCGGTGTACATGGTGCCGGGCGTCGCGGCGATGGTGCTGCTGATCGTCACGACGGTGATCACCGCGATGAGCATCGCGCGCGAAAAGGAGCTCGGCACGATCGAGCAGCTGCTCGTGACGCCGATGCGTCCGCTCGTCCTGCTCCTCGGCAAGGTGCTCCCCTTCGGCGCGATCGGTCTCGTGGCGGCGGGGGTGGTGATCTCGGTCGGAACCCACGTCTTCGACGTCCCCGTGCGCGGCTCGCTCCTCGCGCTCGGCCTCGGAACGGTGCTCTACCTGATGAGCACGCTGGGGACGGGGGTGTTCATCAGTACGATGGCGAAGAATCAGCAGCAGGCGATCCTCGGCGGGTTCTTCTTCATCATGCCGGCCATCCTGCTGTCCGGATTCATGAGCCCCGTGGAGAACATGCCGGATTGGATCCAAGCGATCTCCTCCGTGAACCCGGTGCGCTACTACGTTCAGATCCTGCGGGCGGTGTTGCTCAAGGGCGCGACGATCGCGGACCTGTGGTTCCCGATGATCGCGTTGGGACTTTTTGGCGCAAGTATCCTCGGGCTGAGCGCGAACCGGTTCCGTAAGCGCCTCGCTTGATGTCACGTCGACTGCGGGAATTCGGTTTGCGTCGTCGTCAGCTTCGGTGCGCGCGTCGCCGCGGACTACGCTCGTCGCGATGCGACGACTCCCTTCGATCGTCTTGTTCGGTCTCGCCCTCGCGCTCGGCGCCTGCTCCGACGAGCCCGGCGGCGGCGGTGACGACGACATCGACGGCCGCGACGGCGGCATGTCCGTCAACGGTGGCGACGACGGCGGTAGCGACGGCGACGGCGGCACCGGCGGCGACGGCGACGGCGGTGGCGGTGTTGGCGACGGCGGTCGGGACGGCGGCGACCCGCTGACGCAGACGCGCTCCGAGTTCTGCAGCGGCTCCGGGAGCGTCGTGATCGTCGGCGGCGGCGGCGAGTGTGCGGGCGAGATCGCGGAGGACACGTTCCGCTTCGCGCTCTGCACCTGTGAGGGCACGTCCGTCGGATCGCAGCTGTCGCTCGACGCGTTCGACTCCACCGTCGGCCCCTACGGCGGCGCGAACATCCTCGACGACGGGAGCCTGGGCTCGAACGGCGCGCTCGACATCGACGGCAAACTCACGGCGCGCGGCTCTGCGTTCATCCACGGCGGCGGGTTCAGCGTGGGCCCCGAGGGCGAGGTCCTCGGCACCGTCTACGCGAACGGCGACGCGGTTCAGTCCAACTCCTCGACCGACATCGGTCGCAACGCGTTCTTCAACGGCAACGTCTCGGGGCGCTTCAACATCGAGGGCACACTGAAGGTGCCTGCGAATGCCACGGTCGGTCCGCAGGTCCGCGCGACCGGCGGCATCATCCGCGGCCCCGTGCAGACCGCAGCGCCGTGCCCGTGTGGGGCCGACGAAATCCTCGACATCGGCGCGCTCACCTCGTGGGCTTCGGATCCCGCGAACAACGACAACGACGAGGCGCCGCGAGTGCTCACCTCCACGACGTGGGAGGGCGGCCAAGGTCCGACGTCGATGACGCTGCCGTGCGGCCGCTACTACGTCACGTCGATCGATGCACCGAACCTCACGCTCCGCGTCGAAGGGCGCGTCGTGTTGTTCGTGGACGGCGACATGTTGATCGACGGTCCGCTCACGATCGACATCGCGTCCGAGGATGCGGAGATCGATCTGTTCATCCGCGGCAACCTCGCGGTGCGCGCCGCGGCGCGCTTCGGCTCGGCCGACGCTCCGGCGCGAACGCGTACGTACGTGGGCGGGAGCGACACGATCGATCTCTCCGCCTCCGCCCGGTTCGGCGGTAACCTCTACGCACCGCGGGCGCTCGTTCGCTTCGGCGCCTCCGCCGAGCTCTACGGCGCGCTGTTCGCGCGCTCCGTGGAGTTCGGCGCCTCGGCGACCGTCCACTTCGACACCGCGATCCGCTCCGAAGGTGACGACTGCGACGAAGAGGAGATGGACGGCGGCGTCCGCGACGCAGGCCCGCGCCCCGACGCCGGGCCGATGCCCGACGCCGGCGTTCGCGACGGCGGCCCGCGTGACGCGGGGCCGGAGTGCACCGAGGACATCGACTGCCCGGCGCCGGAGCTGTGCATCGAAGGGAACTGCGAGATCCCGTTCTGACGCGCCGGAGTCGAGTGCGCTATCTTCGAACGACGTGAGCGACCGACAGGCCGAAGTCCTCGCCGCGAACTCGGCGTTCTACGCCGCGTTCTCGGCGGGGGATGTGAATCGCATGGACACAATCTGGGCGGAGGACGCGCTCGTCACCTGCACACACCCGGGCTGGGACGTGTTGGTCGGGCGCGTCCACGTGATGGCCAGCTGGATGGGGATCCTGAGCGGGCAGGTCACGCCGGCGAAGGTGGAGTGCCACGACGCGCAGGTTCAGATCGCCGGGGACCTCGCGGTCGTGACTTGTGTCGAGCACATCGCCGACGCGCGGATCGCGGCGACGAACGTGTTCGTCCGCGAGGACGACCGCTGGCGAATGACCCATCACCACGGCGGACAGATCGTCCAGACCGTGACGTTCACCCCCTCGCCCGATCAACTCAACTGAAGGCGAGCGCGACGTCGCCGGTCCCGCGCGTGAAGCGGCTGACGACGATCGCGGTGATCGTGCCCGCGACGAGCGCCCAGAACACCGGCAGGAACCCGAACGTCGGCAGCACCTTCGCGACGCCGAGCAGCAGCACCACGTTGCCCACGACGATCGACGCGATCGCGCCTTCGCGGGTGCACGCCTTCCAGCGCACGCCGAGGAAGAGCACGGGCGCGAGGGTCACGTAACCGGAGAACGCGAAGCTCGCGATCTCGAAGACCGACGATCCCCACGTCACCGACAGGACGAACACCACCACGGAGACCGCGAGCCCGAACCAACGCCCCGCGCGCACGGCGTCCTTCGGCGCCTTCAGCACGTCGCGCACGAGCATCGAGGAGAGCACGAGGATCTGCGCGTCGAGCGTCGACATCACGGCGGCGAGCACCGCGACGAACCCGAGCGATCCGAACGCGGCGGGCAGGTGGTTCGCGGACATCAGCGAGAAGATTCGATCGGAGGCGCGCCCCTCGAGCCCGGGGAACGCGGCGGCGCCCCACACGCCGAGCATCACGGCCGGGACCCACAGCAGCAGCAGCGCGATCGGATAGAAGCGCGAGACGGTGCGGAGCGCGTCCTCGCTCTTGCCGGCCATCAACCGCACGAGCATGTGCGGGAAGCCGATCACCGTGAGCGTGATGGCGAAGCTCCATGACGTCCACCCGCCCGGTGTGTAGAGCGGTCCGTCCTTGATCTGCAGGAGGCTCGGGTCGTGGTTCTGCACCGCGACCGTCGCGGCTTCGAAGCCACCGAGCGAGCGTGCGATCAACACGAAGCCCACGACCATGAAGACGAGGAACAGCGTCCCCTGGAAGACGTTGGTCCACGCGGTCGCGCGCATCCCGCCGACCGTCGTGTAGAGCAGCGCGACCGACATGACCGCGAGGCCGCCGACCCACTGGGGCACGGCGCCGTCGGTGACGCCCGTCAGCGTGACGGCGGCGCCCTTCACGGCGGTGACCATGTACGGGATCGTGTAGAGCGCGTAGACCGCGAACAGGAGCAAGCCGAGCGCGCGGCTGTCGAAGCGTTTGCGGTAGAGCTCGGCAGGAGTGAGCGCGCCGAGCCGGATCCCCATGCGTCGCGCGGGGGAGCCGATAAGCCAGAAACACAGTGGGATGCCGAGCGCGATGATCGGTGCGTTCACGCCGAAGACCGCGACGCCGTCGTGGTAGGCGCGCCCGGGGATGCCGACGAGGACGAACGCGGTGCAGTTGGTCCCGAACAACGCCATGAACAAGACGACGCTGCCGAGCCCGCGGCCCGCGAGGAAGTAGTCCTCGGGGGAGGCGTCGCTCTTTCGGTTCGACGCGATCCCGATGCCGATCACCAGCAGCACGTAGAGCGCGAGCGCGACGCCGATGATCACGGGTCACCTCGCCAGATGCGCGCCGTGAAGAACCACAGGTAGACGACCGCGCCGACCATCCAGACGACGCGGTACATCAGCTCCTCCGGCACGAAGCCGAACACCAGCGCGGGGCGTGCGCTGCGCCAGAAGTCGAGGTGCAGGAGGAGGAGGACGATCGCGCCGGCCCACGCGAGTGTGAGCTCGACGCGCCGATTCACAGCGCGCCTTCGAGGAACGCGGCGACGTCCGTCATCGACTGCGCGACCTCGTCGAACATCCGCGTGCCGTGCGCGCCGTTTGTGTACTCGTCGAACCGCCAGCCTGCGGCTTTGTTCGGCTCGTAGCCGACGCTCCAGCCGCGCTCGGCGGTGGAGTAGACGAACTGGATCGGGAGCGGGTCGAAGGCGGCGCGTGTGTTCGCGATGCGGTTCTGCGCTTCGGTGTACGCGCCGCCGGTGAGGAACACGAGCGCCTTGGGGCTCGTCCACCCGTCGGTGCTGTCGGCGTGGACGGTGTAGTCGACGGCGGACGTCGTGCCGTTGGACGCGCCGACGATCGCGAGCCGCGCGAGGTCGAAGCCGCAGTCGTGCGCGGCGAGGAAGTCCACGGCGCCCTTCGGGTCGAGCTTGCCGTCGGGGCCTTGGAAGGCGTCGCGTGCGGTGCCGGTGCTGCCGCCCGCGCCGCGTCGGTCGACGTTGAGCACGTTGATGCCGCGCTGGGTGAGCTCGGTGATGAAGGCGGCCGGGTAGTTCGAACGGTCGTTGCCCGGCGGGATCATGTGCAGGAGCACGGCGACGGGGGCGTTGGTCTGGCCCGTGGTGTAGAGGTCGGCTTCGAGGGTCTCGCCGTCTTCGGTGTCGAAGGTGACGACGACGGGGCCGGCGGCGTCACATGGGATGGCGGGGCCTCCGTCGCGCGCTTCGCCCGCGTCGCGTTCGGCGGCGCCGGCGTCGCGTTCCATCGCGCCGCCGTCGGCGGGGTTCGGGTCGGGATCGGCCGTGTGGGACGAGCAGGCCGCGACAATCGTGAAGGTGAGGATGATCGGTCTCTTCATGGTTCCTCCGCCGCCGCCCGACCCCGAGATCGCGGTTCGACGGGGGTCGCGTCAAGCGGGGAGGTGACACCGGTGTGTGTAGTCTTTCGCTGGGTCCGGTATTCTGCGGATGATGCGGACGTGGGTGTTGGTGTTGGGGCTCGTCCAGGTCGGGTGTACGGCGGAGACCGGGCTGCTCTTCGGCGCCGGGGGCGACGCCGGGACCTCGCCGGACGCCGGTTTCTCGACCGACGCGGGGGTCCGCGACGGTGGACGCGACGGGGGCGTCGACCCGCTCGCCGTGCTCGCTGGGTTCGAGTGTGTGGCGACGCGCCGGGGCGGCGAGACGGTATTGGCGCGCATCGATCCGCTCACCGCTCAAATGGTGCCGACGGGGATCTCCATACCGCCCACGAGCTTCACGAGTTTGGCTTGGGAGGGTGACCTCGTCGTCGGGTGCACCGAGTCTTCGTCGGACGGCCACGACGCGACGTTGTTCGACCTCGCGTCGGGCGAGGTGTCGGAGGTGGCGTTGGGCGTTCCGTGCACCGCGGTCGCGGGGTCGTCGCGGGGCTGGGTCGTGGTCGGTGAGCGTCCGACCCAGATCGCCGTGTTCGATGACTTCAACGACGCCGTCCTGGGACGCGCCTCGAGCGAGCGTTCGATGTTCGTCTCGCGGGTGGGCACTTACGAGGACGTGGTCGTCGGGTCCTGGCACGCCGCGGACGAGGTCTACGTCACGACCTTCGACGACCTCGACACGACGCTTCTGAAGCTCGACGGTCACGACGGTTGGATCATGGGGGTGGCGCCGTTCCCCGGCGGCATCCTCCTCATCGGAGGCCTGAACGAGCAGGAGCTGATCGCCTTCGATGCGCGGACGGGCCGCCAGATCCATCGAGCGCCGATCGACCGCGGTCCCCTGACCGCCGGGCTCACCTGCCGTCCGCGTTCACGTTGAGACGTTCGAGGGGGCGGGGCTGCCCCGCGCTTGACCCGCCCGAGAGTTAGTGAGTAAGTGCTCACTCATGGCACGGCCGACCCGCATCGATCAGGCGGCGCTCCTGGCCGTCGCTCGGGAGCTGTTCCTCACCCACGGCTACGACGTGTCGACGGCCGAGATCGCCAAGGCCGCCGGCTGTAGCGAGGGCACGCTCTTCAAGCGCTTCAAGACCAAGGAGGCGCTCTTTCACGAGGCGATGGGCATCCCGGAGCTCGACTTCGAGGGGTTGCTCGGGGGCGTCGTGGGGCAGGGCGATTTTCAAGATTCGTTAACGAGCGTTTGCCTCGAAATCGTCGACTACCTCCGGCTGTTGGTTCCGCGCGTGATGCGACTGTGGGCCCACGAGACCACCCAACCTTCGCGGTTCATGCACCGCAAGCGGGGTCCGAGGGCGGCGCTCGCGGCGTTCACGAGCTACTTCGAAGCGGAGATGGAGCTCGGCCGCATCGCGCCCGTCGAGCCCGAGATCCTCGCGCGCGTCTTCATGGGGAGCCTGCACAACTATGTCTTTCTCGAGCTCATCGGCGTGTCGACGCGGATGTCCGCCAGTACCTACGTCAAGGAGCTCGTCGCGATGATTCACGACGGCATCGCGCCTGTTTCGAAAGCGACGAAGTCGAGGTCCGCACGATGAGGCGCGCGGTCCTCGCGATGACGGCGACGCTGAGCGGCTGCGCTTGGTTGCACCCGGTGGATCACGAGCGCCCCGCGCCGGTGATCGTGCCGGAGCAGTTCTCGGGCGGGACAGCGACGAGCAGCGTCGCCGAGGGCCGGTGGTGGTCGGCGTTCGGGGACGACGCGTTGGACGACCTGGAGAAGCGGGCGTTTTCGCACAACCTGGATCTGAGGCGGGCGTTCCTGCGGCTGGAGCGGGCGATGGCGGTGTCCGACGGAGCGAACGCCGCTTGGTGGCCGACGCTCGATGCCTCCGGAAACATCTCGCACTCGCAGCGCGCGTTCCCGACGGGCCGCAACCCGGACGGCTCGCCGATCTTCGGCATCGTCGAGCAGAACAGCGGTCAGCTTCAGCTCGCCGCGGGCTACGAGCTCGACGTCTTCGGCCGCATCAAGTCTCAGACGAGCGCGGCCGACTTCGACGTGCTCGCGTCGCGCTACGACGTGGACGCGATGGCGATGTCCATCTCTGCGCAGGTCGCGGAGGCCTGGTACCAGCTCGTCGAGCAGCGCGCGGTCCTTCAGTTGATCGACGCGCAGGTCGAAGCCAACGACACCTACCTCGAGCTGACGGAAGCGCGCTTCGGCGAGGGCCTCGCGACGGCGCTCGACGTCCTGCAGCAGCGCCAGCAGGTCGCGGGCGCCAAGGCGCAGCGTCCGCTCGTACAGGCGCGGATCCAGACGTTGGAAAACCAGCTCGCGGTGCTCCTCGGCGCGCCTCCGAAACAGGTGGAGCTGGCGGGCCAAGACGCCTTCCCCGAGCTGCCGCCGCTGCCGGGGATCGGGGTCCCCGCGGAGTTGGTGCGTCGGCGCCCCGACGTGCGCGCCGCGGAAGCGCGCGTGGTCGCGGCCGACTACCGGGTGGGCGCCGCGATCGCCGCGCGGTTCCCTGCGTTGCGCCTGGATGGCTCCTTGGGTCTGCAGATCTTCAGCATTGCGACCTTCTTCGACGGCATCATCCGTAGCCTCACCGCCTCCCTCCTCGCCCCCATCTTCGACGGCGGTCGCCGCGCCGCCGACGTCGACGCCGCGGAGGCCACGCTCGAGGACGCCGTCACCGCCTACGGGCAGACCGTGCTCGTCGCGTTCCAGGAGGTTGAGGACGCGCTCGCGCGCGAGAAGCGGCAGCGCGAGTACCTCGTCGAGATCGACCGTCAGGCCGACGCCGCGAAGAAGACGCTCGACGAGGCGCTCAACCGCTACCTCGCCGGGCTCACCGAGTACCTCCAGGTGCTGACCGCGCTGCGGCAGTTCCAGCAAGTGGAGCAGCAGCAGCTCTCCGCGCAGCGTCAACTCATCTCGTACCGCATCCAGCTCTGCCGTTCGCTCGGCGGGAGCTGGATGCGAGAGCTCGAGCGGCCGGAGCTCCTCTCCGCCGCCGATGAATCCACTGAAACGAAGGCCAAGCCATGAGCAGCTCCTCGTCGACCCCCGTCTACGCCCCCCATCGCGGTGATCCTCTTCGCCCTCGGAGCGGCCTTCGTGCTCGTGAAGACGTCGTCGCGTCCGCAGCGCACGAAGCGCCCACCCAAGCCCGCGCTGGTCGAGGTCATCGACGTCGTGGTGAAGGATCGCGCCACCACCGTCTCGGCGATGGGGACGATCGTGCCCGCCCAGATGATCCAGCTGCGCCCCGAAGTGCAGGGCCGCGTCGTTCGCCACGCCGACGCGCTCGTGCCCGGCGGCGTCGTGAAGAAGGGCGACACGCTGGTGCGCATCGACGCGCGCGAGTACCAGCTCGCACTCGACCAGGCGCGCTCCGCGGTGCTGCAGAATGAGACGCAGCTGAAGCTCGAGGAGGGGCGCCGCGAGGTCGCGTCGCGCGAGTGGAAGCTCGTGGGTGACCCGTCGAAGTCGACCGAGACGGGCCGCTCGCTCGCGCTCCGCGAGCCGCAGCTCGCGTCGGCGAAGGCGGCGGTGGCCTCCGCGAAGTCCTCGGTCGAACGCGCGCAGCTCAACGTGGACCGCACGACGGTGCGGGCGCCCTTCAACGCGATGGTGAAGGAGGAGGCCGTGGAGGTCGGGCAGCTCGTCGGGCCGACGACCAACCTCGCGACGCTCGTCGGGACCGATACGTTCTGGGTGCAGGTGTCCGTGCCGGTCGCGGAGCTTCGGTGGATCGAAGTCCCGGGCGTCGGTGGCGGTGAGGGCGCACGTGCGTCGATCGTGCAGGAGGTCGGCAAGACGCCGGTCGAACGGGAAGGGCGTGTCATTCGCCTGCTCGGCGAGCTGGATCCCAAGGGCCGCATGGCGCGCCTCCTCGTGGAGGTGAAGGATCCGCTCGGCCTCGAGACCAAGGACGAAGAGAGCCTCCCGCTCCTCCTCGGCGCCTACGTTCGCGTCGACATCGAGGGGCGCACGCTGCCGCGCGTCGCCGAGCTCCCGCGCCGCGCGCTGCGCGACGGAAACGCGGTGTGGATCGCCGCGCCCGACGACACGCTGCGGATCCAGGACGTCCACGTGTCCTGGCGCGGCCGTGACGTCGTGTTCATCGACCGAGGTTTGAACGCAAACGATCGTGTCATCGCCTCGCGCCTCGCGACGCCGATCGTCGGCATGGCGATTCGCACCTCGGACTCGGAAGACAAGGCGGCGCCACCGACCGCGGCGCGGCCCGCGAAGAAACCAGCCCACGAGGCGACGCCATGAAGCCGCGCCTCCCCATGAAGGGCGCCGTCGCCTGGATGGCCGAGAACCCCGTCGCCTCCAACCTGCTGATGGCGGTGCTGCTCATTGGCGGCGTGATCGTCGGGCTCCAGGTGAAGCAGGAGATCTTCCCCGAGTTCGAGATGGACATCGTCCAGATCGGCGTCCCGTACCCCGGCGCGAGCCCGTCGGAGGTCGAGCAGGGCATCGTCCTCGCGATCGAGGAGGAGATCCGCGCGCTCGACGGCGTGAAGCGGGTGACGTCGTCCGCCAACGAAAACGCCGCGGGGGTCACCGTCGAGCTCGAGCTCGGTACCGATCCCAACAAGGCGCTGCAGGACGTGAAGAGCGCGGTGGATCGCATCACGTCGTTCCCCGACGAGATCGAACGCCCCGTGGTGAGCCTCCTGACGAACCGGCGCGGGGTGATCTCCCTCGTCATCTACGGCGATCAATCCGAGGAGGTCCTCCGCCAGCTCGCCGACCGCGCGCGCGACGAGCTGCTCCTCGACCCGAGCATCACGTACGTCGAGCTCGACGGCGTTCGTCCGCGCGAGATCAGCGTCGACGTCCCGCAAGGTAACTTGCGGCGCTACGACGTCACGTTGGAGCAGGTCGCGCAGGCCATCTCGCGGAGCGCGCGGGAGCTCCCTGGCGGTGGCGTCAAGACGGCGGGCGGCGAGATCCTCGTCCGGACCGCGGAGCGTCGCGATCGCGGGCAGGAGTTCGAGGACATCCCGGTGCTCACCGCTTCGGACGGCTCGGTCGTCACGGTCGGGGACCTCGGTATCGTGACCGACGGCTTCGAAGACACCGACCAGAGCGCCACGTTCAACGGCAAACCCGCCGTGATGATCAACGTCTACCGCAGCGGCGACCAGACGCCGATCGAAGTCGCCGACGCCGTGTTCGGCTACCGTGCGCGCGCCGAGCCGCTCCTCCCGCCGGGGCTCGCGATGGACACCCTCAACGATCGCTCCGAGATGTATCGCGAGCGCATGGATCTACTCCTGCGCAACGCGCAGCTCGGGCTGGTCCTGGTGCTGATCGTCCTCGGGCTGTTCCTCAACCTGCGCCTCGCGTTCTGGGTGACGATGGGCATCCCGATCTCGTTCCTCGGATCGCTCATCCTCCTCCCGGCGATGGACGTGTCCATCAACATGATCTCGCTGTTTGCGTTCATCATCACGCTCGGCGTCGTCGTCGATGACGCGATCGTCGTCGGCGAGAACATCTTCGAGATGCGCGAGCAAGGCATCGCGCGGGGCAAGGCCGCGGTGATCGGCGCCAAGCAGATCTCCGTCCCAGTCGTCTTCTCCGTCCTCACCACGATCGTCGCGTTCACGCCGCTGTTCATGGTCCCCGGCGTCTCCGGGAAGTTCTTCCGCGTCATCCCGTCGATCGTCGTGTGTGTCCTCGCGATCTCCCTCGTCGAGTCGCTGTTCATCCTCCCGGCGCACCTCGGGCACCGCGGACGCCTCGGCAAGATCCTGCGTCGGTTCTTCATCGACCCGTTCCTCCCCGCGCACAAACGCAGCCAAGACGAGCTGTGGGCGGAGCGCGAGCTGACGCCCGAGGAGGAAGAGGCCGCGAAGCCCGGCTGGGTGAAGTTCCTCGAGCGCCCTCAGCACAAGTTCTCAGCGCTCCTCAAACGGTTCATCGAGCACCGCTACGCGCCGGCCGCGCGGGCGGCGGTCGAGCACCGAGGGCTCACGATCGCCACCGCCGTCGGCGTCCTGATCATCACGTTCGGCTTCCTCGCGAGCGGCCGCCTGAACTTCACGTTCATGCCGAAGGTCGACTCCGACGTCATCACCGCGAAGGCCGCGCTCCCGTTCGGGGTGAACGTCGAGGAGACGGAGGTCGTGAACCGAAGGCTGCTCGACGCCGCGCGCGACATCATCGAACGCAACGGCGGCGACGCGATCGTCCGCGGCGTCTACGCGCAGGTCGGGTCGGTCCTCAGCGGCGGCGGCGGGCCCGGACCGGCGCGCGGAGGCGGCGCCGGGAGCCACTACGCCAACGTGCAGGTCTTCCTGGTCCCGAGCGACCAACGCGACATCTCCGCCGCGGACTTCGCGCGCCTGTGGCGCGACGACGTCTCGGACCTCGTCGGGCTCGACTCCCTCAGCTTCGATTACAGCACCGGACCCGGCGCCGGAGCGTCGCTGGAGGTCGAGCTGAGCCACACGCAGATCGAGGTCTTGGAGGACGCAGCGGCGCAGCTCGCCGGCTACCTCGGCAGCTATGACGGCGTGCGCGACATCGACGACGGCTTCTCCGCCGGTAAACCGCAGCTCGACTTCAAGCTCACGCCGGAGGGCGAGAGCCTCGGCCTCACCGCGACGGAGGTCGGCCGCCAAGTGCGCAGCGCCTTCTTCGGCGCGGAGGCGCTCCGCCAACAGCGCGGGCGCGACGAGATTCGCGTCATGGTTCGTCGCCCGGAGTCCGAGCGCGAGAGTGAGTACGACATCGAGAACCTGATGATCCGCACGCCCGCCGGTGGAGAGATTCCGCTGTACGTCGCGGCCGACGTCGTGCGCGGCAGCTCGTACACCACGATCAAACGCGCCGACGGTCGACGGGTCGTCACGGTGTCGGCCGACACCGTGCGCGGCGTGGCCAACGCCGACAAGATCCTCGCCGCGCTGCGTTCCGACGTGTTGCCGGATCTCGTCGCATCGTTCCCCGGGCTCGAGTATTCGTTCGAGGGGCAGCGTCGTCGCAGCGACGAGTCACTCGCGAGTCTGAAGTCGGGTTTCAAGCTCGTGCTGTTCGTGATCTTCGCGCTGCTCGCGATCCCGTTCCGGAGTTACATCCAGCCGGTGGTCGTGATGTCGGCGATTCCGTTCGGGCTCGTGGGGGCCGTCGCCGGCCACGTGATCATGGGCTACGACCTCAGCCTGATCAGCATCATGGGGTTGGTCGCGGTCTCCGGGATCGTGGTCAACGACTCCCTGGTGCTGGTGCACGCGGCGAACGCGTTCCGCGACGCGGGCGAGACGCCGTTCGAGGCCATCCTGCTCGCCGGGCAGCGTCGCTTCCGTCCCATTTTGCTCACTTCGCTGACTACGTTCTTCGGGCTTGCGCCGATGATCTTCGAGCCTTCGGTTCAGGCGCGTTTCCTCATCCCGATGGCCATCAGCCTCGGGTTCGGCGTGCTGTTCGCTACGCTCGTGATCCTGCTGCTCGTGCCGAGCCTGTACATGGTCATCGAGGACCTGAAAGGTCTCGTCGGGGGCGTGGAGGAGGGTGGTCGAACGACCGAGCCGAAACCGGCGCCTATGCAGTAGAGTCAGCCGTATGCGCGCCCTCCGTCTCGCCGCCCCGTTCCTCCTGCTCGTCGGCTGCGGACGCGCGCAGGTCGACATGCTCGAGCAGCTCGGCAGCTCGGCCGACACCGGCGTCAACCAGGGCCCGCGGGACGGCGGCTCGATCATCACGCCGCGCGACGGTGGTCCGATCACGCCGCCGCGGGACAGCGGTGTCGTGACGCCGCCCCCTCCGCGGGACGGTGGGATCGTGATGCCCCCGCCACGTGATGCGGGGACGGCGATGTGCAACGTCGACAGCGATTGTTTCCGCGACCTCGGTCGGCCGATCTGCCCGCAGGGGCAGCGCGGTGATTGGGACTGTGTGTTCGGTTCGTGTCAGCTGGTCTGCCCTCCGCCTCCGGAGTGTTTCAACGACTGCGATTGTCCCTTCGAGCTCGCGTGCGCGGCGGGGCAGTGCATGCCGCTCAGCCGCAACAACCAGTGCTGCTTCGCGCCGTTCTGCCCACCGGGTGACACCTGCCAGCTCCCGGGCGGCGGCACGAGTGTGTGCCCGTCGCCGCCGGACGGTGGCGTGCGCGACGGTGGGATCTGGGACGGCGGTGGTCCGCCGCCGCCGCCGGACGCGGGTGTCGTGACGCCGGTCGGCGACGCTTGCATGAGCGCCGGGTCGTGCGGTCCGCTGGGGTTCTGCATCGAGGACAGCAGCGGCTTCCCCGATGGTTACTGCACGCAGAACTGCGGACCGCAGGGCGCGATGTGCCCGGCCGGTTCGGACTGCCGTGACTTCGGACCGCGACAGGACCTGTGCCTGGACACCTGCACGACGACGGCCGAGTGCCGCATGGGTTACGGCTGCATTCAGCTCGGCATCGATCCGCAGAAGGTCTGCTGGCCGGTGAGCTCGGGTTCGACGAACCCGAACGGAGACCCCGTCGGCTCCGCGTGCACGAACGACCAAGCCTGCGCGGCGGGGCTCACGTGCCTGCAGTTCCAGGGGTGGCCAGGTGGCTACTGCACGAAGCAGTACTGCGATGCGATGAACAACCCGTGCCCGTCGAGCTCGCAGTGTTACGCGTTCCCGGGGATGTTCTCGCTGTGTCTCGCGGAGTGCCCGAACGGCGGCTCGCAGTCGACGTGTCGCAACGACTACTACTGCTTCGGCGCGATGGGCTCGCCGGGCGCCTGCATCCCGGACTGACTCGCCTCGACGGCCGCCGCGGTCGCGAGGAGGCCGGCTTCGTCGAACCACTTGCCGATGAGCTGCAAGCCGATCGGGAGGCCGTCGCGGTCACCCACCGGGACGCTCACGCCAGGGAGCCCGGCGAGGTTCACCGAGAGCGTATAGACGTCGGACAGGTACATCTCGAGTGGGTTGCGGGTCTTGGCGCCGATCTCGAACGCGACCTGCGGCGTGGTGGGCGTGGCGATGACGTCGACGTCATCGAAGGCGCGTTCGAAGTCTCGCCGGATGAGCGTTCGGACCTTCTGCGCGCGCAGGTAGTACGCGTCGTAGTATCCGGCGCTGAGGACGTAGGTGCCGAGGATGATGCGGCGCTGGACTTCGCGTCCGAAGCCCTCGCCGCGCGACCTCTCGTAGTGTTCGATGAGGTCCTTCGCGTCGGCGTGGTGTCCGTAGCGTAGCCCGTCGTAGCGCGCGAGGTTCGAAGAGGCCTCCGCGGTACACAGAATATAATACGTCGACAGCGCGTACTTCGTGTGGGGGAGGTCGACGGGCTGCACGGTGGCGCCGCGGGCTTCGAGGTTTCGAATGCCTTCGCGCACCGCGGCGTCGATCTCGGGGGCGAGGCCTTCGGTGAAGAACGCCTCCGGGACACCAACGCGCAGGCCTTCGACGCCGCGGTCGAGCGCGGCGGAGGTGTTGGGCGCCGGGTCGCGGCGGGAGGTCATGTCTTCGGGGTCGTGTCCGGCGATGACGTCGAAGAGCGCCGCGACGTCGCGCACGGAGCGGCCCATCGGGCCGACCTGATCCAGTGACGACGCAAACGCCACGACGCCACGTCGAGACACCCGGCCGTACGTTGGTTTGAGCCCGACGATGCCGCACATCGCGGCGGGCTGCCGGATGGATCCACCGGTGTCGGTGCCGAGCGCGCCGTACACTTGGTGGGCGGCGACGGCGGCGGCGCTGCCGCCAGAGGATCCGCCGGGGACACGCGTCGGATCGCGCGGGTTCTTCACGGCGCCGTACGCGGAGTGTTCGTTGGACGAACCCATCGCGAACTCGTCGAGGTTGGTCTTGCCGACGATGACGGCGCCCGCGGCGCGGAGTCGTTTCGTCACGGTCGCGTCGTACGGCGGCACCCAGTCGGCGAGCATCTTGGAGCCGGCGGTGGTGCGGAGGCCTTCGGTGGCGATGAGATCCTTGAGCGCGATCGGGACGCCGTCGATCGCCGAGAGGGGGCGTCCCTCTGCGAAGCGTTGGTCGGCGGCCTCGGCGGCGGCGCGTGGATCGTCGACGGTGATGAAGGCGTTGAGATCCTCGGTCGCGCGGATACGTGCGAGGCAAAGATCGAGGAGGGCCGACGGGGTCGTGTGACCTTCGCGGAGGCGCTCGGCGACGGACGTCCCGTCTAGTTCGAGGACCGGATCCATCTCAGTCCAGGACACGCGGCACGACGACCGCGTCGGCGGCGCGACGCGGGACGCCGTCGAGGAGTCGGGCGCCGTCGCGCGCTTCGGTCGCGCGGTCCTCGCGGCCTTGGGGCGCGAGATCGACGCCGTGTGCGGTGGGCTCGATACCCTCGACGTCGACGGACTGCAGCTGCTCGACGTGTTCGAGGATACGCCCGATGTCGTCCGTGAGGGGCAGGAGTGATTCGTCGGACAGCTCGAGGCGCGCGAGTTTGGCGATGCGTCGGACCTCTTCGACTTCGATGGCCATGACTCGTGGCGGTACCACAGGATGGTGCTGGGTGGCAGTTGCCTTGACGCGACGGCGTATTCCTAAGAGATGGTGGACGCGTGGAAGTCATCATCGACCGCCTGGCCCACGACCTGAGGGCGCCGCTACGGTCCGTCGCCGCGGCCGCCGCCTGGATCGTCGAGGACCTCGGTCGAGACCCGCCCCCGGACCTGAAGAACAGCGTCGACATCCTCGACAACAGCGTCCGTCGAATGGAGCGAATGCTCGACGCGTTGCTGACGATCGCGCGCGCCGGCCAGCCCGAGCCCGGTGATGCCTTCGGCGCGGCGGAGGCCATCGGCGAGGTCGAGATCCACGGCCTCACGATCGACGTCGAAGGCGACGCGCGCCTGACCGGCGACCGCGTCGCGTTCGTCGCCACCGCCCGCGAGCTCCTCGACAACGCCCACCGCCACAGCAAGCGCGACGCAACGCGCGCCACCGTCACCATCGCGGGCACCGAGGGCACCGCGACGATCACGATCGCCGACGACGGCGAAGCGATGACCGACTACGTCCGCAGCAACGCGATGCACCTCTTCTACAGCCGCTACGGCGCCTCCAACGCCAAACACGTCGGCTGCGGCCTCCCGATCGCCACCGCCCACGCCGAAGCCCACGGCGGCACCGTGGAGCTCGGCCCCGAGCGAAGCGAAGGCAACGAGGTCCGCCTGCGCTGGCAGTTGGCGTAAGCCGGGGATCAGAAGACGGGGACCTCGGCTCCAGGAGACGGGCCCACGCCATCACCCACGTTCTCCATGTTGCCGTAGCCGAGGTTTCCGTTCTGCCCCCATCCCCAGCACGCGACGGCAGGGTTCGCGAGCGATGCACCGACTCGCATGAGTGCGCACGAGTGTCGGGCACCCGCTGCGACCTGGTCGACGAAGTAGTTGGCGCCGAGCACGACATCCTCGTCGGGGTCGTCGCCGGTGCCGTCTCCGACGTTCGTGGTCGCGTCGTAGCCGAGTTGGCCGAACTCTCCTACTCCCCAGCAACGCACCCGACCTAGGGGCGAGCGGGCACAGGTGTGATCGATGAAGCTGGAGATCTCCGCGGCGTTCATTCCTCCGAGCTGAACAACGCTGGCTTCAGCGATCGGACGACCGGACGCGCCGCCGATCTGTTGGTCGCTACCATTGCCGAGCTGACCGAGCCTCGCGTCCCCCCAGCATCGTACCGAGCCTTGCGCCGTTCGAACGCACGTGTGTCCGAAGCCGCCGACGACCGCCACGAAGTCCTCTTCTTCCAGGCCGATGGGACCGGCGGACTGCGGCGTCGGTGCTGTTGCGTTCCCGTCGCCGACGTTGACGGCGAGCGGGTACCCGAGCTGACCCGTCGAGTTGTCTCCCCAGCAGTAGACCTCGTGGCTCTCGAGGACGGCGCACGTATGGGACGCACCCGCCCCGAGCGCGATGGCGCGACCGCCCAGTGGAACGTCCCCTGCGACGGCCGGGGACACGAGTCCGTTGGTACCGTCTGCAACCGGCATCGTGTGTCCGTAGCCGAGCTGACCCGAGTCGTTGCGTCCCCAGCACCGGACCGCACCGGTGTCGAGGCGAGCACAGGTGTGCCAACCCCCGAGGACGATTTCGAGCGCTTGCCCGCCGAGCGAAACGTTCGGTGCGCTCGATGGGAGACTCCCCGGGCGGTCACCGACGGTTCCGCGGTGCCCTTGGCCCAGCTGGCCGAACGCGTTTTCGCCCCAGCAGCGAACGGCGCCGTTCGAGTCCAGCACGCAAGTGTGAATGCCGCCCGCGGCGACTTGCACAACGTCGACGCCCAAAGGAACGTCGCCTTTCGACGCTGGCGTTTCGTCGTCTCCGATCGCGTCCCGATCGCCATAACCCAGCTGCCCGGCCGTGGACTGGCCCCAACATCGGAGCGCGCCCGACTCCCGGAGCAAGCAACTGTGGCCGGAACCCACCGCGAGTTGTGGGCGGTTCACCGTGAACTCGGCAACGACGGTCGTGTCCCGGTCGATCGTCAGCGTGCAGGTCGCTGCGCCCGTGCAGCCGGCCGTCCAGACGTGACTGGCACCCACCGCCGGCTCCCCCTTGACCTCGATGACGGAGCCTACGCGCACGCGGCCCGAGCAGGTCGTGCCGCAGGTCAGCCCGTTGTCTGTCGTCACCACCCCGAAGCCGTTGCCTCGTCGCTCGAGCGTTAGCAGATACGTCCGCGCGAAGTTCACGGTGACCGTGCGATCACGATCCATCACCACGCTGCACGGCGCGGCTGCGGCACATCCCTCACCGTCGAAGGCCGTCAGTTCTGATTCTGCATCGGCCGTCGGTGTCAGTGTCACCGCCGTGCCTGCCAGGATGTCTCGGTCACAATCCGATACGCAGGTTTCGTCGAGAGGGGCGATGTCGATGCCTCCGGAGCCGCTCCCTTCGAAATGGACCCGAAGGGAGAAGGTCCGTGGACCCGCGTCGTGAAGGCCTGCGTCGCTAGCGCCCCCATCGCGGATCGAAGATCCCGCGTCCCGCGGTTCTTCCGATCCGCCATCACGTTCGACAGGAACGACGACCGACCCGCACGCGGTGCTCAGGATGAACACCCAAGCTGCCCTTCGGTGCGTTGCCATCGTCTTGGAGTCTACTGCGCGGACTTCTGCAGGCGCTCGAGCGTCAGCTTCGCCGCGCGGCGCTCCGGTGAGTTCGGGCGGGCGCGGGCCAGGTACGTCGTGTACGCCTTGATCGCTTCGCTCGTGTTTTTGAGGGCGCGGTGGGACTCGGCGAGGCCGTAGTAGGCCTCGGCGTAGCGGTCGTTCACGCGGACGGCGCGCTCGAAGGAGGTGAGGGCGAGGCGCGGGCGCTCCATGTCGAGGAAGCACCAGCCCTTGCCGGTGTGCGTCTCGGCGGAGTTGGGGCGCAGCTCGGCGGCGCGGCCGTAGGCGTTCAGCGCGGCCTTCGTGCGGTCGCGCTCGCGAAGGCGGTCCGCGCGCGCCATCCAGTAGTCGAAGTCCTTCTCCGGCTCCTCCGCCTTGGCGGGCGGCGGTGGTGGCGGCGGCGGCGGCGCGGCCTCCGGCTTGGGTTCGATCGCCGCCGCGGGCGTCGGCGCCGCCTTCTTCGGCGCCGGGAGCAACGCGCGCACGCGCTTCGCCGCCTGGTGATCCGGCGCCGACGTGAGCACCTTCTCGAGCTGCTTGCGCGCCTCGGCCGGGCGCTGGGCGAGCAAGTGCAAGCGCGCCGCCCACACCCGCGCGCGATTCATCGTCGGGCGGCTCGTCAACGCCTGCTCCGCGAGCCGCACCGCGCTCTCCAGCTTCGTCGCTTCGACCTGCTTCAGGTCTCCGGCCGTGAGTACCGACTCGAGGTAGAGCGTCTGCGCGTCCGTCCGACCGTCGGCCTGCGCGAGCTGCTTCGCGCGATCCAACGGCGCCTGCGCCAGCCCCGAAGCGCTCACGATCAGGTGACGCGCTGCGAGCGCACGCGAGACCTCGAAGCCCTCCGGGTCCGCCTTCACCGCCGTCTGCACGAGCTCCTCCGCGGCGCCCTGCAGACGCTCGGCCTCCGCACGCTCCCGTTTGGCGTCTGCTTCGAGCGCCGCCGGATCGGGGACCTGCGGCTCGGGCGGGAGGTCCGCGCGCCCGCGCCGTGACTTCGCCTTGATCGCTTCGACTTCGCGCTGGTGCGTCTCGATCGCCTCCCGCGCGCGCGCCGCGCTCTGCTCCAGATCAAATGCGCGCATCGCGTGGGTCTGCGCGAGGAACGCCACGGCGAGGCCTCGGTCCGCGACCAGCGCCGGGTCCTGCGTGCGAATCCGCTGCGCTTCTTCGAGCAGCGCGATGCGTTTCTTCTGCGCGGAGACCGTGTCCTTGTCGGCCTCCATCTCCGCCTCGGCGATCAGCTTCTGCGCGCCGTCGTCGCCGCCGATCATCTCCAGGACGCCGTACTGCTCCGCGAGTTTGCGCGCCGGGTTGTTCGGCGGGCCGTAGAGCGCGTACGCGACGCTCGCGCCCGTGCCCGCGAAGACCGCGATCAGCAGCACCCAGAAGAACTTCCGCCGCCGACGCCCCTGCTCGAACTCCGCGACCGGGTCGGGACCGTCGTGATCGTCGATGTCGATGTCGAGCGCGGTGCTCCCGAATGTCGCCGGCGCTGGCCCGGCTCGGTCCAACGCCCCGGGGCCCGCGAGCCCCGTCGAGGCGACGGGCGCCGTGCGGTCGATGGCGGCCGACGTCGGCGCGAGATCGCGGCTCGGCGCGCGCGGCGTCGGCGTCAGATCCCGACTCGGCATCGGCGGCGGCGGGAGCGTCGCGGTCGGCACGTGGCCGTTGTCGGGCGCGGGCGTCGGGGGCTCGTGCATCGCCGCGCTCGGCGGGGGGATGGTCTGGCGCGCGATCGCCGCACTGGGCGCGGCCGGCACCGGTACCGGCACCGTGGGTTGGGGAGCGTCGGCCTGCACGATCGCGGACCGCGGCGGTATCGTGTACTGCGCGCCGGGCGCGAGCGACGACGGATCGAGCGGATTCATCGCCGCCAGCAGCTCGCTCCCGCGGAGCTGCATCGGCGCCGAGCCGCCCTGCTCGATCATGCTGTTGAGCGTCTGCGCCTTCTCGTACACCGAGAAGAACGGCTCCAGCTCCATGATGTTGCCGAGGCGCTTCCACGTCTCGCCGTTCTTGGAGATCTCGTCGTCCCGCCCGATCCGGCCTTCGACGATCCACTTCTGGAGGGTGGTCAGCTCCCGGAACGCGATCATCTGGCCGTCCGGTTTGCGGACCAGCCACTCACGCCCCTGCGGACCGGCGCCGATGGCCGTGGAGGCGCGGGGCGGGAGTTTCCGGCCCGGGCGGCGGACCTTGAACACGAACCCGCACGCCGTGCACTTCACGGTGACGCCGTTGGCGCCGATGCGGTTCTCGTCGAACTCGTACTCGGTGCCGCACTTGTCGCAGCGAACGTCCATGGAGCCCTGAAAGGGCCCCGACGTTATCACGAGTCCCCGACCAATCTCACGAAACGGGCCACCACCGTCTTTTGCACTTCACCGAAGCGTATCCTCAGCTTTGCGCGCGGACCTTCGCCGTCCCGTGCTTCGATGACGCCTACCCCGAACGTGTTGTGATGTACGCGTGCGCCCGGGCCGAAGTCGCCCCCGGATGAGGGCATGTCCGACATGACGTCCCGGACCGGCAGCACCTCCGCGGGCGCCGGCGGAGGCGCTTCGACGGGCCGTCGCGCCTCGATCGGCATCGACGGCTGCCCGTCCAGACCGCCGGCCGGGAAGCTCCCGAACACCCGGTTCGGCAGCTCACCGAGGAACCGCGACGGGCGCCGAACCTCCTGCCGCCCGTAGATGTAACGGCTGCGCGCGCAGGTGAGGTTGAGCTCGCGTTTCGCGCGCGTCATCCCGACGTAGCAGAGCCGACGCTCCTCCTCGAGCGACTCGGTGTCCTCGGCGTCGACCGCTCGCTTCGTCGGGAAGGTGTGCTCCTCCATCCCGACCATGAACACGATCGGGAACTCGAGGCCCTTCGCCGCGTGCAGCGTGAGGAGTCGGACCTGTCCGCCTTCGCCGACGTCGTCGTCCGGCGAGACGAGCGCCGCTTCGTCGAGGAACGCCTCGAGCGGCGTGCGCGCACCGGCGAGCCCGAAGACCGCTTCTTCGTCGCCCTCGTCCGGGTTGGCGTTGCCGCGCTCCTCTTCCATGAGCGCTTCGTGCTCCGCGATCGACGACACGAGCTCCTTGATGTTCTCGATCCGATCCTCCGCCGTGAGCGGCTCGCTCTTGGTGAGGTGCGCCTGGTACTTCGTTCGTTCGATCACCGCGCGCGCGACGGCTTCGGCCGGCTCGGTCGTCGACATCTCGCGGAGCCCGAGCAGGAGCTTGTGCAGATCGCGGAGCTTCTTGATCGTCCCCTTGCGCAACCCGCCGGCGAGGAGATCTTCGTCCGGCAGGCCCAACACGTGCGCGCCGGAGAGTGTGTGTTCCTCGGCGATCGCGTTGAGCTTGTCGACGGTGGTCTTGCCGATCCCACGCGGCGGCGTGTTGATGATCCGGTTGAAGTCTTGGTCGGACGTCGGGTTCGCGGTGACGCGGAGGTAACCGAGGATGTCCTTCACCTCGCGCCGCTCGAAGAACGCGGTGCCGCCGATCAACTTGTACGGTACCCGGTATCGCCGCATCGCCTCTTCGAACTGACGCGACTGCGCGTTCTGCCGGTAGAGCACCGCGAAGTCCTCGGCGTTTGCGCCTTCGCGGAGTCGCTTCGCGACCACGGCCGCGATCATGTCGGCCTCTTCGTCGCCGCGTTCGCGCATCGCGAGCCCGAGGAGCGAACCCTCGGCGGCGTCGGTGAAGAGTGTCTTGTCGTGGCGCTTCCGGTTGTGCCGGATGATGTGGTTCGCGGCCTCGAGGATCGTCGCGGTGCTGCGGTAATTCTGCTCGAGCTTGACGACGGTCGTGCTCTCGAACTCCCGCTCGAAGCCCAGGATGTTGGTCACGTCCGCGCCTCGCCAGCGATAGATCGCCTGGTCGTCGTCGCCGACCACCGCGAGGTTTCGGTGTCGCGAGACGAGGTGCCGCAGCATGTCGTACTGAACGTTGTTCGTGTCCTGGAACTCGTCGACCTGCACGTACTTGAAGCGGCGCGCGAACCGGTTGAGCGCTTCGGGGTGGCGCTTCAACAGCTCGACGGTCAGCAACAGGAGGTCGCCGAAGTCCATCGCGTTCGAGCGTTGGAGCGCGCGTTGGTACTTCTTGTAGGCCCACCGCGCGATCTTCTTCGCGGGGATGTCGAACGGCGCGACCTGCTGCTCGAACTGCTGCGGCAGGACGCCGTTGTTCTTCGCTTTGTCGATCTCGTGCGCGATCGCGTTGACGCTCGTGCCGCGCGACGAGGTGTCGACGCTGCTGTTGTTGAGGATTCGCTTCAGTAGACCGCGCGCGTCGTCGCTGTCGTAGATGGTGAAGCTCTTGCCGTACCCGAGGCGGTGCCCCTCCATGCGCAACATGCGCGCGCACAGCGCGTGGAAGGTGCCGATCCACGCCTCCTTCACCTGCGGCCCGATCAGCTGTTCGAGGCGCTCGCGCATCTCCGCGGCGGCCTTGTTCGTGAACGTGACCATGAAGATCTGCCACGGCTCGGCGAGCCCCTCCGCGAGGATGAACGCGGTGCGGTGCACCAGGACCCGCGTCTTGCCGCTCCCCGCGCCCGCGAGGATCAGCAGCGGACCCTCGGTGGTGGTCGCCGCGCGGAACTGCTCGGGGTTGAGCAGCTGCTCGAGGTCCTGTCGCGTCAACGTCACGGCGGTCGACGCTTCCCATGGGGGGCGTCGGATCTCAACGACGACGGTGCCTGCCGTCACGTTCCGGCGACCGATGGATCGAGCAGCGCGTCCTTGGCACCTTCTCAGGGTGCGTCGCTGGCTGTTCCTCCTGTTGCTCGCGTCGGCCTGTACAACGACGAGCGCCGTCGACTCGCGCGGTGTCTCGCGGCTCGAAGTCCCGACGTCCGGCGAGGCGATCTACATCTCGGACGAACACGGTGGGAAGCTCCGCGTCGAGCCGAACTCACTGATTCGCTTCAAACGAACGGACGGATCGAAGACCCCGTGGGTGCGCGCGCGTCAGCTCCACGTGAACGGTCGCGGTGTCTTTCGTATCCATCGCCTCCAGGTCGACGACTCGAGGCGCGCGGAGGTCCACGGGCTCCCACCGGATGGCGTCGCGCTCCTGAAACGATCCAAACCGCACGACGCCGAGCTCGTCTCCGTCGGCGAGGTGCATAGGCTCACAGGCCCACGCGGATCCCTAGCGGCGTGGGCGACCGCGTACCTCGCTCACCGCGGCGACCTCGGCGCGGTCACCGACTCGTGGTGGGCCAACGACGACGGAAAGTGGCGCTTCTTCTTCCCGTTCGGCGCGTGGTCGACGCCGATCGACGGACGCGCCCTCGACGACGCAGTCCACAACGGCGTCACGGTCCCGGTGGGGCTCGCGTTCGCCGACATGGAGGGCGCCGAGATCAAGAACGTCAGCCCGAGTAAATCGCTCGCGCTGGTGGTCGGCGTCGCGGGGGTCGCTGCGGTGGTCGCCGCGCTCGCGGTCGCCGGCGCCGACGGCAAACTCGGGAGCGGCGGCGGCAACTTCGCGGTTGCGTCGGCGGACGTCGCGGTCCACATGATCGGGCACGTCGCCTCGGCGTGCGCGGGCCGGTGCGAGGAGAGGAGGCGGACCCTCCCGAAGGGCGCGTTGATCTCCCCGATGCAGCACTCCCCCGACGCGGTCGCCGCGCGGCCGCTGTTCTCGGGCGTCGCGCGGCGTCGCTCCGACATCCAGGTCGTCGTCGCGAGCGCGGTCGGCTACGGCGTCGCGGGGGAGGGCGAGGTGCCGTCCACGATCTCCGGCGCGATGCGCATTCGTGATCTCGTCGAGCTCGGCGGCGGCCTGCGCTACGTCGTCGGTCGCCCCGACGGACGTTTCATCGGCTTCGCCCGCGTGGGCGGCGTCTTCCACGTCGACGACGAGCACCGCCTCGCCGTCGCGCTCCTCTTCGACATCGGCGGCGGGTCCTCGACGCTCGAGACCAAGCTCAACACCGGCCTGCGCTATCGCATCGGCAGCGGCGTGAGCGTCGGCGTCTACCCGTTCAACCCGACGTACCTTCGCGTCGGCGCCGGGGAACAAGCGACCACGACGTGGTCGTTCCCCTCCACGCTCGAGCTGTCCTGGGCGTTCTGACTCAGAAGGACACCGCGCCGTTCGGCGGCGCGTTCTTCGACAGCTTCGAGATCAGGGTCGGCATCGGCTTCCCGTCGAGGCGTCGGTACACCATGTACGTCTCGAGCACGCGGCGGATGTAGCGGCGCGTCTCACGGTACGGGACGCGCTCCACGAATTCGTCGAGCGGCATCCCGGAGAAGCTCTCCAGCCACGAGTCCATCGCGCCGGGGCCGGCGTTGTACGCGCCGATCGCGGCCGGGAGCTGGCCGTTGTAGCGCTCGAGGAGCTGGCGCAGGTACCAGGTGCCCAGCCACACGTTCGACTTCGGGTTCTTGTAACGCGTCGAGTGGACGCGGGCGCGTTTGTCGCGCTTGCCGATTCGCTTCGCGGTCGTCGGGAGGAGCTGCATCAAGCCGCGCGCGCCGGCGTGGCTCCGCACGTACGGGCGGAAGTGGCTCTCGGTGCGCATGATCGAGAGGATCAGATCCTCCTCGACCTCGTGCTGCTTGGACGCGACGTCGACGTACGACTCGAACGCGCGCGGGTACGCGTGCCGCCAGGCGCGCCACGCGTAGGGCTCGCCGGTCTCGAGGTCGCCGCCGCCGTTGGCGATGCGCATCCCGATCCGGAACGCGAGGTGGTGTGCCCCGAGGGTGTGGAGCAGGTCCGCGATCATCGTGCGGCCGCGTGTGTTCTTCACGTCGTCGAGCGCATCGTCGACGGCGGTCAGCTCCTGGAGCACCTCGCGGTTGAGCTTCTCGCGGTGGAGCGCCACGGCGCGGTCCACGCCGATCGGGCGCGATGGTCCCAGCATCTGGACGACGTGCGCGAGCGTCGCGCGCTTCGGCTTGGCGGGCGGCGGGTCGAGGACGGTGACCTCACCGAGCTCCTCGAGCCGCGCCATCGACCAGAACCCGTAGTACGAGAGCGGCTTGCTCCGGAGGACCTCGCGGTATTCGGCCTTCGCCTCCTCGATCTGCTTGTTCTTGTGGTGGATGCGCCCGAGCCAGTAGCGCGCGTGCGGGACGAGCGTGCTCGTGGGGTGCTCCTCCATCAGCTGCGTGAACGCGCGCCGCGACTTGCCTTCGTCCTGTCCGAGGTACGCCGACCAGCCCGCGTACCAGAGCGCTTCGGTGCGGCGGCGATTCTTCGGGTACTTCTCGGCGAACCGCAGCATCCGCCGCGTCGACTCCGCGTAGTTTCCCGCGTTGTACGGTATCCACCCCGCGAGGTACTCGCCGGCCGCGGCGTCGCGGCTCTTGGGGAACTTCTCGCCGAGCTCGTCGAACCACTTGATCGCGACGGCGTCCTCGTCCTTCGCCATGCCGATGCGACCGAGGCGGAAGAGGATCTCCGGGCCGTCGCTCGCGTCGAGCCCGGCTTTGACGAGCCGCTCGAGGACTTCGCGCTCGTCGTCCCGGCGGCGCTGTCGTTCGAACATCTCGGCGCGCAGCCGATCGATCCGCGGCAAGAGCGACGGCGCCGCGCGCTCGAGCTTCTTCATCGCGGTTTCGGCCTGGGTGAACGCCCGTGAGCGGATCAACGTGCGGATGCGCGACAGCTCGAGCCGGTTGCTCGTCGTCGGCACCTTCACGCCGTCCTTCGACAGATCCGCGAGGAGCCGATCCGCGCCCCGCGCGGCGGACGCCGTCGGGAAGTCGAGCAAGAGCTGCCAAGCCTGCTCCGCGGCCTCCTGCTTCTTGCCGGTCTTCGCGAGGACCTGCGCGCGCGTCCACATCAGGTCCGGCTTGCGGGCGATGCGGCGGATGTCCAACAGCGCGTCCACGTACTCGAGCTGCAGCGTGTGCTCGCCGAGCTCACCGAGCACGTTCACCAAACCGCGCGCCGCGAGGAGCGCGATCCGTTCGAGCTGCGCGTGTTCGATCGCTTCGAGGTACGCCTTCTTCGCGGCCTTCTTCTGGCCGAGCGCCATCAGCGCATCACCGCGGAGGAGGGCCTCGCGGTCCTTCAGCAGATCGAACTTCGACTGGGACAGCGCCTTCAGGGCGTCGGCCGGACGGCCGCGGTCGAGCGCCTTCTTCGCGAGGGCGTACGGCCTCGCCGATCCGGGGAGCGGCTTTTCGATCCCCGCCTGGCGGACCTCGAAGTCGAGCGGTCCCGCGAGGGCCGTCGTCGAGAGCAATCCGGCGGCGAAGCCGATGAGCGCGAAGCGACCCAAACCCGAAGACTAAAGGTTGATGATGCCCTGACGAATTCCCTCGGTGACGGCTTCCACGCGGTTCGTCACGTCGAGCTTCTCGTAGATGTGCTCGAGGTGCGTGCGGATCGTGGCCTTGGACAGCCCGAGGACCTTCGCGGCTTCGTTGTTGGAGAGCCCCTTGGCGATGATCTGGAGGATCTCCAGCTCGCGGTCGGTCAGGACGCTCTGCACCTCACCCGGCGGGCGCTCGAAACCGTTCGGCCGGTCGTTCACCGACGCGCCGATCAGCCGGAGCAGGGCGCGCGCGAGGTTCGGCTGAATGACCGCGCCTCCCGCCTTCACGTCCTTGATGCCCTCGACGATCTTCTCCACGGGCGTCCCTTTGAGCAGGTAGCCGGCCGCACCGGCCGCGATGGCCTCGGTGACCTTCTCCTCCTCGTCGAAGATCGTGAAGATCAGGATCTCGATTTCGGGGTGGCTCGCCTTCACCTTCTTGGTGACGTCGATACCGCTCATCTGCGGGAGCCCCAGGTCCAGCAAGAGGACCTCGGGTTTGCACTCTTCGATCTTCTCGAGCGCGGATTCGCCCGAGAGCGCCTCACCGACGATCTCGATCTCGTCGAAGGTCTCTAGGAGCTTGATTTGGGCCTTGAGGATCTTCGGCTGATCCTCCACGACAAGTACTCGGATTCCCATTCGATCCCCGATCCGGCGGTCACCGCGCCATGCAGCGTCCTACTTCACGAGCATATCCCGCGAAGGGCACCGGTCACAACCTTTCGTCCGATGGACTGGTTCTCGGCGCCCCGAAGCGCGACGCGCAGCTACGTCTGCACCTCGATCGCTTCCTGGCCGACGTCGACCCGGCGGTCGTCGCCGCCAACGATCCGGTGAGCCTCGTTCGCCCTTACTCCGATCCGCACGACCGCGAAGTCGCGGGGTTCTTGGTGGCGATGCTCGCGTACGGACGGGTCGCGAGCATCATCGCGACCGCGCGGCGGGCACTCGACGCGCTCGGTCCGCACCCCGCGAAGGCGGTCGATGGCGGACGCCGCGCGAAGAAGCTCGACGGCTTCGTCTATCGCTTTCAGAAGAACGACGATCTCGTGCGCTTCCTGACCGCGGTGAAGCGCGTTCGAAAGAAGTACGGGAGCCTCGGCGCGGCGTTCCTCGCGAACGACGCCTTGGGCACGGACTACGCCGACACGATGGCGCGGTTCGTCGACGAGCTGCTCGCCGCCGTCGACGGTCCGCCTTCGAACGGCCTGAAGTTCCTGCTGCCGAACCCGGCGCGCGGGGGGGCGGCGAAGCGGTTGTGCCTCTACCTGCGGTGGATGGTGCGGCCGGACGACGGCGCGGATCTCGGGACTTGGCGAACGCTTGCGCCAGGCGTCGATACCTCGCGGCTCGTGATTCCGCTGGACACGCATATCGCGCGGATCGGGCGTTATCTCGGACTCACAGATCGCGCTACGGACAACCTGATCACCGCCCGGGAGATCACATCTGTGCTCCGGCGGCTTCGCCCTGGCGATCCGCTCGCGTACGATCTGGCGCTGTGTCACCTGGGGATCGGCGGTCAGTGTCCGCGGCAGCGCGACGTCGTGCTGTGTCGCGCGTGTCCGATTCGGGCGGTGTGTCGGCTCGGTCCGGAGCCGAAGGGCTGGCGAAGGCGGTAGAACGTTCGATGCGTTGGGGATGCCTCCTGCTCTGCGTGGCCGCGTGTTCGCCCGGCGTTGGCCGCGAGCCGGAGTTCCCGGACGGCGGCCCGGTGCGCGACGTCGGTCCGCGTGACTCGGGCCCCGGTCGCGACGCCGGCTTCCGCGACGGCGGTCGCCGCGACGCCAACGTCACCGTGCGCGACGGTGGTCCGCCCGCGATGTTCCCGTTCACGGGCATCTTCGAGATCTACGACAGCGCGCAGACGCTCTACGCGCGCGAGCTCGACGGTGAGCTGATGCTGATCGTCGACGCGCCGCCGTACATCTTCGTCGGAACGATCGACGCGGAGGGGCGCTTCGACCTGACGTCTCCGGTGTTGGATGCGAGCGGCTGCAACCGGCCGAGCATCACGGGTGAGTACGAACGGACGAGCACGCTCTACCGAATGGATTATCGCGCGTGCAACGGGCAGCTCCAGGTCATCGAGGCGGAGCTGCGCGGGTTGTTCTTGAACGACTACGACCACCAACGCAGCGGCGTCTACGAGGTCGACGCCACCATCTTCCGAGACACGACGGGCTGCTGGACGGGCAACGCGACGACCACGGGCTGGCGGTGGGCGACGTTCTTCCTCGACGCCGGCAACACGGCGATCGTCTTCACCGCGACGGACTTCGTGGACCCGCCGAACGTCTACGTCGGCACGTACACCGGCGGCTCGTTCGCCTACACCGCGACGCACTACGTGACGGCGAACGTGAACGGCGAGCGCTACGCGATGTCGGGCGGCTTCACGCAGCCGACGCTCAACGATCCGCTCGTGATGTCCGGGATGCGTGACGTCTACAACCCGAGCGGCCCGAACGGCCCCTGCTTCTTCACGATCAACTACGCCGGCGAGCGCGTCGCGTCGCCCTGACGGACGCCCGAACGAATTTCGGACGAACGCCGAACGCCGGGGCAGACGGCGGGGAGCGTTGACTGGGCCCGGGTCTTGCGACAGGACCGAGCCGTGTTGCGATCGTATTCGGTAGCGGTGGCCGCCGCGTGGTCCGTGGCCTGCGGGGCCGTCGTCGTCCCGCCCCAGGAGGGACGTGACGGAGGCGCTCTCGACGGCGCCATCGAGGACGCGGGTCATCGAGACGCGGGCGCTCCAACAGACGGTGGATCTCCCGACGCGGGGATCGGCCGTGACGGCGGAGCGCGGGATGGCGGCGTCGAACGCGACGCGGGCGAACGCGACGCCGGACCTCCTCGGGACGGCGGGCCGCGCTCATTTCAGCTCACGGTGGTGAAGCCTGGACCGGGTCCTGCCGTCGTCCTGTCGGATCCGCCCGGAATCGACTGCGGAGCCGTCTGTAGCTTCAGCTTCACGGAGGGGACTTTGATCCGTTTGGCTGCGTCGCCCGATCGGAAGGCGAGGATCGTCGAATGGAGCGGCCCCTGTTCGGGGCGAGACGGCTGCGACTTCTCACTCGACGGCGACACCACCGTCACACTGTCCGTAGAGATTGAGCCTTCGCTTGCGCTCGGCGCTGGCCACTCTTGCACGGTGAACCATGAAGGCCGTTTGAGGTGCTGGGGCGCCGGCCTCGCTGGACGTCTTGGGCACGATAGCGAAGCCTCGGTGGGCGCAGTGAATTCCGTATCCATCCAGGCCGCGGGCGACATCATCGTGGGTGCGCCGGTCCTAGACGTGGGTGCGGGCACGTACAACACGTGCGCCATTACGGACACGCGCGCGCTTCGGTGCTGGGGAGGGAACAGCTATGGCCAGCTCGGCTACGGAACGGTCGTCGACGTTTCGGATGGTCTCGGACCGACGATCGTTCAAGCGGGCGATGTCCCCGTTGGGGGCTCGGTACGGAAGGTGGTCGGTGGCTTTCAGCATACCTGCGCCCTGCTGGAGTCGGGTGCAGTTCGCTGTTGGGGGCGTGCGTCGGAGGGGCAACTGGGCTACGGCGACACGACGCAGGTCGGCGACGGTGTCGGGCCATCGATTGGCGTCGCTGGTGACGTGCCGCTCGGATTCCTGGCGATAGACCTCTGCGCCGGTCGATTTCACAACTGCGCCGTCTCGACAACCGGTTCCGTTCGTTGCTGGGGCCACGGCCTGGAGGGCCAACTTGGCCAAGGGAGCGTGACGACTATTGGTGACGGCATCGGACCGTCGATCGTTGAAGCCGGAGATGTGCCTATCGGTGGCCCTGCTGTGCGCGCCATCGAATGTGGAGCGACGCATACGTGCGCGACGACGACGGCCGATATGACTCGCTGTTGGGGCGCCGGCGCTTCCGGTCAATTGGGCTACAACGACACGCTCAACGTTGCGGATGGCGGACGGACCATCGGGCAAATGGGTGCCGTGCCGGTCGGCGGCGCAGTCGCGCGAGCGTACGCAGGTGGCGCGCACTCCTGCGCGCTGATGGTGTCCGGTGCAGTTCGATGCTGGGGCAACGGCCTCTACGGCCGTCTCGGGTACGGCGCGACCGAGAACGTCGGCGATGACGTCACGCGCTCGATTCAGCTGGCCGGTGATGTACCGATCGGAGTCGCTGCCGTGAGTCTCTCCGTTGGAACGGGAGCCCACAGCTGCGTCATCACGGAGTTCGAAACGGTACGCTGCTGGGGTTCGGGCGCGACCGGTTACGGAATCGACATGAACGTGGGCGATGGGACGGGGCCATCGATCGTTCAAGCTGGCGACGTCGCCGTCTGGTGATGCGGTTCAGTCGGGCACGGTGCAGAGGTTGACCCAGTCCTGCGCAATGTTCTGGCAGTGCGCCTCGCCGTTCTCGTCTCTGAACCAGTTGGGCCACGTCGTGCTGTCCGGGACCTGCGCCGACCAGTAACACGGGTGGCACAGCGGCAGGTCGGCCTGCCAGCCTCCGCTGCACGGGTCGATCGTGGCGCCCTGCGAGGGCGAGCCAACTTCCCAGCCGGGCAGGAAGCCCGGGCAGCAGTCGCCGAAGGCGTACGGTCGGACGTCCTCGGGGGGACGGCCGATGAGCTGCTCACCCTTCTGGTTCAGCGGTTTGATCGCCACGGTCCGGGAGTATCCGCGGTTGGGGCGAGGGATGCAATTGGATCGGCGGGGCCCGGACGATTCGTCCGGGTTCGTCCGGATGCGTCCGGCGCGAGGCGCGTCGGCGCGGCGCGGGCGGAACGGTCGGGTTCGGCCCGAGTCTTGAAGATGTGTGCGGGGTGTCCTCGCCGATCCTCCCGTCGATCGCCGCCCTCGGCCCCACCCGCACCGGCGCGCGCACGCTCGGTCGCGCCGAAGTCGTGGCGGTGCCGGCGACCGTCGAGCTCGATGTAGTTGTTCCCAGCGACCGTCGCCTCGACGCACCGATCGTGCGGACCCGCGCCTTGGACGTCCTCGGCCTGGGCCCGCTCCCCGACGACGACGCCGCGCTCGCCGCGCGCGTGACCCGGCTCGTGCGTGCGCAGGGGATCGCGGCCGTCCGCCTGCGGCTCGCATCGGCGCGGGCGAGCGCCCAACACCTGAAGTCGCTCGGTGCGCCGCGCGACATCGCGCGCGCCGATGCGCTCCTGAGCCGACTCGATCGTATGGGCCCGGCCCTCGAGCGCCTCACCGCCGAGCGCGAGCATGTCCGCCGCGGCCTCACCCCCCGAGCGCTCGTGCAGGCCAAGCGCTTGCTCGACGCCGCCGAGCGACGCGTCGACGCGATGGTCGCGCAGTACCGAGATCCGGCGGAGCTCGCCGCGCTCCGGAGCGCGGCGCAGGACCTCTTGGTCGCGCGGCGTCGTGGCCCCGCGGCCTACGCGAAGGCCCACCGCGAGCTCGCCGCTCGGCACGCCATCCTTCGACGCTTCGACTACGACGGACCGCTCGAACCGCTCTTGGATCTCGCGCGTGACACCCAAGTCGTGAGGGCAGGCGGACAAGCCATCGAAGTCGACCGACCCGCCGCGTGGCCGGTCGGCACCATGCTCGCGGACGCGAAGTCGGCGATCGCCGACATGCGCGAGCGACTCGAGCGCGACCCCGCGGCGGTGTGGAAGCTCCCGTCCGTCATCGAGGCGACGTTGATCGCCGAGGGCGTTGCGACGTCGGGGATGGTGGCGGCGCACGCGCGGGACGTCGTCTCTGAAGTTCACGCCGACGAAGCGCTGTGGCGCACGTTCGTCTCGATCGCCGCGATCGGTTTGGGCGTCGCGGCGGCGTTGCCGTCCGGGGGGACGAGCGTCGCGGTCGGCGCCGCGGTCACCGCTTCGCTCGACGCGTACCAGCTCTACCTCAGCGCCGAGGCCTACGCATTCGCGTCGGACGCCTGGAACGCGGAGCTGTCCTCGGAGGCCCCCAGCGGGTGGGGCGTCGCGATGGACGCGGTCGGTGCGACGATCGGCGTCGCCGGCGCGGCGGTCGGTCTCACGAAGGCCGCGTTCGCTGCGTTGCTCGCGCGGAGCGACGCGGTCGGCGACGCAGCGCGCGGGCTGTCGTTGCGCATCGGCGAAGCGCGGGCCAACGCGCTCTTCGCGCGGTTCGGGGAGGAGGGCGCGACGGATGCCTTCCACGCGATGCCGAGTGAGGTCTGGACGCGGCTGGCGGACGTCGACGACGTCGCGGTGCATCGCGCTTTCGACGTGCTCGGGGCGCAACGCTTCGGAGACCTCGCGCACGTGATGGGCAGCGAGCGGTTCGCCGCGGCGGTGGCGACGACGGACGCGAAGACCTGGGCGAATCTACTGAGTACACCGCTCGAAACGAAGCGTCTCGCGAAGGTCCTCGCGATCGAGCCGGCCACGCTCGCGGCGATCGCGCCGCATGTGAAGGGGGAGGGTCTCGCGCGGATCGTCACCCGTATCGACCCCACGGCGATCGGGCACGCAAAAGGCGCGTTCCTGACCGTGCACGGACAGCTTCGCTTCAATGGATTCGAGCTGCTGCGCGCGGTCGACGACGGCACGTTCGACGCGGTCGAGGGGACGTGGTCGATGCTGCGCGCCGCGGCGCCGGAGGAGATGGCGCGGTTCGCGATGCTCTCGCGGCGCGACGTCGCGGACCTCGAGGCGCTCGTCGTCGCTTCGTTCCACGGGCGCCCGTTGGATGCCGATCGTCTGGGGCGTGTCGTCGCGAGGACGAACGCGCGGCGGCGTGACGTGGTGAAGCTCGCGTGGCGCATCGCGGAGCCGTCGGTGCAGCTGTCGCGGCGCGCGGAGGCGCTCGCGCGCCGGGTGCCCGAGCTGCGCATGGGGCTGGAGATCCTCGCGACGACACCCGGGTTGGGCGACGCGATGATCGACGGTGTCGTGCGCCGCCTGGAGCGCGCGGTCGGCGCGCGGGGCGCGACGTTTTCGCGCGCGCACCTCGCGCGGTGGCTGGAGGACGCCGCGGCGGCCGGGCGCGGGCTGCCGTCGGCGCTCGCGGACCGCGTCGAGGAGATCGACTACGCGCTGGAGGTCGTCGCCGCGGGGCGCGTCGCGCCGGGGAGCACGGTGTACCTGGGCGTGGAGGCCGGCGAGCGCGTCGCGCTGGCGCGTGGGGGCCCGTGGCTGGAGCTGCCGACCGTCGATCCCAACGCGAAGGACACGCTGCAGGACTTGGACGTGGTATTTCTCGGGCGGGACGGCGCGGTGAACGTGGTGGAGGTGAAGAAGTCGGATCAGGCTCTGTGGGAGGCGCTCGAGAAGACCGAGGGACGGTACCTCGAGAAGTTCGACGCACTCCGTTCACGGAGCTCGAGTGCTGTGGACCTGCGAGTAGCCCTTCGCGGGTCGAGCGAGGTGTGGCTCGATTCCGTGTTGCGCTCGGTCCCCGAGTCGCCACGCGTCAAGGCCGACGAGTATGGCGTTCGTCTCGAGACGAGGGGCGCTCCGTGAGGGGCAGGGCAGGGTTGGAAGCCGCCGCGGACGTCGTCGCGCGGACGCCGGAGCGTTGGCGCGTGCGAAACAGCAACGCGACCGACAACCTCCGAACGGCGGTCACGCGAGAGGCGATCGAGGCTGGATTCGGCGTCGTCGGTCAGGGGCTTGCGCTGCTTGGGCCGGAGGATCCGGACGAGCGCTTCCCGAAGGACTTCACCGGCTGGCTCTACCCCTGCTGGAAGGCGCTGGACGAAGCCTTCACGGACCGACGGGGCTTCGGAGCGTCGGCGTTCCGTGGTTACCTCGACGCGCAGTCCTCGCCCGTCGAAGCACCCGAGGGCACGCAGATCAGTTGGCTCGGGCTGATGCGCTCTTGGCTTCGATGGGATCTCGGAGCGCTGGCGGGAGAGATCATCCGGTCGACGCCGTCTCAGCGAGCCGACGATCCAGACGGCCTTCGGGAGGCCGCGGTGATCGGTGTCGACCGCGTCGCTCTCCTCCTCCGAGACGCGGACCAAGTCGCGACGCTCGACCGCATGATGCGCGTCGCTGACGTCTCCGACCTCGCGCGGCGCCTCTGGCACCACCCGAACGCCGGTCCCAAGATGAAGGGTGCCCTCGACGAGCTCTTCTCCGGCAACTACGCCGAGATCCTGAAGTCCGATCCACCGGAGCACCACGACGACCCGCCGTGGATTCTCGATTGACGTGTTACTTCGTGAGCGCCGCGCGGTAGCGGCGCTTCGCGGTGGTCAGCGAGGGCGCGTCGACGTTTGCGAGGAGCAGGCCGAGGTCCAGGTCCGGCAGCAGCTCGCTGCGCGCCACCTTCACGTAGTGCTCGCCGCGCAAGACGAACACCTCGATGCGTTCGTTCTTCCACCACCACAGCTCGCCCACGCCGAGTCCGCGGTAGATCTCCAGCTTGTCGAGGCCGCCCGACGTCCACACCACCTCGATCGCGAGGTCGGGGACGTCCTTCTTCAGCGGCTCGAGGCCCAGCACGTAACACTCGTCGGGCTCCGCCCCGCGCTCGCGCGGTTGGTTCTTCAGCAGCCAAGACCCGTAGGGACTGATCTCGATGTCGAACACCTCCGCGTACGTCTCGACGAGACCGCCGATCCACGATTTCAGGTGTTCGTGGTGGCGCGAGGGGCTCATGAGCTCGAGCTCCCCTTCGAGGTACTTGATGCGTGGGCTCGGGGCGTCACCGCGCATCGCGAGGAACGCCTCGAAGTCCTCCCACGACACGTTGTGGAGGATGACCCGCTGATCGAAGTCCTCGATTCCGCCGCTTCTTTCGAGCATCACGAATCACCCTAGCACCGCTGAGTCCCGCGTTTCGCTAACCTCCCCCCGTGCGCCTCGCCGTCGACCTCGTCATCCTCCCCGACCCCGCGCTCACCGCGTGGGCGATCGCCGCCAACCGCACCCTCACCGATCGCCGACTCCCGCTCGGCGACGGCGGCGGGCTCCCGCACGTCTCGCTCTCGATGGGTACGATCGAAGACCACGAGATCGACCGCGTCGCCGATGCCCTCGACGCGCTCGATGCGCCCGAGCTCGTCCCCACCGCGATCGACACCGCCAGCGGCGTCGCCGTCCTCCGCATCGAGCGCACGCCCCTGCTCGTCGCGCTGCACGAAGCCGTCATGGGGATCGAGCTGTCGCGCGAGGTCGACGCGACCATGCTCGTCGGCCCGCCCGACGAACGCGCCGTGTCCTGGATCCGCACCTACCCCGAGAAGGCCGCGTTCGAACGCTTCGACCCGCACGTGACCCTCGGTGTCGGCGTGCCCGACGCCGCGCCCTTCGCTCCGCGTTATCCGCCCGGACGCCTCGCGCTGTGTCACCTCGGGCCGTTCTGCACTTGTCGGCGCGTGTTACGGTGACTCGAAGATCATGAAGACCGTGACCATCACCAAGGACAACTTCGAATCCACCATCGCCGAGAACGACGTCGTCTTCTTCGACTTCTGGGCGAGCTGGTGCGGGCCCTGCCGCTTCTTCGCTCCGATCTTCGAAGCCGCCGCCGAGAAACACCCCGACATCGTCTTCGGCAAGATCGACACCGAGGCGCAGCCCGAGCTCGCTCAGGCGCTCCGCATCTCGTCCATCCCCACCGTGATGGCCTTCAAGGAGCAGATCGGGATCATGGCGCAGCCGGGCGCGCTCCCCGCCGAGGCGTTCGAGGACGTCATCGAGCAGGTGAAGAAGCTCGACATGGACGAGGTCCGCAAGGAGCTCGAAGCCCAACAGGCCTGAGCCCCGATCACTCCTCGCCGGACGCCAACGCCCCGGGGCGGTTCGCCTCCAACCACTCGAGCTGCTGCTCCGTGTGCCACTCGACGAGCTGCGCGTAGAGGTCCTTCGTCGCGCGCTTCTGCGCCGCGACCGAGCTCGCCTCGCGCGACATCAACAGGAACGTGTCGCGCCCGTTCGGTCCGTCGTAGGTCACGCGGATCCACGGGAGGTACGGGAGCGCCGCGACCGGCACCAGGTCGAAGCCGTAGATGTCGTCCTGCGCGAGCACCAAGACGTTGCCCTCGGTGAGCACCGTCAGGTGCGTCGGCGTCCACCGTAAGAAGCCCACGTTGTCGTCGGTCTCCAGACGCAGCGCCATCGCGCGGTTGTTCTTCGTCTCGCAGATGCCGACGAAGTGACCGCCCTGCGCGATCGCGCCGAGCCGCTCCTCGAGCTGCCGGCGCAGCCGCTGGTTCCCGAACAACACCACGCGTGACAACCCGAGCGCCGCGCTCGACAGCCCCAGCGCGAGCCCCGCGATGCCGCCGAGGGCGCCGCCGAGCAGCACGCCGCCGATCGTCGCGACCGCGGGCCCCAGCCCCACGACCAAGCTCACGCCCGCCATCACGGGCACGCCGACCACGAGTTTGTGGCGGGCGAAGACTTCCGCCTCGCGCGCCTCGAGCGCTCCCGCGGTGGTGGTCGTCAGCTTCGTCGACACGCCGAATTTCATCCTAACGATCGCGACCGCACCACGCCACCTTGCCCCGCCTCACGGCGCGCGGTACTTCAGTCGCCCAGGTCAGATGGCGAAGAAGGGACAGAAGAACCGCGGCGCGAAGAAGCCGAAGAACCGCAACAAGCCGAAGATCCAGGTCGCGGCGGACGCGGACCTTCGCTTCGTCGAACAGCACGTGGAGAACTGGATGAAAGGGGTGACCGAGGCCGGGCAGGCCCTGATCACCCTCGGTCGCGACGCCGCTTACACCGTCCGCGCGCTCGCCGAAGAGACCGACAACAAGGAGCTGCGCGAATTCGCTGCGAAGCTCGCCGCGATTCCGCCGCAGGTCGACACCAACCTCGACGCGCTGCGGGAGCAGTCCGTCCGCGACCACCTCGAAGCCCAGCGAAAGGCCGCCGCCGCGCCTTCCGAGGTGGACGACTTCACCATCGCCGGCGGCGCGATAGCGCTGTTCGATCCGAAGCGGGTCATGAACGACCTCGTGCACCACGGCCGCCCCCGCAAGGACCCGTCGCGTCTCCTCGCCGGCGACGTCGCTTGCCTCGGCCTCCCGAAGCCCGAGGCGACGCCGGTGCGCTTCGTCGAGGATGCCCCGCCCGAGGATGCACCTACGGTTCGCATACGCCTCAAGGTCGAATCGGGCGTCGTGCTCGTCGGGCCGCAGGAGGCGTCGGACGGGCCGCGCATGGGCGTCGTCCGGAAGAACCCGTTCGGCACGGCCATCGACGAGCACCTCGAGCGCGCCCGGTTCCTGAAGCTCAAGCCCGGGACCTACGCGGTGTTTGCCTACCTCGACGCGGAAGGCGCGCTCGTCGTCCACCTGGTGAAGGACCGCGACGCCGCGTCCAACGAGGTCGTCGACATCGTGGGCGCTGCCCAGCCCCCGACCTACAACGGGTGAAGCCTCAGGGGCGCGCTCGTCCACGCCCCAGCACGACGAGGCCCAGCGCGATGACCAGCCCGAGCGCCGATGCCGCCGCCCAGTCGTACGTGAACGCGATGTACTCGAACCGAAGGCGGTGGCGCCCCGCGGGCACGTGCAGGGCCATGAAGCCGAGGTCGGCGTCGTGGATCGGGGTGGGCTCGTCGTCGACGGACGCGCGCCACGCCGGCATCCGGACCTCGAGGATCGAGACGAGCGCCGGACAGCTCAGGTCGACGTCGATCCGAATGTCGTCGAGGTCGCCGGTCTCGACGATCGTCGCGGTCGACGTCCGCGCGCAGGTGAGCGCCGCGCTGCTCGTCGCGACCGCGGGCGCGGGAACACCGGGCGTCGTCACGAACGCTTCGCTTCGCCTCGTGTCGTCTCGCATGACTTCGAAGACCGCGCGCGACGTCAGCTGCGCCTCCGGGACGTACCGGTAGAGTGGATGAAGCGCGACGTACGGGCGCGCGTCGATGGTCTGTACGTACTGCGGTACCCCGTTCGGGATCTCGAACGATCGCACACGGTCGCCCGGCATCCGCGCGTGGCTGGCCAGCACTCGAACGCCCGCGCGTTCGAAGAGCGCCACTGCGTCGCCGCCGCGGGCGCGCTGGGCCAACGAGAAGAGCGCCGCCGAGCTCGGGTGGCTCAGCCCCTCGTTGTCGAGATCATCGAAGCCCCGCACGTAACCGTAGAGCCCGGCGCCGCGCGTGTACTCGTCTCGGTAGATGGCCTCTCCGTGTGATTCGCCGTCGAGGCGTTCGACCTTCGGCCGGCGGTTGCCCGGCGTAAACACGTAGTGACGCAACCGGGCGTCCGAGAGCGCTTCGACGAGCGCCGGCGGCGGCGGCGGATCCGTCCGCACCGCGAGGAGGTGGCGGTGCGATCCCACCGCGAGGTCCGCGAACAGCACCACGACGAGGACGATCGTAAGCGCTCGCCACCGGCGCATCGCGACGGCGACCACGGCGGCCAGGACCCCGAACCCCAGCGCGTGCCGCGCACTCGCGGACAGCGAGGCGACGGCGAGGTCGGCGTACTGCGACGGCGCGACGTCGAACGCCGACCCGAGCGCCGCGCTCTTGGAGAGTGCGGCGTCCACGACCGCGTGCACCTCTGGAAGCCCCAGCGATTGGACCGTGCTCGCCGCGAGGACGATGCTCGGCACGAACACCAGCGCGATCAACCGGGGCCCGCGGGCGAGGGCACGAAGGCCGAACGGGGCGAGCGCGGCGAGCGCGGCCGCGACCACGACGGTCAGCTTCACGGGGTAGCGACCGTTCGAGAGGATCGGCAGCGCGTGAAGCCAGCGGTAGATCGGTAGCGTGGTGCCGAGCGTCGCCGCGAGGAAGAAGAGCGCGACGAGCAGCAACACGAACGCGAGTCGCCGGTCACGAGCGTCGCGGGTGAACACCGCGGCCAGCGCGATCGGCAGCCCGACGCCGAGGTACAGCGAATAGAGGTACGGATGCGTGAGGCCCTCGACCGTCAGGAGATCGTGGAACGCGACCTCCGGGACGTGCGGTGAGTGGAAGAACGTGGGGAACACCAGCTCGAGCAGGCCCCAGGGGGGTGTCGACCACGCGAGCGCGGACGCGAGCCCGAACCCCTCGCCGCGCTGGGTCGACGACAGCCCGACGAGCGTCGGCACGAGCTCGATCGCCGCGACCGTGAACCCGAGCGCGCCGGCGATCAACAGGAGGCCGACGACTCGGAGGTCGAACGCGGCGCCGCGCCGCCGGAGCGCGTAGACGAGGAACGTGGCCGCGACGACGTCGACCACGACGGCGACGGGGGTGATCGCCTGGAGGTGGAATCCGAGGAGCAGCGCGACGAGCCCCACCCCGCGCCAGCTACGCGCGGTGAAGAGGTGGACGACGGCCCACAGCACCCAGGGGATCCACGCGAGCCCCTGAAGGATCACGAGGAGGTTCTCGAACGACAGGAGGGGCCCCGACAGGCCGAACGCCGCGGACGCGAGCGCCTCGGTCGACGTCGCACCGAGGGTGCGCGCGAGGCAGAAGGCGCCGCCGCAGAGGAGCAGGACGTGGCCGGCGACGAAGAGATCGTAGGCGACCTCGAACGGGAGCAGCGCGAAGATCGCCGTCATCGGCGTGTAGGTCCCGTTGAGGATGTGCTCGAGCGGGACGTTGGTGTCGCTGGCGAGGGTCCGGACGGGCAGCCGACCGTGGCCGAGGCTCTCGACGACCCACCACCACCGGTCTTGGAAGGCGAAGCGGTGGTCCCGGAGCATGGACAGGTGTCCAGGTCCCAGGACGCGACCGAAGGCCGCAACGACGCCCCCGACGAGCAGGATCAGCGGGGCGATTCGCTGGGCGAGGCGTTTCTCGGGGGACATTCGGGGCCGCGACGAAGTATCCACGAGGCCCCTGGCAGCGTAAAGGCGGGCGCGCGGGCGAGACGTCCTGAAAAAAGGGCTAGGCCAGCGGCCCTTCAAGTGATAGCTACCCCGTTCTCATGCCGAAGATGAAGACGAAGCGGGCCGCTGCGAAGCGCTTCCGCGTGACCGGCAAAGGCAAGTTCAAGCACGCCAAGAAGGGGCGTCGCCACATCCTTTCGAACAAGAATCGGAAGCGGAAGCGTCGCTTGAACGAGACGGCTTACATCCACCCCTCGGATGAGGTGCACCTCAAGGTCACCATGCCGTACTACAACCAGTAGTCGAGCGAAGGACAACGAACCATGGCTAGGGCAACCCGAGGCGTCAAAGGACGTCGTCGCCACAAGAAGTGGCTCAAGCTTGCGAAGGGCGCGTTCGGGCGTCGTTCCACGATCATCAAGTCCGCGAAGGCGACGGCCGAGAAGGGCCTGCAGCACGCCTACGTGGCGCGCCGTCTGAACAAGCGCAACTACCGGCGCCTGTGGATCGTCCGCATCAACGCGGCGGTTCGTCAGCACGGCAGCACGTACAGCCGCTTCATGGCCGGACTGAAGAAGCACAACATCGAGATCGATCGTAAGATCCTCGCGGACCTCGCCGTCTCCGATCCCAAGGCGATCGCCGCGCTCGTGACTCAGGCCTCCGCCTGATCGCTTCCCACATCGCGTGATCCTCGCCACGACGCTTGCGTCGCTCGGGATACGTGCCACCATGGGCTCCCTCATGCGCCGTGGTCTGATCCTCATCTTCGCGCTCACCGCGTGCGGCACGCTGTCGCCGCAGGCGCAGCGCATCAAGATGGTCAGCAAGCCGGAGACCCGCGACTGCCACTTCCTCTCCGTCGTCTACGGCGGCAAACAGGCGGGCGACCTCTTCCCGAAGAACACCGCGCTCGAGGCCGCCGCCGGCATGGGCGCGACCCACGCCGTCGAGCTGTACGACGGCGCAGGCAAGTACACCGCCGACGCCTACGACTGTAACCAGCGCCCCATCGCCGTCGCCGCGAAGGCGCCTCCGCCGCCGCCCGCGCCGAAGCCGGATCCTCAACCCGAGGTCATCGAAGCGTCGGCGGGGATGGCCGCGCCGCCGCCCGCGTCTCGCGGTCAGGACTGGGTCGTCGCCGTGATGAACGTCGAAGGTAAAGCCAGCGCGCTCGACGACCAGCTCCTCGTCAACGTCGGCAGCCAGCTCCGCATCACCATCGCGACGAAGGGCGTGCGCACGATCGATCGCGGCGCGCTCGAATCGCAGATCAAGGAGATGAAGGGGCAGAGCTACGACGCTTGTTACGACGACAAGTGCCAGATCGAGCTCGGCAAGGCCCTCGCCGCGAGCCACATCCTGCGCACGCAGGTCACGCGCTTCGGGCGCGTCTGTGTGCTGAATGGCGAGCTGATCGACCTGCGCGCCGAGGTCACCGTCGGCGCCGCGTCCGCCAAGGGCAACTGCACCGACGAAGGTTTCCTTGGCATGATCGATCGCGTCGCCGCGGACCTTGTGGGTTCCTGAGTCGTCGGTTCCTGAGCCGTCGGCTCCCGTTACATCGCGAGGAAGTTCTCGAGGATCTGCGGGCCCTCGGGGGTCCCGATCGACTCGGGGTGGAATTGCAGCCCGAACAGCGGGTGCGTTCGGTGCGCGAGCCCCATGATGATCCCCTCCGCCGTCCGCGCCGTCACGCGCAGGTCGTCGGGCACCGTCTCCGGATCCACGACGAGGCTGTGGTAGCGCATCCCGACGATCGGAGACGGCAGCCCGGCGAGCACCCCGGTGCCGTCGTGTTCGATGGCGCTCGTCTTTCCGTGCCGGGGTTGCTCGCGGACGATCGACGCCCCGTAGACCGCGCCGATCACCTGGTGCCCTAGGCACACGCCAAGCGTCGGCACCCGGGGTGAAAGCGTGCGCACGAGCTCGGGACACACGCCCACGTACGCGGGGCGCGCCGGGTCGCCGGGGCCCGGCGACAGCACGAGGTGCGTCGGGTCGAGCGCGGCGATTGCGTCGACGGTGGTCTGGTCGTTCCTCAGCACCGTCGCGGCGGTCCCGGTGAGCTCACCGATCCGCTGGTAGAGGTTGAAGACGTAGGAGTCGTAGTTGTCGACGAGCACGACCCGCATCACGTCGCCTCGATCGCCGCGAGGAGCGCGGCCGCTTTGTCGAGCGTCTCTTGGTACTCCTCCTCGGCGTCGGAGTCCGCGACGATCGCGCCGCCGGTGTGGAAGTGGATGCGCTCCTCCTCGACGATCATCGTGCGGATGACGATGCTGAGATCCGCGGCGCCGTCGAACCCGATGTAGCCGATCGTCCCGGAGAAGATGCCGCGCTTCGTCGGTTCGAGGCGGTCGATGATCTTCATCGCTTCGATCTTCGGCGCGCCGGTCATCGAGCCGGCGGGGAACGCGGCGCGGAGCACGTCGACGACGCCGAGGCCTTCGCGGAGTCGTCCGTGGACGGTCGACACCATCTGGTGCGTGAACGCAAACGACTCGATCGCCTGGAGGTCGTCGACGCCGATCGTTCCGAAGGCGCAGACACGGCCGAGATCGTTCCGCACCAGATCCACGATCATGATGTTCTCGGCGCGGTCCTTCTCGCTGTTTGCGAGCGCGGTTCTCAGCGCTTCGTCCTCCGCCGCCGTCGCACCCCGGGGACGCGTGCCCTTGATGGGGCGGCTCTCGACGCGGCCGTCGGTGTCGAGCGCCAAGAAACGCTCCGGCGAGGAAGAGACGACGGCGCGCTCCGGCGACTTCAGCAGCGCGGAGAAGGGCGCCGGGCTGATCGTCGCGAGGGCGTCGTACAGCTCGAGGGGGTCACGCCGCTGCGCCACCTCGAAGCGGTTGCTCGTGCAGACCTCGAAGGCGTCCCCCGCGCGGATGTGGTCCTTCACGGTCTCGACGACGCGCACGTACTCGGCGCGCGAGAGCACCGGCGCGACGCCGGCGTCGAGGAGGCGACGTTCGTCGAGGCGCCGCCGGTCGACGTTGATCGGCGGGCGCGTGGACACCGAGGCCGGCAGATCGGCGACCAGCGCGGCGCGGCGGGAGAGGGCGTCGTCCTCGGCGGCCTCGGGCGTGGTGCCGAACCCGTTCGCGACCACGTAGGCTTCGCGGGCGTCGAAGACCACGGCGTCGAGGAAGAGGCCGAGGTCGAGGTCGGGCGCGGGGCGATCGTCCCGGCCGAGATCGGGCACGTCCTCGATCGCGTACAGCACCTCGTACCCGATGTAGCCGACGAGGCCGCCGGTGAAGGGGAGCCCGCGCGTGTCGCCGCGTCGTTCAATGCGCGCGAAGCGCTCCGTCAGCGCGGCGAGTCGATCGAGGGGCGAGCCGTGCACGACCGTCGAGCGCCCCGGGGGCCCCTCTTCGTAGCGGTTGCGTCGGCCGACGATGCGCCACGCGGGGGCCTTCGCGACGACGTGATGGCGGGCGAGGGGGTGGCTCGCGTCGGTGCTCTCCAGCACCACGAGGTGGTCCGCGTCGCGCCACGAGAACGCGAGGTCCCGCGCGGCCGCACACACGACGGGCTCGACGAGCCGGTGCAGGTACGGCGCGTCGAGGACCTCAGGAAGAGAAGACGTCATAGCCCGCCGCGGTCTTCGGGCGCGCCAGGCAGCGCTGCACCCACGGCTCGACGTTGGCGTACGACGCGTAGTCGAGGTGTTCCTCCGCCTTGTAGAACTCGATGCCGCGGACCCACGGGAACGTCGCGACGTCGGCGATCGTGTACGTGTCGCCCACGAGGAACGGGCGGTCGGCGAGGCGTGCATCGAGGACGCCGAGCAGACGCTTGGTCTCCTTCGTGTAGCGCTCCTCGCCGTAGCTGTCGGTCTTGCCCTTCGCGAACATGTAGAAGTGACCGAACTGGCCGAACATCGGACCGACGCTCGCGATCTGGAACGCGAGCCACTGCAGCGTCTCCCATCGGCCGGCGGCGTCGCTGGGGATGAGCTTGCCGGTCTTCTCGGCGAGGTACTGAAGGATGACGGCGGACTCCATCAGCGCGATGGGTTCGTCGTTCGGTCCGTGCGGGTCGAGCATCGCGGGGATCTTGGAGTTCGGGTTGATGCGCACGAACTCCGGATCGAACTGCTCGTCCTTCAGGATGTTGATCGTGTGGAGGTCGTAGGGCAGCTCCATCTCTTCGAGCGCGATGGTCAGCTTGCGCCCGTTGGGCGTGCCGAAAGTGTACGCCTGGATGTTGTCGGGGTTCTTGGCGGGCCAGCGGGAGGGGAAGGTTGCGCTCATCGCCGCGGAGTCTTTCGCCGCGACGAATCCCCGGTCAAGGCGCGATCAGAACCGCCCGGAGACGCCGAACAGCGCCGTCGGTCCGCCGTCGAGCGCCGCGTCGTCGAGCCCGTCGTCGTCGTCGAGCCAGAACCACACGCCGAGCCCGGTGCCGGCGGCGGCCACGCCGGCGCTGACGATCGTGCCGATGACGAGGCGGTCGTAACGCGCGGAGAGATCGATCGCGCGTTGTTGGATGTCGGTGGCTTCGAAGTCGCGTTTGGTCTTCGCCGCGTAGACGCCGAGCCCGACCGCCGCCGCCGTCGCCGCGGCGCCTACGCCGAACGCGATCCACGAGCGTAGCGGGGGGCCGTTGTCGGTGCGCTCGTAGACGACCGCGAGGTCGTCGGTCGGTACGGAGACCATGCCTTGGGAGTCGACGAAGCCGCGGTAGTACGTGCGTCCGTACGGCGCTGCGAAGAGCGCCTTGCGGTACGTGTGGTCGACGCCGCGCGACGCGACGGTGATGCGCTTGCGCTCGCGGAGGTCGAGGACGATCGGTTCGGCGCGGGAGAACAGCGGCAGCTCGAACGACGGTGTGCGGAGGAACGCCTTCGTCTTCGCGGGGAGCACGAAGCTCAAGCGCTCGCGCGGCGCGATGTGTGCGTCGAGGTAGCGCTGCCCGTTCTCGAGCTCGACGTGGAAGCGCCCGAGGTGCGTCGGGTCGCCGCGGACCTCGACGACGTCGCGCACCTGGTCGAGCGCGATCCACGCCGCGCGCCGGTGGATCGAAGGCGGGAGCGCGATGACGTTGGGTTTCGCGCGCGGATCGTCGACGCGGCTGTTGGCGCTGGAGACGAACGCGACGAGCTCGGAGTACTCGACCTGACGGTCACCGTTGACGTCGGCCGCGCCGAGCGCGCCGGAGAGGAGCTCGTGGGTGAACACACCGGATTCGATGCGTGACCATTCGTGAGCTTCGCGCCCCTCGGAGGTCGCGACGATCGCGCCGACGTTCGGGAAGCGCGCGAGGGACCCGGACTCGATGACCGCGCGTGCCTCCGGCGCGGCGACGGCTTCGCGCTGGGCGTCGACCGTACGACCGAACGGGCCGCGCGCGCCGACCATCGCACCCGCGTTGCAGGCGTCGATCACCACGTGGACGACGGTGGCGGGCCAGCGCGCGAGGACACGATCGTAGAGGTGCTCGCGCGTGAGCAAGCCGTCTTGCAGGGCGAGGTACGGTGAGCCCTCGGGTGTCGACGCGCCGTGGCCGGAGAAGACGAGGTAGACGGTGGTGCGCTCGCCCTTGGCGTCCGTGATCGCGGCTTCGATCTGGCTGACGGCGCGTTCGAACGCTTCGACCGTCGGCGCCTGCGCGACGGAGGCGGCCTTCTCGTGGCGCTGCTGGGTGTCCTTGTCGAGCACCGACAGGAGCCACGCGTCGTCCGCGATACGGGAGAGGAGTTGGTAGAAACGCACCGCGTCGTCGTCCGCGAAGCGGAGCTGCTCGAGCGTCGTGTCGATCGTGGGCGGCGCGTTGTTGCCGACGACGAGCGCAAACGTCTTCGCGCTTGCGACGCGGGGGAGCAGCGCAATGAGGAGCACGAACACAAACGGTGGGAGGAGGCGTCTCATCGCACCTCAAGCTCGCGTCGCACGACGGTCACGCCCGGGCCGCCCGCGAGGTCGTCGCCGACGGCCGCTTCGATCTCGTCGCGGGTCATGGCGTCCTTGGTGAACACACCGAACACCGTGTACGCGCCGGCCGGGTGTTCGTCGCCGAGGCGGATGGCCGTGGCCACCACCGCGGTCTCGGCGCCCAGCGCGGCGGAGCGGGCGTCGGGGGCGGGGAGGTACCAGATGAACGTGCCGTCGGGGCGCTTCGCGAGCGCGGCGAAGTGCGGCGCACCCTCCGGCGGGCGCGCGTCGAACAGGAGCTTCGCGCCGGTGGTGCAGGGGCCGGTCTCGGCGCCGGTTACGCAGTGGGGACGCAAGACGGCTTCTTCGCCGCCGCGGCTGCCGAACTCACCGGAGTCGGGCAGCGCGACGAAGAGGAAGGCGGCGGCCGCCGCGGTCGCGATGCCCGACAGTGCCCCCCACGCGACGGGCCGCCGCCACCACGGACGCGGGGCGACGTCGCTCGCGATGCGATCGAACAGGGCCTCCGTCTCGAGGACGGAGGGTTCGTCGCGTCCCGAGAGCAATCGGGCCAGTCGGGCTGAATCCTCGCGCGTCATGGTGCCTCGGTGGTCCCTACGTGAGGGACCTTCGGTTGGGCCGGTCGGACGGAGAAAAACATCGCCTCACCAGGAAAGTTGCCGCTCTTCCAGCCACTTGGCCAGCCCGGAGAGGGCGCGGCCCTCCAGCGTGCGGACGCGGCGGCGGGTGACGTTCATCCGGGCGGCGATGTCGGCCTGGGACAGCTCCTCCTCGAAGCGAAGCCGTACGAATTCGGCGAGCTCGGGGTCCTGGGCGGCGACGAACGCGCGGGCGGCCTCCGCGAGGCGTTTGAAGTCGAGCGCGGCTTCGGTGTCGTCGGGCTCGGCGGGGCGGAGGAAGGCGTCCTCGACGTCCTGACCGTCGTCGGGGTCGAGGGGGACCTCGCGACCGCTCTTGCGGGCGCGGTCGATGAGGACGTTGCGGGCGATGCGGCGGATGAAGGGGCCGTAGGGGCGAACGCCGTCATATCCCTTTCTGCCAGACTCGGAGAACGCCTTGACGAAGACGTCCTGGGCGACGTCGAGCTGGGTCTCGGGGTTGGACTCACCCGGGATGCGTTTGCCGTCGACGGTGAAGCCGAAGCGCACGATCGCCACGACATCCTTCACGTAGGCGCGGTAGACGCGCTCCAGCGCATCTCGCTTCCCCGCACGGAACGCGTCGAGGAGCTCGCGATCCCGTTCCAGCTCCACGGGCGGTCTTTAGCACGGCTCGTCTTCGGGGGCGCTATACTGGCCGGCGCATGAAGCGGTGGTTGGCCGGAGCGTTCGTCCTCGCGTTTGCCTGTTCGGGCGGCGACACCCCGGCCGGCGGGTGCCGCTTCGACACCGACTGCGAAGGCGGCCAGCTCTGCTACGCGACCGAGTGTGTGCCAGCGACGCGGTTTCGTTGTGGCTCCGGTCGGGCGCCGGTCGCGACGGCCGAGCCGGCGTCGCTGGACTTCGGCGTGCTCGACGAGGCGCCGAAGACGCTCGACATCGTGGTCCGCAACGAAGGGGACTGCATCCTTCAGATTCAGCAGTCCGAGGTCCGCGGGGACCCGCGTTTTTCGTGTGAGGGATGCTCGAGCTCGGAGCTCGTCGACGTGCCGCCGGACCGCACGGCGTCCTACAAAGTGACGATAGAACCCGGGCTGTCGGGGACGGTGACGGGTGAGCTGGTGTTCACGACCGACGACCCCGAAGCGACCGAGCTCGTGGTGTCGCTGACGGCGATGTCCGAGGGGCAGTCGCTCATGCGCGTCAGCCCGCTGGCGTTGGACTTTGGTTACGTGCCGGTCGGGGACTCGAAGACGTTGGTGGTGCAGGCGATCAACGACACCGAGGGGACGGCGCAGCTGGAGATCGTGAACGCGTACCTCGATCCGTCGGACGGTGCGTTCTCGCTCACGACGACGCCTTCGCTGCCGACGACGTTGGTCGCGGCGCGCGTGGATCCGGCGGCGCGCGCGGCGCTGGCGGTGACGTTCGCTCCAGGGATGGACGCCGCGCACACGGCGAACCTCCGCGTGGTGCCGCGCAACGGGACGCCGATCGACGTGCCGCTGGTGGGCGCGGAGCTGCCGCCGGTGGTGATGTCGAACCCGGGTTCGATCGACTTCGGGAGCGTGCGGATCGGCCAGCAGGTCGGCGCGCGCATCACGCTGCAGAACACCGGGATGTCGCCGCTGATCGCGTCGCACGCGTTCGCGAGCATGGGCGCGGCGGGTGAGATGACGACGCCGCGCGGGCTCCCGGCGGCTCTGGCGCCGGGCTCGGTCGTCGAGCTGAACGTGCTCTACGCGCCGACGCGCGCGGGCGTGGCGAGCGACGTCATCACCATCTCCACGAACGATCCGGTGCGCCGCACGATCACCGTGCCGGTGATGGGGACGGGGGAGGCGAGTGGGCAGGACATCGTGCGGGTCGACATGACGTTCGACAACGACTCGGACAGCTTCCTCGACTTCGACCTCCGCGACGTGGACCTGATCCTCGAGAGCCCGGTCGGCCAGATCGCATCGAAGGCGATGCCCGGCCCGAACTGGGGCACGTACGGGCGCCCCACCTGGGCGGGCACGGCGCCGAAGGAGAATCCGGAGCGCATCATCCTGCCGGACGCGATGGAGGACGGCCGCTACGCCGTGAGCGTGAGTTACGTCGAGGACTGCAAGACGCTCCCGACGGCGCTGACGGCGTCGCTCCTGGGCATCGGGACGGACGCGCTCGTCGACTACCTCTCCGACGGCGAGGTCCCGCTCGACCCCAACCAAGTCGCCGCCGCGGTGAGCACCGCCTGCGCCGAGCGCGGCTCGACGAACGTGGACATCGCGATCTACGTCAACGGCGCTCCGGCCGGGACGCGAAGTGTGCGTTTGGCCCAGAAGGGTGAGTTGGTGGAAGCCGCGGCCGTCGTTCGCTCGAATGGTTTCTTCTCGGTAGAATGACCCACTCCGCCTGATCCGTCTCCGCGCCCCGCTGCGTACGTGGCGTGAAAGGAGACACCACAATGAAAAAACTCTTCATCTCGGTCGCAGCGCTCTTCGCGGTCTGCGGCAGCGCCGAGGCATTCGCAAAACCACCCACCTGCAAGGCCTTCACGACCCACGTCGTGACGATCATGGAGCGGGACATGAAGGACGACTCGATGTTCACGAAGTCCGACATCCCGGAGCTGGTGAAGCTGTGCGGGAAGGTCGGGAACCTGCCCAAGCACCCGAAGACGGTGGCCTGCGCGATGGCCGCGAAGGACGCGAAGGCGCTGTTCGGGTGCCGGCCGAAGGTGAACAAGGTGATGGGGCCGTGGCTGAAGGCGGGTAAGTAGGAGAGGGGCCGGATCGGGTTCGGGGCCCGAGTCCGAATCCGAATCCGAACTTAGCCCCCTACTCCACGTTCAGCTCCGGATACGCGCGGAAGATCCCGTCCGCGTTGAACGCCAGCCTCCGCGGCGACGCCAGATACGCCGCGACCCGCTCCCTCGCGCGCACCAACTCCACCACGTCCGCCCACCGCGGCCGCTCCACCGCCGCGAAGCCCTTCGGGAACGCAAACGCCAAGCCCTCCGCGAGCTGGAACAGCGCGAGGTCCACGTACGTACAAACGTCACCGAGCACGAACGGCCCACCGGACCGCTCCAACACACGCTCGAAGTACGCCGTGTAGGCCGGCAGTCGCTCCCGCACGAACGCGGTCGCCGCCGCGATCGCCTCCGTCTTCTGGTCCTCGTAGTACAGCGCCGTCGACACCGGATGGTGCGTGTCGTGCGCCTCCGCGAAGACGTCCATCACCGTGAGCATCAGCTGGTTCAGCTGCCACGGGACGTGCTCTCCGGGCGGCAACAGGTCGTACCGCTGCGCGAGGTACATCAGGATGTTCGCCGTCTGCGCGATGCGCAGCGTCCCATCCTCGAGGATCGGCGGTGCATAAGGCAGGAACCCATCCACCTCCCCGCGCCGGTACGCGAGGATCGAGGCGAACCCACCGCCGTCTTCCTCCGGCAGGCGCGCGACGTCCACGTACGCGAGCCCCGCGTCCTCCAACAGCAGGCGCACCGGCTCCCCGCGCCCCTGCAGGACGGGCCAGTAGATCAGCCGGAGGCTCACGCCCCGTACCGCGACTCCAACATCGCGTAGGCCGCGCGCACGCCCATGGCTTCGCCGCCGACCGGGCGGCCCGGGCGGTTCTCCAGGTTGTAGGCCATCAGGTCGACGTGCGCCCACGCCGTGGAGCTCGAGACGAACGACTCCAGGAACAACGCCGCCGTGATCGCGCCGCCGTAGCGCGAGCCGCCGACGTTGTTGATGTCCGCGATCGTGCTGTCGAGCGAGCGTTTGTAGGGCTGGTGCAACGGCATCCGCCACAACAGGTCCCCGGTCTTCTGACCCGCCGCGAGGAGCTCGTTTGCGAGGTCGTCGTCGTTGCTGAACAACGCCGGCATGTCCGTTCCCAACGCGACCCGGGCTGCGCCGGTCAGCGTCGCGAAGTCGAGGATCAGCTCCGGCTTCTCGCTGTCGGCCTCCGCCAACGCGTCGCACAGGATCAGACGCCCCTCGGCGTCGGTGTTGCCGACCTCGACCGTCAGGCCCTTGCGGGTCTGCAAGACGTCTTGCGGGTGGAACGCGTTCCCCGCGACCGAGTTCTCGACCGCCGGCACCAACACACGCAGCCGCACGTTGAGCTTTGCGTCCATCACCGCGCGCGCGATCGCGAGCACCATCGCGGCGCCGCCCATGTCCTTCTTCATGAGCAGCATCCCCGACGAGGGTTTGATGTCGAGGCCGCCGGTGTCGAAGCAAACCCCCTTGCCGACCAACGTCACCTTCGGCGCCGCGGCGTCGCCCCACACGATGTCGATCAGGCGCGGCGCGTCCGTGCAGGCGCGGCCGACCGCGTGCACCGCGGGGTAGTTCTCCGCGAGGAGCTTGTCGCCGACGATCACCGTGCACTTGGCGCCGAACTCCTTCGCGAGCGCCTTCGCCGAGTCGGCGAGCGCGGTGGGGCCGAGGTCACCCGCCGGCGTGCTCACGAGGTCCCGCGCGTAGGCGGTCGACGCCGCGAGGCGCTCGACCTTCGCCTGGTCCGCCGCTTCCGGCCACACCAGGGTGCCGAACTTCGTCGACGACTTCTTGTAGCGATCGAAGACGTATGTGCCGAGCGCCCACCCGAGCGCCGCGTCGTTCGCCGCGGCGTCGTCGAGCGACTTGTCGAACGCCCACCTCCCCGAACCGAGCGCCGCCGGGAGGTGCGCGTAAGGGAACGGCGACCCGTCCGGCTCCACGCCGACCACGACCGCCTTCACCTTCTTGTCGCCGCTGTAGATCTTCGCGATCTCACCCTGTCGGCCGGAGAAGTCCTGCGCGCTGACCCAGCCCTTCACGGTCGCCTTCTGCGATCGCAGCCAGGATCGGAACCCCTTCGGGCTCACGACGGTGATGGTCTTCGTGCTCTTGGTCGGACGGGGAGCGAAATGGTTCATCGCCGACCGTACTAGGTCAGACCGAGGTTTCTGTAAAACGAGCCCGACTCACTCACACGCCGGGAGCGGCGCCTTCCCCGTCGCCTCGCGACACTCACCGAGCTGATCGAACGACAGGAACGACGGCGCGCGACGCGCCCAACGCACGATCTCCTCGGGCCCCTCGTGCGACCAGACCCGCCGCACCGACCGCCGCGCTTGCCGCCCGCACGCGACGTCCGCCGCGATGCGTCGCGCCGCGTCGACCGGCGCCGGCTCGACGACCACCACCAGCGAAGCGGCCTCCGTCTCCGTGACGAACAGCCCGGCCTCGCGCAGCGCCGCCGCGTAGATCTCGGCCCGCGGATCGAAGCCCGCGCGGTGCACCACCCGGACGTCGTAGCGCGGCGTCGCGAACCGCGCGGACCAGAAACACACCGAGAAGATCGCCACGCCGACCCACACGAACAGCCCGCGGGTCGCGAGGCGGCGCGAGCGCGGGAACGCCACCGCAGCCACCTTCGCCGCGAAGCTCGCCGCGAGGTGAAGCCACAGCCACACCGAGGTGAGGAACGTGCTGTACACGTAGATCCCGGCCGCGTCGTAGTTGAGCGTCGCGGGCGGCGTCTGGAACGTGAGCCCCGCGACGAAGATCGACCACGCGTCCGACAGCGTGAAGCTCGACGCCGTGAAGCACCCGACCTCGATCATCACGCGCTCGCCGAGGAGCGGCAGCACCAGCTTCGCCCCGAAGTAGATCGCGCCGAACGCCACCGCCATCGTGAGCACCGCGTCCAACACCAGCCACGCCAGCCACCCCAACGGCCCGCGGTGACGCGTGATGCGCCCGATGACCCAGCGGCTCTGCACCAGGGACAGGTAGTCCGGCACCCAGTTCGTCACGACCGTCGCGCCGCCGTAGACCAGGAGCAGCCACCGCGTTTGCGCACCCCACAGCGTCCCGACGCCCTCGAACCGCAGGTGGCGCGAGAGGGTGTCCTTGTCGATGACCCACAGGGTCGCGAGGATCAGCAGGCTCGCGCAGGAGACGAGCACCGACCGCGAAAAGCTCGGGAGCACGATCCCACGCACCGTTCGGACCCGGAAGAACCGGTCGAAGCCCGCTACGAACGCCTCGACCCCGGACTCGGGGCGCAACTCACCGTCTGCGAAACCCATGGAGAGGTTGTACGCATCAGCGCCGAGAACGTTCCCCGAAAAAACCTATCAGACGCGCTCGACGTGTTTGGCCAGGAGCCAGCCGGTCGTCCCGTCGGCGTTCTGGACCTCGAGCCAGCCGGCCTCTTCGCTCACGACGCGCACCCGCGCCCCCGCGCGTGCGTCGCCGCGGCTCTCGTAGCGGGCGTTCGGACCGCGCTTCAGGGGCAGCGATTCGAGCACCACGCCCCGGCCGTCGCGCGCGACGACGACGTGTCCGGCCGTCAGCGCGAGGAGGACGAAGGTCAGCACCCCCGCGACCGTCGTGAGGGCGCGTTTCTTCCGCCACGCGAGGAGCGCGACCCACAGCGCGTTCAACACCAACAGCGCGATCAGGAGCGGCACGCGGGGCAGGGGCGCGACGATCGGCTCGACGACGTCCGCGAGCCCGAGCTGCTCGGGCACCTCCTCGGCGTCGCCGAGCATCTCGGCGCGCACCGCGGCGAGGTTCTTCTTCACGTCGCCGTCGTGCGGCGCGAGGCGCAGCGCGCGTTCGTAGGCGATCACCGCGTCGAGGTGGCGGCCGTCCCGCGCGTAGGCGTTGCCGAGGTTGAAGTAGACGTCCTCGTTCTTCGCGCCGCGCTCGAGCACCGACGCGTACAGCGCGATGGCCCCGGCGCGATCGCCGGAGAGCGCGCGGTCGTTCGCCGTCTCGAAGTCCTTCGTCAGCTCCGCCGGGCCCGCGAAGGCGGGGGTCGAAGCCAGCAACAGGCCCAGCACGAGCGCTCTCACGACTTCACCTCCATCGCGTCGATCCCCGCGAAGATCTGCTCCCATCGCTGGTGCAGGTCGCCCGGGTCCGCGTTGGCCACGGTGCCCGGCGCGAAGCGCGCGTAGTCCGCGGCCTCCAGCTCCTCGGCGAGCTGCTGCGCGAGCGCCGCAGGTGCGCCGCGCTCGACCAGCGCCGTCCGTACACCGTCCGCCGTCAACCCGCGCAACGGGACGCCGCACCGATCGCTCCCGTACTCCGTCACCGCCTCCGCGAAGCGCGCGTAGGCGGCGGGGAGGTCGCGTGCGTCGAGCGCCGCTTTCGCTTCGCCGAGCTGCGAGTGCGCGGCCTGTTTCACCGCGCGCCGTTTGTTCTCCGGCGTCTCGACCTGCGTCCGCGCGCGCAGGCGCATGACCCCGAACCCCGCGAGCAGCAGCGCCCACGGCGCGATGAGCCCGCCGACGAACCACGGGCGACGCCAGGGCGCCGGGTCGCGCGCCGCGAGGCTGCTCTTGAATCGCACCGGAATCAGATCGAGCCCCGCGTTGGTGTCCGGCTTGGCCGTGTCCTCGGGCGGCGGCGCGTCCGTGGGCGTCGGCGTGCCTTCGACGACGACGCGCATCGTCTCCGTCGTCCTCCGCTCGTACGCGTTCGTCGACGGGTCGAAGACCGTCATCGCGAAGCTCGGGACTTCGAGTCGCCCGCCGCGCTGAGGCATCAAGAGGATCTCCGCCGTCTTCGTCCCGCGCAGCCCGTTCGGCGTGACCTCTACGTTGTCGACCACCGTCGGCGGGAACACGCGGAAGCCGTCGATCGCCTTCACCTCCGGGAGCCGCGCCGCCTTGATGTTCCCGACCCCCGAGACCGACAGCCGGAGCAGCACGGCCTTGCCCGCCTTCACACGATCGGTGTCGAGCGCGGCCGTGAGCAGGTACTGACCGACGTTGTTGTTCGAGAAGTCCGACGGCCGCCCGGCCGTGGGGAGCGGCTTCACCGTGAGCGACAAGGGCACCGTCCGCCGACGAATGCGTTTGCCCGAACCGAAGATCGAACGGTTCTGCGACATCGTGATCGGGTGCGCCGGGATCGTCACCTCACCCGCGTCGAGCGGGAACAGCGCGACGCGCCACAGTCGGTAGACGTGGAAGGTCTGCCGCCCGACCGACTCCACGCGACGAGTCAAACGCTGCGGCCGGTCCACGACCTCCATCCAGAACCCATCGAACGACGAAGGCGGGGCCGCGGAGTCGACGTTGAACGAAGTCCCCGGCGCTGCGAAGACCTCGCAGTCGAGGAGGATCTGCTCGCCGAGGTACGCCTCGGTCTTGTCGATGCGCAGCCGTACGAAGACGTCGCGCTCCCCCGCGCCGGGGGGTGTCACTTCGCCGGCCGCCGGACCCTCGCCCGGGGGCGGCGTCATCGTCGCGCCGACGTTGAGCGCGAGCGGCACGGACTTCGCCGAGTGTTTGCCGACCCGCGCGACGATCGGCGGGATGTCCAGGCGACCCGAACGATCCGCCTGCAGCTCGATCATGATCGTCCGCTCGCGCGTCACCGACTGCCCGGCGTTGGTCCAGGAGATCGACGTGCCCTCGCTCTGCGAGCGCGACAGCTCCGACAGCCCGTCCACCCGCGGCACGTCGACGACGATCTGCCCGTCGACCTTCGCGATCGCACGAACCTCCAACGTGACGATGTCCCCGACCGGCACCGTGGTGTCCGACAGGCTGGCCTGCACGGTCAGCGCGTCCGCCGCGAAGACGATCCGGGGCGCGCTCGCGAGGAGCGCCGTGATGAGCAAGGCGAACCGCATCACCAATCCTTCGTCACCTTCTTACCGCGGAACCGCTCCAGCTTCCGCTTCCGTTCGAGCGCCTTCTCCTGTTCGGCGAGGGAGTCGAGGATCTCCTCCACGTCCTGCTCGGAGCGCTCCTCCTCGGAGGCCTCCTCGTTCGGCTGCGGCTGCGACGCACCCGCGTCCTGCACGCCGCCGTCGCGCCCGTCCGAGTTGCTGCTGCCGTCCTTGTCGTCGGAGCCACCGTCGCCCTGATCGTCGTTCGAGCCCGAGTCCTGCGTGCTGGAGTCCGAGACCCCGGCGTCCGCGTCGGTGCCGCCGTCCGGATTCTCTTTGTTCTCGTCGTCCGACTTCTCGTCGCCGTCCTCGCTCTGCTCGCCGTCCTGGTTCTCGTCCTTCGGCTGCAGCGCCTGGATGATCTTCTGCTGCCGCGCGATCTCCAGGTTCTTGCGCGCGCTCGCGTTCGTCGGGTCCTCGATGAGCGAGCGCCGGTACGACTTCAGCGCGTCCTCGTACTTCTTCAGCTGCCGGTACGCGTTCCCCAACGCAAACGCCGCCTGGCTGCGCATCTTGGGATCCGTCGACGCCTCCATCGACGACTTCAGCGAGTCGATCGACTTGTCGAGCTCCCCGGCCGCCGCCTCCGCGAGCGCACGGTCGTAGAGCAGCCGCGGGTCCTCGCCGAGCCGGTCGATCGCGCGCTGGTACGCCTTGGCCGCCTCCTCGGGCTTGCCGTCCTGGAGCGCGCGTGTGCCGGCGCGGGCGTCCGGATCCTCCTTCTCGAACGGCGCCGCCTCCGCGGTGCCCGCGAAGAGCAGCAGCACCACGAGTGACTTCACCACCACGCGCGCCACGCGCCGCGTCGGCCGGACCACCGTCGCGAGCAAGAGCAGCAACAACGCCACCGCGAGCGGCCACTGGTAGCGCTCCTCGTAGATGCGCACCACGCGGTCCTCGAGCTCGGCCTTCTTGAGCGTCGCGAGGTGGTTCCGCACCGGCGCGAGGTCCAACCCGCCGTTCTCGCCGGGCAGCGCGACCAACCCGCTCCCCGCGCTGGCGATCGACGAGAGCATCTCCTCGTTCAGGCGCGACACCACCGTGCGCCCCTGGTTGTCCTTGAGGTAACCCGTCACCTTCCCGTTCTCCGACAGCGGGATCGGCTCGCCCGTCCGCGAGCCAACGCCGACCACGTGCACTTCGATGCCCGCTTTCTCGGACTCCTCGGCGAGCTTCTCGGGCTCACCTTCGTGCTCCTCGCCGTCCGTCACGATCACGATCGCGCGCGCCGCGCCGGTCTCGGGCGCGGACTCCAGCATCTGTCGACCGGCGCGGATCGCGTCGCCGATGGAGGTGCCGCCGCGCGGGAGATCGTCCGGCGTCGCGGAGCGGAGCTGCAGCTTCAACGCGGCGTGGTCCACGGTGAGCGGGCACAGCGGCAGCGCGATCGAAGTGAAGCCGACGAGCCCGATCCGGTCCCCGGGCAAGCGGTCGATCAGATCCTCCAGCTCGATCCGCGCGCGCTCCAGCCGCGACGGGACGACGTCACGCGCGAGCATCGAGCGCGACAGATCCAGCGCCACGACCACGTCCATGCCACGCGCCTTGCGGACCTCGGAGCGCATCCCGAGCTGCGGACGCGCGAGCGCAAACGCCATGAACAACAGCGACCCTGCGAGCAACATCGCCTGCACGGCGCGGCGCTGCTTGTGCGCCGGCCCTTCGCTGAGGCGGTCGATCAGGTCCTTGTCCCCCGCGCGCTCCACGCGACGATCGCGCCAGCGCTCCAGCGACGCCCAGACCACCAACACCAGCGGCGCCAACGCGAGCAGGAACAACATCCACGGTGCGCCGAGCCTCACGGGAACCTCCTCAGGCGCGTCGCCGACAACAGCAGCTCCAGCGCCAGCAGCGCGAGCCCGAGCGCGAGCACGTACACGAACAGCTCTTCGCGCGGCGTCGTGTACACGGTGTTCTCGAGCTGCGTCTTCTCCAGCGTGTCGAGGACCTCGGACAGGCTGGAGTCGAGCTCCTCGCCGTCCTTCGCTTCGTAGTAGACGCCGCCGGTCGTCTTCGCGATGTCCTTGAGCAGCGCCGGGTTCGTCGGGATGACCTGGCGCGAGTACACGGCGCGTCCGAACAGATCCTTGCCGGCGGGGAAGGGCACCTCACCGCCGCGCCCGATCAGGATCGGGTACACCGCGATGCCGAGCGTCTTCGCGAACTCGGCCGCGCGCTTGGGGGTGATGCTGCCGGAGTTGCTGTCACCGTCGGTGAGCAGCACGACGACGCGCGACGTAGCGTCGCTCTCGCGTAGCCGGTTGAGCGAGGTGGCGATCGCCGAGCCGATCGCCGTTCCGTCCGGGAGCATCCCGACTTCGACCTCGTCGAGCATCTCGACGAGCAGCGCGTAGTCCAGCGTGAGCGGCACCCACGACGCCGCTTCGCTCCCGAACACGACCAACCCGATCCGGTCCACGGAGCGCTGCTTCACGAGCTCGGCGATCGACTGCTTGGCGACGAACATCCTGTCGCGTGGCTGGAAGTCCGCGGCGCGCATCGAACACGAGGTGTCGAGCGCGAGGATGATGTCGATGCCTTCGCTGTCGTCGGCGTACGGCTTGCCGAGGATCTGCGGCCGCGCGAGCGCGACGACGACCAACACCAGCGCCGTGATGCGCAGGGCGTCGGGGAGCCAAGCGATCTGCGCCCACACCGATCGCGGGAGTTTGTCCACGAGCTGCGTCGCCGAATAACGGAGCGCCGGTTCGAGGTGTCGGCGCCGCCGCCACACCAGGTAGGCGCCCGCCGCCGCGACGGGGATCAGGCCGAGGAGGAACCACGGCGAGCCGAACGCGATCGTCCCGTCCGTCACGCCTCGGCCTCCGGTCGCTGCTGTGTGCGCGTCGCGTTCACGAGGCCCACGGCGTCGTCGAGGAGCACCTCGCCGTCCTTCGGGGACGGGACGAACTTCGCGTACTTCACCTCGTCGGCGAGGCGGAGGAGGTGCGTCATCTTGTCGAGGTCGAGGCCGTCGGTCTTGCGCGCACGCAGGATGTCGATCAGCTCGTCGACCGTGAGATCCAGCGAATCGAACGACCACCGTCCGCCCGCGTACGCACGGAGGATCGCGGACAGCTCCGTGTAGAACGTCTTGTGGTCGCCGCGTTCGAGGTGCGCCGCGGAGCGCAGCGCGGAGAGCGCCTCCAGCGCGATCTCGTGCGCCGGACGCGGCGGGGGCGGCGGCGGCGCAGGTTTGGCGGCCTCGCGACGCTTCGCGACGACCCGCGCGGCCCACAGCACGAGCCCCAACAGGAGCACCGCGCCGAGCACCCAGAACAGCGTCCAGTCGTCGACCATCACCGCCTGCGGCGGCGGGTTCTGCGCGACGAGCGTCTCGAGCGCTTGCATCGCTTCGGCCTCGGTCGAGCTGACCGCCGCGAGCTCTTCACCTTCGAAGCCGGACTCGATCGTCAGCTCCATCGGCGCGGTCGCCGCCGTCGTGGCGCCGAGCGCGAGCGGGATCGACGGGATGGTGACCAAGCCACGGTCGAACGCGATGAGCTCCAGCTCGTAGCGATCGATCTCGACGTCTCCCTCCACGTTGCGGAGGTGTTGCCGCGCGGAAGCGCGCTCTTCGACGGCGCTCCCCAGGTCGAGCGGGGATGGCAACAACGCGATGCCCCCGGGCGGGTGCTTCGCGATGACGACGAACTTGAAGGGCTCGCCGATCTTCACGACCTCGCGCCCTTCTTCGATCGCGAAGTCGGCCTCCACTTCGAGGCCGCCCGCGGCGTTTGCGGCGGTGGGGAGGGCCGCGAGGATCACGGCGATGAGGAAAGCTCGCAGCCTGCGGCCCGCAGCCGGCAGCCGGAGGGAGGCCGGTCGCCGCCCCGGCGGTTCGTCCTGCCCGTGTGCGTACGCGGGTCGTCGAGAGCGACGTCGCTCGGCGCGCTGCACGGCAGGGTCCGCAGGTACGAAGCCTCCGGCTAGCGGCGGCGCGCTGCGAGCTGCTCGCTTCACCGTCACCGTCCCGACCTCAGGCGCGCGGAGCGCGTGCGGAAGAAGCTGATGAGCGGGGCGACGTAGTCGGCGTCCGTCGACAGGTCGATCACGTCGCAGCCGAGCTGGCGCAGGCGGCGGTCCGCGTCGTCGAGCGCGCGGCGTCTTCGCGCCGTGAAGGCGTCGCGCACCTTCTTCGACGACGAGTCGACCAACCGCACCTCGCCGGTCTCGGCGTCGACGAGCTCGAGGAGGCCGAGGTCCGGCAGCTCGATCTCCGCCGGGTCCTTCACGCGCGCGGCGACCACGTCGTGGCGCGCCATCGCGATCTTGAGCGGCGAGTCGAAGCCTTCGTCGAGGAAGTCGGACAACAGGAACACCACGGCGCGCCGCTTCATCACGCGCGACAGGAACGCGAGCGCTTCGCCGATGTTCGTGCCGCGGCCCTTCGGTCTCGCCTCGACGATCTCGCGGATCACGCGCAGCACGTGCGGCTTCCCTTTGCGCGGTGCGAGGTACAGCTCGACCTCGTCGGTGAACAACACGAGGCCGACGCGGTCGTTGTTCTTGATCGCCGAGAATGCGAGCGTCGCGCCGAGCTCCGCGAGGAGGCGGCGCTTCGGTTTGACCTTCGTGCCGAAGTCACCGGAGCCCGACAGGTCGACGAGGAGGATCACCGTCAGCTCGCGCTCCTCCACGAACTGCTTCACGAACAGCCCCTGGTCCTGGTGGCGCGCGGAGACGTTCCAGTCGATGTGCCGGATGTCGTCGCCCGGGGCGTACGGCCGCACCTCCGAGAACGCCATGCCCTGGCCCTTGAAGACGGAGTGGTAGCGCCCCGCGAGCTCCGCGTTCACGGCGCGGCGGGTCGCGATCTCGATGCGCCGGACCGTTCGGAGCAGCTCGCGCGCGTCGGAGGGTGCGCTCGTCTCGCCGGCGGTCTGGGCGTCGTCGTTCATGGGATGGGTACGGTGTCGAAGATCCGCTGCACGACTTCCTCGACCTTCACGTTCTCCGCTTCGGCTTCGTAGGTCAGCTTGATGCGGTGACGCAGGACGTCCGGGCCGATCGCCTTGATGTCGTCCGGGAACACCGCGGGGCGCCGACGCAGGAACGCGTTGGCGCGCGCCGCCTGGTTCAGCGCGATCGATGCACGCGGCGAGGCGCCCATCTCGATCAGCGGCTCGAGCTTCTCGAGGCCCGCGGCGCGCGGCTCACGCGTCGCCCACACGATGCTGAGGATGTAGTCCTTCACCTTGTCGTCGCTGTGGATGTTGTTCACCACACCGCGCGCGCGCTGGATCTGATCGAGCGTCACGACCGGGTTCACGGCGGGCGGCTTCGGCGCCCCCATGCGGTCGAGGATGAGCTTTTCGTCCGCGCGCGTCGGGTAGCCGACGGTCACGTGGAGCATGAACCGGTCCGTCTGCGCTTCGGGCAGCGGGTAGGTGCCCTCCTGCTCGATCGGGTTCTGCGTCGCGAGCACCAGGAACGGGGAGGGGAGCCGGTACGTCTTGTCGCCGATGGTGACCTGACGCTCCTGCATCGCCTCGAGGAGCGCCGACTGCACCTTGGCGGGCGCGCGGTTGATCTCGTCGGCGAGGACGAGGTTCGCGAACACCGGGCCGGGCCGCGGCGAGAACTCCTGCTTCTTGGGCTCGAAGATCTGCGTGCCGACCACGTCCGCCGGCAGCAGGTCCGGCGTGAACTGGATGCGCGAGAAACGCGCCTCCACGGCGTCGGCGACGGTCTTCACCGCCAAGGTCTTGGCCAGGCCCGGGACGCCCTCCAGCAGGATGTGCCCCCCGGTCAAAAGGCCGATCAGGATGCGGTCGACCATGCGCCGCTGGCCCACGATCACCTTCCCGATCTCGTTCTGGAGCACCTCGACGAACGCCGATTCCTCCTGGATCACGTCCATCATGGCCCGAATGTCGGGCGCCATGCCGGTCGGTTGCTGTTCCGGACTCACCGCTGAATGACCCTCCTCGCGCTGATGGACACGCGTCCTAGCACAGTCATTCCCGAGACGTGAACACGAGCGCTTGACTTGTCGCCGACCCGTACGTACCTCGCTGACCGATGACCGATGACGTGAAGCTCGACACCCGAACGGTGGAGCGCCACATCGCGGCGGGACGCCTCAGTCGCGCCGACTACGACAAACACCTCGCCAGCCTCCCGGACCTCGCCGAAGAGGCGGAGTTCGTCGACTACGCGCAGCAGTTCCGCGAGGAGGCGCAGCAGGAGCAGGCCGAGGCCCAGGCCGCCGAAGCCGGCGAGGCCGCGCCTGCCGCCGAAGGCGAGGCACCCGCGCCCGCGCCGAACCCCGGCGGATCCACGCTCCTCGGCTGAGACGCGGCGCGATGAGCGACGCACCGGACAAGACCGAACGCCGCGGCCCCACGCTCGGCTTCTCGGAGTTCATCCTGTCCATCGGGACGAACGCGCTCGAGTTCTTGGGCCACAAGGACGACGACATGGTCCCCTCCGCCGCCGACCTCGCGCAGGCGGCGCAGTTCATCGACATCATCGCGATGCTCAAGGTGAAGACCGCCGGCAACCTCGACCCGGAAGAGCAGAACCTGATCGATGCGCTCCTGTACGACCTCAGGATGAAGTACCTCGAGGTCGCCAACGCGCAGTGACGCGCGTCGGCTCGTCGATGTAAGGTGCGACGGACGTGGCGGGCATGACGCCGGTCCTACTCATCGACGACAACGTCGAGTTCGTCGGCCTCCTCGGCACCCTGTTCGAAGAACAGGGCCTGCTGCCCCACCTCGCACACTCGGGCACCGCGGCGCTCTTCGAATGTGAGCGTCGCCGGCACGCGGCCATCGTCCTCGATCTCCTCCTCCCCGACACCACCGGGCAGCGACTGCTGACGTCGATGCTGGAGCGCGGCTGGGCGCTACCGCCCGTGTTCGTGATGACCGGCGTGTTCAAGGGCGACAACCAGCGCTCGAAGGTCGAGGGGGTCCACGCGATCGCGGGCTGGTACGAAAAGCCCTTCGACACGCGTCTGCTCGTCGAGAAGGTCGTCGCGACGATCGGCCGCGACGTCGTCGCGCGCGGCCAGCACCAACCGGTCGGCCAGGTCGTAGGCGACTACGAGATCAACATCCTCGAGCCGTCGGACGATCTGATCGTCGACATCGATCTCGGGGAGGAGGACGTCGTCCACGAGCCGCTGATCGATCTGTCGGTCGAGCAGCCGTACTGGGAGTCCGAGACCGCGGCGCCGATGGGGCTCCCGGAGGAGCCGACCGCGAAGCGGATGCTCCCGCCGCGCAGCGCCGACCTCGGCGAGCTGAGCGACGACGATCCCTCGATGGTGACGGTGATGCCGAGCGCGCGCCCGCCGCCCACGCCGCCTCCGCCGCCCAAGGATCCGTTCGCCGACAACTCGAGCGGCTTCGGCGCGAACACGACGCCTTCTCCGGGGCCGTCGCCCGCGCAGGTCCGCGAGGATCTGCGGACGTCGCTCCGCTCCGGGGATCTCGCGACCACCACCGTCCCGCGGCTGATCAACGCGTTCTACATCGCGCAGGAGACGGGGGAGATCGCGTTCGAGCGCGCGAACCAGCGCAAGGTCGTCTACTTCGAGAAGGGGCGCCCGGTGTACGCGGTCTCGAACCAGGAGACGGACCGGATGGCCGTGTTCGTCAAACGCGTCGCCGGCATCACGCACAAGCAGCTCCTCGCCGGCCTCAACGAGGCGAAGGCCACCAAGCAGATCCTCGTCGACGTGTTGATCGATCGCGGGTTCATCGAGGCCGACAAACGTCAGGACCTGATTCGCGAGCAGACCCGAGGGCTCGTGCGCAGCCTCTTCACGTGGACGTCGGGGCGCTACGTCGTAGGGTTCAACGCCGACGCCGCCACCGAGCGCGTCGAGCTGCAGGAGCACCCGGGCGCGTTGGTCCTCGCGGGGGTCCGCGACCTCTTCGAGCTCAAGCGCCTCCGCGAGCTGCTCGCCGACGAGCTGTGTCCGATCCCCGCGCCGAACCCGCCGTTCGGCCTCGAGGAGCTCCCGCTCGGCGACGCCGAGGCGGTGCTCCTGCTCCAGGTCACGGGGAGCCGCACGGTGCGCGAGCTGGTGGAGGGCCAGGGGACCCGCCTCGACGAGCGCGCGGTCCGCGCGACGCTGTACGCGTTACTCTGTCTCGGGGTCTTCGGGCTCGTGCCGGGGTGAGACGGGCTGAAGCGACGCGAACAGGTCGACCTTCCACGCCTCGCCTTCCTTCACCATCCGGATGTCCGCGCTGTCGCCGCTCTTCACGGCGACGCGGAGCAGGACTTGCTCGTCGTCGGGCCGCGAGGCTTCGGCGATGCTCTCGGGGGTCGAGATCCGCTCGATGTCGAGCGTCTTGAAGATGAGGTACGCGGGGGAGGCGTCCTCGTCGCCGCCGCCGGCTTCGACGAGCGCGAGGTGGCGACGGCGCAGCTCGGTCTTGCTGCCCTCCGAGAGTTTGTCGAAGGCGCGCTCGCCGCGGCGTGCGTGAATGTCCTCGAGGAATTGCTCGCACGTCTGTTTGGCGTCGAGGCTCTGTTTGGGACACGCCCACAGTGCCGACGCGGCGAGGATCGTGGCGACGATGTACAGGGGAGAACGCACGGCACGCGACAAAATCGACGCACCGCGACGCTACACGTTGACAGTCGCCCTGTGAATCTTTTCTATCGCACCCGAAACGAGTCCTGGGGCGTCGCCAAGTTGGTTAAGGCATCGGTTTTTGGTACCGACACGCGAAGGTTCGAATCCTTCCGCCCCAATCTCGGACATCGCGGACGAAGGGGTCCTGGGTGGTAGGCAACGTCCTCAAGATCTTCACGGGTAACAGTAACCCGGACCTCGCCGAGGCGGTGGTCCAACAGCTCGACGTACCGCTCGGGCGCGCCAAGGTCGGGCGCTTCTCCGACGGCGAGATCAACGTCACGATCGACGAGAACGTTCGGTCCTCCGACGTGTTCTTGATCCAGTCGTCGTGCTCGCCGGCCAACGAGAACCTGATGGAGCTGCTCGTCATGCTCGACGCGCTCCGTCGGGCCTCGGCGGAGCACATCACGGCGGTCATCCCGTACTACGGGTACGCGCGGCAGGACCGAAAGGTCGCGCCGCGTACGCCGATCACCGCGAAGTTGATCGCGGATCTGATCGGGACCGCCGGGGCGACGCGGGTGCTGTCGATCGACATGCACGCCGGGCAGATCCAGGGGTTCTTCAACGTGCCCTTCGATCACCTCTACGCGATGCCCGTGCTGCTCGATCACATGCGGCAGCAGTTCGATCCGAGCGTGGTGATCGTGAGCCCGGACGCCGGCGGCGTCGAGCGCGCGCGCGCCTACGGCAAACGGCTCAACTGCTCGATCGGCATGATCGACAAGCGGCGTCCGCGTCCGAACGAAGCCAAGGTGATGAACGTCCTCGGTGACGTCGAGGACAAGGACGTCATCATCCTCGACGACATGATCGACACCGCCGGCACGCTGTGCGCGGCGGCGGGGGCGCTCCGCGAACGCGGGGCCCGGAAGATCTTCGCGTACGCTTCGCACGCGGTGTTCTCCGGACCGGCGGTCGAGCGCATCGAGGCGTCGGTGATGGACAAGGTCGTCATCACGAACACGATCCCGCTCTCGGAAGCGGCGCAGGCTTGTGCGAAGATCGAGCAGATCTCCGTGGCGCCCCTGATCGCGGAAGCGATTCGGCGCATCCACCACGGCGATTCGGTCTCGAGCCTGTTCGTATGAAGCGCTGCTCCCGCCTCGCCCTCTTTGCGGTCGTCACGGCTTCGGTGCTGGGCGCGTGCAAGGGCGAGTCGGGGCCGTCGGGGAACCCGGGTTCGGTCGGTGCGCCCGGCGCGGACGGACCGGCGGGACCGCCCGGGGCGATGGGCCCCGCGGGGCCGACGGGCCTGGCAGGCCTCGACGGCCTCGAAGGCGGCACGCCCTACCTGCTCACCAACCCGCTCGAGGGTGTCATCCAGTTCGGCGACGGTGCGCAGGTGGTCGACCTCGGGTCGGTGGACCTCGTCCCCGCCCAGGACGGCGCGTACCTGGTGCGCGTCCACTACCGGGGCACCGTAGCGAAGCGGGATCAGACGGGATTTTGTCGGGTGAGCGTCACCGTCCTCCAGGATGGGATGCCGGGGCCGCTCCTCGAAGAGCTCGTCGGCGTGCACGGAGCGCCCGTCGCGGGGCGGCTGGAGCTGTCGGTCGGCGGGACGATGCAGACGCTCGTGCAGGCGATCGCCGGGGTGCCGATGACCGTCCGGGTGCAGATCCAACGGTTCGACGACAACTGCGCGGACGGCGCCGGACCGGAGCAGATCGCCCGGATCGCAGCGCAGGTCGACGCGACCTTCCACCGCTTCGCGCTCCAGGCCGAATGATCGATTGACGACCTCGATGGTGCGTGCTACCTGCGCCCACTCCGCGATGGAACACGAGGTCTTGCAAGTCGAAACACGTACCACGGGCAAGAAGGGCCTCGCGCGCAAGATGCGTGCGGCCGGCCGTGTGCCTGGGGTTCTGTACGGGCACAAGGAAGCGCCGGTGCACCTTTCGGTGGACCCGCGCGCCATGTCCAGGAGCATTCGCTCGACGGGTAAGGGCACCAACACCTTGTTCAAGGTGGAGGGCCTCGACCGTGAGGTGCTCGCGCTCGTCAAGGACGCGCAGATTCACCCCGTGAAGCGCAACCTCCTGCACGTCGATCTGATCGAGGTGCGGGACGGCGATCGCCTCGTCGTGGAAGTGCCGCTCGAGTTCAAGGGCAAGCCGGCTGGTGTCGTGCTGGGTGGTGCCCTCGAGATCGCGCGGCGCACGGTGAAGCTCGACGTGAGCCCGCTCGCGGTGCCCACGTCGGTGACGGTCAATCTCGAGCCGCTCAAGATCGGCGACAACCTCCACGTCAGCGACCTCACGCTGCCGGAGGGGACGTCGGCTCCTGATCCGCGGCTAGCGGTCTGCGCCGTGAAGGCGCCGAAGCGCGAGGAGACCACAGAGACGGCAGAGGGCGAGGAAGGCGAAGAAGGCGCCGCGCCCGCTGCGGAGTCGGCGACCGCCGCCGACTCCTGATTCAGGTTCGTCGTCGTGTGGCTCGTGGTGGGGCTCGGGAATCCGGGCCGCGAGTACGAGGACACACGGCACAACGTGGGTTTCAAAGTGGTGGAGGCGCTCGCCGACAGGGCGGACGCCGGGATCTTTCAAAAGAAGTTCAGAGCGCGCACGGCCCGCGCGACGATCGGCGGTCAGGATGTCTGGCTGCTCAAACCGGAGACGTTCATGAACCTCTCCGGCGAGTCGGTGGGTCCCGCTACCGGGTTCTTCAAGATCCCGACCTCGAACGTGATCGTCGTTCACGACGACATGGACATCGAGCTCGGGTCGGTGAAGCTCAAGCAGGGTGGCGGACACGGCGGGCACAATGGCCTTCGGAGCTTGAAGGCCCACCTCCCGGACGATGGATTCCTCCGGGTTCGGGTCGGCGTGAGTCGGCCGCCGCCGCAATGGGACCCGGCTGATTGGGTCCTCAGTCCCTTCCACCGCGAGGAGGAAGAGGCCCTCGGGCGTGCTCTGAAAGAGGCCGCGGGTGCGGTCTCGACGATTCTCCGCCAAGGCATGGCCAAGGCGATGAATCGCTACAACCGCACCCCGAAGAAGCGGGCGAAGAAGCCCGGAGACGAAACGCAGGCAGCGCCGCCGAATGACGGGGCCGTCGAAGACAACGAAGCGAAGGCTGAAAGAGATACGAAGTCATGAGCGAAGCGCTGGGAAATCTCCGAGAGTACGAGACGGTGTTCGTCGTGAACCCCGAACTGACCGAAGACGCCCTGAATTCTGACGTCCTGGACCGCCTGAAGGGTGTCCTGGAGAAGAAGGGCGCCGAGCTCCTTCGCGAGGACGTCTGGGGCAAGAAGAAGATGGCCTTCGAGGTCAACAAGAACCCCCGCGGCAACTACATCCTGTTCCACTACGTGGGCACGGTCGGCGTCGTCGAAGAGCTCGAGCGCATCATGCGCAACGCCGAGCACGTGTCCCGCTTCATGACCACGCTCCACGGCGACGTCGCGGACGTCAACGCCAAGCGCGCCGAGGTCGAGAAGATGGTCGAAGAGCGCGCGCAGAAGGCCCGTGAAGAGGCCGAGCGTGCCGCCAAGGAAGCCGCCGAGGGCGGCGAAGAGGAGTAGCTCGCCATGATGAAGGTCATCCTCCGTGAAGACGTGCCGAACCTCGGCGTGGTCGGTGACATGGTCACCGTGCGCGACGGTTACGGCCGCAACTATCTCATCCCTCAGGGCAAGGCGATCTTCGCTTCGGTGAAGTCGATCGCGCAGCTCGACCACCAAAAGCGCCTCGCCGCGCACCACCGCAAGCAGGCGACCAAGGACGCCGAGGTGGGCAAGCAGAAGATCGAGGGGCTCTCGGTCGTGATGCAGGCGAAGGTCGCGCCGCCGCAGCTGGACGACGAGGGCGAACCGATCATCGAGACGCTTCAGAAGTTGTTCGGGACGATCACCACGCGCGACATCGCGAAGGTGGTGAGCGACTCCGGGACGAAGGTCGACCACCGTCGCGTGACGATCACGACGCCGGTGCGCACCGTCGGTAAGTTCTCCGCGTTGGTGCGCCTCGACGGCGGCATCATCGCGACGCTCCCCTTCTGGGTCGTGCCGGAGGGAACGTCGGACCTCGAGGCCGGCAAGAAGAACGTGGAGCAGGCGCAGATCGACGCGAAGCGCGAGGCCGAAGAGGCCCAGGCCGCCGAGGCCGCGAAGCTCGCCGCCGCGCGGGCCGCCGCGGACGCGGAGGCCGAAGCCGCGAACGCCGCCGAGGAAGAAGGCGACGCCGAAGCCTCGGACGACGCCGAAGCCGACGCCTGATCTTCGAGGCACGCGACTCGGGCAAGACCCGACGCATCCGCAAAAAACGAAAGGCCGGCGTTTGGAACGCCGGCCTTTTTGTTTTGGGCAGGGTTGCTCGACCGCGCCCACGTCGACAGAGTGAGCGGCCTTCCTTCCATGCATCCTTCCGACGAGCCGCCGCCCCACGTCTACGATGAAGGCCCGCCCCCCGGACTGGACATGGGCCCCGAGGATCCGCGCGGGCCTCCGCGCGGCGGTGGGTCCAAGGGGCGCAAGGGTGGAGGGCCGCCGGCGCGCGGACCGATGGGGCGCGTCCCGCCGCAGGACCTCGACGCCGAGCGCGCCGTGCTCGGGTCGGTGCTGCTGACCAACGACTCGATCAACGTCGCGGTCGAGCTGCTCGGGCCGGACGACTTCTATCGACCGGGCCACCGCATGGTCTACGCGGCGATGACGGAGCTGTCGCAGAAGGGCGAGCCCGTCGATGCGGTGACGTTGTCGTCGCACCTCAAGGCGCGCGATGAGCTGGACTCGGCCGGCGGCATCGAAGGGATCATCGCGCTCGCGGAGACCGTCGCGACGGCGGCGAACATCAAGTACTACGCCGAGATCGTCAAAAAGAAGTCGACGCTGCGGAAGCTGATCGAGGCGGCGACGCAGATCGTCGCGGAGGCGTACGACACGTCGGACCCGGACGGCGCGGTCGACGAAGCCGAGCGCCAGATCTTCGAGATCGCGAAGACGAAGTCGAAGGGCGGCATCACGCCGGTCTCCGAGATCGTCGTCGACGCGTTCCAGATGATCGAGAAGCGCGCGGACCAGCGTCAGGCGGTCACGGGCGTGCACACCGGCATCACGGACCTCGACCACAAGACGGCGGGGCTGCAGCCCTCGGACCTCATCATCGTGGCCGGTCGCCCCTCGATGGGTAAGACGGCCTTCTCGATCGGTATGGGGCTGCACGCCGCGGTCAACACCGGCAAGGCGCTCGCGATCTTCTCGCTGGAGATGTCGAAGGAGTCCCTCGTCATGCGTATGTTGTGCAGCGAGGGGCGCGTCGACTCGGCGCGTCTGCGTGGTGGCTTCCTGAACGAGGAGGACTGGCCGCGGCTCGGGCGCGCGGCGGGGCGGATCTCGGAGGCGCCGATCTACATCGACGACACCGGTGCGATCTCCGTGCTCGAGGTGCGCGCGAAGTGTCGGCGGTTGGCGTCGGAGCACGGACTCGACGTCATCATCATCGACTACCTCCAGCTGATGCGCGGGAGCCCGAACTCCCAGAGCCGCGAGCAGGAGATCTCGGAGATCTCGCGTGGCCTCAAGGCGCTCGCGAAGGAGCTGAACGTCCCGGTGGTCGCGCTGTCGCAGCTGAACCGCGGCGTCGAGCAGCGCGTCGACAAGCGGCCTGGCCTGTCGGACCTTCGTGAGTCCGGCGCGATCGAGCAGGACGCGGACGTGATCATGTTCGTGTACCGCGACGAGGTCTACAACCCGGAGACCGAGGACCGCGGCATCTCGGAGATCATCGTCGGTAAGCAGCGCAACGGTCCGATCGGGACCGTGCGCTGCCGCTTCTTCCACGAGTTCACGCGCTTCGACAATCTGACCGAGGAAGACCGCGCGGCGCCGTGAGCGACGACGGCCTCGAGTGGTACGTCTACCTGCTGGAGTGCGCGGACGCGACGCTGTACTGCGGCGTCGCGAAGGACGTGGACCGTCGGATCGGTGAGCACAACGCGGGCAAGGGCGCCAAGTACACGCGCGGCCGTGCGCCGGTGAAGCTCGTCGCGAGCGCCGGTCCGATGCGCTGGGGGGACGCGCTGCGGATGGAGCGCGCGGTCAAGAAGTTGGACCGGCAAGACAAGGCGGCGGCGTTCGAAACGGGGTGAGGGGCCGGACTTGGTCGGGCATTTGACGCGGTACCCCCATCCGGCGATCGTCGTCCGCGCCGATGGCGTTCACCGTCCAATCGCGGCTGGGGAGGGGGCGCTCGGTCGAGACGTTCGCGGCGGTCCTGGAGATCGGCGGCGAGCGGCTGGACGTCGTCGTGAAGCGGGCGCGCCCCGAGTTCAAGAGCAACGACGCGTTCGAGCGAGCGCTCGAACAGTGGGGCAACACACAGAAGGACGCCGACCACGAGCACCTCGTCGCGGTCCTCGAAGCCGGGCGCACGCCGGAGGGTGTGTACGTCATCCAGGAGAAGGTCGACGGCGCGGCGCTCGTGACGCTCCTGTCGATGTTGCGTCGTCGCAAGCGTACGTTGAAGCCGGAGTTTGCGCTGGTGGTCGCCGAGCAGGTCGCGTCGGCGCTCGCGTACCTGCACACGCAGGTCGGGACGGCGCACGGCGGGATCGATCCGGGGGAGGTGCTGCTCGGTTACGACGGCACCGTGAAGCTCGGGGACCAGAAGCTCCGCGAGCTCGACCAACACATCGGCAAGGACCTCCTCGAGGCCGACGATCGCACCGACTACCTCTCACCCGAGCGGCAGCGCGGGGACCCGCCGTCCAAGAAGAGTGACCTGTACGCGTTCGCGCTGCTCGTGCTGGAGATGTTGATCGGACACCCGGTGTGGACCGCGGAGTCGATGACGGTCGACGGCACGCTGAACGCGCTGCGTGACTTCTCACCCGTCGGCCAGGCGAAGCCGGAGCTGACGAAGGCGCTCGTCGAAGTGATCGGCGGCTGTCTCGCGGAGCTCCCGGCGAAGCGCCCGATCTCCGCGCTCCCCGTCGCGGGCGCGATCGCGGACCTCAACGAACGCTACGGCATCTCCGCGTCCGACGCGGGGCTCGGTAAGTTCGTCGAAGCGCTCGTGCCGCCGCCGGACGCCGAGGAGGCGCCGACGCAGATGGTCGACGCCGCGTTTGCGGCGGAGCTGGAGAAGAAACGCGACGAGCAGTTCGAAGGTGCATCCGTCGCGATCGACCCGGAGATCGAGCGGCAAGCTGGCTTGCCGAAGCGCGCGACGCCGCTACTGGGGCAGACCGTGGAGTTGGACCGCCTCGGTGGGCGAGGGGACACCGCGATCCCATCCCCCGCCGCGCCGAAGCCGGCGGAAGCGGCGCCGAAGTCGCTGCACGCCTTGGCGGCGGACAAGAAGCCGCCGTCCGCCCCGGCTCCAAAACCTGCGCCGGCCCCGAAGCCTGCACCTGCTCCCAAGCCGGCGCCCGCCCCGAGGCCTGCGCCGAAGGCTGCGGCCGCTCCGATGGCGCCGTCGCGCAAACGCGAGGTGTCGGTGCCGCAAGTGCACCGCGTCGCCGCGAAGGCGTCGTCGGAGCGCGACGAGGATCAGAAGAAGGTCCTGCAGATCGTCGGCGCGGTGATCGCGGTGGTGCTCGTCGCGATCGTCGCGATCGCCGCGCTGTCCGGGGAGGAGCGTACGATTCGTCTTCGTGCGACGTCGGCGCCGCCGGGCGCGGAGGTCTACGAGGAAGAGGCGAACCGCCTCTTGGGGCGGACGCCCGTGGAGACGGACGTGGTGATCGACGGGGAGCTCATGAAGCTGCGCTTCGAGCTGGAGGGCTACCAGGTCCACCGCGTGACGATCGGGAGCGAGAGCGGTGAGGTTCGCTACGAAGCGAAGATGACATCGGTCGGGACGCCGTGAAGATCTATCGCGTCGCCACCGGGCGCACGATCGCGCCGTTCGGTGACCTCGCGCGTGACCTGTTCATCGGCACGCAGACCCTCGCGGCGTGGCACGAGGCTGCGGCGCAGGCGACGGGCCTCGAGCTGGTGGACGTCGACGACTGGTCCGAGGTCGTCGCGCCCGCGTACGCGTTCGCGGACGACGTGTGGTTCACGGAGATGGTGCTGAGGCACTTCGTCGCGGACACGATGAAGGCGAAGACTTCGTCGCGCCTCGCGCTCGACAAGTCCCTCGTCACCGAGCTGTGCGAGCCGCTCCAGGACGCACACGTCGACGGTGATCGTGTCGGCTTCGACGTGTTCTTCTGTGCGGCGGATCCGGAACAGCTCGAAGGTGCGCCGATGCACGTGGTGAAGGCGCGCGAGATGAAGTCCGAGATTCGGCTCCCGCCGTCCGCGATCGCGGGCGAGGGACGGAGCCGCGATCGCGCGGTGCCGCTCACCGCGCGTGTCGTCGCCAACGTTCGGCACTGGATCCACCTGCTGAAGCTGTCGCAGCTGTCGATCGGCGTCTCGATCATCGATGCGCTTCGGCGGGAGCCGCGGCTGATGCTGAAGCTGCGCCTGATGCGGAACAAAGATCCGTGGGAGCTCGGTCCGCACTTGCGGTTCGTGCACCCGACGGCGCGCGTGCATCCGACGGCGCACATCGAGTCGTCGGTCGTCGGGCCGAACGTGGTGATCGAGGCGCACGCGCACGTGCACCGATCGGTGATCGGCGCGAACGTCCGGCTCGGCGATCACGCGGCGGTCATGGGCTGCACACTCGCGGACGGCGTTCAGGTGCTGCGCGGATCGTACCTCGCGCACTGTGTGTCGATGCCGGACGCGACGCTCGCGAGCTACAAGGTGCAGCTGTCGCTGTTCGGGCGGGAGGTGTTCCTGACCTCGTCGGCCTGGTTGATCGACGCGAAGCTGGTCGGGGAGGTCGCCGTGAAGTCCGACGCCGGATTGGTCCCCGTGGGGCCGTTCTTGGGGTGCTGCCTCGGTCACCGGGTAACCCTGGGCGCGCAAGTCGCGATTCAGGCGGGGCGTGCGGTTCCGAACGGCTTGACCATCGTGGGTCCGCCGGAGCATTTCCTCTCCCATGTCGAGGCACTGCCGGAGGGAACGGTTCTCGCAGTGCGAGGCGGTCGTGCAGAGCCGATCGGCGGGGGCGGATAGGGGCCCCTCCGGGGCACGGAGCGGGGACGGGTTCCCCATCGGATCTTCGTCCGATCTCCCAGATCCGATGAAGTACAATCATCCCTGCCGGGGCGGGGGCTTAGGAAGTGACGACATGACTCCAGTACGAAGGGCGGCCGCACGGGCGCCCCGGATCCTCGCGGTCGCCATGGTGCCGGTGATGCTGGGCCTGGCCGCGTGCTCGGGTGAGGAAGGCCTCGTCGTCATCCGCCCCGAGATTCAGACGAACCCGGAACCCGGGTCGATCATTCGCTTCGACGAGGTGGTCGTTGGTGGGCCGGAGGGCGAGCCGCGGATCATCGAGGTGACGAACGTCGGTGAAGGTCCGCTCGTCATCGAGAGCGCGACGATCGAGGGCGCGAACGCGGAGCTGTTCCGGGTGTCGAGCACGCCCGGACCCCTCGCTCCGAATCAGACGGGAGAGATCTTCATTCGATTCAGCCAAGCCGATCCCGGCGAGTTCGAAGCGCGCCTGACGGTGCGGTCGAACGATCCGAACAACGCGAGCCTCGACTTCACGCTCGTGGGACCGGCGCGTGAGTCGTGTGCGATCGCGGTGTCGCCCGGCTCGCAGAAGTTCCTCCTCGGCGAGGTCCGCGACATCACCATCACGGCGGTGACGACCTACGAGTGTGAGATCGTCCGCTTGTTCACCGACGAGTCGTTGTTCGAGATCGTCGATGCGCCCGAGCTGCCGTTCGACATCGCGGCGGGCGGCTCGCAGACCATCCAGGTGCGGTACATCCGCGTCCCGCGCACGCAGGGCATCCCGGTGCGTGAGTTCCGCGTGAAGGAGAGCGAGGGGCAGGAGGTCCTGGTGACGCTCGAGGGCGAGCCGCCGGTGCAGGACTGTTTCTCGGTGTTCCCGGACCAGATCATCTTCCCGAACACGATCGTCGGGCTGCAGGAGACGCGCTTCGTCACGGTGCGGAACCGCTGTGGCCGCGAGGCGTCGATCACCGCCGTCACGATCGGTGATGGCTACTACTTCTACGACGTCGACGGTGACGCGTACCCGCAGGTCGTCCCGCCGCTCGGGACGACGCAGATCGCCGTCACGTACACGCCGTTCTCGCCAAGCGGTGACTCCGGCAACCTGTACATCTCGACGAACGACGCGCTGAACCCGCGCTTCACGGTGCGGCTGTACGGTGAGGCGTCCATCCCGGGCATCGATGCGTTCCCCCAGACGGTCAACTTCGGGACGGTGGTCTACAAGAACCCGCAGGGGGCGGAGATGCGGAGTGAGTGTGCGTCGCGCTCGTTGTTCGTGCAGGTCTACAGCACGGGCGGTGCGCCGCTGACCGTCGACCAGCTCGAGATCGATTCGGACGGCGACCAGCTGTTCATCGTCACCGGTGTGACGATCGACGGGGTGCCGGTGGTCGACATCAACCAGCCGATGGTGGTGCCGCCCGAGAAGGAGATGCGCGTCTCGGTGCAGTTCTTCCCGGTGCGATCGATGCCGACGGATCACCAGGGCACGTTGATCATCCACCACAACGCCGACCAGACGGGGAGCGCGACCACGGAGATCACCTTGGTCGGTACGGGTAAGGAGGACGGCCTCGTCACGGACACGTTCGAGCAGCTCGAAGGTCCGAAGGTCGACATCCTCTGGGTCATCGACGACAGCTGCTCGATGTACGACGAGCAGGCGCGGCTGATTCAGAACCTCTCGCAGTTCGTGAGCTACGCGGACACGCAGGCGGCCGACTATCAGATGGCGGTGACGGACACGGACGGGCAGTCGCGCAACGCAGGGAAGTTCGAGCGCTGCTTTCCGCACCCGGCGGTGATCGGGTCGGACTACCTGGACAGCGCGGCGCGTCAGGAGGCGTTCGAGTGCACGTTCGACGTCGGGACCTCGGGTGTCGGCATCGAGGCGGGGCTCGCGGCGGCGAAGAAGGCGCTGGAGAAGGCGCAGGACCCGCTGCTGTCGCCGAACGTGAACCGCGGGTTCCTTCGCGACGACGCCAACCTCGCCATCGTCGTGATGAGTGACGAGGACGACCAGTCGCTCGAGTCGAACGATGTGCTGCGCGACTACTTCTGGTCGGTGAAGGGCTACCAGCGCGACCGTGTCTCGCTGCACGCGATCGCCGGGCCCGTGACGGAGGCCTGCCAGACGGGGCCGTTCAACGCGGTGCCGGGCGTGCGTTACTCGCGTATGGCGATGGACCTCGGCGGCATCTTCTTCAACATCTGCCTGCAGGACTGGCAGCCGGTGCTCACGCAGCTCGGGCTCGACGTCTTCGTGCCGCTCGACGAGTGGACGTTGTCGCAGGCGGCCGACCCGAACAGCATGGTCGTGACGGTGGACGGCATCGCGGTGCCGTTCGACCCCAACGACGGTTACACCTACGACCCGGTCCTCAACACGATCAAGTTCCACGGCGCGGCGCTTCCGGTGCCTGGTGCGCAGATCGTCGCTTCGTACACCGGCCTCTGCCGTCCCTGATATATCCTTCGGCCGATGCCGAAGGCCCATGTCCTCGCGATCGGTGACGAGCTCCTCTCCGGGGAGACCGTCGACACCAACTCGAGTTACCTCGACGGTTTGCTGGAGCGAATCGGGTGGACGGTCACGCGTCACCTGACGGTCGCCGACGATCTCGACGCGATCGCCGCGGCGTTCACCGAGGCGAGCAAGGACGCGGATCTGATCCTCTCCACGGGCGGCCTCGGTCCGACGCGCGACGATCTCACGCTGGAGGGGCTCGCGATGGCGCTCGGGTGTGGCCTGCGACGCGACGAAGGGGTCATCGAATCGATCCGCGCGCGCTTCGCTTCCTTCGGGCGCGAGATGACGCCGAACAACGAGCGCCAGGCGATGGTGCCGGAGATCGGCGAGGTGCTCGAGAACGAGGTGGGGACGGCGCCGTCCTTCACGGCGGAGCTCAACGGGGCGCGTGTGTTCCTGATGCCGGGGGTGCCGCGTGAGGTGCGTTGGTTGATGGAGCACCGCGTGTTGCCGAGGATCCGGCCGGGCGATGTGTTTCGGCTGCGGCGCACGATCAAGGTGGTGGGCCTCGGGGAGAGTCGGTTGGAGCACTCGATCCGGGAGATCGTCCTCGCGCACCGGCGCGACGTGACGTTCGGTTTTCGAACGCTCGGTCTGGAGAACCACATCAAGCTCCTCGCGGAGGGTGACGACCGCGAGGAGAAGCTGGGGCTGGCGCAAGCTGCGTTGACAGAGCTCCTCGGCGATCGAATCTACGGCGTCGACGAGGACATGCACGCCGAGGTGACGATGCGTGCGCTCGTCGCCGCGGGGGCGACGGTGGCGTTCGCGGAGTCGTGCACGGGCGGGCTCGTGGCGAAGCTGCTGACGGACGTGCCGGGATCGTCGGCGTGTTTCCTCGGCGGGGTGGTCGCCTACGCAAACGCGGCGAAGGTCGCGCTGCTCGGGGTGTCGGAGGCGACGATCGCGGAGCACGGTGCGGTGAGCGAGGCGGTCGCGGCCGAGATGGCGGCGGGGGCGCGGGAGCGCTTCACCTCGACGTGGGCGGTGTCGACGACGGGCATCGCGGGGCCGACGGGCGGGACCGAGTCCAAGCCGGTCGGGACGGTGTGTCTGGGGATCGCGGGGCCGGAAGGCGTCGAGGCGAAGACGCTGCGGTTCCCGGGCGAGCGCACGTGGGTGCGCACGGCGACCGCGACGGCGGCGTTGGATGTGTTGCGGACGCGGGTCGGCGGCGTGCTTTTGGCTTAGACGTAGGAGCGTGTGTCGGATAGCCGGACCTGGGCACTCCCCCCGGCGATCTGACACACGCTCCGAGATTAGAGCTCGGGGATGCGGAGCGACTGGCCCGGGTAGATGAGATCCGGGCTCTTCAGCATCGGCTTGTTGGCTTCGAAGATGGCGTTGTACTTCATCTTGTCGCCGTAGTGCTTCTCGGCGATCTTGCTCAATGTGTCGCCCTTCTCCACGACGTGGAAGACGGGGCGCACCTCGATCTGATCGTCGACGCGGCCGACGCCCTGCGAGTTGCCGATGGCGAGGATGACCTTCTCGCGCTCCGACTGTGAGCGGGTCGTGCCGCGGACGGTGGCGAGGTCGTGGTCGAACTGGATGTCGAGCTCTTCGATCTTCAACTCCAGCCCCTGGACGATGCCGACGAGCGCTTCGGCGATGGCCTTGTCACGCGCTTCCTTGGCGATGCGGGCGGCCTCGGCGCCTGCGGCCTGGGCGGCGGCGGCCTCTTCGGCGGCCTTCTTCTCTGCTTCGTCGTCCCCAAAGAGCTTGGTGCCGACGTCCTTCACGAAATCGAAAATTCCCATGGTGCAGCACTGCTCCCAGGGATCGGGGTGCCGCGCAAGGGCGGCGCCGTCGTGAAACCCGGTGCACATCATGTGGGGGGCTTCGAGAAATCGACCCGCTACATGTCGATCCATCTTGACGGGTGTACTGAACGCCTGTAGCGTCCGACGCCACGATGGGCAAGAAAGTCGACAAGGAGCTGGCGCCGGCCAGCGGGACCCCGGAAGAGCGCGCGAAGGCGATCCAGCTGACGGTCGATACGATCGAAAAGCAGTTCGGTAAGGGCGCGATCATGCGCATGGGCGATGGGCAGCCCATCGCGAACATCGAGACGATCGCGACCGGCTCGCTGGGCTTGGACATCGCGCTCGGTATCGGCGGTCTGCCGCGCGGGCGCATCGTCGAGATCTACGGGCCGGAGTCCTCCGGCAAGACGACGCTCACGCTGCACGCGGTGGCGGAGGCCCAAAAGGCCGGCGGCGTGGCGGCCTTCGTGGACGCGGAGCACGCGCTGGACATCGGGTACGCGAAGAAGCTCGGCGTGAACACGGCCGACCTGTTGATCGCGCAGCCCGACACGGGCGAGCAGGCGTTGGAGATCACGGACATGCTCGTGCGCTCGAACGCGGTGGACCTGGTGGTGATCGACTCCGTGGCGGCGTTGGTGCCGAAGGCGGAGATCGAGGGCGAGATGGGTGACTCACACGTCGGCCTGCAGGCGCGGCTGATGAGCCAGGCGCTCCGCAAGCTCACGGGCTCGATCAGCAAGTCGAAGACCTGCGTCATCTTCATCAACCAGATCCGCATGAAGATCGGCGTGATGTTCGGCTCGCCGGAGACGACCACGGGCGGTAACGCGCTGAAGTTCTACTGCTCGCAGCGGCTCGACATTCGCCGCATCGGGAGCATCAAGAAGGCGGACGAGAACATCGGTAACCGCACGCGTGTCCGCGTGGTGAAGAACAAGCTGGCGCCGCCGTTCCGCGAGGTCGAGTTCGACATCCTCTACGGCCAGGGCATCTCGTGTACGGGGGAGATCATCGACCTCGGGACGGACCTCGGGATCGTCGACAAGTCCGGTGCTTGGTACTCGTACAACGGCGAGCGCGTGGGGCAGGGCCGTGAGAACGCGCGGATGTTCCTCGAAGAGAACACCGCGATGCGCGCGGAGATCGAGTCGGCCATCCGCAAGCACTTCGGCCTCATCAAGGACGACGAGGAGCAGATCAGCTCGCCGCCGGACAACGTCACGCCGATCCCGAAGAAGGCGAAGGGGAAGTAGTCCCCGGTGACGCGGACCTTCCATCTCGGCCAGCAGGACGCGATCAGCTGGCTGAGGACGATCGGTTCGGGGACCGTGGACCTCGTGATCACGGACCCGCCGTACGAGTCCCTCGAGAAACACCGCGCTCGGGGGACGACCACCCGCCTCAAGAACAGCAAGGCGTCGAGCAACGACTGGTTCTCGATCTTCCCGAACCAACGTTTCCCGGAGCTGTTCGCCGAGCTGTACCGCGTGCTCGCGAAGAACGCGCACCTGTATTTGTTCTGCGACCAGGAGACGATGTTCGCCGTGAAGGCGATGGGGGAGCTCGCCGGGTTCAAGTTCTGGAAGCCGCTGGTGTGGCGCAAGGACTCGATCGGGATGGGCTACCACTACCGGTCGCTCTACGAGCTCGTGCTGTTCTTCGAGAAGGGGAAGCGCCGCCTCAACGATCTCGGGATCGCGGACGTGCTCGACGCGCCGCGGGTGCGCAGCGGCTACCCGGCGGAGAAGCCGGTGTCGCTGCTCGAGATCTTCGTGCGCCAGAGCAGCGAGCCGGGTGAGGTGGTGCTGGATCCGTTCATGGGATCCGGGACGAGTGGCCTCGCCGCGCTCGGGCAGGACCGGCACTTCTGGGGCACGGACCTGTGCAGCGAAGCGGTCGACATCACGCAGCAGCGCATGCTCCAGGCGCACGGCGTCCCGCAGGCCTTGGCGCCCGCCGAGGACGCGCCGACCACCGCCGGTGGCCAGCTCTCGATAGGGCTCTACTGATCTCAGTGATCGTTTGGGACGGTTTCGCTTGACGGGGACCCGTCCGCGCGCCATGAATTAGACCAGTGGTCGAACCGCCGGTTCGACCGAAGGCCTCCCGGACGATGCCCCGACCCCGATTCAGCAAGCTCGAGCCTGATAAGCAGTCGAAGATATTAGCGATTGCGGCCTCGGAGTTCGCCGAGAACGGCTTCGAGGGGGCGTCGTACAACCGCATCATCGAGCGCGCCGGGCTGTCGAAGGGCGCGATGTACTACTACTTCGACGACAAGACGGACCTGTACGTCACGGTGCTGCAGAACGCGGTGGGCGACATGATGGCCGCGGTCTCGGAGGGCCTCGAGTCGGTCGGCGGCTACTGGGGGCAGTTCGAGCACATGTTCAAGCGGAGCGTCGCCTTCGCGCTCGAGCACCCGGAGTTCGGGGCGCTCGCGCGGGGATTCATGAACGCGCCGGAGCGCCTCCGCACCGAGGGGGCGCTGGAGTCGATCGTCGAGACCTACCGCCAGCAGATGACGGAGATGATCGAGGCCGGCCAGGCGCTCGGTGAGGTGCGGACGGATCTACCGATGCCGCTGCTGGTGTCGGTGACGTTCGCGATGGGCGAGGCGATCGACCGGTGGTGGCTCGACCACATCGAAGAGTTCGAGGACGCCGACATCGACAAGTGGGCGCGTGAGCTCATCGGACTGTTCCGCCGCGTCGCGGAACCGAGAGGAGACGAACCATGAAACGGCTGCTGATGATCGCGCTGATCTGCGCGCTCCCCGCGTCCGCCTCCGCGGACGAGACCAAGAAGGATCGTGTGTCGCGTCTCATCGAACACGTCGACGATCTGTGGCGTGGTCGATCCTCCGAGGGGGTGTTCGAGATGCGCGTGGTGACGAAGCACTACACGCGCACGATGCGGATGCAGTCGTACTCGCTCGGGAAGGACTACTCGCTGGTTCGGATCCTCGCGCCCATGAAGGAGAAGGGGACGACGACCCTCAAGTCGAACGACGACATCTACACGTACCTCCCCAAGACGGACCGCACGATTCGTCTGACGTCCGGGATGATGATGGGGTCGTGGATGGGCAGCCACTTCACGAACGACGACCTCGTGAAGGAGTCGCGCCTGCTCGATGACTACGACGCGAAGCTCACCTTCGAGGGGGAGCGCGGCGGCGAGTCGCTCCTGGAGATAACGCTCACGCCCAAGCCGGACGCCGCGGTGGTGTGGGGCAAGATCGTGCTGACGCTGGACGCGAAGACCGAGCTGCCCAAGTCGCAGGTCTACTACGACGAGGACATGCAGGTGCAGCGGACGATGACGTTGTCCGACGTCGCCAAGATGGGCGGCCGGACTATCCCGACGCGGATGCGCATGGTCCCCGCGGACAAGCCGAAGGAGATGACGGAGCTCGTCTACGAGAAGATGCGCTTCGACACGGGCCTCGGCGAGAGCTTCTTCTCCATCTCCAAGCTGCGCCGGCGATGAACGCGTTCACGATCGGTGCCCGCAGCATCGGGCGGAACAAACGACGAACCGCGGCCACGGTCGGTGCGATGGCATTCGCCGGGTTCTTCTGCATCTTCTACGGCGCGCTGATCGAGGGGATGGTGAAGGCGCTGGAGCGCAACGCCCTGCGCATGGAGCTGGGCGCGCTCCAGATCCACCACCCCGGGTACCGCGAGGACCCGGACCTCTACAAGCGCATCGAGGACACGGACGCGATCGTCGCCGCGCTCGACGCCAAGGGCTACGGCGTGTCCGCGCGGTGGTTCGGCGGGGGCCTCGTCGCGGGGAAGACCACGTCGTCGGGCGCGCAGCTGCGAGGCATCGATCCGGAGCGCGAGGCGGGCGTGACGGTCGTGGGATCCCACGTCCAAGCCGGCGCGTGGATCTCGGCGGAGGCCCCCCAGGGCGTGGTGCTCGGGAAGCGGCTCGCCAAGACCCTCCGCCTCGGCGTCGGCGACGAGGTCGTCGTGTTGTCCTCCGCGGCGGATGGCTCGATGGCCAACGCGCTCTACACCGTGCGCGGGGTGCTGGGGCCGATCAACGAAGCCGTGGACCGGGGTGGTGTCTTCATGACGCAGCAGGCGTTCCTCGAGCTGTTCGTGCTGGACGGCGGGGCTCACGAGATCGCGGTCGCGCTCCCGGACGGGGCCACGCTGGAGGGGGCGAAGGCGGAGGTCGCGCAGCTCGCAGGGGGTGCAGAGACCCTCACCTGGAAGGAGCTTCAACCCACGCTCGCGGACATGCTCGAGATGAGCGCGGCGGGGCAGTTCATCATGATGATCGTCGTCTACCTCGCGATCGCGATGGTGGTGCTTAACGCGATGTTGATGAGTGTGTTCGAGCGCATTCGTGAGTTCGGCGTGATGAAGGCGCTGGGGGTGACACCGCGGCAAGTCGCGACGGTGGTGTTCGTCGAGGCGACGGCCCAGGCCACGGTCGCGAGTGTGATCGCGGTCCTCGTGGCGTGGCCGGTGTCGAAGTATTTTCAAACGAACGGAATCGATCTCACGGCGTTCGTGCAGGACGTCTCGGTCATGGGCGTCGCCATGGATCCGGTCTGGTACGCCTCGCCCACCGTCTCGAACCTCGTGGTGTCGGTGGTGGTGCTGGTCATCGTGACGCTGGTCTCCGCGCTGTATCCGGGCGTGAAGGCGGCCATCATTCGGCCCGTCGAGGCCATTCATCACCGGTAGGAGGGTGCGGACGTGTTGTTACGCATGGCGTGGAGGAATCTGTGGCGCAGCAAGCGCCGCACGCTGATCACGTTGGGCTCCGTCGCGTTCGGCGTGTGGCTCGCGGTCACGTTCATCGGCGTGGGTGAGAACTCGTACTCCGGGATGCTCGAGACCGGGGCGCGCCTCGGTGCCGGCCACGTGACGATCCAACCCGCCGGGTATCAGGACACGCCGGGGCTCGACCACAGCCTCTCGGACGCGAGCACCATCCGCGAATCGCTGGCGAAGGATCCGACCGTCGAACGCGCCGTCGCGCGCATCAACGGGCAGGCCATGTTCGCCACCGCACGACGTAGCCTGGGCGGAGCGTTGTTTGCCATCGACCCGCGACACGAGGGGGCCGAGGACAACGTGCTCCTCGACGCGATCGTCGAGGGGGCCGTGTTCGAGGCGCCGACCGCCAAGCAGATCGTCATCGGCCGCGGGATGGCGAAGAAACTCGGCGTCGGGCTGAAGAAACGCGTCGTCTACACCCTCGTGGACGAAGAGGGCGAGCTGGTGAGTGACGTCGCCCGGGTCGTCGGAATCTTCGAGACGGGGGTCGTCGAGGTCGACTCCGGCGTCGCGTTGGTCCCGATCGACACCGCGCGCAAGCTCCTGAGCTACGGCCCAGAGGAGGCGACGATGGTCGCGGTGTTCCTCGCCGACCACCGCGAGGCGGCCGAGGCGCGAGACCGGTTCCTCGGGACGTACGACGGCGAGGGCCGCGAAATCCTCACATGGCGACAGACGCAGCCGGAGCTCGCAGGGATCATCGCGATGGATCGCACGATGAACTACGTGTTCCAGATCCTCATCGGGCTCCTCATTGGCGCCGGGGTCTTCAACACCTTGCTGATGAGTGTGCTCGAGCGGCGCCGTGAGTTCGGCGTGATGATGGCCATCGGTACGCGCCCCCGGGAGCTGTTCGAGCTGGTCGTCGCGGAGTCGGTGCTCGTCGGCATCGCGGGGCTGATCGTCGGGGCCATCGCGACCGTGCCCTGGTACTGGTTCATGCGCACGAAGGGGATCGACATCTCCCAGGTCCAGGGGATGCAGACGAGCGTCAACGGCGTCCTCGTCGATCCCGTGATGCGCCTGTTGCTCTACCCGTCGAGCATGGTCGCCATCCTGTGTGGCGTGCTCGTGCTGACCGTGCTCGCGGGCCTCTATCCGGCGTGGCAGGCGGGGCGTGTCCCGCCCGTCGAGAGCCTCAAGGTGTGAACGTCATGAACGAACCGATCGTCAAACTCGACGAAGTCACGAAGACCTACCCACAGGGCAACCAGACCATCGCCGCGGTGGCCGGGTTGTCGCTCCAGATCGAGCCCGGAGAGTTCACGGCGCTGTGCGGGCCTTCCGGTTCGGGCAAGACCACGACCCTGAACCTGATCGGCGCGCTCGACGTACCGACTTCGGGGACCATCGTCGTCGAGGGCCACGACATCTCACACATGTCGCGGGCCGAGCTCGCGACGGTCCGGCGGGACCGCATCGGGTTCGTGTTCCAGGCGTACAACCTCATCCCGGTGCTCACCGCGTACGAAAACGCGGAGTTCGTGTTGGCGTTGAAGAAGGTCCCCGCCGACGAGCGGCGTCGTCGCGTGATCGACATGCTCGACGCCGTCGGCCTCGCGGGCCTCGAGGACCGTCGGCCCGACGAGCTGTCGGGCGGCCAGCAGCAGCGGGTCGCGATCGCGCGCGCGATCGTCGGCAAGCCCGCGATCGTGCTCGCCGACGAACCGACCGCCAACGTCGACTCGGAGAACGCCGAGGCGCTCCTCGACATCATGCAGGACCTCAACGAGACCCACGGCGTGACGTTCCTGTTCTCCACGCACGACGAACGGGTCATGCGGCGCGCCAAGCGGATCGTTCACCTCCGGGACGGCGCGCTCGACCACGAGGAGAACCGCGCGTGAGACGCGCGGCGGCACTCGCGGCGATCGCGGTGCTGCTCTCGCCGCGTGCCGCGGATGCGTTCTATTCGAAATACGGCGACGACTACCAGGTCGACGTCACCAGCATCGTCCGAGTCAACGACACCCTGGGCCGGTTCCCGACCATCGAAGGCCTACCGTTCGAGATCGACCACGGCCTGAACATCGCGGGCGCGCTCGGGCGGGTCATGGGGACCGTCGTGATCGGCGAGCACCTGTCTTTCGAGGCCCACGTGTTCGGGCTCGCGTCGGGGCAAGCGGTGTCGCCGCTCCTCGCGGGGACCACCACGGCGGACGGCTTCGGCGCGACCGACCAGGGGCGCTGGGCGGGGCTCGTCTACCGGCCGTACCTGCGCGGCGGCACCGTCACCGAGATCGCGGCCGACCGCCTCAACGTCCGACTGAACGTCGGGCCGCTCGAGCTGACGGTCGGGCGTCAGCCCATCAACCTCAGCGCGACGTCCTTCTTCGTCCCCAACGACTTCTGGCAGGCTTTCTCGGCGCAGACCTTCTTCCGCGTCTACAAACCCGGCGTCGACGCGGTCCGCGCGGAGGTCGAGCTCGGTGCCTTCACGCGACTGTCGCTGATCGGCGCGCTGGGATTCGATCGCACGGGGGAGGGCGCCGTCGACGATCCGATCTCCGCCGAAGACAGCTCCGGCATCGCTCGTTTCTCCACGGTGCTGGGGGACTTCGAGCTCGCCGTGCTCGGCGGCGCCGCGCCGCAGCGCTGGGTCGTCGGAGGCGCGGTGCAGGGCGAGCTGTTCTCGGGGATCGGCCTCCGCGGTGAGGGGCATTGGGCGATCCCGCACGACGACGCTCAGGACCCGCGCGCCGAGATCGCGGTCGGTCTCGAGCGGAGGTTCGAGAGCTCGCTGATGCTCAGCGTCGAGTACTTCTTCCACGGCGCGGGCGCTACGGATCCCGACGACTACCTCGCGCGGAGCGCGGACCCCGTGTTCTCGGCGGGGCCGCCGTACTTCGGACGCCACTACGTCGCTGCGGCGGCGACCTACGAGCTCACGCCGCTCACCAACGGGAGCGCGCTCCTCCTCGCCAACCTCGCGGACGGATCGTTCCTCGCCTCGGTCTATCTGGTGCGTTCCCTCGACGACGAAGCGGAGGCCTCGCTCGTCGTCTCCGTCCCGGTCGGATCCGCGCCGACGATCGCCGGCCCCACCAGCGAGCTCGGCGCCGCACCCATCACGGTCGGCCTCGAAGTCAGGCGCTACTTCTGACGCGCACCGGCGGCGCGGGAGGGCCTCAGGCCGCCTCGCCCTGCGGGCGCACGATCTCCAACGTCTCGTAGGGCATCACGACGCCCGCCGTGCGCAGCGCCTCGAAGAGCTGCTCGCGTAGCGCGAAGCGCTCGCGCACGTGTGACTTCTCGTCCTGCAACCAGGCCTGCAGCTCGACCTCGACGTTGTAGTCGTTGAGCGCCTTAACGACGAGGCGGGGCGCGGGCTCGGAGAGGTACGCCTCGTTGTCCTTCACGAGGTCGAGCGCGAGCTGGCGCACCCGCCCGAGATCCTCGTTCACACCGACCGTCGCGCCGACGTCGAGCCGGAGGTTCGGGAAGTTCGTGTACGAGACGACCGTGGAGTTCACGATCGTCGTGTTCGGGATGGCGAGCATCCGACCGTCGACGGTCACGACCCGGGTGCTCCGCAGCGTGATCTGATCGACGCGCCCGTACTGCCCGTCGATCTCCACGAGGTCGCCCAGCACGAACGGGCGATCCCAGAAGATGAACAGCCCGGCGATGATGTTGGACAACGCGTCCTTCGCCGCGAAGCCGATCGTCAGGCCGGCGACGCCGAGGCTCGCGAGCACCGAGCCGGTGTTGATGCCGAGCTGCCCGAGCGCCATCACCCCCGCGACGATGAAGATCGCGGCGCGCGCGACGCCGGTGACGAACGAGTGCGCGGTGCTGTCGATCGCCGCGCGCTCCATGAGCGCACCCGTCGCGCGACGCACGACTCGCCACAGGAGCCAGGCGACGAACAGGACGAGCAACGCCACCGCCAGGTCCGGCAGGCGATCCGCGACCCAGTTTGCGAGTTGTCGGGGGTCGAAGCGTTCGGCGAGGCGCGCCAGGAACTCGTTCATCATGGAACGAGAGGTAGCTCGTTCCCGGCGCGCGTTGAAGGGACCGCTCAGGCGAAGGCGGAGAGCACCGGCTTGCCGACGCCGACGGCCTCGTTGAGCTTCGACTCCGGAACGCCGAGCGCGAGGCCGAGGGTCTTGGCCATCGATCCGAGCGTCTCGTCGTACGGGATGTCGCCGCCGGAGGCGCCGCTCGCCGAGTCGATGGACGTCGCGCGGTAGTCGTTGCCGTTGCGCTCGATGCCGCCGATGACGCCGCCCTTGAGGACGTCGCCGATCATCACCGTCACGTGGTGCCCGCGGTTGTGGTCGCGCCCGTTCGTCCCCTTCTTGCGGAGGGTCCGACCGAACACGTTCAGCGTGCCGACGATGACTTCGTGCCGCAGGACACCCTCGGACCGCAGCCCGTCGAGGTCCGCGACGAGCTGACCGATGCGCGCCACACCCGACACCGTCTGCGCGGTCTCGGCCACGAGGTCAGTGTCGTTGTGGTTGTCCCCGCCGAAGCGCCCCTTGATGGTGATCGCGGGCGTGATGTTCATCGCCGCGAGGATCGAGGCGGCCAGCGCCTGGTTGTCCTCGTCGTTGTTGTCGATGGCGTCGAGCCGCGTGAGCAGCACGTCGCTCACGCCGCGGACCTCGTCGCGCGAGCGAGCCCACGCGTCGAGCAGCGCGATGTCGCGCTTCGTCCCGTGGTCCTTGTACAGCCGGTAGAGGCGATCGATCTCCCGGTCGCGCAGCGGGGCGAGCGAGGCGAGGGGCCCCGTCGCACCACCGAGCGCCGCCTTGATCGAAGTCGGGCCGACGTTCGCCAGTACCTGGCCCGACGCCGACAACAGCTCGGAGCCGTTGCGCGCGCCGAGGCTGAGCGGGAGGTTCTGCACCGCGCCCTGCCGCGGCCCGAGCTCACGCGCGAGGATCGACACGAGCATCTCGTTGTCGTCCGTCGCGCCCATCATGCGCATGACCTTGTTCTGGTCCTGGTGCACGGGCGTGTACGTCGCGTGGTGGAAGAACACGGTGCGGTCGAGGACGTTCTGCGGGAGGTCCGCCCACGGCTTCGCCGCGGTGTAGTTCCGCCCCGAGAGACGCAGCTGCGTCGGCGCCATGAGCGGGTCCGCCGGGTGCGCCGCCTCGGACGCCGCGCCGCCGTACGTGCCGGGCACGTTGGCGTTGATCGGGTCGCCCGCGTTGGACGTCATCAGGATCAACATCCGCCCGGGGCCCTCGGCCAACTCGGAGGGCGACGCGCGCCCGGGGCGCGGGTTCAGGAGGATGCTCGCCGGGACACCGGTTGCGAGCGCGCGCAGCGCGATGCCCCCGGCGGCCGACTTCAACAGGTTACGTCGATTGAGCTTCATGACCGTTGTTCCTCTCAAAAGCCCACGCCGGCGACGCCCGGCGACATGCAGGCCACGACCAGCGCGCTCCGTCGCGCGTTGTACGGGGTCGCGCCGGCGTCGATGCCGTCCGCGACGTGCTCGGTGAGGATCTGAATCGCGGGGTCGTGGCGCGGGTCGCCCTCGGGCAGACCCATCACGTCCGTGACCATCTTCGCGACGGCGTCCTCGTTGTTCAGGCCATCGAACGCAGCGGCGTACGCCCGCTCGCCGATCTCCTTGCAGACCACCTCACGCGTCGCGCGGGTGAACAGGCCCGTCTCCGAGATCGTGATGGGCTCCGGCTCTCCGCGGCTGACCGTGTCCGCCGGGATGGAGCCGACCGCGTTGAGCATCCGGGACTGCAGGCCGCTGCGCTCGCGGGGCAGGGTGTCGATGCCGCAGACGTCCGCGACGCCGAGGCGGTTCGACAGCTGCGCGCAGAACTGCTCGCGGCGGCTGATCGACGGACCGCGCTGCACCTTCTCGTCGACGCACTTCGCGTTCGTCACGAGCGGCGAGGCGAGCAGCTCACGAATCAGGACCTTGAAGTCGAACTCGGAGCCCTCGAACGCGGCGATGACCCGCTCGAGCTCCGCGGAGTTCTGACACGGCGCTGCGTTGGCGTAGTAGCAGAGCTTCTGCGTCCACCCGCGCGCGAAGTCGGGGTGGTTCGCGAGGATCGTCGCGAGGTCCTGCACGCCGGTGCCGGTCTGCTGCACGCCGCGGAAGACAAACGTCGCCGGGAGGTCGATGCGCTCCTGGTCGTGCTGCTGGCCGTACGCATTGGTGTACGAGTTGCGGAAGAACTCGCGCATCGGGTCGAGCGTCTGGTGGCAGCCGTAACACGGCGAGCCGGGCGCGGAGTGCTCGGCGTCGAGGTTCGGCGGCGAGAAGTCCGTGACGGTCTGCCCGTCGAAGCTCTCGCCGAGCGCGGTGATGAGCGTCTGGTTGAGCGTGACGCGGGACGAGTTGTCCTCGTTGGTCGGCCACGTCGCGAAGAAGCCGAGCGTCGTGAAGAACCCGACGCGGTCGCCGTGGAGCGCGAGCTCCTCGGCGTTGCGCAGCTGCGGGAGGCGGTAGAAACGAATCGGCGTCTCGCCGTTCCCGGCCTTGCGGATGCGAATCGGCCGCCAGTCGTTGAAGTCCGCGCGGGTGAGGAGCGGGTTGCGACGCGCCGGGCGGGCGCGGCAGTTGTTGCCGGCGCCGACGTTCCGGACGTTGTCCATCCGGCCGAGGATCGCCTGGAACAGCCAGAACGCCTTGTTCGGGATCGCGTTCTGCTGGAACCCCATCTCGTTCACGTTGTTGGCGAGGCAAAGCTCGTCGAAGTTCGGCACCCAGATGCGCAGGAAGTTGGGGCTGTTCGGGTTGAGGATCTGGTTCGCCGGCGGCTCGTCCGCCTTGTTGCGGAGCGCGGTGAAGTCCGTGACCTCGTTCATCGCGCGCGTGAAGACGGTGTCGTCGTCGCGCACGTGGCGGTGGTCGAGGTACGCGTAGAAGAACATCAACGCGGTCGTCATCTCGAACGTGTCGGTGGTGACCACGTCCTTGAAGGGGCGACCGGACTTCGCGATCGACAGCGCGGTGCGCGCGAAGCTCTCCTCGATGTTCTTGATCATGAGGTTCTCGCCGAGCTCGCGGTTGTCGTCGAAGCGACCCCACGCGATGTTCCGCGACTTGAGCATCGGCATCAGGCCCTCGCCGGTGACCTGGTCCTGCTGGAACGCCATCATGAAGAAGCGCCGCAGCACGGTCTCGGCTTCGGGGGTGTCGAACCACGCCTCGACGAGCTCACCGATCGCCTCCGGGTCCTCCTTCAACGTCCGCAGCTCGGCGGACGTGAGCGGCAGGCCCGTGAGGAGTGTCTTCACCTTCGCGCCGTACACGTGCGGCCCCGAGAGCTGGTCGACCGCGCAGTTCTCGGCTTCACCGACCGGCGTCGTCCCGACGGGGAACGTCGGGATCGGCTCGACCGGATCCGGGTCGGGCATGGGGTCCGGATCGGGTTTGGGATCCGGCTTCGGATCGACGATCGGATTGGGCTCGATGTTGCCGTTGACCGTCGGCTGCGCGTTGCAGCCGACGAGCGCCGTCATCACCCCGAGGGTCATCCACAGCTCGAGTTTCATGGTCTCACTCCTCCACCGAGCCACTCTTCGATGATCGTGACTTGGTCCTCGCCCCAGCTGGGGCTGCGCGATTGCCTGGGCGGCATGTCACCGAACTCGATGACACGCGCGCGAATCTTGTCGGCGCGTTCGACCCACGCCTCGTAGGAATCGATCGTCGGCGCCGCCGGGTTGGCGCCGTCCGCGTGGCAGCTCGCGCAGTGCTCTTGGTAGATCGGGCGGACGTCTTCTTCGAACGTCCGGATCACCGCGGGCTCGCGCTTGAGCGCCAAGGTTCGTTGGGTGTCGCCGGCGGCGAGCGTCAGCTCGTGCCAGCCGAGGGACAGCGCGCCCGAGAACTCGAACCAGCCGTCCGTCACGCGCGTCGCCGGCACGTCGGTGTCGCCGTCGGTGAGCGTGACCATCGTGGCGCCGTCGCTCGCTTGCACGCGGAGGGCGAAGGTCTCGTCGACGCTTCGGGTGCCGCTGCGGAGCCCCGCGATGCGCAGCATCGTGGCGGGGGCGTAGTGACAGACCTCGGCTTCGGTCGCGGTCCACAGGCCGCCGGAAGCGTGCGGGTGGAGGGCGCCCGTCGCGCCGGCGACCGCGAGGAACGTCTCGCCGTCGAAGCGGAGCACCTGACCGTCGACGACCACCCACGCGTAGGCGCCGGCCGTCGCGAGCGCCGTCGCGTCGCCGGCTTCGAAGCGGTACTCCGTCCAGGGTTCGGGGCCCACGAAGAGGTTGCCGTCGGCGAGGACCAGGACGCGGTCGCCGAGGAGCGCCGGGTCGTGGCCGGACTCGATCGCGGCGGGTCGGGTGAACGCGGCCGGCTGCAAGCGCCACAGCTCGAGGTCCTTGGTCTCGAACCACACGCCGTCGTCGATGCCCGCGCACTCGTTGTCGCGGGGGAGGAGGGCGGCGTCGGTCGCGAGCGCGTCCTCGAAGCCGGTCCACTCGATCCAGCTGTCGCCGTCGCGCTGGAACACGGCGCCGTTCGAGGTGATGAACGCCGAGGCGGTGGGGTCGCCGCAGAAGGAGGCGTCCGGGGCGAGCGCCATCGGCGCCGACACGACGGTGCGGTCACCTTCGACGACCGAGAACAGCTGGCCGTCCGCGAGCATCGACGCGGTCGTGGCGGACCAGGCGCGGACGACGCTGATGTCGGTCGCGGCGAGGCGGTAGGTGGAGACCTCGCCGATCGCCCAACCGTCGACGACGCGCACCGTGGCGGCTTCGGTCGTGCTGGTGGTGGCGAGCCAGAGGTGGCCCTCGGGGCTCACGTCGAGGATCTGTTCGGCGGCGCCGCGCGCAGCGCAGGTCGCCGTGGTCGTCAGGGCGCCGGGCGCCGAGACGGTGATCCAAGGGTCCGGCATGGGGTCGGGGTCGGGATCCGGATCGGGATCAGGGTCCGGATCGGGATCCGGGTCCATCACGTCGGGCGGCGGGGCGATGACGCCGGGGCAGCCGTAGGCGCCCGCGAGGACCAAGGTCAGGATGGTGATTTGCCCCCATCCGGGGCGGCGTTTCGTGACGATGCGCACCTACTGAAACCAGTGGTCGGGCGTCGCCAAAACGGCCCACTCCACGTGCGGTTTTTTGGGGCTTTTTGTCCCGCCGACCCGCGGAGGCCGATCAGGGCGTGAATTCGTGGTGTCCGATGTCCACGCGGCCGCCCTGGGGGCGCGCCGTGGCGAACCGATCGACCTCGGGCGCGCCGTCGGAGCGCCCGGCGTCACGCGCCGGGGAGCGGGCCGACAGGCGGGAGATCGAGCGTCGATGTTCGAGGCCGTGCGCCTGGAACAGCGGCGGGAGGATGAGGTTTTCCCGCCCCTGGACCTCCGCCTCGTACGACACGAAGTCGGTCGACGTGTACCGCGGTCCGTCCTCGACGCGGACGTACGAGCCCCCCTCGCCGCGCTCGGCGGACTCGACGAACAGGAGGTTGTTCTCCAGCCGGCCCACCGCCATCACGGCGCCGCCGGAGCGCTCGAAGATTGCGGTCGGGTCGGCGGTCAGCGCGCCGTCCTCGCGGATGAGGACGATGTTGTTGAACAGCGCCGCGGCCCCCTGCGTCACCCGGTCGAAGACGATGCCGCGTTTGTCGACGGAGCGGTCTTCGGCGTCGAGCGCCTCGACCTCGATGACGTTGTTCCACAGCTCGAGCGAGGAGACGCCCGTGGCGTAGAGCCCCACGAGGTCCACGCCGCGCGTGGCCGCGATGTAGTTGTTCGCGAGGTACGCGTCGTTGCCGCTCAGCACGATCAGGCGCGCACCGACGGCGTCGATGTTCGGCACCGTGTTGAAGTTGCCGCGTCGCCCCGTGTTCACGCCGTTGCGCTCCAGCCGGAGCCCGCGCGACGCGAGCGGCGGCTCGACGTAGGGGGCGAGGCCGTCGCGGATCGCCGAAACCCACGGGCGCACCGCGGGCGGGCACTCGAGCGGTACGGAGAGCACGCCGGTGCGGACTTCGCTCTGTTCGATCGTCACGTTCGTCGTGTCGACGGTCCAGATCCCCGGGACCGCCGGTGGAAGCACGCGGTCCTCGCCGTCCCACACGCCGCTCGACGCGCCGCCGAAGACGCCCGTGTCGCGCGTCGAGTTGCGGCCGTTGCGCGCGAGCGTCGCGGTGGACGTGCCGACGAGCAGGATCCCCGCGGCGACGTCTGCCCCCTCGCGCGTCGCGGGCTCCGCGTTGCAGTCGACGCCGGTCCACGCGTACGCGGAGCGGCCCGCGACGATCTGGCGGTTGTCGAGGATCGCGAGGCGTCGCGAGCCGCCGACGATGACGGTGCCGTCGCGGAGCACTTCACCGTCCGCGATACCGGCGGAGAATCGGTGACCCGACGGCTGCCACGTCGCGCCCACGATGTTGTTGTTCGAGATCTCCAAGTCGTCCGTCGCTCGGGTGCGAATCGCGACCGTGGTGTTCGCGGGATTGCCGTTGCGCGTGTACGCGGCGATGCGGGTGAGCCCGCGGATACGTCCGGTGGGGCGTCGACCGGCGCGCGCTTCGACGTAGATGCCGTACGCGCGTGCGTTCGCGCCGTAGGCTTCGACGTCGATCGTGTCGCCGAGGAGATCGATGTCGACGTTCCCGCGTGCGTGGATGCCGCGGCAAGTTCCGTTGCAGGAGAGGAGCTCGATCGAGCTGTCGTCGTTCCAGACGAGCTGCGCCGGGGCAGCCGTCTCCGCGGTCACGACGATCCCCGTCGCGCCGTTCTGGTTCCCCTCGGAGCGGACGTCGGTCCCGACGAGCCGAACGTTGGAGGCGATCGTCTCCGCGTCGATCGCCATACCTACGCTCCCGACCCCCGTCGGGAGCACGAGCTCGGCACCTTCGAAGCGCGGCGACGCATCGACGACGCGCACCAGCGTTCGTTCGCCGGTGCCGGTGAAGATGATGTTACGCAGCGTCGACGTGTACCCCGCGGCGAAGCGCAGCTCGCCGGTGTTGTTGAAGTGCAGGCGCGCGCGAGTGGTGTTCGGGTGGCCGCCGCCGCCGAACGCGGCGTTGGCGCCGACACCGACCGGCAAGGTCAACGGCGTGCCGCGGTTGAAGCGCCCGCCGGCGGCGACGCACACGTCGCCGCCGGTGTTCTGCGCGCGGGTGATCGCGGGCCCCACGTTCGGGAGCGCATCGGCGACGGCGGGGCCCGTGCCGTCGCCGGTGCCGCCGACGCGGACCCACGAGCAGTCCCGGACGATCACCCGCAAGGCCCGCGAGGTCTCCACGCCGTCGAAGCCGTCGCGCGCGAACAACGTGAGGTTGTAGGTCCCGGCGGGGAGGGCAGCGTCGAAGCGCATCTCCTCACCCTCGCAAGGTGCGTTGCAGGTGAGCCGGTCCGCGTCGGGGCCGCCCCAACGGATCGTGACCGGGTTGTCCGGGTCCGTCGGGACCACCGGACGCAGCCAGGTGCGGATGCCGGTGCTCGCGTGCACGATGATGCGGCCGCCGTCGAGCACGCCGCCCGCGAGCTCGGAGACCCTCGGGCGGGTGTTGCGCATCCGGACACGAATCGTGTCGGCGTGAACGCCGGCGATGCGCAGCTCGATGGTGTACTCGCAGTCGAGCTTGGCGGGGTCGTCGACGATCGCGACCGTGCGTTCGGTGGTGTCGATCGTGTCGCGCGGCTCGGTGAGGACGACGTCCGTCGGGCTGCAGGTGTCGTCGGGGACGGCGCCGATGACGGCCCACTTGCGACCGAGCTCGAGCGTCGGCGGTGTCAACACGGCTTGCACGACGCGCGTGGTGCCGTGCTCGATGACGATGACGCCATCGCCGTCCTGGAAGGATGCGGTGATGTGCGTGCACCCGTTGAAGTCGAGGTAGTCCGCGAAGCCGTTGCAGTCGTTGTCGATGCCGTCGTCGCAGATCTCCGTGCGTCCCGGGTGCTGCGTGATGTCGTTGTCGTTGCAGTCGTTGGGACCGAGCGGGCAGATCAGCGGCTCGAGGTCGTAGTCGACGGTGGAGTCGCAGTACCCGTCGCGATCGTCGTCGCAGCCGTTGTCGACGACGCCGTCGCAGTCGTCGTCGAGATCGTTACAGCGTTCGACGCGGGGCGCGAGCGGGATGCAGGTGTTCGCGACGTCGCCGACACACGCGGGGACCGAGCGCCGACAGATGCCCTCGCCGCACTCCAGATCGGGCTGCGTGGCGTCGCACACCACCGGGGGCGGTGGCGGAGGCGGCGGAGGATCACGTTCTTCGAGGAGCGCGCCGACGTCCTTGCCGGAGCACCCCGCGAGCAGGATGAGGATCAGCGCGCGCCTCATGCGCCCCCCCAGCGAGCGTCCAACGCGAGCGCGCCGCCGAGCCACGCGCCGTACAGACCCGCGCGTTCGTCGCCGGCGTCGCCGAAGACACCCGACGCGGTGTACCCGCCCTCGACTTCGAGCGCGACGCCCACGTCACCACCATAGCGGATCCGCCCGCCGATCCGCGGACCGAACCACGGCCCGCTTCCGGTGCGAGTGTCCACGTTGTCCGACTCGGTGCGCCCGGAGAGCCACGCCCATCCGCCGCGGAAGCCGATCGAGACCAGCCCGTCGAGGCGCGGCAGCAGCGCGCGGCGTCGCCCGACGACGAAGGCCGCCGAGACGAAACGCGTGCGCACGTCGCCGAGCGCGACCGTTCCGTCGGACTGCGAGAAGCCGCCGTCGACCGCGACGGTCCAGCCGTCGAAGTCCACCGCGACACGCCCTCGCGCGCCGAACGCAACCGGGGTTGCGCCGGGCATCACCCGCACCGTTGGCGCCGCGGCGATCGACAGGTCGAGGGGGCGCGCCACCGTCGCCGAGACCGGCGTCGAAACGACGCTCGGCGCCGGCGCTTCCGTGACGAACGCGCGGCGCCGCTCCACGATCGGCACGTCGTTCACGAGCTCGACGATGTTCAGCGCGACGAGCCGCGCGCCGCCGCTCGCGCGGACGTCGTCGAGCGCGATGCGTCGCTCCGCGATGTCCTGCACGACGCGATCGCCGAGCGCGCGATCGCTGGCGACGAAGATCCTGAGCAGCTCGGAGGTGCAAGCCGTCCTGACGACGAGCTCCGCGTCACCCTCGGTGAGGCGCGCGACGCCGATTTCGATACCGACGAGGTCGTGGACGAGGTCGGGCGAGGGAACGCACTCCGCCAGGTCCAGGCGCACGGGACCGTCCGTCGCGCCGACGGCCAGCCACACCAGGAGCGCCTGGGTCGCGATCATCGCGCTCGCCCGGCCAGCCTCCTCATGCTCTTCACTTTACGGCCCTCCGGGTAGCGCGTCAGATACGTCGACGCGCGGTCCTTCGCCTTGTCCCGCTCCCCCGCGAGCGCCCAGCACTCCGCTTCGTGGGCGAGGGCGTCCTCGGCGAGGGACCCGGTGGGGCCGAGCACGCGCGCCTTCGCAAAGGCCTCCGCCGCGCGGCGCGGCTCCTTGAGCTCGTTCTGCCAGAGGCGTCCGAGCGTGAAGGCCGCGACGAGCGCGCGCGGGTGGTTCGGGTGCCGGTCGACGACGATCTTCAGGTACCGCGCGGCGTCCCGCGGGTGCCCGGAGAGGCGCGCGACGTCGGCCGCGAGCATCAGGTCCTTGGTACCGCGCGGCGCGCGGGTGGTGCGGTCGAGGGCGTCGAACGCGTCGTCGAACTTTCCGTCCTCCGCGAGGGCGGTCCACCGCTCCTTCTTCTGCGTTTGTTTCTTCTTGCGCGCGCGCTTCCGACGTTTCTTCCGCTTCTTGGGTTCGGGCTCGGGCTCGACTTCGTCTTCGGCGGCTTCGTCGACGACGACGCGTCCCGCGACGAAGGCCAGCTTCATGTCGCGGCCGAGCTCGTACCGGTTGTCGCCGGCGAACACGGCGACCCGGCCTTCGTGCACGGAGACGTCGACCTCGTCCTCGGGCCGCACGGCGACGGTGAACGAGGTGCCGATGACCTCCACGTACAGGTCCTGCGCGCGCACCCGGAACAGGCGCGTGTCGCTCGGGACGACCTCGAAGCGCGCTTCGCCGGCCGCGAGGCTCAGCTCGAGCAGATCTTCCTGCGACGCCTCCACGCGGACCTCGGTGCGCGGCTGCATCAGCGTCGCGTGGGAACCGTCCGCGAAGTAGACGACGCGCTGCTGCGGCGCGACCGGCTTCGGGTCCGTCGCGGCGATCGGCCTGGCGGGGACGACGATCGGGTCCGCGCCGGGGAGGCTCATGACGACCGCGGCGACGAGCGCGACCGCCGCGACGCCGCCGGCGCCCATCTGACGACGGCGTCGACGAATGCGCCGCTGCTCGAACCGGTGAAGCGCGCGTGCGGTGTCGCGCTCCGAGGCGTCGACGACCAGAAGGTCGCGCGCGCCCGCGAGATCGCGCTCGAGGTCACGCATCGACGGCCGCCTGGATCCGGGCCTGCGCCGCGGCGAGGAGTCGCTTCACGGTGCTGAGCCCCATGTCGGTGAGTTTCGCGATGTCCTCCAGCTTCTCACCTTCGATGAAACGGAGGACCCAGACCACCCGTGCTTTCGCGGGGAGGTCGTCGAGGGTCCGGTAGACCTGCAGAAGGAGCGTCGCGTGCTCCTGGCGAGGGTTGTGGAAGAAGGCGTCGAGGTCGATCGGCTGGTCGAGGCCGAAGGTCGCCGCGAGCCGGAGGCGGCGCAGGCGCTTGATGGCGACCCGGACCGCGATGGACCGGACCCACCCCTTGGCGGCGCGACGGTCCCGGAGCTTGCCGAAGCCGCGGTGCACTTCGAGGAAGACGTCTTGGACGAAGTCGTCGACCTCGCTCTTTCGACCGAGCATCCTGAGGCCGATCGTCGCCACGAGCCGGTGGTAGCGGCTGAAGCACTCCTCGAATGTCGCTGGCCCTTCATCCGGTGGCTCGACCGCCTGACCCTTCACCAGCCGCAGACCGACGTCTTGGGAGCTGGGCTTGGTCGGAGGCATCCCTCAACCAGCATAGTGGGCCCGGCGTCCAGAAACGGCCCACGGAACCATCAAATTTTCGAGACGTGGTCCCCAGCCGTGATCCAACCCGGGACTTTGGGCGTGGGCCAGCGCACGAAAGAGAGAAATCACGCCCTCGCGACGTCTCTGTACAGGGATGAAATGAAGATGCCGATAGAACGGTCGATGAATGGGCACGTGATGTATCGGATCCCCGCCGAGCCCCCGCAGGCCCACGCTTTTGGCGGACGGTTGAAATCCCTGTCGCTCGCGGCTATCTACCGAACCTTGACCGGCGACCTCCCCATCCCGCGGCAGCCCTCGGTCAAGCCGCCCAACCTGTATGGGGACCACTACGGGGCCTGGGCCCAGGCGGCCCGACAGGCTCGCGCCGGCACTCAGCACCCGATCGACGAGCTCCTCGCCGAGCACCATCTGATGCGTCGGATGTTCGAGGCGATGCGCACCGAGGCCGTCGAGATCGCCCGGCGGCGCCCGATGAACCTCGACTTTTGGGCCAACGCCGTCGATGTCATCGGCAACTTTGCGCTCCTGATCCACTGGCGCAAGAAGGCCAACCACCTCTTCCCGCTCATCCGCGACCGCGGCTTCGCCGACCACCTCGCGAAGCTCGAAAAAGAGCAGGACCAGGACATCGCCAACACGCTCGAGCTCTGCGACGCCGTCCAAGACGGTGACCGCGAGAGCGTGGTGCGCCTCGTTTCGCTCTACACCGGCGCGAAGCAGCGCCACATGGAGCGCGAGGAGCAGACCGTGTTGCTCCCGTCCAAGGACGTGCTCACGCCCGAGGACGTCGCGACCCTCCGCGCCAAGTTCGACGAGGTCGACGAAGGCGCCATGCCCGGCGCCGGCCGCGCGCACTACTACGGCGTGGCCATCGACGTGATGAACCACGTCGGCATCGACCCGGACTGACGCTCTGACTCAGCGCCAGTCGCCGGTCACGTACAGCGCCGACGCGCCGATCAGGAACCGGCCGTCGTCGCGCGCTTGGAGCGAAGTGATCGCCACGGTGTCGAGGACCTTCGGCAGGCAGATTCGTTCGAACGACGCGCCCCCGGGTGCGATGCGGAACAGGTTGGGCGTCGCGGTGGCGATCCACAGCGCGCCCGACGGGTCCGCGGTGATCGCGGTGAAGATGATCGGCATCTCGGCGTCGACGCGTTCGTCGGCGAAGAGCGCTTCTTCCAACCCGGAGGGGGCGGCGGTTGTGACCGAGCCTCCGCTGCGGTCCACGAACAACAGCTGTGCGTCGGCGCCGCCGATCACGGCGACGCGCGAGTCCGAGGCGGCGCCCGCCCACGTCGCGACGAAGCTCGTGCACAGCGGCTCACACCCCGCGTTGATCGACGCTTCGTAGACCGTGCGCCACCCGCGGGACTCGAGCTCCCAGACCGAGCCCGCAAGGTCGGTTGCGATCGGTGGGGAGCTCGGCGAGGTCACGATCGACGTGACACCGAACGAACGACCGAAGTCGTAGACGGTCCAGTCCGACGCGCCCTGTGGTCGACACCAGATCGCCGCGCGCCGGTCCGAGCCGAGCGCGCCGCCGAACGTGCACAGGTTCTCGGTGCCCTCGATCGTCACCGTCTTCACGCCGTAGAGGTAGCGCGGGAACGTGTCCGGGTTCGGCGGGGTGTCGTCGACGTACGCGCGGCGCGCCGCGTTCCAGGTCAGCATCGCGCCGACCGTGCCGAAGCCACGGCCGGAGTAGTTCACGACGAGGTGGCGCGGCCAGATCTCTCCGTCGATGTCGACCTCCGGTCCGCCGAGCCCGAGCACCACCGCGCGTTCGCCGGTCTGGAGCGCGACGGTCCCGGTGCGCACCGCGCGTGCTTCGAGCTGCGTGCCGTTGGGCGGGACGAAGCCGAGGAAGATGGTGCTGGTGGAGGTGAAGCCGATGACGGTCGTGCCGTCGCTGAGCGTGGCCATCGAGGAGAGGGCGTCGATCGGGAGCTGCGGGGTGGTGACGTCGAAGGGCGTGGTGGGTTCGCGGCACGGGCTCGCGATCGCGAGGTCGGAGATCAGCGTGCGCAGTCGTGCGTCGCGTTCCTCGGATCGTTCGCGGCTGACGCCGGGCCCCTCGATCGGCGCGAGCGGCGTGGGCGACTCCGCGGGGGAGGGCACGTCCATGACGTGGGGGTCGTAGAGCGGGGGGAGCGGTCGTGCGCCGTCGGCGTTGCTCGCGACGAGCATGAGGTCGAGCGGGGAGATGTTCGCGGGGAGGTCATCCGCCGAGAGGCCGGCGTACATCATGTCGACGTCGGTGCCCGCGATGACCTCGGGTTTCAGCACGTCGATCGACGTGGTCGCGACGATGCGCACCGAGTTCGCGGCGAGCGCGCGTCCGGCGGGTGCGGTGCCGTAGATGACGAAGTCGGTGCCGACCGCGGGTCGGTCCAGCACGCCGGAGTCTTCTCCCGAGCACGCGGCCGAAGCGACGAGCAACAGAACGAACGAGGTCTTGGCTGGCGACGGCATCCTCGGGGACAGGGTACCGAATCTGGGAGAAATGAGAGGCCCGGGAGACACGGCCCATCCGTGCCTCCCAGGGTCCCCAACCGCCGACGCACGGACCTGGGACGGGACTTGGGGTTTATCGAGTGTGCGCCGACTGTCGTGGTGGTCTAGAGCACGGTCGGTGCCAGGCGTGCCTCGACGCAGAGTCCTTGGATTTCGATGAGTTAACGGACGGGTGTCCGTTTTGGATCGAACGCCAACGTTGCGAGCGTTCGGTTCTTTACGGTTCGGCGATCGTCCGCGCGCGGGGTCGTGAATGCAAACCGGGGCTCATTTTGCGGTGAGCGATCTGCTATCGGGTCCCGCGATGACCGAGGCCCGAGACAACGTCACCACCCTCGAGACCCTCCTCGCGAAAGCACGCGCGGGCGGCGGCGAGAAGCGGATCGAGAAGCAGCACGCGCAAGGGAAGCTCACCGCGCGCGAGCGCATCGAGATGTTCCTCGACCCGGGTTCGTTCATGGAGCTCGACGCGCTCCGCACGCACCGCTGCCAGGACTTCGGCATGGCCGACAAGAAGATCCCCGGTGACGGCGTCGTTACTGGGTATGGCAACGTCGACGGGCGTCAGGTCTTTGTGTTCGCGCAGGACTTCACCGTGTTCGGCGGCTCGTTGTCCGAAACGTACGCCGAGAAGATCTGCAAGGTGATGGACATGGCGATGCGCACCGGCGCGCCGGTGGTCGGCCTCAACGACTCCGGCGGTGCGCGCATCCAGGAGGGCGTCGCTTCGCTCGCGGGTTACGCGGACATCTTCCTTCGCAACACCCTCGCGTCGGGCGTCGTGCCGCAGATCTCTTTGGTGCTCGGTCCGTGCGCGGGCGGTGCGGTGTACTCGCCGGCGATCACCGACTTCATCATCATGGCGAAGGAGACGAGCTTCATGTTCGTCACCGGCCCGGACGTGATCAAAGCGGTCACGCACGAAGACGTCACGAAGGACGACCTCGGCGGCGCGGTCCCGCACAACATGAAGAGCGGCGTCGCGCACTTCGCGGCGGACAACGAGGCGGCGGCGATCCAGACGGCGCGTGAGCTCATCTCGTTCCTTCCGTCCAACAACGCGGAGGACCCGCCGAAGATCGCGTCGGACGACGACCCGAACCGGCGCGACGAGAAGCTCGACACCGTCGTGCCGCCGGTCCCCGAGAAGCCGTACGACATGCGCGACATCGTGAAGGGCGTCGTGGACGACGGCTACTTCTTCGAGGTGCACCGCGACTTCGCGAAGAACATCGTGGTCGGCTTCGCGCGCCTCGGCGGTCGGTCGGTCGGTGTCGTCGGCAACAACCCGATGGTGCTGGCGGGCTGCCTCGACATCGACGCGTCGGTGAAGGCCGCGCGCTTCGTGCGGTTCTGCGACTGCTTCAACATCCCGATCGTCACGTTCGTCGACGTGCCGGGCTTCCTCCCCGGCACGAAGCAGGAGCACGGCGGCATCATCCGCCACGGCGCGAAGCTGTTGTTTGCATACGCAGAGGCGACGGTCCCGAAGATCACGCTCATCACGCGCAAGGCTTACGGCGGCGCCTACGACGTCATGGCGTCGAAGCACATCCGCGCGGACATCAACTTCGCGTACCCGACCGCGGAGATCGCGGTGATGGGCCCCGACGGCGCGGTGAACATCATCTTCCGGAACGAGCTCGCGGAGGCGGCGGACCCGGTCGCGAAGAAGGCGGAGCTGGTCGCCGAGTACCGGAAGAAGTTCGCGAACCCCTTCAAGGCAGCGGAGCTCGGTTACATCGACGAGGTCATCTTCCCGCGCGACACGCGCCCGAAGCTGATCCGTGCGCTGACGATGTTGAAGAACAAGCGCCAGACGAACCCGCCGAAGAAGCATGGGAATATCCCGCTGTAACCGACGGCGACGCAGTCAGCCGTCCCCTTGCCCATGAACTTGCCCTCGCCCCTGCCCTCACCAACGAAGGTATAGGCGCCGCGGAGTAAGCCCGCGAGCCGAGATCAAACTGCCCCGAATCCGTCCCGGTGCCACCGTCCCCTGTGCACTCCGGCGACCCGCCCCCCTCCATCCCGCTTGGATCGCCGGTTGCTCTTGCACCGTTCGATGGCCCCCCGCGTTCCGCCCAGGTCCCCGCCCCGCCCCGCGCCGAAGCGCAAGGCGCGCAGCCCGGTGAAGAAGAAGGTCACGCCGCAGAAGAAGCGCGCGCCCAAGGCGACGTCGGGGAAGCGAACGTCGAAGCTGGGGGCGGCGAAGAAGAAGCGCACGCCGACGGCGAACCGTCAGCGCGCGGGAGGCGTGAACGGGGCGGCGAGGTCGAAGCGCGGTGGTGCCGGCGGCGTCGGCGCGACCGCAGCCCAACGCGCAAGGCCGGCTACGGGCGTGAATCCACCGAACGGCGTGGCCGCGCACCGCGCGAACGCTATGCGCGGCGCAGGCGCCGCGGTCGGAGCGAACACTGCGAACGTCGCGGCGGGGAGGAACGCAGCGACGCGGGTCAACGCGGCGACGGGCGTCAACGCGGCGACGGGCGTCAACGCGGTGACCGGCGTGAACACGGCGAATGCAGTCCTCGGCGCGAATGAGACGACCGCACGTACCGGCGAGAACGCCGGCAACGGCGCGAGCCGCGGTAACGGAGCCAAGGACACGAACACAGCCGACGGAGCCCACGGCAAGAACGGCGGCAACGGCGCGACCGGCGGCAACGACGCCAACGCCCGGAACAGCGTGAACGCCGGCAACGCCGCGAACGGCGCGAACGGAGCGAACGGCGCGAACGGCGCGAACGGCGCGAACGGCGCGAACGGAGCGAACGGAGCGAACGGAGCGAACGGAGCCAACGGCGCGAACGGCGCGAACGGCGCGAACGGCGCGAACGGCGCGAACGGCGCGAACGGAGCCAACGGCGCGAACGGCGCGAACGGCGCGAACGGCGCGAACGGAGCCAACGGCGCGAACGGAGCCAACGGCGCGAACGGAGCCAACGCCGCGAACGATAAGAACGCCGGCAACGGCACGAACGCCCCCCAAGACATCCCCGAGCGCGATCGCCCCGAGCCCGTCGGCGACGGCTTCGTCCCCAACCGCGAGGCGCGCGATCGCATGCGCGGCGTGGTCGACCAGCTCGTCGAGCGCGGCGAGGGCCTCGGCATGGACACCAAGCGCTTCTCCGCCGCGGCGAACGACTTCTTCGACAACCCGACGCCCGAGGGCTGGGACAAGTTCCGGACCGAGTTCGACGAGCTGCAGGGCATCGGCCCGCGCAGCGACGCGGCGCGCGCCGAGCGCGAAAAGAAGGAGGCCGCAGAGCGCGAGCAGTCACGCCTGCGCCGCGACGACGACCGGCAGACCGCCGACCGCCTCCGCGACGGCACCCTGACCGGCGAGCAGTTCGTCGATCGGCTGGGCGGCGACGACCAGGTCTTCGACCGCTTCCGCGAAGGCGAGCTGAACTACAAAGACCTCGAGCGCGCCTACGGCGACAACGGCCGCGCGCTCGACAAGGCCCGCGAGATCGGTGGTCGCGACCTCCACGACGAGGTCTACAAACAAATGACCACCGACGTCGTGCAGCGCTACCAAGGCACGCGCAACCTCGACCAAGACGTCGGCTACGCGCGCACCGGCGAAGCCGCGCAGGAGAAGCTCGACGCCGCCGCGAAGCAGTACGGCTTGAGCCCGGCCGAGAAGGAGGGCGTCGCAAAACGCGCGGGCCGAACGATGGACGAGCGGCGCCGCTACACCGACGCGCACGAGCTCGTCGAGGGGGCGTCCCGCGAGCAGCGACACGCCGCCGATCTGCGCGACGTCAACCAAGCCGCCGCGCGCCTCGACCCGGACAAGACCGAGAACTTCGACGCGATCCGCGCCACCGATCAGCGACAACAGGACCTCTACGACCAAGTGCGCAACGCGGAGAGCCTCACGCCCGCCGACGTGGACCGCCTCGGGCGCGAGTACGACGAAGCGCAGAAGCAGTACCTCGCGGACACGTACGGCGCCGACGGGCCCGCGTTCGGTGAGGGCGCGGACGGACGCGCGGTGAACGACTATCTGAGCAAACCGGGCTCCGCGATCGTCGACGAGGCGATCCTCCGCCGTGCCGAACACCGAAACCGCGCCGGCCTCCAACGCGGGGAGCTCCCGCGCCGCGACAACGTCAACGCCATGTTCGGGCGCGCCGCGAACAACCCGGACGCCGACCTTCGCGACCTCCAGATCGGGCACCCCGCGAACCCGGAGCACAAGAAGGAGGACTGGCACCGCACCGAGCTGAAGAACCACGACCTCACCGGGCGCGACCTCACGGGCTCCGACCTTCGCAACACGCGGCTGTCGCGAATGAACCTCCAGGACGTGAAACTGACCGGTGCCGATCTCACGGGCGCGAAGCTCGACCGCACCAACCTCGGCGGCGTGGACCTGACGACCGTGCGAGGTCTGAAGCAGGCCGACCTGAAGGGCGCGTACTACGACGGTCAGACCCGCTTCCCGCACGGCTTCGATCCAAAGGCGGCGGGGATGATGCGCATGGTGACGCCGAAGGACGACTTCGCGACGCACCAGCAGCACACCGCCGAGATGTTCCGCCCGCAGCTCAACGCGCGGACGCTCCAGGAGGCCGGCCACTTCCCGAACCCGCTCTTCGGTGACCAGGGGCAGCCGCTCACTGTCGGGCGCGACACGTTCTTCGACAACCGCCAGCAGGATCTACGCAACACCGTTCGCGATCAGGCGTCGGCCGAGCGGAAGCTCCTCGAGGAACACGGCGGATGGGCGGGCGCGCAGCGGCACGTCGATGGTCTCGCGAACCGCGCGGCGCGCGATGTCCTCACCGCGCGTGGCCTCGACCCGAACGATCCCGAGAACGCGGAAGCGCTGCGCACGGAGCAGACGAAGGCGCGCGAGAACGTCTCGCAGATGCTGCTCCCGATGCACGGCGAGGCCGCGCAGCGCGCGCGCGAAGCCGGCCTCGAAGGGAAGGCGTTCGACGACGCGCTCGGGAAGAACTTCTCGGACATCGAGAAGGAGCGGTGGCGCGCCGCGGGCGGCGGCGACGGACTGAACCAGGCGGAGATCGATCGCTACTACGCGGGCCTCCCGCAGGACCGTCTCGCCGCCGAGGCCGCAAACGCTTGGGACGACGAGCTGACCCCCGAACAGCGCGAAGCCACGATGGGTCGGATGATCGGGGAACGCGCCGACCTCGCGCAGGGCGTCCTCAACGGGTTCCGCGACACGCAGCGTGCGATCTCGGGGACCCGAACTTCGCTGCACGAGAACGCGTCGCTCGCGTACGCGCTCGGTGGTGACTACCGCGACGTACGGACGGCGGAGAAGGACAACGCGCTCTACAGTCGCGTCTCCGACAGCCTCGATCACGGCCGCGAGGCGCTCGACCAGATCCGCGACCGCGCGACGAACGGCAACGCCGCGTACGCGGACGCGATGTTCCGCGACATGATCTCCGGCGAGGGCGCGAAGGGACCCTACCGCCCGTTCGATCACACGCAGCAGGCGCTGAAGCGCTACGCCGAGGACGTGCGGCCGAGCTTCGAGGACCTTCAGAACGCGGCGCTCCGCGGCGGCGTCGGTCACATCGCCGGCATGGCCGAGACGGCGGCCGAGAACCCGGGCACGACGGCCGGGCTCGCGGCGGTCACGGCCGCGGGTCTGTACTTCGCGCCGGAGGTCGCGCTCCCGGTGCTGTTCGCGGTGGGGGCGAAGTCTGCCTACGACAACGTCCGGCAGGGCATGGACCTGTACCAACAGGGCATGAAGAACAACAACATGAACCAGATCCTCGCGGGCGCCGGTCACTTCGGTGCGGCGGGGGTCGACACGGCGTTCCTCGCCGCCGACGGCGCAGCGACGCTCAACGCGTTCAAGTCGATGCAGGCGGTGCGCGGCGCGAAGGGGCTGTCGGTCGGGCAGTACGCGAAGTACCAGCTCGCGGAGCGCTCCGCGAACCTCGCGCGGACGGCGCGGAACGCGCGCAACTGGGTCATGCGGCGGCCACAGATCGAAGCGCCGCCGCCCGGTGCGCAGAACGTGGCGCCGCCGCGTGACGTGGCCGGCGCGCCGGACGTCACCGCGCCGCGGGATGGTCCGCTGCCGGGCTCGCGTGAGCACAACGCGCTCACCGAGCAGCTCCAGACGAAGCAGACACGGCTCGATCGCATGCGTCGTGGCCTCGCGCAGCGCGAAGCCGCGGGGGGCCCGCTCCCCGGCGGTCGCGGTCACGGCATCGACGGCCTCCCGTCGAACGCGACGCCCGAGCAGGCGCGCGCGGCGGTGAAGAAACTCGAAGCGGAGATCGCGGATCTGCAGGGGCAGGTCGGCAAGATCGAAGGGGGCTACCTGAAGGAGCGTCAGCAGCTCGAAGGTCTGATGGAGCAGGGCTACCACGGGCGCAAACCGGCGTACGAACACGCGACACACCACGACCCGAGTCACCCCGACTTCCGCGGGCGCGGCAGCCTCACCACGCCGATCCCCGCCGACGCGGCGCAGGTGTATCGCAACGCGGTCCCCGATCCGTCGGCGAACGGACGAACGTGGTGGGGGCGGGGCGAGAACGGCGATCTCTACCGCTTCCAGTCCACGCCCGACGGCAAACACATGCACTGGAACGGCGCGACCGGGAAGGCCGGCGGCGACCGTGCGATCGCGATGGACAACGTCCCGGGTTACGTACGCCAGCGGCTCGGTCTCGGCGAGACGACACCGAGCCCCGCAGACGCTCGTGCGCTCCAAGCCGCGCGCACGCAGCTGCGCGCGACCGAGGATGCGATCGACGGTGCGCGCGCGCAGGGCGGCTACGCCGGTACCGCGAAGGGCACGCTCCCGGACGAGCCCCGGCTGATGCTCGATGAGATGACGCAGATGTGGGACGGCCGCATGCCGAAGCTCGACAGCAAGACCGCGGAGGCGCTGCGCAACCTCGAGCCGAACCGGCGCGTTCAGGTGGACATGGGGAACGGTCCGGAGTGGACGACGGTCGACGACGCGATTCGACGGGCGTACGAGGATCCGAACGTCGGCTCGATGCGCGTCAACCAGGTCGAGCCGCGCGCGTCGTCGCTCGTGAGCGACAAGGCGGTCCGCGACAAGTTCCCGAACAACTGGCTCGCCGAGATGCCCGCGTCGGAGGCGAACAAACTCCACGAGGCTGTGGTCACCTTCGACTCGGGCGAACGTGCGGCGGTGTCCGGCAGTCGTCAGATGCTCGAAGAGATCGCGTCGTCCCCGAACGTGCGCACGGTCGACAGCGGCTACGGCGCTGCGGGGTGGACGCGGCCGCTCTCCGAGATCCCGCTCGAGCAGCGCGTGATGGGCTACGACGCGGTCGGCGCGCGGATGGATCAGCTCGGCGACGCGTTCCGGGGCAAGCCCTCCGACGTCACCGGGCTCCCCGTCCGCCACGGGACGGTCGAAGGGCTCGCCGACAGCGTTCGGGGAGGACCGCAGGACGTCGGCAAGGGCTTCGGCGGACCGGGCCTCTACCTGTTCGGCGCAGACGACGCCCACCTCGCGCGCAACTACGCCGAGTTCGCGCGCGACGCGGCCGGCGCACGCGCGAGGGAGGTGGGCGCCGCGAACGTCGACCCGACGCCGACGGTGCTCGAAGGCCAGATCGCGAACGACCCGAACTTGCGCGTCGGTCGATTCACGCTGAAGCGCGACGGCGCGCCGGACTTCGCCAACGGCGTGCTCCCTGCGAACTGGGCCGACGATCCGCTCCTCGTCCAGGCGATGCTCGGGAAGTTCGACGTCCTCGACGTCCGAGGCGCCAAGGCCGCGGGCCTCAACCTCGACACGGACCGTTTCTTCGTCGTGCACGGCAGCGCGGGGCCGCGATCGGTGCTCTTCGATCCGTGAGCGTCGGGCTCGATGCCGTGCGTCCCGAGTGACGATTGGCGTTCGGAGCGCGGCCATAGGACCCTCGCGCCATGAGCTGGTCCGAATCCCGATCCGCGGAGGCGGCGGAGCGCTTCGACCGCTTCTTCGTCGAGCTCGACACGGCGTTCATGGAGCGCGACGAGACACTCCTGCAGTTCGGGCTCGCGTTGTTGTCGCGTGAGCACGTGCTGATGACGGGACCTCCCGGCACCGGCAAGAGCCAGCTCGCCGACGCCGTCCTCAACCGTGTCCTCGACGAGCGCACGGGGAAGCCGAGTGTGTTCGCGCGGCAGTTCTCCGAGAGCACGGTGCAGACCGACCTGATCGGCCCCATCGACTTCAAGACGCTGATGGATACCGGTCGCACCGAGCACTTCACGGACGAAGGCATGCTCGGCGCCGTGCACGCCTTCCTCGACGAGGTCTTCGACGGACGCGACATGTTGTTGCGCTCGACGCTGAACCTCCTCCACGAACGCGAGCTCAAGCAGGGCGCGCGGACGACCTCGGGACACATCGAGGTCGCCTTCATGACCAGCAATCGCTACATCTCGGAGATCCTCGAGTCGTCGCGGCAGACGCTGCTCGCGTTCCTGGACCGGGTGGCGTTCATCAGCTTTCTGCCCCGCGGGTTTGCTCGGCCGGAGAACCTCTCGAAGGTGGTGCGCCGCTACGCCGGCGGCGTCGGCAAGCCGACCCTCGTGCGACCGCTCTTGGTGCAGGATCTCGACGCACTCCAGGCGGAGGTCGAGGACGTCTACATGTCGCCCGAGATGTGCGACGCGCTCGTGAAGCTGGTCGAGTCGCTCGACACCGCGCTCGCCGCTGCGGTCCGCGCGGACCCCGACTTCACGCCCACGCGTTACTTCTCGACGCGAACCGTAGTTCGCGCGGCGAACGTGCTGCGTGCGCACGCCATCCTCGACAAGGCGCGGCGGGATCCGAGCCGGCCTCGCGAGGTGTTGTTCGAAGATCTCGGCTCGCTCGCGGTGCACTTCCTGTTGGCCGGGCTCCCACCGGACATGGTCAAGATGCGGCTCTCACACGAGGGCGACGAGCGCGAGCGACGGCAGCTCGAGATCATGCGCACCGAGCGCGAGATCTTCGACAACTGCCTCCGCGGACTGTCGGCGGTCCGCCGGTCGCCGCGGCCCAAGATCGACGTCGCGAACCTCGAAGCGGCGGCTCACCGGGGACGCGAGAGGCACGATCCGAAGGCGCTGATCGACGCGACGTACGAGCTCGTATCCGCCGCACGTTCCAAGGCGGACGGCGCGGCGCGCGCCGAGCAGCTGCTGTTGGAGACGATCTCCGCGCTCGGCGACGAAGTGCTCCGTCGCGGGCTGACGCCGCACCTCGGGCGCGGTGAGGACCTCATGGCGGTCGGACGGTCGCTGCGCGACCTGGCGTCCGACATCGAGCAGAACGCGCCGGCGACCGCTCCGCTCGCGCGTTGGCTGCGGGGTCGCGCGGTGACTTTGCTCGAGTCGCAGCTCGCCGCCGTGGCGGGGCGCTCACCTCGGGCGCTCGCGTTGCTCTCGGAGCCGACGACGACGGCGGAGCAGCTCGAACAAGCGGCGGCCACCGAGCTGGCCTCGATCGAGGAGATCGTCTTGCTCATCGACGCGCTGTCGGTCGCCGGGGCGCAACTCGACGACGCCGAGGACCGTCCGCAGGCACGCGAGCCGGGGCTGGTGCGACTCGAGGACGAGCAGGTTCGGCTCTGGGACGCCTACTTCTTCCGAACTGCAGCGGACGTCCTCGCGGTCGTCGAGGAGCAAAACCTCCACGACGCGTTGCAGCGCCTCGGGCCGTCGATCGAGCGAATCGACGAAGCGTCGGCGCGTATCACGAAGCTCGGCAGAACGAGTGATCTCGCGCAGCGGGTCGTCGCGCCGCGTCTTTCGCCGCTGGTTCGAGCCGCCTTCGGTCGCCTCGGGGCTTCGTCGAGTCTGAGGCTGATCGACGAGGTCGCCCACCTGATCGGGGAGCTGGACGAGCACCGATTGCATGGCGTGATCGGCGCCGTCGACCTCGTGACGTGGTCGGCCGAGCTCGCGCTCGAGCGCGATGCGGCGCGCGCGCGTGACACCCACGAGATCCGCGTGCGTGAAGACTTCTTGCGCGCGTGTGGAGGCGAAGAGGCCTTGTCGCTGACGGAGACCCTCGTCGAGATCGCGGTCTACGCGACCCCGCCGACCGACTACCGGAGCGTCGCGCCGAACGACTGCATGGCCGGCATCCTCGCGACGCTCCACGCGCTCCCGGAGGCGTTGATCGCGCGCATCGGCGAGCACGACCGGCGGCGCGTCGACCACGCGCTGTCGCACCTCGAGGGGTGGTGGGCGCAGCTGGCGTTGGAGCCTGAGCTGTCGCGGATCGAGTACACCGGGTTCCTGCGGGTGATGCGTCAGGAGTGTGTACCGCTGAGGTTGTTCCTCGAGCTCGACAACCTCGTCCGGATCTTCCCATCCGAACGTAGCTCCAGCGAGCCTCACTTCGCGCGGCTCGCGCATCTGGAAGAGGACGTGGCCAATCGGATCGGCGCGTACGTAGACGACAAGTCGAACGAGGCCTGGCGGAAGATCCTCGGGTGAGCGCGAGGTCTAGAGCGCGGCTCGACGAGCTGAGCCTGCGGATCGAGCGTCTGGTGCTCGAACCCGAGGCGATTCGCGCGCGATGGACCCGCATGATTCGACCGCTCTTGTCGGCGGTCGGATGGACCCCGCGGACATGCGTCGACGCATCGATTGCTTTGCTCGAACGACTCCGTGAGCTCACGCCCGGCGTGGCGCCGACCGACGCCGACGCGTCGCTCCTCGCGCGCGCGATCGCCGAGCTGGAGGACAACGTCGAGCAGGTCGAACGCCTCACCGTCGTCCGACGGCAACCGCTGCTCCGCCACGCGACGTGGCTGCGTCGCCTGCACGACTTCGTCGAGGGCGCCGCGCGGGCGATCGACAACCCCAGGGATCCGCTCGCTCCGCGCCTCGCGGTCGGCCGACACGAGCTCGCCGTGCTGCCCCCGCTCGCGGCCCTGGAGAGGAAGAAGAGCTCCGACGACGCCGAGGTCCCGCCGGCCCGCGCACAGGAGCTGCAGCTCGCGGCGATCGATCATCTCCTCGTCGAGGCCGACGACGTGCTGCACACACTCGGGCGGCGTCGCCGGCTCCTCGAGGCTGCACGACAGGTGCTCCTCGAAACGGCAGCGGCGATCGACATCGAGGCTGCCCCGACGGCGGCGCGCTTGAATCACATTCAGCGTGAGGTCACGCGCATCGACCGGCTCGAGGCCGCTGGCCTACGCGCGGGCGTCGGGCTCCTCTACCAGGCCGAGCGTGCGCTCGCGCGGGACAATCATGAGCTGCTCTACACGGCGCTCGTCGCGCTCGAGGAGCGCGCCATCGCGGGTGGGGAACATGCGCTCGCGACCGCCGCCTCCGAGGCGCTCGATACGTTGGGCGACGCGGAGACGTTCTCGGAGGCGTCCCGTCAGGCGTCGTTGACCCGATCGGCGGTCCAGATGCTCTCCGAGGAGGCGGTGGAGGCGACCCGACGGGGCTACGAAACGGCGCAGCGGGAGCATGGTCCGCCCGGTCTGGCCGACGGAGGCTTCTACGAGCTCGTGCGGAAGTACTACGTCGCGGGGGCCGAGCGGCACACGTTGGCGTGTGCGCTCGCGGTCGACGGCGCGTTCGAGGTCGGCGGCGTGATGTCCCCGGTTCGTGTGAAGGAGCTACGAACCCGTTATCGGGCCGTGCGTCAGCCGACGCAGCGCCTCGAGCTCGTTCCGGCACAAGGCGTCGAAGATCTCGCCGACGCCGTGATCAGCGATCCGCGCAGCGTGATCCTCGAGCTCGCCGCAGGGCGCCTTCTCACGCGGCGCTACCTGACCGCGGAGCAGTACGAAGACGAACGGATCGAGATGCGCGGCGAGGTTCGCGTGTACGTGCTCGACGGGTCGGGTTCGATGGTCGGACCGCGCGCACGTATGCGCGACGCGATCCTGATCGCGGAGCTGTCGACGCTCGCGCGCCGGCTGTCGGACCGGAGCAACAACGCCCGCGTCGTGCTCTTCTATTGTTACTTCGACACGGAGGTCTCGGAGCTCGTTCGGATCGACACGTCCCAGCGAGCCATCGCCCACATCGAGTCGGTCGCCGCGACGTTGAGGACCGGTGGCACCAACATCGAGAAGGCGCTGCTCGAGAGCTTTGCCGCGGTGCGGCGCGCGAAGAGCCACGATCCTGATCTCGCGCGCGGCCAGATCGTGCTGATCACCGACGGTGAGTCGGACATCGACGAGGCGAAGATCCTCCGAGCGCGTGCGTCCGTCGGTGAGCTCGACCTGGGGGTCAGCGTCATCGCCTTGGGCCAGGAGAACCGCGTGCTGCGAGCGCTCGTCGCCGGGCAGCGCGCGCGCGGCGAGCGGGCGTTCTACCACTTCGTCGAGGACGAGACGTTGGGCCGGCTCGAAGCCGGGCGCCTCGACTTCGGGCGTGCGTTGCACCTGCCGAAGTCTCGGTGGCTCGGCGCCGGTGATCAGGTCGACGACGCGGCGCTCGCGGATACGCTGCGCGCCGCGCTCGACGAGATAGCCGACATCGAGCGCGCGTACCGGCGGGAGCGAACGGCGGACGACGGTCCACGCTGCGCCGATGCGCGAGCGCTGAAGCGGCGCTTCAACCGCTGGTTCCCGGCCCCGTCCGACGCGGCGCCGCAGTGGCCGGAGGCCGAGACACTCGAGCGAGACGATCTGGAGGCCGCCGTGGTGTTGCTCACGACCATCACCGAGGTCGTCGAGCTCGTGGAGGGGACGACCGCGGAGCGCCAGGAGGACGCCGTGGCGCTCCTCGAACGGATGCTCCCGGACGCTGCGCTCAGCCCGGCGCGCTACCAGGCTGCACTCGACGATTATCCGGGCGTGGTCGCGTCGCCCCTCAGCGCGCTGCACGGCGCGGTGCGCCTCGGCATTCGCGGACGTCTTGGATGAGGAGTCTCCCCCGTGGTCACGACCGAGCTCACGGCGCCGCCAGCGACCAATTTCTCACGGCGCCGAGCGGCGCGTGGTATCTGAAGGATTGGCGATGGCGGCGGCCTCCAAGCGACGGTCCTTCACCTGGCCGACGGTCCTCGTGACCGTGGTCGGCGCGGGGGTTTCGTTGTTCGTGATGACGCGCCCCGAGCCGCCGATCGACGTGGAGGTGGTCCGCGTCCAGCGGGGCGCCGTGCAGGAGCTCGTGCCCGCCGCGGCCGCGGGGGTCGTACAGGCGGAGCGGCGCGTCACGGTGCGAGCCGAGCTCGCCGGTACGGTGGCGGCAGTCGAGAAGCGCGCCGGTGAACGGGTGGAGGCCGGCGCGGTGATCGTGCGCTTCTCCTCCGACGAGCTCGACGCGCGCGTCGCGCAGGCACGCGCGAATACCGACGCGGCGCAGGTGCTCGTCGAGGTCGCGGTCGATCGTCAGGCGGTGACCGACCGGACGCTCGCTCGGAGCAAGAAACTCAAAGAACGTGGCGCGATCTCCGCGACGGATCTCGAACGTGTCGAAGCCGAGGCGCGCGCGGCGAAGCTCGGTGTCGACAAGGCGAAGAGCGCGGTCGCGCAGGCGCGTGCGGCGGAGCGACTCGCGAGGGTCCTCCTGAAGCGGGCGACGGTGACCGCGCCCTACGGCGGTGTGTTGCAGGAGGTGACCGCGGAGCTCGGCGTTCAGGTCGCGCCGGGGGCGCCGCTGTTCGATCTCATCGACGACACTCGCGTGATCGTCGAGGTGCCGGTCGACGAGGCCGACATCCCGAAGGTCACCGTCGGGCAGACCGTGTTGATCCGCGTGAGCGGTCGCCGTGACGACCCGATCCGCGGCAAGGTCGACTTCATCCCACCCGCGATGGGGCGCTCGGCTTCGCCGTCGCTGGAGGCGACGCTCTCCGCACGCGACCGCGCGCTCTATGTGCACGTCGTGCCCGAGGATCCTTCCGGGCTGCGCGTGGGCGGCGCCGTCGACGCCGAGTTCCTCGTGCGCCGCCGCGACGACGTGCTGTGGATCCCCACGCAGGTCGTGATGGGGCGCGGGATGACACGCGCTGTCTACCGCGTCGAGGGCGAGCGCGCCCGCCGCGTCACCTTCGAGCCCGGCCTCACGAGCTGGGAGCGCACCGAGATCCTGAAGGGGCTCGAGGCCGGCGACGTCATCGTCAGCAGCCTCGACGACAAACGCCTCGAAGATCGCGCACGTGTCGCGTTCGACGCGCCGTCGAAGGACGCCCACGCGGAGTCGACGGCGCCGTGAGCACGCCGGTGATCGCGCTGATGGGCGCGGCGCGGGTCTACGAGATGGGGGCCGAGCGCATCGAGGCCCTCCGGGGCGTCGACCTCGAAGTCGCCGCCGGGGAGTTCCTCGCGATCGTGGGGCCGTCGGGGAGCGGGAAGTCCACGCTGATGAACGTCATCGGCTGCCTCGACCGCGCGACGTCGGGGACGTACGCGATCGACGGCATCGACGTCCGCGACCTCGACGACGACGCGCTGGCGGACCTGCGCAACAAGAAGATCGGGTTCGTGTTCCAAAGCTTCAACCTACTCCCGCGGCAGACCGCGCTCGACAACGTGTCGCTCCCGCTTCGGTACGCGGGCGTGTCGCGCAAGGAGCGCCACCGCGCGGCGGAGCTCGCGCTGTCACGTGTGGATCTCGCCGACCGCCTCGACCACCGGCCCGACCAACTCTCCGGAGGGCAGAAGCAGCGGGTCGCGATCGCGCGCGCGCTGGTGACGAACCCGTCGTTGGTCCTCGCCGACGAACCCACCGGCGCGCTCGATCAGAAGACCGGCAACGAGATCATCGGTCTGTTCGAGCGTCTGAACGCCGACGGGGTGACGGTGCTGATCGTGACGCACGACCGGGACGTTGCGAAGAAGACCCGTCGCACGATCACGATCGTGGACGGGCGCATCGACTCCGACGAACCCAACGTGGGGGCCGCGTGAGTCTGTTCGAGCACCTCTCGATCGCGTTCGATTCCATTCGAGCGAATCCGGTGCGAACGTTCCTCACCACGCTCGGGGTCTTGATCGGCGTCTTCTCGGTGATCCTGCTCGTCGGCCTCGGCGACGCCGTGCGCGCGTACGTGCTCGAGACGTTCGCGGGGGTGGGGTCGAACCTCCTGCAGATCAACGCGGGCCGCCAGGAGACGCGCGGGTTCCGACCGTCGTCGGGCACCACGAAGAACAAACTCACGATGCGCGACGTCGAGGTGCTCGAACGCCGCGGCTTCATGCTCGATGGGGTGTCGCCGATCGTGCTCGGCAGCGGCGAGCTCCGCGTGAGCGAGCTGCGGCGCAACGTCATCGTCATCGGCGTGGGGCCGGACTACGTCGACCTCCGCAACCTGGAGATCGGGCGTGGGCGGTTCATCGACGAGGACGACGTCGACCACTATCGTCGCAGCGTCGTCGTCGGCCAGACGATCGTGCAGGAGCTCTTCGGCGACAAGACGAGCCCGCTCGGCCAGACGATCTACATCGCGTCGACGCCGTTCAGGATCGTCGGCATCACGAAGCGGAAGGGGAAGACGTTCGGCTTCGACATGGACGACCTCGCGTTCGTGCCCGCGACCGCCGCGCAGGATCTCTTCGACCTCGAGACGGTCACGCACATCCTCGCGCGCGCGAAGGATCGCAACACCGTGGACCCCGCGATCGCGGAGGTGAAGGACGTCCTCGCTGACGCGCGGGGCGGGGAGACCGACTTCACCGTCTTCAGTCAGGACGACATGATGGACATGGTGAACAACATCATGGGCACGCTGACGTTCTTCCTCGGCGCCATCGCGTCCATCTCCCTGCTCGTCGGCGGCATCGGCATCATGAACATCATGCTCGTGTCGGTGAAGGAGCGGACCCGAGAGATCGGCGTGCGCCGCGCCGTCGGCGCGCGCTGGGCGGACATCCTGCTGCAGTTCCTCGTGGAGGCCGTGGTCGTGTCGCTGATCGGAGGCCTGCTCGGCCTCCTCCTCGGCTTCGTCACCATCCGCATCGTCGCGCACTTCCAACCCGACCTCCCGGTCGCGCTGTCGCTGTCGAACGTCGCGATGGCGATCGGCTTCTCACTCGCGGTGGGTGTGCTGTCCGGCGTGTTCCCGGCCCTGCGCGCCGCGGACCTCGATCCGGTCGACGCGCTCCGCTACGAATAAGCTCAGGGCACTGTCACCGCGATCGTCGTGCCCGCGCGGCCTGCGACGCGCGCGCGGAGGAGGAGCAGGTCGTCCGAGAAGCCGACGATCTCGGCGTTGAAGGAGCCGTCGTCGAGCGCCTGGTGCAGCGTGAAGTCGGCGTCGCGTTCGATCATCTGGTGGCGGAAGACCTCGATCCCCGCGGATCCGGGGGCCGTTCCGGCGGATCCTTCGATCCGCACGACGCCGAGCTCGGGCACGCTCACGGTCACGCCGGCCGCGTCGAGCGGCTCGGGGCGGTTCGGCGTGCGCGCGACGGCCAGGAACGAGGCTTCCCAGTGGCGCGAGCCGCTCGAGGTCTGCACGAAGCCGACGATCTCGTTCGCCAAGCCGTCCGTCGGTTTGGCGTCGAAGGCGTTGCCGCCGATGCCGTCGACGACGTCGATCCGATCCGTCCACACCGCGCCGCTCGTCGGCATGAAGGTGATGCGCCCGTCGACCGACTCGAACGAACCCATCAGATCGATCGACGGCGTCGTGCCCTCGGTGCGTCGCAGCGTCGCGCGCGCCTGACCACCCGAGTCGACGACCTGCTCGAGCGTGAGCGTGAACGGGTCCTGCGCGGTGACACTGAGACGATCGGTGAACGTGCGACGCACGCCCGACAGATCGTAGGTCTCGGCGAGGGTCAGCGCGCGGAGGGTCGGCGGCTCACTGCCGCACCCGGCGAGCACCAACGCGAGCGCTGCGAGCCGCTTCATCACTCCGCGCAATACATGAACGGCGGGTTCGCGACACTCCCTGCGCACTGCGCCGGGGCGGTGCAGTCGGGGTTCGTCTCGCAGTACTGCCGGCAGAAGGCCGTGCCCTCGCTGGTGCGTACACACGCGAGACCGCGGTCGCAGCGTGGGTTTCCGGTGGTGCAGAGGTCGCCCGCCTGCCCGGTGCCGCGCTCGTGGCAACGGAACTCCCAGGTGCCGTCGCGACGCACCCACGGCTGGCACGCCTGGGTGTTGTCGCAGCCGACCTGCGTGTACGGGTTGCACAGCGGCGGGAGCTCGGAGCACGCGCCCCAGTTCGAACCGGAGATACGCGTGTTGCAGTCGAAGTCGGCGCCGAGCGACTCACACCCGACGGCGGTCGCGACGTCGCACACCTGCGCGCACGTCGACACGGTCGACGTGGAAGACTGAAGAACACACGCGAGGCCCGGCTCGCACTCGCGGCCCATGCATTCCTCGCCGAAGCCGGCCTCGTTCGGTCCGCGGGAGACGCACCGGGTGCCGGCCGCGGTGTTCGGGCCTTCGACGACACACTTGGTGCCGGCGCCGGTGCAGTCCTGCTGAACGGGATCGCACTGGTCCTGGGGCGTTCCAGCGTCGCGGCCGACCGATCCGTCGCGCGCGTTCACGCCGCCGTCCAACGCGGCCCCGCCGTCCGCGAAGGCGGACCCTGCGTCGCGGTTCACGTTGACCGCGGCGTCGCGGCTGATGAGCCCCGGGGGTTCGGAATCGTCGCAGCCGACGCCGACCAGGGCGGCGCCCAGGACGAGCGGTGCGAGCAGCCGGGTTGCCGCCATCGACGCCATATTCACTCTATACCGGCGAGAACGCCATCGGGCGAGTCTGTCGTCGCGTACCCGGCGTCACTGAACCGTCGCGCATCGCCGGCTCGACGATCGGATCGGATGATGTTTGAATGCGGTCCGTCGTGAACACCAGCCTCGACGCCCTCAACGACCTCGTGGACGGATACGGGGAGGACCTCCCGCTCGATCGGGCCCTGCTCGCGATTGCGATGGAGGAATACCCGAAGATCAACGCGCGCCACTACCTCGGTGCGCTCGACGACCTCGCGGACCGCGCCCTCGAACGCGCGGAGCGCACCGGACGTCACCAGTCGGCGCTGGCGCAGACGCTCTTCGCGGAGGCCAAGTTCCGCGGCAACGGCGAGAACTACTACGACCCCAAGAACAGCCTCCTGAACGTGGTGATCGACCGCCGCGTCGGCATCCCGATCACGCTGTCGATCGTCTACATCGAGGTCGCGCGTCGCACCGGGAGCCGGGCGATGGGCATCGGCTTCCCTGGGCACTTCCTGGTGCAGCACGAGGTCGACGGGCACAAGCTGCTGATCGACCCGTTCGACTGCGGCAGCGTCCTCGACGTCACCGACTGCGAGCGCATCCTGAACGGGCTGTCGACCGCGCCGAAGGAGCTCGAGCCGTGGATGCTCGCGCCGTCGTCCCCGCGCGCGATCGTCGCGCGGGTGCTGACGAACCTGAAACACGCCTACCTCCTCGAGAAGGACTTCATCGGCGCCGTGAAGGCGATCGATCGCCTCCTCGTGGTGGATCCGGATCGCGAAACCGAACGCCGGGATCGCGGTCTGCTCTACGCCGAGCTCGGGATGGCGAAGTCCGCGATCGTCGACCTCGAGCAGTACCTCGAGACCGCGCTCCCGGGGCCGGAGGAGGAGGCCATCTCGGCGCTCATCCCCACCCTGCGGGCCGCGTCGCGCCGGCTGAACTGACGTGCCCGACCTCCGCGTCGAGGGCCTCGCCCCGGGCGAGGTGCGGGTCGTGCCGTACCCCGCCGGGACCCCGCCGCGCCGGAGCATCATCGTGGTCGACACGCCCTTCGGCGTGCGGGCCTACTGGAACGTCTGCAAACACCTCCCCATCCCGCTCGACGCGGGCGCCGGCCAGATCCCGCGTGACGAGGCGGGCCGGCTGGTCTGCGCGACCCACGGTGCGGCGTTCGTCGAGGGCACCGGCGCGTGCACGGAGGGGCCCTGCGAAGGGGAGCACCTCGACGCGCTCGAGATCGAGCCCGACGGGGACGCCTGGACCGTCCGGATCCCCTGACCGGATCCCCTGACGGTTCCCCGGGGCGTTAGTTGGAGAAGTCCGGCTCGTCCTCGCCGCCGCCGTCTTCGTCGTCGTCGCCTTCCTCCGAGAAGTTCGAGCTCTGGTGGAGGATCATCCGCCACTGGCCGTCGAAGTGCTCGAAGATGTTGGTGGTGACGACCGAGGCGGCGAAGGCGTCGCCTTCCTCGGTGACGATGCGGACGTGGGCGACGAGGTTCACCCAGGCTGAGCGGCCCGCGACCTCCACGTGCACGTCCTCGAGCTCGAACTCGATGGCGTCGATCGTGCGGAAGATCTCCGACCAGCTCTGGCGGATCTCCTGCCAGCCCACCACGAGCTCCCAGCCCGGGTGGACGCACCGCGCGTGGGGGGAGGGCGACCACACCCCGGCCATGCGATCCACGTCGAGGTGGGTGAACGCCTCGTAGAAGGCGAGGTTCGCCTCTTCGACTCGGGCCAGCTCGCGCGTCAGCGACGTGAGCCCGCCCGTGTCGGTCGGATCCTCGGACACCCCCGAGACGAAGGCCACCGCGGAGTCGTGTTGCTTGCTCATGGCTGCTTCTGAAGTTACCACGGAACCCGCTTGGAACATTCCAGCTCGCGTCGAATCCGCCCGGAGGCGATCCGCTTCTGGGTAGCCCCGCTGGCCCTCGTGTTCTGCGCCACAGGGTGCAAGGACGCCAACGATCCCGACACCGTAGCCAGCGGCTTCGTCGACGCCTACTACATCGAGTTCGACCACGCCCGGGCCAAGACCTTCACCTACGGAGGCGCACTGCGTCGCATCGAGGAGGAGGCCAAGCTCGTCGACTTCGCGCGGAAGAAGACCGCCATCCAGGAGGCCAAGGCCCGGGTCTACTACGGCGACCCGGAGCGTCGCGCGATCGGCGACGACAAGGTGCACTACCGCTACGTGCTCGACGTCCGCCGGGGCCCCGAGCGCTTCGAGACCCCGACCGTGATCCTCGTCGCCAAACGCGACGGTGAATGGCGCGTCATTCAGTTCCACGAGGGGGGCGCCCCGCGTCCAGGAGTTGGCGACCGGCGCGGCGATGTAGCAACATCGACGCGTACGGGCGCGCCATGAAGGTCATCCTCGAGCTCGAGAAGGGACCCCACGCCGGACAGCGCTACGAGCTGTCGACCAAGGCGTATCGTGCGATCGGGCGCAGCGGCGACGGCTCCGCGACCGTCCAGTTCACCAAGGGCGGCGACCAAGTCCTCGACGCCGAAGACCTCGCCCTCATCGAAGAACACCTCGCGCGCCGCCCGTCGGCCGCGCGCGAAGGCGCCGCGGATCTGAGGTCCGACAACTTCACGCGCGGCCGGGACATCCTGCTGCCCGACGCGAAGATATCGAGGACCCACGCGATGTGTTTCCTCGACGAACACGGCCCCTCGATCGTCGATCTCTGCTCCACCAACGGCACGATGGTGAACGGCGAGCAGGTGGACGACGCGGACCTCGTCGACGGCGACATCGTCAACGTCGGCAAGACGCGTTTCGTCGTACGCGTCCTCCCTTGACCGGCGCTGGACCTCGCACCGAAAACGTCAGCACCGTGTCGGACGCCAAGCCGCGCCTCGCCATCCTGCGCACCGGGAGCGCCCCCGACACCGTGCAGGCCGCGCACGGTGACTACGTCGACATGTTTCGGGAGCGCTGCGCGAACGACCAGATCGAGATCGAGATCTACGACGCGGTCGCCGAGCAGCTCCCCGATCGCTGCGACCTCGCGCTGATCACCGGCTCGCCCGCGTCGGTCACCGAGGTCGAGCCGTGGGTCGACAGACTCGCCGCGTGGTCCAACGACGCGATGTCCAAGAACGTCCCGCTGCTCGGCGTGTGTTACGGCCACCAGCTGATCGCCTACGCGCAGGGCGGCGCGGTCGAAGTGAACCCGCGCGGCTACGAGATCGGCAGCGTCCCCATCGCGCTCACCGACGCCGGTCGCGCCGACCCGCTCCTCGGCGGCCTCGGCGACGACCTGTGGTTTCAGGCGGTGCACGGCGACGCGGTGACCAAGATGCCCGACGACGCCGTGCTCCTCGCTTCGAACGAGGTCGCGCCGGTGCAGGCGTTCTCGATGGGCGACCGCACGTGGTGCGTGCAGTTCCACCCGGAGTTCTCCGCGGGGTGCGTCGCGATGTACGTCGACGCACGCGAAGCGGTGATTCGTCGCCGCGCCGAAGCGCTGGGTAAGGACCCGGACGAGGCGGTGCGCGCCGCCGCCGCGAGTGTGCGCGACACACCCGCCGGTCCGGCGCTGCTGTCGCGCTGGGTCGACCTCGCGCTGGAGCGCATCGGATGAGGTACGCCGTCGTTTGTCTGTTGGCGACCGCAGCGTGCGGCTCGCCGTGCCTCGACGCCGCCTCGTCGGCCGGCTCCGCGCTGCGCGTGGAGGATCCGCGCGACGCGGAGACGTTCGTCGCGCACCCGTGGCCGTCCGACGCGCTGAAGTTCTCGCGCGGGCTGCGGCTGACACACTTCGAGAACCCGACGGACTCGTCGACGCTCGACGACTACCTGAAGGTCATCTCCGCGGAGACCGACGCGTTTGCGACGTCCGGCGCCCTGTACCTCGGCTTTACCGGCCCGATCGATCCCGCCTCGCTCCCTGCCGACCCGCTCGCCGCGATGTCGAAGGATGCTTCGGTGTTCCTCGTCGACATCGACCCCGACTCGCCGGAGCGCGGGCGTCGCTTTCCGCTGCGGATGGAGTACCAGGAGACGGCGTCGACGTACCGCGCGCCGTTCAGCCTCGCGATGTTGCCGCCGTACGGCGTGCAGCTCCTCGGCGACACCACGTACGCCATCGTCGTCACGAACCGCGTGACGGATCCGGCGGGTGTCGCGATCGAGCCGGCACCCAACGCACACAACGCGATGTACGGCGGCTGCGAGGACGACACCCCCGACACGATCTTCACCGCCTTCGCTCCGCTGCGTGCGTACCTCGACGAGGTCGAGGACTTCGTCCGCGATGACGTGGTCGGCGCGTCCGTCTTCACGACGCAGGCCGCGGTCCGGGAGCTCCGCGAGCTCGCCGCCGTCGCGCGCACGCTGCCGGCGCCGGTGCCCGCGGAGTGGGAGGCGAAGGGCTGGAACGGCAGCCGCTTCCGCTACGACGCGGTGATCGAGCTCCCCGGGTTCCAGGAGGGCGAGGTCCCGTACGTGTCACTCGGCGACGGCGGCAACCTCGCGCGCGACGCCGACGGCAACTACACCGTGACGCACACCGAGCGCACGCGCGTCGGCTTCGCGATCCCGCGCGGCCCGATGCCCGCGAGCGGGTGGCCGGTGGTGCTGTACTCCCACGGCACGGGCGGCAGCTACGAGAGCGCCTTCTCGGGCGTGGTCGCGGACCTGCTCGCGCGGCGCGGGATCGCGACGGTCGGCTACGACCAGACGCTGCACGGCCCGCGCGCACCGCCGCGCACGAGCCCGGAGATCACGTTCTTCAACCTCTTCAACCCGATCGCGGCGCGCGACAACATTCGCCAAGGGTCGGCGGACTGCGTGGTGCTCACCACGATGCTGGAGTCGATGAACATCCCGGCGGGGGTGTTGGAGGAGGGCTCGGAGGCGCGGTTCGACACGTCGAAGATCGCATTCCTCGGTCACTCGCAGGGCGGGTTGGTCGGCGCCGGCTTCGCCGCGATCGACGAGCGCCCGCGCGCGTTCGTCTACTCGGGGCTCGGTGCGATCCTGTCGATCACGCTCCAGGAGCGGAAGGACATCGTCGACTTCGAGGCGCTGCTGGTGACGCTGCTCCGGCTCCCGGAGGGCGCGGAGCTGGGGGACACGCACCCCGTGCTGAACCTGATCCAGACGTTCATCGACCGCTCCGATCCCATCGCCTACGCCGACAGCTTCCTGCGCGACCCGCCCGCCGGGGCGAACCGCGACTTCCTCCAGGTGGAGGGTTTCTTGGACTTCGCGTCGCCCGCCCGCGGGCAGGAGGCGTTCGCCGCGGCGGCGCGTTTCCCGGTCGTCGCCCCGGTGCACCGGGTGCCGGCGGCGTCCGAGCTGCTGGGGCTCGAACCGATGGATGCGCCGGCGAGCAGCAATGTCGAGACGACGGCGGGCCGGATCACCGCAGGATTGATCCAATACCCCGAGGAGACGCACTTCCCGATCTTCGACAACCCGGATGCGCGCCGTCGGTACCTCGAGTTCGTACGCACCGCGATGGAGCAAGGGCGCGCGGAGATCGTCGCCCCGCAGTAGACGGTCGGTGGGATCGAGGGTTGCCGACGCGCCGAGGTTTTGGTGACCTCGTGTCCGCGTGGGTCCGATCGCCTCCAGCGCCCGAATCGTGCACGTGCTCGTGACGAGCCTGTGGTTGGGCGCGAGTGTCTTCTTCATGATCCTCGCGCCGACGCTGTTCGACATCGTCAGCTCGCGCCACGAGGCGACCGAGGTCATCACCGCCGCGCTCGCCAAGATCGACCTGTTCGGCATCTTCGCCGGACCGCTGTTGCTCGTGACACTCGTCGCGGGTTGGCTCCCGCTCCAGACGCCCCTGCGTCTCCGCGCGCTCATCACGCTGGGGATGACGGTCGCCGTCGGCGTCAGCGGTCAGTGGATCACGCCGCGCCTCGTGCAGATCCAGGCCGCGATGGGCCGCCCGCTGCAGGACATGGATCCGACCAGCGTCGCGATGATCGAGTACGACCAGCTCCACACGGTGTCGAGCGGCCTCATGGTCTTCCACGTCGCCGCGGCGCTGCTGTTGTTGGTGCTGTCGGTGCGGGCGTCGCGCCCGAAGCGGAGCTTCGGCATCGAGCTCTGAACGCTAGTTCGTGTTCCACACGCGCTGCACACGCTCGTAGACCGCGCGCCACGTGAACGCCGAAAGGTCGCAGTCGGGACGCGGTCGCTCGAGCGCGCGTTCGATGGCCAGCTCGAGTCGAGCGGTGAACGCCGGGAGGTCTTCGGCGTGGGGACGATCGACCTCGAGGCGCGGGAGCGGGACGGCTTCGATCGCCTTCGGGAGCTGCGCCGCGATCGCTTCGACGCCGGGGAGCTGCGACGCGACCACGGCACATCCGCACGCGAGCGCTTCGACGATCACCAGCGGCAGACCTTCGTAGAACGAGGGGAGCACGAACACCGCGGACCGTCGCAGCAGCTCGACGAGCCGCTCGTTCGAGACGCGACCGTGCCAGCTCACGTTGTCGAGGGCCGCCATGCGTTCGGCGAGGGCGTCGGTCTCGTCGCCCGCACCGCCGCCCGCCACTTCGAGCGACCAGTCCCTCCGGCGCGCGAGGACGTCGATCAGCGCGCCGAGGCCCTTCGCTTCGGAGATCTTGCCGACGAACATCAGGCCGCTTCGTTCGGTGCTCGAGCCCGGCGTGAACGTCGCCTCGTCGTAACCCGCGCCGACCACGTGGACGCGCTCCGGTTCCACGCCGAGCCGGTCGATCATCTGTACGCGATGCTGGTCGGACAGCACCACGAACGCGGCGGCCTTCTGCAGCGAGGCGCGCACGCGTTCGCCGATCTCCGCGCGGCACAGGTCCATCTGGCGCAGCCCGGTCGCGTGTCCGTGGACCACGACCGGGACGTCGGCGAGCTCACACAACAGCGCGCTCACGATCCACGCGTGATGGGTGTGCACGACGTCCGGGCGCGTTTCGTCGAGGACCCGCTTCAGGTGCGAACGCCAGCGCGCTTCGTAGGCGTCGATCGCGGCGGCGTCCATCGCGGAGAATCGAGCGCTCGGGTACGGCATGACGTCGCTCATGCCGACGACGGTCTCGAAGACGAGCGGGTGCAGCGTCGCGCCCACGTCCGGTGAAGGATCGTCGGCGGGCACGCCCACGACGACGTGCTGCCGGTGATCCGCCGCTCCGTGTTTCACGAGCGCGGCGAGCGTGACCCCGGAGCCGGTGAGGTGCGGGCGCTGCGCGAGGACGTGGAGGATCGTCGCCAACCCCGGCGCCTACTTCTTCTTCTTCTTCTTGGGCGGCGGCGGCGCTTCGTCCTCGTCGCAGCGCTTCTCTTGTCTGAAGCCCTTGAGGCTCCACTTCGTCCCGCGTTTGAAACACGCCCGCAGGTCCCACTTGTCGTCGTTGCTGGTGTGGAAGACGACGTCGTCGATCTGCGCGAAGTCACCGTCCTGCTCCACGCGACCCGTGCACGCGAAGTCATCGATGCTCGTGCCGCGTTTGCCGGTCCAGCCGTCGGTCAGCAGGTGGTACTCGGCGAGCGCGCACGCCGTCTCGGCGTCGAGCTGCTCCTTCGCATCCCCCGCGTCGATGACGACCTGCAGGGCGTCCTTGCGTTGGCTGACCTCGTGGATGCCCACGCCGCCGATGATCCAGAAGAACACACCGAACGCGATGCCGACGCCGCCGACCACCGAGCCCGCGGTGACGGAGGTCGGGACCACGACGTCGAACTCGCGCGCGAGCCGGCGAGCCTTGAGCCCCATCAAGATCGCGACGATCGAGAACACCGGGAAGATGCAGGTGAACAGCCCGAGCACACCCCAGATCACCGCCCACAGGCCGGACGATCGGACCGACTTGCGCGCGTTGTCGAGGCGCTTCGCGTCCTGCGCACGGTCGAATGCGTCCTCCTCGGCCTCCCGTTGACGCTCCGCCTCCGCGTCCGCGCGGCGCTGCTCGTGCGCGGCGGGCGTCGGCTGGTTGCAGTAGGCGCAGACCAGCGCGTCGTCGACGATGCTCGCTCCGCAGGAAGGACACTTCACGGCATCAACCTCGGTCGACCGGGACCGGCCCCTCGTCCGTCCAGCGGTAGAAACCTTCGCCGGTCTTCTTGCCGAGTTTGTTGGCACGCACGAGCTGCCGCAAGAGCGGCGGCGGCGTGAACTGCGGGCCGAGCTCCTTCGTGAGGTGCTCCGCGATCGCGAGGCGCACGTCGAGGCCGACGAGGTCCGTCAGCTTCAGCGGCCCCATCGGGTGTTTGTAGCCGAGCTCCATCGCGCCATCGATGTCCGCCGCCGAACCCACGCCCATCTCCAACATCCGAATCGCTTCCATCCCCAGGATGATCCCGAGCCGCGACGTCGCGAAGCCGGCAACGTCGCGCACGACGATCTCCTGCTTCCCGATCCGCTTCGCCAGCGCGCGCGCACGCGCGACGACGTCCTTCGACGTCTGCTCCGCCCGAACGATCTCCAACAAAGGCATGATCGGCGGCGGGTTGAAGAAGTGCAGGCCGATGACCCGCGATGGATCGGCGACGGTCGCAGCGATCTCCGTGAGCGAGAGCGACGAGGTGTTCGACCCGAGGATCGCGTCGTTCGCGATGCCGTCGACCGCCCCGAAGATCTGCTTCTTCAGCGCCATCGACTCCGGCGCCGCCTCGACCACGAGCCCGACCTCTTCGGCGCCCTCGTAACCCGTCACCGGCGTAATGCGTCCGAGCGCCGCCGCCTTGGCCTCCTCGGTGACCTTGCCCTTCGCGACGCCCTTGCCGAGTGACTTCTCGATGCGCGCGACGCCCGCCTTCACGGCGTCCTCGTTCACGTCGAACAGGCGCACCGCGATCTCCGCCTTGGCGAGGACCTCCGCGATCCCGGCTCCCATCGTTCCCGCGCCGATGACCAGCGCCGATCGAATCTCGCTCACTTCTTCTTCCCCTTCCGATCCAAGAACGCCTGCATTCGGTCGTGTTTGTCGCTCGACTCGAAACACACCGCCTGCCCGAGGACGTCCACCGCCTCGAACGCCGGGTTCGAACGCCCCGCCGCGTTGAGCGCCATCTTGCTGATGCGCACCGCGAGCGTCCCTTGTTTGGCGATCGACAGCGCGAGCTCACGCGCCGCGCCGAGCACGTCGTCGTCCGGCACCACGCGGTTCACGAGGCCGATGCGCTCGGCTTCTTCCGCGCCGATGATGCGGCCCGTGAAGATCAGCTCCTTCGCGCGCCCGAGGCCCACCAGCTTCGGGAGCCGCTGCACGGCGCCGGCGCCGGGGAGGATGCCGAGGCCGACCTCGGGCTGACCGAGCTTCGCACCTTCGCCCGCGACGCGGAGGTCGCATGCCATCGCGAGCTCACACCCGCCGCCGAGCGCGTAGCCGCGGATGGCGGCGATGGTCGGGATGGGCTGGTCCTCCCAGCGGCGGAACAAGCCTGCGTTGATCTTGCGGAGCGCGTCGGAGCGGTCGCGCTCCTTGAGCTGCGCGATGTCGGCGCCAGCGGCGAAGGCCTTGCCGCCTTCACCCGCGAGGACGATGGCTTTGACGTCGTCGTCGAGCGCGAGCTCGTCGATGATCGCGCCCAGCTCGCGGATCATCGTCAGGTCGATCGCGTTGCGGACTTCCGGACGGTTCAGCGTGACGTGCGCGAGGACCCCGTGCTCGGTCTCCTCCCGCTCGAAACGAACGGTCTCGTAGGACATGCGGACCTCTCTAGGAGATCCGCGGCATCAGGTCCACGTCAGATCCCGCAGGCGCCGCGGGGGTTGTCAGAGGAGTCCTCGACGTCCGACACGTAGTACACCTCGACGTTCTCGCCGGGGCCGGGGACCTTGTCGCCGTTGAGCGTCACGAGGTCGGCGGAGGCGGTGAAGTCCGTGCCCGGGACGAGGTCCACGCCGTCGCCGAAGCGGCCGCCGGTGAGCCGCACGCGGATGCCCTCGGGGTACTCGGCGGGCGGGGAGATCGCGAAGTCCGTGTTGAAGACCAGGTCGCGCGCGATCCGCTGGAGCGTCTCGGCGAAGGAGTCCTGGCAGATCGAGTCGATCAGGCACGCGGCGCGCTCGTTCTCGGGCGCGCGGCAACCGTAGACCCCGAATGCGCTGTTGGCCTGGTTCAGCTCGGCCTCGAACATCGTAGCGAACCGGACGTAGCGGTTCGCGGAGAGCGCCGCGCAGCAGTCGCCGGCCCGGAAGAACGAACACGACAGGCACGCGATCGGGTTCGAGTTCCACTGGTCGAACGGCTCGCTCAGGCACTCGCCGCCTTCGCAGTGTTCCCATTGCTCGCAGACCGCCATCGCGTTGCCCGAGTTGCAGGACACCCGGCTGTGGTTCTGCGGGCCCATCTCGCGGCACAGTGAGCCGCACTCGGCGCCGAACTCGATCGAGCAGTTCGAGGCCTGGCCGTCCGCCGCGCCCACGATGACCGCGACGCGCGTCTTCTCGACGCTCTTGTAGCGCTTCAGATCCTCGAGGTACTGCGCGACGTTGTCGTCGCTGCCGTCGTCCTCGTCGGAGACGAGCACGACGACGAGGTTGGCGTCGTCGCGGAGGAAGTTCTCGTTGCACTCGCCGTTGCCGGTCTTGTCGAGCGCGCGGATCATCGCTTCGAGGCCTTCTTCGTCGCCGGAGCCGCAGGACCCGACCTGGACGTTGTCCTGGAACGTGGAGATCTGCGTGGCGGCGTCCAACACCGTGGAGTCGATGATGCGGGTGTTGGCGTTCGGGCCGCGGAAGCAGCTCGTGGGGATGTCGGTCGCGACGCAGCCCTGAAGGTTGGGGGAGGTCAGCGCGGGCACGCCGGTGCCCGGCTCGGTCTCGAAGTTGTCTTCGCGTTTGCCGTCGGCTTCGTTGCCGGCGCTGGTGTCCGTGGTGACGACCGCGATCCGGTAGTTGTTCTGGGGCCCGGCGATCGTGTTGATGAACGCGCTGAAGTTTGCGGCGAGGTTCGCCTGCTCGTCGGCCATGGAGCCGGAGTTGTCGACGACGAACAGGATGTCCGCCGGCAGCGGCTCGGCCGCGGCGCGGACGATCTCCTGCTCCTTGATGGTCTCCGGGCACTTCTGCTCGAAGCGGTAGTCCTGACAGCCGCAGAGGACGACGAGCGTCGACGCGATCGAGATTCGGCGGGACATCGCGCGATTCTTGCTTGCCGCGGGTGGCGAGATCAATTCTCTATCGGGCCCATGCTCGACTTCCGGAAGCTGGCCGACGACCTCGACACCTACCGCGCCGCCCTCGGGCGCCGTCCGACCTTCGATACGTCGCTGTTGGACCGCGTGAAGGACCTCTGGGCCGACCGGGCGTCGGCCATTCAGAAGACGCAGACGCTCCAGGCCGAAAAGAACCGCCAGAATGCAGAAATGAAGCGGATCTTCAAGGAGGGGACCGACGACGAGAAGAAGGCCGCCCGGGAGAACCAGCGGGCGCTGTCGGACGAGATCAAGGGGCTGGAGGCCCGCGTGAACGAGGTCGAGGAGGAACTGTCGCAGCTGATGCTCGACATCCCGAACGTCCCCCACACGTCGGTCCCGAACGGGGAGGGCGAGGCCGACAACCAGGTCGTCCGCCACTGGGGCGAAAAACCCACGTTCGACTTCGCGGCGCGCGACCACGTCTCGATCGGGCAGGACTGCCTCGGGCTCTTCGACTTCGACCGCGCCGGCAAGCTGACCGGGTCGCGCTTCTCGGTCCAGTACGACGGCCTCGCCCGGCTCGAGCGCGCGGTCGCGATGTTCATGCTCGACACCCACACCGCGGAGCACGGCTACCGTGAGGTGGCGGTGCCGTACCTCGTGAACTCGGCGGCGCTGACCGGCACCGGGCAGCTCCCGAAGTTCGCCGACGACCAGTTCAAGGTCCCGTACAACGACAACGTCGACTACTGGCTGATCCCCACCGCGGAGGTGCCGGTCACGAACCTGTACGCGGACTCGATCCTCATGCCGGACGACGGACCGCTGCCGCACACCTACTGCTGCCACACGCCGTGTTTCCGCAAGGAGGCCGGCGCCGCCGGGCGCGACACCCGCGGCATCCTTCGGCAGCACCAGTTCCACAAGGTGGAGCTCGTGCGCTTCGTGGATCCCGAGACGTCGTACGACGAGCTCGAAAAGCTCGTGGGTCACGCCGAGGCGATCCTGCAGAAACTCGAGCTGCACTACCGCGTGTCGCTGTTGTGCACCGGCGACATGAGCGCCAACGCGGCGAAGTGCTACGATCTGGAAGTGTGGCTCCCGGGCCAGGACGAGTACCGCGAGATCTCGAGCTGCTCGAACTTCGAGGACTTCCAGGCGCGGCGCGCGAAGATTCGTTACAAGACCGAGGCGAAGGGCAAGGCGCGCCTGCTTCATACACTGAATGGATCGGGCCTCGCGACGGGCCGCACGGTTGTCGCGATCCTCGAGCAGTACCAGGACGCGGACGGCGGCGTGCGCATCCCGAAGGTGTTGCTGCCGTACATGGGCGGCGTCGAACGCCTGGAGCCCAAGGCGTCGTGAGGCGCTGGGCCGGATCCCTGCTCGTCCTCGCTGTGTGCTCGGCTTGCTCGGGCACGAGCGGGGACGACGATCCGGCCGACGCCGGCCCCGAGCCCGACGGCTCGACGCGCGACGGCGGCGTGCTCGAAGGGGACTTCGGCGTCGAGGTCGGCACTGGCCTCGTCGCGTTCGAGACCGTCGACGGCGACGACGTCCTCGACCTGATCCAGGGCCCCCAGAGCGCCGGACGTTACGGCGGCTACCACATCTGGATGGCGGTGCGGCTCGTCGACATCGAGCCGATCGACGTCGACATCATTACGCTGTCGATCGAGACGAGCACGACGGTCGAGGCCATGGTCATGCGCCGCCCCGCGGGCCTCCCGTTCGAACCTTGCGACGACGGTCAGTGCGCCGCCGGCTTCGCGCCGCGGCTCGACGACTGCTGCCGGGTCTCCGAGCAGCCCGTGACGCTGAAGGCGTTTGTGATCGCGAAGAACCGCCGCATGGTCTCGGCGTCCGTCGAAGCGAAAGCGGGCGCGTGCCTCGACGCGGAAGCGCCGGTCTGCGACTGACGCCGCGACTCAGTTGCAGTCGGTCTCTTGCACCAGGCCGACCGGCGATCCGTAACCGTTGTCCTCGAGCGTCGGCGTCGAGCCGCAGTCCACGTACAGGTCCGCCATCGCGTTGCTGCCGAAGCTCGTGGAGCGGATCGAGACGCGCGCGCCGGTGCCCTCGAGGGTGACGCCGCCGCGGTGCCCGGGGCTCTGGCCACCGGCGAACGCGATGCGGGTGTGCTCGAGGCGGCTCGTGCGGGACATCGCGCCGAAGCGCAGGCCGGCCCAGCTGCCGGGGACCGGGTCGTCGATCGCGCTCGTGAAGACCACGCGCTCCGAGGTGCCGCCGCTCGCGACGAGCGCGCCGCCGTAGGTCGTGCCGATCGCGAGGGAGGCGTCCGGCTCGAACCGAAGCTCGAGGCCCGCGCCGAGGGTGACCTCCGGCTCCGTGGCGCCATCGACGACGACCGTCCCGCGCACCGTCCACGGGAGCTCGCCCTTCGCCCACAGCGCCGAGCGCAGGACCTCGCCCCCCAAGATGACGTTCGCGGAGACGTCCGAGAAACGGGTGTCGCTGCCGACGCTCGCGACCGCGCTCGGGGCGAGCAGGAAGCCGACCTGCGAAGAGACGATCGTGTTGCCCGAGAACATCGCGAACTCGAACCCCTCCGCGGTCGCGGCGATCGCCGACTGCCGGCAGTCTACGAACGTGCTGTCCTCGATCGCGATCCCGTCCCGCGCGACGCCGAGGATGCTCACGCAGCCGCTGACGTTCGGGCCGGGGGCGCCGCCGTCCCGCACTTCGACGTGGGCGAGGTGAGAGCCGGTCGCGGCGCGCGTGCCGAACACCAGGCCGCGCCAGGCCGCGCCGTCTGCGCCCGCCAGGACCACCGGAGCGCTGCCGGTGCCCTGCGCGACGAGCGCGCCGGGGTTCGTCGTGCCGATCTCGATCCAGCGGTCCGCCGCCATCTCGAGCACGAGCCCCTCGCCGAGCGTGAGGACCGGGGCGTCCTCGCCGCGCACGCGAACGTCGTTGGTCACGCGCCAGGGGATGCTCTGCGCAACCCAGGTTGCATCGCTGCGCACCGTGCCACCGAACGTCACGTTGCGGGGCACGTCGACGAACGTCGTCACGGGGATCGAGCCGAGGACGTCGGCGCGCACCGAGAGCCCGACGGGGGCGCGTGTGATCGTCACGCCCGACATCACGTCGAACGCGAGGTCCGCGCTCTCCGACGCGCCGATCGCGGCGAGCGCGCAGTCGTCGAACGTCACGTCGCTCAGACGCACGGCGGCCTGCGCGCGAACGTCCAGCGAGAGGCAGCCGAGCACCATCGTCCCGGCGGCGCCTGCGCGGCCGATCCGCGTGTGCGCGAGCGAAGCCTCCGAGGCGTGAGGGCCCAACACGACGCCGTGCCACCGCTCCGTCTCTGAGCCCGACGTCAGCTCGACCGCCGCCTCGGCGCCCCCCGTCGTCCGTAGCGCGCCGGGTTCTTCGAGGCCGACCGCGAGCCAGCGGTCCGCCGGGAAGCGGAGCTTCACGCCCGCGTCGAGGGTGAGGACGGGGGCGTTCGGACCACCGACGACGAGGTCACCCTCGACATCCCACGGGACGCCGGTCGCGCGCAGCGTGGTGTCGGCGAGGATCGGCGCGCTCAGGAGGATGTTCCGCGTCGCTCCGCCGAGCTCGAGCGCCGGGAGGTTCCGGGCCGCGTCCGGCGTCGCGCTGACGCCGACGACCGTGTCGACGAACGTCACGTTCGAGAGCCCCACGCGCCCGCGGTCGAGCACCAGCCCCGGCCCGACGCACCGGACGAGCTCGACGTTCGACAGCTCGAGGACGTCGGCCGCGAGCTGCTGCACGGAGACACACCCGCGACGTGGGTCGTTCGCGACACCCGCGCCCTCGACCGTCACGTGTTGAACCCGGCTCGAAGGCATCGTCCCGCCCGCGAAGACGATGCCGCCCCAGGAGCGCCCGTTCCCCGTCGGGTCCGGCGCGCTGACGAAGCGGATCGGCGCGTCCTGGGTGCCGGCCGCGACGAGGCTCCCGGGGCTCCCTTCGCCGACGATCAGCGAGGCGCCCGGGTCGAAGACCAACGTCGTCCCGGGCGCGATCGTGAGCGTGTGGCCGTCGTCGACGATGACGTCGGCCGTGACGCGCAGGCTGCGGCAGTCCGCGGACTGGAGGGTGCGATCTGCGCCGAGCCGCCCCGTGTCGGCGACACACGGCGAGGGCGTCGCGAAGGTCGCGCTGTCACCGCAGGCTGCGTTGCAGGCCCCGAGGGCCGCGCCGAACAAGAGCAGGTACCGATTCATCACGGCGGGGTGCGCGTCTGCGCTCGCCCCTCAGCATACTCGCGTCCAGGTGCGGGCGGCAGCTTTTCGCGCGAAGGCGGTCAGGGGACGTCGCGCCAGAGCCGGATTCCGCCGAGCAGTCCCGCGACGTTGGGGACGATACACACGTTGTCCGGGAGGTTGCCCTTCAGCTTCTTGGCGTTTCCGCCGCCGACGTGGATCAGGCGGGGATTCCAGATGGGCTGGATCTGCGCCAGCACCCGGCGGACGCGTTTGTTCCAGGCCTTGTCGCCGATGGCCTTGAGCGCCGCCTTGCCGATGTACTCCTCGTACGTGCGCTTCTTCGTGAGCGGGTGGTGTCCCAGCTCGAGGTTCGGGACGAGGTGGCCATCCACGAACAGCGCCGACCCCATCCCGGTGCCGAGGGTCAGCACCATCTCGACACCCTCACCCTCGATCACCCCGAGGCCTTGGACGTCGGCGTCGTTCGCGATGCGCACCATCCGCTCCGTCGCGACCTCCAGCTCGCGGCCGAGCGGGAACTGGGCCCACTCGCCGTCGAGGTTCGGCGCCGTATGTACGACGTTGTCGACGACGACCCCCGGAAAGCCTACGGACACGCGCTCGAACGCGGGCTGGGGTTTGATGACCGCCATGATCGCGGCGACGACCGCCTCGGGTGTCGCCGGCCGCGGCGTACGCACGCGGACGCGCTCGGAGATGGGCTCGCCGGCCTCGTCGAGGACCATCGACTTGATACCGGTCCCCCCCACATCGATCGTGAGGGTGGCGCGGGCGACATCGGACATCACGTCCCGATACTCCTCTTTTTGCTCGAAGCAAAGCGTGCAGGAATCTGTGATATCCCTGCCTTGCCGTGTCGGATGCACATGAACACGCGGCCCTGGTCCGCCTGATCCTCGACCACGCGCCCGTGACGATCTGGGCGATCGATCTCGAGGGCAACGTCGTGCTCTCCGAGGGGCGCGCGAACGTCGCCGCCGGTCGGCCGTACCTCGGCACGAGCCTCAAGGGGATGCTGGGCGAGGACAACCCGCTGTGGCGCAACCACCTCCGCGCGATGGAGGGCGAAATCGTGCGCGCCAACGGCGCCCACGAGGGTGTGCAGTACGACTCGACGTACCTCCCCATCCGCGACGCCGAAGGGCGCATCACCGGCGTACTCGGCCTCGGCGCCGACATCTCGGAGCGCGCCGCCGCCCACGACGAGCTGCGCCGAACCGAGGCCATCACCGCCAAGCTGATCGACACCATCCCGGCCGGCGTCGTCCTCGTCAGCACCGACGGCAACATCCTCGAGGCCAACCAGAAGGCCTGCGAGGTCCTGGGCCTCACCCGCGACGAGCTCAACCAGCGCGTCGTCCAGGACTTCGAGACCAAGACGATCTACGAGGACGGCGAGGAGTGCCCCGTCGAGGACTATCCGGTCGTGCGATGTTTGCAGACCGGGCAGCCCCAACCGGCGCTCCTCCTCGGCGTGCACCGACCGGATCGTGCCGTGCGGTGGGCGGTGTTCTCCGCCGTCCCCGCGCACCACCCGGACACCGGCGTGCTGCTCGGGGCGATCGTCAGCTTCCTCGACGTCACGGAGTCTCGCGCCGCCGACGAGGAGCGACGAAAGCTCGAGGAGCGCCTCGCCCACACGCAGAAGATGGAAGCGATCGGACGTCTCGCGGGCGGGATCGCGCACGACTTCAACAACCTCCTCGTCGCGATCCTCGGGCACGCCGAAGTCGTCAGACTCGACGCGGAGCCGGGGTCGGGCCTCGAGCGCAGCGCCAACACGATCACCCACGCCGCGCAGCGCGCAGCGCAGCTCACGGAGCAGCTGCTCGGCTTCGCGCGGAAGGGCAAGAAGGAACACGTGCCGGTCGACCTCGACCACACCGTGCATCGCGTCCTTCAGCTCCTGTCGCGCACGATCGACAAACGGATCGTCACGCAGCACACGCCGCACCCCGGCGGCGCGTGGATCGCGGGGGACTCCGGGCAGATCGAGCAGGTCCTCGTGAACCTCGCGCTCAACGCGTGCGACGCGATGCCGAGCGGCGGCGAGCTCACGTTCTCGATCGTCGCGAAGGACGTCGACGGTGAGCCTCGCCTGCACCTCGTGGTTCGCGACACCGGAACGGGCATCCCACCCGAGGTGGCGGATCAGATCTTCGAGCCGTTCTTCACGACCAAGGACGTCGGGAAGGGCACCGGAATGGGGCTCGCGGTCGCCTACGGAATCGCGCGCAGCCACGGCGGTTGGCTCCGGCTCCTGGAGACGGGCTCCACCGGGACCGCGTTCGTGCTCGACCTCCCGCGGGTGTCGCTGAGCGCGATGTCGGAGGAGGTGACGCCGCGGCCGGAGTCGTTGCAGCGCGCGCGGATCCTCCTCGTCGACGACGAGCCGCTCCCGCGCGAGACCACGCAGATGAGCTTGGAGTCCCTGGGGCACGAGGTCGTCGCGGCGAGCGACGCCGCGCAGGCGGTGCTCGAGCTGTCGCGGAGCCCGAAGGGGTTCGACGTGGTGTTACTCGACTTCGTCATGCCCCGCGTTCGGGGCGACGATTGTTTCAAGGCGCTGCGCGCGATCGATCCGAACGTGCGGGTGATCGTGATGTCGGGGCTCGCGGACAACGCGATCGTATCGTTCGTCCGCGACGAGGGTGTGGCGGGATTTCTGCCGAAGCCGTTCACGCGCGCGCAGCTCGCGCGCGCCGTGGACGACGTGGTGCTCGCGCGGGCTACGGGACGCGCTGGTCCGGGATCCGAATCGTAATCGGGTTGCGCGGCGTGAAGTCCTCGCGCGGCTGGAGCGTCGACCCGTCCGGGAGCGTCGCGCCGCCGCCGTTGACGCCGGGGAGCGTCGGTCCGCGGACGGGGACGTCGACCTCACCGGGCTCGCCGGGAGGCGCCTGACCGTCGGGGAGCGTACCCGGCGCGGTCGGGAGCGGCGCTTCGATCGGCGCGACCGGGTTGTTGATCTGCGTCTCGGCGATGTTGCGCGCGATGTACGAGCCGCCGACGGCGGCGGCGATCATCGTACCGACGACGGCGGCGCCGATGAGGAGCTTCCGGAAGAAGCCCGTCTTGCGGGTCGCCTGCGTGCGGGCAGGTGCGTCGGCCTTCGTCGTGGCGTCCTGCGCGTCCGCGGTCTGCACCGCGCCGGTCGCGGGGGCGTCGGCGACGGGCTGCTGCGCGCCGACGTTGGCGTCGCGTCCGGGGACGAAGGGCTGGTGGTCGATGGAACCAGAATCGCGGGGGGTCACGGGCATGACTGAAAACCTCAGGCGTCCACCGACTCGCGGCGGACACTTCGAGCGATCGACTCGAAGAGCGAACGGTGCGCGTCGATCCGGTCGACCGCACAGGTGAACGAGAGCAGGGCGACGTCCCCGACGGGGGTCGCGAAGAAGTACTGGAGCTGGTGGAGCGCGACCGCGTCGCGCGTCTCGAAGCGCTGCTCCGAACGGAACGCGGGGGCGCCGTCGATCTCGGCCGGGCCCTCGTCGACGATCGCGTGGGCCTTCACCGTCTTGGCGTGTGAGGCGACCAACCGGCGGGCCAGGGTCTCGAGCGGCGTCTTGCCGGCCGCGGACTCCCGCGTCAGCGAGACGGAGGGCGCACCTTCGTCGGCGGTCTGCTCCGCGCGGTCGGTGAGCGTGACGACGGAGAGATCGGACCACTTCGGGGGCGCCGCGAAGGCGATCTCTCCGTAGTGAAAGCTCCGCATCTCTCAGGCCCCTCCCATCGCTTATCGGAGAGTGGGCGCATGAAGTTGTGTGACCTACATGGATCTTCAGGACGGACCGCCGGTCCGGACCCGAGCTTGGGCCCAGATCGCGGGTTTACTTGGCCGAGAAGACCCCGAGATCCACCACGGCGCCCTCGGGGTTCACGTAGTCGACCCCGAACTTGCCGTCCCCGAGGTCCGCGATGACCAGATCGGAGCGCCCGGCCTCGGCGGTGAAGCCGCGGTCCCCCGAGCGCCCGCCGAACGCCGAGCTCGGGCCCGCGTTGTCGCCGTCGGTGTGGCCGACCGCGTGGAGGTGGGCCGTCACGACCGACGCGAGCGGGTTCACCTGCGCCGGGAAGCGGAAGCTGTTGTTGCTCTCGGCGGCGTCCGGCTTCAGCGGGACGAACCGCGGCGCGCCCCCTTCTACGACGAACATGCCGCCCAGCTCCGTGGTGTCGTCGGCCTGGTCCGCCTCGATCTGCGCGCCGATCGTCTTGCGGACGGCGCCGTCCTCGAGCGCGTTGAGCAGCCAGTCGATCCGCACCAGGTCACTCGTCGAGAGTTTGTCGACGTGGTCCTCGAAGCGCTCCGAGTACTCCGCCGCGCGGTCCGAGCGATGCGCGTGCGGCGTCGCCGTGAGGCGCTCCGTGAGCGAGGTGATCAACGCGTCGCGCGGCTGGGGCGTGGCGACCGACCACACGTAGACGTCGTCGAGGCGCGCGTCGGGGTCGTGCTTCTGGGCGCGCTGAATCGCCTGCTTCGAAGGGACATCGTCCTGGTCGGGGTGCTCGATGAACCGCTGCGCCAACGACGCGAGCTCACCGCGCGTGAGCGAGCGACCCAGGCGCTCCGCCACCGCATCGAGCCGCGCGAAGATGGCGTCGTCGAGGGCGTCGACGGTCGCGAGGTTTGCGATGTTGTTGAAGTCCACGGCCGCTTCTCCGCCGTCGATGCGGGCGAGGACCTTCTCGAGCCGCGCTGCGTCCGCACCGCCTGCGACGCGGATCGCCACGACCGGGAGCGCCTCGACCGTCAGCCGCCGCCCCTCACCGACCCACGCACGCGCGCCTTCGAGCAGCGCCGCGAAGTCGACGTCGACGTGCCGCGCGCCCATCTTGGAGGGCGGGTCGATCCACATCCGAACCTCGTCGCGGTCGGCGCGGAGCGTCAGCAGCGACGTGAAGTCCGTGAGCGCCGCGGGACCGCCGGGGTACGGCGACATCCTCAGGCCGTCCGTCCACTCCAGGCCGACCGCCTCGAGCTGCGCGGCGCGTTCGATCATTCGATCCACACCCGCGTCGTCCCACCGCCCGAGCGCCACCACGTCGATCGGCGTGGGGGTGTACGCGAGCGCGGCGTCAGCGCGCGCCGCGCGGGCCGCGCCGTCGGCGTCGTAGTGCGGCGCGAGCGCGACCGCGACGACGTCCTGCAGCATGTCCCGAGGCCACGCTTCGAAGCTGGCGAGCCGCGCGTCGACGTTCTCGGGGTGCAGCGATCCGAGTGTCCTCAGCCACGCCTTCTCGTGCGGCGACAGCGAAGCGGGTGAACGGCCCGACGCCACCCCGTACCCTTCGACCACGGCCGCGAGCCCGATCCGGTAGGCGGCGTTGGTGTCGCTCGGTTTCAGGAACCCCTCCAGCGCCTCGGCCGCCTCGTCCCCGTAGGGCGTGAGCCTCGCGTCGAGCTCGGCGACGCGCGCGGTGGCGGCGTCCAGCTTGGCGAGGACCTCGGCGTGCTGGCCGGGGTACGCGGCGATCAGCGCCTCGACGTCGGCGACGGCGCCCTCCAGTCGCTGCTTCTCGTTCGCGTCGTCCTCGAGGACGAGGTCCTTGTCCCACGACTCCAGGCCCGTCGTGTCCGCGGGCGTCCAGGCCGCGAGGGCCGCCTGCGCCTTTTCGAGCTCCTCGTCGAGGATCGGGCGGTTGCGTTCGTGCGAGGAGACGTTGATGCGCGCCACGGCCAGCGCGCTGACGGCCTCGCCGTACGCCTGCATCACGGACTGGTTCGCGTGGTACCGCTCGAGCGCCGGACCGCTCTCGTCCGCGGCGACCCACTCGATGGGGGCGCCCTTCGTCGTCGCGCCGGCGGCTCCGGCGCGTGCCGCGGCCGCCGGGAGGGCGACGCCCTGGGCGAGCATCAGCAGGGTCAGCCCGGTGGCGACCTTCCGCCGGACGCTCATCGACAGATCCGCCAGGCGGGGGCCAAAGGGCACGAACAGGCCCTTCGAGCGCACCTTGGTCGGTTGCTCCGTCGTGTCGACGCCCTGAATCGAGCGCCCCTGAACCCGGCTGATCACGTGGCCGAAGGAGTTATCGCACTCGGGGGCGGATTCGTCCTCAGAATTCGAGCTCTTGCAGACGGGTGTAAGTCGGGGCGTCCCGCGCGAGCTGCTGCTTCACCCCGCGCGCCTCGTCGACGCGGCCCCGCTGCGCCAGCGCGAGCGCGAGGTTGAACAGCGCGTCGGGGGTCGCCGCGCGCTCGAGGCGGAGGACCTGGTAGTGCTGGATCGCTCGGTCGATCTGCCCCGTCGCGTGGAGCAGCCGCGCGAGGTTGTACCGGGCCCGCGGCATCTTCGGGTCGAGCTGCACCGCGTAGCCGTAGGCCTGCTGGGCCGCCTCCGCCTCCCCCGCGAGCTCATGGATGTACCCGAGCGAGAACCACCCGCGCGCGTCGAGCCGACGGGCGTCGCGGAGGCGCTCGAGGATCGGCCGCGCTTCGTCGAGCTTTCCGAGCTCGAAGCGGGCGAGGGCGAGACCACGCTCGGCGTCGTCGAACCCCGGCGCGATGTTCGCCGCGCGCGCGAAGGCGGCTTCGGCGCTCGCGTACCGCTCCCGGGCGAGGTCCAGCTCCCCGCGCCACAACGCGGTGTACACGTTGTTCGGCGCGACGGCCTCCGCCTTCTGCACGTGCTGCTCGGCGAGGTCGTACCGTTTGTCGAGCAGGTCGATCACCACGAGGTTCACGTAGCAGAACCCGTACCCCGGCCACTCGCGCGCGCACGCTTCGTACTCCCGCCGCGCTCCCGCACGATCCCCGCGCCCGAGGAGCGCCCGGCCGTAGTTCAGGTGAGCGCGCCCGTTGGTCGGCGCGCACGCGATGACGTCGGACCACAGCGAGTGTTCGTCCTTCCACACGCGGTTGCGCTGAGAGGTGGCGAGGATCATCGCCGCGACGACGGCCGCGCTCGCGATCAGCGCGCCGCGACGCACGTGCGCGATCTCGATGCGCTCGCCGACGAGCCGGTTCAGCACCGCGAGCGTCGCCCAGACCAGCGCGGGCATCGCGACGTACACACGGTGCTCGGTGGCGGGCTCCGCGAGCGGGACGATGCTGTTGGTCGGCGACAGCGTCACGTAGAACCACACCACCGAGAACGCGAGCACCGGCATGCGCCGCCGCGAGATCCACGCGACGGCGAGGAGGAGCACCGTCCAGAGGATGGCGCGCGCCGTCTCACCCTCCCACGGCACCTCGCTCCACCGCATCACGAGGTCCGCGCACAGATCCTCCGGCCACACGTACAGCGCCTGGTAGCGCTGCCAGACGCGGGTCTGCGTCAGCAGGTGGGACCACGGCGTGATGTGCGAGCGGGCCCCGCGCGCCGTCGCGCCGACGATCGACTCGTGCAGCCACGCGAAGCCGAACGCGATCGTCGCGAGGGGGACGAGGCGAGCCATCCAGCGCTTGCGATCGACCTCGAGGAGGCGGTCCCGGTCCGGGCCGAGGAGGAGCTCCCAGGCGATGACCACCGCGATGATCGTGATCGCGAGGAGCTTGGTCCCGAGCGCGACGAGCAGCACGACGTTCGCGAGGATCAGGCGGCGGCGTTCGTGGGTGTCGCCGTCGCGGGCGCGGACGTAGAGGAGGAACGCGGCGAAGTAGAGCGCCGAGCCCATCAGCGACGAGCGCGCCGAGATGTAGTTCACGGGCTCGGTGAGGAGCGGGTGCACCGCGAACACCACGGTCGCGAAGTACGCGGCGGCGGGGCGCTCGAAGAACCGGTACGCCAGCAGCCCCACGATCCACGCCCCGAGGACGTGGAAGAGCAGGCTCACCAGGTGATAGGCCCACGGCGCGCCGTCCCCCAGCGCGTGGGAGATCGCGAAGCTGGTCAGCAGGACAGGCCGGTAGGCGCGGTTCTCGGCGAGGGGCGAGAACGTCGTCACGTCCGTGAAGAAGCGCGGGACGTTCGCGAGGGAGGTCAGGTGGACGTTGTCCTCGATGCTGTGGCCGTCGTCGAAGTGGAACCCGTTGCCGAGTGAGTTCCCGTACGCCGCCACCACCGCGACCAGGGCGACGACGAAGAGCACGGCGGTGGACCGTCGCGACATCGCGGCGTTTTTCGCACAGCTTCTCGGGAGGATCGAGTCGCCGACGAAAGCGTTTCACCCTCCCGGTCGAAGTGGTTAAGGTCGGCGAAGCATGGGTGGCCTCCACGTCTTCACGCTCGCCGGCGTGCCGGTGCACGTCTCGATGTGGTTCTTCATCCTGCTCGGCTACTACGGCTGGAGCGCAGGGCTGCAGCGCGGGATGGTCTTCGGCCTCGCGGTGTGTGTGTCGATTCTCATCCACGAGTTCGGCCACGCGCTCGTCGCGAAGCACTTCAGGCTGTCGCCGTCGATCGAGCTGCACGGGTTCGGCGGGCTCACCCATCACCAGCGCGCGGACAGCAACCGCGACGACGTCCTGATCATCGCGGCGGGCCCCGGCGCCGGCCTGTTGTTCGGCGGGATCGTGTTCGTGGTGTCGCTCGTCTTCGGGCTGCGCGACATGTTCATGAACCCGTTCGTCGCGATGATCATCGGCGACCTGCTCTACATCAACATCGGGTGGAGCCTCGTGAACCTGCTCCCCCTGTGGCCGCTCGACGGGGGGCAGCTCTTCCGCATCCTGTTGCTCAAGTTCATGCGGCCCGGGCCGGCCGAGCGCGCGACGCACATCGTCGGGCTGATCGTCGCGATCGGCGCGGCGATCTTCGCGATGAACTACTTCGGGCGCGGCCTGGTGTTCATCCTCGCGGTGCTCCTCGGCTTCCAGAACGCGCGCGCGCTCGGGGACTCGCGGGCGTCGGGGCCGATCCGATCGTCGAACCGCTTCGCGAAGGGGCTCCTCAAGCGTGCCGAGGCGGCGTTCGAGAACCGCGACTGGGAGACGGCGCGGCAGCTCTGTCACCAGATCCGCGCGGAGTCGAACATCGACGCCGGGACGCTGAACCGCGTGTGGACGATCCTCTCCGTCGCGACCGTCGAGCTCGGCCACTACGAAGAGGCGGCGAGCTACGTGCAACGTGCGAAGCTCGCGGGCCCGGTGGTGTTTGCGAAAGCGAAGGTGGTCGTGGCGCTCGAGCAAGCCGAGGAGGCGCGGGCGCTCCTGGACCACCCCGGGGCCGCCAAGCTGCCGTCCTCCCTGCGCGACAACCTCGAAGAGATCGCGCGCTCCGCCTGAGTGCAGGCGCCTACGATTCTCTGATAGCTTCGCGCGCGATGTTGCGACGCGTGCTCCTGCTCTCCCTCCTCGCGGTCACCGCCTGCTCCGGCGAGGAGGACGACGACGACACCACCACCATGCGCGACGCGGGCGTCGAGGAAACCGACGGCGGCGAAACGGAGCGCGACGGCGGTGAGGCGCCGCGCGACGGCGGCGTCGAGCGCGACGGCGGGCCGGATCGCGACGGCGGCGCGGTGGACGGCGGCTGGACACCTCCGCAGTACAACCGCTGGCTCAAGTTCGAGCCGGACGGCGCGGCGTGCGCGAACGGTAGCCAGTACAAGTACTTCGTCAACTTCTCCGAGACGTCGGACGACGTGGTGATCTACTTCGAGGGCGGCGGCGCGTGCTGGGACTACGCGGGCTGCACGGGGACCGGCATCCGCTCGGCCGCGAACCGCGACGGCATCCCGGACGACCACGCGACGGCCTACGCGGACCTCGGTGGGTTCGCGATCCCGGTCGACAACGTGTTCCCGCTCCTGCACCCGTCGGGCGACGTCAGCCCGATGGCCGAGTGGAACAAGGTCTTCATCCCGTACTGCACGGGCGACGTCTTCTCGGGCGACACGGTCGTCACGTACGAAGACCCGGACAACAAGGAGCCGGACGTCGAGTTCCACCACGTGGGGCACGCCAACGTGCTGGCGACGGTCGATCAGCTCGCGGAGATCTTCCCGTCGATCGAGCGGATGCTCGTCAGCGGTTGCAGCGCGGGCGGCGCCGGCGCGGTGATCAACTATCACTTCCTGCGTGACGGCCTCTCACCGAACCGCGGCTACCTCCTCGACGACTCGGGTCCGCTGTTCCCCGACCAGGAGAAGACGTCGTGGTCGTTGCCGCTCCACGATCGGGTGCGCGCGGCGTGGAACGTGGACCCGCTGATCCAGTCGGCGCCGATGGCGAACGTGCTGGCGACCGACCTCGGCGCGCTCGCCGACATCCTCGCGCAGACGTACCCGAACGACCGCCTCGCGCACACGCACTTCCGGCTCGACTACAACTACTCGCTGTACTCGTACGAGCGCTTCTACACCCTCGGGAAGGGCGGCATCGCGACGTTCGGCGACGGCATGGGCCTCGGCGGCCTCGGCCTCGACGAGACCATCCCGGAGGACCGCGCGGCGGTCTACGAGATGTGGTGGGACGACACGGATCTGATGCGCGCGCAGTTCGACGCTCGGCCGAACCTCGGCTACTTCATGCCGTTCTACCGCACGACCAACAGCAGCCACTGCACGACGATCCCCGGCATCGGCGAGTTCCCGGAGGACGAGCTCTTCGACCTCTTCCTCAACGACTTCAACACCCTCGCGTGGGCGGGCACCGAGCTCCCCGCGACGCTGGTCGGCGGCAGCACCACCGCGAACATCCGCGCGTACGTCGAGCACCTGCTCGACGACCAGATGCCGCTGCAGAGCTTCTTCGAAGTCGACGGCGAGGGCCGCTACCTCGCGTGCACGCCGGACCCGATGTACTTCGACGAGCAGATGTGCGCCGACGCGCACGTCGAATAGGGGCGGTGGCCGATCTCCAACGCTCTGCGAGGGCAAGCACTCGGTCGGTGTCCAGCGCCAGTACGCGGGAACACTGGGGCTTAGGCGACTGCACTGAGTTCCGCGCCGTGCTCCACAGGTGCTGCTTCGAATCGTCGCTGACGGCCCGCAGTGCAGGCGTGATGTCACCGCGCGGGCGCCGCCCTGTGCACCATCGACGATGTGCCCACGCGTCTACGAAGGGAACGGTGACCGGGTCGCCGTGCGCCGACGTCGGCCGCGACTTCACCGAAACGGCGGTGGTTCGCCAGCGGCCAAGGGCACTGCCGATCTCTTAGCGGACGGGCCTGCCTCGAGCCGCCATCAGGCGGCGAGGAGCGCCTCGACGTGGGGCAGCGCGCCGGCGCCGCGGAGCGACTCGTCCCTCGGCCGCCGTTTCGCCGGGCTGGTGAAGGCGGGGGTCCGCGGACCGCAGTGCTCCCAAGGACGGCCGCGCTCTCGAACACCGGCTCGTATCGCTCTCACGAGCCGCCCTCCGCGCGTGACGGCTGCGTCGGAAGCGCCTCACACCGCGGGCGCTCGGTACACGCGTCTTGCCTGGGCCGGGTAGAGCGGCGCTCGTGAATCCTCCGATCGATGAAGGCGCGACCCAACACCTCCCGCGCCGCGCGAAGGTTGTGCGCGCGACACAGCAAGCGCAGCTCGCCGGCTACGCTCTTGGCGCCCAGCGCGCGCGCGAACGGCCTGTTCTGGAGGCCGTGGTAACGTCTTGTCGCGAATTCGGGGAAGCGCAAGATGTCTTGCATGGAGCGTGAATTCAGCTCCTTGTTTCGGTTCTGCGTGGAGGCACTCGGACTGACGGAGGACCAGGCCTGCCGGCGCGTCGCGGTAGTGTGAGCCGCCCAGCGGGTGCCCCAGATGTACGGGCGTCGCTTCGTCGACGACCGGATTCAACAAGTCCAGCGCCGAGCAACCCGGACCGGTCCGGGCAGCTCGGACCGCCCTTCGGCGCGCGGGGCGAGCCGGCCTGGGTCGGGTGCCGGCGAGACCGGCATACGTCACGACCCATAGAGGTGCCGGTGATTGCGCGTTGTGTTGCTGGAGAACAAGATGGTTCGGACCCGGGGAATCAGTCCGGAAGAATCGTCGGCTCGCGCCGGGGGGCTATCAGAAGAGGTGCCTCCCCTCGATGTAGAAGACCTGTTCCTCGTTCGAAAAACCCATGTCCGCGCGGACCACGATCAGGTCCTTCCAGCGCGCGCTGATCTCGAACCCCGCGCTGGGGCGTAGGCGGTCGATCCAGTCGCGCACCGGTGTGTCGTCCGCCACGAGGGAGACGTCGACGAACCCGCCGATGCCGAAGCTCAGCAGGTCGAGGATCGCCGGGAAGTAATAGCGCAGCTCCTGGTTCGTCAGCGCCTTGTGTTTGCCGATGAAGCGCGACTCCGCGAAGCCGCGTTGGGTGAAGACGCCGCCGAGGCCGAAGGCGCTGCGGCCGCCGCCGATGCGCGCGAGCTCGTAGAAAGGGACGTCGCCGCCGACCGACTCCACCATCAGGCGGCCCGCGTACACGAAGTCGGAGAACGGCGAGTAGTAGAACGAGCCCTCCATCCCGATCCCTTGAAACGAAAACGCGCTCCCCAGCGGGCGGGTCGCGGCCTTGGCGTAGATCTGGAGGTACTCGCCGGAGGTGGGGCGCAGCTCGTCGTCGCGACCGTCGTGCACGAGGGCGCCGAGCGCGATCAGGAGGTGCCCGCCGTCGAACCCGGTGGGGCGCTCCAGCGCGAGGCGCGAGTCGTCGCGGTAGGTCGTGTGGGTGTACGCGAACGTCAGGCCGAAGCCCCAGCGCCAGGTGTCGTCGATGTCGTCGGAGAGGAACGACTGCATGCGCGGTTCGGTGAGCCGGTACTGGTTGAACGGGTCGCCGGGTTCGTCGAGGCGCGTGACGTTGCCGACGCCGAAGTAGTTCGCGTCGTCGATGCGCAGGACCTCGGTCAGCACGAACAGACGCAGCCCGAAGAAGGACGGCATGTCGAAGTAGAGCCAGTGCTCGTGCCGGTTCTTCGTGGAGTGGCGGAGCTTGACCTCCAGGAACCAGTCGAACTCGTCGTCGTCGCCGTACTCCTTGAGGATCGTGTGGACGCCGTACATGACGCCGATGTCGTTGTTGAACTTGAGCACCGGCACCGCGAGCCAGTCGAGGCCCTTGCCGGTGTCCGCAGAGGTCGAGGTTGCGGTCGCGGCCGCGAACAGAAGCAAGAGCGAAGCGGACACGATGGCTCAGTCGAGGGAGGTCCCCAGGAAGAGGATGAGCGCGCTGCTGGGGTTCACGATCGCGCCGACCTGACCGGTGTTGCGACCCCACTCGGCGCCGATGCGGAGGCGCTCGCGCCAGTGTGCGTTGAAGCCGAGCCGGAACGCGACCGCGATGTCGTCGCGGGTGGAGGCGTTCGGGTCGATCAGATCCCCCGCGAGGAAGGGCTCCACTTCGAAGTCCTCGACGATCTCGAACCGCCGGCCGACCACGCCTCGCGCCGTGAACATCGTGGCGTCCAACCCCGTCTCCAACCCCGTCGCGCTCAGGAGTTTCACGCGGCCGAGCTGCACCTCGCCCGCGGCGTACCAGCCCTTGCGATCGTAGGACACGAACACCGCCGCGAAGTTCCCGCGGCGATCGTCGGTCGCCGCGCCGCGCCGCGAGTAGCCGGTGACGGCGACGTAGAGCTTCTTCGCGAGGCGGAGGCGTACGAGCGCCGCGAGGTCCTCGGTGATCTCGTCGCCCTGCGGCCCGTACGCGCCGAGCTGCACGTCGGGTTTGAGCGGGAGTGACTTGTCGCGCCACCGCACCCGCGCGCCGAACTTTCGACGCCCGAAGCCGAGGCGGTCACTCACCACCTCGGACACCAACCCGCGCGTGAGCACCGGCATTCGCCAGCGGCTTTCCAGCTCGAGCACGCCGAACGGCGCCTTGTGCTGACCGACCCGGACGCTGAGCTCCTTGGTGGGCATCACCTGCAGATAGGCGTCGGCGAGGTCGGCGTTGGCGCCGCCGAAGTCGGGTTCGATGTCGACGCGGATCCAGTCGCCGTAGCTCAGGCGGGTCTTGAGTCGCGCGCGCTGCAGGTCCGACGACCAGCGCGTCTCGCCGCCGTCCGGGCGCCGGCCGCGACCGCGGATGTAGAGCTGGCCACCGAAGTCGATCGCGAAGCCTTCGTCGGCGACGGTCGACGATCGAATCTCGAAGGCGGATGCGGTCGCGGGGGTGAGGAGGGCGAAGAGCACCAACAGCGCGCGCACTACAGGTCCACCTCGTGCTGCCCGACGACGAGCGCGACCTTCTGGTTCCCGTTTTTCTCGCGCACGGCTTCCATCAGCTTCTGACCTTCGGACTCGTCCTTGAGGACGATGGCGTAGACCGCCTCCTGGAGCACGCCGCCGCTGACGGTCTCGGTGGAGATCAGCCGGAAGTCGGCGAGGTAACGCTCGAAGACGTCGAGGAAGAGGCGGTCGAGGTCTTGGTCGGCGGGGATGCGGACACGGAGGATGCGCTCCGTGATGCGTTTGTCGAAGAAGTCGAGCTTGAACATCAGCAGCGCGACGGCGCACAGCGCCACGGTCGCGAACGCCGCGAGCGCGTAGAAGCGCGTGCCGCACGCCATGCCGATGGCCATCACGAAGAACACGAAGCCGACGTCGCGCGTCTCCTTCACGGCGTTGCGGAAGCGGACGATCGACAGCGCGCCGACCAGCGAGAACGCTCGCGCGAGGTTCGAGCCGATGATCAGCATGATGATCGCGACGATCATTCCCAGCATCACGAGCGTCTGCGTGTACGACTGCGAGTAGGACGTCCCGCGGTGGGTCGCGCGGTAGGTGAGGCCGACGAGCGTCGAGAGCGCGAAGCTGAGCGCGAGGACGATCGCGACGTCGGCGAGCGTGAACGCCGTCGTCAGATCCTGGAACCGCTCCATCTCCTTGAGTAGCTCGTCCATACCTTCTCGCTCCCGGGCTCAGCCGCTTCGATACGACGCAACCGAGCCAGCCCCAAGCAGTTTCTACGACGCCTCCTGCAGCCGCGCGAGCCCGGCGCAGTACTTACTGACGCGTGTGAGCTGGCAGCCGTGGCGCGTGAGCATCCGCGTAACCCACAGCGGGACGGCCTCGTCCGCCTTCACCTCCAGGATGACGCGGTCGGGCGGAGCGAAGAGTCGATCGCGCATCCCCTCGAGCAGCCCGTGGTCGGGGGCGCGCACCGACAGCGCGCGGTCGAAGGTGATGCGCAGCCCGGGCTCGTAGGTGCCGCCGATCCATGCTTCGCGCAGATAGGAGATCACGCAGGCGGGCTCGAGGTGGAGCATTCGCGCGAGGTACAGCACCTCCGAGAGGACCTCGCGATCGTCGGCGTCTTCGCCCTCGGGCAGCTCGTGGCGTTCGATGAGATCCGTCGCGGCGCGCAACGAGGTGCGAACCCGACGTTTCTGCACGGTGCGGTTGATGCGTTGTTTGATCTCCAGCGCGATCTTCGAATCCATCGACGCCGCAGCGTGCCCGTAAGTTCTTACGCGAACCTTGCGGCGGTACTTGATGCCCTCGACCTTCGAACGGAAACACACGAAGTCGGGGGAGTCGTAGTACAGGCTCGTGACTCGGTAGACGCCGTCGGCTCCGTAGGGATCGAGCGTCATGTTCACGGCGAGGTCTTCGGTCAGAGCCTTCGCGACCGCGTCGTCGATGACGAACTTGAGCTCGAACCGATTGAAGCGGCGCTTCACGGGACGGTCTCGACGCGCACCGCATTGCGGCGCTTCTTCTTGGGGAAGCGGAGCTCGATGAGTTGCGGGAAGCGGTCGTCGGGCGCCGTGAAGACGAACGGCGTGTCGGGCGTCGCTTCACCTTTGGCCTTGGTCTTCCCCGCGCGTACCCGCACGCGGACGTCCTCGCGCGCGTGCACGCGGACCGTCTTGGGATCCGCAGCGCTGCGGCGGATGAGATAGGCGAACTTGGCGTCGATGTGGCCGCGGTCGTTCGGGCTGATGATGCCGAAGCTGCGCCCCTCGACGAGGTTGTCCGCGAGGGGCGGGTGGCGGCGCAAGGCGTCTTGCAAGAGGCGCCGCTCGTCGGCGTCGAGTCGACCGCGGGCGCCGGACTCCAGGTCGATCGTGATCTGCCACGCGGCGTCGAGCGGCGGGGTGGCGGCCGCCCAGGCGAAGAACGCGACGACGCCGACCGCGACGAGGATCAGGTAGACGAAGCCGACGCTGGGGCGGGTCACGGTGCACCGCCCATCAGCGCGCCGACCCGGGCGTCGATCGTCGCGTAGTCCTCGATGCGGAGCACGTCGCGCCGGAGCCCGTCGAGGCGCCCGTCAACGGGCCAGGTCGTCGAGGCGCGCGCGCGGAGCTGCGTGTTCTTCGCGCGCTTCGTGACGCGGCCGCAGTCGACGGCGTGGACGTCGTCGGCGTCGATCGTGCTCGGTGCGTCGTAGTGCACGTCGCGTCGGTTGGTCTTGAGCGCAGTCTTGGTGCGGTAGATCAACGAGCGGGCGATGCGTGCGTTCGACGCGTTCTTCGCGAGGACGCCGACCTTCGCGCCGACGATCACACTCCCCACGACGCGGATGTCGGACTCTTCGCCCGCGGAGATCGCGTTGCTCTTGCAGTGAACGAGCAGCGCGTCGGTCAAACGGATCTCCGCGTTCATCAGGTCGAGGCATTCGTCTTCGGCGCCGAGTACGACCAGGCCGCGGACGTCCGCGGTGACGTGTTCGAGGTCGACCGCGTCGGTCGACGCGCGGACGATCGTGACCTCGTGCAGGGCGAGGCGGTCGACGTAGGTCGCGTGCAGCGCGTCGTCGGTGGTGGACTCGCGGATGCGCACGTCTTCGACGGTGATGTCGTGGGTGTCGAGGACGGCGAGGGAGCCGCGGATCTCCGCGCCGTCGATGCGCGAGCCCGCGGTGGCGGGGCCGCGCAGGACGACGGGGCCGCCCGAGATGTGGATCGGCCGCGTGGCGTCGCCGCGGAGCTCGACGCGGCCGAGGAACGTGACGTCGCCGTCGACGGTGAGCTCGGCGCCTGGCTCGACGACGACCGTGGTGTGGGCGCCGTAGCGTCGGTCGAGCCGCGCGGCGCCGGCGATGCGCACGGTTTGGGGCCGGGGCGCGGCGTCGAAGCGCCAGGGGTGCGGCGACGTCTCGCCCGGAGCGAAGCGCGGCACGGTCGTGATCGGGTCGCCTGTGTTGGACGCGAGCGCGACGTCGTCCGCGGTGATGCGCCGCCGCGTCGACGCGCCGGTGACTCGGCTCTCGAGCTCGACGTCGACGGCTTCGATCGTCTGACGCGGCGCACGGACGAAATAGCGGAAGACCCGCGGTCGGCGCTCCAGGCGAACGGAGCCCGCGACATCTTCGTCGCCGACCGCAACCAGGGTTGCGGCGGAGGTGAGGTGTGCCCGCGCCCAGGGACGAACCTCACCGACGCCCTCTGCGACGAGGGGGTCCGCGGGGCCGAGCGCGCCGTCGTCGTCCTCGTCGGCGTAGACCTCGAGCGCCACTTCGAGGCCGGGCGCGGTGAACGATAACACCTCGACCGACTCCAGCCCGCCGACCTCGATCGCGACCGCGAACGCTTCGCCGGACGGCATCCCCGCGAAGCGCAGGCTGCGCGCTTCGAGGTGATCGCGGAGGAAGCGGCTGCGGCGCTCGTACGTCGACAGCTCCGCGCGCGACGCGGTCAGCCACCGGCCGACGTTCATCGGTCGCAGCATGAAGCGGTGGAACCGGGACGCGCGCGGGAGCAGCTTGTACGCGTCCCAGTACGGGTCGGCGGCGAGCTCGGGGAGGAGCGCTTCGAAGCGTCGGTCGACGTCGGCGCGCACCCGCGCGACGGACGCGGCGCCGTCGAGGAGCCGGTAGACGTGGCGGTCGCGCCTCCACAGGTAGTCGGGGAGCGCCTTGAGCCGGAGCTGGATCGGGCTCTCGGCGCGGTTGACGAACGGCTCGTGGGAGAACGCGCGGAAGTCGCGCGCGATGGGCTCGAAGCGCTCGCGGTAGGGGTCGTAGTAGAGTTTCTGGTTCGAGTCGAAGTCGTGCTGGTCGCCGCCGAACACGACGTCGAGCGCGTCGAACAGCGCGAAGCGATCCAGATCGACATGGTCCGCGGCGTAGGTTGCGAAGTCGGCGTGCGAGGCGCCCCTGACCTTGGCGAGGAGCGTGTCGATCTCCGCGTAGTCCTCGCGCTGGGCGGCGGACGCCGCGCCGAACTTGCTCCACCCTCCGTGTGGTTCCTTCGCGCTCTTCTTCGCGAAGTCACCGGAGTACAGGCTCCCTGGCATGCGCGCCTGCCGGCGGAGCAGGCCTTCGTCGGGCTGTGCTTCGAACCGATACACACCGAGGTCCGCGTTGTTCACGCGCACGCGCACCGCGTGGAAGGCGGGGGAGAGGAGCCCGCCGTCACGGGCGAGGTCGAGGATGATCGACTCCTCGAACCCGAACGGCGTCACGCCATTGAGGAGGTTGAACACCCGCACGCCGTCGACGAGGTCGCCCTTGTCGGTGCGCACCTTCATCGACTTCTGCACGCCGAGCGCGTGCCAGTGGCGGCGGCCCTGGTGCCGAACCTGCACGTCGTGAATGCGGCCGTCCTTGCGGAGCGTCGCGTCGACGTAGCGGCGTTTCTTCGTAGAGCGCGCGTCGGCCTCCAGCGTGGTGAGCGCGTCGGGGGCGAGCGCGAGCTCGAAGGTCGGGAGGGTCGACGGGTTCGGCGCGCCCGGGAGACGTAGGCGGCGAAGCTGCCGCGTGAGCTCGTCGTGCGCGAAGATCTGGAGCAGCTCGGCGTCGAGGGTGACGTCCGCCTTCACGTGGCGGCGGTACCTCTCGAAGCGGGCGTAGGCGGACCAGGCGGACCAGGCGACGACGAAGACGATGGGGAGGCTGAGGATCAGGGCGGAGGACAGGCTGACGCGGAGGATCCGACGGCCCAGGCGCAGCGGCCGGCGTCGTATCGCGAAGGTCCTCAACGGCCGGAGGATCCCCCGCGGGAGGTCTTGCGTGCAATTCGAAAGTCGACACACCGCGAACGAAGCGCGCAACATCGCCGGCCGTGACCAACCCACTCGTTTCGGACCGCGACGTCGCCTTCATCCTCGAGCACACGATCGATCTCGATCGCCTCTTGGAGTTGCCCTACTTCGAGGACCACTCGCGGGAGACGGTGACGCTCTACCTCGAGAACGCCCGGCGCCTCGCGCGGGAGGTCCTCGCGCCCGGCTACAAGGTGACCGACGAGGAGGCGCCGAACCTCGTGGACGGCAAGCTGCCGCTGCACCCCGAGATGCACAAGGCGATCGACGCGCTCGTCGAGCTCGGCGTCGTCACGGCGACGCGCCCCTACGACCTCGGCGGCGCGCAGCTCCCGGCTGCGATCGCCGTGCTGGCGGAGTCCTACCTGATGGCGGGGAACCTCTCGGCGACGGCCGGCGTCGGCCTCACCACCGGCGCGGCGCGGTTGATCGAGACGTTCGGCTCCGAGGAGCTCAAGCGGAAGTTCATGGATCGAATGTATTCGTGTGAGTGGACCGGGACGATGGCGCTCACGGAGCCGCAGGCGGGGAGCAGCCTCACCGACGTCGAGACGGTGGCGAAGCCGACCGACGACGGCCACTACCTGATCCGCGGCAGCAAGGTGTTCATCAGCGGCGGCGACCACGACGTGCGCGACAACATCGTGCACCTGACGCTCGCGCGCATCGAAGGCGCGCCGGCGGGCATCAAGGGGGTGTCGCTGTTTGCGATCCCGAAGCGCCGGGAAGAGGGCGGCGGGTTGGTCGACAACGACTGCACGACGGCCGGCGTGTTCCACAAGCTCGGGTGGCGTGGGCTGCCGAGCATCGCGTTGAACTTCGGCGAGAACGAGGACTGCCACGGGTGGCTCGTCGGTGAGCCCCACCGCGGCATCAAGTACATGTTCCAGATGATGAACGAGGCGCGGCTGATGGTCGGCGTCTCGGCGATGGCGACGGCGTCGGTCGCGTATCAGCAGTCGCTCGTGTACGCGAACGAGCGTCCGCAGGGGCGGCGTCTGGGCGACAAGGATCCGTCGAAGCCGCAGATTCCTATCGTAGAGCACGCGCAGGTGCGCCAGCTGTTGCTGCGGCAGAAGGCGATCGTCGAGGGCGGCATGGCGTTGGTCGCGAAGACGGCGTACTTCGCGGACCTCTCCGAGCACCTCGCGGACGAGACCGAGCGCCGCGAGGCGTTCCTGCTGCTCGACTTGCTCACGCCGATCGCGAAGAGCTTCCCCGCGGAGCGTGGGTTCGAGTCGAACACCCTCGCGATCCAGGTGCACGGTGGCTACGGCTACACGAGTGAGTACCTGCCGGAGCTGTTCTGGCGCGACCAGAAGCTGAACTCGCTGCACGAGGGCACGACGCAGATCCAGGGGCTCGACCTGTTGGGCCGCAAGGTCGTGCAGGACGCGGGCAACGCGCTGCGCCTCTTCGCGGGGCTGGTGGAGACGTCGGTCGCGAAAGCGCGCGAGGCCGGCGTCGAGGGCGCGTGGTGCGACAACGTCGCGACGGCGATGGGGGAGATCGTCGAGCTCACCATGCAGCTCGGCGCGAAGGGCATGTCCGGCGATCTCGACGGGATGCTCCTGCACAGCGCGAACTATCTGGAGGCGTTCTCGAACCTCGTCGTCGGGTGGGTTTGGTTGGAGCAAGCCACCGCTGCGAAGCCGAAGGCGGGCTCGGGCGACGGCTTCTACGAGGGCAAGCTGCGTGCGGCGCAGTACTGGCTCACGTCGGAGCTGCCGAAGAACACACTCCTCGTTCGCCTCGCGAAGGACGCCGAGAGCTCCTTCGCTCAGATGCAGTCGGACTGGTTTTAGTGCGCCGACTCCTGCTTACGCTCGCGCTCCTCGTTCCGTCGTCCGCCGAGGCCAGCGGCCTCGACGTCGCGAAATGGCTCCGTCGCCCTGGCGTGAAGCTCCTCGCGGTCGAGTTCTACGCGACGTGGTGCAAGCCGTGTATGGAGGCCGTGCCCCAGTGGAAGGCGCTCCACGAGCGGTACAAGAAGGACGGCCTGCGTCTGGTCGTCGTCGCGACGCAGGACCCGCAGGGCGGCTGCGTGAACCCGGGCTGGAACCCGGACGACGTGGTGTGTGACGACGAGGGCCTCCTCGCGGAGCGCTTCGGCGCCAACTCACTCCCGTCGGCGTTCCTGTGGACTTGGCAAGGTGGCTTGCTCGTCCGGCAGAAACACGTCGACGAGGTGGAGCGCAGCGTCGAGCGGTGGCTGAAGACGACGCCGCGGGTGGACGTCGGGGTCGAGGGGCTCCCGCGCGGCGTCGGCATCAACCGCGGCGCGCTCGAAGACCTGGTGCGCGCGCGGCTGCGCGACGAGGACAAACTGATCGTCGTCGCGAGCGAGGCGGAGCGCAAACAGCTCGACGTCATCCGGCGGCGGGCGTTGTCCGAGCGCTACGACCAGTCGTCGGCGTGTGAGATCGGGATGGAGCTGTCCGCGAACTCACTCCTGCAAGTCTCCGTGACGTCCGGGCGCCGGAAGCTCCTGCGCCTCGGGCTGCTCTCCGCGGAGAAGGGGTGCCTGATCGGTAGCGCGGTGGTGGACTGGAACGCCGCGAAGCCGGCCGTCGCGGTGGCGGAGGGCGTCGCCGAGCTGATGGCGAAGCTGCGCGCTCCGCCGCAGATGCCGTGGCTGAAGGACGCGTCGGGTCGCCAGACGAAGGCGCTGTCGTCGTACGAGCGCATGGCGCGGGAGCTCGAAGCGGAGAAGGCGCGGTCGAAGCGCCTCGAGGAGGCGTGGCGCGTGGTGAAGGACTTCGCGGCGGCGCGGACGATCGACCGGGCGCGGCGCGCGTCGGCGGTCGAGGGGTTCCTGAACGACTTCCCGAAGAACAACCCGCACGAAGGCGAGGCCCGGACGCTGCTCGCGACGCTGCGGCCCAAGGCGTCTCCGCCGCCTCCGTCTCCGCCTCCGCCTCCGCCGCCGAAGGCGGTGGCCTCGGGCGACCGGGACTTCGACGGGATCCGCGACGCCGACGACGTGTGCCCTACGCTCGCGGAGGATCGCGACGGGTTCGAGGACGAGGACGGCTGCCCCGATCCCGACAACGATCGCGATGGCATCGCGGACACGGTGGACAAGTGCCCGGGGGCCCCCGAGACCAAGAACGGGTTCGAGGACGAAGATGGGTGTCCCGACCAGCCCAAGGTGGTGCGGGTCACGGGCCGCCGCATCGAGATCCTCGACAAGGTGTACTTCAAGCGGGGGCGGGCGACGATCCTGAAGAAGAGCCTGCCCACGCTCGACGACCTCGCGCGGACCCTGAAGAGCAACCCGCAGATCCGGAAGCTGGAGATCTCCGGGCACACCGACAACCGCGGCGCTTCGCGACTCAACAAGCTGCTCTCCGAACGCCGCGCGAAGGCCGTCCGCGTGTACCTGATGAAGCGCGGTGTCTCCGGCGATCGTCTCGTCGCCGTCGGCTACGGCGAAGAGAAGCCGATCGCCTCCAACGCCACGGAGGAAGGACGCGAGCGCAACCGGCGCATCGAGTTCTTCGTCCGCGACTGACGCTCAACGCCGCCGGCCCTCGCGGGGGCCCTTCACCCGGTACAGGAACTCGAAGTCGTGCGCGGTCTTCTTCCACCGCCACTCCCTCGGGAGCTCCTTCGCATGCACCGGCCGTGGCCGCACGGACTCCGCGATTCGGGCCGCGATGGCGTCGGCGAGGCCGAGCACGAAGGTCAGCGCGAGCAGGAGCCCCAGCAGCCGGGGCGCGGTGCGTCGTGTCGTCATGCAGTCGAGGTTCGGCGATCAGCTGTGAACTAAACAGATACAGATTGTTCGAAATGTAACCTAAACAGATGTCGACAGCCGACCTCGTCCAGGTCACGATGGAAACGTGTCGCGCGCCGATACCTTCCTGTACCAGCAGGTCCTCGAGACCGTTCGGGGGCGCATCGAGAGCGGCGCGCTGCGCGTCGGCGACAAGCTCCCCTCTCTGCGGCGGCTCTCGTCGGAGATGGACGTCAGCGTCCCCACCGTGCGGCAGGCGTACGTCGAGCTCGAACGGGAGGGCCGCGTCGAGGCACGACCCAAGTCGGGTTACTTCGTCACGCCGACGGAGGCCCGCGGTCTCCTCCGCAAACACGGAAGGCAGCCGGCGCCGACGAGCGTTCGCTGCTGTTCACTGATCGACGAGGTCTACGCCGGCGCCGCGCGCCCCGGTGTCCTGAACCTTGCGACCGCGAACCCGTCGATGGCGTGCCCGGCGACCAAGACGCTGCACCGCGCGATGAAACGCGTGATGAACCGAGCCGAGGAGCGAAGCCTCGCGTACGCCCCGACGGTCGGGGACCCGGCGCTCCGCCGACAGATCGCGTTCCGCTACCTCACGCAGGGCGGCTCGATCGATCCCGAGCAGGTCATCATCACCAACGGTGCGCAGGAGGCGCTCTCGCTCGCGCTCCGTGCCGTCGCAGGGCCGGGCGACGTCATCGCCGTCGAGAGCCCGTCGTACCACGGCCAACTCGAGATGATCGAAGCGTTCGACATGCTCGCGCTCGAGATCGAGACCTGCCCCGAGGAAGGCATCGAGCTCGACGCCCTCGAACGCGCGTTCAAGTCGCACAGCGTGAAGGTGTGCATGTTCTCCTCGGCGATCAACAACCCGCTCGGATCGAGGATGTCGGACGCCAAACGCAAAGCGCTGGTCGAGCTGTGCGAGCGCTACGGCGTCCCGCTGATCGAGGACGACGTCTACGGCGATCTCTCGTTCGACGGCTGCCGCCCGCACCCCGCGCAGCTGTTCGCGAAGAAGGGCCTCGTGGTGACGTGTTCGTCGTTCTCCAAGACCGTCGCACCTGGGTACCGCATCGGGTGGCTCGTCGCGGACCGCTACCTCGCGCAGCTCGCCGCCGCGAAGCGCGCGAACTCGTGCTCCTCGGGCCTCCTGCAGCAGATGACACTCACCGACTTCATCGGCTCCGGCGACTACGAGCGCTACCGCCTACGGCTGGTCGCAGCGTTGAAGCAGAACTCGATGTGCGGCTCCTCGGTCGTGGCGCGCATGTTCCCGAAGGACACGCGGATGTCGCGGCCCCAGGGGGGCTCCGTGCTGTGGATCGAGGTCCCGGGCGTCGACTCCGTCGAGCTCTTCCGCGCGGCCCTCGGCGAGGGCGTCGCCATCATGCCGGGGACGATCTTCGCCGCGAAGAACCGCTACAAGAACTTCATCCGCGTGAGCTTCGGCTGCCCGTGGCCCGAGGTCGATCGCGGACTCGAGACACTCGGCGCGATCGCGACACGGCTCAGCTGAACGTCCCGTCCGAAGCGAAGATCTCCGCGGGCGGGTCGTGGTGGATGAACGCCTGTGGGCTCGCCGTCAGGCCGTACGCGCCCCGCTCCGCGAACACGAACAGGTCGCCGACGCGCGGCGCCGCCACGCGATGATTACCAAACGTGTCCAGCGGCGTGCAGAGCGGTCCGCAGATCACGACGTCCTCCGGCGGCCCCGACCTCGACACGTTCCTCACGCGAGGCGGGTCACCGCCGACGTGGCCCGTCGCGAAGAGGTTGTGGTTCAGGCCGCCGTCCAACACCACGAAGCGCGTCCCGCGGCTGTCCTTCACGCTTACGACGCGCGCCACGTAGATCCCGGCGTCCGCGACGAGGTGTCGCCCGAGCTCGAACCCCATCGTCGCCGCGCAACCGGTCGCCGCGCGGAACTTGTCGACGGCCGCGCCGAACATCGCGCCGAAGCGCTCCACGTCGAAGTCCGGCGTCCAGCCGCCGCCGAAGCTCACCCAGTCTACGCCGCCGAGGCGCTCCACCAGATCCAACGTCGCCGTCACGCTGCGCATCACGCCGCGCGGGCTGTCGATCACCGACCCCGCGAACACCTGAACGCCGATCGGATCGGGCAGCGCCCACAGCGCCTCCTCGTCCACGCCGAACGGCGAGGGCACGCCGCCCATCGCGACCCGGTACGCGTGCACCCGCGCCCGCGGATTCACGCGCACCGCGCGCGGCGCATACGTACCGATCCGGGCCCACTGGTCCTCGGACTCCGCGGTGATCCGTGCGCCCGCCGCCTGCGCCGCCGCGATCGCCGATGCCGTCTTGCCCGGACCGCTGAACGTCACCCGCTCCCCCGCGAACCCCGCCGACGTCGCGATGGCGAGCTCACGCGCCGACGAGACGTCGACACCGTCGAGGATCGGCGCGAGCGCCTCCGCGATCCGAGGGTGTGGGTTGGCCTTCAGCGCGTACGCGATCGACGCAGGCACCGCGGCTTTCACCCGCTGGGCCTTCGCGCGGATCGCGTCGAGGTCGTAGAGGAAGAAGGGCGTCCCGAACCGCTCGGTGAGCGGCCCGAGGATCTCGGCGGTCGGCGTCAGCGCCGCCGCCGCACCACGAGGCCGAGCACGAGCAGGAGCGCGACCGCTGCACCGCCGCGCCGGTCGGTCGTCGAGCAGCCGCAGCCGCTCCCGTCCTCGTCGAGCATGTTCGCGTTCGGATCGATCGCCGGCGTCACGATGCAGGAAGCCTCGCAGCCGTCGCCGTCCACGGTGTTGCCGTCGTCGCAGGCTTCGTTCATCTCCACCGCGCCGTTGCCGCAGATCGGCGCCGGGCTGATCGTGCAGTCGAGCTCGCAGCCGTCCAGCGGGAGCTGGTTGCCGTCGTCGCAGGCCTCACCCTGGCCGACTTCGCCGTCGCCGCACACCACGGAGGGGCCGTCCCACGCCACGATGCAGACGTCGTCGATCGTCCAGCCGCCGGTGTCGCTCCGGAACTGATCCGTGCGCATCGAGAACTCGACGTTCACTTCGCCCGAGGCGGCCGCCGCGCTCAGGTCGACGTCGTGGAAGCGCCACTCGCGGTCGAGGTGGTGCACGCGGTCGCCGCCGCTCGCGAGGTTCGACCAGACGACCTCGCCGTTGGCGTAGATCTCCGCCTGGTCGTTGTCGCCGTCTTCGACGAGCAGCCAACGCCGGTACTGGAGCCGGATGTTCGGGGAGGTCACCGGGATCGGCGGCGCACGCATGACCTCGGTCTTCGCGCGCTCGTACCGACCGTCGCTGTCGCCGCCGAGGTCCTGCCCGATGACCCGCGTGCCGGAGTAGGCCGTCAGCGGATCGCCGCTGCCCCAACCCTCGCGCGGGATGCCCCACTCCCACTCCAGCTGGTTGCGCTGGCGATCGGACTGGGTCATCTCGGCGGTCCAACCGTCCGCGAAGGGATCGTTCTCGAAGTCGGTGCAGTACAGCTCCGTCACCTCGCCGAGGAACATCTCGTACATCGGGTCGGCGTCGTTGTTCGGCCACTGGAGGATGCGCCCGCTGCCGAGCTCGAGCTCGATGCGGTAGCGGAGCACCTCGCCCTCAGGGCTCCTCGGTAGGACGGCGCCGAAGCCGTCCGGCGTACGCGCCATGTCGACCTCGGTGTAGGTCTCGGGCTGCCCGCGGATCTCGTGGGTGACCGTCGCGCGAACGTACTCGGCGCCCGGGCAGAGCGCCTCACCCGCGCTGACCGGCAGCAGGATGCCGCCGCGCTCGACGATCATCTCCCCGAGCTCCGGCCCCGGCGTGTAGCCGAGCGCGATCCCGTGCAGCTCGAACGCCGCCGTGATGTCGCAGAGGTTCGGCGTCCCGTTCGAGAGGTTCCCGTCGTCGTCGTCCGCGAGCACGACCTCGACGTAGGCGTTCGTGATCCCGCTCGAGCGCTGCAGCGTGGCGAACCAGAAGTCGTCGACCATCCGCACCGCCGTCTCCATGCCGTGTTTCTCGATCATCGTCTTGCGCAGGTCCCACAGCGCGCCCGCGAAGATCAGGCCCGTGACGTGCGACTCACCGACGTCCTCCGGGTAGACGGCTTCGTCGTTGAGGGGGTCGATGTGGCGGAGCGGGTCGTCGGTGCGGAAGAAGCCGCGCCCCATGCCCGGGTCGTTGACGATCGTCGCCGCGAGGAAGTCCGAGGCGCCCTCGGAGAGCGCGGAGTCGAACGCACCGACGCCCGGGATGACGGCGTTGGCGTGGACCGCGTGACCGTACTCGTGGCGCACGACGTCGGGGAGGCGCCCCGTGTTCTCGCAGCGCTCGCTCGACAGGAAGAAGTTGATCGTCATGCCGTCCGAGAACGCGTTGCACTCGTTGTCGATGTTCACGGTCGCCTCGAGCGGCTGGTCCAGGAACCGCATCGTCGGCGCGATGACCTTCACGTAGTCGCGTGCGTCCTGCGACGCCATGTACGTGATCACCTGGGCGTCGACCTCTTCGTCGCCGCGCGGATCCCAGATCACGGTGCCGCCGTCCTCGACGGGGAGCGTCGCGGAGGCTTCGGGGCCGGAGTCGTTCAGCACGAAGGCGTGGCGACCCGATGCGCGCACGACGACCTCGGTCGTGCTCGCGGTGAACGTGAAGGCGCCGTCGGCGTCGGTGCGGACGTCCGTGCCGGCGATCGTCATGTCGGTGAGCGGCGCGACGTGGTTCACGCGCGGGAAGAGCTCGGTCGGGCGACGCCCGGGGATCGCGTACTGGAGGTTCGCGCCCGCGAACATCAGCGTCTGGCGGCGCGCGAAGCGGTCACCGTCGAGCGTGACGTCGACCTCCCACCGGCCGATGTTCTCGGTGGTGCGGACGATGACGCGGCGGACGCGCGCGGCGCGGACGGTGCCGTCCTCGAGCACCACGGCGCGGACGAGCGGCGCCGACACGTGCTCGATGCGGCCCGCCTCGCCGATGTCGTCGAAGACCCACTGCTTCGCGACGTTCGCGGCCGCGATCGAGGAGAGCGTCTGCTTCGCGGCGGGGACCGCGAGGTTCGGCCAGGCTTCGCCGCGCAGGACGACGAGGCGATCGTGTTTGAAGGAGAAGCTCACCTGTCCGCCGTCGACGCGCAGGCCTTCGTGGTTCTGCACGAAGCCGACGCTGCGCACGCCGTCCTTGGACAGCACGTTGGCGGACAGCTCGAAGTCCTCGGCGCGCGCGCCCGGGGCGAGCAGGTCGATGTGCGTACGCAGCGCGCTGCGGGCGAAGGTCTCGGCGACGGTTTTGTCGGCGACGCTGCCCGGCGCGGGGATGCCGGAGCCCCAGATGCGGGGGGGGGCACCGGTGTCGGCGTCGTAGATCGCCCGCCATCGTCCGCCGGCGGCGTCGACGAAGCGGTCCCAGGCCGCCTTGTCGCGGGGGCTCGCGGCGACGCGGGGGGCCGAGCGAGCGGTGCCCTCACCGAGCGTGGTGACGGTGGGCGAGCTGGATTGGAAGGCGGCCGCGGGGGAAGCGACGGCGACGCCGATCAGGGCCAAGGCGAGCTTGCGGATCATGTATGGCGGACGCTTGTGGTCGACGTGGCTCGTCGAAGCAAGCGAATTGCGAGTCGGTCGGTCGTCCGAGGCGACCCTTCCCCACCTTTTGGGCCTGTGGCAGCGTGCGCGCCGTGCACGTCCTCGTCATCAACTGCGGCTCCTCCAGCGTGAAGTACCGACTCCTCGAACCCGACTCGGGCGCGGTCGCGGTGAGCGGGAAGATCGAGCGTGTGGCGGCCGACGGGTTCGAAGCCGCGGTCGCCGAGGTCCTCCAAGCCTGCGCGGATCATCGGATCGACGCGGTGGGTCATCGGGTCGTCCACGGCGGGGATCGCTTCTTCGAGGCCACGCGGATCGACGCGGAGGTCGAAGGCGCCATCGAGGCCAACGTCCCGCTCGCGCCGCTGCACAACCCCGCGAACCTCGCGGGCATCCGCGCCGCCCGCGCCGCGCTCCCCGACGCGGTGCACGTCGCGGTGTTCGACACCGCGTTCCACAACCGGATGCCCCGCCGCGCGACGACCTACGCGATCGATCCCGAGGCGCTCCCCGGCGCGCGTCGGTTCGGCTTTCACGGGACGTCGCACCAGTACGTCGCGAAGCTCGCCGCCGAGCACCTGCGCCGACCCATCGAAGAGCTCCGCCTGATCAGCTGCCACCTCGGCAACGGCGCGAGTGTCTGCGCCGTCGAGTACGGCCACTCCGTCGAGACGAGCATGGGCATGACCCCGCTGGAGGGCCTCGTGATGGGCACCCGCAGCGGCGACCTCGATCCCGGGCTCGTCCTCTCCCTCGCGCGCGCACACGGGGTCGACGAGACCGACGCGCTGCTCAACCAGACCAGCGGGCTCTCGGGGCTGTCGGGCGTGGGGCGCGACCTGCGCGACGTCGAGGCGGCGGCCGAAGCGGGCAACGACCGCGCGCGCCTCGCGATCACGGTCTTCGCGCACCGCGTGAAGAAGTACATCGGCGCGTACGCAGCGACGATGGGTGGCGTCGACGCCATCGTGTTGACCGGCGGCATCGGCGAGAACGCCGCAGCGATGCGACGCCGCATCCTGCAGCGCCTCGACTGGTTCGGCGTCGTGCTCGACGAGGACCGCAACGCCGCCGCGCGGGTCTCCGACGAAGAGCCGGTGTTCGAGGTCAGCGCGGCCAACGCACGCACCAAGGCGCTGGTGGTGAAGACCAACGAGGAGCGGCGTATCGCGCAGGAGACGGCGGAGGTCGTCCGCGGCGCGCACGACGTCGCCGCGAAGAAGCCGATCCCGATCGCGGTGAGCGCGCGACACCTCCACCTCACGAAGGAGACGTTTGCGTCGCTGTTCGGCCCCGACGCCGAGCTCACGAAGTACAAGGACATCTCGCAGCCCGGCCAATACGCGAGCGAGCAGAAGGTCACGCTCGTCGGGCCGCGCGCGCGCATCGAAGGGGTGCGAGTGCTCGGTCCGCTGCGGCCGAAGAACCAGGTCGAGATCTCGCGCACCGACGAGTTCAAGCTCGGGGTCGACGCGCCGGTCCGGCGCTCCGGCCACGTCGAGGCCTCCGCCCCCATCACGCTGGAGGGCCCGGCCGGGACGGTGCACCTGGAGGAGGGCCTGATCTGCGCCTGGCGCCACATCCACATGACGCCCGAGGACGCCGAGCTGCACGGCGTGAAGAACGGCGACAACGTCGAGGTCGCGGTTCGCGGCGGGCCTCGGGACCTCGTGTTCGGCGACGTCCTGGTCCGCGTGAGCGAGAAGTACGTGACCGAGATGCACATCGACACCGACGAAGCCAACGCCGCCGAGATCATGCGCGGCGCGGGCGGCGAGCTGATCTACACCCCGGCCGATACCGCGACCGCCGGCATCACGAGTAAGAGATGAGCGTGCGCTTCGGTTGGCTCGTCGGCGTCGCCGTCCTCCTCTCCCTCGTCGGCTCGGACGCCGGCGCTGCGCCGGCTTCGTTCGAGGTCGAGTGGCCCGCACGGCGCGTCTGGGTCGGCGCCGAAGGGGTCGAAGGCATCCGCGTGATCGCGCGGGACGCCCGCGGCGGCGTGGATACTTCGTTCGCGGGGCCGCTGCGCATCGAGGGCCTCACCGGCACGTCGTCCCTCGCCGCCGAGGGCGGCGTCGTGAAGGTGCCGCCGACGACGATCGAAGCCGAGACCCTGGTGCTCTCGGGCGACGGCGCTCGGTCGGAGATCGGCGTCGCTGCGTTGGGCGGGGCGTGGACGCTGCTCCCCGCGTTCCTCGCGATCGCGCTCGCGCTGATCACGAGGCAGGTGTTGCTCTCGCTGTTCGGCGGGGTGTTCCTCGGTGCGGCGCTCCTGCACGGGAGCTTCTGGCAGGCGTTCCCGCGTTCGTTGGACCTGGTCGTCGGCGTGACGGCGGACCCGGACAAACTCAAGATCATCACGTTCACGATGTTGATGGGCGGGCTCGTCGGCATCATCAGCAACAACGGCGGCACGGCCGGCATCGTCGACAAGATCGCGAAGCGCGCGACGAGCGCCCGCTCGGGTGCGCTCGCGACGTGGGGCATGGGGATGCTCGTGTTCTTCGACGACTACGCGTCGTCGCTGTTGATCGGTACGACGATGCGTCCGGTCACGGACCGCTTCAAGATCTCGCGCGAGAAGCTCTCGTACATCGTCGACTCCACCGCCGCGCCGATCTCCAGCCTCGCGCTGATCTCCACGTGGGTCGGCTACGAGGTGAGTGTCCTCGGCGACGCGCTGAAGGCCGCGGGGATCGACCGTGACCCGTACGAGGTCTTCATCGCGGGGATCTCGTCGCGCTTCTACCCGATCTACGCGCTGATCTTCGTGTTCATCGTCGCGTGGATGCAGAAGGACTTCGGGCCGATGCTCGCGGCGGAGCGGCGTGCGTTCAAGGAAGGCAAGCTCATCCGCGACGGCGGCGCGCCGCTGATGGACGCGGGGCTCGTCGCGGAGGCCGACAAGATGAAGGCCGCCGCGCCGAAGTGGTGGATGGCGGCCGTCCCGCTCGTCGTGTTGGTCGGGACGGTGATCGTCGTCCTCCTCTACACCGGCCTCGCCGCCGCCGAGCTCGACCCCGACGGCTTCGCGGCCGCGCGCGCGGAGGGGGCGGTGCGGGTGCTCGGCTACATCCTGTCGAACGCTGCGTCCTACGACGCGCTGGTGTACGCGGGCGCGGCGTCGAGCGGTGTCGCGTTCTTCATGTCGGCGCGCTCGATGGGTCTCACGCCGTTGATCGACGCGTTTGTCAGCGGCCTGCGCGCGATGACACTCGCGGTGGTGGTGCTCTGCCTCGCGTGGTCGATCGGCAAGGTGATGACGGACCTGTACGCCGGGGACTTCGTCGCGACGCTGATCGGCGGCGCGCTCCCGGCGTGGTCGATCGGTGCGATCACGTTCGTGCTCGCGGCGGTCATCGCGTTTGCGACCGGGACGTCGTGGGGGACGATGGCGATCCTCTTCCCGATCTCCATCAAGGTCGTCGCGCTCCACACCGGCTCGCCGGACTTCGAGGCGTACCTGCTCGGCGCGTCGAGCGCGATCCTCGCGGGTGCGGTGTTCGGCGATCACTGCTCGCCGATCTCCGACACGACGATCCTCTCGTCGATCGCGTGCGCCGCCGACCACGTCGACCACACGCGCACGCAGGCGGCGTACTCGGTGGTGTGCGGCGCGGTCGCGATCGTCGTCGGCTACATCCCGTTCGGGTTGGGGCTGCCGGCGTGGGTGTCGGTGGTCGTGGGTATCGCGTTGCTCGCGGGCATCCTCCAGGTCTTCGGCAAGTCCCGCGAAGCCTGATATTTTCTCGGCGTGACGAACGTCCTCATCACGGGCGCCGCCTCCCCCGGAGGCATCGGGCGCGCGACGGCGCGCGCCTTCATCGAAGCCGGCGCGCACCCCATCCTCGTCGACATCGATGAAGCAGGCCTCGCGGACGCCCGCGCGAAGCTCGGCGACGCGGTGACGACACACGTCGCGGACCTGTCCGACGCCGCGGCGATCGCTGCGCTCGTGGAGCAGCTCGACGGGGTCACGCTCGACGCGTTGATCAACAACGCGGCGCGCGTGGAGCGGGTGCCGTTCGACGCGATGACCCCCGAGAAGTGGCGGCACCTCACTTCGGTGAACCTGGACGCGGCGGTCGAGCTGACCCGGCTCTGCCTGCCGCTCCTGGAGCGCTCGGCGGCGCCCTCGGTCGTGAACCTCTCCTCCGTGATGGGCGGGCCGTGGGGCTGGGGTCAGCACGTCCACTACAGCGCAGCGAAGGGCGCGCTGGAGGCGGCGACGCGCGCGCTCGCGGTCGAGCTCGGGCCGCGCGGGATACGCGTGAATGCGATCGCGCCGGGGTTCATCGCGACCGCGCAGAGCACGGGTGCAGAGCAGGGGGGCGGCGCGGATCGACTACAGAGCGCGGCGCGGTTCATCCCGCTGCGGAGGATCGGTGTGCCGCCGGAGGTCGCGGAGGTCGTGACGTTCCTGTGTTCACCCGGCGCGCGCTACATCACGGGCGCGACGCTGGTCGTGGACGGCGGACTGACGCTCGGTGATACGTTTGCGTTGTTCCGGCTGCTCGACGACGCAAAGGGTGCCGAGTAGGTTCGTTGACGATGAAACCCACGCGCGCCGATCTCGACGAGAGGTTCGCCTCCCCGAGTTACTTCGTCGACCCGTACGACGTGTATCGCCAGGCGCGCGCCGAGGCTCCGATCTACTGGAGCGAGCTGTTCCACGGGTGGGTCGTCACGAAACACGCAGACGTGGTGCGGACGAAGCGCGACTTCGACAACTTCGGCAACTCGGGGCGCTACGGGAAGTACGTCGATCGCCTCCCCGAGGACGTGCGCAAGGAGATGGGGCCGCTGTACGAGGCCTGGGACACCGGCATCATGCACGCCGACCCGCCGCACCACACGTTCCTTCGGAACATCATGATGCGTGCGCTGACGCCCAAGATGATGCGCGCGATGGAGGAGCGTGTCTTCGAGCTGCTCGACGAGGCGCTCGACAAGGTGGTGCCGAACGAGCCGTTCGACTTCGTCGAGACCGTCGCGGGGCCGCTGCCGTGTACGATCGTCGCGGACCTGATCGGCGTGCCGGCCGAGACGCAGCCGACGTTCCGCAAGTGGGCGAGTGACATCACGGAGTTCGTCATCCGGCCGAACGTCGAGGTCGCGTGGCGTACGCGCGCGACGATCCTCGAAGCGAAGGCGTGGCTCGAGCGCCTGATGGAAGAACGGCGCGCCGAGCCGCGCGAGGATCTCATCACGGCGTTTGCGTGTATGGAGGAGGACGGGCGCCGCATGTCCACGGTGGACGCGCTCTCCAACGCGCGCACGATCATGGTCGCGGGACACGGCACGACGACGTCGCTGCTCGCGGTGGGGTTGCTGTCGGTGTTGGAGCGGCCCGAGGTCTACGCGGCGATCGCGGAGCCGGTCCGCGCCGGCGACGAGTCGCCGTTGAAGCTCGCGGTCGAGGAGATGATGCGCTTCGAGTCGCCGCTGCAGCGCGACCAGCGCATCGTGCGTCAGCCCGTGGAGCTCGGTGGCTGCGCGATGTCGCCCGGGGAGCTGGTGTTCCAGATGCTCGGCGCGGCGCACCGCGACGAGGAGGTCTTCGATCGTCCGGATGACTTCGTGCACGACCGCAACCCGAACAAACACCTCGCGTTCGGCTACGGCATTCACGCCTGCACGGGGGCGACGCTCGCGCGCATCGAGGCGCGCGTCGTGTTCAAGCGGCTCTTCGAACGGTTCTCGAAGGTGGAGCTCGTCGAGCCCCGCGAGGCGGTCGCCTGGGAGCGCAGCGTGGTGCGGCTCCCGAAGCGACTCCTCGTCAAGGTGAGTTAGAGCTGAGTTAGGGCAGGGGAGGCAGCGGCCCGACGAACGTCGAGGCGCAGCCGCTCGACGGTCCGCTCAGCCCGTTGATCACGGTGAGGGCGTCGAGCGTCGACAGGACGTTGTCGTTGTTCACGTCGAGGAAGCCGTTGTTGTTCGGCTGCACGAGCTGCACGCCGGCGCTGATCGCGTTGATGATGCGCAGCGCATCCGAGGGCGTCACGTTGCCGTCGGCGTTGGTGTCGCAGGGGTGCAGCGGGTTGTGGAAGCCGAAGCCGTAGCCGTCGGCGCCGGTCAGCGCGTTGTCACCGTTCACATCGGGGAAGAGGCCGAGGTCGTTCGGCACGGAGAGCGCGCCGGTCCCGTCGCGGTCGATCAGCTGCAGGAGCAACAGCAGGTCGCTGATGCTCGAGCCGCCGCTCATGTCGAGGTCGCTCGCGTTGTTCGGGTTGGTGAAGCCGGCGAACCAGGCGTCGTGGTTCGATGCGTCGAGGATGAAGTTCAGCTCGGTGTCGGTCTGCTGGAAGATGCCGTAGCTGCAGCTGTAGAGCTCACCCGACGCGATGCCGACCACGGCGTCGAAGGTGCCGGTCGCGAGCGCCGGACCGCCGGAGTCACCCTGGCAGATCGACGCGCCGTCCGAGACGTGCACCCAGAGCTCGTCGAGGTAGTAGAACAGGACGTTCGTCGACGCGCTGTTGCGCTCGGTGGCGGTACCGGACGGCGTCGTCGGACCGTAGCCGACCAGCGTGACGGTGGCGGCCGGGAGCGCGAGCGCGCCGAGCGCGACCACGGTCGGCGCGATGGTCGTCACCGGCTGCGTCAGGCGCAGCACCGCGATGTCGTGCTGCCCGTAGAACGCGTTCGGGTTGTAGCTCGGGTGGACCTCGAACGCCGCGACATCGACGTTCGGCGGGAGGGGGCCGTACGGGAAGAAGCCGGCGCCCGTGAACTGGATGCCGAGTGTGTTGGGGTTCGCGCCGTCCACGCAGTGTGCGGCCGTCAGCGCGGTCTGCGGGCCCACGAGAACGACGCTGCAGAGGGTGTTGTCCGCGTAGTCGAGGAGGTGGCCGACCGACACGTGGGTCGAGTCCGGCTGACCGTTGATGATCGCCGACGATTCGACGCCGATGTCATCGGGACCGATCGCCTCGGGCCCGAATTCATCGGAGGCCACGCCGCCGCAGCCGACGACGAGGCAGAGAGGGAGGATACGTTTGTAGGTTGTCATGCGTCTCATGTTGAACAGACGCAGTCCGAGCACCAGGGCTGTGGGAGCGCACACGACCGGCCCCGAGCGAACCTCGGGTCCAGCGCATGCAAGACAAGTTGACAGCGCTCACGCGCGGCGGCGGCGGCGCGTGATCCCCAGCGCGACGATCAACATCAACACCCATCCGTCGGTGCTCCCTGGAACGTTGGTACAGCCAGACGGCTCCGGCTGTACGGGCTTCGGCTCGACGCGCATCGACAGCGGCTGCACGTCCGTCTGACCCGACTCGTCCTCCACGCGCACGACGAAGGCGAACAACCCGTCCTCGGTGGGCGTGCCCGAGATCGTCCCGTCCGTCGAGAGCGCGAGGCCGTCCGGGAGCTCACCCGCCCCTGCGAGCACCGACCACGTGGGCGTACCGTCGGCGTTGGCGACGCCGAGGTCGACGAAGACCTCGGTGCCGACCTCCGCCTCGCGCAACGTGCGCGTCGTGATGACGAAATCACGATCCGTCGCGACCTCGACCAAGAACACCGCGGTGTCGATGACGTCCGTGGCGTCCTGCACGCGCACGGTGATCGGGAAGAGACCGACGCGCTGAGGCACGCCGCACAGCGCGCCGTTCGACGCGAGCTCGAGCCCCGGCACGCCACCGTCGACCGCGCTCCACCGGTACGGCTCGAGGCCGCCCTCCGCGATCAGCTCCACGTCGGACGTCTCGCAGTACGACTCCCCGACGACCGCCGACGGGAGCGGCTGCGAGAGGATCTGCACGGCGTCACTCGCGCGGAGGACGTGCAGCGTCAGGAGCTTCTGCGCGGTGACGTCGAGGTCGTCCTTCACCTCGAAGGTGATGTCGAAGGCACCCGCCGCCTGCACCGTGCCGCAGAGCAACCCTTCTTCGGAGAACGTCACGCCCGGCGGCAGCGTGGTGACCGCACGCCAGACGTACGGCGTCTGTCCGCCGACGGCGACGAGCGCGTGGCAGAACGAACGGCCCACGAAGACCGCGGGGAGGGAGGTCGTCGCAAACGCCGGCGAGACGGTCGGGCTCAGCACACGCATCGCGAAGGTGCGATCCGCGTGGGCCGTTCCGCTGTTCGCGCGCAGCGTGACCTCGTAGCGACCCTCGTTCGTCGGGGTGCCGGTCAGGAAGCCGTCCGGGTCGAGCGTGATGCCAGGCGGGAGCGCGCCGCTCGCGATCGACCACGTGACCGGGAGCGGACCGCCCAGGGCGTACAGGCCGAGCTCGTAGGGTACGCCGACCGTCGCCGCGTCGAGGTGATCGGTGGTGATGACGATCGTCGCCGAGTAGATCGGCACCTTTGGCCCGACCGCGAGGTTGTTCGTCTCCTGCACCTCCTCGACGACGTCGTCGCCGTCGAGACGCAGGAGCACGCGATACTCGCCCGGCAGGACGGAGCCGGGGATGCGAACGACGTCGACGCCGTAGTCGAACGTGTCCTGGGCGACCGACGTCGCGAAGCTCGCGAGGGGGACGTCCAAGGGATCGAGGCGATCGTCGCGCGACAGGAAGTAGTCGTAGGGCACGGCGGGCGCGTCCGCGGGACCGATGTTCGAGATGATGCGCGTGATCGCGAGCTCCTCACCCGCGGCCGCCGCGGTCGCGGTGCCCACGACCTCCGCGGTGAGGTCCGGCACCGGCCAGAGGATCTGCACGGCGGGGCGAGCGGGGAGGCCGTTGTTGTTCACGTTCGACTCCAGCAGGTCGGCGAAGATGTCCGCGAGCGCGCCGATGTACCAAGCGCCCGTCGACGTGAACGTCCCCGGGAGCACGAGGGTGTCGGTGAACGTGATGGTCTGGCCCGCCGGGATCGAGACCGGGCCGAACGTCTGCAGCTCGGTGTCGAAGATGCGGATGCGCGCGTCGTCGGAGACGTAGTAGCGATACGAGAAGTCGTTGGCGTCGATGGTGCTGTCGTTCTGAAGCGTGATCGACGCCGCGAACGGCCGGCCGAGGAAGACAAACGGGTCGGCCGTGACGCTCGTGACGCGGATGTCCGGTCCGAGGATCGTGAGCAGCGACGAGGACGCCACGCTGTTGTTCGTCTCGTCCGCTTCGGCGACCAGGCCGTCCGGGTCGATCACCGCGAACAGATTCACGGGCACACCCGGGACGACCCCGCGGCCCGGCTCGACCGTCAGTGGAAAAGTCACTTCGAGTATCTCGGCGCCCGGGAAGAACACGTAGCCGGTGTAGAGCACCGGATCTTGGGTGTCGAAGAGCGGGTCGCCGGACGCGACGATCGCCACCGGCACGTTGCCGGTGAACGGCGCGCCGACCGAGCTGAACGTCGCGGTGACGTCGATCGTATCGCCGAGCTCGACGGACGTCGGGGACACCGGGAGGAAGGAGACCGCGGTGAAGTCCGGGAGGGCGGGGCCGCTCTGAGCGATCGTGGCGAGGCAGAAGGCCAGCGGGAGCTGCATCGCCCACTCCCTTCCCGCGAGCGCGTCGGACCTTCAGAAAAAGATCGTCGCGGCTCAGAACGCGCGGCTGAAGCGGAGCGCGACGGTCGGGACCCACGTGGGGATGGCGTCGATCTGCTCATCCAAGAAACGTGGGTCCACCTGCTGCGAGCTCAGGATCGAATCGTCGTCCACCACGGAGACCCCGAGGAGCCACCGGACGCCGACGCCGAGCGTGAGGTGATACGTGTGCGCGAGCGCCCAGCTGTACCCGACCTCGCCGAAGACGTTCTGCGACGCCGTGCCGAGCTCGGGGAGGAGGTTCAGCAGGTACCCCGCGCCGATGTACGGGCGGTAGCCGCCGAAGTTCATGAGGTACCGCAGCGACAGCGTCAGGTGCACGGCGGGCGCCGCTTCCACGCCGACGCCGGCGTACAGCTCGAGGCCCTTCACCTGCGGCATCAACCACCCCGCGACGATGCCGAGGTTGCCCTCGGGGCCCGCGCCGACCGCCGCTTCGATCACGAACTGACGTTGGTTCTGATCGAGGACGTCGCCGATCGTCTCGCTGTCGTCGTAGATCTGCCGGCCGGACGGCGTGCGAAACGCGTGGCTCTTCGCGAAGGCGGAGACCGGCGTGAGCAGGAGCAGGATCGTGAGGAGCGCCTTCACTCGATCCTCCGCTGGAACACGATGCGCACGAACCCTTCGAAGGGCGCGCCGATCTCGTCGTCGAGGCGGTCGCGCGCGATCTCGTTGTCGAAGCCGTTCGGGTCGACGAGGAACCAGTTCACCAGGTTGCCGTCCGCGGCGTACCGCACGCCGGCGAACAGACGCGCCGAGAACGACGGTGTCTCGTGGAGTGTCACGCCGACCTCGAGCAGGTTCACGTAGGCGAGCCAGAAGTGATCGGCGAGGCGCGCTTCGCCGGACACGCCGAGGCCCGCGCTCCAGTCCAGCCCGAGCCTGAAGTAGTAACGCACGTCGAGGCCGAGCTGCCCCCGAAGCTCGAGGAGGCTCGAGCGCTCCAGCTTCGGAGAGACCAACAGCCGAAACCCCACGCCGACGTCGCGGTAGCGATACGTGACCGCCGCCCCGATCAGCTGATCGCCCAAGAGGTCCTCGCCGTAGATGCTGTCGTCACCGCGCTCGAACGCAATGCCGACGAGGAAGTAACGCTCGGGGTCCGGCGCCCAGTTCACCGCGTCGACCGGCTCGGTCTCGGGCATGTACGCGGACGCCTCGCGCGCGGACAGCGCCAAGAGCACCAACGGCAAGACCCGGATCGCGGCGTGCTTGTTCACGACTGGCTTCGTTGATACTCGAAATTCGTGGCGCGTACATCCCTGGTGGCGCTGCTCTCGCTGACGCCGTTCCTCGCGACGTGCGGGAGCCTTCTCGACCTGTGCCCGCCGGTCGACGGCCGCGTCGGCTTCTTCTCGCGCGGCGACTGCGTGTTCACGCGCGGGAGCTTCTTCGCCGGGCACGAGTGGGTGACGTACTTCGGCAACGACGCGATCGACCCGGCCGACCGCTTCTCGGAGTCGGAGATCGGCTACGTCGTCGAGGGCAACCGCCGCACGGACTTCCCGATCGAGATGCTCGTGCACCTCAACACCAGCGTCCTCGCGTACACCAACGCCGTCGTCGAGTACCAGGACCGGCCCGAGAACCAGGCGATCCACTTCCTCCTCCGGGCCGACTCGCAGACACCCGCCGCCAAGGAGGAGGCGGAGGCGCTGATGCTCGCGAAGTCGAAGGAGGCGGTGCGGCTGTGGTCGACGGAGCGCATCCGCGCGCTGACGCTGATCGGTCAGGTCTGCCACACGATTCAGGACTCGTACTCGCCGGCGCACGTCGTGCGACGCCGCACGGCGAACGGATCGCGGTGCATCGATGTGATGAAGTCGTTCGTCACGCGCGCGCCGGGCTTCGAGATGGACCACAAGGGGCGGCCCGCTCAGTTCCACGGCGGCGACGAGACGACCAACATCGGGCACACCACGACCGAGGACTCCATCTACCGCGAAGGTCGCGACTGCCACACGCCGCGTACCGCCCAAGAGGTTCGTGACTGTCTGTCGGAGGACGCGCTGGCGGCGGTGGACGGGACGACGGACTACCTCGCCGCGATGCACGACCTCGTCGTCAACGGCGCGTCCGAGGACGCGGTCGACGCCGCGCTCGCCGACTACTTCGCGCGACGCTTCGCATTCTGTCCGGACTGAACCCGAGACGAGCGTGGCGAAGTGGCACGGTCGAGGCACGATGCGTCACGGGATCGCCGACGCGACGGGCCACGCGGTTGGCCCGCGCCTTGAATTCACCTCCGCGCATGAAGACGATTCAAGCTGTCGACACCCAAGAAGTCCTCGAGAACGCCAAGACCATGGGCTCGAACGCGCTCGACACCGTGAAGGACGCGAGTGTGCGCGCGAAGGACTACGCCGTGGAGCACAAGGCCATCACGATGGTCGGTGCCGTCGCGGTGGCCGCCATGGCGTTCGGCGCGTTCGCGCTGTTCAAGAAGAAGCAGGACGCGTGACTCAACCGCCGCCGACCGACGAGGTCTTCGTCATCGGCGGCGCCGCATGGAGGGTGGGCTCGCAGATCGCCGTGATGCGCGCGATCGGGAACGAAACGAGCAGCCACACCTCTGCGTAGTAATCGAGCTGCACGGAGTGGATCCGTGCGCAACGATACCGCCGCTTCGCGCGTGCCATCAGCACCGCGAAGTGGTCCGGTTCCGAAACCTGGAACAGCGACAACAAAGAGAGGCCGCTGTCCTCCTCCGTGATGAACGTCGCGTCGTGCGAGGGCTCGATGGCCTCGACGACCGCCTGCCGCGAGTAGTGCAGCGTGCAGCCGGAGAGCGCCGCGGCCAACACGACCATGAGCCACGCCTTCATCGTGGCGGAGGTTTAGCGGATCTCGGCCCGCGGGGCGAGCGCAACGGGGCCGGAACCCACCCGTCGATCGCGCGCGCCGCGGCCGGGCACACCCGTTTGTAGGAAGCGACGCGTTCGGCGGGGGTCTCGCCGGTCGCGCGCGCGAGCATCTCGACGAGGCACTCCGGAGGCGCCCGATCCTCCGCGAGCCGGTGCGCCAGGCGAGCGCCGAGCGGGTGGGGATCGAAGCGGAGGTCCGCGAGGGCGAGCGCCGACCAGTCGTCCGAGGCCGGGGCCGTCACACGACGCTCCACCCCCTTCGCGATGAAGTCCGCGACGCCCTCCTCGGCGGCGCGGTGCAGGCGCTCCGTCGGCATCGATGCGGTCGACGTCCCGATGCGGCGCTCGAAGACGGCCACGTGCACGAGCTCGTGCACCCACACACTCGGAGGTAGCGCCTCGCCCTCGACGAGCACCACGCCGTTCAGCACTTCGATGCGGTCGAGCGGCGCACCGTCCACCTCGGGCCCGAAGAGGATGTCGACGCGCTTCGGGGAGATCGCACCGAGCGCGCCGCGGGCGGTGCGTGCCGCCATGAACGCGCGGTAGGGGGCGCCGCGTTCGCAGCGCGCGAGCTCCCCTCGCATGGCGGCTCCGTTCGCGACGCGCCCGCCCGCGAAGACACGAAGCGTACCGTCATCGAGGTTCGGTCCGGGGCACACCGTCGACTCACACCCCGCGAGCAACAAGAGCAGATACGCGTGCCTCATCGGGTGAGTCGGTAGATCAGGAGGGCAGCGCGCTCCGTCGCGACGCGAAGGTGTGCGATGTCCATGCGCTCCTTGCGGGTGTGGGCGCCGCTCCCCGCGGGACCGAGGCCGGCGAGGGACGCCTTCACGATCGGCGCGACGAACGAGATGTCCGCGGCGCCGCGTTTCGACGGCGGGACCAGGCCGAGCTTGCCACGCCCGAGGTCCGCGTTGACGCCGGCGAGTCGATCGAACAGCGCCCGGTTCGCATCGGTCGGCGACATGGCGGGGTAGCCGTCGGTGAACTCGAGCTCGACCTTCGTCTTCGGGAGCGCCGCGCTCGCGATCTTCTTCATCGCGGCGCGCGCTTCTTCCTTCTGCTTCTCAGAGAGGAAGCGCAGGTCGCCGCTGATCTCGACCGCAGCGCCGAGTTTGTTGCTCTTCCCCGACGCCTCGCCGTGGGTGTTCGTGCCGTTCAGCTTCGCGTCGGTGCCGCCCGCAACGACGCCGGGGTTGATCGTCAGACCCTCGTGCGCCGCGAACCACGCGCGTGTTGCTTCGAGGAAACGCGCGGCTTCGTAGATCGCGCCGTACCCCATCGCGCCGCCGATGCCGGAGGAGTGTCCGCCGGGTGCGGTGATGCGCGCGCGCCAGCCGCTCGAACCGCGCCGGGCGATCGACACCTCCGCTTCGCCCATCCCCGGCTCGAAGCCGAGCGCGACGTCCGAGATCTTCGCGGCGTCGATCAGCGCGCGGCGCGTCCGTTCGACCGGCTTGCCCGGCTTCTCCTCGTCGCCGATCAGCGCGACGGTGATCGTCACGTCGTCGAGCGCCTTCGCCGCGTGCAGCGCTTCGAGCGCCGCGAGGATCACGACGTCGCCGCCCTTCATGTCGTAGACGCCGGGCCCGACGAGGAACTTGCCGTCCCGCTTCACGCGTTGGAACGGGTCGTCCGGCTCGAACACGGTGTCGAGGTGTCCGATGAGCAGGATGCGTTGCCCGCGCGTCCCGCGGCGTGTGGCGAAGAGGTGCCCGCCGCGCTTCATTCGCTTCGGGAGGGTGATCCAGCGGGTGTCGAAGCCGATCCCCGCGAGGCGCTTTCGGAAGACCTCACCGACCTTCCGAACGCCCGCAGGATTCAACGTCCCGCTGTTGATGCGGGACGTCTCGGTCACGAGCGCCACCGCCTCGTCCGCGTGCGCGGCGACGTGGGCGACGATCGCGCGTTCCGAGGCGTCGAGATCGGCCGAAACGAGCGTGGTGGCGACGGTCAGCGCGAGCGGCGCGAGCACCCCGCGAGTCTACCCAGGGAGCCCGAACCGTGCCATAAGGCCGCCGAAACAGGCGTTTCTCGGAGGGAGCAGCACTTGGGCGGTTTCATGCGCACGTTGGCCAAAGTGGGCCTGGTCGAACTGGAAGACGACGAACTGCGGGGGCCGGACGGCGCGCCCGCCGAAGAGATGAGCGACGACGAAGCGCGTCGGATCATCGCGGAGGCGTCGGGCCGAAGCGGCGACGCGACCCAGCCCGCGCCCGCCGCGAGCCCCGAGCCGGAACCGCTTGTCGACCTGCCCCCTGGGACCACGATCGAAGAGGGCCAGTCATTCGATACGCTCTACGAAGAAGCCGGGGTGCGACCGTCCCCGTTCAGCGCCGAGAAGCTCCTTCGTCTCCTCGAAGGGCTCAAGGTGATGGACCCGGCTTCGCGGAAGACCGCGGTCCGCGCGATGGACTCGGCGGACGACTCCTGGACCATCGAGGATCCGATGATCGACGCGCAGCGAAAGATCGGGGCGCTCGAAGCCGGGAAACGTCGGCTCGCGGAGCACGTCGGTCAGGCGCAGGCGAAGGCCGAAGCCGACCTGAAGGCGCAGGCGGAGTACGAGGTCCAGGCGACCGAGGAGATCCGCAAGCAGATCGCGGAGCTCGAGGCGTTGCTGCAGCGGGAGGTCCATCAGGTCGCCGAGCAGCGCGCGAAGATCCAAGCCGAAGCCGAGGCGACCCGTCAGGCGGCCACGCGCGAGAGCGCGCGGTTGGACGCCGAGATCGGTCGGCTCGCCGAGATCACGAAGCTGTTCTCGCAACCCACCTCAGAACCAGGGAGTCAGTGAATCGATGGCCAAGCTCACGCCAGCCGCCAAGGGTCTCATCACCATCACCATCCTCGCCATCGCCGGCGCCGCCGCATGGCACCTCGGGGTGAAGGACATGATCGCCGGTAACGCCGGCGGCGGAGGGGACCCGCCCCCGAACAACAACAACACCGGGGGCAACACCGACGTCGCGACCAACAACGGCGGCGACGGTGCGCTCGGGAGCGCGAACAACCCGCTGAAGGTGTCGATCGTGAGCTTTCACGGCTACGCGCCGGCGCTGGTCGCGAACGGCAAGTCGCTGAAGACGCAGCCGGGCTCGATCTACGCGAAGAAGGGGATCAACGTGGAGTTCGTCATCCAGGACGACATCCCGACGCTCTCCACGATCTTCACGTCGAACGTCGCGCAGTGCGCGTGGCGTACGAGTGACTTCTGGGCGCAGGAGCACCCCAACCTCAGGAACGCGGGGCTCGACGGCAAGGCGATCGTCGTCGTCGACAACACGCAGGGCGGCGACGCCGTCATCGCGCGCGACCCGGCGATGAAGCGGATCGAGGACCTCGCGGGGCGCTCGGTCGCGCTCCTGCAGTACACGCCGTCGGACGGCATGGTGATCGACGCCGTCGACAACTCGTCGTTGTCGGCGCGCAAGAAGAAGTCGGTGAAGTACGTCTACGTGAACGCGGACGAGGGCACCGCCGGGGTGCGAGCGGCGTTCGAGAGCGGCAACGTCGACGCCGCGGCGCTGTGGGATCCGGACCTGTCGCTCGCGCTGAAGAACACCCCCGGCGCGCACGTCATCTACTCGACGAAGACCGCGACGAACCTGATCTACGACGTCATGGTCTGCAACAAGAAGTACCTGGACGACCCGGCGAACGAGGCGGCCTTCTCCGGCTTCGTCGCGGGCTGGCTCGAGGGTGTGGAGGTCGCGAACAACAACCACGACGAGGCGCTCGACGCGCTCGTGAAGACGGAGGAGTTCTTCGCGCTGTTGAAGCAGAAGGAAGGCGACGCGTTCGTGAAGGGGCTGTTCAAGAACCTGGTGTGGACGGGCCTGAAGGACAACGCCCGCATCCTGGGGCTCTCCGGTCAGACCAACCACTACGAGCGTGTCTACAAGCGCTTCGACATCATCTACCGCGGCGCGGGCGCGCTGGCGGATCCGAACTCGCCGGTCATCAACCCGCAGGAGTCGTTCGACTACCGCTTCGTGAAGAAGCTGTTGGCGTCGAACCCCACGGCGCAGGCCGAGGCCAAGAAGCCCGAGTACACCTTCACGGCGAACGCGGCGGTCGAGGCGGCGAAGAAGCCGGCGAGCCTCACGAAGCCGGTGACGGTCGGCTTCAAGTCGGGCTCGGCGGATCTCACGAAGCGCGCGCAGAAGACGATCGACGAGGAGATGGTGCCGCTGATCGAGAACAACGGCTCGGCGTACTTCGAGGTCTCGGGTAACACGGACTCCACGGGCAGCAAGGCCGTGAACATGAAGCTGTCGAAGAAGCGCGCGCAGGCGGTCGTCGACTACCTCGTCGCGGAGTGGGAGTTCGGGAAGGATCGCTTCGTCGTCGTCGGGTACGGCCCGTCGCGCCCGCTGTGCAACGAGAAGAATCCGAAGGAAGAGGACCTGAGCCTCGAGGACTGCCGCGCGGCGAACCGCACCACGCGCCTCGCCGTCCTCGCGCGCTGACGCGATGTGGAACCCGTACGACGAGCTGCCGCAGAAGAAGCGGCAGCTGCTCGGGGTGGCCGCGGTCGCGGGGGTGCTCGTCCTCTGGTCGATCGTGTCGGGGCTGGAGCTGGTCGCGAAGGCGAAGCTCCCGGCGCCCTGGCACGTCGGTGAGGCGTTCCTCCAGCTCCTCTCCTACAACGAGGCGAAGGGTGAGCGGCTGCTGGTGGTCGCGACGCTCTACTCCGTGGCGCGGGTCGCCGCGGCGGGTGTCGTGGTCATCGTGGTGGGCCTGCCGATCGGCATCCTCATGGGCGCGTCGACGCGCGTGAACGCGGTGTTGTCACCGCTGGTGGATCCGTTCCGCTCGGCGCCGATCGTCGCGGTGCTGCCGATCCTCGTGATGTGGCTGGGCATCGGCGAGGAGATGAAGGTCGTCTTCTTGAGCCTGGGCGCGGTGGTGTACCTCATCCCGATGGTGCGCGACGCGATTCAGGCGGTGCCGTCGAGTTACTGGATCAGCGCGCGGGACCTCGGCGCGACGCAGTGGGAAGCGGTGCGGCTGTCGGTGATCCCGATGGCGATGCCGCGGATCGCGGACGCGATCATCGTGGCGATCTCCGTGATGTGGACGTACATCACGGTCGCCGAGTACGTGAACGCGCAGAAGGGGCTGGGGCAACTCATCCAGAACGCGCGTCGCTTCTCGGCGATGGACCAGGTCTTCGTCGGCATCATCGTGATCATCGGGCTCGCGCTCGTGACCTACTCGCTGATGACGACGATCAAGCGGAAGCTCTACCCGTGGGAGGCGCAATGAGCGACGAGGCGCTGACGATGGAGCTGAAGGACATCGTCCAGGAGTATCCGAAGCCGGACGGCTCCGGCCCGCTGCGGGTCGTGGACGGCGTGAACCTCGTCTTCGACAAGCCGGGCATCAACATGTTGCTCGGGCCGTCGGGGTGCGGGAAGTCGACGATCCTCAAGATGATGGGCGGCGTGCGCCCGATCGGCGTGAAGACGCCGACGGAGGGGGTCGTCACGATCGACGGAGCGCCGTGCCACGGCGCGCACGACGACGCCGTGATGGTGTTCCAGCGGTACGCGAACCGGCCGGACCTCACGGTCGAGGAGAACGTGCGGCTGCCGTTTCGGATGAAGCTGTGGAAGTCGCGGGTGCCGGACGCCGAGCGGGAGGAGCGCGTGAAACACATCCTCGAAGCGGTCGGGCTCGCCGAGAAGGCGAGCCTCAGGCCGTCGCAGCTCTCGGGTGGTCAGAACCAGCGTGTCGCGTTGGCCCGGGCGCTCGTCCTGCGGCCGAAGATCCTGCTGATGGACGAGCCGTTCGGAGCGCTCGACGCCCAGACGCGCGAGGAGATGCAGCACCTGTTGATCGAGCTGTACAACGAGCGGCCGTGCATCATCGTCTTCGTCACGCACGACATCACGGAGGCGTTGCTCCTCGGCGACCGCGTCATCGTGCTGTCGACGCAGCCGGCGACGGTGGCCTCGGACTTCACGATCGCCGAGCCGCGCCCGCGTTCGGCGGTGTGGCAGCGCTCGACGGAGGCGGTGAAGATGGAGGAGGACGTCCTCGCGATCCTCCACGGCGGTGGCTCGCGCGGTCAGATGCGGGTGTCGATCTGAGTTGAAGCGGTGGCGGCGAAGGAAAAGAAGAAGCCCTCCTACCTGAAGGAGATGTTGCTGCACCCGAACAACGGCTACGCGGCGGCGGCGGCTTTGGTCGGCGGCGCCGTGTTGTCGATCCCGTTCGGGCTCGGCGTCGGGCTCATCCCGGTGATCGCGTTCGGCGCCGGGGAGGCGATCGCTTCGCTCTTCATTCCGAGTAGCCCGAAGTTCCGCGAGAAGGTCGACAAGAAGTTCCGCTCGCGCGGGCGGGAGGAGGTGCGCAACCACCTCATCCAGGAGATCCAGACGCGGGTCGGGTTCGAGTCCGAGGACATGTGGGCGACGTACCGGCGGATGCGGGATCGGATCACGTCGTTGCAGGCGATGGCCGCGAAACACGAGACGCAGCTCTCGGACCGCGACGTCGAAGCGCTCGACGACGCGACGGTGAAGTGGCTCGGATACTGGCTCGCGAACCTCACGATGGCCGATCGTCGCAACATGATCGACGAGACTACGCTCCAATCGCGTGTGGCGGACATCGCCCGGCAGATCGAGAAGGCTTCGTCGCGCTCCGAGCGGGTGCGGCTCGAGAAGACGCGGAACGATCTCGAGGCGCTCATCAAGCGGCGCACGACGCTCCGCACGCGGCAGACCGAGGTCGAAACGACGATGCTCACGATGGCGGACTCCCTGGAAGAGGTCTACCAGCAGGTCGTCGCCAACCCGACCGCGCCCGAAGTGGGGACGCAGCTGCGCGAAGCCGCGGAGCGGATGCGCGTCGAGGAGGCGCTCGACCACGCGATCGAAGACGAGCTGGACGCGATGCTGCGACCCCAGCCCGCGAAACAGACGACCTGACCAAGGAGGTGCCCGATGATTGGGCTCGAAGACCTGAAGGCCCACCACGATTTCGACGCGAGTCATCAGCGCGTGGAGGCGGTCGTCGACCACATCGTGAACGACCCGATCGAGCGGGTGCGCGTGCTCGCGAACTACACCTCGTGGAATGGGTTCTTCGGAGCGGGGGTCGCCGCGCTCGCGGGTAAGATCGGGCGGTCGAGGCGGATGTTCCTGGATCCGGATCAGCCGATACGGGCGGTGGCGGATCGAAGTGTGCTGGTGGCGAGTTACTTCTTCGATGCCGCGCGCGATGAGTTCGATGACTCGACGACGCAGCAACGCGACACCCACCGGTGCCTCGCGCAGGCGTTCATCGCGGGGTTGATCAAGTACGGCGCCGAAGCGGAGGGCGTCGCGCCGCTCGCGGACGTCGAACAGGTGAACGCGCTGCTCGTGGAGCCGGAGTGGCTGAAGTCACTCAACGACCAGGTCGCGTACGGTTACGGCGCGCGCGGGAACGACACGGCGCTCGCGGTGTTTCGGGCGATGGGTTACCACCTCGGCAGCGAGGTGCTCGCGGACGTGGAGTTCTCGGTGCTCGACGAGAAACTCACCGCGAAGGCGCCGGCGCTCACCGCGTACCTGAAGAACACCGAGCTCGATGTGGCCGGTGAGAAACACGTGCCCTACGCGTGGCTCGAAGTGCACTCCGGTCATGGCGGTGGCGCGGAGGCGGACCACTTCGAGTGGGCGGCGCGGGGGGTCGAGCGTGCGTTCGACTACACACCGAAGGACCAGCACGAGGAGCTGCGTCACCAGGTCGTCTCCGGCTTCGAGGACTTCGCGAAGGACCACGATGAGTTCTTCGCGCGGGTGCTGAAGGACTGACGTGGAGGTCCAGTGCTACCGCCACGCGGGGGTGGCCGCGTTCGACACGTGCTCCGGCTGTACGCAGGCGATGTGCACGGTGTGTACGTCCATGGTGGGTGGGCGAGTGTTCTGTCCGCCGTGCGCGCAGAAGGCGCACCGCAGCAAGAAGGTCACCACGGCGCTGGTCGTCGGGCTCGCCGGCGCGGCGGTGGTGGGCCTCGGCGTGTGGATGGCGCTACAGGAGCCGAAGTACGACTACGGGCGTTACGCGCGGGACATCGATAAACTCAGCGCGCAGCTCGAGAAGGAGCCGTGTGACCGCGCGAAGATCGTGCAACTCACGGACAAGATGTTGTCGGCGGGTGACAACCGCGGCGCGCTCACGCGCGCTCAGCAATTCTTCGATCAGTGCGGTGAGTTGCTCAGGCTGAGGTGGATTACCTACGAAGCGCACAAACGTCTGAGTGAGCTCGACCTCGCGGTGAAGGACGTGACGATGCTGATCGACGACCGCCCGGAGGACGCGGACTTCTGGTGGTGGCGCGGCATGGCCTACGAGCAGGCAGGGCAGTGGGACAAGGCGGCGGCGGACTACCGGCAGTGCATCGCCAACAAACCGCGCATCACGCGCATCCCGTTCAACCTCGCGCGTATGTACGAGAAGATGGACCAGCCGTGTGAGGGCATCTTCCCGATCGAGCAGTTCCTCTACTACCACCCGAAGGCGTGGTCGGACCTGAAGGTGAAGAAGCAGCTCGACCGCCTCAAGTCGAACCCGAGGTGCAGCGCGGTGACGACACGCGGGAAGGCGAAGATTCGCTTCGACGCCGAGTCGGGCATCATCCGCGCGCCCGTCGAGCTGAACGGAAAAACCACCGCGAGCCTGATCCTCGACACCGGCGCGACGTACGTCGTGTTGTCCCGAGCGCTCGCCGAGGAGGCCGGCGTGTCGATCGACCGCGAGCAGCGCATCCTCGTCGCCACCGCCGGCGGGCTGCGTGAGGCGTACCTCGTGACGTTGGAGTCCGTGAAGGTGCAGGGCATCGAGGCGAAGAACATCCCGGCCGTCGTGCAAGACGACTTGCCGGAGGGGATGATCGGGTTGCTCGGTCTGAGTTTCCTCGCCCGCCACACGATCGAGATCGATCGCGCCAAGGGCGTCGCGCACCTCGAAGCGCGCTAGGACCGGCTCGCGAGGTACTCCGCCTTCAGGCCCTCGAAGTCGGGGGTGAAGGGCGCGTCGTCCTGAACCTTCGGGCGGCGCACGCGGTCCATGCGGAACATACGCGGAGCGTCGCGTTTTCGATCGCGGGTCAGCAGGTACCACGCGGGGTGCTCCACCAGGAGGCCGTGCGGCTCCACGGTGCGTCGCGTGCGACGACCGTGGCGGTCCACGTACGAGAACGTCAGGCATAGATCCTCCGCGAAGGCGCGCTCGAGCGTGGTGAGGAGCTCCGGCGGAGGTTGGCCGAGGTCCGCGAGGACCCGCGGGGTGGCGAGCGGGCCGATCACGACGCGGCGGACGAGGCGGCGCAGCGTTCGGGCGCGGTCGTCGGGGACACTCGCGAGGATCTTGTCGAGCGCGGACCGCGAGGCGGCGCTCCAGGGGAGGGTGCCGGACCGCGCGCTCAGCTGCGCCGCGAGCCACAGCGCGATGATCTCGTCGAGGCCCAGGTGTACGGCGCGCAGGCCGCGGTCGCGGTCCAGGTACACGCCGCCGCCGGGGCCGGTGTCGGATCGGATCGGCCAGCCCCGGGCGCGCAGCGTCGCGAGGTCGCGGAGGATGGTGCGGCGGCTCGTCTTCAGCTCGTCCGCGAGCATCTGCACGGAGCAGAGGTCGCGGGCGCGGAGGAGCTCCAGGAGATCCATCACACGATCAGCGCGGATCATTGGTGACAGATTCTGACACGAATCGAGTGTTGAATCGAAGCCATGAAACAACGCACCCTCGAGCTGTTCCTCCCCGACGCCCTCGCGGACTGGGAGATTGGATTCCTCACTGCACACCTCGCGGGCGGGCATGGTCGACCGCTCCCGGGGGGCTTCACGATCCGCACGGTCGCGGAGTCGAAGGCGCCGCGCACCACGATGGGGGGCTTGCGGGTCGCCGTCGACGCGACGTTGGACGAAGTCGCGTCCGAGCGCCCCGCCGTGTTCGTGCTCCCGGGTTCCTCCGCGTGGGACGAAGGCCAGCACGGTGCGGCGCTCGAACGTGCGAAGGCGCTCGTGGACGATGGCGTCGTGGTGGCCGCCATCTGCGGCGCGACGTCCGGCCTCGCGCGGGTGGGTCTGCTCGACGATCGCGACCACACGAGTAACGCGCGGGAGTACCTGCTCGGCACCGGCTACGCGGGGACGGAGCGTTACGTGGAGGCGCCCGCGGTGTTCGATCGCGGCGTGGTCACGGCGGGCGCGACCGACGCGGTGGCGTGGACGGCGACGGTGATGCGCGCCGTCGATGCGTACACGTCGAACGTGATCGATGCGTGGGAGCAGCTCTACCTCACGTCGCGGCCCGAGCACTTCTTCGCGCTGATGACGGCGCTCCAGGGCGGCGGGGAAGCGGTCTAGCTCAGCCGTCGTCGATCGCCGCGAGCCCGCGGTCCGCTTCGGCGCGCACCGCGGGACCGCCCTCCGCGCGCCCGCGGACGAACGCGTCACGCGCGGCGTCGACGTTCGACCGTGCCAGCTCGCTCCACCCCAGCAACACCCAGACCTCGGGGGCTCGCGTGGCCTTCGGGTGGCGCGCGACGAACGCCCGCAGCGCCTGAAGCGCCTCCTCGCGCTTCGCGCGCAGCAGCGCGATCGCGCGCCAGTACGCGGCGTCCTCCGCGAGCGCGGAGGACGGGGCGATCTGCTCCACCTTCGCGAACGCACGCGCCGCGTCGTCGAGGTCTTGGGCGCGGAAGGCCGACCACCCTCGCTCGAATGCGAGCTCCGCGTCGGAGCGCGGGCGGGCGTCGGCGGCGGGCGCCGAGGGGGCTTCGGCGGAAGGATCGTCGCCTCCTTTCGGCGCGCGCGCGGACGCGTCGTCACGAGCGGCGGGAGAAGGCGGCGCGGGCTCCGCGCCTCGGGCGCCTCGCCGCGTGGCGGCGTCGGTCGGCGCATCGTGCGTTCCGGTCCGGCCATCGGGCGTCCGATCGGAGACTCCGCGCGCAGACGGGGCGCTTGTGTTCCCGTTCCGTCCCGCGGAGGCGCCGGGCGCCGACGGCTCGGTGGCGTGCCCTGCGAAGGCGCCGGGCGCTGGTGGTCCGGTCGTGTTCCCGTTCCGTCCTGCGGAGACTCGCGCCGCCGGTGCGGTGGCGTGCCCGTTCCGCCCTGCGGAGGCGCCGGGCGCTGCTGGTCCGGTTGTGTTCCCGGTCCGGCGTGCAGAGGCGCCCGGCCTCGACGGTTCGCTCCCGGTCCATCGCGCAGGGGCGCGCGGCGCCGGCGGTTCGCCTGGGTTCGCGGCGCGCGGCCACCGTGCGGAGGCGCCGGGCTCCACGGGTGCGGCGCTGCTCCGGTCGGACCAGGGCTCGAATCCGTCCGGCGTTTTGTCCCGTTCGTTCATCCGAGGCTGCGCCGAGGCTCCGGCGGCGCCTGCTCCGACCGTAGGTTCGGCGGTCGCAGGAACGCCCTCGGTCACCGCGCTCCTCCCGTCGGCGTTCGCCGCTCCCCCGGCGGTCCATCGCTCGCCGACCTGAAGCAGGCGCGGCGGTCCCTCGCCCCGCCACAACGCGACGGAACCCGCGCGGACGGTGAGCTCGACGAGGCGTTCGTCGACGACGACGACGTCGAACGCCGTGCCCTCGACGCGCACGTCCGACGTCAGGAGGCGGAGCGGTACGCCTTCCGTCGCGTCGAGGCGGAGGTGGCCGCGTCGGACCCGCACGATCTCCTGCCGAGCGCGTTCGCCGTCGTAGCGCACCGAGCGCTCGTAGTCGGCGTCCGCGATGGGCGTGACGCGGGCGGCCTGCGGCGCGCGCGGGTACCACGGCGCCCACCAGAGCAACAGCGCGACGATCGTGAGGACGGCCGCGCCGACGAGGCGAAGGTCGAGCGGCTTCGCGGTTCGAACCGCGGCCGAAGGGGAGGTCCTCGCCCACAACGCCTGCGCTACGCGTTCGGCCGCCGCGTCGGAGAGCGGGGGGACCGGCGCGGAGGCGGCGTCGCGTACGGCGCCGAGATCACGCCACGTCGCGGCGCAGCGCGGGCAGCCGCCGACGTGCCGTTTCGTCGCCGCGTTCCCCTCCGAGAACGCGCGCGAGAGATCGTCGAAGGACGGACAGCGCTTCATCGCTCCGCCTCCAGCGCGGCGCGGAGGCGCCGACGCGCGTGGTGGAGTCGGCTCCACATAGTGCCCGGGCGTACGCCGACGACGCTCGCCGCCTCGACTCCGGAGAGGCCTTCGAGATCGCAGAGCACAAACGCGACCCGCAGGTCGGCGGGCAGCGTGGCGAGGCGATCCAACACCCGCGCCACGAGCTCGCGCTCTGCGACGACGTCGTCGATGCGCGGAGGCTCGGCGCGAAAGCGCACGGCGAAGCGGTCGAGGAAACGAAGCCGCCGCTGCTCCGAGCGGGCGTAGTTGAGCGCGACGTTCGAAGCGATGCCGAAGAGCCAAGAACGCACCGTCGCGGTCCCCGCGTAGGAATCGGCGCGACGCCAGGCGGTGAGGAAGGTGAGCTGGAGCGCGTCCTCGAGGTGCGGGCTGGCTGCACCGAGGACTCTCGCCAGCACGCGGTGCACTGCGTCGCGGTGCCGGGCGAAGAGCTTCTGCAAGGCAGCTTGCTCTCGACGAACGCACGCGGCGAGGAGCGCTTCGTCGCTCTCGGTGGCTTCGGACAGCGCGATGACCTTCGCGCTCAAAAGAGGCCCCAGCGGAGGCCGGCGCCGAGCCTCGCCAGCCAACGTGGCGCGACTGCGCGGAGGAAACCCACCGGTGACACATCGATGACCCGAAGGTCGGGCCGATCGACCAAGGGGAGGTAACTCGCGGAGGCCGCGAGCTCGAGCGCGAAGGTGTCGCCCAGCGGGATCGCGATGCGCGTGCCCGCGTGGAGCACGAGTCCTGGCGAGGTCAAGGAGACGTCTTGGAACCCGAGCGTCGAGTGGGTCACGCCGAAGCCGCCGCCGACGCCGGGCGCGATCGATATCGCGCCGACCTGCACGCGGTACTCGACGCCGACGAGGAAGTCGCTCTGCGTGCGAGACCCGAGGCTGGCCCAATCCGGGTCCTCGAGGGTGTACGTGAAGCGACCGGCGCCCCAGAAGAAGACGTCGCGCACGCGGACATCGCCGCGCACCACCAACCCCGCGGTCGTCGCCGCGCCCTCGCTGGTCCCGCCCTCTCCCCGAACCGACAGCCCGACGACGGCTTCGTTCTCATCCTCGAGCGCCGTCGAAGCGGCGGGCGCCACCGCGGGGGCGGGCCTCGGCGGCGGCGCCACGGCACCGAACGCGGGGGGCGTCGCCCACGACTCCACGACCGCGGCCGCCAGGCTCGGGGTGGAGACGCGGCGGGTGTCGCCGTCGACGGCGACCTCGATCGCGCCGTCGACGCGCGCGAGCGAAACCTCTACGCGCCGGCAGGGGGTCGGCACCCGGAGGCGGACGCGCACGTCGTCGAGGAGATCGGGCGGACCCGCGAGCCCGACGCAGGCCGGCGGCGCGGACGAGAGCGTGAGTATCAGGGCAGCGAGCGAAATCACGGGTTACCTCGTCACGCATCGGACCCGACCGGCGGCGGGGCCACCGACACGATGGGTTCCGAGACGAGGTGTCCGCAAGGGGGCTGAGCCTTGTCCGATTTCTTCGATTTCTTCGATCGAGCGCGGCGGGTTGCGGGCGGATTGCGGGTCCGCGCACCTTCTTGATAACGCCGTGTCGTGCGTGCGTGGTGCTTCGTGGCAGGCCTGTTCCTCGCCGCTTGCTCGGGGAACGAGCCGATTACCCCCGACGTGGCGCACGACGCCGGATCACACCTCGACGGGGGCGCGCTCCGGGACGGCGGCACGCGGGCCGACGCCGGCCCGCTCCGCGACGCCGGCCCCGCGGGTGACGCCGGACCTCCTCACGACGCCGGACCTCCTCACGACGCCGGTCCGGCGCGCGACGCCGGGCTACCGCCGATCGACCCCGCCTGCACCACGAACGGCTGCCTCCGCGAGGTCCGAGTGTTCGCCTCCGCCACCCGCGCGCAGCTCGCCGCCCTGATCGCGCCGTCGCTCACGATCGACAACGGCTACACCGTCTACACGATCCGCTTCGCGACCAACGGCGACGAGTCCCTCGCGACCGTTACCGTCCCCGACGCCGAGCCCCCGCCGGGGGGCTTCGCGATCGTCGGCAACAACCACGGCACCTCGGGCGTCGACGACCCGTGCCGCCTCTCCGACTCCGCGTACGGCGCCGGACTCGCCGGCCTCTTCGGCGCGCGCGGAATGATCGGCGTCGCCGTCGACTACCCCGGCCTCGGCACCCCCGGCCTGCACCCGTACCTCGTGCGCGAGAGTGAAGGCGCCGCGTCGCTCGACGGCCTGCGCGCGGCCACCGCGCTCGCCGCGCGCCTCGACGTCGCGACCTCCGGACGGTACGCGGTGGTCGGCCTCAGCCAGGGCGGGCACGCGACGCTCGCGGCCGCGATGATGCACGACGACTACGCCCCCGAGCTCGACATCAAGGCCTTCTCCGCCACCGCCCCGGCCTCGGTCTGGGATGCGCAATGGTCGACGTCCGCGCCGCTCTTCGGGAGCCACCACGTGTTCTTCGTGATGGCGTTCGCCGCGTGGGCCGATCACTACGGCTGGACGAACGACGTCTTCCTGCCTTCGGTCCGTCCCACCATCGACGGCGCCCTCGCGACGTGGTGTGTGACGAACGACGCCGGCGGGCCGACGCTCTTCACGACCATCCCCTACGACCCCGCGCAGCTCTACGCGCCCGGCTTCGCGCAGGCCTTTGCTGCGCGGGACTGGAGCACCTACGCCGAAGTGGGCGCAGCGTTCGACGCCAACGCGGTCGCGCCCTACACACAGACCGCACCGCTGCGGATCTACCAGGGGTCGGCCGACACCGTGGTGCCCGAAGCGTTCACCACCGAAGTGGTGCAGTCGCTGCGTGCGGGCGGCGTGGACGTCGACTACGTCGTGGTCGATCAGGGCACGCACACCGATGTCGCCTGGGGCTTCCTCGCGTTCGAAGAGCGGCGCACCACCGAGTCGATCGCGTGGCTCCGCGCGCGCCTCGCAGAGTGATCACCGTTCGAGCTGCGCGGCGCGCTCCACCAGCTGGACGAGCTCCTTGCGTCGGCCGTCGCGATCCTCGCCCAGCGATCCGCGCGCGAGTTTGGCGATCGCCTCGTAGGAGATTCGTCCCTGGTACGGCGAGTCGGCGAGGCGCATCCCGAACGCCGCAACCGCGGTTGCAAACCGCAGGTCGTGCGGTGCGCCGAGGTGGTGTCCCTTCCACGCGTGGACCGAGCGTTCGATCTTGCGGCTCGTGTCGCCGTGCGGCGGTTTGTACCGGACGCGGACCCGGAACAGGTCGTTGCGTTTGTCGACGCCGTCCGTGCTGGTCGTGTCCTGGTACAGGAGCTGGTCGTCGTCGTTCCCGGGCGCGGGGATGAGCTCGTAGAGCATCGTCACCGCGTGGCCGGCGCCGATCTCCCCGCCGTCGACGCTGTCGTTCGAGAAGTCGGTGTTGGCGAGGCGCCGGTTCTCGTAGCCGATCAGCCGGTACTTCGCGACGCGGCGAGGGTTGAGCTCGAGCTGCACCTTGGTGTCCTTCGCCACGATGGCTAGCGTCCCGCCGACGAGCTGCGAGAGCACCCGGTTGGCTTCCTCGGCGCTGTCGATCACGTGGTAGTGCCCGTCGTCGCGGTCCGCGAGGTATTCGAGGAGGCCGTCCTTCAGGTCGTCGCCGAGGCCGAGCACCGTGAGGAACGTGTTCTTCGCGCGCTGGGTCTGGATCAGTCGCACGAGCGCATCGCGGTCCGTCGGCCCTTCGTTGAAGCCACCGTCGGTCGCGACGATCACGCGGTTGATGCCGCCCGGGATGTGGTTCCTGGCCGCGACCGCGTACGCGGTACGGAGCCCCTCCGCGCCGTTCGTCTGACCGCCCGGGACGAGGCGACGGATCGCGTGATCGATCACGTATTGGTTCGCGGCGGACGTCGAGGCGAGCAGCGTCTTTGCGCTCGAGGCGTAGCTGACGATCGCGATCTGATCGTCCTCGTTCAGCCCCCGCACCGTGCGGGCGAGCGACGACTTCATCAGCGCGAGTTTGTTCGGTTCGCTCATCGAGCACGAGACGTCGACGAGGAACACGAGGTTCGCCCGCGCGCGCTTCGCCGGCCGGGCAGCTTTCGACGACAGCGCGACGCGCGCGACGAGGTGGTTCGGGTTCCACGGCGCATCGGTGACGTCCGCGATGATGGCGAGCGGGTGCCCGTCGGTCGGCGCCGGGAGGTCGTACGCGAAGTAGTTGATCATCTCCTCGACCCGAACCGCGTCGCGCGGCGGTCGCTCGCCGCGCATCAGATGGCGACGGACGTTGGCGTACGCGGCGGTGTCGACGTCGACCGCCAGCGTCGTCACCGGGCGGTCCCTCACGGCGACGAAGTCACGCTCGATCACCGCGTCGTACTCGGGGGCCGCGTCCGGCGTCGCATCGTACAGCGACGACTTCATCAGCGCGCGCGGGTCGTTGTTGGGCGTCGCCGTCTTCTGCTTCCACTCCATTGGCGGCTGACGGTCGACGGCGTTCGGCGAAGCCTTGCGCCGAGCGAGGGGTGCGCTGGCCGCGGGCTTCCCAGCGACCCGGCTCCGCGCCCGTCGCTCGGCGATCGCGCGCGCCCGCACTGCGCGTCGTTTGGGGTCGGCCTTCATCGCCGGGAGGGTGTCGTACCCGGGCATCGGCCGGCCGGCGGGAAGGGCGGCGTCGTACATCGTGCCGACCATCAGGAAGGCGCCGAACGCACAAACCGCTGCGGCGACGCTCGCCGCCCCGAAGACCCAGCGCAGCGGTCGGCGACGCTTCGCGCGGTGGGCGTTCCGCGTCGCGTCCGCGGGTCGCGAGAGCGCCGCGTCGATCGCGGCGTGTCGCTTCACGTCCAGGCCGTCGGCCGGACGCGGCGCGGTGGCGAGCAGCCCCGCGAGGGATCGGATCTCTTCGACCTCTTCCCGTTCGGCGTCCGTGAGCGTCGCCTCCAGCGAGCGCGCGGCTTCCTCGTCCAACTCGCCGAGGGCGAGCGCGGTGATCTCGACTTCGCGGTTCATCGCGCGACTCCTTTCTGCAGGGTGACGGGCTCTTCGGTGAGGCCCTGACGGACCGCTTTCAGCCCAACGTGGATGAGGTAGCCGACGTTGCTCACCGAGAGCGAAGTGACCTCGGCGATCTCGCGGTAGGTCAGCTCGTGGAGGAACTTCAGCTGAATGCACTCCCGCTGGTTCACGGGGAGGCGTTCGATGAGCGCGAGCGCGGCGTCGAGGTCCTCGGTCTCACGTGGACCGGGCGACTCGAGCTGAGCGCTGGGGGTGTCGAGGGTGGTCATGCGGCCGGCCTTTCGAAGCTCGTCGAGGCAGAGGTTTCGACAAACCTTGAAGAGCCACGGCGCCACCCGCTCGTCGGGGAGCTCCTCGGGCTCGCGGCAAAGACGAAGGAAGGACTCCTGCACGAAGTCCCGCGCGCGCTCGCGGTCGCGCACCAGCCCCGTCGCGTAGGCGACCAGGTGGCGCTCGTGTCGCTGCACCGCGCGACGGACCCGCGCCGCCCTGTTCCTCCCGCCCGCCATCGGTTGTCACCCGCACAACGGGCGACCGAGACTTTTCTTAGGCCCGATCGGAAAAAAAGCCGAATCGGGCCGTACGACCGCCAATCAAAGGGTGACAAGGCGGCCGGAATCGCGTTGGAACCGGGGTATGGCTGTGTACGAGTGCGCCGAGTGTGGGGACGAGACCGACGAGGCCGTCCGCATGAAGGTCGGGCGGAAGACCGTGAAGCTGTGTGAGGACTGCGCGGATCGCATCCGCGAGGAGCGCGAGATCGCCGGCGAGGCGGAGTCCGCCATGCAGTCGATGATGGAGTACAAGGGGCGCTGAATCGCCGTGACGTTCGGCGTCAGCATGGGGAAGGGCGCATCGCCCGCCCGTTGGTCGCGCCCGCGTTTCATCAAGCGCGGGACGGGGACGTGGTACCGCAAGTACCAGTCGCTGAAGTTCCTCGTGACGCGCGACCGCGACGAGGTCGCGCGTTTCCTTCGTGCGTCCTACCCGTTCGACTTCCCGCTGCGCGAGCGGCTGCGATTCCTCGCGGACATCACGAAGACCACGAACGCCGTCCGCGGCTACCACACCCTCGAAGAGATCCTCCGCGTCTGCCACCACATCTTCCTGTGCGCGGGGCGCGACGATCTCACCGTCGTCGAGTGTGGAGCCGGATCGGGATCCAGCACGGCGAAGCTGAGCCTCGCCACCAAGATCGCGGGCGGTCGGCTCGTCGTGTTCGATTCGTTTCAAGGGATTCCGGAGAACGACGAACAACATCACCTCCTGGACGGACGTGAGCTCGTGTTCCGCCGCGGCGCGTTCAAGGGGCGCCTCACCGCGGTGAAGAAACGCGTCGCGGAGTTCGGCGCACCCGAGCTGTGCTCGTTCCACAAGGGGCTGTTCGCCGAGACGCTGTCGGCGTTCGACGGGCACGTCGACGTCGCGCTGTTCGACGTGGATCTGATCAGCTCGACAGAGCAGTGCACGTCGCACTTCTATCCGCGGCTGCGCGAGGGTGGGGCCATCTTCTCGCAGGACGGGCACCTGCGCGCGACGGTCGACCTGTACGAGCGTAGAGATTACTGGGCGGGGCTGCCGAGCCCGCCGCCGAAGATCGACGGGCTCGGCACCGGGAAGATGTTACGTCTTACGAAGCCCGCTCAGGGCGCTTCGTAGGCGATCGCGAGATCCGCGATGATGTCGAACCCGATCGCTCGACGCAGCAGATCTTCGTTCACGTGATCCTCCAACGGCATCGCCGGAGGCATCGTTCGCTCCTCGAACACGTAGACGAGTCGCTCGCGCAACCCGAGCGTCTGGTTCGGATAGTTCAGCAGACCCACGTGTCGAAGGTTCCCCGGATTGCTCGGCACGTGACACGACGTGCAGTCCGCGGAGCGCATCGCATAGACGAAACCGTCGGCGGTCTCTTCCAGCTCCGCTGCGTACGGGTTGTCGGACGAGAACAGGTAGCTGAACTGCGCCGCGTACGGCTGCGTGACGCCGTGGTCGTCGACCCAGGTCCAGTCCGTCACGAGCGGACCGGGGTCGCGCGACGCACGCTCCGGATCACGACCCGACATGTAGATCGCGACGATGCGTTCGTCGATGAACGTGAACACGATCTCGGTCGTCTGCTGGTACGCGTCCCAGACGTTCGCGTCCCACCAGAACGGCTCCGGGTACGCGCCGAGCTCCATCGCGTTGCGGAACGTGACGGGCATGCGCAGGATGATCGTGGCGTCGTCGATCTGCTCGATCGTGCCTTCGTCCTGGAACTGGAACATCGACAGGTACGCGCGACGCGCGGTGAGCGAGCCGAGCTTCGTGAGCTCGTCGTTCGCCTGTGGATCGAACGAAGCGTCGGAGTCGATTCGACCCCAACGGATCAGCCCGTCCATGTAGTCGAACAACACGGCAGAGCGCGCGATGCCATCGGCACACGCGTCCCGTGCGGACTCGTTGTTCAGCGAAGCATCGGGACACACGACGACGAGGTCGCGTGCGATTCGCTCGGCGGGTTCGAACGTGAAGTCGTCACCGCAGGCGGTCATCAGGGAAGCAGAGATCATCAACAGAAGGGTTCGTTTCATCGAGGTCCATTGTCTGGTTCTCTCTGACATAACTGGTCAGAGTGACCGACGGGCTCCGAAGCCGCTCGGCACGCTCGGGTCGCGCGACCGCTTTCCTTGATTGATGTAGATGTGACCGCGAACGCTTAACGGGGACAGTTAATGTTTCGACCTTGCGGCGATTAATGCGCTTGTCGTTGGATCGCCCCCATGAGGAACGTCTGCGCGTCTCGCCTAGCTCCCCTGCTCGTTCTGGCTGCGTCGGTCCATGCCGCCGAAGCGGCTGCACAGACCACGTCGACCGTCGCCGTGCCGGCCACGATCGGCACCGTCGTCGTGCCGGTGACCGGCGGATGCACCAACACGAAGACCGGCGAGTTCTACACCTGGTCGACCGGACTGGGCGTCGTCGACTTCCGCGCGCAGGCCGGCGCCGTCTCGTACGAGGTTCGGTTCATGCAGAACGGGCGAGAGGTCGTACAGCGGCACGGCGCCCACGGTGACGAACCCGCGGGGGACAAGGTCGTTCACCGCTCCTCGTGCGGGGAGGGCGAGATCGATCCACCCCTCGGGACACACTGGCATCCACTGGGCGGCATCACGGTCTGGAATGGTGACGGCGGGCCTGCCGAAACGTGGGTCAACGAGAACTACTCGGCGCCGGTCGTCATCGCGACCATCGAAGAGGACGAGACGGGGGAGGTCGCTCTTAGCGCGGGCGCGACGACGGTCGTGATTCCAGACCATCGCCTCGACCGCGCGACGCTCGAGGCCGAGATGATCACTGCGTACGGCGACACGTCAACCGTCTTGGACGTCGAGGTCACCACGGACGACGGCGACCCGCTCGGCAACGCGCTCGTGCGGGTCGAGGTGGCGAACGCAGACGGCCGAGCCGGCCACGTCGGAGTCGCGCGTTCCGCCGACGGTTCGTTTTTGTCTTCGGTCGATCTGAGAACCAACGCGGCGGGCGTGGCGCGGGCCTGGCTCAGGACCTCGGACCTCTTTCGTGGGGAGGATCTCTCCGCGATTACGGTGCGCGCCCTACACGGGATGAGCGAGTCATCCGTGGAGCTCGAGGTCATCGACAACCTCGAGGAGCTGACGGAGCGTTTCGAAGGTGCGGCGCCGTTCATTCCCTACGGCGCGATGAACGAGGTGCGCAGCGGTCTGCGCGGTGACATCGGTACCGTGGACATCGCGTTGTGGATTATCGACTCGTACGCTGGCAACCCGCTCACGGGTGAGAGTTGGCGGGTCGGTCCCAACGCTCCCAACGAAGCCGACGTGGGGACCAACGTGTTCTGCCAGGAGTACCAGCACATCACCCTCGTGTGGTTGAACGCGCTTCGCCACGATCGCAGTCGCGCCTGGATTCTCAACGGGCTCGACTACGGACCCGTGCAGTGGACGGGCGGCGACCATCACTATGTCGTGGTCTACGCGGCATCCGCGGGGTTCGACCCGAATCACGAGGACGAAGACATCCTACGCATCTTCGATCCCTGGCCGTCGCAGCAGCCGGCGACCTACACCTACGAAGAGTACGACGGGAGCCGGCTCGTCCCGTACAAAGCGGACATCGATCCGCGTCCACACCCCTACGCGGGAGCTTGCGTCCGGGCGTGTACCTCCGGTGGCGAGACGACATACCTACCGCCCTACTACCCGTCGGCCGGCGGCCCCTACCCGTACTATCCGGAGAACGAGGATCTTCCGCTCTACGAGCTCGGCCCCGGGGGTATCGGTATCAATCTCGTCCGGTTCGACGGGTGCCAGAACGACTACCTCGACGCGTGCCAGCGCGAGCTGGGGGCGCCGTACGAGCTCATCGATTGGCCGGTGTCCCCCACGGATCCCTCCGGCGGACTCTACATCGGGTCGCCTGTGGTCTTTCACCTCGCGTATCCGTCCGGCGGCACGTACGGAATCGAGCCGGACGGCGCGCTCGTGAGCAGCTACGGACGGACCCGCACCACCGGGTTCATGTCGGTGCCCGAGGCGAACGACGAGCGCGGGTGGTACGTCGACTTGCCCGAGGCCGGCCCCTTCAGGCTGACGCTGACGGCGACCGGTGCAGGAACCATGTCGGTCGTCGTGCTGGACGAAGCGCAGCGTCCGTGGGGCGCGTTCGTCGATGTGCCCATCGAGGTGGGCGAGGTGTTCGAGGTCGAAGTCGACCCGACGGGCGTCTGCGCGCCGCTGATCTCCGCCGGACGAACGATCGAATGCTACGAACCGAGACCCGGCCGCGACGATGGCGCGGAGCAGGCCGGGTGCGGCTGCCGGACCCATCGTTCGCGCTCGTCGATCGCCGAGGCCTTCTTAATCGTCGGCGCAGCGCTCGTGCTGCGTCGTCGGCGCGCCCAGAACGGCCGTCAGTAGAGGAACGCGTCGTCGCCGTTCGTCACGGTGACGTACACGATCGTGTCGCTCTTGGTGTTCGCGTCGATCGCAGCGTACGCGGTCTCGAGCGACTCCGCGTGCTGCGGGCTGTACGCGATCACCGAGAGGATCTGCTTCGACCACGCGAACGCGGGCTTCACGTTCGCGGAGCTCAAGAGGATGTCCGCGAGTTTGTCTTCGAGGAGCGCCTGCGCGTCCGCGACGGGGTAGGGGTCGTCGAAGGGGAACTTCACGGCGCGGGTGACGCTGACGCCGATGCGCTCGCCGTCGATCGTCACGACGAGGTCGGTGATCTTGCCCATCATGTCGACGTACTCGACCTCGGTCTCCGTCCACTCCAACGCCGCGCCCTCGCAGCGCTCGAGCACCTCGTAGGCGAACACCTCCGAGAGCAACGAGCTCCCGCCCGCGTTCCCGTCGCGGATGATCTCCTGGCCGCCGTCCGTAAGGCGCCCGAAGTCGCCGTCGTCGTAGCCGTCCATCATGAAGTCGATCGCGTTGTCGAGCTTGGAGGACGTCGCGGCGGTCAGCTCGTCGTCGAGCTCGCCGCACGCTCCGGAGATGACGCCGAAGCCCTCCGGCTCCGTACCGGCGTCGCGCTCGCCACCGTCGCGCGCACCGGCGTCGACGGAACCGGCGTCCAGGGGACCGCCGTCCACCACCGCGCCGCCGTCGCGGTCCGCGGGGGCGGTGTCCTCACCCGCGCACCCCGCGAGCAGGAGCAGGAGCGGGAGAGCTAAGCGACGAGCGCCCATGATCCCGCGAAGTGTACGGCGGTCGCGACCGCGAGCGGTACCGAGAAGTTGTCGTCGACGCGCACCGTGAACAGCTCCGCGATCGCCCCCGCGATCGCCGCGGCGCCCGCGAGCGCGAACACCGAGGACAGCGGGAGCGCCGTCGTGAACACGAGGTACACGGACGCCACGATCAACGCTGCGCCAAAGAACGCCGACGTCCCGACGAGGCTCTTGCCGCGGAACAGCTTGGTGCGTCCGTAAGCACGTCCGAGGTTCGACGCGATCGGATCTGCGAACCCGAGCACCACGCAGGCCACCTCGACCGGCAACTTCGCGTACAAGCCGATGCTCAGCAGCAACCCGAACGCGTACCAGGTCGACGAGTTGATGCCGTGGTACTCGTGCGGCCGCGCGATGCGCCGCAGGAGCGGGATGCCCATCAGGAAGTCGTTCGCCGAAGCAAATCGGTGGCGCACGATCTCCAACCCCGCACCTCCGCCCGCGACGCAGACCATGACCCACACGGCCTGCTCGGCGGTGAGGAGGAAGTGGAGGATCAACGCCGCGCCGAGGCCGCCGGCGACGTGGAAGACGTTGCGCGCGTAGTTCTTCGGCGTGAGGCGTCGGACGGGGAGGTCGAGGCGCTCCGGGAGGGTCTCCACGGCGCGCGCGATCTGGTCGTAGTTCTTGGCGAGCGCCCCGTACAGCCGCCGCCCTTGCTCCGCCCCGGCCGAGGACGCGAGCGCCGTGGCCAGCTCCTCCAGCGTGACACTCGCCGACGCCAGCGCCTCCTCCAGCCGCTCGTGCGCGGCCTCCTTCGTGAGGCGCCCGCGGAGCGTTTCCAGCTCGGCGGCGAGGGCGCGACAGCGGGCTTCCGCCTGCTCCCTCAGCGTATCCCAACGGGCTTCGGCCGGGTCGAGGAGGAGCACGATCTGGGAGAGCTCGTGCATCGAGGGCGCGATCGCCTGCATGGCGACGTCACGGTCTGGCACGGGGAACCGCGCGTCAAGCGCGAGCGTTCCCAGGTGCTGCGAACGCGCGTATGTTGAGACGGTGATGCGTTGGTCGAATGCGGCGTTGGTCGTGCTTTGCGTCGGTTGTGCCTCCGAGCCGGAGGACCTCCTCGATGCGCCGCCGCCGCCGCCGCCCGCGGTCTGCACGCTCCCCGAGCTGGGACGCCTCGAACTGGGCCACAGCGAAGACCTCGAGGTCGCGGCGGATCGCGTGGGGCGCAACGGCGAGCTTCGTGGCGTCGACTTCTCGCTCGAAGGTGTCTTCGCCGAGCACGACACGATGCTCCCGAACCCGTGCTGCGACGGACCGCTGTGTCTTCACGCCGAGCTCGGCATCGTCCCGGACGTCGACACCGCGGAGCCCGTGCGCGTCGTGCGCGTGGGTGTGAACCTCGCGGACCCGGAGGAGGAGATCGTCGAGGTACGGCGCAACCTCTTCGTCGCGGTCGACCTCTCCGCATCGCTCCGCACACCGGAGTCGACCGACCTGATCCGTCGAGTGCTCGGCGGCCTGATCGACGGCCTGCACCCCGAAGATCGGCTCTCGCTGATCACGTTCCGCAACCAACCGCGCATCGAGGTCGACCTCGCCGAGGTCGGCGACGACCGGGCCGCGCTGCACACCGCGGTGTCCGAGCTCGAGTTCGGCGGCGCGACGAACCTGTGGGGAGGGCTCGAAGGGGCGCTGTTCCTCGCGGTCACCAACTTCGACGCGGAGCGAGAGAACCGCGTCCTGCTGATCACCGACGGCCGCCCGACGTGGGGCGTGAGCAACGCGGAAGAGGTGGTGCGCGAGACGTACGGCTTCGTGCGCCAGGGCGTGCTGTTGTCGATCGTCGGCGTCGGTGACGCGCAGGTCGACACCCTCACACGGCGCGTCGGCGGCGCGGCCGATGGCTTGTTCCACTCCATCCTCGACGCGGAAGACGCCGACACCTTCGTCGCGGCGCAGCTCGCGAGCACGTGGCGCGCGATCGCGAAGGACCTCGCGCTGGAGATCACCCGGACGGGTGCGTTCGAGGTGGACGTCGGGGGCGTCGACGCGAGCCGGTGGGACGGCGCTCGAATGCGCTTGGAGCGCCCGGTGCTGCTCCAAGGCCCGGACGGTGCGCTGCGCACGCCGGGCCACGGCGACGGCGGCGGCAGCATGGTCACGCTGCGCCTCGACGGCGGCCTCGCGGCGGGGGAGCGCCTGTTCGCGACGCGCCTGGTGTTCGAGCGCGGCGAAGAAGAATTCGAGCAACGCATCGAGGTCGCGGTGGACTTCGACACCGCGGCGCCGCCCATGGATGCGTACTTCGACAGCCCCGAGATGGAGTACGCCACGCTCGTCGACGACATCGGGCGACGCATGGTGCAAGCTGGCTTGCACTTCGATCGCCACGAACACAGCCTCGCGCTCGACGCCCTCTACGCGGCGCGCGCGCGCATCGACGGGTGGAACGCGGTGCACGGTCCTCGCGCGGATCTCGACGCGACGCTCCAGGTGCTGGAGCGAGCGATCGGCGAGTACGAGTCCGACGAGGTCGAGCCCACGAAGCCGGCGCCGGGGCCGGCGTGGCCGTCCGACGGCGTCATGCCCGGGATGCAGTAGTCAGCCCGCGAGCCGGAGCGAGCGCTTCGCGCTGCGCGGCATGCGGTTGTGCGCGTCCAGCGCGGCGACCTTGTAGGCCTCGGCGAGCGTCGGGTAGTTGAAGACGTTCTCCAGGAAGTAGTCGAGCGTCCCGTCGAGGTTCAGGACCGCCTGGCCGATGTGGATGAGCTCCGTCGCGCCTTCGCCGAGGATGTGCACGCCGAGGACGCGGCGATCCTCGAGCGCGACGATCAGCTTCAGGAGGCCCGAGTCGAGCCCGAGGATCTGGCCGCGCGCGATCTCGCGGAGGCGCGCGACGCCGACCTCGTAGCCGACGCCCTCTTCGCGGAGCTGCTGCTCCGTCTTGCCGACCATGCTGATCTCGGGGACCGCGTAGATGCCGAATGGGAACTGCGAGCTCGTCGAGCAGGAGTCCGCGCCGAACGCGTGGCACGCGGCGAGGCGGCCTTGCTCCATCGACGTGGACGCGAGGCTCGGGAAGCCGATCACGTCGCCCGCCGCGTAGATGTGCGGGACCTCGGTGCGGAAGGCGCCGTCCACGGCGAGGCGCCCGCGGTCGTCGGCGTTGAGGCCGGCCGCGTGCAGGTCGAGCCCGCCGGTGTTGCCCACGCGGCCCGCGGTGACGAGGGCGACGTCGGTGTGGACTTCGCGGCCGCTCGCGAGACGGGTGATGACGCGGCCGCCGCTCTTCTCGAGCGTGGCGACCTCTTCGCCGAGCCGGAGCGTGACGCCGCGGTCGCGGAAGAGGGCGATGAAGGTGTCGACGATCTCTTGGTCGACGAAGTCGAGCATCGACGCGCGGCTGTCGACGAGGGTCACGCGCACGTCGAGCGCCGCGAAGATCGACGCGTACTCCACGCCGATCACGCCGGCGCCGACGATCACCATGCTGCGCGGGAGCTCTTCGAGGCGGAGGACGTCGTCGCTGTCCATCACGACGCGGCCGTCGAATTGGAAGCAGTCCGGGTGTCGGGGGCGGGTGCCGGTGGCGACGAGGATCTTGTCGCCCTCCACCGTGGAGCTGCCGGTCTCGTCCTCGATCACCATGCGGTGCGGGCCGACGAAGCGCGCGAGGCCGCCGAGGACCTCCACGCCGTTGCGCGCGAGCTGGTCACGGACGATCTCCACCTCGTGCTCGACGGTGATCGCGAGGCGCTCGGTGAGGTCCTTCGCTTCGATGTCCTGCTTGAGCCGGTGCCCGCGCCCGTAGAAGGTGCGCTGCTTGAAACCGGAGAGGTAGAGCACGGCCTCGCGGAGGGTCTTGCTCGGGATGGTCCCGGTGTGCGTCGAGACGCCGCCGAGGCTCATCTTCCGTTCGACGAGCGCGACGCGGTGGCCCAGCTTGGCGGCTTGGATCGCCGCCTTCTGGCCCGCGGGGCCGCTCCCGACGACGACGAAGTCGTATTTCGATCGCACCATGGCAGGGGATCGAATCGACCGTCGGGCCCCTACGCAGTAACCCGGTGCCTCGTTTCGAAACGTCAGTCCTGAAAAGCGGTCGACACCGCGATGTGCCAGCCGTCGTCGCCGCGGATGAACACACGCTCCGAGAGGCCCTCGGTCGTCACGCCCTTGATGGTCACGGCGTAGCGGTAAGCGCCGTACACGACGCCGGGTGCGACGGCGTGCACGACGAGGTCCTTCGCGACGAGGGACTCCGGCCACTCGGACGCGACGGACGAGGTCTGTGCGGCGAACGCTTCGAAGCCGAGCTTCGTGCCTTCGGCGCCGGCGCGGATCAGGCCATCGTCCTGGCGGTAACACGCGAGGTACGCGTCGCGGTCCTTGTCCTGGATCGCCTGAATGTTTCGCTCGAAGAGCGCCTTCGCGGCGGCGAGATCCTCCTCGACCGTCGGGGCCGCGGGGGCCGGCGGCGGCGCGGGCGGGGTGGAGGCGCAGGCGCAGAGCATCAGGAGCGCGAAGTACCGTTTCACGCCGCCCCCTCTAACCGACTCAACCCGGGAGGACAAACGTGTGTTCGAGGAGGACGGTGTCTTCGGCGTCTCGACCCGTGAGCCGGACCTCGATCTCGTGCGTGCGGTCCTCGACTTCGACGAGTCCAAACTGCCCGCGCCCCACCGCGACGCCGTGGCTGTAGGGGCCGCCCTTTTCGGAGCCGCCCTGGTCGAGCGCGGCGACGTGGAACACCGGGAACTGCGCGTGGCCGGCGTGGCCGTAGCGGTTGTTGCGGCCGTCGTCGATCGCGAGCATGTGGGCGTCGCCCGCGAGCATGAGGACGTTGTCGATGCCGTGCTCCGCGAGGAACAGCGCGAGCTCGGCGCGCTCCCCCGGGTAGCCGGGCCAGGCGTCGTCGTCGAGCGTGGCGCCGATCCACCCGACCGGGCTGACCCACACCACCAGCGCGTAGCGGCCCTTGCTCGCGAGGAGCTCCTCCTTGAGCCACGCCTTCTGTTTGGCGCCGAGCATCGTGCGGTAGCGGTGCGCGACGCCGCGTGGGGTGCGTTGGGATCGGCAGTCCGTCATCAAGAAGCGGACGCGCCCGACGGTGAACGCGTGGAAGACGCCGGTCTCGGAGATCAGCGGGTGGTGCGGGACACACGCGCGGTACGCGGCGTTGGCGGCGTTGCGGCTCGCGGACGTGCGGTCGGAGTTGTTGCGTCCGAAGTCGTGGTCGTCCCAGACGTACGCGACGGGGACCTCGCGGTAGAGGCTCGACTGCGACTTGCTCGTGAGCACCACGTCGTACGCGGCGCGGAAGCGCGCCTCGGAGTCTTCGTCGATGTCTTCGTAGTGGAGGTCGCCGAGCTGCACGAACACGCGCGGATCGTGACGGCGCATCGTCTCGAACACGGGGTGCGCGCTGCCGGTTTCGCAGCAGCTCCCCGCGACGAATTTGAACGACGTCGGTCGTTCTTCCGGGAACGTTCGCACCGCACCGATCCACTCCGCGCCGGTGTCCGCGCGGACGTGCAACGGGTAGCGGCGGTCGGCGTCGAGGTCGGTGAGCTCGAACGTGAAGACGCCGCGATCGTCGCGCCGCACGGGCGAGACATGTCGGTCACGGTCGACTTCGAGTGTGGCGTCGACAGCACCCTCGAAACGCGTCACGACCTTCGCGCCGCTCGTCGTGACCGCGCCGGTCCAACCCCACGACAGGCGCGGCGGGAGCGTCGACGGCACCGTACGGCAGCCTACGGCCGCGATCGCGGCGGCCCCGAGCACCTGACGACGCGTCGTGCGCACGCGGCTCGAAATCATTCGGAGTCGGACTGGGTCAACTCGTGTCCCGACCCGTCCGTCCAGCGGCGCGCGCTCGACTGACGGACAGTACAAAGATCCGTGAGCAAACTCGGTGAGTTGTGGCTGAAGCGCGTATTGACGCTACACGCGGCTGAAACGCTACCGTGAACGCGTGAAGTCGAAGCTCGCCCACCCCGGTTTGTTCCTCGTCGCCGTCCTCGCCTGCGTGCCGGATCCCATCCAGCCGTCGAGCCCGGTCGTGCGTGATCCCAACGCTCCGTCGAACCCGTCGAACCCGAGCGACGACCCGATGGACACGAAAAAGCCCGTCGACAAACCGGCCGTCGTCACGTCGCTGGTGATCACCCCCGCGGAGGTTTCGTTGGCCGCCGGAGAGTCGGTCACGCTCACCGCGTCGGCGACCTACGACGACGACACGATCGCCGACGTCACCGCCGACGTGACGTGGGGCGTGAGCGACGGTGCGCTCGGAGTGTTCGACGCTGCGCCCGGGATGTTCCGCGCGACGGCCGAAGGTGTCGCGACGATCAGCGCGACACACCCGTCGGCGTCGGCGTCCATCGTCGTTCCGATCACGCCGCCGGTGCTGACTTCGCTTCGCCTGGATACGACCGCGCCATCGCCCGTCGTGCTCGGCAAGGGCGAGACGCTCCAGCTCGAAGTCGTCGGCGTGTACGGCGACGGGACCGAGGAGTCGCTGACGGACGTCGTCGCGTACGGCGCGACGACGACCGCGGTGACCGTCGATGCGCGTGGGCTGGTGACCGCGGTCGGGCTCGGTCCGGCGACCGTCGTCGCGACGCACGAATCGCTGGAGGCCACGCTCGATCTCGAAGTGCAGTGCGCCTACCCGCCGGGTGCGCCGACTTCGATTCGCAACGGACAGATGGTCCCGAACCTCTCCTGGTCCACCGTCTACGACGCGTCCGGAAACGAGGTCGAGTTCGACCTCGAGTCGGCGTACTGCGGCGCGCCCGGATTCGAAGGGGTGAAGTCGATCGTCTTCGTCATCGGCGCCGGGTGGTGCCCGTACTGCCCCGACTACATGCGCAACGTGAACAACCGCTTCGCCGACATCGAGGCCGCGGGGGGCATGGTCGTCTACGTGGAGATCGAGGACTCCGGTCGCCGCCCCGCCGGCAGCGACTACGCGCTCGACCACATCAACGACATCATCGGCGCGGGGCCCGGCCTCCGCGTGGGCGACGGGGACACCAACCCCTCCCGCGCGATCGGGCGCGCGAGCTTCGTGACGTCGCTCCCGAACCAGTTCGTGGTCCGCACGAGCGACATGAGTGTGATCGACACCGGGCAGACCAGCATGACGAACCTCCTGCGGCTGATCGATCTGTAGGCTGGACGACGGCCCGCCGACGCGGTCCTATGGCGCCCGATGAAGACTGCGATCGGACGTCTGCGCACCATCGGCATGATCGAAGGTGTGTCCTTCCTGGTGCTCCTCGGAATCGCGATGCCGCTGAAGTACCTCGCCGGCCAACCGATGGCGGTGAAGATCGTGGGTTGGATCCACGGTGTCCTCTTCGTGGCGTTCTGCTACGCGCTGCTGCGCGCGAAGATCGAGAAGAACTGGGGCATCAAGGAGACCGCCATCCCCTTCATCGCTTCACTCGTCCCGTTCGGGCCGTTCGTGATCGACCGGCGCCTGAAGTCCATGGAAGACGATGCCGCCTGAGCTCGACGCCGACGCCGACGCCCACCCGCTCGTCGCCACGCCGACGATCCTGAAGGCCGGCGCGAACCGGCTGCCCGGACCGGCGGGAGAGCGACGCCCCACCGGTACCTTCGGCCGTCGCAGCACCGAGACCATGCTCGCGATCGGCGAGGCGATCTTCTCGACCTCCGACCGCCCGTGTCCTCCTGACCGCATCGACTACCTGCGCCGCGAGCTCTGTGACCTCATGGGGCGGGCCGCGCCGCGCGGTCGTCTCCTGTTCAAGCTCGGTGCGTTCGCGGTGTCGGTGCTCGCGCCGCTCCTCGTCGGGCGGCTCCCGCCGTTTCGTCGACTGCCGCTCGACGTGCGCATCGCGGCGCTGCGGAAGATGGAAGCGCGCCCGATCGGCGCGGTGCTGATCGCCCTGCGCGCGGTGTTGTGCCTGCTCTACTACGAGCACCCGGACGCCGCGGCGGAGATCGGGGTCCGCGTCACGGAGGGAGGGCGCCTCCAGTGAACGTCGTGCACGGACGTGATCACGCGGGCGACCTGGAGATCACCACGGAGGTCGTCGTGGTGGGCTCGGGCGCGGGCGGCGCCGTCGTCGCGGCGACGCTCGCCGAGGCGGGCATGGACGTCGTCGTGTTGGAGGAGGGCGGCCACGTCCGCTCCGAAGAACACGCGCGGATGCGGCCGAGTGAGTCGCTGCGCCACCTGTGGCGCGACGCCGGGTTCACGATGGCGATCGGCCTCGGTCAGTCGCCGATGATCAACGTGATGATGGGGCGGTGCATCGGCGGCTCGTCCGCGCTCACCGGCGGCGTGTGTTTTCGCATCCCCGACGCGGTGCTCGCCGACTGGCGCGCGCTCGGGCTCTCCGACTTCACCCCCGAGCACCTCGAGCCGTTCTACGACGACGTCGAGACGAACGTGCACGTGGAGGAGGTCCCGGTGCAGGCGCGCTCGCGGTCGACGCAGCTCTTCGGGGAGGGCGCCGAGAAGATGGGGTTCTCGCTCGAGAGCATGCGCCGCAACACCAACGGCTGCGTGGGGTGGGCGACCTGCAACTTCGGTTGCCCCGAGCGCGCGAAGATGAGCGTCGACATCAGCTACATCCCGCGCGCGATGAAGGCGGGCGCGGTGGTGCACTCCGATTGCCTCGTCGAACGGGTGCTGACGAAGGGCCGTCGCGCGGTCGGCGTCGCCGGTCGTGTATTGAATGGACCGAGCGGCAAGCCCGGCGGGCGCCTGCGTGTGAACGCCAAACGCGTCGTGCTCGCGTGCGGCGCGATGTTCACACCGCTGGTATTGAAGGCGAGCGGGATCGGGAAGCGGAGCGGGCAGGTCGGGCGGAACCTCACGCTGCACCCGGCGTTTCGGATCATGGCGCGCTTCGACGAGCGGGTCGCCGGTTGGAACGGCGCGCTGCAGAGCGCGTACTCGTCGCACTTCGAGCCGGACGGCATCCAGCTCAACAGTGTGTTCGTGCCGCCGGCGATCCTCGCCGCGACGCAGCCGGGGATCGCGGACGACCACGTCGCGCGCGCGAAGACGCTGGAGCACCTCGCGATCTTCGGAGCGAACCTCCACGACGAAGCGGGCGGCGTCGTGCGGCGCGGGCTCGGTCGCGAGCCGATCGTCACCTACCGCATGGCCAAGAAGGACGCCGCCGCCGTCCCGAAGGCGCTGCGCATCGCGGGCGAGACGTTCCTCGCGGCGGGCGCGAAGGAGCTGTTCCTCCCGGTGCTCGGTCTGGAGGGCCTCACGCCCGACGCGTTCCGCGCGCTGGACCTCGAGAAGATCTCGCCGAAGCGGCTGGAGTGCACCTCGCAGCACCCGCTCGGCACGTGCCGCATGGGCGTGGACGCCAAGGACTCGGTGGTCGACGACCGCGGCCAGTGCTGGGACGTCGAGGAGCTGTTCGTCACCGACGGCAGCACCGTCCCCACGAGCCTCGGCGTGAATCCGCAGCTCGCGATCATGACGCTCGCGACGCGCTTCGCGCAGCGCATGGCGGACCGCCGCCCCTGAAATCCTGTTGGCCGTCGAGGCCCGCGCCCCCACAATCGCGTCGTGCTCGTCGTGACCCCGACCATCGTCGACCGCCTGGTTCGCATCGAAGCGGAGAACCTGCGGTCGAGGCTGCAACACTACGTCGACGGGGATGCGAACCCCTGCGGCGTGCACATGAAGCGCTTCGGCGACGCGACGGCGTTCATCGCGCTCGACATCCCCACGCGGTTCTTCAACTCGGTGCTCGCCGTGTCGCTCGAGACCGCGAAGCACCTCGACGCGATCAAAGCGTTCTACGCCGAGCACGGCCGCAAGCCGATCTTCGAGATCGCGCCGGGGCGCTTCGACGAGGCGTTCGGCGAAGCGCTCGCGGAGCGTGGCTACCGCATGGTGGAGTTCCACACCGGCCTCGCCCGTGAGCTCACGCCCGACGACCGCCACCGCGAAGCGCCGGACGTCGAGCGTGTCGACCCGTTCGACGCCGCCGCGTTCGACGCGTGGATCGACGTCTTCAACGAGGGGTGGAGCGGCCCGGGTGATCACTCGGGCGCAAAGTCGAACATGCGGAAGTGGAAGGCGAACGACGCGTGGCAGTTCTTCCTCGCGCGGGTCGACGGATCGCCGGCCGGCGCCGCGATCCTCGACGTGCAGGGGCCGACCGCGATGATGGGATCGGCGAGCACCCCCGAGGCGTTCCGAGGGCGGGGGCTCCAGCGTCAGCTCCTCGACCGCCGCATCGCCGCCGCGGCCGAGGCGGGGTGTGATCTCGTGGTGGGGGGCTCGTACTTCGACAACGTCAGCATGCGGAACCAGCAGCGCGCGGGCCTGTACACGGCCTTCACGCGCGGCATCTGGACCCACCGCGACGACCCGGCGCCGCCGCCCTCCCACTGAACGCCCGGTGACGGCCCGCACTCGGGGCGCCGCGCCGCGCGGGATTGCTTCTAGCGGAGGGAACCGTGGGGTAGGCTTTCGCCGATGCAATTCCGCTCGGCACTCCTCCTCTCCTACGCATCCCTGTGCCTCGCCTGCTCCGGCGACGAACCCGAAGTGATCGACTGCTCCCGCGCGGGCGCGTGTCAGATCACCATCGTCTCCGGCGACATGCAGACCGCGGAGGTCGGCGCGCTCCTGCCCGACGCTCTGGTGGTCAAGGTCACACACGTCGCGTCCAACACGGTCCCGCCGCCGGTCACACTCGAATGGACCGCGACCGAAGGCGGTGGCTCCCTCACGCCGGACAGCACGGTGATCGACGGCGTCATGGGTGTGGCCCAGACCAACGCCACGATCGGCACCGTCGCCGGCGAGACGAGCAACACGTTCACGGTCCAGATCAAGGACCAGCCCGACTCCGCGATCACGTTCGTCGCCGGCGGGACCTCCGGCCCGGCGCGGATGATCGAGGTCGTCTCGGGCAGCGGGCAGACCGCAGAAGTCGGCACCGTCCTCCCCGAGCCGCTCGTGGTCCGGGTGGTTGATCAGTATGGCAACCCGGTCGCGGATCGCCGCGTCGCGTGGGTCGCGACGGCGGGGGAAGGCGACGTCGAAGGGGAGAGCGCGGCGTCGGACGAAAACGGCGAAGTCCGCGCTACGGCGACCCTCGGTGAGATCGCCGGCGAGGAGAACAACCTCTACACGGCGACGTCGCCCCAGCTCCCGGGCTCGGCGCGGTTCACGGCGACGGCGATGCCCGGGGCGGCGGCGATCCTCGAGAAGATCGACGGCGACCGTCAGGGCGGGACTCGGGGCGAGCTGCTCCCGGTGCCGCTCACCGTGCAGGTCACGGACCTCCTCGGCAACGCGATCGAAGGGGTCACCGTCGAGTTCGAGGCGGGGGTCGGTGACGGCATGATCGAGTCGGCTTCGGTCGTCACGGACGACGAGGGCGCCGCATCGACCATCGCGACCCTGGGGCCCGACGCCGGCGAACACGTGTTCACGGCGACGGTCGAAGGGCTCATGGGGTCCCCGGCGGTGTTCACGGGCATCGCGTTCCCGCCGATCTGCAGCCCGAACGAGTGGTGCTGGGCCAGCCCGATTCCGCAGGGCAACACCATCCGCGGCTCGCACGCGCTCGCGCCGGACGACGTGTGGATCGTCGGCGACCGCGGCACGACGCTGCGGTGGATCGGCACCGCGTGGGAGGGTTACCTCACCTCGACGGAGGCGAACCTCAACGCGGTGTGGGGCGCCGCGGCGGACGACGTGTGGGCGGTCGGCGACGGCGGCACGATCCTTCGCTTCAATGGATTCTCGTGGACGTCGGTCCAGAGCGGAACGAGCCTGAACCTGACCGGGATCGCGGGCGCCGGTCCGAACGACATCTGGGCGGTCGGTGACACCGGGACGCTGCTGCACTGGGACGGCACGAACTGGCTCGGCGCGCAGAGCCCGACGATGGAGAACCTCAACGGGATCACCAAGGCGTCGGACTCGAACTTCTGGGCGGTCGGGGACCGCGCGGTGACGCTGACGCTCGCGCAGTCGACGTGGGAGATCGTCGACGTCACGGTCACCAACGAGGACCTCAACGCGGTGCACGCGCTCACCGGGACGGACATCTGGGCGGTCGGCGACGGCGACACGTACATCCGCTGGAACGGGACGGTCTGGCTCGCCTTCGCCGGCAACAGCCAGTTCGACCTGCGCGACGTCTGGGGCAGCTCGACTTCGCCGAACGACGTATGGGCGGTCGGCGACCGCGGGCGCATTCGCCGCTTCGACGGGTCGCGCTGGAACCCGGTCATCTCCCGCACGGCCGACGACCTCAACACGATCTCACCGACCTCGCGGGGGCTCCTCGCGGCGGGCAACGGCGGCCTGGTCATGCGACGCGTCGACAACGAGTGGCAGCCGGAGTCACGCCGTCGTCTGCACACGCTCCAGGGGGTGTGGGGCCCCGCGCCCGACGACGTCTGGGCGGTCGGCGCCAACGGCACGATCCTGCACTGGGACGGGGCCGCGTGGACCGACGCGCCCGAGATCCCCAACGCGCAGATCTACGCGGTGCACGGCAGCGGAACGGACGACGTCTGGGCGGTCGGCGAGCTGGGCTTCGTCACGCACTGGGACGGCTCGACGTGGTCGTCGATCTCCAGCGGTGCGTCCGTGACGCTCAACGGCATCCACGCGCTGTCGTCCACCCACGCGTTCGCGGTCGGCGCCGAGGGCACGGTGATCGAGTGGGACGGCACGTCCTGGTCGAGCGTCGCGGTCCCCACGATGAACACGCTGTACGGCGTGTGGGCGGCGCACGGCGGCGACGTCTGGGTCTTCGGCGACTTCGGCGCCGTGCTCCACTACGACGGCACCGCGTGGGTCGCGCGCGCCGACATCACCACGGAGTCCTTCCTCGGCGTGCGCGGGACCGCCGCGAACGACATCTGGGCGTTCGGCGTGAACGGCGCGCTGTTGCACTACAACGGCACCGACTGGATGCCGGTCGCGAGCAACACCACCGCGACGCTCTTCGGGATGTCCGTCGCACCGAACAACGACCTCTGGCTGTCCGGAGACGGCGGGACGGTCCTTCGTTTCAATGGAAGCCTGTGGGTGCGTCAGAACACCGGCACGGCCAACACGCTCTACGGCATCTTCTCCCCCGAGGCGGGGGACACTTGGGTCGTCGGCGAGAGCGCGACCATCCTCCGCCAGAACCCCTGACGGCTCACCAGGTTTCGAGGCGCGGCGTGGCGTTCTTCGCCACCGCCGCGCGATCGATCTTCCCGGTCGCGTTCGTCGCGAAAGCTTCGACCATCGCGATCCGACGCGGGTGTTTGAAGCGCGCGAGGCCGGTGAGCTCTTCGCGCGACGGGCGCCGACCGATCAGCGCCGCGACGATCTGCGTCCCCCACGTCGCGTCGTCGACACCGAACACCACCGCGTCGGTGACACCCGCGAGCGCGCGCAGCGCCTCCTCGACCTCGAAGGGGTGCACGTTCTCGCCGCCGGTCACGAGCACACCGTCGCGACGCCCGAGCACGTGTAGGCGTCCTTCGTCGTCGAGCCAGCCGGCGTCCCGCGTGTGGAGCCAGCCGTCCACGATCGGGGATGGCTCACCCGTCGTGTAGCCCAACATGAGCGTCGGTCCGCGCACGAGGATCTCGTCGTTCTCGATCCGAACGTCGACGCCCGAGATGGGGGGCCCTACGCCGCCGTCGGGATCGACCGGGGTCCCATAGCGCTGCGTCGCCACCTGAGCGCTCGCCTCGGTGAGCCCGTACGTCGTGAGCACCGGCCACCCACGCGACGCCGCCTCCTGCAACAGTATTCGCGGCGCCGACGCGCCGCCGAGGAGGATCGCGCGGAGGCTCTTGGGCAGCGTAGTGTGCTCGCGCAGGAGACGGTCGAGCTGGGTCGGGACGACCGAGACGATCGAGGGCTCGAGGGTGTCGATGGCCTCGAGCGGACCGAGGGTCACGGCGCGCCGTCCGAGGAGGCAGCGCACGAGGATCGAGAAACCGCCGACGTGGGCGAGCGGCAGGTCGAGGTGCCAACGGTCCCCGGGTCTCCACCCGAGGTTCGCGGCGCTCGCGCTTGCGGCGGCGATGAAGGCACCACGCGAGATCGCGACGCCCTTCGGCGCGCCGCTCGAGCCGGAGGTGGCGAAGATCGCGAGCGTCGTGTCCGGGGCGATCGGCGCACCGAGCGACACGGGTGTCGTCGCCGGTTCGACGTCGTCGATCGCTGTAGCGTTGTGCAACACCCGGAACCGTTCGCGCTCTGTCCAAGTCCACCGCGGGTGGAGCATGACGAGCGGGACACCGAGCTCGATCGCGGCGAGCGCGCGCAAGATGGTGTCGACGCGCGGGTGTCCGACGAGGGCTGCGCGCTCGCCGTCTCGAACCGCGGCACGTATCCCGCTCGCAAGTAGACGAACGTGGTCGGCGACGGTCTCGAAACGGTAGGTCGAGCCGTCGACGATCGCGACGTCACCCCCTGTCACCTGTCGCGCGTCTTGGGTGCTGAGTGTCGTCACGGTGACTCCACCGATGGTGCACTATCGCGCGCTCGCGCTGAATACGAAGTGCTTCGTCGCAACGTGGATCGTCCGGGACGAAAGAAACCCGTTCCAAAGTACGTGCATCGCGCGAGGGAGTTGTTATGCTGACTCGCGTCTAGGCCGGGGGGGCCTAACACACCAAGGCGTTTCATGAGCAGTGTGTTGGAACCTCCTTGCTCGTACGGCAAATACGAGCTCCTCGAGCTGATCGGCAGCGGCGGCATGGCCGAAGTGTATCGGGCGTCGATGCCCGGCATCGCCGGTTTCGCCAAAACGGTCGTCATCAAACGTCTTCGTCCTTCGCGCGCGCGCGACGAACAGTGCCGCAATCTCTTCATCGAGGAAGCGAAGCTCGCCGCGCAGGTCCAACACAAGAACGTGGTTCAGGTGTTCGAGCTGGGGTCACTCGGCGACGAGGAGTTGTTCATGGCGATGGAGTGGGTCGACGGGATCGATCTTCGGCGTTTGCAACGCCTCGTGCATCGAAAGGGCAAGATGCTCCCCCCGTGGTTCGCGCTGCGCGTGACGATGGAAGTGCTCGAGGCGCTCGCGTTTGCGTACGACCTCGAAGACCGGCGCGGTGTCCGGCGCAACGTCGTCCACTGCGATGTCGCGCCGGACAACATCTTCATCGCGCGCTCCGGTGACGTGAAGCTGGGCGACTTCGGCGTCGCGACGGACGACACCCGAGGCGCAACGCGCCGCAGCGGCTTCTCCGGGAAGGCGCCGTACGCGGCGCCGGAGGTCCTCGGCGGTGCGCGACCGGGTCCGCGCGCCGACGTCTTCTCGACGGGCGTCGTGCTCTGGGAGTGCCTGACGGGGCACCGCTTGTTCTTCGCCGACACGGACCGCGAAGCGATGTCCCGTGTCTGCGTGGGCGACCGCCCGCCGCCGTCGTCGTTCGCCCCGGACATCCCGCCGATGCTCGACGCGCTCGTCCTGCAGGCGCTCGAGGCGCACGAGGAGCGACGCATCCCGAGCGCGCTGAAGTTCCGCGACGCGCTCGCGCCGATCTACGAGCGCCTCTGCCCCACGGGGGTGAACGTCCACATGCCCGCGGCGATCAAACACCTGATCGGTGACGAGGACGAGTGGCGCGCGATTCCACTCGGCGGCGTGGTGCTCCCGCGCTTCGAGCCGGTGCTCGAGATCGACGACGACGACGACGACGTCGACGACGTGTTCGCCTATGACGACGAACCGGAGCCGACGCCGTCGACCGACGACATCGTCTACTCGTTCATCCGCCCGCGTGACACGGCGGACCTCGAAGGTCCCGCGGCGCCGGTCGAGATCCCGATGCCCGCGCGCCTCCCGCCGCCGCGGATTCAGGGCCCGTCGGGTCCCGTGCCGACGGCGGAGATCGTCGCGCCCATCGAAGCGCTCCCGGGGGATCGCGAGACCCACGAGGTGCTCTCGCCGATCGGGTACCACCCGTCCGGGACGCTCACGATCAGCCACGCGCTTCACACCACGGGGCCCATCAACGCCCTCCAAGCGCTGTCCGTCCTCGAAGAGATCGCCGCGCGTGGTTTCGGAACGCGGGCGGACGTCAGCGGGGACGGTCGACGGTGGATGACGTGGCAGCGTTACCTCGAGCTCCTCGACGAGGCGTTGGTGCTCCCGTCCGGCAAGCTCCCGGTGAACATGTTCTCCGGCTCGTTGGAGCAGCACAGCCTGACGGCGCTCTTCGGCCAGCTCGCCCGCACGAAGGCGACCGGGCGCCTCATCGTGGTGCGCAACGCGACCGGCGGGGTCACGCGCTTCGAAGTTCACATCCGCGACGGAGAGCTGATGCGTGTTCGTTCGAACCATCGTGCGTTCGACGCCTTCCAGATGCTGATCGAGCTCCCGGAGCTGCGTCCGACGACGCTCGCCGTCGAGCTCCAGCAGGTCGCGAACTTCGCGACGCCGCTCGCGGACCTCGCGTCCTACGACGTCCACCACGCGCTCCACCGGAGCCGAGGCCGCCGCACGCAGGAGCTGCTCACGGAGCTCTTTTCGTGGTCGTCGGGCCAGTTCGGTTTCCAGCCGGACGCGGAGGTCGCCACCGGCTCGGGGCGCCCGCTGCTGCGGGTCCTCGTGGGGCTCGTCTCACGGGTGCTCTCACCGGACATGCTCCGCGCGCGTATCCGCGACCTGTGGCACGTCCCGCTCATGCGTACGCCGGTCTTCCACAGCGACGCGAGAGCGCTCGGACTGGGGTCGGGCTTCGCGAGCCCCGTCGGTCCGTTCGGTCAGGGCCGCACCCTCGTGGAGGCGCTGTCCCTCGCGGCGGAGCGCTCCGACGAAAACGTCGCGCTCGCCGTCGCCTATCTGCTCGTCGAGCTCGGCCTGGTGCGGCCTGCGCATCAGAACGAGGTCGCGCCGTCCCGCCCGCGGTAGAGTCCGCGCGTGTTGCTTCCGTTCGAGGTCCTCGCGCAGGACGAGCGCGCCCGTACGGGGCGCATCGAGACGCGCCACGGAACGATCGAGACCCCCGCGTTCATGACCGTCGGCACGCGCGCCACGGTGACCGGCCTCGACGCCGAAGATCTTCAGCGCGTCCAGACGCAGGTCGTCCTCGGGAACACGTACCACCTGATGTTGCGCCCCGGGCAGGAGGCCTTCGAACGCGTCGGCGGGCTGCACGCGTTCATGGGGTGGAGCGGACCGATCCTCACCGACTCGGGAGGGTTCCAGATCTTCTCGCTCGCGTCGGACCGCACGATCTCGGAGCGCGGCGCGCGGTTCAAGAGTTACACCGACGGGCGGGTGCACATGCTCTCGCCGGAGCGCTCGATCGCGATCCAGTCGGCGCTCGGCTCGGACATCATGATGGTGCTCGACGTGTGCCTCGACTCGCGCAGCGACGAAGCCGCGATGCGCGACGCGATGGAGCGCACCCACCGTTGGGCGCTGCGCTCGCTCGCCGCGCGCGAGGACGAGGGGCAGGCGCTCTTCGCGATCGTACAGGGCGGGGTGGTGCCCGAGCTCCGCGAAGCGTCCGCGGCGTTCCTGACGGAGCACCCGTTCGACGGCTTCGCGATCGGCGGCCTCGCGGTCGGCGAGGAGCGTTCGCGTCGGGAGGAGGTCACGCACTACGCCGCCCAGCTGCTCCCGGCGGAGCGACCGCGTTACCTGATGGGGGTGGGGACGCCGGTCGATCTCCTGGTGGCGGTCGGCGCGGGGATCGACATGTTCGACTGCATGCTCCCGACGCACCTCGCGTGGCAGGGCACCGCGTTCACGTCGACGGGGCGGGTGCGTGTGAAGCGCGCCGCGCTCGCCGACGCCGACGTCCCGCTCGACGCCGACTGCCCGTGCCTCGCCTGCACGCGGTTCACGCGGGCCTACCTGCACCACCTCTTCGCGTGTAAGGAGCCGCTCGGGTATCGCCTCGTCTCCCTCCACAACCTCACGCACTACAACCGCCTGATGGCCGACGCCCGGGCGGCGATTCGGGACGGCCGGTACGCGGCGTTCGCGGCGGACCGCATCGAACGCATCGATCGCCACGAACACAGCGACAAGCGGATCGGCGCGGGTCGGTGACGGCGAAAGACCTGCTAATGTAGGGGCGTGGGCCGCCTCTGCCTCCTCGTCGTGCTCCTCGTTTCGCTGGTGCGGTGCACCTCCGAGGCCTGTCGCGACGAGGCGTCGAGCGTCGAGGTCGTCATCACCGGCGACTTCAACGCGGCGGTGTCGGTCGCGATCGTCGTCGAGTACGACGAGGTCACGCGCACCGTGCCGATCAACTTCGAGGGCACTTCGCTCCCGCCGCAGCGCATCGGTCTCATACCGGCGCCGACGCCCGGGACCGAGCTGCGCGTCACGGTCGATGCGTTCTCGCGCGTCGACGCGCGCGGCACACGCGTCGCGCACGGCGAGATGTCGTCGACGCTCACTCCGGACGGCTGCAACGTGGCTCAGGTTCGCCTCGAGTCGCTGGACGTCGTGGTGCGGGACGGCGGCGTCGTCGAGGCGCCGCGCGACGGCGGGGTCGAGGAGGTTCGCGACGGCGGTGACGGGGACGGCGACGCGGGGGTTCGAGACGCCGGGATGGATCCGCGCGACGCCGGTGAAGAGCCGCCGGTCCTCTCGTGCGTCACGGGCATCACGCGGGACACCACGCTGCTCTACGACTTCGACGGGCTCCCGATGCTCGAAGACCTGACGCAGCAGACCAAGGTCCGCTGGCTCGCGAACCCGGACGGCGTTCAGCCGCAGAGCCACGAATCGATCCCGGACTGCGGGACGGCGTTGGACCTCGGCGGCTACGGCGTCGCGATGATCGCGGCCGCGGACGGGCTCGCGATCGCCTCGCTCGACTTCCTGCTCCACATGCACGAGCAGGGGCCGGACGAGATGCAGGGCATCGTGTCACGCGACGCGACGGGCCAGGCGGAGCCGGGGCACTTCACGCTCTTCCGCAGCTGCGACGATCACCTGGTGCTCCGCGTTCAGGACACGGTGAACAGCGTGTACCTGTGCACGGACGCGCCGGTGCCCGCGGAGAGCTGGGCACACGTTCGCATCGTCGTGAGCCCGGAACCGCAGCTGTACGTGGACGGCGCCCTGCAGACGCAGCAAACGGAGCAGGTCGGTCTGTACGGAGCGAGCTGTACGGAGCCGGTCAGCTGCGGAGGCACGCTCCAGCTCGACGCGTTCGGGAACTCGCTCCCGCTGGTGGTGGGCGCCTCGGCGCACGAGGTCGCGGCGGGCTCGGAGGCGCAGTTCACCAGGCCGTTCTACGGCGCCATCGATCACCTCAACGCGCGCAGTCGTTAGTCGGGCTGCTCCACGGTGAGGCGGAAGTCGCCGCGCTCGGTCGTCGGACGCGCGGTCTCGGCTTGGCAGGTCGAGCACATCGTGCTGAAAGGGGGCCGATATGGGTCGTACGTTCGAGAACCGCAAGCACGCGATGGCGAAGCGCGGGGCGCGGGACGCCAAGGCGTTCACCAAGGCCGGCCGCGCCATCAGCATGGCCGTGAAGGCCGGGGGCCCCGACGTGGACCACAACGCCGCCCTCCGACGCGCCGTGCAGAACGCACGCGCCGTGAGCATGCCGAAGGACCGCATCCAGGCCGCCATCGAGAAGGCCTCGGGGTTGGGGGACAGCGAGGACTACCAGACCGTCATCTACGAGGGGTACGGGCCCCACGGCGTGGCGATCATGGTCGACGCCGCGACCGACAACGTGACGCGGACCGTCGCCAACGTCCGCAGCGCCTTCAACAAGGGCGGCGGGACGTTCGGGAACTCCGGCAGCGTGCAGTTCATGTTCGATCTCTTCGGGGTGTTTCGGCTGAAGGCCGAGGGGTTGGACCGAGAGGAGCTCGAGCTCGAGATGATCGACCACGGGCTCGAGGAGCTGTTGGAGGGCGTGTCGGAGGACGACGAGCCGCAACTCGTCTTGCGCTGCTCGCGCGAGGAGTTCGGCAACCTGCAGTCGGGTCTGGAGGCCAAGGGCATCGAGCCGACCTCGTCCGGCTTCGAGTGGGTCCCCAAGAACACCAACGTCCTGAAGGGTGAGGAAGCTGAAGCCGTCATCGCGCTGCTCGAACGCCTCGAGGACGACGACGACGTGCAGGCGACCTTCTCCACGCTCGAGATCGAGGACTGAGCTTGCTCAGGAAGCTGCTGAGGTACCTCGGGCTCGGACTCGGGCTCCTCATCGTCCTCCTCGTCATCACCTACTTCGCCCTCAAGGTGATGTGGGCCGACACGCATAACCGTGCGCCCGAGTCGGCCACCGGGATCCGCGAGGTCGCGACCGTCCAGACGAGCACCACCATGGTGGTCGCGGCGCACCCGGAGGCGTCGAAGGCCGGGCACACGATCCTCGCGGCCGGCGGGAGCGCGCTCGACGCCGCGGTGGCGGTGCAAGCTGCGTTGACGGTGGTCGAGCCGCAGTCCTCCGGCATCGGCGGCGGCGCGTTCCTGATGTACTGGGACGCGTCCGAGCAGAAGCTGTACGCCTACGACGGTCGGGAGACGGCGCCGGCCGCGGCGAAGCCCGAGCTGTTCATGAAGGGCGGCGAGAAGATGAACTTCGTCGAGGCGGTCGTGGGCGGTCGCTCGGTGGGGGCGCCCGGCGTGTTGGCGATGCTCGCGAAGGCCCACGAGGCGCACGGCAAACGACCGTGGTCGCAGCTGTTCGGACCGGCGAAGGTGCTCGCGGCGGAGGGCTTCGAGATCACGCCGCGGCTGCACTCGCTGTTGCACCGTGACCCGTTGTTCCGCGCGATGCCGGCGGCGCGTGCGCACTTCTTCGTGGACGGCGCGGCCAAGCCGGTCGGCACGCGGCTCGTGAACCCCGAGCTCGCGGAGGTGTTCGACCTCGTCGCGGCGGACGTACGGAACTTCTACGAGGGGCCGATCGCGGAAGACATCGTGAAGACCGTGAAGAACGCGAAGCGGCCGCCGCTGTGGGTCGCGGGGGTCAACGCGATGATGATCGAGATGGGGGCCCCGACCGGGTTCGGGACGATCGCGGACGAGCCGAACGCGGGGCTTCTGACCGTCGAGGACCTCGCGACCTACGAGCCGAAGGTGCGCGAGGCGGTGTGTGTGCCGTACGCGAAGCTGAAGGTGTGTGGCTTCCCGCCGCCGACGTCCGGCGGGATCACGACGCTGCAGATCATCGCGCTCGTGGGGCGCTTCGACCTGACGGGCTTCGGGCCGCGTTCGCCGCAGTTCGTGCACCTGTTCGCCGAGGCGAGCCGCGCGGCGTTCGCGGATCGCGATCGGTACATCGCGGACCCGGACTTCGAGGACGTGCCGGTGGAGGCGATGCTCTCCGAGCGGTACCTCGACGAGCGCGCGAAGAAGATCGCCGTCGACCGGCGTGCGCCGAAGCTCGCGCCCGGGAAGTTCGAGGACTTCACGTTGCTCCGCGCGGACGATCGCTCGCCGGAGCTGCCGTCGACGAGTCACTTCGTGGTGGTCGACGCCGAGGGGGACATGGTCTCGATGACGACCTCGGTGGAGAACGTGTTTGGTTCGCGGCTGATGGTTCGGGGCTTCGTGCTCAACAACCAGCTCACGGACTTTTCGTTCGTGCCGATGGTGAACGACCGTCGCGTTGCGAACGGGGTCGAGGCGGGGAAACGTCCGCGCAGCTCGATGTCCCCGCTGATCGTGCTCGGCGAGGACGGCGCGCCGCTGCTCGCGATCGGGTCACCCGGCGGGAGCCGGATCATCGACTACGTCGCGCGGGCGACGCTCGGCGTCATCGAGTACGGGCTCAGCCCGCAGGAGGCCATCGAGCTTCCGCACGTCATCAACCGCGGCGGGGCGACGGAGCTGGAGAACCAGGGCTGGAAGACCGACGAGCTCGACCGGGCCAAGAAGTACCTCGAGCAGCTCGGGCACGAGGTCCTGATCGTGGAGCAGAACAGCGGCCTGCACGCCATCCAGCGGCACGCCGGAGGCTGGCGCTCGGGCGCGGATCCGCGCCGCGAGGGGCAGGCGTTCGGGGATTGAGCGTCGGTCGATCGTCGGCGCACCAAACGGGACATCCGCGCCGATAACCCACCGAATGCCCCTGCGACCGGAACGACGGACGACGCGCCTCGGGCTGGACCCGACGCTGCCCCAGGTCGACTTCGCCGCGGGGAAGCGGAGCGATGCGAGCGCCGCCGACGTCTACGAGGGGCACGGTCACGTCGCCAACGTCGAGGCCGGCGACGAGGGGCCGGCGCTGCACAAACTCGTCGGGGACCTCGATCCGGCGGGGATCCGAAAGCTCCTGAAAGACGACCCGAAGGCGATCGACAAACGCAACGCGGTCGGCGACGCGGCGCTCCACCTGGTCGCGGACCAGGGTGCGGTGATGCTCGCGGAGCTGTTCGACGAGAAGGGCGCCGACCCGCGCGTGAACGACCGACGCGGGCTGATGCCTGGGCACCGCGCCGCCGAGAAACACCCGCGCACCGCCGCGTTCCTGATCGACCGCGCGGCGGCGAGTGACGCGGTCGAAGGTCCGGTGTTGAAGCCGGCAGAGCTGTCGCGTCGCATCGCGGACGCGTCGCTGGACTCCGACAAGGCGATCGACAAACTCGCGGCGAGCCTGTGCGGCGTCACCGTCGGCACGCTCAACTCCGCGCGCCAGGTGGTGAAGAACCGCACGCACCTCGAAGAGGTGAAGGGCACCATCCTGGAGCTCAAGGCGGAGGCGTGGTGGCAGGCCGAGTTCGGGCCCCAGCGTGTACGCGCGCTGCTGTCGGCGATCGCCGAGACGGCAGAGAAAGGCGAGCCGGTCCCCGGAGCGCGTAAGGTGCTCGAGCGCGAGATCGGCGTGCAGCTCGACATGCTGCGGACGATTCGCCGCGTGCGCGCGATGGCGAGGAGCTCTTCGCCGATGCTGCGCCGGAGCGCGATGAAGCTGGAGGCGCGCCTCGTCACGCCACGCATCCTCGACGCCGACCACGAAGTGGCGTTGGCGCTCGGGTGGAAGGGGCACGCGATCTACGGCGGCTTCACGCACGTCCCGCCGAACGCCGAGCACCCCGAGGCGACGTTGCTGGTGCGCGTCGACAACCGCGGCTCGGGCGCGAAGCTCGCGCACGAGAAGACCGAGGAAGGCGACGTCGTCACGCGGGCGTTCCACGTCCCGGTCGCGTACCTCGAGACACCCAAGGGCCGCGCGGCGTTCGAGGGGTTCGTCGCGGATCTGCTCCTCACGAAGGCGACCCCCGACAGCAAGGGTGACGACTTCTACGCGCACGTCGCGACGTTCAAGCGCGCGGTGAAGGAAGCGACGAAGAAATCGGAGCTCGTGGAGAGCACCCACGGCGTGGTCGATCAGTCGACGTTGCCCGCGCAGATCGCCGGCAACTGCGTCGTGGCGAACACGTTCCCGGGGCTCTCGTCGCGCCTCGGTCCCGAGCTGTACACGTGGTTCACGGAGTACGAGCGCGACCTCGCGCGGGACCTCGTCGGTGAGTTCGCGGATCCCAACACGCTGATCGATCAGCAGTGCCTCGAGCGTGACCAGCGGCAGATCGAGAAGGTCCTCGACGGCGACGGTCCGTGGGCGGAGCGCCTCAGCGCGATCCTCGGGGCGGCGACGTACGCGGGGGTCGAGGAGGTCGCGAACGAGGTCACCGCGGATCACCTGGAGGCGGTGATCGAACACGGCGACCACGAGGCGCTGAAGCTCCTCCTCGAACACGGCGCGCCGTTGGAGGCGCGCGGGCACCGCGATCGTTCGCCGCTGCACATGGCGGCGCGGCTCGGGCACGACAAGTGTGTGAAGGTCCTGCTCGCCGCGGGCGCGAGCCTCACCGCGCGCGACGACGAAGGGAACACACCGCTGCACCTCGCGGTGAAGTCGAGCTCTTCGTCATCGGTCGCGCAGCTCCTCGCGAAGGGCGCGGACCGCGACCTCGAGAACGACGCCGGCGAGTCGCCGCGCTCGATGATCGAGGCGCAGGTCGGGCAGACGATGTTGATCGCCAAGTCCCTCGGCGTCGAATCGAACCGCGGTCGTCGGCAGACGCCGTTCGGCCGAACCGGGACCTGAGGTCGGCGAAGTCGGGTCCCGACCGACCGTCCACCCAGCGCACGCCACACGCCCCCGCACATCCGGACGATGACGACGAGGCTCGGTGCGCGCGAGCATCGAAAGCATGGACCGTCACTCCGTACTCTTCGTTGGACTCCTGGGCGCCTGCATCCCCGCGGCGCCCGAGGGGACGTCCTTCGACCCGCCGCCCCCGCCCACCGTCACGCGGGACGCGGGGCAGGAGGCGATGATGGCGCCGCCGCGGGACGGGGGCATCGCGCCCAAGCCAGACGCCGGCTTCGTCGACGCCGGGACGGTGGTGCGCGACGGTGGACCGCGGGACGGAGGCGTCGTTCCGCCGTCGGGGCTGCCGGTGCTCGGCAACGGCCAGCACACCCTGGACGCCGTGATCGCGACGACCGTCGCGGACACCTCGGTCGGTCACGACCGCCCGACGGATCTCGCGTTCAACCCGACGCGCTCGAACGAGCTGTGGGTGGTGAACCAGGGCGACAACACGGTGTGGATCGCGACGTCGCCGGGCGAGTCGAACCAGTCTGCGGTGTGGCGCGGAGGGCGAACGATCGGGCGGCACTTCCTCCCGCGCCCGTCGGGGATCGCGTTCGGCGACGCGGGGGACTTCGCAACGATTCACGAGGAGGACCGCGTCACGCAGTCGAGCACGCCCGGGGACTTCATGGGGCCGACGTTGTGGCCCTCGAACCTGTCGATCTTCGACGGCGGCCACGCGGGCCACATCGACATGCTGCACAACACCCCGAACGGGATGGGCATCGCGTGGGAGAGCGGCAACGCGTACTGGGTCTTCGACGGCTACCACGCTTCGATCACCCGCTACGACTTCCGGCGTGACCACGGGCCGGGCGGGAGCGACCACAGCGACGGGCACATCGTTCGGTACGCGGAGGGGCAGGTGTCGCGCATCGAAGGCGTGCCTTCACACCTCGCGTTCGACGCCGCGACCCGCACGCTCTACATCGCGGACACCGGCAACAATCGGATCGCGACGTTGGACACCGAGAGCGGCTCGCGCGGCGGCTCGATACAGCCGAACTACGACGGCGTCACGCAGTACGCGATGACGGGCGCGGCGCTCGGGACGTTCGTCGACGGCGCGTCGAGTGGTTTGTCGGCGCCGAGCGGTCTCGAGCTGTACGACGGACATGTGTTCGTCGGCGACAACGCCACGGGGATCATCTCGGCGTTCGCGATGGACGGGGAGCTCGTCGACTGGCTCGACACCGCGCTGCCGGCGGGGGCGCTGACGGGGCTCGCGTTCGACGCGGGCGGTCGGCTCTACTACCTCGACGCGATCGGTGGTCGCGTGCTGCGCGTCGCGGAGCGCTGACTCACTCGACGCGGAGCACCGTCATCATGCCGTCCTCGGCGTGCGGGAGGATGTGACAGTGGGTCATCCAGTCGCCGGGGTTGTCGGCGTCGATGCGTAGTCGTACGCGGTCGCGGATGCGGAGGTTGAACGTGTCCTCGATCGTTCGGTACGGCGGTGGGACGCCGTTCACGGAGAGCACCTCGAACTCGAGCCCGTGGATGTGGAACGGGTGCTGGCTCGGCGAGAGGTTCACGACGTCGACGATCGCGACCTGGCCGAAGGGGATCGTCTCGATGGTGACGTTCGGGAAGCGCTCGCCGTTGATCATCCAGACGCGCGAGCGGTCGCTCCCCGCGAGGGCGTAGACGATGTCCGCGTGGCCCGGGTCGTCGCTCACGACGCCGCCCGGGAAGGGCCACGCGAGCGGCGCGGGGGCCGGCGCGGGGTTGTTCACGGCGATCCGCACGAGGTCGACGGGGTCGCCCCACTGGTCGCCGCCGTTCAACGAGTAGGGGGCCGTTTGGATCGCGAAGTCGTCCTCGCCGACGGACAGCTCGACGTCGGCGCGGTCCCCGGGGCCGAGGATGATGCGCTGCGGAGACTGTGCGCCGGGGAGGAGGCCCTGGTCGCTCGCGATGTGGAGCATCCCAGGTGCGGACAGGGCGAGGATGCCGACGTTGCTCGCGTTGACGAAGCGCGCGCGCACCGTGCTGCCTCCGTCGATGGAGAGCTCGGCGTCCTCGACGCCGTTGACCCGCCAGCGCACGGTGCGCCGGCCGTGACCGTGGGCGTGCTGCATCGGCGAAAGCTCGTCGACGACGTCGGCGATCAACACGATGTCGACGTCCGGCACCGGGTCCGCGGGGTCGTGCACGACGAGCGCGCCGTAGAGGCCGCCTTCGACCTGCGACTCGGTGTCGAAGTGCGGGTGGTAGAAGAACGTGCCCGCCTGCGTGAGCCGGAACTGGTACGTGAACGTCTCGCCGGGGCCGACCGGGTCGCGCATCCAGGTGACGCCGTCCATGTCGAACGGGACGGCGACGCCATGCCAGTGAATGGTGGTCGCGGTGTCGAGGTCGTTGACGAGATCGACGACGAGGAGATCGCCGACGTTCGCGCGGATCGTCGGGCCGGGGTTCGTTCCGTTGTAGGCGTAGAGGAAGTCGGCGCCGTCCGCGAGGTGCGACGCGGTGAGCAGGACCCGGACGGTGTCGGCCGCGGGGTCGAGGTCCGTCGCTTCGACCGGGGCGAGCGCGCGCGGCGCGGCGGTGGTGGCCTCGCGGCACGCGACGGCGAGCAGCAGGACGAGCGCGAGCTTCTTCATCGGCGCACCTCCGCCATGCGTTGGTCCGGGTTGGGCCAGCCGCGCGCGCGCGCGGTGGCGTGCGGATACGCGCGGTAGTAGAGGCGCGCGGTGACCACCGGATCTGCGCACGTCGTCGCGAAGCGGTGCGCGCTCGTGTGCGAGTGCTGCGGCATGAGGCGGTTGTCACTCGCGACGTCGACCGCGAGGAAGTGCGGCACGGCGCGCCGACCGTCGCGGTCCACGTACACCCGCATGAACGCAAAGCCGGGTGCGCCGGCGAGCAGGGCGGCCTCGGAGCCGTCGGTCGGTCGCTCCGATCCGCGGACGCGGTGTGCGACGTCGCCCGCCGGGAGCGGGGCGTCGAACGTCACGGCGCCGTTCGATGCGACGGTCTCGATCCGTCGCGAGCCGACGACGCTCTCGATCGGCATGCCGCGCTCGGCGGCGCTGCGCGTACCGCGGCTGAACGTGAGCGGGCCGTCGTAGTCGTAGTGACCGCCGGGGCGCGCGACGACGCGGACGACGTCGCCGACCTCGGCGCCGGGCCAGCGGTTCCAGTCGCCGGTGCCGTCCTGCGTTGCGAGCGCTCCGCCGAAGTCCGGGATGGCGTCGCCGCCGGTGGCGGCGAGGGGTGTGGCTCCGCAGTGCGCTTCGACGGCGAGCACGACGCTCCGCATCGCTTCGCCGGTCGGGAGGGCGTGGCCGGCGCCGACGTTTTTCACGGTGACCTCCGCGTCGAGCACGTTGCCGTTCACGGTCGAGCTCACGAAGACCGCGGCGGCGAGCTCGAGCATCCGCGCCTCGGGTTGGCGTGGCCCGTACCAGCTGTGGCGGCGCACTTCGCCGGGCGGTCGTCGCCAGCCGCCCGCGATGCCGATGACGCCGTCGTCGAGCGTCTGCAGGTCCGCGCTGTTCATCCGATCCGCGGCGGGCGGCATGTGGCACGCCTGGCAGGGCGTGGAGGGGTTCATCGGGCCGGCGCTCCACTCCGAGTAGGTGCTCGCGAAGGGCAGCGCGCCGTCGGGCCAGCGCGCGGGATCGAGGGCGTCGCCGCTGCGCATCGGGGGGCCTTCGTGTTCGTGGCAGCCCGCGCACAACAGGGCCTCGCGGAAGTGCGCGCGCGGGACGTTGCCCATCCGAGGGTTCGGGACGTCGAGGCTCGGGCCGAACACCAGCGGGAGGAAGCCGCCGCCGCCGAGGGTCACCGGCGCGGGTTCACTGGGGCGAAGGATCTTCAGCCGCCCCGCGACGCCCGGCGCCGCGGCGAGGTCGACGTCCTCCACGTGGTGGCACGCGTCGCAGTGCACGCCGTAGTCGTAGGCGAAGCCGCTCGCGTCGAGGAGGTCACGCCCACCGAGCACGCCGTCCATCGCCGGGGCGTGGCAGTCGGCGCACTCCGCGAAGGCGGTGGCGCTCGTCTCGCAGGGGGGCTCAGTGCAAGCTGGGTTGACGGCCTGCAGGGCGCCGGTGCCGACGTAACAACGGAAGGCGGCGGCGCCGGTGCCCGGGGCGACGCCTTCGCGCCACAGCCCGCCCGCCGCGGTGCACGTGGCTTCGGAGTCGAACGTCGCCGCGGTGCCCGCGTAGAAGTCGTGCACGCGCGGGTTCTTCGCCGAGGTCCGGTGCGGGGACGCGAACCAGTCCTCGTTGAGGGTCAGGTGGCAGTGCGCGCACTGGCCGGTGGTGTCGCGTCGGGTCGGCTCGCCCGGGTCCGCGAACGGGTAGTCGGGGTTGTCGGAGCGGTCGAAGCGCTCGAGCTCGATCGTCACGCGCCCCACGAGCGCGTCGAGGTGCGCGCCGCGTGTGCGTGCGTCGGGGTGGCTCGCGGCGACGCCGAGCTGGCCGTGGGCGTCGGGGTCGAGGTCGACGACGACCGTGCCGTCCGGCCCGGTGGTCCACTGACGTTCGGCGCCCCCCTGTTTGACGATCGCGCCCTCGATCGGCGCGCCGTCGAGCAGCACGGTGATGACGAGGTCGGTCAAGCCACCGTCGCGGTCACCGCCGTCCGCCTCGCCGGCGTCACGTACGGTTCCGGCGTCACGTAGGGTTCCGGCGTCGCGCACGCCGACGTCGCGGGTGCCGGCGTCGCGAGGTGGATCGACGAGGTCTTCGCCGTTACACGCGACGCACAGCACGAGGAGGGGCGCGAGCCGCTTCACGCCGTTCGTTTCAACATACGTGACTGCGTCTGCTCAAGTCGGACCGACGTAGGCGAAAGAGTCGGCTTCGGACGCCTCGAACGGGCGACGGTACGGTTCCGGGATTTCGTCGCTCAGCAGCTGCCCCGGTTTCAGGCCCACGAAGATCTCCCCGTAGTGCTGTACGGTGATCTCGTTCGTACGTCGTTTGATGTGCCAGGGACGGAGCGCGCCCGGGTGCTCCAGTCCGGCCGCGCCGACGACCTCCATCATCGCCTTCACCGTGTCGCGCTGAAAGCAATGCACGCGGTCGGCCTTGTCCACGACGTCGAGGCCCTTCATCAGCGCCGGGTCCTGCGTCGCGACGCCGGTCGGACAGTGGTTCGAGTTACAGCGCAGCGCCTGGATGCACCCGAGCGCGAGCATCATCGCGCGCGCCGAGCAGGTGACATCCGCGCCGATCGCGCAGAGCCTCGCGATGTCGAACCCCGTGACGACCTTGCCCGTCGCGACGATCTTCACGTCGTCGCGTACACCGAAGCCGACGAGGGTGTTGTGCACGAACACCAGCGCCTCGGGGAGCGGCGAGCCGATGGAGTTGGAGAACTCGAGGGGGGCCGCGCCGGTGCCGCCTTCGCCGCCGTCGACCGCGATGAAGTCCGGCACGATGCCGGTCTTCTTCATCGCCTTCACGATCGCCATGAGCTCGTGGCGCTTACCGAGGCAGAGCTTGAACCCGACCGGTTTGCCGCCGCTCGCTTCGCGCAGCGTTTCGATCCACTCGAGGAGCCCGATCGGCGTCGAGAACGTCCGGTGGCGCGGCGGGGAGAGGACGTCCTGACCCATCGGCACGCCGCGGATGCGCGCAATCTCGGGGGTGATCTTCGCCGCGGGGAGGATGCCGCCGTGACCCGGCTTGGCGCCCTGCGAGAGCTTCACCTCGATCATCTTCACCGAGGGCTTCGCGGCGTTGTCCGAGAAACAAGCCAGGTCGAACCCGCCGTCCGCGCCGCGGCAGCCGAAGTAGCCGGTGCCGATCTGCCAGACGAGATCACCGCCGGGGCGGAGGTGATAGTCCGAGAGGCCCCCCTCGCCGGTGTTGTGATAGAAGCCGCCGCGCTTCGCGCCTTCGTTGAGCGCGAGGATCGCGTTCTTCGACAGCGACCCGTAGCTCATCGCGGAGACGTTGAGGAGCGCCGCGTCGTACGGGGCCTTGCGCGACGCGCCGAAACGAACCCGCGGCGCCTCGGGCGCGTGATCGACACAGAGCATGCTGTGGTTGATCCACTCGTAGCCGACGGCGCCGGTGTCGAGCTGCGTTCCGAAGGGCAGCGTCGACAGCTCACCCTTCGCGCGCTGGTAGACGATCGATCGTTGCTCACGTGTCATCGGGCGCCCGTCGTGGTTCTGCTCGATGAAGTACTGCGAGATCTCCGGGCGGACGGCCTCCAGGAGGTAACGCCCGTGGCCGACGATCGGGAAGTTGCGCAGGATGGCGTGGTCGCGTTGGAGCACGTCGTAGACGCCGAGGAGCACCAGCGGAACGACCAACGCGTAGGCGAGGTACGCCGGGGGCCACAGCTGCGCGGCGGCGCCGATCCCGGCGAGCAGCGCGATGGAGATCAGGAAGAAGACGGCGCGTGGGCTCATGCAGCGCGGATCATCGCCACAATCGATCCGCCGGGCCAGGGGTCGCGAACGCGCGGGATCAGGCGAGCCAGTCGAGCACCAGCGCGGCCGACCAGGTGAACTGGTCCGCGCCGAGCCCCTCGCCGGTGAGCGGGTGGTAGTACTCCCGGAAGCCGACGCGGTCCGCCAGCTCCAGCGCACGTTCCTTCAGCGGGAGGGAGACGTGGGGCGCGAGGAGCCAGTCGATGTTGAGCCACGTCGGACCGCGCCAGTAGCGGCGCGGGTCGAACGCTGGATCGGACGGAGCGGTCGACGGCACGGGGTAGGGCGTGTCGAAGCGCGCCGTCAGACCGGCGTCGAGGCGCGTACGCCGTTCGGCCGGGAGGTCTTCGAGGATCAGCGGGAGGTAACCGCCGACGACGTCGGCCGTGAGCGCTCCGCCGTTGGCGTCGACGTACTGGTAGCGCCCGAGCTCGTCGTCCCAGAGGCGCTCGAGCGCCTCCGCGATCCGGGCGGCGCGTGCGGCGGCGTCGGTCTCGATGGACAGCGCGGCACACAGGCGGGCGAGGTCGTGCTCGGAGCGCGCGAGGCACGCGGTCATCAGCGGATCGTAGACGGCGAACGGTCCCGGGCCGAAGTCGTCCGCCGCGATCGCCTTCACGATCACCGCGTAACGTTTGTAGTGGTCGTCGGTCGGGCGTTCGGCGGGGTCGGCGACGTGGTTGACGTCGCGTCGCACGAACGGCGGCGCGTCCGCCGGGTCGATTCTCGACAGCGGTTCATCCCAGACCGGACAGTTGTCGAGCCCGCTCTCCCAGGGGTGCACGACGGCGACGAGGCCCCACCCGTTCGGGTCGCGCGCCTTTCGAAAGAACGCGTGCGACGCTTCGATCGCGGGGACGAGCGGGCGCAGATCTTCACCGTCGACGCCGAGCTCGAAGAGGCGCCAGGCCGCCGTGCCCCACACGGGGGGTTGGGTGATCGAGGAGCTGTCCGTCGTCCCCCAGAACGACGCGTCGGGCCAGTAGCCGGTCGCGTCGGGGTCGAAGAAGATGTGCGGCACACGTCCGTCGGGCCACGCCGACCCCATCAGGCGGCGCAGCTCCGCGAGCGCGCGCCCCCGATCGACGTGCGCCCAACCGATCGCCGCGAACGCGGAGTCCCACGCCCACTGGTGCGGGTAGAGCTTCGGCGAGGGCACGGTGTGCTCGCCGCGATCGTTGTCCTTCAGCACCTGTGCGGCGCGTGTAGCGAGGTCGTTCATGGGTGGGTCCAGGTCACGCGAGCAGGTCGTCGGCGAAGACCACGATCGAGAGGATGACGACGAAGTAGGTGATGAGCACCGCGTAGGTCTTCAGCCACTTCTTCTCCTCTTCGACGATGCCGTCGAAGGTCAGCGTATAGCGTCGTTGTTCCTCGCTCGGCGGCGCGGCGAGCGCGCTGGCGGCGAACGCGGCGGCGGCGGCGACGATCAGGCCGGTGAGGTTCCACCACATCCAGTACAGGCCCGGCGCGAAGATCCACAGGCCGAGGTTGAACGCGACGCCGACGATGACGCCCGCGATGACGCCGGTCTCGTTGACGCGCTTCGAGAGCACACCGACCAGGAACGACGCGAGGATGGGGCCGTAGAAGGCCGAGCCGATCTTGTTGATGGCCTCGACGATCGTGCCGGACATCCCGCCGACGAGGAACGCCATGCCTGTGATCGCGGCGCCCCAGATCACGGTCGTGATCCGTCCGACGCGCAGCAGCTCGTCCGACTTCAACGCGCGGCGCCGCTCGATGAAGTCCTTCATCGTGGACGCCGACAGCGAGTTGAGCGCGGAGTCGAGGCTGGACATCGCGGCCGCGAGGATCGCCGCGAACAGGACCGCGCGCAGGCCGGTCGGGAGCTTGTGCAAGATGAATTGCGGGACGAGGTAGTCCGGACGCTCCGCGGGGACCACCGACTGCAGCTCCGGCGAGGCGAGGTACGCCGCGCCCATCGCGATGCCGAGGATGAGGTACAGGACGGTGAGCGGGAAACGCAGGAGCCCGTTGAGGACGAGCGAGCGTTTTGTGTCGGCGAGCGTCGGCGCGGAGAGCTCGCGCTGCGCCTGGCTCTGGTCGACGCCGTAGTACGAGATGTAGAGGAACAGGCCGCCGACGAGGAACCCCCAGAACGGGGTCTTCGCGCCGTCGAAGATCCCGGTGCCGGGATCGAACGCACGCCACCGGTCGGGCGGCAGGCTGTCGAACGCCGCGGCGGCGCCGCCGGCTTCTTCGAAGCCGATCGCGATGCATAGCAACAGGCCGCCCACGAGCACGACCATCTGCACGACGTCGGAGTACACGACGGCCGCCATGCCGCCGATGGTGTCGTAGATGACGGTGACGACGCCGATGAGCAGGATGGTCGCCCACAGCGGCGTGCCGAGGCAGACCTCGAGGACGATCGCGCTCGCGTAGACCCCGACGCCCGTCCCGAGGCCGCGACTCAGCAGGAAGACGATGCTCATCATCGAACGAGCGCGCGGACCGTAGCGCAGCTCGAGGTATTCGTAGACGGAGACCAGCTCGAGGCTGCGGAAGAACGGGATGAGCAGCACCATCACCACGATCATCGCGAGCGGGACGGACAGCTCGTACTGCAGCCACGTCAGGCCGCCGCCCTCGACGAGCGCGACGAACGCGGGGATGGAGATGAACGAGACCGCCGAGGTCTGCGTCGCCATCGTGGAGATGCCGACGGCCCACCAAGGGAGGTTGCGGCCGCCAACGTAGTAGTCGTCGGCGTCCTCTTGGCCTCGCCCGAGATACACGGACAGACCGATCATCCCCGCGAGGTAAACGGTGATGACGATCCAATCGAGGGTGGTCACGGGTCTGTCATGCGTTATCGGGTGCGCAGAGGGACCCGTTGCGTCGCTCCGGGTGGGCCGAACGGCCCACGTGGTAACGCCCCACGGAACGCGGCAGGATCGGGGCGATGCGTAGCTTGGCTTGGCTGGTGCTGCTCGTGCCGAACGTCGCGCTCGCCGGAGCGTCCGTCTGGATCCCCGTTCGCGCGGCGAGCGTGAAGGCGGGGCAGCCGATCACGCCGGACGTCGACGACGGGAAGTACGGCGCCGAGAACGCCATCGACGGCGACCCGTCAACGACCTTCGTCGTCGAGAAGGGACGTGTCCTCCGCATCGAGCTGGGCGGGACACCGCGGCTCCACTACGTCGAGCTGGTGCCGGGGTACGCGAAGAACGACAAGGTGTGGCGCAGGAATCGCCGCGTCACGAAGGTCCGCGCACGGACTCTTCTGAAGGGGGAAGCGCGGCCGTGGAACACGGCCGAGATCGACCCGCCCGACGAACGCCCGAAGTCGCTGGCGTGGCTCGGCGTCGCTCTCGGGCGTGAAGTGCGGGCCGATGCGATCGAGATCGAGGTGCTCGATTCGGAGGCGTCGAAGGTGAAGGGGCGCTCCGACGACATCTGTATTTCGCACGTCCGTTTGCTGACCTTCGACGACGAGGCTCCCGCGCGCGGCCGCTTCGTCTACGACGATCGCCGATCGCCGGATCGCATGGAGCTCCCGTTCGAGCGCTTCGAGATCGAAGGGGGCCGGTGCTTCGGACACGAGCACGACAACACCGGCGGCGCGCTGACGAAGTTCGTCGGGTCGTGCACGGTGTCGAAGGGGCGGATGACGATGAAGGGGGAGCTCGAGATCCGAGAGCCGGAGGAGGTCTCGAAGGAGCCCTTCACCGGGACGTTCTCGTTCCGTCGGATCAACGCGCGCCTCGTCCAGGTGGATGGCCACTTCTTCCGTCGCTGAATTCCACGCTGCTCTCACAAAGTTCGCGACCGCGTAGATCGTCGAGCCCGCCCGCGCGTTCCGTGACGGCATGATTTCCACGCTGCTCATCGCCACGACGTTCGTGTGTTTCTCAGGCGCGGAGGTGTCCGCGTCCGACGATCCCGGCGCGGTCGTCGCGCTCACCGACCGCCTCGCCGAGATACCGCGTTACGGCGCCGAGGCCGTCAGCTACGACGGCCACATGCCCGAGGCCTTTCGGCTGTTCCTGGAGCTCGAGGCGTCCGCTACGGACATCGAGCTCGAGCAGCTGCTCCAGCACCGAAGCCCGGTGGTCCGTGCGTACGCGGTCCAGGGGCTCGCCCGCCGAGGTCGCTCGGGTGACGAGCTGCTCGCGTCGCTCGGTGGCCCGGAGGCGCACGTCGAGACGCAGATCGGCTGCCTCGGAAGATCGATGACCGTCCGCGAGCTCGCGGAGCACATCGTCGACTGGGAGCAGGCCCGCGCCAAACTCGACGCGGCACGACCCGACGCGGCACGACCCGACGCGGGGAGCGCTCCGGAGCGCTAACGCGTCGCCGGGGCCGCCTCGGTGGCCGCCCGCTCCAGCGGGAGGAGCGCCGCGTAGACGACGTCGTTGACGGGCGTCGCCACCCCCGCCGCGCGGCCGAGGCGAACGACGGCGCCGGTCCACGCGTCGAGCTCCGACCGCCGACCGGCCGCGATGTCACGCTGGAGCGACGACGTCCCCTCGTACGGCAAAGCGTCCACGAACTGCATCGCGCGCTCGGCGGCGCTCGCGTCGAGGTCGACGCCGCGCGCGCGCGCGACTTCGACGATCTCCAGCATCGCGGCGTGCATCGTGCGGCGCGTCGGCTCCACGTCGCGGAACGCGCCGATCGGAACGCGACACATCGCGCCGACCCCGCCCACGGAGGCGACGAACACGAGTTTGTCCCAGACGAGGGACTCGATCGCGTCGGAGAGGCGCGCCGCGACGCCGGCGTTCTTCAGCGCCGCCTTCAGCGCTTCGCCGCGCGGTCGAATCGTCCCGTCGAGCTCACCGAACCCGATCCACGGCGTCGAGCCGACGTGAACGATCGTCCCGGGCGCTCCGAGGTGGCTGATGATCTTGCAGGTCCCTCCGAGGACGCGCTCGGCGCCGATACGCTCCGCGGTGCGGGCGGCGGCCTCCACGCCGTTCAGGAGCGGGACGACGCAAGTGTCCTCGCCGAGCAGCGGCTCGATCTGCGCGAGCGCGTCGTCGAGCTGCCACGTCTTCACCGCGAGGAGCACGACGTCGACCGGGCCGATCGCCTTCGGATCGTCGTGCGCCTCCACGGATGTGAGGTGCAGCTCCCCGAGCGGGCTCTCGATGCGCAGGCCCGTGGTGCGGAGCGCTTCGAGGTGTGCGCCGCGCGCGACGAACGCGACGTCCTCCCCGGCGTCCTGGAGTCGCCCGCCGAAGTAACCACCGACGCCTCCGGCGCCAAAGATCGCGAATCGCATCCCGCCCGCGAGTGTAGCTGCCTTCGACCGAGTTTTTAGAAGTGCATCATCGACTTCTCACGTTCGCGGCGCTCCTGCGCTTCCTTCGCGCGCCGTTCCATGTCCGCCTTTGCGCGGACCTCGACCGTGACCTTCGCCGTGGCGGCCGCGTCGATGCGGACGTAGCGCTCGAAGGTGCCGTCGGACTTCTTGCGCGAGACGGCGAGTGCCCGGCGCAAGTGGTCCTGCATCTCGGTGTTCATACACGCGACGAGCGCTTCATCCTCGCTGTCCACGTCGAGCGTGAACTGCGGATCGTCGACGCGACCGAAGCCGCTGACGCTCACTGCGAATGCGTCGTCGGTCGTGCGACACTTCAACGCCGCGTTGTACGCCGCGTTCTGCAGGCGCTTTTGGAACCACCGCGAGCCGACGCGCGGGGCGATGCGTCGCTCCCCTTCGACCCGCAGGCGCCACGCGCCCGGGCCGAAGTCGCGCAGCCCCTGCTCGAGGTAGTCGGCGAGGCAGGTCGCGACCTCGGCGTTCGCGGGCACGGTCGTCACGTTCGCTTCGACGCCCTCGCTCCCCACGCGGACGTCGAAACGCGCCTCGCGGACCAGCGCTTTAGGGCGAGGCGTGCAAGACGTGTCGTCCGAGCTCAGTCGAATGCGCGCGATGCGGTCCTCCAGGATGCGCTGCGGCGGGCGAATCGGGATGCGCGTCTCGAAGGCGTAGGTCTGAATCGTCTGGTCGTAGGCGCCGCGGCCTCGTTCGATGCGGCTCGCCTCCTCGACGAAACACGCGGTGAAGGGGTCGAGGCTCTGCGACGACACGTCGGCGCTCGCGTCGGGGAGCCCCGTGATGCTGACGCGCACAGAACGCGGCGGGCGGTGTTTCCGTGCGCACCGCAGGGTCAGCGCGTCCGCGCTCCCGAAGAGCGCCGCGCGCGTCGACGCCTCCGTCGGCACCGGCGAATAGCCGGGTTGAATCATCGCGAGCTCTTCGACGGTGAAGCCGTGCGCGCGGGCCCAGTCGAGGAGCTCGGGGACGTTCATCTGCGCGACGTAGGCGTACTCGAGCTCCGCGTCGATCGATCGCGCGAGCGCAGCGTGACCCGACGCCGCGATGAGGTGGCCGACGGCGCAGTGAACACCGCGGTCGTCGATGAAGCGCGGACGGCGGCCGACGTATCCATCGACGCCGCGCCGCGGGAACACGCCGCCCCTTCGGTAGGTCGCGAGGATATCCAGGAGGTGCGTGCGTCGTTCACGCTGCGCCAAGGTGAGCGCCGATGTGTCGACGGACCGGAGCTTCGCCTCGACGAACGCAAGGTGGACCGCGATGCGGTCTTCGCTGCTCGCGTTCACCGGAGCGCTGCCGTGTGCGGCGATCCAGGAGCGGTCACCGAGGACGGCGTTGATCGCGTCGCCTCCGGGGGCGGCGCCGACGAGGAGCGCGGCGGCGAGGTACAACACGCCGCACACGCTATCACTTCAGCCGCTCAGGGCTCGATGCCGAAGTACTGGCCCACCGTGGCGGCGTAGGCCGGGTCGTACACGCCGAGCGCGGTCACGGTGTCCTGCACCAGATCCGGAGCGGCCGCGTACAGCGCGTCGAGCTCGGAGTCGCTCGCGTTCACGAGCAGCTCGTCGAGGTCGCCCTTCGTCGCCGGGTCCGCACCGCCGAAGACCGTCGTCGCCAGGTAGTGCGTGGTGCGAAGGTGGTCCTGCATGGCCTGGATGCGCGCCGGGTCGACCGGCGTGTCCGCGGCAGGATCCGGGGTGACGATCTCTTGCTCCACGAGGCTGAGGGCGTCGTCGTAGCGCTCCGGCACGAGGGTGTTGTCGAGCGTCGCGTCGATGCCTTCGGCGAGGCCTTCGGGGCCGCCCACCGCTTCGAGGATGGCCGGCTCCACCTGCGGATCGCCAGGGCGAATCGCCGGCTGCAGCGCCTCGAGCGCTTCGTCGGCGGGCGCGGCGAACGAGGGGTCGATGTACGGCTGCGCCGGGGACGCCAGACGTCCCGGGTTGTCGTCCGCGCTGACCTCGACGCCGTGACCGTCGGAGACCTCGGGCGTCACGACGCCGAGGGTGTCGACGATGTCATCCACGATCTCGGTGCGAGCTTCCTCGCGCTCTTCGAGCGTGGTGGGGATCTCGGGGCGACGCGCGGCGCGCTCCGCCGCGGCCTGCTCGAGCGCGGCGATGGTGTTCTCGCCGATGATGCCGTCGACCTTCTCGAGGCCCTGCTGCTCCTGGAAGCGACGCACGGCCGCTTCGGTCTGCGATCCGAAGATGCCGTCCGCCTGCTGCCGGGGATCCGCCTCGGGGTTCAGAAGACCGAGCTCGATCAGGTGTTCCTGCGCGGCCTGGACGGTGTCGCCGGTGTGGCCGCGCATCAGCACGTGGGAGCCGTCGCGGATGTGGTCGAAGGCCGGGTTGCGATCGATCTCCACGACGTCAGCCGCGTCGACGCTCTCGCGATCGAGGAGCGCGGAGACGTCGGCGTCGGTCACGTCGCCGGTGGCCGCGGCCAACGCGCTGCGGTCGGCTTCGCTCAGGCCGAGGCCTTCGGGGCGCATGCGGGGGCGGATTGAATTGGTGACTTCGATCGTCATGGCGGTGTGTCCCTTCGGTGCTGGTTCGTTCTATTCGAGAGAATGGGGTCGGTAGCTTCAGCCGACGGAGAAGGCCCGTCGCATCCCGCCGCCGCGACGCGTCGGTGCGTTCGTGCGAGGCGGCGAACGACGCGCCCGCGCGGTCACGCCGGGCGGCGGCTGCAGGCCCACGTCGATGTAGTCGGAGATCTTCGACGTGCCCTTCGGCGCGGCCTGGCCGTAGCGCGGCGCTGCCTTCACGGCCTTGCGACCGAGCCACGCGAGGCCCTTTGGCACGTGGTGGCCGAGGGTCCCCTTGAGCGCTTCGAGCACGGCGCGCGTCGCGGGGGTGTTCTTGAGGATGTGGACGATGCGCTTCGCCACCGCGGGCGCGTCGAGCTTCTTCTCGAGCGCGACGACGAGCCGCAGCACGCGCTTGAAGCCGTCCTGCGCCGTCGGGGTGCGCGCGAGCCGCGTCCACGCGTCGACGAGCGAAGCCTCGGCGTCCGCCGGGAGGAGGAACCGACCGTCGGGGCCGCGACGGAGGGTGTCGAAGAGGACGTCGAGCGGTGCGGAGGCGCCGTGCTTCATGCCCCCTGTGAGTGCAGGGGGCGTGCCACGGGCGCGCGGGCTCAGGGCGTCGGATCGTGCGGGGATCGGTGTTGGGTCGATCCGACAGTGGCGGCTTCAACCACCAAATTCTGGGACACTCGGCCCACCTCGAGGGCCCGACCCCAGAGCAGCGGTTGGGGTTCGACGAGCTGGAGGCAGGGCTCCATGTGGAGCGGCGAGGCGAGGCCGAGCACCGCCACCGTCCACACCCGGCGCGCGACCGAGGACCACCGCGTCACCCGGAGCCAACGCTCCACGAACACGACGGGGATCTGCAGCAGGAAGAAGGCGCCGATGACCGCGGCCCACCGCGCGCCGAGGGGCACCGCGATGAAGTACATGTGGAGCGCCGCGCTCGCCACGAACGTCGCGACGATCCCGAAGCGCGGGTGCCGGCGACGCGCGAGCGGACGATAGAACGTGCGCTCGAGGACCGCGCCGACGATGCGGTTCCAGCGACGGTTCCAGAACTCCGCGACCGACCGCGACAGGATGGGCCGCACGTGGAACGGCGCGGGGTGCACGCCGCGGGCGTGGGAAACGAACAGCACGGTCGCGGTGAGCGCCCCCCACGCGGCGTAGCCGAACACCGCCGCGAGGAGCCAACGCAGCGCGAGCGCGTCCAACGTCTTCGCGCCGACGACCCACGCGCCGCCGAGCGTGATGACCGCGACGGCCTGGAACGCGACGAGCTCGAACAGCCGGGCTCCGTCGAAGTACGGCGCGATGCGCACCGCGATGCGCGTGTCGTAGAGCGCGAAGACGTGAAAGACACGTTGCGGGAGCGTGAGGTCGGCGGGGTCGCGGTTGAGATCGACGATCGTCAACGCTCCGAACGCGGCCGAGAGGGCGACCATCGCGCTGAGCCACGCGGGGTCCTTGGCGCCGAGCGGGGGGAGGGCGAGCGCGGCGAACGCGACCAGGTTGGAGATCCAGGTGCGCACGCCGGGCGCGCCGCCGATGGCGGCGGAGACCGCGAGGAGCCCGAAGACACTGGCGACGAGCAGGACCATCCGGACTCGAAGCTACGGGCACTTCGGCTCGGCCGCTACTCGGCCACGTAATCACGTCGAGCGCACGCCGGGCGGATTGTCCTGACCGACAACTGCGGCGGCTGCCACCTCCCGGACGACGCTGGACGAGATGTGTCTGCTCGCCGTTACGTTCCTTCACAAGGAGTAGCGCTCCTCGTCGCGGCGTGTAGCGGCGCCGAGCTCTCGAGCTCGTGTCTGCCGCAAGAGGTCTTCCGACGTGCGGTTGGAGCCCTGGGGATCAAGCGCCGAGCAGCGTGGTCATCGCGCCGAGGAGGGACGCCGCGAGGCTCGCGTAGATGAAGCCCGGGCGCACGAGGCGTGACGGGGGCGCGAACTGTTCGAGCGGGATCTTGTCGGTGCTGATGATGTCGTCGTCGGTCAGCTCCACGACGCCGCTCTCGGAGGGGGCGGGGGCGCACTCGATGTCGGCCGTGATCTCGGTGAGCCACCCATCGATCGTTTCGAAGCCATTCATCACCCGGGACCATCGGCAGCCTGACGGGGCGCTTGAGCGAAAAAGGTAAGCCGAACCAATGGCTTACATGGTTGCCTTCGACGTCGTCAGAACAGAAATCTCTGGGGCGACCGAGGGCCCGAGTCACCGGCGTTAGGACTGTGTTCGCGCAAAACGGCGCGACCCATCAGGTACCGACGCGAGGAATGTCGGTTGCAAGCTATTCGACGGTGCGTCGCCGATTTGCCCTCGTCTCGCTGAGCCTCACGGCGGTCGCCTGCTCGACCGACACCTACGAGCTGCCCCCCCAAGGTCACCGAACGGAGTCGCCGGCGTGTACGTTCGGGCGCGGCACGTACGACTTCACGTTCCCGGAGGAGGTCGAGCTCGACGTCGTCGAGTGCCGCCGCCACGCCGACTGTACCGAAGGCGACAATGGCCTTTGTTACTGGGACGGCTACCGCGCGGTGCTCTGTGAGTACGACGAGTGCCAGGACGACAGCGCGTGTCCGTTCGCCTGCCGATGCCGCACCGAAGAGGGCTCCGTCGCCAGCAACCGTTGTGACTTCGGAACCTGCAGCACCGACGCAGACTGTGAGGATGGGCAGTGGTGCCTCGAAGACGGTTGGCGTCCCGGCATGCTGATGTGCGAAGCCGGTCTCGCGTACACGTGCACCACGCCCGATGACGAGTGTGGTGGCGACGATCGGTGTGCGTTCCCGCGGTGCACCTACGACGCAGAGTTGGGCCATCGTGTGTGCCCCGAGACGGCCTGCAGCCCCTGACGGAACGGCAAAGGGGGGCCCGACCCCCGCGGCGGCGTGTATAGCCGGCATGAACCGAATCGTGTTCGCCGCCGCGGTCGCGGCGCTGTCCTCGTTCGCCTGCGGTACCGGTGCGGACGACGACGGAACCGAGACCGCTGCGGCGCCGGTCGAGATTCGGCTCGACAACGACACCGGTCGCGACTTCAGCGAGGTGACGGTCGTCCATGGCACCGGGAGCAGCTTCGGTTACGGTGCGCTCGGCGCATCCGAAACGAGTGACTACGCTACCGCCGAGCGCGGCGCGTTCCGCTACGCGTACGTCAACGCGGCGACCGACATCGGACGCTACGTCGTGCAGCCCATCGACTACGTCGGTGAAGCGACGCTGACCGCCGGGCGGTACACCTATCGGCTCTACCGCACCAACACGTCGACGACGCCGGACTCCGTTGTCGATGGCGACGCGTTCTTCTACCTCGCACTCGAGCTTCGCGAAGACTGAGCTGTGTTGGCCCAGGCCGTCAGCTGTATGGTGTTCCCACCAGTCGTAGTCTAGCGGACGCCGACCCTGGGGATGGCCTCGGTCTTGCTCTCGGAGGCGGGCATGCGAACGACGCAGAAGACCTCCACCGCGGCCACTCCCGTTCAGTCAAGGAGGGCCGTGGAGCCCGGCCCGGCGCGGTCGGGTGCCGCGCCGATGGCGTTGGACGTCAACGAAGGTTGCAGCGCCCAGCCGGTCGATCTGCCGCAGGCGCGTACGCTGGCGGGGCAGGGGGCGATGCGACCGCGGCCGCCGGGGCGTCCGGCGGGGTTGTCGTTCGGCGCCGCGCTCCCGTCCGGTCACCACGCGGGGCAGGACAACGCGGGCCTCTACATGCACGGGACCGCCGCGACCGAGGCGGCGTCGGCGCGCACGGGTTCGCTCACGCTCTCCGCGGACACGCGCACGTTGGTGTCGCGTGTGCTCGCAGCCGCGGAGAACAGTGACCCGGATGGTGATCCGTCGGGGGTGTACGTGCTTCGGGACGGGAAGAACCGTCGCAAGCAGATCACGCTCGGCATCGGCTTCACCGAGGACAGCGGCAACCTACGCAAGGTCGTGGAAGCGTACGTCGCGGCGGGCGGGCGCTTCGCCGATCAGATGCGTCCGTTCATCGATCGCATCGGTGCGACGCCGAACCTCTCCGGCAACGCCGAGTTCAAGGGCCTGCTCAAGACCGCGGGGCGACAGGATCCGCTGTTCGCCGAAGTGCAGCGCGAGAAGTTCGTCGACATCATCCTCGAGCCCGCGCGTGGCTTCTGTGAGCGTGAAGGTCTCGTGGAGCCGCTCTCGTTCCTCGTCGTCGCGGACAGCTACCTTCACTCGGGAGGCATCCTGAGTTTCCTGCGCAACCGCTTCCCCGAGCGCTCCCCCGCGGATGGTGGCAACGAGCGCGTCTGGATCGAGCAGTACGTCGACACGCGCCACAACTGGCTGGCGAATCACTCGAACGCGCTGCTCCGCAACACCATCTACAGGACGCGCGCGCTGACGCAGCAGATCGATCGGGGCAACTGGGATCTGCTCCCGCCGATCGAGATGCACGGCATCACCGTGGGGCTCCCGGCGTCGATGGATCGGCCGCTCCCGATCACCGGGAGCGTCGGCGCGGGTGGTCAGAACCGACCCGAGGACGTGCGTCTGGTGAAGGCGCGCCTGACGGAGCTGGGCTTCGGGGGCATCGCGGACTCCGATTCGGCGGACGCCGGCTTCGTGCGAGCGATTCGTCTCTTCCAGTCGATCATCACGGGGCGGCAGCGGGTGGAGGGCGACGGTCGTGTGGACGTTGGCTTCGGAACGCAGTCGTGGCTCGAGGCGGAGAACGCGCCGCGGTGGCAAGAGATGCCGGTCGGGGACCGCGACGGTGGGTTCTTCAACTACGAGGTCGCGACACAGCCCGGCGATCATCATGACTACGGAACGAACTGGCTCGCGGACATGATTACGAACGCGGGTCAGCAATACTTCGACGAGCACCGATCGCAGTTCCCGGGTTCGAACCCGATCTTGGTGAACGACGCGAGCCTCCCCCAAGGTCACGACACCCACCAGCACGCCGGTCACGAGACGGGCATGTCAGCGGACCTGCGCGTCCCGAACACCGACGGCGACCAGAACCGCGGGACGGTCTGGAGCGCGCGGGACTACGACCGTCCGGCGATGCGGGCGATGTTGAAGGCCTTCGCGGCGCAGGAGAACGTCGGGCGGGTGTTCTTCAACGACCCGGTGTTGATTCGTGAAGGGCTGTGTACGTCGGCGGGTGGGCACGACAATCACGTCCACGTCGAGGTGGTGCCGCCGGCGCGTCAGGCGCCGGTGACGACCTGAGCGCTCCGCGACCGCCGTCACTGTCATCCGCGCTGCGCAGCTCAGGTGTGGTCGCGGATGTAGACGCAGTCCGGGTCGGAGCTGTTCGAGAGGCAGTAAGGACCGACGCAGCTCGTGAGCCGGTTCTCCTGGGACCCGCACGCGGCGTCGATCCCGCAGGCGTCTTGCTCGACCGCGCAGGACTCGTAGGCGTCCGCCTGCGCGCCGCAATCCGTCTTGCTTCGCGCGAGGTTGTCGACCGCGTCGTAGTAGGCGCCGCAGCTCCCCTCGATGACGGTACAGCTGCGCGTCTGGGCTTCGTTGCACTGATCGATCGCGCTGGTGCCACAGGCCGAGATCGCGATCGCGAAGATGAGAACAGAGTAGTAGCGAATCGAAGTCATGCGGCGTTCGAGTGCAGCCACGATGCCAACCTCGCTGGCGCCGCAAAGTGGCCGTTGGTGTCAGGTCGACTTCACACGCCGCCCGCTGACGAAGTCAGGGCGTGCAGAGCACCGACAAACAGATCGGTGTGATCGCATCCATCGCGTCCGGACGTGTGCTCGTGCTCGTGAAGCTGTCCGCATAGCGGACGCCCACCATCACGTCGTGGGGGCCGCAGTCGTTCTCGAAGAAGGTGGGCCCGTTCGTGGGGTCGCGGCGAGGGTCGGCGTCGAGCACGTCGTTCGTGACGTTGAGCTCCCGACCCGGGCCACACGCGACCGTCGCTGCGTCGACTCGCCCCCGCGTGCCCTGCTCGAGGTAGCCGACGCCGGTGGGGGGCAGTCCCGTCGGGCAAGACGCGGTGTCGTCGTCGGACGGATCCGAGTCGACCTCCGCCGGCAGGACGGTGCGGACGGTGGCCGGATCCCAGAGCGTCGCGCACAGCACGCCCGCGCCGTCCGTCAGGTCCGAAGCGCTGCCGTCGGATCGCGTATGTCCGTCGGTGACGAGGCCGACCACGCGTTCACCCGCCTCGTAGTCACAGAGCACATCGACCACGGGCTTGGGGTTCGCGGCGAGCTGCGCGTCGTTGGGACTGTAAGGAGCCCCCGCCGCGCAGTCACAGAGCATCGTGACCAGGGACATCGGGTCGGTGAACGTGCTCGTGATGTCTTCGCGGTCGACCTGCAGGACACCCACTGCGGCGGTGCCGGCGGGACACGCGATCGCCGTATAGGTCTCGGAGCTCACATCCAAGTCTGGGTTGGCGAGCGCAGTCCGACTCGGTCCGCACAGCGGTGTGATCGCATCGACGGCCCAGCGCCCGAGCTGACGGACGCGCGTGAAGGCGACGCCGGTCATGTCGCCGCCCGGGCAGTCGAGGGTGTTGTCGGGCGTCGTGTTGTGCATCGCGTCGAAGGCGTTGAAGACTTCGCGCGTCCCGGACGACGATGTGCAACGCGCCGCGACGAAGTCGGCAAAGTCCGCGTACCCGACGTTCGAAAAGCTGCGGTAGCGAAGGCCCGTGAGTGTCTCGCCGGGCGCGCAGGCGAGCTCGGCACGCGGGCGCAAGTTCTCTTGCATCTCCGCCAGTACGATGGGGCGAGGAACCGCCGGGAGGACGAAGAGCACCGAGGCAACGAGTGTGTTGATCATCATGACCTACTCGGAAGGTCACGACGCCGCGAAGTGTCACGCTCGGATCATTCGAATCGTGGCGAGCGGATCAACATCGCTTCGGCGTCGTCGTGTGCCCGGCGCGACAAGGTCCCGAACCCGTCGAACCCAAAGCACTGCGACGATCCGTCCGACCTGCGCGTGCACGCGCCGTCGAGCCCGACCACGATGTCGATCGCGTTCGAGACACCGCCGATGGGCGTGGCGGGCTGCGCGGTCAGGTCCTGGTCGATCGCCGACGCCCATCGCTCGCGTCCAAACCGCTCGCTTCGCTCTTCACCCCAACACACGACGGAGCCCGCGCGTCGGACGGCACACGCCCACCCGTAGCTCACGTCGATCGCAACGGCGTCGTCGACGTTCGGTACTGGCGCGGGCGCTTCGGCGGTCGACGTCGATCCGCGCCCGAGATCGCCGCGGACGTTGCGACCCCAACACCACACCGCGCCGGTCTCGTAGCGTGCGCAGCCATGTTCGGCACCGAGTCGGATCTGAGCGGGGTTCGACAGCTCCGGGACGCGCACCGGCCGGTCGATCACGGGCGGTCCGCGTCCGCCGCGTCCGTCGGCCTGCCCGTAGGCGTTCGAACCCCAGCATCGGACGTTGCGTTCGACGTCGAGCGCACACGCAAACGCGCCACCGACCGCGAGCCCGACCGCGGGCGGTACGTTTACCACGCGCGGCTCCGCACCCGACCCCCAGCACCGGACGGTACCGGTTCGCTCGAGCGCGCAGCTGAGCTGCTGCCCCACGTGGACCTGCACCGCATCCGCGACGCCGTCGACGGCGGTCGGGGTCGCGAGCACACCGGGCGTGGGGCCCGCGCCCCCGCCGTTTCGGCCCCAGCACGAGACCGTCCCGCCTTCTTCGACGCGACACGCGGTGTCCCATCGCCCCGACAGGAACTGCGATGGGCGATCGTCGATCGGCGTAGGTTCGAGCTGAGCACCCTCCGCATCGCGTCCGAGCCGGCCGGCCGCCGCCGCGCCCCAGCACCGGACGCGGTCGTCACGGTCCAGCCCACACGCCATCGCATCGCCGACGACGTCGGTGGACAGACCGACGGCGTGTTCGTAGGGCGCGACGTCGTCGAGTCGAGGCTCCGTCAGCAGACCACGGCCCGCCAGCCCCCAACACTCGGCGGGTCGGCCAGGCTCCACCAGACACGTCGTCTCACCGCCGGCCGACATGCGCTCGTTCGGTCGACGTGTCCGACTCGGTGACGCCGCATCGAGCTCCAGCCACGGGAGGGGGCGCCCGAAGCAGACGAGCTCCCCGTCGGGCCGCGTCGCGCAGACGTGCGACCGGCCGGCCACGACGTCGGTCCACGGTCCTTCGTCGGGCGGGTGAAGGTCCGCGCCGCCGAAGCAGTCGAGCGCCCCCTCGCGAAGGAGACACGTGAACCCGACTCCGGCGACGACGCGATCGATTCGTGGCGAACCTCCGTGGACCACGACGCCGAGCGCGTCGCCGCTGCCGCCCTTGCCCGCGACGTCGGAACCCCAGCACGCGACCTCACCGTCGCGCAGCAGGCAGCCGTGGCCCCAACCGAGCGCGACCTCGTCTGCGGTCGGTCGCACGGCGGCGGGAGCGTCCAGGAAGCCCCAGCCGAGCTGGCGCTCTCGGTTGTCGCCCCAACAGTGCACGTGGCCCGTGGATGCGGTCGCACACGCGCTCAGGTAGCCGGTCGCGATCGACATGGGCTCGAAACCGTCCGGCAAGGGAACTTGCACCGGCGTGGCCGACGACGGGACGCTGCGGTCACCGATCTGCCCCGTTGGGTTGTCGCCCCAGCACCACACCTCGCCGCCCCCCGTACGAGCGCACGCGAAGGTCCCCTTCATCGCCAGCTCGACGACGTCGTCCAACGCGTCCAGCAACACGGGTTGCGATGCGATGCGGACGTCGTCCACGCCGAGCGAGTAGCCGACGTTCCAACCCCAGCAACTCACCCGCCCATCGGACCACCTCGCACAGGCGCTGAGCTGGCCGACCGCGACGTCCACGGGACCGACGCATTCGCCGTCGATGGCGCGATACCCGTCGTCGCAGACCACGACGCCGCAGTCGGAGGTCGGCGAGACGCAGACTCCCTCCACGCAGGCGAGCCCGCTGCCGCACGTTCGTTCGCACGGTTCGCAGAGCAGCGGTGCGTAGAGCGTGCAGGCGCTGGCGCTCATCACCGTGGCGACGATGATCAGTCGCGTGTCCACGCTTCGTCCTCCGCTCGTTCGGTGCGTCCCAGCCACGCGTTCAGTGCGGCGGTGACGAGCAGGCTCCCGCCCACGCTCAGGCCGATGGCCATCGCGGTGCGATAGCTCTCGGCGTCGGCTCGCGCCGGCTCCGTCTGGTCCGTGACGGGCCGGCGGTTGGCGGCGGCGCGCCGGTCGACGAACAGCCCGGCGAAGACGCTGCCGACCGCGACCGCCGCAACCCCGGTTGCGCCGAGCCCGATGGTGAGCGGGTCTTGCGTCCAACTCCTCGGTGCGTCCCGTGGGGGCGGCGCGAAGCGAATCCGTCGCGCCGCCTCCATCCCGGACACGAACTCGGAGGTCAGCGGACGCCGGAAGAGATTGATCCGGAAGTCGTCGTCGATCGCACCACGGGCCGCGAGCACTGCGTCGCCGTCCGTCGCGCGCGTGAACGCCAGTCGGCCCTCGTCGATCGCGGGCGCGAAGCGCGCTCCTTCGATCTCCAGCGTCGGTAACCCACCGCGCGGCGCCATGAGCGTCAACGTCTGTCCGGCGGGTTTGTTTGCGTCGAGCAGCGGAAAACCGAGCCCGTCGTAGACACGAAGCCGACCGCCGAGGTGCGACGGAACCACGACGCGCTCGCGCGGCGCGAGCTCGCGGAGGTCGACGAGTGGATGCTCGTTCGGCGTCGGCCGGCGGACGAACGGGCGAATGCGCGCGCGCGGATTCACGACGTCGAGGTTCGCGGCGACCACGTACGCCTGCATCTCCGCGTATGAGACCCGGCCATCCCCGTCGACGTCGGCGGCGCCCTGCAGGGCACCGAGGAGCTGGTAGCTGAACACTCCGGCGCGATAGCCGGACCACTCGTGGACCTCGCGGCGATCCGAAGTCGAGAGGACGAAGCCGACGTCGGGGTGTTGGTCGAGCGCGGCGATGGGCTCGGCTTTGACGCGGCCGCGCGCGTTCACGAGGAAGTAGGAGTGGCACGAGTCGATGATCACGTGCATCCGTTCGCGCGGGATGCGCGCGAGGATTCGTTCGTAGACGTCGGTGCGGTGGAAAGGACCGTCGAGCAGGTGCAGGTACGCCGACGCCGCATCCACCGAACCGTGGCCGGAGAAGTAGACGTAGACCTCGCGGGGCGCGGGGGTCTCTTCCAGTCGCTCGATGAGGCGATCGATCGCGCGCTCCAGCTCGTCGCGGCGCGGAGGCTTCGCGCGGCGGACGGCCGCGCCGAAGCGATCGACCGTGTCGTCGTCGGCGGTGACGAGCAACTCCACGTGGGCGCCGAAGCGCTCCAGGAATGCGGCGAAGCGCAACGCGTCGTCGTCCGCGTAGCGCAACGGTTCGTACGCGCTCCCGGGGACCGGGCGGTTGTTGCCGACGACGAGCCCGAAGCGATGGACGCTCGGAGCCTCGGGAGCGGACATCCGCATCGCGGTGCTCGAAGTCGTCGTGGTGGCCGTGGCGACGGCGGCGCCGAGGAGGAGCGGGATCATGGTGTGGCCTCCTTCACCGTCAGCCGGCGCACGACGGTCGACGGTGTGTCGTCGACCCGTCCGGACTTCAGTCGACTCGCGAGCGCGACCGGATCGACGTCGAAGCCGGCCGCGATCGTGAGTGCTCCCGCGCGGTGTTCTGCGTCGAGCACGATGTCGTATGGCAAACGAACGTTCACGGCGTCCTTGCCGCTCTTCAGCTCCTGCGCCGGGTCGCCGGTCTTCTCGGGGTAGAACCAGTGCACGCGCGCTCCATCGTAGGCGAGCACGGTGATCGTCTTGGCCGCGCCCGTCACGTTGCCGTAGCGGAACCCGAGGCGCGCGCCGAGCGTGACGGTGTGCCCGTCTTCGGCGACGCGCCAGCCGTCTGCGCCTTTGGCGAGGATGGCGACGGTGGGCGCCGCGAAGTCTCGTGTTTCATCGCCGCGCGCCTGAAGGTCGTCGGGCGATCGCGCCACCACGAAGACCAGCCCGGCGAGCGCTGCGGCGGCCAGCGACAACGGGACGGGTCGCCACCACCGGGACCACCACGGCTCGGCCTCAGGCTCGGGGCGCGCGGGGATGGTTTCGAGCAGGGAGCCGGCGACGGCCCGGCACGCGCCACACCGGCCGAGGTGCCCAAGCTCCTGAGGGTCGAGCACCTCCGCGGCATCGACGAGCTTCGCGAACCGCGCGTCGTCGATGTGCGGACCTTCGGCCTCGCGGTCGTCGTCGAGAACGTCGGGCGCGTTTGCCTCGAGCCACTCTTGCAAGCTGTTCACGGCCAGACTCCTTTCAGCGCCTTCTGCAGTCGTTCGAGGAGACGCTTCTTCCGCATGCGAACGGCCGACGGCTTGAGACCGAGCACCTGCGCGGCGGCGGTCGCGTTCGAGCCCTGTTCGAACACCAGCCCGACGAGCGCGCGGTCGCGGTCGTCGAGGGTCTCGATCACGGTGCGCACGCGCCGTCGAAGGTCCTCGCGCACCGCGGCGTCCTCGGGTGAGGCTCCGGGGTGAGGTTGCTCGTCGGGCACCTCGCCGCGCTCCTCCTTGTCGTGGGCCGCGATGCGTTTCACCTCCGCATAGAAGTGGCGCGTCGCCACCGCACGGATCCACGTCTTGAGCTGCGCGTCCCCGCGGAAGGTGCGAAGGACGGCGAAGTCGTCACGGACGAGGTGCAGCTCCAGCCCTTGGAGCAGGTCCTCCCGGTGCACAACGGCTTCGCGCCACTGCACGAGGAGGCGGTCGAGCGAGCGCGCGATCGGCTGCTCGAGCTGCGCGCGGAGCCGTCCGAACGCGCCGGCTTCACCCTCCACCACCGCTCGGACCAGCGCCAGGTCCTGCTGGCGAGCCTCATCCATCCGCTCCCGCGACTCGATAACACGAGTCGCGGCTGGGAAGGACCGAGAGGTCGACGTCGCACGTTCCGGCTCAGCGGAGAACGAGGGTTGTCGTGGTCGTACCGAGATCAATGGGACAGGCCAGCTCGTAGGAATCATCGTCGTCGAGTTGCATCTCGAGCACCGCAACGCACTGCTCGGGACCGTAGGAGGCGGCGCTCTGAGGCGCGCTGAGCACGTCCCACGGGGCGAGCGCACCGCCGGTGTTGAGGCGTCCGATCGTCACGTCCTCGCGGACGCAGTAGAGGTCGTCGAGGCCGTCGCCGTTCAGGTCGGTGGTGCCGAGCGCGATGCAGGCGTCGAGATCGATCTGCGTGGTCTGACCGGCGTAGCTCCACGCGCCGAAGGCGAACGAGTTGCCGCTCTGTACATAGCTACGGGTGTAGCCGAGCCAGTCCTCGAGGACGCAAAGGAGGTCGGGCGTCGCATCCGCGTCGTAGTGGAGCCGTTCGAGCAGCCGGCAGTCGGCGAGTGAGAAGTCGTACGTGGTCCCGCTCGCGAGCGTCCAAGCGCCGAACCCGAACGTTCCCCCGAGTTGCACGAAGGTTCGATGGAACGACGCGTACTGGTAGGGGCAGACGAGGTCGGCGCGTCCGTCGCCGTTCACGTCCGCGACCTCGATCGCCTGACAGAGGGACGGGTTGAACGTGCCGGCGTGGTACGGCCCGTAGACACCCCAGCCGGACCAGCCGGTGGAGAACGACAACTGCACGTACGTCTGCGTGTTCGCGCCGCCGAAGTCGCGGACGCAGACGAGGTCCGGGTAGCCGTTGTCATCGACGTCCGCGACGTCGAGTGATCGGCATTGGTCGAGGGTGAGCGTCATGAACGACGTCTGGCCGCGCAGGTGCCAGGACGTGAAGCCGTTGGGGCCGCCGAGCTGGACGAAGGTCCGCGTCGAGGTGCTGTAGTCGTACGGGCAGACGAGGTCCTCCCAGCCGTCGAGGTTCACGTCCGCGACTTCGATCGTCTGGCAGTTGTTCACGTTGAACTGCGACTGCCACGGGCTCGCGGTGGTGAAGCTCTCGAACGCGGTCGGCCACGTGCGCTTTCGGACGAAGGTCTGCGCGGAGGCGTTGCCGTAGTCGTAGACGCAGACGAGGTCGTCGCGCGTTCCGCCGGTGGTGTTCGCGGCGAGGAAGTGGCAACGCGAGACGTCGAACCACTGGTCGCCGCTCTCGATCTGCCAGCTCGACAGGAGCGCGGGTTCTTCGGAGTCGAGCCGCGCGTCTTCGTCGAGGTCGTTCTCCCGGACGAAGCGCCACACCTCACCACCGCGGTTGAACGAACCGCCCTGGTGCCGTTGTTCGCTGAGGATGCCGACGACCTCTCCCGTGAGGCGGTGGAAAACGGGAGCACCGGACGATCCGGGCATCCCGTCGCAGTTCATGTTGAAGCCGTGGCGGCCGTCCCACTCGGCGTCGTCGTTGCTCACGTCGCACTTGTCGAAGCGGTTCACGTTCTGCCCGAAGCCACCGGGGGAGAGGAGGCGGTAGAGGCCGCCCGTCGCGGAGCCCGAGCAGGTCCCGGTGGCGTTGTAGTCCCAGTACGGCCCGACGCCGCCCCAACGACTACAGCCGGTCGACCACTCGTCGCATCGGCAGTTCACGCTGATCTGAAACAGCCGGTCGTCGTTGTTCGGCGCCGTTCGCGCGAGCCGCACCGGCGCGATGCCGTAGTCACCCGGGAGGTTGCCTAGGCCGTCGGGCGAGCAGCGGAACGTCACGACGTCGGCGCGATAGTCGGAGTGGATGGGCCCGAAACACCCGAACTGCCGAGGCTGCGCCGTGTCCCAGAGGAACGTGAACATCGGGTTCGGGGTCTGGAGGTTGCCGTTGTCGTCGTAGACGCAATGGTGCGCGGTCATGACCAGCGCCTCATCGACGAGGAAGCCGGTGCAGCGGCCCGACGCCACGCCGACCAACGCGACGGCGTCGGCGGCGTCGATCGCGTTGCGAACATCGTTGGCGGGGAAGAGGTTGTAGGCCGGGTCGCTGGCGTAGGTGTGCAGCACGACCGCGTCCCAGTCCTCGTCGTGCTCGATGAGCGAGGATGCGGTCTGGTCGACGTCGGGCGGGGCCTCACCGCAGCCGGCGAAGAGGCCGACGGCGAGGGCAAGAAGGGGCAGTCGGAAGCGAATCATGGGGATACCTCACGGCGGACGTCCTCGCGCGGACGTCCTCGACGTTGGCTCCCTCAGAAGGGCCCCGCGGTCTCGAGTGTCACAACGCGGATGACTTTTCTCGTCGCTGCTCGACGCACGCGACGAAGAAGTCGATGAACGCGCGCACCTTCGGCTCCACGTACGCGCGGTTCGCGTGCACGAGGCTCACGCGCTCGCGGCGGCCGACGGTGTCGGGCAGCACGTGGACCAGGGCGCCGCTCGCGAGGTGCACGGCGGCGCTGTGTTTCGAGACCAGCGCGACGCCCAGGCCGGCGCGCGCGGCTTCGATGTTCAGGCCCATCTCGCTGGTCCGGAGGCGGCCGGCGACGCCGATGGTCGTGCCGTCGCGGAGAGGCCACTGCAGATCGGTGGCGCGGCCCGAGTGGTACGTCGCGATGCAGTCGTGGTTCGCGAGCGCCTCCGGGTCCTCCGGGGCGCCGGCCGTTTCGAGGTACGCGGGGGAGGCGACGGCGATCGACTCGTCGAAGACGAGTGTCCTCACGATGAGGGATCCGTCTTCGATGTCGCCGCGTCGCAACGCGACGTCGAAGCGCGCCGCGATCAGATCGACGGGGGTGCTGCTCGCGACGAGCTCCATCCGCACCTCCGAATGGCGCGCGAGGAAGTCGACCATCCACTCCGCGAACGTCGGCGGGAGCGCGGTGGGGACCGAGACGCGGAGGAGGCCGCGCGGCACGCCGTCGAGGCGCTGGACCTCCGCCTCGGCGGCGCGCGCGGACTCGACGACGCGGCTCGCCTTCTCGTAGAGCAGCGCGCCCGCGCGGGTGAGTGTGAGGCGCCGCGTCGTACGGTGGAGGAGGCGTGCGCCGAGGCGCTCTTCGAGCCGCGCGAGCCGTCGGCTCAACGTCGGTCGCGGCAGCCCCAACACGTCGGCGGCGCCCGTGACGCTGCCGACGTCGACGATCGCGACGAACTCTTCGAATCCCTCGGCGAGGCTCACTCGTAGCAAAAAGTATCAAATGATGCTCGATCTGAGGGCCTTATCGCGACGAATCGACTCGGGGCGCCTGCGCGAGTGGGCGTTCGCGGGGTTCTTCTTCGACCTCACGGGCGCCGCGTACCTGCACGTGATGGCCGGTGACTTCGCGGGCGCGCCTCCCGCGATCGTGCTCACCGCGCTCCTGGTCGCGACGTACCTGATCGGAGCGAAGGCCGCCGCGCCCGCGGACGTGAACGCCGCGCCGGGCGCGCTCCAGGCGAGCGGTGCGTGAAGCGATCGAAGTTGTGACCGGCGCGTCGGTCACTCTCGACGCGTGTGTTCGCGACCGTGCGTGTGATCGCCGCCGTCCACTTTCCGGTGGCCGATCCCGTTCGCGCGGGGCATGGTCGGCGCAGCATGACCTCCACGCAAAAGGAAATCGAAGTCGGCTACGACATCTCGAACGCGTTCTTCTCGCTCTGGCTCGACGAGAACATGCACTACACGTCGGCGAGCTACCTGACGGGTGACGAGACCCTGGAGGAGGCTCAGATCAACAAGTGCCGCATCCTCTACGACTACGCGGAGATGACGCCCGACAAGCGCGTCCTCGACATCGGCTGCGGCTGGGGCGCCAACCTCCAGTACCTCGCGCTCGACCGCGGCGTGAAGGACGCACACGGCATCACGCTCTCGACGCAGCAGCACAACGAGATCGTCCGCCGCGCCATGCCGGGCGTGACGACGTGGGTCTGCGACTACGCGAAGTTCGAGCCGGAGAAGAAGTTCGACGCGCTGATCTCGATCGAGATGATCGACCACCTGTGCTCCCCCGCGCAGGCGCGCGACGGCCTCGCGGTCGAGCTGTACCGCACCTACTTCAACCGCCTCGCCCAGTGGGTCGAGCCGGGCGCGTGCTTCGGCTTCCAGGCGATCCTCCGCAACCGCGTACCGCGCCGGAAGAAGGACCTCGAGGATCTCGCGTTCACCGCGGACGTGATCTTCCCCGGCGGCCTCAACCCGCGCATCGAAGAGCTGGTCGTCGCCGTGAACCCGTACTGGGAAGTCGAAGAGATGCGCACCCAGCGCGAGAGCTACGGTCGCACCACGGCGGAGTGGCTCGCGCGGATGCAGCGTCACGAAGCCCACATCCGCGAGACGTGGGGCGACGAGCTGTACGACAACTACGACCGCTACCTGTCCACCTGCGTGCGCGCGTTCGAGAATCACTGGTCGAGCGACGTGCAGATGAAGCTGCGCCGCATCTGATCCACTGACACACGAGCTCAGGGGGTCCGGTCGTACCGGAGGATCTCGCCGCGCTCGCCGACCACGATCGCCCGGAGCGCGTCCAGCCAACGCACCCCGCCGAAGAAGCTGCTACGTCCCGTGCCGACGTCGCGCCACGTCTGTCCGCCGTCCGTCGTCAGGATCGCCGCGCCCGAATGGCCGACCGCCATGCCGATCGACGCGTCGAAGAAGTGGACCGCGTAGAGGTCGTCGTCGATCGGTGTCGTCTGGAGCGCGAACGTCTGCGCGTCGTCATCGGACCGCAGCACCACGCCGCCTTCGCCGACGACCCACCACGACGTGCCGACGTTCGTGACGTCGTTGAGCCAGTCGACGCCCGGGGTCGCGATCGCGACGAAGTCCCCCTCGCCGGCGGCGCGTGCGAGGTAGAAGTAACCGACCGCGACCGCGGTGGAGGCGGTGCTCACGTGCACCGCGGCGACCTGCGCCGGGAACGTCCCCGCGACGTACATCGGGCGCGCGCGCCACGTCGTCGCGTCACCCGCGACCGATGACCAGTAGCCGGCCGCGAGCAGCGCATCGGCGCGCGGGCACGCGATGGTGTTGAGGTAGGCCGTCCCGAACCACTGTCCACCGAACTCGGGTGCCGATGCTCGCACCGACCACGACGCACCGAAGTCCGACGACGCGAGGATCGCGTGCGCGCCGACCGCGTACGCCGTGCCGTCCACGCCCAAGCACACGCCAGTGAGCGGCACGCCGGCGAGCGCGGTGACCTCGCTCCACGTCGCGCCGTCGCCGCGGTACACGGAGCCCTCGGCGGAGGTCGCGAGGAGCACGCCGTCGCGGGCGTCGAGATCGATGAGCGTCACTCCGACGCTGTCGACCTCCGTCCATCCTGCGCCGAGCGGCTCGTCGGCGGGGCGTTCGCCGCGGTCGAGCCACGCCCAGAGGTTGTCGAAGTGCCAGCCGTACAGCTCGTGTCCGGCGTCGGCCTCCTCGAAGAGGATCTGCGACGGACCAAGCCCCGCGGTGCGCACGGTGTCGAGCATCGGCGGGACCGTGCCGATCAGGTAGTCGCGGTAGCCGGTGACGGCGTAGACGCGGAAGGCGTCGTCCGCGAGCGGCGGTACGCCCGGCATCGCCCAGTGTCCGCCGCCCACGAAGCCGAACCCTCGGAACAGGTCGGGGCGCTCGAAGAGCTGCGCCGTCATGTTCGTGCCGCTCGAGAATCCGGAAGCGTAGGTGCGCGCGGCGTCGATCCGATACCGCGCGCGGAGCGACGCGAGGAGCTGCACCGCGAAAGCCAGGTTGCGCTCGAGGTCGCCGACGTTCTGGTCCCAGCGATAGACGACCGAACCCCCCTCTTGCGAGAAGCGCGACCGCGGCCGCACGACGATGAACCCTTCGCGGTCCGCAAGCGCCTGGAGCTCGGCGGTTCGGTAGGCTTGTTCGGGGCGGTCACTCGCGGTGCCGTGGAAGTCCATCAGCAGCGGCATGCCGACCGCACAGTCGTAGTCGTTCGGGACGTGGAGCCAATAGACGCGGGGCTCGCCGTCGACGACGAGGGGTTGTTCGATGAACGTGCCGGCGACGCCGTCGCAGGGCTGGGCGCCGGCGTCGCGCTGGGGCCCGCCGTCGCGGGCTTCGCCGCCATCGCGTCGTGTTCCCGCGTCCGCCGTGCCCGAGTCGCGCGCGAGGGGCGCTTCGACGCCGCCTCCGCAGGCCGTCAGCAGGAGTAGAGCAACGAAGTAGCGCGTGGCCAACGTGTTGTTACTTTCGCCAATCCCACGGACGAAGTCGACGAAGAACCCGCGGCGTCGATCGCCTCGATCTGCGTGCGCCATCAGCCTTCGGGCTCAGGCGGCGCTGCGCTTCTTCGGGATGGCTGGGCCGCCCTTGTCGAGCGCACGGGCGAAGGCCTCGCGTGCGGTGACGCGGGTGATCCAGGCGTCGATGTTCGGCCAGTGAGCACCGCCTCGCGACCGGGCGGCCTCGCAGGCGTAGTACATCTGGATGTCGGCGCCGCTGAAGTCGTCGCCGGCAAAGTACGGGTGGGCGCCGAGGGTGTCGTTCACGAACCCGAAGTGGGTGTCGATCGCCTCGCGCGTGAAGCCTTCCTCGACGCCGTCGGCGATCTTCTTGATGATCGGCTTCACGAAGAACGGGGCCTTCGTCTTCTTGATGCGTTCGACGATCAGCTGAACGAGCAGCGGCGGCATCGCCGAACCCTCCGCGTAGTGCAGGAAGAACCGGTACGCGAGGAGCGCGCTCCCGCCTTCGGGGCGGAGCTGCCCTTCGCGCTCCGCGAAGTACTCGATGATCGCGCCGGACTCCGCGAGCATCTCGCCGTCGACCTCGACCACCGGCGCGCGGCCGAGGGGGTGGACCTTCGACAGCTCTGGTGGGGCGCGGAACCGCTTCGTCCGCTGGTACGTCTTCAGCGTGTACGACAGGCCCAGCTCTTCGAGGAGCCAGAGGGCTCGGATCGAGCGCGAGTGTTCGAGGTGGTGCACGACGATCGTCATGCGCTCAATACTCGCCGCTCGACAGCCGCTGCGCGACCTTCTTCGCGTACCCGGCCACGTCCGCCATCGTGCTCATCGAGAGCGCCTCGTTGGCGTAGACCGTGTTGCTCTGGCCCTGGAGGTGCGCTGCGCGCTCGAAGAACTTCTCGAGGCGCATCGAGTCCCCGCTGACGTGGGGGAAGAAGTCCCAGCGGCGGCTGTCCACGAGCTCCACGTTCGTCGCGCCGAGCTGCTTCATGTCGCCGTCGATCTTCTTCATCACTTCCGCGTCGGACATCCCCTCGGGCGCGAAGAGGTGGAACACGAAGACGTCGTCGTCCGCGTGGCGCTTGATCCACGCCATCGGGTGACCCATCCGTTCGAGGTCCATGTTCTCCGCGAGGTAGCCGACCTCGGACTTGCCGTCCGCGATACCGCCGACGCGACACGCGAACGTGGAGTACGGCATGTGCTGGACCTGGCCGAAGAGATCGCGCTCTTCGTACGACGCATCGAGCATCGACAGCGCGGCCTTCGGATCACACGCGACGACGAGCCGATCGAACTCCATCGCCGAGTCCTGCCCGGCGACCTTCACCTTCACCTTGTCGCCGCTGCGATCCACATCGACGACCTCCTGGCCGGTGCGGACGTCCATCCCTTCGGCGAGCCCGCGCCAGATGGGACGCGTGCCGTCTTCCCACATCAGTCGCGGCTTCCGCGCGCCGGCGACCGCGCGAAGGTCGAGCATCCGGTAGCCGTAGATCGCGGGTGTGGTCTTGGGATCGCCGTAGCCGTACCCGGTGAGGTACGTGTCCATGGTCCGCTGGAACTCGTTCAGGCCCTGGCGGCGGGTCACGACCGGGAAGGGATCGGCCAACGACTCGTCCGGGACTTCGATGCCCGAGAGGCCCCCCTGCAGCGTGTTGCCGATTGCGTAGCGCACCGCTTCGAGCATCAGTCGCGCCTGTTCGCCACGGCTGCGTGGCTGCGCCGGGCCGCCGGCGCCGAGGTCGTAGTTCACTTCGTCGGGGAACTGGACCGTCTCGACGCCGACCTCGTCCGCGAACGCGACGACGTCGCGGTACTTGCCGCTGACCCCCATCGTCGCGCCGAGGTCGTGGGGCCTTCCTTCGATCGAAACCGTGTGGCTCTTGCCGCCGACCTCGTCGTCGCGTTCGAGCACGACGACGTTTGTGTGCCCGAGCTGCTTCAGCTCATGCGCGACGGTGAGGCCCGACGGTCCGCCGCCGAGCACGCAGATTCGTGCGTCCTTCGGTAGCGCGCCCTTCTCGACCTTCGGTGTGGCGAGCACCTCGTTGACGTGCTGACGCTTTGCCTCGAGCTGATCGATCTTGGCTTTGGTGGTCGCTTCCTCGGCCTCGGTCGCGCGCCAGCCGTCGAGCTGCTTGCGCGTAGGCAGCTCGCGGATCGGTTCGATCCCGTCGGTCGCGCCGCCCTTCACGTAGACGACCTGGTCGAGCTGGAGCTCTTCGGCTCGGAAGCCGCCGGCCACCGAGCGGAGATAGAAGTCCCACATTCGCTTGAAGCGATCGGAGTAGTCGCCGGCGAGGTCGGGCCAGGCGTCGGTGAAGCCGTCGTGCCAGTCGAGCAGCGTTTGGTCGTAGTGCGGGGTGATGCGGTGGACGTCCGCGGGCCCGCCGAACGACGTCGACGCCGCCTTGTCGACCTGGTTGCGCGAGGGCGCGACACCGTCGTGGAAGATGTACTTGCTGAACCACGTGTTGCAGTTGACGACGTCCTTGTTCGACGCGATCGCCTGCAGCGCGAAGCGACCGCCGTCCTTCAGGACGGCGCTGGCGGATTCGAAGTACGGGTGCAGGTTCTTTTGGCCGACCGCTTCGATCATCTCGATCGAGACCACGTGATCGAAAGTGCCCGCTTCGAACTTCAACGGCAGGTCGCGGTAGTCACAATGCTCGAAGGTTACGCCGTCGACGTCCTCCGACAGCGCACGCGCCGCCTTGAGCTGCTCACCGGAGATTGTGATCCCGGTGACCTCGGCGCCGTAGTTCTTCGCCGCGAAGCGCGCGAACCCGCCGAAGCCGCACCCGATGTCGAGGACCTTGTCGCCGGGCTTCAGGTCGAGCTTGCGGCAGAGCAGATCGTACTTGGCGTTCTGCGCGTCCTGGAGATCGAAACCTTCGCCGTAGACGCCGCTGGTGTACGTCATCGTGGCGTCGAGCATCCGCCGGTACAGCTCGTTGCCCGCGTCGTAGTGCTCCTTCGCGACCTTCGGCGAGCGCGTCCGCGTCTGGCGGTTGAGGACCGAGTCCCTGAGATTGCGGAACGTCTGGGTGGCCCACGCGCGGGTCAACAGGCCGGGCGTCTCGAGGAGCGCCGGCACCGCGAGCAGCTCCTTCTTCGCGTCCGTTGCCATCAGGCGCGCGCACATCTCGTCGACCGCGGCGCAGTCCCACAGGCCGTCCATGTACGTCTCGCCGAGCTGGAGGTCGGGGTCCGAGAGCACGCGGGTGTAGAAGCGCTCGTCGTGGACCTGGATGTCCCACGGGCGGCTCCCGCCGATCTCGATGTCGGCGACGGCGAGGACGCGCTCGACGTTGGCCTTGGCGCGTTCGGTCCGTGTCCCCGAGAACGGGCCGCTCGGTCCCAGCGGCGTCTGGAGCGCGGGGCTCTTCGCGGGCGCATCGCCGGTCGCGGCCGTCTTCAGGGGGCTGACGGAGCCTGTGCGAACCTTGAAATCGGACACGCGCCCTTATCGGCGGCTACCCCGGTTCGGGTGCTCCGATCGTATGCTGAAGGTACACATGTCCCAGGTCAGTAGGCCGTCACGTGGCGGGCGTTGCCGTCCGCGTCGACGAAGCACGTGCCTCCCGTGCACGCCGAGGTCGCGTCTGCAGGAGAAGGAGGTCGCGATCGACACCCTCGCGGCGCGGCAGCAGCTCGGGAGCGTCCTGTACTTCGCGGGCCGGTACGACGACGCGCGCGAGGCGACGCTCGCCGCGGTCGAAGGTTACCGGCGCGCGGGCCTGACGGACGTCGAGGCCAACGCCGACGCGCTCTCGACGCTCGGGATGATCGAGACTCGCCTCGCGCACAACGAGGCGGCGATGGCGCGGCTCACGGAGGCGCGGGCCATCCATGAGCGGCTGGGCAACCCGGACACGCTCGAGGCGCTCCGGGTGCTGTCGCGGCTCGCGGTCGTCTACACGAACATGGAGCGCTACGAGGAGGCCGAGCCGATGTACCTCGACCTCATCGAGCGCGGGAAGGCGGCGCTCGGTGAAGATCCCCCCGAGGTCGCGCTCGCGGTTTCCAACCTCGCCGCGCAGTACGACCGGACCGGTCGGCCGAAGGAGGCGCACGCGTTGATGAAGGAGGCGCTCGCGATTCAGTCGCCGTCGACACCGACCACGCCGAGCGCGGCGTCGAACGTGACGTTGCCGTAGCCGTCGTAGGTCATCTCGGAGCGGACGGTCTTCCACTCGGCCTCGGCGAGGCCCTCCTGGTGCGTCACCTCCGAAGCGCTCGCGCACGGGAAGTAGACGCCGCGGCGGCCGGCGGCGACCAGCGTCGCGGGGTCGGGGACCTCGGCGACGTCGCAGTCCGTGTACGTGGTGACGGTCTGGTTGATGACGCGGTCGTCGGAGAGGATCGTGGTCTCGAGCTCGAGGCCGTTTCGGTGCGGCGCCGTGCGACCGACGTCGAAGAGGTACGCCGTGGTCGACTTCTCCTGGAACTCGTCGGCGGCGACGGTGGTCTCGATGCGCTCGAAGCCGCGGTACTGCTTCTCGACGCCGTCGTAGAAGCCGTCGCGGTAGCTCGTCGTGGTGATCTCGTGCAGGCCGCTGCCGTCCTCGTTGCCGGTGAGCGTGACGAAGCGGTCGATGCGCGCGACGAGCTGCATCGGGATCTGGAGCTGGTGCGTCCAGGGGTTACCGGCGGCGCGCGCCTCGGCCGACGCCTGCGCGGCGGTGGTGTACGCGATCTTCTGGACGCTGCCGATGCCGTTGTCGACGCGGGTCATCAGGTTCGGGCGGCGGGGGAAGAGCTCGAGGTACGAGACGTCGCCGTTTTCGAGGAACCACACCACGTCGTCGGAGCCGTTGGCGTTCATGTCCGCGAAGAGGACCGTGACGCGCGGGCCGCGCTGGGGGATCGAGCCGGTGATGTCGTCGCTGGTGAGGGTGACGAACGCGTCGAAGCGATCGCCGTTGCGGTTGATGGCGTAGCGAAGCTGCGTCTCCTGCACGATGACGATGTCGGCGATGCCGTCGCCGTTGAGGTCTTCGAGCTCGGCGCGCGCCACGTCGGTCGGGCTGATCGTCAGCCCGGTCACGCTGCGCCAGTTGGTGCTCCACTGACCGTGGCCGAGGTTGAGGCGGTAGCGGACGGTGCCGTCGGTGCGGAGCTCGACCGGGTCGTTGAGCCCGTCGCCGTTCATGTCGGCGAACTGCACGTTGCTCGTGCCGCCGAACGCCGCGCCGATCGCTGCGACCGACTGCGTGGAGAACGCGTCACCGTCGTTGTGGTAGAGCGTCGTGACCTGGCCGGTGCTGGTCAGGAGGTCGACGCGTTTGTCGTCATCGATGTCGATGAAGCGCGCCGACGAGAAGTCGATGCCGTTGAGGCCCGAGATGTCCCCGAACGTGCGGCGGGCGGCCCAGTCGCCGTCGCCGCCGTTCTCCAGCCACGAGCCGGTGCTCGCGGACAGCAGGTCCGCGCGGCCGTCACCGTTGACGTCGAAGGCCTGGACGAGCCCGGTGCCGCCGAGCTGCATCCCGCCGGTGCCGGCGATGGAGGTCGCGACCGACGCGGCGAAGCCGTGGTCGAAGCCGCCGGTGCTGTTCGGCGTGAGGGTGTTGACCGCGAAGCGGTGACCGTTGGTGTCGCTCGTGTCGAGGATGTCGGGGAGCGCGTCGCCGTTGATGTCGATGAGCGTGACCTGGCCGTTGCTGATCGCGCCGCCCGTGAGGCTGCCCATGTCGACGAGGTACGGCGTGTCGCAGTCGGCGCCTTCACACTCGACGCCGAGCGCCTGGCTGTACCCGAACGAATGCACGACCGGGTAGCGCTCGCCGGCCGCGAGGCCGCCGACACCGTACTTCTCGACCTGCGCGAGGCGGCTGAAGCCGCCGGACGTCGCGTCGGCCTCGTAGGTGAGGACGTACTCGCGGATCGTCGAAGTGTCGTTCTTCACGTGGATGTGCGAGACGCGGTCGGCGGTGAGCTCTTCGTAGCCGCGGCTGGCGTCGGAGAGGAGATCCGAGCGGGGCTCGTAGTCGATCTCCACGGAATAGATGTCGTCCGCGCCGGTGCCGTCGTCGAGCCAGCTGATGCTCGACAGCAGCGGCACGGTGCCGTTGTGCGCCTGGTAGCCGTAGCGGACGGCGTGGCCGTAGGGGTCGACGGTCTCGACGAGCGCGTACTCGGCGGTGCCCCCCTGCGGGCGCGTCTTGCGGGCGCTGGCGACGAGGGTGCCGGTCCGGTCGGCGCCGAAGTAGCTGACGCTGCCGTCCGGGTTCTCGGCGATCCAGTAGCCCTCTTCGCCGCTCCCCGCGGTGGCCCAGCGGTAGCGCGTGAAGGACTTCTCGAAGCGCGCGCGATAGATGAGGTCGCCGTCTTCGGTGCCGACCTGCACGAGCTCGGCGCCGCCGACGTCGAAGAGGTCGTCGGTGTCGTAATCGGGGGCGCCGCGCGAGGTCATGCGCCCGATCATCGGGACGGCCATCGACCAGCCGATACCGACCGGCCCGGAGCCGGCCGCGGAGGAGTAGGCCAGGGACAGGCTGGGGCTCGCCCCGGGGAAGCCGCCGGGTAGCTCGATGGCGATCGACTGCGACATGGACGCCATGTTCGGGTCGAGCTCGACGTCGTCGCCGACGCCTTCGATCGAACCGGGTCCCTGGGGGAGGCTGACGCGGTCGTCGTCCACCCCGGTCTGGGCCTGCACGAAGACAGGCGCAGCGACGCAGGCGAGCGAGAGCGCGAGTGAGCTGAGGAGCTTGAGCGCGTAGGGTGTGTTCATACGGCTCATGAGCCGCATTCCGGAGCTGAACCCCGCCACGAGAACCCCCGGAGCTCTTGTACGGGCCTGATAGCATTGATATCATCGACGGCGATGGCTCAGCTCATCGTCCGAAATCTCCCGGAGGATCTGGTCCTCGCCCTCAAGCGGCGCGCCGCGTCCAATGGGCGTTCGGCGGAGGAGGAGCACCGGGACATTCTTCGGCACACCTTGCTCCCGGAGCCTCGCATTTCACTCAAGGCGCTGCTGCAGAGCATCCCTTCGGTCGGGGCGGATGAGGACTTCGAGCGCGAGCGTGACTTGGGACGCGACGTCGAGCTGTGAGCTTTCTCCTCGACACCAACATCCTATCGGAGCTGCGCAAAGGAGATCGCGCGAACGTCGGCGTTCGGACTTGGTTCGAAGCCGTCGATGACGATGCGATCTTCCTGAGTGTCCTCGTGATCGGTGAGCTACGGCGCGGTGTGGAACGCATTCGTCGTCGCGACCCGGCTGCGGCAGGAAGTTTGGATTCGTGGCTGACTGCCGTGACGACGCAGCACGAAGAACGCATCTTGCCCGTGTCGCAAAGGATCGCCGAGGTCTGGGGCCGGTTCGGTGTTCCGGATCCTGTCCCGGTCGTACACGCTCTGCTCGCCGCGACGGCGCTCGTTCACGGACTTACGGTCGTTACGCGGAACGAGGCCGACGTGGCGCGAACGGGCGTCGACTGGCTGAACCCGTTCTCCTGACTCACCGTCGGGAGTCCTCAGCGTGCGCTTCGCGCGCCGGTGCGCTCAGGGGATGACGCGCAAGACGCTCGCGAAGTTGTCCTGGCCGTTGCCCGTGTAGAGGTCGTCGCCGTCGGCGCCGTCGAGGTTGCCGGACAGGATGTAGCTGGCCGAGTCCGCTTCGGCCGCGAAGGCGGGGGCGTACTCGGCTTCCTCCGCGAGGTTGGCGTTGGTGCCTTGTGTGATCGCGAAGCGTACGTAGGTCGTTTGTGGGTTGCCGCTGACCGCGAAGTCATCGGCCGCGCTGCCCGAGTAGTTGCCGACGAGCACGCGAGCGCCGGGCTGCTTCGAGGCCCAGACGAGGTTCGGTGCGTTGCGGAACGTCGAGGTCCAGCTGCCGTTGCCGTGGGAGAGCGCGAGGCCGACCGTCGAGAAGCTGGCCGCCCCTGCGACGGCGACGTCGTCGTAGCCGTCGCCGTCGAAGTCACCCGCGACGAGCTGTGCGCCCGGTTGGGCCGCCCAGATCAAGAAGCTCGGCGCGTACCCGTACTGGACGACGAACGTGTTGCTGCTGTTCGACGAAAACGCAACGACGAGCGAGGACCACGAGGCGCCGCCCGCGAGCACGAGGTCGTCGCGTCCGTTGGCGTCGAAGTCCCCCGCGGCGGCTTGCACGCCCGAGAACTGCGCCCAGTACGCAAAGAGGGCGGCCGACTTGAAGACCGGTGTGAACCCGCCGCCCGACTGGCCGTAGGCCACGGGGATGTTGGTCCAGCCGGAGCCGCCGACGAGCGCGATGTCGTCGCGTCCGTCCGCGTCGAAGTCGCCGACGACGGCCTGCTTGGCCTGGGTCACGGCCGTCGAGAAGGTGCCGGTGAGTGGGTAGAGCTCGACCAGCGGGAAGGTGCCGTTCGAGCTCTGGCTGTTGAACGCGACGGCGATCAGGTTCCAGCGCACGACCGCGAGGTCGTCGCGCCCGTTGCCGTCGAAGTCTCCGGTGACGATTTCGAGGTTGTCCGTTGCGCCGATCAGCGCTCGGAAGGTGGTGTTGTTGTAGCCCCAGTTCTCCGGCCTGACGTAGAGCGCTTCGCTCGTCGTCCCGGTCTCCAGGGTCTCGGAGTCGGGGGCTTCACCGCCGCACGCGGGGTACAGGCCGAGCGCGAGGAGGGGGCAGAGGAGGGACGCGCCCGAGCGGCGCTTGTGTGTCTTCATGAAGTGAAGACCCGCGCGCATCGAGGGTGTGACCGAGAATGAGCGTAGGGACCTGAGCACGTGCTGGCGGGAGCGGCCCCAAACGCAGAAAGCCGGCTGGAGGTGGCCTCCAACCGGCTTGAATTGCTGAGCTATCGAGTGGGCGCAAGTGGCTTTGAACCACTGACCTCTACCGTGTCAAGGTGCGGTGGTGGTGCGCAATGACTGGTAAATAGCTGAAATGTTTGAGGTTGAGTGTCTCACGCTGTCTTGTGATGACTCTCCGGGTGTCGCCGTTGGCGACACCCCCGGCGACACCCGCAGGTTCGACGCCCCGACGACCTTGCGCCGACACTCGAAGGCTCATGTACTGCGGCGCGTGCGATACCTCGTCCTGTTCTTCACGCTCCAAGGCTGCGTCACGCAAACGGCGGCGGCGTCCTCCGGCTTGGAGGCGCGATCGATAGGCGAGATCGTCGGCGTCGAGGCGACGACACAATCCGACGGCGTCGTTCGCGTCAGCCGAATGCGCGAAGATGTCGCCGTCACCGTCGAAGGCATGCCACTGGCGCCCCAGGCGGGATTGACGTCTTGGGCCGCGTTCATGCCCACGGACCGGGGCGCGATGGTGATGGGAGACACCGTCGTGTTCGAGGACGAGGCGAGCGCCGCGATGGATGCAGCCTTCGCGCATGGCCTCGAGGTCACCGCCCTTCACAACCATTTCTTCTTCGATCGCCCCCCAGCGTTCTTCATGCATGTCGGAGGGCACGGCGAGGCCCTCGGTTTGGCCAAGGGGATTCGGGCCATGTGGGATGCGATCGCCGACGTGCGACGAAATCGAGCGCAGCCGGGGATGCTCGACGACCGAGCTGTCCCGGTGGGAGAGATCGACGCAGCCGCCCTCGCGAAGGTGCTGGAGTCGGAAGGCAAACATGCGGGGCCCACGGTGAAGTTCTCGTGGGGGCGCGAGGCGCGTATGCACGGAGTGCCTTTCTCGGGATCGATGGGCTTGTCGACGTGGGCGGCCTTCTCGGGCAGTGACGCCCTCGCCGCCGTGGACGGCGACTTTGCCATGACGTCCGCCGAGGTTCAGCCGGTGCTGCGCGCGTTGCGCAAAGGCAATATTCATGTGGTTGCGCTTCACAATCATATGATCGGAGAGGCGCCGGCCTACTATTTCGTCCACTACTGGGCCAAGGGGCCGGCGATCGAGCTCGCCCGCAGTCTTCGAGGAGCGCTCGATGCCCAACGGAACGCTCGATGACGGTTCGCGGTCCCGACCGTCGTCGTTCGTCGTCCCAGCGATGGTCTCTACGCACCGACAGGAGCTGCGCCACGTTCGCGACCGTCGCATTGGCCGTGTCGATGATCTCATGCGTGCACGTCCGGGAGCTCGAGCTGGACTTCGAGGCGCATCGCACCGGGGCGGCGCCTCCGGGGATCGACTCAATCGCGGGTCATTGGACCCTGGTTCCGGACCACACGAGCCGCAACGCAGGCACCGTGCTCGCACAGCAGATGGAGACGACCGCAGAGCGCCATCATCTCGCGCTCATTCGTTCGTTGGATCTCTCAGATGCGCACATGCGCGTCGCCGTACGTGAGCAAGCAGGTGAGATATCCAGCGGTGGAGGCCTCGCTTTTCGTTGGGACGAAGGCGCTGGGTATGTTGTCTGGGTGGATGGAGTGTCGATGCGCGCGCGAGTCGACGACGTGTCGGAATCTCATCGACGAACGCTCGGCCTCTGCGATGTCAGGCCCCCTGAACACGAGTGGTGGGTACTCGACCTCGTTGTGATCGATCGTTCTATTACCCTGCGAGTCGACGGTGAGCTTTGCGTGAGCATCGACGATGACGCCCATCAGCGTCGAGGCGGGATTGGCTTTGTCACGTTCGCCGATGCACGGACACATTTTGATGATTTCGCGCTCGAGTCGAAGTAGCGCTAGTCCTCGACGACACTCACCTCGATGAAAGAGTATGAGTTCGATCCGTGATTGTGGACGTGAATATGAACGGGCGTCCCCACGCTGATTTCAGGTGCCGGCACACGCGGTGTGAATGCCTGCGCCTCCGCGGGAATCGGGATGCGCTCCTCCCAGATCGTGGAGCCGCCTACGGCGATCGCGACGTGGCTTTCACCGGATCCATTGAGCGCGAAGTGCCATAGCCGTAGGAGTAGCTCCTCCCCGGGGCAGACGTCGAGTGCGGACGGTTGAACCGCCGTGAGGTAATTGCAGTTCTGGGTGTCCACGCTGAAAACGGCTTCACCACCGAGGAACTCGGCGCCGTATCCGGTTCGAGGAGGGCAATCCACGTTTTCGAGCCGGTCCGTGAACGGATCGTCGCTGGCGTCCACGACGGTCCATCCGTCGTAGCTCACGAGAGGGCCCGGTTCGTGCGGGCACCCGCACGCGGAAACCACGGTCAGGCTGACCACCGTGGAGAAGGTGCGAAGATTCACGATGGCCGCTCCTCGTCGTGTTCGTGTCGGTGATGGAGGTCCGGCTGGTGTTCGTGTGAATGGCGGACCGCATCGTGGGTATGCGCGTGCGAGTGCCAAGTCGAGGGCGCCGCGTCCGGGTGCGCGTGCTCGTGATGGTCGTCGTCGTGCCGGTGCCAGTGCGTATGTGTCGTCGGCACGTGTTCGTGTTCGTGGCCGTGACGCTCGCGGTTCCACAGCCAGATGGCGATCGCCATGAGCGCCGCCGCCAGCCACTGCATTCGCGTCATCGGCTCGCGGAGGACGACCCACGCGACGACGAGTCCCCACGCGGGCGCGGTGGAGAACACGAGCTGCGACCGCGTGGCACCGAGGTGCTGCGCGCCGCGAATATAGAGCAGGATGGAGACACCGTAGCTCGCGGCGCCGATGACGAGCGCGAGGCCGATCGACGCGGCCTCCGGTCGCCCATCGGAGAGGAGCAGCCCGAGCGAACCGTTGATCAATCCAGCCGCGATGCCCTTCGCGAACGTGACCTGCGCAGGCGTGAATCGATCGATGACTGAGGTCAGGTTGTTGTCGAGACCCCACGCGACGGCGGCGAGCGACACGAGGAGGACGGCATCGAGGCCCGCGCCGCTCCCGGGCGAGAGGATCGCGCTGCCCGCCAGGATCAGGCCGACCGCAATCCACGTTCTTCCGTGCAAGTGCTCGGCGAAGAAGATCCGGGCGATGAAGGCCGTCGAGACGGTCTCGAGGTTGAGCCACAGAGCCACCGAACCCGCCGGCGCGAGCGAGAGCCCGAAGAGCAGGAGGACCGGACCGATGACTCCGCCGAATAGGACGGCGCCGAGGAGGCAGAGCCAGTTCTTGCGATCCGCGGTCGTGAGTCGCGCGCGCTCGCGAACGGCCCCGGGCATCACCGCGACGGCAGCGCCGACGTAGAGGAGGCCGGAGAGGAGAAGCGGCGACATGGTGCCGAGCAGGTGCTTCGAGGCGGGCGTCGAGACGCCGAAGAGCGCCGCCGACAACAAACACCAGACGAGCGGCCGCATCATTCCGTCTCGCGCGCCTCGGAGCCCCACCGCTCGAAGATCACGGGCAACACGAAGATGGTCAGGACGGTCGACGACATCAGGCCGCCGAGGATCACAATTGCCATGGGGGCCTGGATTTCGTTGCCCGGTTGGTTACCGGCGATGGCGAGTGGGATCAGCGCGAGCGCGGCGGAGAGCGCCGTCATGAGGATAGGCGCCAGGCGATCGAGCGCACCTTCGACGATCAGCTCTCGACGTGACGCCCTTTCGCCCGTCAGGTGTTCGAAGCGACTGACCATGAGGATCCCGTTTCGCGTCGCGATGCCGAAGAGCGTGATGAACCCGACGAGCCCCGGGATCGTCAAAACGGCGGAGCTGGAGGCGACCGCGACGACGCCGCCGATCAGCGCGAGGGGCAGCGTCGCGAGCGTGAGGATCGCATTTCTGACCGAAGCGTACGCGAGCGTCAGGAGCAGGAGGATGCCGACGACGACCGCGATAGACAGTAGCAAGATCGTCCGCGCGGCCTTCTCGGCGCTCTCGAACTGCCCGCCGAGCTCGACATAGTAGCCTTCGGGGAAGCGCACGTTCGAGTCGAGTGCGACCTTCACATCGGCGACGATCGATCCGATGTCGCGCCCTGCGACATTGGCCTGAACCACGAGCTTTCGCTGCACGTCTTCGCGCACGATCGTATTGGGGCCGCGCTCCTTCACGAGATCGGCGAGCACCCGCAGCGGGACGCGATGGCCCGAGGGCGTATCGATCGCGGTGGCCGCGATGGAGGCTTCACTCTCCCGCGCGTCGTCCGTGAGACGCGTGACGATGGGAACCGTCCGCAGCTCGTCGACCACGACGCCGACTTGCCGTCCGGCGAATCGACCCTCGACCGCTTCTGCGAGGCGCCCCGGCGTCATCCCGAAGCGCGCGAGCGCTTGTCGGTCCGCACGGACCTCGAGCTCGGGGATCTCGACCTGTTGCTCGATGGAGACGTCGACGGCGCCATCCACCGACTCGACCGCCGCCTTCACTTGTTCGGCGAGGCCCCGGAGCACCGTCAGGTCCGAGCCGAAGATCTTCACCGCGAGCGCAGCGCGCGTGCCGGAGAGCATGTGATCGATCCGGTGGGACAGCGGCTGTCCCACGGTGACCACGCCACCCGGCACCCCGGCGAGCGCCTCACGGACGTCGGCGACGATCTCCTCCTTGCTTCGACCGGTCTCGGTCGCATCCAGGGTGACGTCGATCTCGGAAGCGCTCACGTCCTGCGCGTGTTCGTCGAGCTCGGCGCGTCCGGTGCGGCGCGTCGTGCTCTTGACCTCGGGTATCGCGGCCATCGCCTGCTCCATGCGGCGCCCGAGTCGGTCCGATTCGGCGAGCGAAGTACCGGGGAGCGTCACCACGCTGACGGTCAGGGCGCCTTCGTTGAACTCCGGGAGGAACGACCGCCCGAGGAACGGCAGCACGGTCATGGCCACGATCACCGTGGCGCCCGCCGCCAGGAGCACGTCTCGTGAGTGGTCGAGACAGAAACGCAGCGCGCGCCCGTAGCCGCGTTCGAGGTGTTCGAGGACCGGACCCTTCGACTCGCGCAGCGCCTTGTCGCTGTTCAGGAGGTACATCGACATCGCCGGCGTGACGGTCACCGCGACCAGGAGCGAAGCGGCGATCGCGGTGACGTAGGCGAGGCCGAGCGGCGCCAACATTCGGCCTTCGAGACCGGACAGAAAGAATAGCGGCACGAACACCAAGATGATGATCAGCGTGGCGTAGAGGATCGCGGAGCGGACCTCGACCGAAGCGTCGTAGACGATGTCCGCCATCGACCGCTGCTCGCTCTCGGGGAGGGCGCGGTTCTCGCGGAGTCGTTTGATGATGTTCTCGACGTCGATGATCGCGTCGTCGACCAGCGACCCGATCGCGATCGTGAAACCTCCCAACGTCATCGTGTTGAGTGTGATGCCCATGATCTCGAGCACGAACACGCCGACGACCAAGGAGAGCGGCAATGCCACCAGCGAGATAACGGTCGCCCGCCAATTGAGGAGGAAGATGAGCAGGATCAGCGCGACGAGGATCGCGCCGTCGCGGAGCGCGACGGAGACGTTCTCCACCGCGCGTGAGATGAACGTCGCTTGTCGGAACACCTGACGATTGATCGAGAGGCCCGACGGGAGCGACTTCTGAATGTCGTCGAGGACACCGTCGATGCGCGCGGTCAGCTCCAACGTATTGGCGTTCGGCTGCTTGAGTACCGCCATCACGACCGAAGGCTTCGCGTCGGTAGAGGCCGTGCCACGCTTGAGCTTCGGTCCTCGCTCCACAACCGCGACCTGTTGGACGGTGATCGGATCGCCGTTGCGTACCGCCACGACCGTGCTGCCGATCTCTTGGGCGTTCTTCGAACGGCCGAGGACGCGGAGGAGGTACTCTTGTCCGCCTTCGACGTAGAACCCACCCGAAGCGTTCTCGCTCCCGAAGCGCAGCGCGTGTTCGACGGCCTCGAAAGTCACGCCCGTCGCCGCGAGGGCTTCGGGCCGAACGAGCACCTGGTACACCTCGACCTCGCCGCCGATCGGGATCACCTGCGAGACTCCGCGGACCGAGAGCAGTCGCTTACGAATCTGCCAATCAGCGACGCGCCGTGCGGTCATCAGCTTCTCGAGCGTCGGTTCGTCGGGCTGCACGGAGAGGAACAGGATCTCGCCCATCACCGACGAGATCGGCGCGAGCGTCGGCGTGAGCTCAGCGGGGAGCTGCGTACCGACGAGCTGGAGCTTCTCGTTGACGATCTGCCGAGCGCGATGGATGTCTTCGCCCCACTCGAACTCCGCCCACACGATCGAGATGCCAACGCCCGACGCGGATCGCACGCGCCGGATCCCCGGGGCGCCGTTGAGCGCGCTCTCGATCGGGAACGTCACGAGTGTCTCGACCTCCTCCGGCGCGAGCCCATGGCTCTCCGTGAGGACGGTGACGGTGGGGGCCGTCAGATCGGGAAAGACGTCGACCGGGAGCTCGAGGGTGCTGCGGATCCCGAGCACCAGCGCGACCACGGCAAACGCGAGCACCACCAGGCGGTGGGCGACGGACCAGCGAATCAGTGCATTCATCGGATCGACCTCAGTGCGCGTGGCCGTGCGCCGGCGTCGAACCGGCGCTGGACGCGAGCTTGATCTCGTACGCGCCGCGACTCACCACGCGGTCTCCGGGTTCGAGGCTGCTCAGGATCTGCACGAAGCCGCCTGAGCGGACGCCGGGCCGAACGCGGCGTCGCACGAACGTCTCGCCGTCCTGCATCAGGAACACCGATGGGTGGCCTCCGTCGTCGACGATGGCCGCCTCGGGAATCGCCAACCCTTTGACGGTGTCGCCCGAGTAGACGGTGACCTTCGCGAACATGCCCGGCTTGAGCAGGCGGTCCGGGTTGTCGATGGAGAAGATGAGCGGCACCGTCCGCGAGATCTCGTCGACCACGGGGCCCACTGCGATGCGCTCACCGTGCAGCGACTCCGTCTCGAACGCGCGGTCGAGACCCGACACGGTGAACGCGGCGCCGGGCGCGTCGCGCACGGTGACGGCGTCGTCTTCGTAGACGCGCGCCTCCAGCCAGAGGTGGTCGGTATCGACGATCGAGATCAATCGCTCGCCGGCCTCGACGATCGCGCCGGGCGTGATGTCGGCCGACGCGATCTCTCCGTCGATCGGAGAAGTGAGCGCGAAGCGTGAGGCGACCGCGCCACCACGCTGTGCGCTCCGCAGCGTCGACGCCCGTTTGCCGGCGGCGCGGACGCGCGCCTCGGCGACCTTCAGGCTGCTCTCCGCCTCGTGGAGTCGCTTCGCCGGGAGGGCCTTCGCCTCCACGAGCGCACGGATGCGTTCGCGTTCGCGCTCCGCGTGCGCCAACTCGGTCCGAGCCTCTTCGACCGCGAACTCGATCGTCGCGGGATCTTCTACGACGGCCGCGCCGAGCGGAGCCACCTGGAGGAGCACCTGTCCCGCCTTCACTTTCATGCCCACGTGCGGCACCGGGCCCGGCGTGACGAGGCGCCCGCGGACGGGGGCGGACAGCTCGGCCGACTTGCCGGGCACCGGCTTCAGCTTTCCGTTCGCGTACACACCACCTCGCATCACACGAGGTTCGACCAAGACCGTGGCGTAGTCGGTCTTCCACTGCGACTCCTTCAGGAAGGAGATCGTCGGCTCGCTGTCCTCCTCTTCGACGATGCCTTGCTTGGCCGCTTCGGCGGACGGAAACACCGTCACTTCGCCGAGGTCGATGGTCCCGGTCGCCTGACGGCCCTCCAGCGTGAGGCTGAAGGGCTTCTTGCCCGGCGTGGTCGGCGTGACGATCGGGAGGAAGACGCCGGCGCGCGCGGGCGCCTCCGCGACGAACGTCTCCGCCCCGAGCTTGACGGTCACGCGACCCTCGGTCACCGCGGCGAATGCGTTCGGGTTCGAGGTGACCGTGAAGTGCGCGATGAGCTTCGACGAGTGCCCCTGAACGAGCGCCGGATACTCCATGAAGAGCTCGAGGTCCGACTGGTATAGCGTGACGACCACGGTCGGCCGGTCGTCTTCGGGCGCGTCGTGGCCGTGCCCGTGTCCTTCGTCGTGACCGTTGCCCTCGCCCTCGTGCGGGTGTTCGTGCCCACCACCACCACCGTGCGAGTGACCTTGGTCGCCGTGGTCGTGGTCGTGGCACGCCGCCACGAGGATGCCGAGGAGGATCGCGGTTCGTGAGAGTCTCATCGAGTGTTTCCTTCGTCGTAAGCGCCGGTGAGAAACGCGACGTCGGCTTCCGCGCGTCGCACATCCAATGCCCGTTCGGTGGCCCGCAACCGAGCGTCCAGTGCGCTCCGTTCGGCGTCGAGGAGCGTGAGGAGCCCGACGCCACCGAGGCCGTAACCCTTGCGCGCGATCTCGACGAGCGATTCGCCACGCTTCGCATTCTCCGACTGCTTCGCGAGTCGATCTCGGCTGACCTCGAGGCGACGGCGTGCTTCGGCGAGTGATGCCTCCGCTACGGCGAGCAGTCGTTGCCGCTCGAGTTCGAGCCTGCTCGCGGTGGCCTCTTCGGTCGCGGATGCGCCTTGCCCTCGGTCGAAGAGGGGCAGCGGCACTTGGACCCCGACGTAGTAGCCGGTGAAGCCGGGCAGGCCCTCGCCGCCCTGATGAAGGACGCCCGCACCGATCGTCGGATCCGGGATCGCGCGTCGCCTCCCGGCGCTGGCGCGGCTGCGTGCTGCTTTCACCTGGAGCTCGAGGGCCTGCAGCCGAGAGGCGAGGGGGGAGCCGTCGTGACTCGCCTTCGGCGCGGCAGGGACGAGCGCTCCGTCGAGCGCTTCGACCGCCGCGCCGGAGAGCTTCTGCATCTCGGCCTTGGCGCTCGCGAGATCGAGCAGAGCCCCCGCCGCCCGATCCTCGATCGTGGTCGCTTCCATCTCGAGCCGGAGCGCGTCGTAGCCCGAGGTCTCCCCGGCCGCCGCGCGTGTCTCCAGGATCTCGGAGACGTCGGCAAAACGGCTGCGAGTCTCCTCGATGACGGCCCGGCGCTGCTCGGCCGCGACGGCTCGGTAGAAAAGGACCATCGCCTGGCGTCGAAGGTCCGCGCGGCGGCTCACGGAGAGGAGGCGCGCGCTCTTCACGCCGTCCTCCGCCGCGCTCGACTCCGCGAACGTGCGTCCCGACAGCACCAGCGGAACGGAGAGCCAGACGATGTCCTCCGTGGACTGGGCGACGCCCGAACCCGGGAGCGACTGCCGATTCCAGCTCACGGACGGATTGCGCCACAGGCCGGCCCCGCGTGATCGCGCCTCGGCGAGGTCGACCTCCTGAGCGATCACTTCGGCGGCGGGGCCGTCGAGCACCTGACGCACGTAGCGCTCAGCCGTGAGCTTCTCGCTACTAAGCGCGGTAGTAGATAGGAGCAAGGAGCAGCCGATGAGGACGAGTGTTCGCATGGGGTCGGTCAGATCAGGTGAAGGAGTGATTCGACGGCGTGGTGGATGGGGTGCGCGCCGAGGAGGATGAACATCGAGGCGAAAAGACACACGCTCGCGACGCCGAACAGTCCCACGGAGGGGCGATCGTCGGCGCCGTCGAGGAGCCGCGTCACGCGCCGTTCGATGTCGCCGCTCGTGATGCCGTGCTGGAGGAGATCGGGGCGCAGGACCTGGACGCGCGCGACGGCCAAGATGGCCTCGGCGACCAGGCGTGGGCTCCCGACGATTCGTGCGGCTCGGCTATCCGCCGCCTCCTCGATCGCGACGCGGTGAGCGGCGATGACCGAGCGCATCACGTAGGGCGCGGACAAGATCGCGCTCGTACGCAGGAGGAGCGCCGCGAGGCCGTCCCACCGATCGTGATGAGCTTCTTCGTGCGCGAGCGCCGCCTTCAGCTCGCATTCCGAGATAGCGTGCGCCAGGCTGTCGGAGAGCAGCACGCGTCGACGATGGACGCCCACGGCATGGCAGAGTCGCGGCTCGCCGGGCAGGCGGACGATCGAGAAGCGACCATCACCTGACTCCCTCCCCAGCGCTTCGAGCGCCGACAACGTCCGCTGCTGTGCGAACAGGGCGACGCCGAATCGGATCGCTTGGAGTGCGAGCACCGTCAGCGCGGCGACGCCGAGGCCAATGCGCAGTGCCGGGATATCGAAATCATGGAGGAGGCAGAGATGGGCGTGGTGCAGATGCGTCCCGCAGTGGTCGTGGTGAAGGTCGAAAAGCGCGAGCAAGGATGGACCGGCGGCGGCCGTCGTCACCGCGATCGCACACATCGCCGGGAGGAGCGCGGCGACGAAGAAGAGGTCCGAACGTCGCGAAGGCGCGAAGCGATCGGTCCATCGCCGCGTGACGCGTTCGATCAGCGCGACACCGATCGAGACGCCCATTCCGACGATGGTCGCGATGAGAACGCACTCGACGAAGAACTGGAGTGCCCTCACTTCTCATCCCTCCGCGCCTCGACCAACTCGGCGAGGCGTTCGAGGAGCTCGGCGTCCTTCGCTGTCGCATCGACGAATGCTGCGAGACCGACTTCCCCGTGGGACGCCACGATCTCGGACGCGAGTTGATCCGCGAGATTTCGCTCGAAGTCGTCACGGCCCAGTTTCGCCGCGTACAGCCAGGCGAGTCCGTCTTTCGTGCGCGACAGGAGGCCCTTCCGGTGGAGCCGATCCATCGTGGTCATGATGGTCGTGTAGGCCCGCCGCCGTCCGCGTTGCGCCTCGGTAACGTCGCGTGCCGTCACCGAGCCCTTGCGCCAGACGACGTCCATCACCCACGCTTCGAGGACGCCGAGTGGTTCGAGCCTCGCCACGCGGCGGACCTTCGAATGCGCGCTCTACTACTGTCAATCGTAGAAGAGACCGCTACCCGAGTTAGGTAGCGGTTAGGTAGCGGTCTTGGTAGTCCAACACCCTGGAATCCTTCGCGGTCGACGTGCGAGAGCCATCGGCGACGTCGCCGAGGGTGTCGCCAGAATCCGGCGACACCCGGCCCAAAACGATGACGGCCGATCGGAGCTGCTCGCTCCAACCGGCCGACATCCTTCGAGTTTTCGAGTGGGCGCAAGTGGCTTTGAACCACTGACCTCTACCGTGTCAAGGTAGCGCTCTACCCCTGAGCTATGCGCCCTTTCCCAAACGGGAGCGCAGGTCTACCGATCCCCCATCCGCGCGTCAAGCCCAAGATCACCCCTCCAGCTTGAACTGGTAGATGGCGACTTCGTTGGGCTCGACCTTGATCTGGACCGTGCGGGTCTTCGAGCCGTCGAGGCTCACCGCGCGGATCTTGATGCAGCCGGCGGGGAGCTGGACGCGGGCGATGGGCGTCTGGCCGAGCTTGCGCTTGCCCCAGTAGACCTCGGCGTAGGGCGTCGTGTTGATCGTCGCGTAGCCCGGGCTCAGGTTCGAGTTGACCACGCAGCCGCCCGAACCCGACGGCGGGGGCGGCGGCGGCGGGTTGCGACGCGTCGTGCCTCCACCACCCGGCGGCGGTGGGGGCGGCGGCGGACGCCGGGTGCGCTTGCGGCAACGGATCGTCGTCTCCACCGTTTCGTTCGGCTTCACCGTCACTCGCACCGGATCCGCCGAGCACGTGTGGCGCGGCAGCTCCGCCGAGATCAACACGTCCTCGTGACCGGGGAGCTGCTTCTCGATGCGCGGGCCGAGGCCCATGTCCTTGCCGTTGAACATCACGCGCACGTTCGTGCGGTCGTCGCCCGTCACGTTCGCGATCAACTTGCCCGGGAACGCCTCGAGCTCCGGACGGACCGTCTTGCTGTCCGTCGGTTCGCCCATCTCGATCGTCTCCTCGTACGGCTTGTACCCCTCCTTCGACAGGCGGATCCGGTACGTCACCCCATACTGAAGACTGTGCAGGTCACTCGGCGTCTTCGCGTTCTCGCCGTTGGGCAGACGCATCGGCTTGCCGTCCAAGTAGATCGTCGCGCCCACCGGCACCGACTCCAACGTCAGGCTGCCCGTCTGCTGCGGACCGCGCGTGATCGGCGGCGGCGCCGGCATCGTCTGCGTCTGCGGCGTCAGCTGCTGGTACAGGATGAACGACGCCACCAAGATCACGATCAACGCACCCGCGATCACCACGCGCGCGACCCAACCGCCGCCCTGATCGGGCTGGACCTGCGAGTACGTCCCGGGCGGGTACGGATACTGCCCGGAGTACTGCATCCCCATCTGCGAGGGCGTCGCCCCCGGGTGGTAACCGGGCGGCGTCATCCCCGGGTGCATCATCCCCGACTGGCTCGCCATCCCCGGCGGGATCGAGCCCGAGCCCGTCGCGCCCGGGAAGGGCTGCTGACCCGTCGCCGTCATCGGGCGCATCGCGCTCGGCGACATGCCCTGGACCACCCGCCGGTTGCCCGTCGCGCCGAGCGCGCGGTTGCCGACCGCCTGCTCCGTCGCCTCCTCGTCGCCGAACGACGCCTCGAAGTCGTCGCGCGACGCGATCTCCCGCAGGCGCCGCTTCTCCTCGATCTTGTCCGAGAAGAGCTCGCGCATGTACGACGCGACGTCCGCGTTCGCCGCCTGGTGCCCCTCGTCGCGGAGGTACTCCTCCAGCGCGATCTGCATCTCCTGGGCGGTCGCGAAGCGCGAGGAGACGTCCTTCTCCAGCGCCCGCATGATGATGTCCTCGAGGCCCGACGAGATCCCCGGGGCGACCTGCGAAGGCGGAACGACGCTCCGCTTCGTGATCATCTCCAGGATCATCAGCTCCGATTCGTGCTTGAAGAGCCGCTTTCCGGTGCACAGCTCGTACAGGAGGATCCCCAGCGCGAAGATGTCGGAGCGCATGTCGACGTGCGCGCCTAGACACTGCTCGGGGCTCATGTAACTAAACTTGCCCTTGAGCATGCCCGTCTTCGTGGTCTCGCTCTTGGTCGCCGCCTTCGCGATGCCGAAGTCGACGACCTTCACCTCGCCCTCGTACGTCACGAGGATGTTCTGCGGAGAGATGTCCCGGTGAACGATTTCGAGCGCCTGACCGTCCGAACCCTTGAGATGATGCGCGTAGTGCAACGCCTTACAGCCATCCGCGATGACCCGCGCCGCGAACGACGGCGGGAACGGCTTGCCGCGCTTCATGCCGCGCCAGGCGATCGCCGCGAGGTTCTCGCCGGCGATGAACTCCATCGCGATGTAGTAGGAGTCGCCTTCCCGACCGAGGTCGTAGATCTGGACGACGTTCGGGTGGTTGAGCTGGGCCGACGTCCTCGCCTCGTCGAGGAACATCTTCACGAAGGTGTCCTGCTCCGAGAGGTGGCTCAGGATCTTCTTGATGACGACGAAGCGGTTGAAGCCCGCGAGCCCGCGCTGACGCGCAAGCCAGATCTCCGCCATACCACCGGTCGCCAGCTTCTTGACCAGGGTGTAGCGGCCGAACCGACGCACCGGCCCGATCGCCGGGCCGCCTCGGGGATCTTGACGAGGACTGACCAACGCTGTTGGTCGAACATGCTAGCACAGGATTTTCGACGCCTGGCGACCCCCGAACGCGCGAAATCGGTCGCGATCCTCGCCGCGCTCGGCCTCGTCCTGATGCCCGCGCTCGCCGACGCCAAGCCGAAGTACCCGGGCGATTTCACCTCCGACGCCAAGCTCGCCGCGCTCGAAAAGAAGGTCGGCGCGAAGGTCGTCCCCATCGAACGTCCCGAAGCGCTCGCCGGCACCAAGGCGAAGCTCGCCAAGGCTGCCTCGGGGCAGGGGCAGGTCCGCATCCTCCACCTCGGCGACTCCCATATCGCCTCCGACTACATCACCGGACGCATCCGCCATCGCCTCCAGAAGGCCTTCGGCGACGGCGGCCGCGGCTTCACCCACGTCGCGCAGCTGTGGGGCTACGGCGGCCGCCGCCTCACGAAGGCGAAGGGCTGGGCTTCGGATCGGATCGTGGACAAGGACCGCGCCGGACGCCCGTTCGGGTTCTCGGGGATGAGCCTCGAGTCCACGAAGAAGGGCGCCAAGCTGAAGTACCGCATCGAGTCCGACGAGACCGAGGTGCGCGTCTACTACTACCAGCAGCCCGGCGGCGGATCGCTCGCCGCCTCGGTCGGTGGCAAGGCGCTCGGGTCCGTGAGCACCGCGGGGGAGATCGCCTCCAAGGTCTGGACGATCGACCTGAGCGGCGCGCCGGCCAAGACCGTGAAGATGAAGGGCCCCGCGGGGGGACGAATCCTGGAGCTGGTCGCCGAAGCGCCGAAGGCTCGGGTCTTCGGGCTGTCGTTCGAGACCAAGAAGCCGGGCGTCGTCTACGAGTCGATCGGGCCGGTGGGCGCCGACGCGAAGGTCTACCTCGAGCTCGGGCGCGACAGCTTCGAGCAGCACCTGTCCGCGCACGCACCCGACGTCGTGGTCCTGATGGTCGGCGGCAACGACGCCCTCAAGATCCGCAAGAAGTGGACGGATCCGGCGCGCGTCGAGAAGGACCACCAGCAGCTGATCGACCTGCTGAAGAAGATCGTGCCCGGCGTTCAGATCATCCTCTGGGCCCCGATGGACGCCGGCGACAAGAAGGGCAAGAAGGTCGTCAGCAAGGGCTTTCTGACCGAGGTCCGCGCCATGCAGAAGCGCGTCGCGGGCGAAAAGCAGATCGCCTACTGGGACACCCTCGACGCGATGGGCGGCCCCGGCGCCATCACGCGGTGGCACGCCGCGAAGGTCATGAACAAGGACCTCGTGCACCCGAAGAAGCGGGCCGCGGACCTCCTCGGCGAGCTGTTCGCGGACGCTTTCACGCGTGCGATGAAGTGACGCCCGAGTGAGGTGAATCCCGGCGGCAGGTAGGTCAGATTTGCGTTTACACCCCTGCGACCGGCTGCCAGGATGCGCGCCGAAAATGACCCGCACACGCACGTTCCTGGCCTCTCTCCTGCTCCTCGGCGGCGCACTGGCCTGCGGAGGCACCACCCTGGAGGGCGTCGAGGACCTGCCCCGTACCAACTACCCCCGCGGCGTACCGTTCCGTATGACGGTCATGATGACCGCGTGCTCGGACGCCTGCTCGGAGTACGAGGAAGCGGATTGCAGCGTCGACGTGAATGAAGACGACAAGGAAATCTCGGTGAGCGCCTCGGTCTGCTTCGACCGGGTGATGGACGAGTGCCCCGAGATCTGTGGGCCGCGCATCAACGCCCACTGCGACATCCCGCCCCTCGACGGCGGCACCTACACTGTCACATCGGACAACTTCACTGCGACGATCGCCGTCGAGTGAACCTGCGCGCGTTCCTGCTAACCTAGCGCTCGAATGCCCGCACCCGGCGGCGAGCTTGGTTCCGAGCGCCGCGTCGTCCGCGCCAACGCCGACGGCGGTATCTCGATCGTCCGGCGCTTTCGCGTCGGCGCGGACGCCGCAGATCGCGTCGAACGCCTCGAGTTCGTCGCCGCCCAACACCTCGTCGGCTTCGTGCCGATCGACAGCGTCGAGCTGAAGGGCGACCACCTGGAGGTCGTCGAGCGCGGCGTCCCCGGCTTCACGATCGCCGAGGCGCTCGTGCACGTGCAGGAGCACGTGACGGTCGCCGTCGCGCTGGCGCTCGTGCGCGACATCGCCCGCGCGCTCCTCACCTTGCACGCCCTCGGCGCCTCGGTGCGCTACGTCCACGGTGACCTCGGTGCGCACACCATCCGCATCACGCCGCGCGGAGAGATTCGTGTCTCGGGGTTGGTCGGTGCGACCGGGGATCCGGCCGACGACGTCGCGGACCTGATGCAGCTGATGCGGATCGTCCTCGAGGGTCGTGCGCGCACGAAGGAGGGGGCGCTCCTCCTGGACCGACTCACCGCGCTGACCTTCACGAACGGGCACGACCTCGCGCACTCGATCGACGTGTACCTCGCGCGGCAGGACGCGGACTCCGTCGCGCGCAAGCGCCAGCGCTTCGCGACCGACATGCTCGCGCGCCTCTCCGAGGCGACGGGTGAACGCTTCGTCCCGCCCGGCGATCGCCAGGCGTCCGACACCCAGTGGGGCGCGCTGGGGCCGGAGATCGATTACTCGCGCTTCGACGACGACGAGTCGCTGCCGACGATGGGGGAGGCCGACCTCGCCGATCTCGAGGACGCGGAGTCGACGTCCACCGCGGTGGACGAGATCCCGGATCTGTCCGCGCCGCTGATGGAGACCGTCGAGGCCGCGCCGCTGCAGATCGATTTGAATCGCTCGCGCGCCGACTCGCTCGGGCGTGCGCTCGTCCCGCCGAGCGTCCTCGAAGAGATCGACGTCCCCACGAGTGAGCACGAGATCGACGAAGCGGTGCGCGTCGGGCTCCTCGGTCGTGCGTCGACCTCGCAGCTTCCGTCGGCGCCGCGGGTCGGCGACTACCAAGTGCTCGCGTCCATCGGGCGTGGCGGGATGGGAGAGATCTATCTCGCGCGCGGCAAGGGCGTGAAGGATCTGGTGGCGTTGAAGGTCCTGTCCGCCGCCGACGAGGACGACGAAGAAGCGCTCGACATGCTGCTCGACGAAGCGGCGATCATGGCGCGCATCCGTCACCCGAACGTGTTGCGCGTCGTCGACTTCGGGCGCGCGCAGGGCCGCTACTACCTCGCGACGGAGTACCTCGAGGGGCGCCCGCTCGTGCGGGTGATGATCGACGCGTACAACCGGGAGAACAACCTCGACGACGCGGTGATCGCCGCGGTCGGCGCCGACGTCGCGAACGGATTGTTCGCCGCGCACACCGCGACCAACGAACAGGGCGAGCCGCTCGAGGTCGTGCACCGCGACGTCAGCCCGCAGAACATCTTCGTCACCTATCGCGGCGTCTCGAAGGTGATCGACTTCGGCGTCGCGAAGGCGACGGAGCGGGTGTCGAAGACCGAGGTCGGCTTCGTGAAGGGCAAGGCGGCGTACATGTCGCCGGAGCAGGCGGAGGGGCGGTCGCTCGATGCGAAGAGCGACGTGTTCTCGCTCGGCGTGTGTCTGTGGGAGATGCGCGCGGGGCAGCGTCTGTTCAAGCGCGACAACGAGTACGACACGCTGCTCGCCGTTCAGTCGGCGACGATCCCGCCGCCGTCGTCGATGCGCGGGAAGCCGAACCCCGTCCTCGACCACATCATCCTCGGCGCGCTCGAGCGCAACCTCGACAAACGCACCGCGAGCGCGCAGCAGCTCGCGCGGCAGCTGATCGACTACGCGACGGGCGTGGGCGTCACGCATCGTTCGCAGGTGGTATCGGGGCTGCTCGAGCGGCTGTTCGGATCCGTCGCGGCGCAGGAGCGCGCGCTGATCGTGCAGCTCGAAGAGGGCGGCGCGTCGCGCGAGGACGCGCAGGCGCTCGAGGCGCTCTCCGGCGTCTCGCACCGGACGAACGTCAAACGCATCACGATGGTCGCGGAGCCGGAGAGCCTCTCGGAGCTCGACGACTTCGGCACCGAGCGCCCCGACGGCGAGAACACCGGCGAGCACGTGATGGAGCGTGTGCATCGCATCCAACTGGAACGGAGCGGCTCGCGCGAAGCGGCCGAGACCGATCCGCCGGACGAGCTCGATGAGCTCGATGAGCTGGACGACTTCGAGGCGCTCGAGAGCGCGTCGCCCGAAGGCGACACCCGCGACAACGTCGCGATCTATCGGCAGGAGACACCGACCGAAGAACGCGGACGGCTCGACGCGGGGCCGACGCGTCGCCTCGACAGCGACATCTTCAACGGCCTCGGCCTGGAGGAGGCGTCGGGTGACTTCGTGCCCCTCGGCGGCGACGAGGGCCCGACCTTCGACGGCGCCGATCGTGTCCCGGCCGTCGCCGCGGGGGCGAAGCCGCCGAAGCGAAGGAAGACGATCGTCTGGGCGCTGCTGTCGCTGTTGCTCATCCCGCTCTTCGCGCTCGTAGGGTGGGCCGGCGTTCGGTACTGGCCTCAGCTGCGCGACGGGGATCTCATGGGCGGCGACTTCGACCCGCTGGCGGGACGGACCGCGCCCGAGCCCCTGCGCGCCGCGACCGCGACCGTGACGACGAGCTCCGCGGCCGAGACCACGGAGCTCGCGCGCGTGGAGGCGTTCGAGGCGAGGGACGAGGCGCCGAGTGCGCCGGGTGGGGACGCGGATTCGGAGACGGGGGCGGAAACGGTCACGGACTCGGATCCGGACCCGGACACGGATTCGGACGCGGACTCGGATTCGGACGCGGACTCGGATTCGGACGCGGACTCGGATTCGGACGCGGACTCGGATTCGGACTCGGATTCGGACTCGGATTCGGACTCGGACTCGGACACGGACACGGATTCGGACTCGGCCTCGGCTTCGGACACGGATTCGGCTTCGGAGACGGACTCGGATTCGGGCTCGGGCTTGGGCTCGGGCTCGGGCTCGGACACGGACTCGGCAGCGGCATCGCGGACGAAGGCGCCCCCGCCCGCGAAGGCACCCCTGCCCGCGAAGGCGCCTCCGCCATCGAAGGCACCCCCGCCCCCCAAGCCCAAGCCCTCCTCGATCGCCGGGATCGTCGCGTCCCTCGAGTCGAAGGGGATCGGCGTCACCGCGTCCGAGGGCACCTACCTCGCGGACGACGGCGCCGGTGGTTCGCTCGCGTTCGACGAGCGGGCGCGCGTGCGGCGGGTGCAGACCCCCGACGCCGAGGGGTTCGTGGTGCAGGCGCGCTCGAAGGCGCTCACCAGCGTCGGGTGGATCGGGCGCAGCGGTGGCGACCCGTGGCAGGTGCGCGGGTTGTCGGTGAACGACTGCCCCGCGAAGATCCAGATCGAGTCGCGCCAGATCGCACTTCGGTACGGCGGCCAAGAGGTGCGCCTCCCGTTGGGCGGTGGTCTGCTCACGGACGTCGAGCTCGCCGTTCCGGATCGCGCGACGCGGTTGGAGGTGGATCCGCTCGGGCTTTCGTTCGGGGAGCGCGATGCGACGTCGGGGGCGACGCACTGCCGGACGGGCTGGTGGGGCCGTCGCGTGGTCCTGCGGCGTCTCCCGGTCGGGCGGTACACACTTCGGTGGATAGGGGAGGGGGTCGCGCAGACCGCGACGCTCGACGTCAGCAACGACGGGCTCACCGGCGGCAAGCTGGTCCGCCGGACGGGGCGGCCGTAACCCTGATCGATCGCGGTGTGTCCTGGATCGTTGTGGCCCGAGGCGCCTGGGGCGTAACTTGGTCCGCGTCCCATGTCGCTCACGCGCATCTTTCGACGGCGGGCCGACTTGCTCGGGCCGGGCCAGAATCAGCAAACCGCCGTCGTCGAGAACCCGATGCTCGCGTCGTCGGCGGCGCCGCCGAAGCTCGACGCCGAGAAGCTCTTCGTCGATCGCTACCCGGTGATCCGCCGCGCGCTCGAAGCGCACCGTGAGCTCGGCGTCCTGCTCTTCGCGTTCGACGAAGGCGCGTCCGCGATCGGTCACGTGTGGCTGCGCGCCTCACTCGACAAGACGCGCGCGACCGTCGTCGGACGCCACACCATGTGCGGACTCGTGATGCCACGAGACCGCACCGAGATCGCGCTGCGCCACGTGATGTTCTTGGTCCGCGCGACGTCGCACTCCGAGGTTCGCGTGCGCGCGATCGACCTGCACACCAAGACCGCGTTCGGCGACGAAGAGGGCCGCGTCCTCCAGTCGGTGATGACCGAGGGGCCGATGTTCCTCTCCGTCGGCGGCGTGCGCCTCGTCGTGCTCCCCACCGAGGGCGAGCTCCCGATCCCCACGTCGGGTGAAGAAGCCTACGGCTGCCTCCCGGACCGCGTCTTCTTCGACGAACGACACGGCACCGCGGGCAACGTCGAGCGCCACGCCGACGCGCCGCTCTCCGGCATCGAAGGCGGCGCGACCCTCGTGCGCTCCAAACAGGGTCCGCTCGCCGCGGCCGGTGAGCTATGCAAGGCCGACGAGGCGCCGCGCGCTTCGATCACCGTGCGCGCGTTCGCCGGCCCCGTGCGCCGTGAGCTCGGGGACACCGCGCTCGACTGCGGCGTGTTGTTCGGGCGCTACCAGCGCTGCGACGTCGGCCCCACGCTCGACGAGGACAGCCGCCTGTCGCGCGTCCACCTGATGATGATCCGCGACGGCGACGACATCGTCGCCATCGACACGAGCAGCACCAACGGCACCTTCGTCGACGGGCGCTCGGTGTCCGTGCTGCCCCTCGAAGACGGCTACGTCCTCGACCTCGCCGGCGAGCTCGAAGTCGCCTGGCACCACTCATGAGCCGCGCGGGGCGCGTTCGTCATCGGCTCGAGGCACCGCGCTGGCCATCCGAAGCGGAGGCGCGTTTGTCGCGGCTCTTCTCGCCGATCGACGTCGGCCCGGTGCACCTCACTTCGCGCACGTGGGTGCCCGCGATGGTGCCGTGGCGCGCGCAGGAGTCGGGCGAGGTCACCGAGGCGCTGCTCGAATGGTACGGCCGGTTCGCGGAGGGGCGCCCCGGCGCGATCGTCGTGGAGGCGACGGGCATCCGCGACATCCCGAGCGGGCCGCTGCTTCGTATCGGTGACGACCGGTTCGTCGATGGGTTGTCGCGCCTCGTCCAGACGGTGCGCGAGCGCAGCGGTGGCGCCACGCGGCTGTTCATCCAGCTGATCGACTTCCTCAGCGTCAAGCGGCGACCGCCGGCCGAGAAGTTCTTTCGCCGGTTCCTCCGGATCGACGCGCGTCACCGCGAACGGCTCGAAGCGATCGACGAACGTGATTGGGGCGACGCGACCGACGAAGAGGTCCGCGAGCGCCTCCTCACCGACGAAGCGATCTGGCCGCATGTGCTCTCACCGCGTGAGTTCGAAGACCTGACCTACGGCTACCGCGAGCGCGTCACGGACATGCACCTGCCGCACGTCCGCGCGCTGCCTCAGACGTTGCCGCCGCTGTTCGCCGCCGCCGCCGCGCGCGCCGAGCGCGCCGGGTTCGACGGCGTGGAGCTGCACTTCGCGCACGCGTACACGATGTCGTCGTTCCTCTCCCGCACCAACGATCGCGACGACGGCTACGGCGGCTCGCGCGAAGCGCGGGTCAGGCTCCCGCTCGAGGTCTACGCGGCGACGCGCGCTGCGCTCTCGGAGCGCGTCGCGTTGGGGTGTCGTTTCCTGAGCGACGAGGTCATCGCCGGCGGCAGCCGCGTCGAGGACGCGATGTACTACGGCGCGCGGTTCGCGCAGGCCGGGATGGACTTCCTCTCCCTGTCCAAGGGCGGCAAGTTCGACGACGCGAAGGTCCCCCGTGTCGGGCAGGCCGTCTATCCGTACACCGGGCCGAGCGGGCACGAGTGCATGCCGACGATCTATTCAGACGAACGCGGCCCCCTCGGACGTCACCTCCCGCTGACGAAGCAGATCCGCGCCGCGGTCCGTGACGCCGGGTGTTCGACCCCCGTCGTCGCGGCCGGCGCGCTCAACACGTTCGACCTCGCCGAGGGCGCGCTCGCGGACGGCGCCTGCGACATCGTCGCGGCGGCGCGCCAATCCCTCGCGGACCCCGACTGGTGGGAGAAGATGCGAACGGGGCAGGGCGACGCGGTTCGCACCTGCGCGCTCACCAACTACTGCGAGGGCCTCGACCAGCAGCACAAACAGGTGACGTGCCGCCTCTGGGACCGCGACTTCTCCGCGGGCGACGATCCGATGCGCTCCACCGACGGCAAACGCCGCCTCGTGGCGCCGCCCTGGCGGTAGACGCCGTGCCGCCCTAAGCTCGCGGCCGGTGGTCTACGATCTGATCGTCATCGGCGGTGGGCCGACGGGTGAAAAGGCGGCGGTCGCCGCCGCGTTCTTCGACAAGAAGGTGGCGCTCGTCGAGCGCGCGTCGGCGGGGCCCGGGGGTGCGATGGTCCACACCGGCACGCTCCCGTCGAAGACGCTGCGCGAGACCGCGCTCTACCTCACGGGCTCGCGCAGCCGCGAGCTGTACGACGAGTTCTTCCAGGGCATCCCGGACGACCGGCGGAACGCGAAGGCGCTGATGTGTCGGCTGCCGACGGTGACGGGGCTGCAGGCGGATCAGATCGAGCAGAACCTCGAGCGACACGGGGTGGAGCTGATCGCGGGCGAGGGGGTGTTGGTCGATGCGACCCACGTCCGCGTCGGCGACCGAGTCCTCGAAGCGAAGAACTTCCTCATCGCCACCGGTTCGTCACCGCGCCGCCCGGCGGGGTTCGACTTCGACGACCCCGAGGTGCACGACAGCGACACCATCCTCGAGCTGGAGCGCCTGCCGAAGTCGTTCGCGATCATCGGCGGAGGCGTGATCGGCTCGGAGTACGCGTGTGTCTTCAGCGCGTTCGGCTGCAAGATCGAAGTCATCGAGAAACGTCCGCGGCTGATGTCGTTCCTCGACGAAGCGATCAGCGACGCGCTCATGGCGTCGATGGAGAAGAGCGGCATCGCGCTGCACCTCGACGACGGCGTGGAGCGCGTCGAGCGCGTCGGCGACAAACTCCAGCTCACGCTCGTGAGCGGCAAGGTGATGGAGGTCGACCAGGTGATGGTCTCCGCCGGGCGCGTCGGTAACACGTCGGGGCTCGGGCTGGAGGCGGTCGGCGTCGCGCTCGACGAGCGCAAGCTCGTTATCGTCGACGAGCACCTCCGCACGAACGTGCCGAACATCTACGCGGGCGGCGACGTGATCGGCCGCCCCGCGCTCGCCTCCACCGCGATGGAGCAGGGGCGCCTCGCGGTGGCGGCGATGTTCGGGTTGGAGATCCCGCCGCGCGACTTCGACACGATCCCCGCGGGCATCTACACCATCCCCGAGGCGTGCGCCTGCGGCCAGACCGAGCAGGAGCTGGTGGCGAAGGGCATCCCGGTCGTCACCGGCACCTCGTACATGCGCCACAACGCCCGCGGGCAGATCATCGGAGACACCGACGGCTTCGTGAAGCTGGTCTTCCACCGCGACACCAAGAAGCTCCTCGGCACCCACATCATCTGCGAGCGCGCCACAGAGCTGATCCACGTGGGCCAGGCGGTGCAGCGCCTCGGCGGCGGCATCGACTACTTCATCGAGGCGGTCATGAGTTACCCGTCGCTCACCGTCGCCTACAAGTACGCGGCGTACGACGCGCTCGGGAAGTTGATGGGGCGGACGATTCACCCCCTGGAGTGACGCCTCCACCGGGTCGACCGACCGGGGCGGTCAAGGTCGCGCGCCGCGTGGGTACGGGCGCCCGATCGGAACGACACGGTGTGATCGATGTCTCTGGACTCCTCCGCGGGTGTGGCGTTCGATCGTTCGCACGAACATGAACCGCCCCCCCGTCGAGGCCTTGGTCTCACTCGGCAGCCCTGCCTCGTCGGCGCCGCACGTGCTTCACGTGTTTCCTTCCTACGCGCTGGGCGGCGTTCCGATTCGCTTCGCGACGATCCTCAATCACCTCGGTCCGCGTTACCGCCACACCATCTGCGCGCTCGATGGCAACCACGCGGCGTCGGTGCGCCTCGACCGCGCGCTGCACGTTCGGCTGATCGATCCGAGCATCGACAAACGGCGGCCGCTCGCGTCGCTCATGCGGATTCACGGGACGCTGCGGCACGAGCGGCCGAGCCTCCTCGTCACGCACAACTGGGGGGCCATCGAGTGGGCGCTCGTCCGCGGCTTGCTGCGGGACCGCGTCCCGCACGTCCACTGCGAGAGCGGCTTCGACTCCGACGAATCGGATCGCCAGCTGCCCCGGCGTGTCCGACTGCGCCGCCTCGCGCTGTCGGGGCGCTCGACCCTCGTCGTCCCGTCGGAGTCGTTGCTGCGGATCGCGCGCGACGTGTGGCGCATCGACCGTCGTCGCATTCGCCACATCCCGAACGGCGTGGACTGCGAACGCTTCGGCGGCCTCGGTAACTCGAGCGCCGCGACCGGCTTCGTTCCGCGACCGGAGGAGCTGGTCATCGGGACCGTCGCGCCGCTGCGCAAGGTGAAGAACGTAGGCCGCCTGATCCGCTGCTTCGCGAAGGTCGCGCCCCGCTTCCCGACCGCACGTCTGCTCGTCGTCGGCGAGGGTGTGGATCGGCCGGCGCTCGAACAACTCGCCCAAGAGCTGGGCGTTGCGGAGCGTACCCACTTCACCGGGCACGTCGAACGACCGCAGGACGTCTACCCGTTGATGAACGTCTTCGCGCTGACGTCCGACACCGAGCAGATGCCCAACACCGTCCTGCAGGCGATGGCCGCCGGGCGTGCCGTCGCGAGCGTCGACGTCGGCGACGTGAAGTCGATGCTCTCGATCGACAATCGCCGGTTCGTGGTCGCCCGTCCCGACGAGGACGCGCTCGCCGAAACCCTCGCCAAGCTCCTCGATGACGCCGCGCTGCGGACCCGGCTGGGCGCCGCCAACCGGGTCCATGTCCGCGCCCACTACGGGCAGTCCCGCATGTTTTCGGCCTACGAGGACCTGTTTTCGAGCTCGATCGCGCCCTCGGGCCGCCTCCGGCGCTGATCCCGCAACGCGACGGGTCATTCCGCCGATAACGTCAGGGGCGCTCAGCGCTCGTCACGGTCATGAGCGTCTCGAAGACGGAGGGTACGCAGCGGCGGGCGCGGGTTCAGGTCGCGGCCCCCACCGTGTTGCCCAAGGTCGTGCGCCCGGACGAGGTGCTGGCCACCGACGCCAACGGCGCGCTCTTCGCGGCCAACGAAAACGTGCGCCGTACGCGTCGCGCCGACGACGCCACGGTCGCGCAGCCCGCGCAGCTCCGGGTGTTGTCGGAGGGCATCATCGGGCCACCGCCGCCCGCCGCGAACATCGACGCTCCCGCCCTCGACCGCGTCGCGCCCCCGATCCTCGAGCAGCAGTCGTTCCTGCGTTCGACGTTCGAGTCGCTCGCGCCGAAGACCACCCGCGCGACGCTGCGGTTCCTCAACAAAAACGTCGATGCGTGGCTCGGCGTTTGGCATGTCCTGAACAAAGCCGTCGGCGGGGTCGACGCGAGTTACTTCATCCTGGAGCGCGACATCTTCGGCATGTCGTTCCTCGGCGGCCTCCTCTCGAAGACGATGCAGGGCGACCCGGTCCGGCTCCTCGTCGACTCCGCGGGTGACTACCTGCGCATGAAAGGCTTCACGCTCCCGACGCGAGGCGGCGACTACCTGCAGGAGCTCGTCGAACACGGCGCCGAGGTGCGCATCTACAACCCGATGCACAAGAAGCTCCTGAACCTGCTGTTCGGGGGCTTCAACTTGTCGGCGGTCGCGAACAACCACGACAAGCTCGTGCGCTCCAAGACGATGGCGGAGACCGGCGGCCGCAACCTCGCCGCCGACTACCAGTCGGACCCCGACGCGCTCGACGAACCGGTCTATCGCGACACGTGTGTCCTCATCGAGAGCGAGGAGACGTCGAAGGAGCTGGAGGTCGCGTTCGAGCGCGAGTTCTACCAGGAGCACGTCACCTTCAAGCAGTTCAAGGACCTATTCGGGAACTGGCGCAAACGCGACGGCGAGCTGATCGGCGCGTACTGCATGATGGACGGTTGGGTGAAGGGCGACCTCGGTCTGTCGCGCGCCGCGATCGTCGCCGCGCGCACCGACAAGGCCGTGGCCAAGCGCCTCGCGGATCGCCTCGTCGAGATCGCGTTGGAGCGGATGCCCGCCGCGGGGTGTACGCGCAAGGTCGGGTGGCTGACGAAGCGATCGCTGCGCCGGTCGGCGCGTCAGCTCGTGAACCACACGGCGCTGTACGGCAGCTACGACGGGTTCGTCGCGGGTGAAAAACACGAAGACGTCGAAGTGAAGGTGCTCGACCGCCTCTCGGCGGCGGCGAACCAAAAGCGCGACCAACTCACCCACGCGATTCGCGTCGCCGCGCTCTCCGCGACGAAGTCCATCCGCATCCACAACCCGTACGTGACGCTCAGCGAGGAGGCGATCGCCTGCCTCGAGCAGGCCGGGCGCCGCGGTGTGAAGATCGAGCTGCTCACGAACAGCCCCGCGAGCACGGACAACCGCGTCACCCAGGCGCTCTTCCTCGAAGACTGGCCGCGCCTCGCCGCGCGCATCCCGAACCTCTCGATCTTCGTCCTCGCAGGAGACCAGAAGTTGCACGCGAAGAGCATCGAGGTCGACGACGTGATGACCTTCGTGAAGTCGTACAACCTCGACCTGTTGAGTGAGTGTGTGAACAGCGAGCTCGGCATCGTCGCGTGGTCGGAGTCGTTCGCGAAGGCCGCGGGGCATGCGTTCGACGGCGACATCTCGGATCCGCGCCACAACGTCGTCCAGTACCGCATCGAGCGCGACGCGAAGGGGCGCCCGGTCTACGACGAAGACGGCGAGCCGAAGGTCGCGTTCGGCGCCAAGGACCACATCCCCGAGAAGGCCTGGCGACGTTACCGCTGGTGGCGCAGGGGCGTGCGTTTGATGCGCAAGCTCCCGCTGTTCCGATCGCACCAGCGACCGGCGCTCCCCGCTCAGATCTGAAGCGGACGAATCCGCGCGGGGTCCTGGCTCTGCAGGAACGCGTCGTCCGCGGCGTACAGCTCGGACTCGTGCACGACGACGACCTGCGTGTCCTCGCCGAGCTGACCCGCGAGCATCTTCAGCACGATGCGTTCGTCCGCGTGCATCGATTCGTTCGGTGCGAGGCACCTCAAGTGCCACTTCTTCGGGCCGAGCTCGATGGTGCCGTCGATGCGGAGCTGGTGCAGCCCGATCTGCATGCGCTCGCCGACCTCGACGAGCTTTCCGCCGGGCGCGAGCGTCGTCATCGCCGTGCGGATCGCGCGTGGTTTGAAGAGGAGCGCGGCGATCGCGTCGTCGGCGCGGGCGTCGGTCAGCGCGTCGAACAGCGTCGAGGCGTCGGCGACGCGCGGGTCGTTGAAGCGCAGGCGAACGAAGGCGCTGCCGGCGCCGGTCTCCTCGAGGATCTTGTTCGTCTCGCGCTCGTCGATCCCGAACCCCTGCGCGAGGGACAAGAGAATCGCGCGCTCCTCCTCGGCGAGCTGCCGGTCGGCGCCGATCACCCGAGCGGCGAGAGCGATCGACTGGCGGCGTCGGAACGGATCCGCGAGCTGCTCCTCGACCGCACGGCGCGCGTCCCCGAACAGCGGCGCGTCCTCCGCGAGGACCTTCGCGCGCTCCAAAATCCAATCCCAGGAGATCCCGGCGAGCTCGTCCTCCTCGCGCATCGCGCGGGCCAGGCCGTCGCGCTCCCCCTCGGACAACGCGCCGTCCGCGAGCGCGGTCATGAGGACGACGTCGGCCAGCAGCTCCCGCTCGGGGCGTCCGGAAGAGAACAGCGAGGACCAAAAGCCGGGCAAGACGTCCATCGAACGGTAACGAAGGGTCGAAACGCCGGCAAGGTGGTGTACGTTCATGGATCGATGGGCGACGGACAGCAGCTCGAGGCGCTGGTGAAGAGCCTCGTCGGGCAGCCTTGTTGGAGCGCGGTGGCCGGCGACGCGGACGACTACGCGTTGGTCCTCGACTTCGGCGAAAAACACCGGCGGTCCCTCCGGCTCGCGAACCCGGAGCTGACGTTTCTGCAACGTACGTACGAGGGGAGCCACAGCCTCCTCGTCGAGTGTCCGTGGCGGATCGACGCGCCGTTCGGCGTGGCCGTGTCGTGTTTCGATGCGAGACGCGAGGACGGCAAGGCGAAGGATGCGTTGGACCAGCTCCTCGGCCGCGAGGTCGTGGCGGTCGACACGGCCTGGCCCGGGTTCGACCTGACGTTGCGGCTGACGGACGGGTGGGCCGTGCGGGTGTTCTGTATCGAGGTCGACGAAAAGAGCGGTCGCAAGAACTGGCACTGCTGGACGCCGGGCGGTCTCGTGGTCGTCGGTCCACGTTCCCGCGTGGAGCTCGCGACGTCGGCGGAGGCCAAGAAGGCCTTCGAACAGCTCCGTTTGGCGCCGTTCGAGGGGTTCGACCCCGGCGACGACGAATGAGTGACAACGCGGGGCATTTCGGTTACCCGCGACTGCACCGGTGGCCCGCAACAAGCAGAAGCAGGCGGCGGAAGAGCTCAAATCCCTCGCCAATACCGATCGCGCGCGTGCCGACGCCGTGGACAACGTCCGCCGTCAGCTGAAGACCGTCATCAAGGTCTCCGCCATCTTCCTCGTCGTGACCTGGCTCCTCGCCTTCGGGTTCTGGAGCGGGTTGCAGTCGAACATCCCGCTGTACGCCGCGGGCGGTCTGACCGTGGCGGTCGGCATCGCGGCGTTCTTCATCAAGCGGAACTTCGACAAGTCGCAGGAGTTCGGGGCGCTGCTCGGCGAAGGTCTGTCCGACGAGGACCGCGCCGCGCGCATCGCGAAGCTCGACGCGAAGGTCGACAAGGGTGACGCCACCGCGATCATGACCAAGGCGCAGATGCAGATGCAGGACGCGCCGCGGGAAGCGCTCGAGACTCTGGAAAAAGTCAACCTCGAGAAGGCGAACAAGATGGTCGCGACGCAGGTCCGTGGGATGCGCGCGATGATCCACCTGAACCTCGGTGAGCTGAAGGCCGCACGCGAGCTCGCCGACACCGTGGACCTCAGCAAGACGCCGGATCCCAAGTCGCGCGGGAACGTCGCGGCGATCGTCGCCGAGGCGTGGGCGCGGTCCGGCAACCCGATCGAGGCGGCCGAGCTCCTCGACAAGTACGACCCGGACCACAAGGACTTCGAGGACATCCGTGTGCAGCTGCTGCGTGCACGCGCGTTCGCGAGCGCGCACAAGAAGGATATCAACGGGATGCGGCGCGCTCTGAAGCAGATGAACGAGATCAGCCCGCAGCTGCTCGCGCTGTTCGTCGGCCAGAAGCGCATCCACCCGCTGCTCGAAAAAGAGGCGAAGAAGAAGCTCGAGAAGAGCGGACTGATGCCTCGCCAGCGCGTGCAGATGGCGCGTCGCTGAATCAATCCGAGAACCCGCCGCGCTGCGTCGCGCACCCTCGTCGCGGACCGCGTACAGCGGCGACGTCGGTGTCTTGATTCGCCCTCGGGATGGCTCTCACCCTGGCGTCGAGGGGGGATGGATCCATGCTGACGTTGACGGTTCGAGACATCATGACGAGTGAGGTCGTGACGGTGTTCGAGCGGGACTCGATGGAGACGGCGGAGCAGACGATGCACGCCGCGCGCGTTCATCACTTGCCGGTGCTCTCGAGCTCCGGGCGGCTCGTCGGCGTGCTGTCGCACTGCGACGTGCTGCGCGCGACGATGAGCTGCATCGCCGAGCCGACGGCGGACGAGGAGACGGCGATCAAACAGTCGATCCCCGTCGCGATGTTGATGCGCGCGCCGGAGGGCGTCATCAGCCCGACGACTTCGGTGCGTCGTGCGGCGCGGCTCTTGTCGCGCTTCGACTACGGCTGTCTGCCGGTCGTCGAGAACGGACAACTCGTCGGGTTGGTGACGAAGGGGGCCTTCGTCGATCTCGTCGATCGTTTGCTCGACGAAGACTCAGCCACGCCGGGCGCGTTCGAGGAGCAGGGGCACTTCTTCCACGGAGGAGACGAAGCGCGCCGCGAGGTCGAGCTTCTCGGTCAGGCGTAGCTCGAGGGCGTGGCCGGTGCCCGCGGCGAAGAGGTGGCCGGGCATCTTGATCACGCCCAACACGTGACGCTCCGACGACGTGACGCCGGGGCCCTGCCACAACCCGACCGAGAGGATGGGCGTCGTGGGGGGCTCCAACGGGATGCGTTTCGTCGCGGGGAGCTGCGTGTTGCGCTCGAACACGAAGTGCGTGGCGCCACCGGGGAAGACGATGCCGATCGGGACACTCAGCACGTCGATCAACGTGGCGCCCAGGATGTCACCGACGCTCCGCGCGACGGCGGCCGCGCCGTGCGCGACGCAGACGTCCGGGTCGAGGTGTGTGAGGGGCTGTTTGCCGAACGCGTCGGTGAGGCGTCGCCGCACGAGCGGCATTCGCGTCTGACCGCCGACGAGGATGACGTGTTTGACGTCGTTCTTCGTCATGCCGCCCTTCGCGAGCATCTCCTCGGTGATGCCGATGGCGCGCTCCACTAGTGGCGCGGTGAGGCGTTCGAGCTCTCCGCGCGAGAGGTTGTAGTCGAGATCGAACATGCGCCCGCGGCGGTCGTGACCGACCATCGGGACGTGTACGCGAACGGCGTCCTGTGAAGACAGCGCGCACTTCGCAGCCTCCGCCGCGGCGAGCACACGCTGCGCGACGACCGGCTCCTCCGTGAGGTCGACGCGGTGCTCCTGCTGCGTGTGATCGATGAGGCGGTCGACGATCGCGCGGTCGAAGTCGATGCCGCCGAGGAAGCCGTCGCCCTGCGTGACCTTCACGTCGAAGACGTCGCCGACGAGCTCGAGCACACTCGCGTCGAAGGTGCCGCCGCCGAGGTCGAAGATGACGATGCGGGTGTCGAGGCGCTGGCCGTACCCGAACGCGAGGGCGGCGGCGGTCGGTTCGTTCACCAGGCGCAGGACGTTCAACCCAGCGGCGCGCCCTGCGACCTCGATCGCTTCGCGTTGCCCTTGGTCGAAGTGGGCGGGGACGGAGATGACACAGTCGCGGATGTCGGTGCGCAGCGCGGCGCTCGCTTGGTGGCGGACCTGATCGAGCACGACCGCGGCCACGCGTGTGAACGGGACGACGTTCGGACCGATCACCGCGCCGAGCTGTTGATCCGGATCGGTGTGGATGCGGAACGGGAAGCGGTCGCGGTGTCGCTGCACGTACTCGCTGCGGAGCGAGCGACCGATGAACCGCTTCCACCCGTAGATGGTGGTGAGCGGGTCGGTCAGCATCATGTCCTTCGCGAGCCACCCGACCAGCGGCAGCACGGGGTTCTTCAACGACACCACCGACGGCATGACGGGCTGACTGCGCCCGTGGAGGATGGAGATCGGTCCCGGGCGGTCGGGTCCATACGCAACGGCTGCGGTGTTCGTGGTGCCGAGGTCGATGCCGAGGACCCACCCACGCTTGTCACCGAAGAGGTTCATGAAGAGCGGTCCGGGTGGTTTGACACGCCGAAGGGCGCGAGACAACGCCCGCTCAGGCGACGTCGGCGAGGGTGCGCACCGCCCGCTCGATCTCTTCCGAGGTGGTATAGGGCGCCGGGCCGAGCCGGAGGAGATCCTTGCGGTGATCCGTACGAATACCCCGGGCGCCGAGCGCCTCGCGCAGCGCGCCCGCACGCTCGCTGCGGAGCGCGACGAAGCCGCCGCGCTGCGCTGCGTCGCGCGGGGAGGCGAGGGTGATGCCCGTCGCCGGATCTACCCAGCGGTCGAGCGCCTCGATGACGAGCGAGGTTCTCGAGCGGGCCGCCTCGTTCAGGGTCGCGACGTCGAGCCCGACCTCGTCCATGAACCGATACGTGTAGACGGCGCGGTAGTAGGACGTCGGGTCGAACGTCGCGCCGAAGAAGCGGTCGCCGCCCGCGCCGTACCCGACGCGGCCCGCGGTCCGATTCTCCAGGCCGCCGAAGTCCGCGAACCAGCCAGTCGTCACCGGACGGTAGCGTTCGGCCTCGGCGGGCACGAGCATGAAACACGCACCTTCGCCGGACTGCGCGTACTTGTAGCCGCCGCCGGTGACAAAGACGTCGCCCGGGAGCGCGTCGACGTCCATCTCGACCACGTTGAACGCGTGGTAGGCGTCGAGCAGCAGCGGGAGCGAACGCTCGGCGCACGCCGCCGCGATCTCGGGGACGCCCGCGAGGCGCCGCGAGGTCGTGAACAAGACTTCCGAGAGCGCACACCAGTCGGGGCGGTGTTCGTCGATCGCTTCCACGAAGCGCCGCGCGAAGTCCGGGCCCTCGGCGTCGACGGTGACGACGGTGAGGCCCGCTTCGCGGAGGCGCTCGAGCTGGCGCGCGAGGGAGTGGAACTCGGCGTCGGTCGTGACCACCGTCCCGTCGGTGGGGAAGCAGGTCGAGAGGCGATAGACGAGCTCGTGGCTGTTCGGCGCGACCGCGATGTCGTGCGGGCGCTTCGTGCCGAGGCGCTTCGCGACGTGGGAACGGAACTCGGGGAGCACCGACTCGAAGACGTGGGACCACTTGCCGTCGACCCAGCGCGCCGCGTCGTCCCACGCGGCGAGCTGGCCTTCGCGCGAAACGTCGGGCCACGCCTGATGGGAGTGCGCGGTGAGGAGCACCTCCCCCTCGGCGCGGGCGTCGAGGAAACGTCGGTAGTGCGGACGCAGCCGTTCGGCGAGCGCGTCGATCGTCCCCTTCGTCATGACGCGAGCACACCCGCGACGACGCCCTTGGCGACCGGGTGGTAGCCGTCCTTCGCCGCCGCGAACGTCGCCTCGGCGACCTTCTTGCCCTCGGCGCCCTGCTCGACGAGCGCGACGTAGAGCGGGCGCAGGTACTTCATGCGTCCGACCGTCTTCAGAGTCTGAGCGGCGGCGTCGAGCGCGGGGGCGTAGCCGGAGCGCGCGGCGATTTCGAGGAAGCCGACGCGGATCTCGTAGTTGTTCGAGGCCGCGAGCGAGAACGTCGCGTCGAGCCAGGTCAGCTCCTCGACCGCCATCGTCTTGGGGAGCTGCGACAAGAACACCTGCCACCCGTTTGCGTCGAACGCGCGCAGCGTCGCTTCGTCGGGGCGCGTGCCCTCCGCGTAGGCGGTCGCGAGCGCGCGGATGCCGTCGAGCTTGTCGGACTTCGCGACGGGGGCGTCGTCCGGGATCCCGCTGCCGTGAATCCAGCGGTCGAGATCGACCTTCGCGACGCCCTCCGGCAGCGCCTCCTTCACGAACGCCTCGAAGTCCGGCGTGGTGATCGACGAGAACGAGAACCGCTCGATGTACTTCAGGAGGAACGCGTCGAACGCCTCGCGGCCGACGGCTTCCTCCAGCGCGACGAGGAGCAAGAAGCCCTTCTCGTACGGCACGAGCGAGTAGACCTCGTCGGGGTCGACGCCCTGCAGATCGTTTTCGAGGCGCGTGAGCTTCGGGTCCTTCTTCGTGAGTCGCGCGACGTCGCGCTCCAGCGCTTCACGCCCGAGCGCCGCGTGCATCGCGCGCGCTTCGACACCCTCGAGCGCCTCGATGATCCTGCGCTCCGCGTAGACGGTGAACCCTTCGTTCAACCAGAAGTCGTTCATGCTCGCGTTCGTCACGAGGTTGCCGGTCCAGGAGTGGGCGAGCTCGTGTGCGACGACGCCGACGAGGGAGCGGTCCTTCGCGAGCAACGTCGGCGTGAGGAACGTGAGCCGCGGGTTCTCCATCCCGCCGTAGGGGAAGGACGGCGGCATCACCAGCAGGTCGAAGCGGTCCCAAGGGTACGCGCCGAACAGCGCCTCCGCGCGCTCCAGCATCGAGCCGACGCTCTCGAACTCCCACGCCGCTTCGTCGAGGATCTCCGGCTCCGCGTACACACGCGTGCGCTCGCCGAGGTCGCGGCTCGCGATGTTCCCCGCGGCGAACGCGAAGAGGTAACTCGGGATGGGTTGCGGCATCTCGAACTCGTGCGTCGCGCGGTCCGGTGTCGCGTCCTCCTCGACGCGCCGAAGCGACGCCGCCGCCATCACCGCGACGAGGTTGCGCGGGACGTGAATCTTTGTGTGGTAGGTCGATCGGACGCGGGGCGTGTCCTGACACGGGAGCACGGAGCGCGCGTGAATCGCCTGGCACTGGGTGAACACGTACGGCGCTTCGCCGCCGGCGGTCATCGCGGGTTCGAGCCACTGCAGGGCGCTCGCGTCGGGGGACGTCTGGTAGCGGACGACGACGACGTCGCCCGTCGTGTTCACGCGCAGGCGCGCGCCGCGGATCGGATCACGTGCGCCGAGCTCGTAGTCGAGCGGCTGACCGTCGCCGTCGGTGACGCTCTGGATCGCGAGGTCGCGGGTGTCGAGCGTGAGGGCGCCCTCGGCGGGGCGGTCGAGCTCGAGCCTCGCGGTGCCCGTGATCGTGCGGGCCCCGAAGTCGAGATCGAGCTCGAGGTCGATGTGGCGCGTGTTCGGCTCTGCGGCGTCGGCGTAGGCGTGGGGATCCAGCGTGACCATCGCCTGGGCGTACCACAGGCGGGCCCCGCCTTGACACGGCGTTGTCTGGCGGCGAGCACAGGCCCCCATGAAGCGTTACCTCGCTCTCGTCCTCCTCACGGCGTGCAGCACGCCCGCCAAGCCGGCGCCCGAGGCCTCGTCTTCGGATGCGCTCGACGCGGCGGTCGCCGCCGAAGGGCGCCCGGCCGACGATCGCGCGCGGGACGGTGACCGAAAGCCGGCCGAGATCATGCGTTACTTCGGCGTCGCGCCGGGTGCGACGGTCGTCGACCTGATGGGCGGCCGCGGTTACTACACGGAGCTGCTGTCGCGCGCCGTCGGCGCCGACGGGAAGGTGTTCGCGCAGAACAATCAGTTCATCCTCGAGAAGTTCGCGGAGGCGGACCTCGCCGAGCGTGTCGCGCGCCTCGAGCCGAAGAACATCGTTCGTCACGATCGCGAGCTCGATGACCTCGCGTTGCCGGCCGGCGAGGTCGACGTCGCGGTGATGATCCTGTTCTACCACGACGCCTTCTGGATGGAGGTGGACCGCGCCAAGACCAACGCGCAGATCTTCGCGGCGCTGAAGCCGGGCGGGATCTACGGGATCATCGATCACCACGCGGAGGCGGGCTCGAAGGACCGCGACGTGAAGACGCTCCACCGCGTCGACGCGGCCGTGGTGCGCGCCGAGATCGAAGCGGCTGGATTCGAGCTGATCGGTGAGTCCGAGCTGCTGCGCCACGCGGACGACGACCGCACGAAGAACGTGTTCGACCCTTCGATCCGCGGCAAGACGGACCGCTTCGTCTTCAAGTTCCGAAAGCCCGAGTAAGGCGTCTCACATCGTGCCGCGGGACGTTCTTCGCCTGTAGCGCCTGACGACCGGGCCGATGTTGACAGCGATGGCCACCCGGACCCCCCGACGCGACGACCAAGAGCTGATCGACCTCGAATGGATGCGGGAGAGCTCCACGCGCTCCGGTCCGAAGCTGAAGGGCAAGGAAGAGGTCAATCCAGTCCTCGCGAAGAAGGCGATGGACCGCATCGCCGAGCGCCTCGACTCGGAGCAGCCGATCGAAGCGACCCTCCCCGACGTCGCGCGACAGCTCTACGACCTGTCGCAGGACGTCAACGCCTCCTACGATCGCATCGCCAAGGTCGCCGGTCAGGATCCGCAGATCGCCGCACGCCTCATTCACCTGGCCAACACGTCCTACTACCAGCGCGACAAACCGGCCGACACCCTCCGTGACGCCGTGTTCCGCATCGGCCTCGGCGCCATCCAGACCATGCTCATCCTCCCGGCCCTCGAGAAACGCCTCGTGCGCGACGAGGTCTCGACGAAGCTGTGGCGTCACTCACGTGTGGTCGCGGCCGTCATGCCGTTCCTGGCGGGGCTCGCCAAGGTTCGCCCCGATCCGGCGATGCTCGCGGGGCTGCTCCACGACGTCGGGCGCATCGTCCTGTGGCTCGAGCTCGGGAAGGACAAACTCATCGCACCGTTCGTCGAGGACCTCGGCGACGTGCTGCACGAGTCGCTCGGTGGGCAGCTCGCGCGCCGGTGGTCGTTCCCCGAGTCGGTGGTCGCGGCGGTCGAGCACCACCACGCGCCGGATCCCGAACAAGCCGATTCGGAGGTCGAGCGGCTCCCGCACGTCGTGTGCATCGGAGATCGCTTGGTGCGCAGTCACGAGCTCGGGCTCCCCATCGACCCCTCCGCCATCCCGTCCGTCGGGGCGCTTGGGATCCCGGAGCGTCCGGTCGGTGCTCTATTCAAACGAATCGCCAAGCTCGAGGCCGAAGCGCTCCACTGACTGGCAACGTGGGCGAGCCTCGACTAGGATTCGTTCGGGCAACGATGGCCACGAACTACGCCGCATTCGACCACCTCATCGAGGGTGCGCAGGTCATCGACGGCGACTATCGCTACGTCTACGTCAACGAAGCCGTGGCTGCGCAGGGCCGTACGACCGTCGAAGCGCTCACGGGTCGCAAGATGCAAGAGTGTTATCCGGGCATCGAGCAGACCGAGATCTATCGCCTGATCGGCGAGGTGGCCAAGGCGCGAGAGCCCAGGTCCCTGATCAACGAGTTCGACTTCCCGGACGGCGAGAAGGGCTACTTCCAGCTGAGACTTCAGCCGGTCGAAGAGGGGGTCCTCGTGATGTCGTTCGACATCACGGCGCAGGTGCGCGCGAAGCGAACGCTCGAAGCCGTGAACGAGGAGCTGGAGCAACGTGTCGCGGAGCGCACCGCGCAGCTCGAAGAGAAGAACGAGGAGCTCGCGCAGCTCGTCTTCATGGCGTCCCACGATCTCCAGGGCCCGCTTCGTACGATCCTCGGGCTCCTCGACGTCCTGCAGGAGGACGTCCTGCCCGAGCGGATTCGTCCGTCGGTGGGTTTCATCGCGCGCGAGGCCGTGCGGATGCGGGACGTCGTGCACGACGTCGTCGCGTTCTCCGCGCTAGAGCCCACGGGGGCGACCGAATCCATTGACGCGCGGCGCGTCGTTCACGATGTCGTCGAGGAGCTGTCGAACGCGATCCGCGAGGCGGGCGCCGAGGTCGAGGTGGGCGCGCTCCCGACGGTCCAGGTCGACGAGCGCGCGCTGCACACGTTGTTCTTCGGGTTGCTGTCCAACGCGATCAAGTTTCGACGCCTCGACGAGCCCCCCCACGTGCGCGTTGATGCGCTGCGGGAGGATGCGCGGTGGGTGTTCTCGGTGGCTGACGACGGGATCGGCTTCGACATGCAGTACTGCGAGCGCGTGTTCACGATGTTTCAGCGGCTGCACAAGAAGACCGTGTACGAAGGCACGGGGATCGGCTTGGCGCTCTGCAGGAAGATCGTCGCGATGCACGGCGGCGAGATCTGGGTGAAGAGCTCGCCCGGCTCCGGGGCGACGTTCTACTTCAGTCTCCCGGTGTAGCGTCGGATCGGTCGGATCCGCGGTCGTGGTGGAGCGCGCCGAACGCGATCACCGCGAGGGCGACATGGACGTTCAGGGACGCGCCCTTGCCGTACATCGGGATGAAGATCTTCTCGTCGACCTCGGCGAGCGCCTTCTTGGTGACGCCGTGGTCCTCGTGGCCGACGACCAGGCAGGCCTTCTCGGCGAACGCCACGTCGCAGTACGGCACCGCGTCATCCGTGATCTCGACGGCGTACACACGAAAGCCCGCGGCCTTCGTTCGGCGGATCGCGGCGACGGTGTCCTCCTCGTAGCGCCACGCGACGCGTTTGTCCTTGCCGCGCCCCACCTTGCCGATCAGCTTGTGCGGAGGCTGCGCGCTGATGCCCGTGAGGAGCATCGATTCGACCTTGCAGGCGTCCGCGATGCGAAATGCGGCGCCGACGTTGACCGGATCTTCGACGTCCTGGAGCAGGAAGCGAAGCGTCGTCTTCGACCGGGGCTGTCTGCGCATCATGCGCTTGATCTCGGTTTTTCGGGTCGGGCTCATTGGGGAGAACAGTCGCCGTCCGCTGGCGACCGTATCACTCATCTTAGAGCGCAAAAACAGGGTGGATCCGGAGGGTTGCGGAGAACCGGGTTCGGATGCCTATAAGGGGGCTCGGCGGTTCTTTCGTGCGCACGGAGACCACACTTCTTTCGGTCTTGTCGTTCGCGTTGGCGTTCGTGCTCCTCGCGACGGACGCGTTCGCGCAGGCGCCCGGACCGATGTCCCGCGCCCACCGCGAGCTCAACGGTCCGCTCAACTGCAACAAGTGTCACGCGGCGGGGAACAGCGTCCCCGACGACAAGTGCCTCGCGTGCCACACCCACCAGCCGCTCCGCGCACGCATCCGCGCGAAGAAAGGCTTCCACGCGACGGACGACGTCAAGAGCAAGGCGTGCAAGGACTGCCACGCGGAGCACGTCGAGGAGCCGCCCGGGTCCGGCAAGGGGCGACGCACGACGATCGACTGGCGACCGTTCGGCGGTAAACGCAACTTCAACCACCGACTCACCGGGTGGCCGCTCGAGGGCGCGCACCGCTACGCGAAGTGCGAGAAGTGCCACGACAAGAAGTACCCGAAGTCGAAGTTGCCGACCTACCTCGGCGCGCGCGGGGAGTGCACGACCTGTCACTTCGGAACGAAGAAGAAGGGCGGGGTCGGCGGCCACAACCCGCACGAGTTCACGGACGTCACGCTGACGAACTGCCAGACGTGCCACTCGTTCGCGAACTTCAAGGTGCTCAACCTCGGCGCGACGAAGTTCGACCACGACAAGACCGCGTACCCGCTCGTCGGGCGGCACCTGAGGAACAAGTGCGTCGAGTGTCACGAGGACATCAAGACGTTCAAGGTGAAGAAGGACTTCTCGGACTGCAAAGGCTGTCACGAGGACTCGCACCGCTCCGTCATCTCGGCGACGCGCAAGTGCAGCAGCTGCCACAACCCGAAGACGGTGTTCCGCAAGACGCGCTTCGATCACGGCAAGGAGACGACGTTCCCGCTGCGTGGCCAACACGCGAAGAACCGCTGCAAGGACTGTCACAAGCTCGGGAGCAAACCCGAGAAGCCGTCGAAGCGCTGCGAGAGCTGCCACGAGGACGCGCACGAGAAGCGCTTCGACCCCGAGCCGTGTGAAGGCTGCCACCTCGATACGGGGTGGAAGAACATGCGGTTCGACCACGACAAGAAGACGAAGTTCAGGCTGACGGGCCAGCACGAGAAGACGAGCTGCACGACGTGTCACCGCTTCGGGATCAAGAAGCGATTCGAGCGGTTCAAGACGACGGACTGCGCGTCGTGCCACGCGCACGACCAGGCGCACTGCGGTCAGTTCGGGCTCGAGAACTGTCAGCGCTGCCACGTGCAGGGCGGCGACCGGACTTCGAAGTTCGACCACGCGGTGACGCGCTTCCCGCTCGAGCGTGCGCACGCGGCGGTCGACTGCTCGCGTTGCCACAAACCCGCGAAGCTCGGCAACTCACCCGAGTGCCGCGACGCGGTGAAGTACACCGGCCTCGATCCGCAGTGCGCGGGGTGTCACGTCGACATCCACAAGGGTGAGCTCGGTGACGACTGCGCGAAGTGCCACACGAGCGGCGAGAACTTCAAGACGCTGGTGTTCGACCACAACGCGGACTCGCGGTTCCCGCTGACCGGTTTCCACCAGCTCGTCGAGTGCGAGAACTGCCACCCGGGGCGAAAGTACAAGATCGAGCAGATCGTCTGCGTCGACTGCCACAAGAAGGACGACGTCCACATCGACGCGCTCGGTACGGACTGCGCGAAGTGCCACGAGACGACCGGCGGCGCGCCGAAGTTCGAGCACGACATCCACACCGAGTTCGAGCTGCGCGGGACCCACCGCCGCATCGAGTGCGAGCGCTGCCACTTCCTGACGCCGGACGGTCTGTCCTACGCGGAGGCCACGCAGGCGCCCGACGCCGGCGTCGTCGACGCAGGAGTGGGCGGCGCCGACGCGGGCGTGAACGCGGCCGACGGCGGTGCGCCGGACGGCGGCGTGGTCGCGAAGGCCGCCGAAGCGAAGGCCGCCGAAGCAAAGGCCGCGCGCATCCTCGCGTCGACGGCCGAGCCGGGGGCTCCGCTCGACCTGCAGTTCCGCGCGGCCGGGAAGGCCTGCGATACCTGCCACCCCGACCCGCACAAGGTCCGCGAGTCACTCGACTGCGGTTCGTGCCACGGCGAGGCGACGTGGAAGAGCCCGCCGAAGAACGGCTACCACGAGCGCGCGGGCTTCGCGCTGACGGGCGCGCACACGGTCGTCGCGTGTTCGATGTGCCACTCCGGCGCGGGGAGCCTCGCGGGGCGCGGCGAGCGTTGCGGCGGATGCCACCAGCAGGACGACGTACACGCGGGGTCGCTGCGCTCCGACTGCGGTCGTTGCCACGACCAGTCGGCGTGGATGCCGACGACGTTCAACCACGTCGACACCGGCTACGTGCTGCAGGGGCTGCACCGCACACTCGACTGCCGTCAGTGCCACCAGGCCGGTAACTTCTTCATCGGCGGGCAGCGCTGTGCGAACTGCCACCTCGACGATTACCGGCAGTCCGACTGGCACAACATCGACCTGATCGTGAACCGCGGCTTCGTCGGCGTGGACAAGTTCTACGTCGTCGGCGGCCAGTCGATCGAACAAGAGAGCTTCGAGTGCGACTACTGCCACAAGAACCAGTGGTCGTGGGAGCTGGGGGTCATCGAGTGATCGGGTGGCGTCGGTGGCTCGCGGTCTTGGTCGTCGCGGTGTTCGCGCTCGACGTCGCGCCGCCGCTCGTCGATGCGCAGATCGCGTGGGCGCAGGGGGACGACGACAAACCCAAGAAGAAGAAGCGCCGAAAGCGTCGTCGCCGAAAGAAGCGGCGCAAGAAGACGGAAGAGAAGCCCGCCGCCGAGCCGGTGAAGGACTCGGGGACGCCGACCGCCGAGGAGCTGCGCATCGAAGCGGAGAAGCGTCGCCTCGAGATCGAGAAGAGGCGCGTCGAGGCCGCGAAGAAGAAGCGCGAGGCCGAGGGTCGCAAGACGTCGGCGCTGCGAACCGGTGCGCCCTCACGGTGGTCGAACCGCGGCGCGATGGAGCCGATCGTGTCGGAGGTGCCCGTGACGGCGCCGCTGCCCGCGCGCAACGTGCCGAAGCCCGTCGGCGTCGAGACGCCGGGCCAGAAGTTGTTCGAGGGGGACGAGGTGCTGTCGGCGCGGCTGTCGCTCTCGGGGACGCAGCTCACGACGCGGGGGCAGGACCAGGTGTTCGACGGCGCGAACCTCGTGCCGGATCGCGACCGCGACATTCAGCTCCTGCGGGGGCGCGCGACGCTCGCGTATCAGCACATCGCGGGGTCCGACTTCGGCGCGCACGTCGATCTCGAGTACCGCCCGTCCTACAACGTGTCGCGGTTCACGGATCAGCGGGTCAACGAGCTGTACGTGAGCTACGGGCTCACCGATTTCCGGGGCGGGGCGTCGGGGCCGGCCTTCGGTGTGGCGCTCGGCCGCCTCGCGATCCGCGAGGCGGGGTACGCACAGGCGGACGGCGCGGCGGTGCGGGTGCGGCTCCTCGACGAGCTACACCTCGGCGCGTTCGGCGGCATCACCGGCAACCCGTACGGCTACAACTGGCGGCGGCGGTCGAGTGAGTTCGTCAGCGCGGACTGGATCACCGGCGGGCTGTTCTCCGCGGTGCGTGTGGGGCCGTTCGCAGCGAACGTCGCGGGGGTCGTGACGCTCTCCAACTCCTCCGACGTGCTCGGCGTCGAAAACGGCATCGACCGCATCTACGCTGCGTTGGACTTGAGCTACCTGATCGCGCCGGACCTCAACGTCTTCGCGCAGGGCAAGCTCGACGTGCTCCCGTCCGGGCAGCTGATCCAGAACCTCGAGCTCACCGGCACTTGGACGCCGAGCACGCGTGCGTCGGTGTCCGCGTCGGTTGGTCGGTTCAGCACGGTCGTGTACGAGCAGTCGGCGCGTTACACGTACGAGGTCGACCCGGCGGGCAACCTGTTCCTCCCGAACGATCCCCAGGTCGGGAACCGGCAGATCGTCGACGAGGACGGCAACCCGATCCTCCCGTTCGACGCGGCGCTCTTCACGACGGTCTACAACCAGGCGCGGGTGCGCGGCGGGTATCGCGTGCTGCGCGAGGTGGAGATCTACGGTTCGTTGAATGCGCTGCTGCGTGACTTCACCTCCACGAACGACGCCCTCGCGGAGCTCGGCATCGACGCGCAGGTGCCGGGGAGCTCGCTGCGGCTCCTCCCCGCGGCCGGCGCGCGTTACCGCAACCCGGACATCGTGGACCTCAACCTGGAGCTCACGGGGGTGCTCGACGATCGCTCGAACACCGACGCGATCGTCGCTGCGGGCATCGGTCGCGACCTGTTCGGCCTCTACCTGGGCGCGGACGTGCGGCGGTACCTGGGCGCGATCGCCGGGACGGACGCCGGCGTGAACCTCGCGTACACGCTGCCGCGCGACTGGCTCCCGGGTGCGTTCATCCTCCGGGGCACGGTGCGGTACTTCCAGGAGAACGTCCTGCTCATCCGTCCGGACCTCGACCCGGACGGTAACGAGATCGAGAACGACGACGGGCAGAACCGCACCATCCAGGGGACGGAGTTCACCAACCAACAGACGGTGTTCCTCTTCGCGGGCGCCGAGTGGCGACTCTGACCGACGCGACTTTTTTCTCAGTATTGTCGCACCAAAACCCACCTTCGCCCGATAAGTCCTGACGATGGTCTCCATTCGCAGGTTCGATCCCGTTCCCGTCGGAACCACCCCCTTCGGCGGCGCGCCTATCGGCACGCAGGTCCGCGTCGGCTTCGGGGAGTTCCTGGCGAAGCCGCCGGCGGGCACGTTGTGGCACCGCCCCGGGCCGTCGGACGCGTTCACGCTCCACGCGGAGCAGCGCCACCCTGTCCTCGAGCCGGGGGATGTGGTCGGCGTGCGGCCCGGCGGGCTCATCCCGACGCCCCCGATGGGCTGCCACTACATCCGCATCTACGACGACGTGCCGGAGGCCAAGAAGAGCCAGGCCGCCGAGATGTACAAGCTGATGGGGCCACAGCCGGCACCGATGTTCGCAGCGTTGCCGAAGCCGAGGCCGAGCCTGCAGGGTGCGGTCGCGCTGAGCTCGCGCATCCCGATGTTCCCACCCGCGGACGCCGGCAAGCGCTGGTTCCCGTTCCTCGTGGACGGTCGCAACCTCCAGAGCTTCCAGGCGGTCCCCGTCAGCGTCGCAGCGTGAGAACGCGGGGAGGCGAGCGCTTGCCGCTTGCCTCCCATAGGACTCGATGTCAGGCATGGCCGCAACATGCCTGACATTCAGCTGACCCCGGAACAGATCGAGCTGGGCGTGACGTACGCGACGCGCGTCGTCGGCGTCCTCGTCCTCCTCTTCATCGCGAACATCGTCGCGGGTTGGGTTCGTCGCCTCGTCGCGGCCTCCCTCGAGAAGGCCAAGTTCGATGCGACGCTCACGAAGTTCTTCTCGAACTTCGCGCGCTACGCGGTCCTCATCATGGCGGTCCTCGCCTGCCTCGGTGTATTCGGCATCGAGACCACGAGCTTCGCGGCCGTCATCGGTGCCGCCGGCTTGGCGGTGGGCCTCGCGTTCCAGGGCACGCTCTCGAACTTCTCCTCGGGTGTCATGTTGCTCGCGTTCCGCCCGTTCAAGGTCGGGGACGTGGTGACGGCCGCGGGTACGACCGGCAAGGTCGACTCGATCGAGCTGTTCACGACGCGGTTCATCACGCCGGACAACCGGCTGATCATCGTCCCGAACAGCTCCGTGTTCGGCGGGACCATCGAGAACGTCACGCACTTCGACACGCGGCGCGTGAACGTCGAGGTCGGCACGGACTACGGCGCGGACCTGCAGAAAACGCGCGAGGTCCTCGAGAAGGTCGCGAACACGGTCGAGGGTCGCATCGACGACCCGGCCTCGCAGGTCTACCTCCTTCAGCTCGGCGGCTCCTCGATCGACTGGACGGTCCGCGTCTGGTGCAAGACCGAGGACTTCTGGGGCGTGAAGGAGCGCCTGACGCGCGACATCAAGGACGCGCTCGACGCCGCGGGCATCGGCATCCCGTTCCCGCAGCAGGATGTGCACTTCGACGCCGACGTCATCGAAGCGCTCAAGAAGTAAAAAGACCCGTCGCCCGGCCTTCGCGGCCGGGCGCTTGTCACCCGAGCAGGCTCTTCAGCCGCAGCTCCATCTGACCGCCCGCGGGCCCCATCCGCGCCCCGGGCCTCGCCACCACACGCACCGGCGCGGTGCTCGGCAGCTTCACCACCTTCGATGCGAGCGGCGCGACGCCGTTTTCGAGGGCGATCGTCGCGTCGAGCTCGGCGCGCGCGAGCGCCGCCGCGTGGGCGGAGCGGCGGTCGAGCTCTCCCGCGATACGGCCGGCTTCCTCGCGCGCGGCCTCCGCCGTGTTCGCGATCTCGCGGTCCTGCGCGTCGAGGATCTGGCGCGTCTTCGTCGCCGTCTTTCGCCGCTCGGTGGTCGCCGAGACTCGGCGGTTCGTGAGGTCGGCGACGAGCTCCAGATCGAGGCTGGGCGCCGGTGCGGCGTCCCACTGGACCTTGGTGGTCCCCTCCTGGATCCGCGAGAACGCATCGTCGAAGCGGCGGGGCGCTTCGTCGGGCTTCGCGGGGGCGGCCTTCGTCACGGTGGGCCGGGGCAGGGTGGCGGTGTTGGTTCGTTTGACGTCCATGTCGGTTCGACTCCTGGGACGTCACCTACGCAACGACGGTGCCAACGCCTTCCGGCCCCGGTGCGCAACGCGGGCGTGCACCTCGTGTGGCGACGACTGCACCGGCGGTGCAGCACCCCCTCGGGGGCGTGGGCAGATCAGATCACGGCGAGAGGCGGGTCGCGCGGAGGTTGCCGTTGATGCGGCACACGCCGCCGGTGGTCGTGTTCGCGAGCGTGACCTGGACGAAGTCGACGTCGATGCGCCCCGCGGACGGGACGTACTCGCGGACCACGAGCGTGCCGCCGATCGGATCCGGCGCGTTCCCCGTGATGACGTCGGAGTCCGTCGAGAGGTTGGTCCAGGTCGTGGGGAGGATGACGAGGTTCACGACCTGGCCGGTCTCGATGCGGTGCTGCGAGGAGAGCACCATCGTCTGCGCGCCGTTCAGGTCGAACTGCAGGCTGCTCGTGAGGTTGCTCTGTCGCACGGAGCCGACGGCGATCGAGCCGTTGTAGCTCACCACGATCTCCCCCGAGAAGTCGGCGGCGCACCCGTCGAAGGTGAGGCCGACCGTCGCAGCCGGCGGTCCGGCGTCTCGGAAGCCCGCGTCGTGAAAGCCGGCGTCATGAAAGCCGGCGTCGTGAAAGCCGGCGTCGCGGATCCCCGCGTCGAGGGCGCCCGCGTCGGGGCGAGGGCCCGCGTCGCGGTTCGGGTCGAACGGTCCGGCGTCGCGCGCGGCGGCGTCGGTCGCGCCCGCATCACGGTTCGGTCGGAACACACCGTTGTTGCCACCACCCGCGCCGATGTCGCGGCGGGAGCCGTCGCAGGCGAGCGCGAGCAGCGGGACGAGGAGCAGCGCGGAGCGCACGCCCGTTCTACGCCGCTCGCGTTCGTATCTCCCCGCGGCCCAAGACGTGTCCGTGGGCGCATCGCTCGAGCGCTCAGCAGTCGGTCGAAGGCGCCGGTGACATCTCACCGCCGAGCGCGCAGCGGTGGGCGTTGATGCGAATCCGGCCGACGCCTCCTCCGCCCCCTCCTCCCGGGCGATCGCCTCCGGAGCCGCCCGCACCGCTTCGGCCGTCCTCACCCGCCAGCGCTTCGACGAGCCCCGTCGCACCGTCGCCGCCCGTAGCGCCAGGCCCCGCCGAACCGCCGTTCGCGACGGACGTGGCGGCTGCGCCGTCGTCCCCGTGTTCACCGTCGTCGTCGTCGTCCTCTCCACCGGCCTGACCGCCGCCGGCTCCGTTGGCGAAGAGTCCACCCTCGACGGTCACGACGTCGGCTTCGAGGAGGAGCGCGCCGCCGGAGCCGCCGCCGCCTCCGGCCGCGCGCCGGTCGCCGCCCCGGCCCCCCTCGCCGAACGCATCGACGTGACCGCGGACCAGGATCGATCCGCTCGCCGAGATCTCGAGCGCACCTCCGCCGCGCCCGCCCGGTGCGTTGCCGTCGCCGCCCGCGCAGCCCGTGAGGAGCGGGACGAGCTCGGGCGTACCGTTCGCCGAGGCACCATCGCCGCCGCCTCTGTCATCCGCGTCACCGCCCGGCGCGCCATCGGTGCCGAAGCCTCCGCCTCCACCGCCCCCGTCGTTGCGTCCGTTCGTTCCGGGGCAGCTCCGTGTGGCGTGCGCGACCGTGACTTCGCCGTCGATCAGGACGTTGCCGTCGATGATCACGAGGAGCGGTCTGCTGCCGCGCACGTCGAGGCGACCGGCGGCGGTGACTTCGAAGCGGCGGGCGGTCAGCAGCACGAGCTCTCCATCCGCGGTGCTCAGGACGTGAAGGTCGGGCGGAGGTCCGCACCATGCGTCGGCCTGCGCGGTGTCCGTGTCGACGAACGCCTCGCAGTCCACGTGGAGCGCGTCGTGGATCACCACGTCGCTGGGCTCATAGTTAGAGCTGAACGGAGGCGTGAAGCCGGTCATCGGCGCACCGCCGTCCGTCGCGGCGGTGCCGCCATCGCGAGGGGGGGACGCGTCGACGGCACCGCCGTCCAGGGTTCCGGAATCGAGGGACACGTTGCCATCCGTCGTCGAACCGGCGCCCCCGTCGCGGACGCGCGGTGGCATCAGCGGTAGCGACGGGCGCGGCGCGTAGTCACACGCAGCGAGCACGACAAACGACGAAGCAGCCCAGGTCATCGCAACCCATGTTGCGCGTGAGCGGCGGGAGGACGTCCCCCTGGCGAACGCCGAACTCGCGGTCGATGGGCCTCGGGCGAGGACCGGGAGACCGAGGATCGAGGCGATTCGTGCGCTCATGGTGGTCCGTACGAAGGACCGCGGCCGCGGAGCGATTCGATCTTCGTTCGTCAGTCGAGCAGCACGTAGCTCACGACGGAGCCGATCAAGAGCCCACCGCCGACGGCGAACAACGCGTTGGCGGTGCGCGCGTCACGGCGTCCGTCGTTCGCGATCGCCTCTGCGCCGGCGGCATCGCCGATGTAACCCGCGAGGTTGCGCTCCGCGTTGTTGGCGCGGACCCCGAACACGGCGCCGACGATCCCCGCGGCGGTCGCCGCGCCGGCGAGCCCCAGCGCCACCACGCGCGGCGTCGTAAAGAAGGGTGCTTCCACGATCGGTCGCGACGTCGTGACCGCGGGCGGCGGGTTGGCTTTGAAGCCCTCGAAGAAGGCCTGACCGAACGGGATCGCAAACAGGTCGTTGCGGAAGCTGATCTCCTCCGCGCCCCGTCGCTCGAGCTGCGTCGGTTGCGACGGCAGGTTCGACGCATTCACGCGAGCGACGGCGTCGAGCGGGATGACCCGCTCGCTGTCATCGGTGCGCAGGAAGTAGACGCTCTGGGGGACGAGCGTCATCGTCACGGGTCCGTCCACGCTCATGTTGAAATCGGCGAAGCGAACGCCGCGTCCGTCCTCGAGGAAGTAGCGGCCTGCGAGCGACGACGGCACGAACACCGACGGGGCGTCCGAAGCGCGTTCGCGTTCGAACAGCGGCTCGGCGATTCGAAGGCGGGGCGCAGCGACGAACGGTTCGAGCTTCGCACGCACGTCGCGGATTCGGCCGTTCGCCGCGTAGAGGAATGCGCGCACTTCTTCGTAGGTGACGCGACCGTCGCCATCGACGTCGGCCGCGCCTGCGAGCGCGGATCGCACCTCGTGGCTGAAGATCCCGGCTGCGAAGCGCCCCCACTCGTGGACGTCGGAGGCGTTCGATGTCGACAACAGGACGCCGGTGTTCGGGTAGCGGTCGAGATCTTCACGGTCCAAGAAGTCGTCGAGAGCGCGATTGATCGCCGCGTCCCCGTCCCCGCGTTTGGCGACGAGGAGGTAGGCGTTGCACGCGTCGATCACCACGTGGTTCACGGTTGCCGGAGACTTCGAGATGACCTCCTGGAAGAGGTCACTCCGCGAAAATCGTGCGTCGAAGAGGTGCATCGTCCCTTCGCCGTCGTCGTCGACGCTGCCGTGCCCGACGTACACGAAGTAGAACGCAGTCCGACGCCCCTCGGCCTTCGCGGATTCGATCGCCTCGAACGTGTCGTGGAGCGCGTCGAGGAGCCCAGCCCGGGTGGGGACCTCGGCGACGGCGGACGTCGCGGGATGGCGTCGTTGCGTCGAGGCGTCGAGGACGGAGAGCACGCGGACCTGCTTCGCGAATAGCGCAAGCAGCTCGTGGTAGCGCGCGCCGTCGTCGTCCGCGAACTCGAGGTCGTCGAGTCCGCCGTCGAGGCTCTTGTTGTTCGCGACGATGACCGCGAACGACTCCGTCTCGGGCGGCGGGGCACCCGCGAGCGCGACGGCGAGGGTGAGCGTGGCGATCACTTCGCGACCACCTGACCTTCGACGACGCGGACGCGGACGTCGTCATCCGAGGGCTCCGAGCCCCACCGGTGTTTCGCGGTGACCTCGGAGCTGGCGCCGAACACCGCCACGAAGCGCACCGGCCCCGTCGGCCAGGCGCCGACGTCGAGCCGCGACGAGAGCCGTACCTCGACCGCGTCGAGCTCGACGGGTAGCGGCCCGATCTCCGCGAGGGGGCGCCCGGCGTCGTCGAGGACGCCGAACTTCATCAAGCGCGCGTCACGACCCGTCGAGTACACGATCTGCAGGATGTCACCCTCGGCGATCGCGGACGAGGCCGCGTCTGCGACCTGAACCTTGTCGTCCTGCTCCACCCGGAGCCGAAGGACGCGGATCCCGTACTTCGCGTCGAGGGTGACGTTGTCACCGCGCTGGTTCATCCGGTCCTCGGAGGGTTGCACGACGAAGAAGACACTCCCGGCCGCAGCGAGCGCGGCGGCGAATGCCCACCCGAAGCGCCGCGAGGCGCGCGGCGGGCTGGGCGGAGCGAGGCGAGCCGCGACGCGATCGAAGGAGGCGGGGGCGAGGTCCCCGTCGGCGACGGCGTAGAGCTGCTGCTCGGCCTTGGCGTGTCGTTCGAAGATACGTTCACAATCCGCGCACTGCTCGAGGTGCGCGTAGACCTCGTTCGACTCCGACTCCGAGAGTCGCCCCTCGAAGAGGCGCGTGATCATATCGCCGACGTGTTGCCCGCTCATCCGCTCCTCCTCACAGGACCCCGACGGAGCGGAGCCAGCCCGCGCCCGTATTTCGGTAGCCGGTCAGATAGCCGTTCTTCTTGAGCATCCGGAAGAAGTTCGTCCGGATGCGGCGCTCCGATGTCTTGATCTTCGACTCACTCAGGCCGGTGCGTTCCGCGATCTCCTTGTGCTGCAGACCCGCGAGGAACCGCAGCTCGTACACCTCGCGCTCGCGCGCGTCGAGCCCGTCGACGAAGCGACCGACCAGCGCTTCGAGCTCGCGGTCGGCGGCTGCGTCCTCGGCGTCGGCGGGGCGAGCGGGAGCGATCGGCTGCGAGAAGTCGACGTCGTGGGGGGCGTCGTCGAGCAGGTCGTAGTCGACCAGCGCGCGCTCCTTCCTCCGAAAGTCATCGATGACGAGGTTCTTCGCGATGGTGGCGATGTAGCGTTCGTACGGCGTCAGCCCGTCGTAGCCAGAGCGCGCGCGGTCCGAGAACGCGCGCGCGAAGACATCGTGGAGGCGGTCCTCGAGGTCGAAGGTGGAGGACGCGCCGCGGAACCGGCAGGTCCGCCCGCCGGACTGGAACGTAAACCCGTGCCGGAGGACCTGCGCGACGCGGGGGGCGTAGCAGGTGAATACCGCCGAGAGCGCGTCTCGGTCGCCGCGCCGGAAGCCGTCGAGCAGCTTGCGATCTTCTTCGAGCGGAGGAATTTCCATGTTCGTTTCGCTTTGCGGCCGGCGTCGTCCGTACCCTAGTGTGCCGTACGGACGAACCGATGCTGGGAGCGAAAAAATCTGCTTGGACCCTCGCGGTCGTCCTCGGGAGCCTGACCACGGGTTGTTTCCCCGACCTCACCCCCGATCGAGGGAGTCTGACGGTCGGGCTCTTGGGGGTCGACACCGGCACGGACACGGTTCGCGTCACGGTGACCGCGGGTGCGGAGCGCCTGGTGGTCGAGGAGGCGCTCACGCCCGCCGCTTCGGTCCGCGTCGAGGTCGTCCCGGTGGGACCGATCGGCGTCCTCGCGGAGACGCTGCGGCAGGGCACCCTGCTTCAGTCCAAGGGCGTCAACACCGACGTACAGATGGGAGAGAACGACATCGGCATCGACTTCGGTTCCGCCGGTCCCAACCCGCCGGACGAGGTACGTTCCGCGCCGCAGGCGGTCGTCGTGCGGCTCGAGGACGAGGACATCGTCGGGGGCCGCCTGCAGGGGGCAGAGCGCATCGAGCGTGATCCGTTCCTCGCGTTCCTCTCGGCGGCGCGTGCGTCGCTGGGCGGGGCAGTCCAGGTCGTTGGCGTCGTCGAGGCGACCGCGTCTACCGGCGACGACACGTTCGACGATGTCTTCGATGGACCGTTCGACCTGGAGATCGCGCCCGAGGGGGGCGGGGGGATCGTCGTCGGGACCTTCGCGGCGTCGGGGGCGCAGAGCCAGCTCATCGCCAACGACGCGGACCTCGCGGGTCTCGCGACGTCGTTCGAAGCGGGGCGGTTCGACGTGCGGCTCGACGGCCCGACGTCGGCGTCGCAGGTGGACCTCGAGGTCTCCGTCGAGGTTGTGTTCGCGGCCACGCTGCGCTGAATTCTTCACTTCGAATCGCTCCACGCGCGCTCCGCTCGTACGGGACGAGCATGAAACGACGTAGCTCTCTTCACCTCTTCACGCTCGGTCTCCTCGTCGCTTGCGGCGGCGCAACCACGAACGGAACCTCGCTCTCGACGCACGATCTCGAAGGGGGGCCCTTCGACTCGGCGCCCGAGGTGCAGGACCGCGCATCGGCCGAGGCGCGCGCGGTCGCGCTGTTCGGTGGCGACGTCATCAGCTCCAAGCTCGACGTCGAGCGTGGCCTCTCGGTCTTCGAGATCAAGTTGCTGCTTCCGTCCTCGGCGGTGATCGAGGTCTCCATCGAGGAGTCGACCGGACACCTCGTCCAGGTCGAACACGAGTCCGGCCCGCTCACCGACGACTTGCCGCTCGGCGATGGCTTCCTGAACCTGGCAGAGGCGCTCGCGAAGGCGACCGGGGATGTCGTCGACTACGAGCTCGAGCTGGACGACGGGCTTCGCTGGGTCTGGGAGCTGGAGCTCGCGGATGGCACGAGCGTGAAGGTCGACGCGCAGACCGGAGAGGTCTTCGACGGCGTCGGCGATGATTCGTGGGACGACGATGGCTTCGACGACGGACAGGCCGCGACCCCGACCGACGCGATTCGCGACGCCGCGCTCGCGATCGTCGACGGCGAAGTCGTGAAGTCGGAGCGCGAGTTCGAGCATGGCATGAGCGCGTGGAAGCTCACGATCCGCACGGCGTCGGGCGCCTCGGTCGAGGTGTACCTGCTCGCCGACGACGCGAGCCTCCTTCGGGTGAAGGACGACGAGGGGCCGTTCGACTACGCCGTCACGCCGGGCCGCGGTTGGCTGACGCTCGACGAGGCGGTCGAACGCGCGGGTCGAAGCCTCGACGTGCTCTCGAAGTTCCGCCTCGATCGCAGCGGTCAGGCGTTTGTGTACGAGCTGGATTTCGGAGACGAAGACGTGGACGTGAACGCCGTCCGATGACCGGACGCTGAGCGGAAACGACGGCGGCCTCGAAGGTCCGAGGCCGCCGCGTCAGGTGTGGGTTTAGTAGCGGGCCGTGACCGAGAACGACAGGCGGGTCTCGTCACGGTGGAAGAAGAAGGTGTTCACGATGCCGTTGCGGACCACGTTGCCTCCCTGCTCCCAGGCGATGCCCGCCGAGAGGAACGGCAGGGGCACCCAGGTCAGGTAGAAGTCGTAGCCGTACGCCGGCCGCACGAACACCGCGTCACTGCGGTCGGACTCGAACGAGTCCCGCGCCGGGTAGTTCACGGTCTCGGAGCCGTTGATGTCGGCGCCGAGCGTCAACGTCCCGAAGTCCCCGAGCGAGAACAGGTACTCGAGCGCGAGCTGACCGACGAAGACGAACCGCGGGAGGGTGGCTCCCTGCTGTCCGTTCTGCTCGGCGAACTCGTGCCCGCGCCACTGCACGAGACCGGCCGCTGCGACGTACAGCTGGTCGATCACGTTCGTTCGGGCGACGGTCAGACCTTCGAGCCCCAGGTAGAAGCTCTGGATCTGCGCCTGACGTGAAGTCGGCAGGTACACCATGCCGCGGTGGATGAAGAAGATGTTCCGCTTGATCCCCGCGACCTCCACGTCCACCGGGTTGAACATCATCGCCCCCAGGTTGAGGTTGCCGAGCTGGAAACCACTCTCCTGCACGTCCGGGTCGAACCCGTCGACCGTGTACGTGCCGGCCGGGAGCCCCGACGGCAACTGACCGCCCTGCGCCACGAACCGCTGCTGCAAGTTCATGCGCGCGAGGAGCTGCCACCCCTTGGCGAGCTTGAAGCCCGCCGTGAGGGCGTAGTTCATCGAGCGGTCCCCAGCCGGATCCTCGTCGTTGATGACGGGGGTCCGGAACTGGAGCGACGCAGCCACGAAGAACGGTCGTTTGTTGCCGCCCGCGATCGCCACGTTCTGGGCGCCGAGCTGAGCCGCAACCTTCTTCGCGCTCTCCTTGCTGTTGTCGTCCCCGGCGGCGACGGCCGATGTCACGGCCGCGCCTTCACCTTCTTCCTTGTCGTCTTCCGCCTTGGCCGAAGTGGCCTCCGCGTCCGCGCTGCTGGCGGCGGTCTCCGAGGTCGAAACCTCGGAGGTCGCGCCGCCTTCCGCGGACTCTTCTGCGTGGGCCACTTCGGCTGGCTGTGCATCGTCGGCGCGCGCAGACGTCCCCATCACGAGGACCCCCGCACACACCGACGCGTAGATGAGCCAGCGAAGTTTCATCATCAGAACCCGACGAAGTTGTTGAAGTACTCGTAGTACGCCAGGAGGATCTTCAACCCGAAGTTGTCGAGCGTCTCGCTCGCACCCGCGTTCAGGTCGTCGTTGTAGTCCCGGATGTACTGGAAGCTCACCGGGCTACGCGACTTGCCCGCCGTGAGGTGCCACCCCTGATCCGCCAGGTACGTGTACGTGTACTCCTCGCCGTCGTGCACGAAGATCTGCTGCGTGTTGTCCGGCCCCGTCGCGCGGTCGACGATGTCGTCCCCGTACTCGGCCTGCAGCTCCTCGAGCGTCTCGAAGCGACGAATCGCGATGCGCTCCTTCAGCTCCACGCTCCCGACCAGGTTCGAGTTCGTCACCGACGAGAACAGGCCGATCGCGTAGTAACGGAACCACGGGAACGTGTCGTAGGAGGCGCCGAGCATGTTGTCGAGGACCCGCTGCGACAGCGCCGCGTTCCGCGTGCCGAACGGCGCGTCGTACATCGCGACGTACGTGAAGACGTCCGGGTTGTAGTTGTAGACCGCCTGCAGATCCATGAACGCAAACGTCGTGAAGAGTTTGTCCACGATGATGCCGATGCGCAGGATGTCGCCGTAGAAGGGGTCGAACTCCGTCTGGTAGTTCCGGTACGCCGCCGACTGGTTGATGACCGCGTCGTAGAACGCCATCGTCATGCCGATCGCCGCCTGGATGTCGATGTAGAAGTCCATCGAGATCTCGTCGTACTCCGGGTCCGTGAGGACCGGGTCGCCGTTGACCTGATCGAGCTTCTTCAGCGTGCCCTGCACGCCGCCGCCGCCCCAGTCGAACAGGGCGAGGTACCACATGCGAAGCAGCGGGAAGACCGAGTTGTAGACGCTGTAGATGTAGCGGTTCGTATCCCAGAACGTGCGGTACGCGCGGCGGTTACGAATGCTGTAGAGCCAGTCGTAGCGCTCGATCGAGTTCAGCACGATCTGCGAGGGCGTCACGCCGAGGTCGTGCGCCTGGCACAGCGGCGAACGCATCCGGTGCTCGTCGGTGCAGTACAGGAAGTCCTCTTCCATCATCTGCTCGCGCACCTCGTTCGTGCCGTAGATCCACTTGAGCGCGGCCTCGTCGTACTGACCCCAGCTACGGCCGGTGCCCGCCTCCTCGTAGGAGACGACGTAGTCCATCACCGACGCCGACAGCTCGTCCTCGCGCATGTGCTTCTTGTCGACCGAGCCGTAGAAGTTGTGACGCAGGCTGAGGTTGTGGCCGAGCTCGTGGATCGCCACGTTGAAGACCACGTCCTCGATGATGCGCTCCGAGTAGACCTCGTCCGACTCGAACTTCCCGTTCACGCAGCGACGCGCGCCGGTCGCGATCGCGGAGATCGCGTCGTTGGCGTCGAACACGTAGATGTTCTTCTTGCTGTGGAGGTACTCCTGGTCGGCCTCGAGCCGGTCGTGGTTCTTCCGCCACTCGCGGAAGTCGTCCATGAAGCCGAGCTGCGCTTCGATGCCGTCACGCGAGTGCAGCGCGAGGCCCTGGAAGGGATCCTCGTTCAGCATGATGTTGGTCATCGCCTCGTTGAACTCACGCTCCGTCGCGAGGCGGTCGGTGAGGTTCGCGACCGGGCTGCGACCCTTCGGCAGGTAGACGTAGGGGTTCCAGGCCGGCTCCGCGTAGCGAATCTCACCGAGCGTGCGGTGGTAGTCGCTCAGGAACTCTTCGCGCGCGGGCTCCGGCAGGAAGCCGTCCGTCGGCTGGCCGTTCTCGAGGTCCGGCTCCGCGAGCTCCATCGTGCGGCGCATCTCGCGGAAGATCTGCGTCTGCAGACGACCGGAGTTGTCGGCCGGGACCGCGGTCTGACCCGCTTCGCAGTCGACCTGCTCCCACGCGAGGTCCGCCGGCTTGCCGACGGCGCCGTTCGTCTCCAGGTAGTCCTGGATGAGGAAGCGGTAGTAGTCCATGCCCACGTTGTAGAGGTTCAGATTCGCGCTGATGATCTCACCCGTGCGCGGGTCCGAGGACGACGGCCCGTAACCGAGCAGCCCCTTCGTGGTGTCGATGTCCTGGTGCCACGCGACGAAGCTGAAGCGCGCGTCGCCGAAGTGACGCTCCATCGGCTCGCCGTCCGGTCCGGGCGCGTTCCACTCCTGGAAGTCGAAGCGCAGCGACGCGCCCGCCTCTTCGAGGATGCGGTTCGTGTCGGCCTTGATCTCCTGGAACATCGGCTTGAACCGCTCCGGGAAGCCCTCGATGAAGTAGAACACCACCGGATCGGTGCGGTTCGGGTTCCAGCGGTGCAGGAGCGCCTTCGCGGAGAGCAGACCCGTCTCCTCGTCGCGGAACACGTTGAAGCGCTTGAACGCGCCGTACTTCTTGTTGACCGGCGCCTTCTCCGCGATCTCCTCCATCGGGAAGTCCGGCGACGGGCCGGGGCGGAAGAAGCTCAGGCGGTAACGCACCGACGCGGTGCCGACGTCCGACGCGAGCGACACGAGGTCGTAGCAGCCGCCGAACCAGGTCAGGACATTCAGGTCGTACGTCACCTCGATGACGAACGACATGTACTGGTCGTCCGGATCCCACTCGAACGAGTCGGGCACCATGTGCGTCGAGATCGTCCGCGCGCAGTCCTGCAGGAAGTCCCCGTAGAACCAAGCGATGTTGGTGATCGGGTCCATGTTGGTCCGCTCGAAGTCGACCGCGAAGTTCTGGCGCATCTGCCAGGGCTCCTCGGTGTTCTCCTCGAGGAAGTTCGTTCGCTCGCCGTCGAGGCTCTCGCGGAGCTTGATGTCCACGTGCCGCCCGGTGAACTCGAACATCACGCGCTCGTTGCTCGTCGCGAGGTCGTCGTTCGGGTCGCCGACGTCGTCGCTCTGCAGCTTCTGGCCGTCGACGACCTGAAGCGCGTTCTCGACGAAGCGGAACTTCACGTACCGCATGTCCGACTCGAAGCCGGGGAACGTGTAGTCACCGACCACGTTCGGCGAGGACGCCGAGACGATCGTCGACTTGAAGAGCCACCCGTAGTCGTGGACGTCCTCGCCCATCTTCGGGTTGTGGGCCGTGAGGTCCGCCTTCGTCAGGTAGAGGTTCTCGTCCATCAACCCATTACGAATGGGTCGGTGGTCGACACAGGCCGCCAGCACGACGGCCGCAGTGATGAAGCTGATCTGGGTCCGATTCATCGCTTCGGTCCTCCTTACTGCCACGCCGACGCGGTGACCGCGCGGCCGTTCACGACGATGGCCTGCGTACGGTTGGCCAGCGACGTCACGCTCAGGAGGACGTTGCCGTTCTCCGAGTAGTTGAACACGAGCTCACAGTCTCGGTACGCCGACACCGGCACCGACTTCTCCCACGCCGCGAGCTTCTCGCGGACGTTGTCGCCGTAGGCGATGTCGAGCCCGTTGCAGAGCGGCAGCGTCCCCTTGAACGTGCCCATGTTGACCCGGCTGAGGACGCCGAGCTCGTCGATGTACCCGAGGACGACCGACTCCTTGCCGTACAGACGCACGACGTTGGCCGGGACGAACTCGAAGCGCTCGCCGCGGATCTGCTTGGAGTAGCCGTTGAGGTCCTCGATCGGATCGCCGGAGACGGTGATCGTCTCGTTGGAGCCGACGCCCGTGGCGTAGCGCAGCCGCAGCGTCGCGAGCTGACGGTCGTAGGAGATGACCGACAGGTCCGTCGCGCCGAGCGACAGCATGTGCCCTTCGCGGAGGACGTCGCCGAACTCGAAGTACGCGTTGCCGGAGCCGCTGGCGGCGAGCGCGCCGTTGATCAGCGTGTCGATGTCGCTGTAGCCGCGGCTCGTCGTCACGAACGACAGTCCGCCGTAGTCGAGGCTGTACTGCGCCTGGACGCGAATCGGATCCGCGCCGTTCATGAAGTGCGCGGTGCCGATCGACCACCGGCGGTCGTCGGTGCTGTAGAGCGCGATGAACGTCTCGGCGTTGTTGGTGCCGCCGTGCGTGAACGCATCGAGCAGCGCGAGGGTGTACGCCTCGAGGTAGTACAGCTCGTCGCGCGCGCGCGGGTCGAGCATCTCACGCTCCTCGGTGCTGAGGGTTTCGTAGGTCGCCAGGACGTCCGCGACGATCGCCGGCACGAAGTTCAGCTCGTCGTCGTCGACGAGCTGGCCGATGCGCTGCGGGGTGTCGTCCGTGAAGTTCGACGTGTCGACCGTGTACGTCCAGAACGGGTGCGACGTCACCGGCGTGCTCGTTCCGGTCGCGACGATCGCGTCGCGCATCCGCTCCTGCAGCCGCGTCGCGAAGCCGTTCGCCAGCGTCTGCGGGCGGAACTCGTCGACCACGGCCGCGTTCGAACGCGAGAAGGAGATGCCGTACAGCGTGTCGGTGTCGAGCGGCTGCTCGCCGTCCCGGAACACCGGCTGCTGGGACGTCGGCCGGAGGAAGTCGAGGTACATCGTGTTGAACTCGACCGAGACCGCGTCGCGCGAGGTGTCGACGTTGTAGTTGACGCGGTTGATGACGCGCTCGTCACCGGACGCGATGCAGTTCTCCTTGAACTGGGCCCACGTCAGGTTCGCGGTGAGGTCGAGCGAGCAGTTCTGCCGCAGCGCGCTGTCGTAGGTGACGGCGACGTTCGTGCCGTCGGGCGCGAACGCGATCGTGCCGCCGCTCTCGAACGGCGCCGAGCGCACCGGCTCGATGTACACGAAGGTGACGCCGCCTTCGGGCGTGAGGCGAATCTGCCAGCCCGAGTCGGGGAACCAGATGAACGTGTCCTGCGCCGTCGAGTCGTTCGACGTCGTGTAGATCAGGTTGCACGTCTGGGCCTCGAAACAATCGTAGTCGTCCGGGAAGGGCTGGGCGTCGAAGAACGTTTCGCGAACGGCACGGTAGATCTTCGAAGCGTTCGCGGGGTTCATCCACGCCGTCGCCTCGTTGGGCGCCGCCGCGCGGCTCGCGTACCGGTCGAGCTCGACGCCGTCGAGCTTCACGGGCTCGCGCGTCTTGATCTCGAGCGTCCCGGTCGAGCCGTCTTCGTTCGTGTACGAAGCGGTCATCGTGCCGAGGTACTGCTGGTAAGCCATGATGCCCGTGACGAGCCGCGTCTCCTGGTCGAACCAGACGATCAGCTCGTCGGTGGGACCCCAGGTGAACGCGTCGGCGTACACACCGGTCGGATCGCAGAACTTCCCGTCATCGGGGTGACCCAGGAGGTCGTCCGCGGGCAGCGGCGTATCCCCGGGGCCCCACAGCGGCACGCCGCCGACCGAGACGTCCGGGATGATCGGCTCCACGATCATCTGCTGGATGAGGTTCGTCGTGAGCTCCTCGTCGCAGAACTTGGCGCGACCGATGGAGTCACCGCCCTGACTGACGAACCCTTTCTCCCCCTCCTGCGTCCACGGACCCGAGTCGGGTTCGTAGCCGTTTTGGGGGGCGGGGTCGCCCTCGAACGGGGTGAACAGTTGGTCTGGTCCGTCTTCGCAGCCGAAAGTGAACGCCGATCCGATGAAGAGAACGGGCAGCAACCTGCGCATGAAGTAGCCTCCTCGAGTCATGAAATGCCTGCCGGTGGGCCACACAGCCACCGTGGAGTGGAAACCGCAAGCGTAAAAACGTCACCTACATGTCGCACCGGTCGACGATCCAAGGGCCGTCCGGCGGAGCCTGGACAGGGCGTTCAGGCGGCGAGGAGGCGGGCCGGACGGGCCCGCGGGAGCAGCAGCTGAAACGTCGATCCGACCGGGGTCGGCACGTACAGAACCCGGCCGCCGAGCTCCTCCGCGGTCTGGCGAACCGCGTACAGACCGAGCCCCGAGCCGGGCGCGACCCGCGGGTGGAACCGCTCGAACATCGCGAACAGCTTGGGACGGCAGCGCTCCGGGATACCGAGACCATTGTCCTCCACGGCGATCCGGACGTGGTCGCCCTCCGCACACGCCGTCACCCGGACATAGGGGCGATCGGCATCGGGGGCGTGGAAGGTCACGGCGTTGCCGATCAGGTTCTCGAGCATCAACCGGAGGTCCGGCGGCGCCGCGAGCACGTGCAGGTCCGCGGGCACCTCGACCGAGAGCTCGACGCGCCCGAGGCCGACGGTGCTCTCGAGGTAGGTGCGGACATTCGACGCCGCGGCCAGCACGGCCTGGGGCGCGGGGCTCCCCCGCTCCAGACGGACCCGGGAGAGCTTGGTGATGTCCGTGACCACGTGACCGAGGCGCCCGAGCGCCGTGGTCAGGTGGGTGAGCGCATCCTCGCGGGTCTCGGGGTCCGACAGCCCGAGGAGCTCCGCGAGCGTCGCCGCGGTGCGCACCGGGCCTGCGAGATCGTGGGAGACACGATACGTGAACGCCGCCATCTCCTCCTTGGATCGCTCCAGCGCCGACGTCGCCGACTCGATGCGCCGGACCATCGGGCGGAAGATGAGCAGCGCCTCGAGGAGGAGCACGAGGATGCCCAGACCGAAGAAGCCGCGGTCGACGAGCTGGAGTCGAGCGAGCTTGGCCTCCGCGTCGAGCTGAAGCGTCGTCACGACGTCGTCGAGGCGGGGGAGCAGCATCGCCTGCTCCGCGAACAGCGCGTCGGCGAGCGACGCCGACGCTGGCTCCGGCGCGGCGGCGACCCGACGCGCCGTCAGCAGGAACGCGCGTACGTCGGCGTCGAGGCGTGCGTCGGAGAAGTAGAGCGCTTCGACTTGGTCGTCGTCGAGCACCCGCTCACCCCCGCCGGTCCGCCCCGACGCGAGGACGGCGTGGTTCGACGCCATGCGGTCGATGGCGACGGTCAGCCGTTGGCTGGCCGCCCGCCGCGCCTCCGGGGATGCAGCCGTCGTCGCGACGTTCGCGTAGAGGGCGACCCGCTGCGACAACATGCGTTGCATGCCGCTGATGTTGACGACGTAGGCGTCCGCGTCGTTGTGCGCGAGGTGCCGACCCAACACGAAGTGCGTGACCACGAGGACGGACGCGAGGAGGCCGAGCGCGACGATGTAGCGGCGGGTGAGGCGGCGCCCGATCGCCCGTGCGGTCGGGCTCGACGCGGATGGGTTGGCGGACCGCACCGATTCTCAGGAACGTCCGTGCGTCGAGCGAATCGAGTCGCGAATCCCTCGACCGTATCGATTCGGCTCACACGCTGCGTGACCCCTGCCCGGGCTGGGCGTAGGGGTCGAGGGTCATCGCGACGTTGCGGACGAAGGGGCGACCCAGCGGCGTGACCGCGAGGCGCCGGCCGTCGAGCTCGACGACGCCGTCGTCGATCATGCGCTCCAGGTCCGACGAGGGCTCGAGGTCTTCGTACAGCTCGGTCTCGAACCGGCACAACAGATCGCGGATCAGGTCGGCGCGGCGGTTGTCCTCGGCGTCGCGCACGTGACCTCGGATCGTCGCGAGCTCTCCGCGTTCGATACATTCGGTATAACGCTGCAGCTGCGGTTCGTTCTGCGCGTACGCGCCGCCCACGTCGCTGATCGACGTGACGCCGAGGCCGACCGTGCTGTCGGGCGGGTCCACGGTGTAGCCCTGGAACGTCCGGTTGAGCGTCCCCGCCTCGGCGGCGATCGCGAGCGGGTCGTCGACGCGGGCGAAGTGGTCCATGCCGATCGCGACGTACCCGGCGGACGTCAGCCGCTCGTAGGCCTGCTCGTACAACGCGAGCTTCTCCGCGCCGAAGGGGATCTCGGCGATCGGGAGCCGACGCTGGTGCCCGAGCCGCGCCGGGAGGTGCGCGAAGGCGTACGTCGCGATGCGATCCGGGAGCAACGCGACGACGTTCTCCAGCGTGGTCGCCCACGACGCCGTCGTCTGGTGCGGGAGCCCGTAGATGAGGTCGAAGTTGAGGCCCGCGTAGCCGAGGTCCTGCACCGCCGTCACCAGCTTGGCGACTTCGTTGACCGGGTGCTCGCGCGCGATGGTGTTCTGCACCAGCGGGTCGAAGTCCTGGATGCCCATCGACACGCGCGTGAACCCGAAGCGACGGAGCGCCGTGAGCTGGGCGATCGTCGTGACGCGGGGATCGACTTCGATGCTGAGGTCCGCATCGCCCTGGAGGGCGAAGGTGTCCGCGACGATCCGGAGCGCGCGCTCGAGCTGCGGGATGGTGAGGAACGTCGGCGTGCCGCCGCCCCAGTGCATCGCCCTGAGGTCCGGGCGGTGTCCGATGGCCTCGACGAGGAGCCGCGCCTCCGCTTCGACGGTGTCGAGGTACTTGTCGGCGCGCGCGCGGTTCTTGGTGACGGTGACGTTGCACCCGCAGAACGCGCAGCGCGCCTCGCAGAAGGGGAGGTGGACGTAGAGGCCGACCGCCTCGTCCGGGCGGATGCGGGCGAGCGCGGCGCGGAACTGGGCGGGCCCGAAGTCGTCCGACCACGCGGGGACCGTCGGGTAGCTCGTGTAGCGCGGCGCGGGGACGTCGTAGCGTTCGATCAGGGGGCCACGGGCGGACGAAGGCATGACCTGCCGTTTGGCAATTCGCGTGCCCGGCGTGGCGACGACGGGGCGGGCGCTTCGTGTTTCGAATTCGTAACGCCGGTGGGCGCGGGGCGGGCGGGTCTGGTAGTCGAGCGCCCATGGAATCTGCCGCCAGGATCTACGCCGGGCCGATCGTCGTGACGCTCGTGTACCTGCTCCTCTACTACCTCTTCCAGCTCCACATCATGCGCGTGAAGGGGCGGCTGGTGAAGGAGTACAAGGCGCGCGGCGAGAAGTTCGACCGCTACTTCGGACAGGACCGGCACATGCTGGCGGCCGATCGGATCCAGCTCAACATGCTCGAGCACATGCCGCCGTTCTTGATCCTGCTGTGGCTCGCGGCGGTGTTCGTCGAGCCGTTCTTCGCGACGGTCGTCGGCGGTGTGTATGTCGCCGCGCGCGCGCTGTATCCGTTCTTGATGGGCGCGCGTCTCGGGCGCGGCATCCAGGCGCGGATCCTGATCGCGACGGTGACCGGCTACCTGGCGCTCGTCGCGTTGATGGGCGGCCTGGTCTGGCGGATGGTGGGCGCATGAGGTTCGCGCTCGCGCTGCTGTGTCTGCTCCTCCCTTCCGTCGCGTCCGCGAAGACGGTGAAGAGCGCGGACGCGAAGGTCCCGGTCGCGCGTGTGGTGAAGATCGTCGAGCTGGTCGACAAGCCGCACATCAAGGTGAACCTCGTCGTGCAGGACCTCGGTGGCTCGACGGACGTCAGCCCGACGCAGCGGCTGTTCTTCACGCTGTACTCGAAGGGCGAGATGTTCAGCACGGACGCCGCGTTCGATCTGGGGCCGGTGTTCGGCGTGAAGTCCGCGAAGCGCAAGAGCGGCGGCGTCTACGAGGTCACGCTCGACGACGGCTTCACGGGGAAGACGAAGACGATGACGGTCGACGCGCGCGAGGCGATCGTCGCGATGAAGAAGGTGTCGTGCGACGACTTCGACTGCGCCGCGTCGAAGGACTTCGCCGCGACGATCGAAGTCTCGGGCCCCTGAACGCCCCGCGGGCACACCCCGTGCCGCACCGCGGCACCTGCGCGCGGGTGTCCGGCAGATGACCGACCCCGGGTTCGCTCGCCGGTTGATCCGATGGCGTGCGACCTGAACCTACATGATGATGACCGAACGATGGGTACAGGGGTCGTGGTGGTCGTGGACGCGAACCCGGGCGCGCTGGTGGTGTCCCGGAACATCCTCGCGCGCGCCGGCTACGAAGTGCACACCGCGCCCGACCCCGACGAAGCGTGCTCGCGCATCCGCACCGCCGGTCCGGACGTGTTGCTGCTCGACGCCGCCTACGCGTGGCCGCACGTCCTCGGGCAGCTCGAGGCGGCGAGCTTCGTGCGCGTCCCCGTGGTGCTCGTCGCGCCCGCCGGCATGGGCCAGGTCATCGCGTCCGACCTCGCGGACGACGGCGTGCAGAACATCGCCGGCGTCATCGAAAAGCCGTTCCTCTCCGACGCGCTGACCTGCGCGGTCCGCGACGCCGTCCTCGACTGCAAACAAACGCGCCAGCTCGAGATACGCGGGCCCGTCACGCTCGACACCCTCCAGGAGACCCTCGACGCCGAGTCGGCGTGTGACCTCCTCGGCGTGCGGCCCGTCGTCGAAGTCTCGCCCGTCGACGAGCCCGACCGCGACGATCGCCTCGACCTCATCCGGGAGGTGCGAAGCGCGCTCGAGTTGGATGGGACACCGCCGCCGCCCGACGTCCTGATGTCCGGTCGCATTGGCGACATCACCGTCCCGCACCTGCTGCAGTTCGCGGAGGGGTTGTCGGTGACGGCGATGATTCGTCTGCGCTGCGACGAGCAGCGCTTCGTCGTCACGCTGCAGGAGCGTCACGTCGTCGGTGCGCGGCGTGGTCTCGCGCGGCGCGACGTCGATGACGCGGAGGCTTGTCTGCAGATCGTCGGCGAGGCGCTCGCGCTCACCGACGGCACGTTCTCCGTCGAGCGTCGTGAGCGGGTGTCGAGCTTGATTCGCCTCCCGCTCGCCGCGGTGCTCCTCGACGGTCTGCGTCGGCAGGACGAGGCGTTGCTTCGCCTCGACGCGACGATCGAGACGCCGCGCCGCGTCCCGATGCACTCCTGACAGGACGGTGTCAGGAGAGCCGCCGGGCTTCGAGCCTCCTGACAGTAGGGTGTCAGGAGGGGGGCGGCATCTTCGTCTTCGTCGCGAACGGACGCGGCCCATGACGAAGGAGACAAAGATGAAGCACCCGGTGGTTTGGTTCGAGATCAACGGAAACGACGCGAACGCGCTGCACGGATTCTACGGTGAGCTGTTCGGCTGGAAGATCGCGGCCGACAACCCGATGAACTACGGGATGGTCGAGGCCGAGAAGGGGCGCGGCATCCCCGGTGGGATCGGGCAGAAGGACGAGAAGAACCCGGGCGTCACGTTCTACGTGTCGACGACGTCGATCGACGACTCGTTGAAGGCGGCGGAGAAGCTCGGCGCGAAGACGTTGATGCCGCGGACGCAGCTCCCCGGCGGGACGATCCTCGCGTTCTTCGCGGACCCGGACGGCAACGCGGTCGGCCTGGTCGAAGAGGCGGCGTAGACTCCTCGCCGTGCGTCGCGCCGACCGCCTCTTCAAGATCATCCAGCTCCTGCGGGGGCGGCGGCGCGCGGTGACGGCGAACGAGCTCGCGGAGAAACTCGAAGTCTCCGAGCGCACCGTCTATCGCGACATCCGCGATCTCGTGGCCTCGGGGACGCCGATACAGGGGGAGGCGGGGGTCGGTTACTCGCTGCATCGTGAGTACGACCTGCCGCCGCTGATGTTCGACGAGGACGAGATCGAGGCGCTGGTGCTCGGCGCGCGAATCGTGGCGGCGAACGCCGACGAGGTGTTGGCGCGCGCGGCGATGTCCGTGTTGTCGAAGGTCGAGGCGGTACTGCCGAAGGGGCTCGACGATCGCATCGCGAAGACGAAGCTGTACGCGCCGCGGCGCCGGATCTCTTCCGAGGTCTCCGACACGTTGGTCATCGTGCGCACCGCGACCGCGGAGCACCGTCGGCTGACGATCGAGTACGAGGACGAGAGCGGCGCCTCCAGCTCGCGTTCGCTGCGCCCGCTCGGCGCGTTCTTCTGGGGCCGCACCTGGACGGTCGCGGCGTGGTGTGAGCTGCGCGAGGCGTTCCGGAACTTCCGCTTGGATCGCATCGCGGCGATCGAGCTGGGGGAGATCTACGAGCCCGAGGCGGGGCAATCGCTCCACGACTACCTGCTCCAGTACGGACCCCAGGCGACGAAGATGCTCGAGCGCTGACCCTCGGTTTCTCGACGGCGCGGTCGGTGGCATGGTCGCGTGCCGATGAAGAAGCTGAAGAACGGCGAGTACACGGCGGCGCTGCGTCCGCTTCAGGTCGAGCTCGCGAAGCTGCAGTCCTGGATTCGTGTGACGCAGCAGCGCATCGTCGTCATCTTCGAGGGGCGCGACGCGGCGGGGAAGGGCGGCACGATCAAACGCATCACCGAGCCGTTGAACCCGCGCGTGGTGCGGGTCGTCGCGCTGGGGACACCGACGGAGCGAGAGAAGACGCAGTGGTACTTCCAGCGCTACGTCGCGCACCTGCCGGCCGCGGGTGAGATGGTGATCCTGGATCGCAGTTGGTACAACCGCGCCGGCGTCGAGCGCGTGATGGGCTTCGCCTCGGAGGAGGAGGTCAACGAGTTCCTCCACGCCGTTCCGCAGTTCGAACGGATGCTCGTGCGCTCCGGCATCATCCTCATCAAGTACTGGTTCTCGGTGAGCCCGAAAGAGCAGGAGCGCCGGTTCCAGAGCCGCATCGACCACCCGACCAAGCGATGGAAGATCAGTCCGATGGATCTCGAGTCGCGGCTGCGCTGGGACGAGTACTCCCGCGCGAAGGACGAGATGTTCGCGTACACGGACATCAAGCAGGCGCCCTGGTACGTCGTCGAGGCCGACGACAAGAAACGCGCGCGCCTCAACTGCATCTCGCACCTGTTGTCGCTGCTGCCCTACGAGTCACACATCCGCGAGAAGATCGATCTGCCGCCGCGCCCGACGCGGTCGACTTACGTGCGCCCGCCGTACGACGAGCAGAACGTGGTGCCGAAGCGTTACTGACCGCCGTGGCTCCCCCGCCGCGCGAGCATCGCGGGGACGACGAGCATGTTGAGCGCGGTCGACGTGGTGAGGCCGGTGAGAATGACGAGCGCCATCGGCGCTTGAATCTCGCTCCCGGGTTGCCCGAGCGCGAGGCCGAGCGGAAGGAGCCCGAAGGTCGCGGTCACGGCGGTCATGAGGATGGGCGCGAGGCGCTCCTTCGCGGCCGCGGTGACGGCGTCGAGGAGCTCGAGCCCCTCCAGCTCCAGGTCGCGCGTGCGTGTCGCGAGCAGGATTCCGTTTCGGGTCGCGATGCCGAACAGGGTGATGAAGCCGATCGTGGTGGCGATCGAAAGGACGCCGCCGGCGAGGTACACCCCGGCGACGCCGCCGGCCAGCGCGAGCGGCAAGTTCACGAGCACGATCAGCGCACGGCGTGTGCTCGAGAGGGTCGTGGCGACGATGAAGCCGATGCCCACGACGGCGAGCAGCCCCAGCAGGATGAGTCGCTGGCTGGCAGCGCGTTCGCGTTCGAACTGTCCGGCGAAGGCGACACGGACGCCGGCGGGGAGCTTCGCGTTCGTTTCGACACGCGCGCGCGCGGCTTCGTAGGTGCCTCGAACGTCGCCGCCTTCGACGTTCGCGGAGACCACGAGGCGTCGCTCCACGTTCTCGCGTAGGACGAAGTTCGGGCCGGCGTCGCGCCGGACGTCGGCCAGCGCCCGGATGGGTACGAGCGCCCCCGACGGAGTGGGGACGACGGTGCGGCGAACGTCCTCGATGTCGGCTTCGAACGAGCGGTCGTACCGGACGACGACGTCGGTCGCAGTGCCTTCTTCATAGACGGTCGACGGCGTTACGCCCCACAGCGCGGCCCCGATCGTCGCGGCGGCTTCGCCGGTGGACAGGCCGTAGCTCGCGGCGGCGTGGCGGTCGATGCGGATCGACAGCTGCGGGATCTCGACGATCTGCTCGACGTTGAGGTCGACGATGCCCGGTACGCCCTCCATGACCGACTTCACGGATTCGGCGCCGTTCCGGAGCGCGCGCAGATCGTCGCCGAACAGCTTCACCGAAAGGACGGCGCGCTGGCCCGAGATCATGTGTTCGATGCGGTGGGAGATCGGCTGACCGATCGTGAACTGCGCGGGCACGATCTTCAGGCGCTCGCGGATGTCGGCGAACAGCCGCTCGCGTGTGCGGTCGTCTTCGCGCGATAGCCGGACCTCCATCTCGGTGGTCTCGACGCCGAGGACGTGTTCGTCGCGCTCGGCGCGGCCGGTCCGTCGTCCGACGGACAGGACCGCGGGATCGGCGAGCAGCGCACGCTCCGCGAGGGTCGCGAGCGCGTCGCTCTCAGCGAGCGAGGTGCCGGGGGAGAGCACCATGCCGATGTTGAGGCTGCCCTCGTTGAACTCGGGGAGGAACGCTCGCCCGAGGCCTCCGAACGCAGCGAGTCCGGCGACGACGAGGAGCCCGGATGCGGTCACCACGGTGCCGGGGCGTCGAACACACGCCCCGAGGATCGGCTCGTACCAGCCGACGAGCCACCGCACGACCGGAGGGTCGCGACCGTCCTTGGGGAGGGCGTTCGGCAGGAGCATCGCGCAGAGCACGGGCGTGACCGTCACCGCGACGATCAGCGACGCGAAGATGGCGGCCAGGTAAGCCACGGCGAGGGGGCGCAGGAGACGTCCTTCGAGCCCGTCGAGGAAGAGCATCGGGACGAACACGAGCATCAGGATCAGCGTGGCGCTCACGATCGCCGCGCGGATCTCGAGCGACGCGTTCAGCACCGTCGCCAGGATGGGCGCACGTTCGCCCTCCGGGAGGGCGACACGCTCGCGGAGGCGCCGCGTTACGTTCTCGACGTCCACGATCGCATCGTCGACGAGCTCACCGATCGCGATGGCCAGCCCACCGAGCGTCATGGTGTCGATCGTGAGGCCGAGGACATCGAGGACGACGATCGCAGTGACGAGTGAGAGCGGAATCGCGATGACGCTGATCAGCGTCGGCCGCAGGCTCCAGAGGAAGATCAGGAGCACGAGGATCACGAGCGCCGCGCCGTCCCGCAGGACGGTGATGACGTTGTCGATGGCGGTGTCGATGAAGTCCTGCTGGCGGAAGACGTTGGGGTGGATGACGACGCCCTTCGGCGTGAGGTCAGCCGTTAGCGCGGCGATCGCTTCGTCGAGTCGGCGTGTCGTCGACACGGTGTCGGCGTCGGGCTGCTTGACGACGCTCAGGATGATGCCCGGTCGAGCGTCGAAGCTCGCCGCGCCGCGCGGGAGGGCGGGCCCCTCACGCACGCGCGCCACGTCGCGCACTCGCACGGCGGTCGTCCCACGTCGTGCCACGACGATCGCTTCGAGATCGTCCACGCCGTGCGCACGACCCAGGACGCGCACGACCGATTCCTGGCCTCCATCGATCGCGTAGCCGCCGGCCGCGTTCTCGTTGCCGCGGCGGACAGCGGCGATCACCCGCTCGAGGGTGAGGCCGTACGGTTCGAGCCGGTGCGGGTCGACGAGGATCTGGTACTGCTTCACCGCGCCGCCGATCGGGACGACCTGGGAGACACCCTGGACACCGAGCAGGCGACGCCGCACCTCGACGTCGGCGATGCGTCGAAGCTCCATGGGTGTTCGTTCTTCGCTGGTGAGGGCGATGAACGCGATCTCGCCCATCACCGACGACGCGGGAGCCAACAGGGGCGCCTCGGCGGCCTCAGGGAGCGAGGAGACCGCGGTTTGGAGCCGCTCGGTGACACGTTGGCGCGCGACGACCGAAGACGTGCTCCAGTCGAACTCCGCCCACACCACCGAGATGCCCGGGGCCGACGCCGAGCGAAGTCGACGTAGCCCGGCGGTCCCGTTGACGGCGGTTTCGATCGGGAACGTGATGAGCCGCTCGACCTCCTCGGTCGCCATACCCGTCGACTCCGTCACGATCGTTACGCGCGGCGCGGTGAGATCCGGAAACACGTCGACGGGCATTTGGGATGCGCGGAGGGCGCCGACGATCAGGAGCGCTCCGGCGAGCGCGAGGACGAGCCCGCGGTGCGCGAGCGAGAGTCGAAGTAGCCGCTCGACCATCAGTGGATGTGTCCGTGCGCGGGCTCGCCGGCCGCGCTCTGCGCGAGGCGCACGAGGTGCGCGCCTTCGGTGACGACGCGCTCCTCGACCGCGAGGCCCGAAACGATCCCCACGCGTCCGCCGGCGCGCGGGCCGACGCGGACGAGTCGCTCGGCGAAGTGCTCGCCGTCGACCTGGACGTAGACCACGCTCTTGCCCTCCCGATCGACGATCGCGCTGCGCGGGACGACGACCCCTTCGAAGTCGTCGCCCGTCGGGAGCGCGACCTCCACCAGGCCGCCGACCCGCATCGCGGGTGTGGTGTCGTTCAACGCGTAGACGACGTCGACGGTGCGCGTTCGCTCGTCCACCTTCGGCGCCACCGCGATGACCGAAGCGGTCGGCGACGCGCCTCCCAGCGCGATCGGGATCCAGCGATCGTCGCCCGCGATCGAGAAGGAGGCGTCGACGTCCGTGCGGAGCCGCGCCGCGTCTTGCTCGGGGACCCGCGCGACGATCCACAGGACGCGCGTGTCCACGATGGAGAACAACGTCGCGCCGGCCGATAGGGTCGCGCCGGGCGTCGCGCGGACGGTGGCGATCGTTCCGGCGATGGGGGCGCTGAGCCGCCACGCACCCTCTCGCCCCGAACCGCTCGCGCCGGAGAACAGCGCGGCGGTCCGCTGCGCGGAGCGGACCGCCTCTTCGGCGATCTTCGCTTCACGTTCGGCGTCCTCCAGCTCGCGTTTCGCGATGGCCTCGTCGCGATAGAGCCGCTTCGCGCGATCGAGCGCGGCCTTCGCGGCTTGGAGACGACCCTCCGCTTCGGCGACGGCGAGCTTCGTCCTTGCGACCTCTTCGGGCGACGAAGGCGCGGGTACGAACGACGCGAGCGTCTGGCCCTTCTTGACCTGCTGACCCGGGCGGACGAGGCCCGCACGCGGCGCGACGACGCGTCCGGTGACCGGCGCGGCGACGACGGCCTGGCCGTCGGGCGGTGTGTCGATTCGGCCCGGGACCGTGACGGTCGCGACGAGGTGCGAACGCGTCGGGAAGACCGTGTCGAACGGGACGCCCCACTGCTGCTCCTTGAGGAACTCGATCACGCCGACGTCTTCTTCTTCCTCCGTCTCGGCCTTGGCCTCCGCGGTGACGGTGATCTCGATGCCCTCGACGGTCCCCGACCTGCGTCCCTCCACGCGCACCCGTCCGCGGTAGACACCCGCCGTAGGGGGCGTCGCCTCGAGCACGTAGATGCCGCGCCGCAGCGGCGTCTTCGTGGTGCCGCGGATCGTCGCCGGCCCCTCGAGCTCCAACGTGACCGTGCCCTCCGTGAGCGGGCTGAAGTCTTCCAGCCACGTGAGGTGTGCGAGGAGTGAGATGGGTTGGCCGACGACCGCCGCTTCATGCTCGGCGAACAGCTCGAAGCCGCCGCTACACAGGGTGATCGACTCCGTGGCCGCGCTGTGACCGTGCTGGGGCGCGTGATGGTCGTGTCCCGCGGGGTGCGCGGTGCTGTGGTCGTGACCGTCCTCGTGCTCGTGGCAGCCGGCGAGGGCCGCCAGGAGGAGTAGGCAATGCACTCTCATTCGAACTCACCTCGCGCCGCGCGCAGCTCGACGTGCGCGGTCTTGGCCGCGAGCGCGAGGTCGAGCGCGCGGAGCGCGACCTCAGTGCGAACGCGGCGTGCGTCGATCAGCTCGACGACCGTGCGTTGCCCCTCGCGGTACCCCGTCTCTGTCGCGCGCTCCAGACGTTCGACCCGCGCGACCGTCGCCTTCGTGAAGCGCACCGACTCGTCTCGTGCCGTCGCGAACGCGAGCGCGGCGCGCTCCTCTTCGAGGCGAGCGCGCCGCGCGGCCGCCTCTGCCCGTGCGTGCATCGCGCGCGCGGCGGCCTCGGCCTGGGCGTCGAGGCCTTGGCCGCGCGAGAAGACGGGGAGCCCCACCGAGACGCCGGCGACGTAACCACCACCCGGTTGGTCGAGCACGCCGAAGCGCGGGCCGCCAAAGAGGGTGAGCAGCGGAATCCAGGTCCAGGTGGCTCCCGCGGCGTCGGCGCGGTCCTTCGCCGAGCGCAGGAGGGCGACGGAGCGGCGCTCCTCTGCGTTGGCTGGAGACGTTTCGTCGAGCCCGAGGTCCCCGTCGATCTTCACACCTTCGAGGCCGAGCAGAATCGCGAGCTCGCGGACGAGCTGTTGCCGGCGCGCTCGCGTCTCGCGCAATGCACTCGCCGCGATCTCGCGTTCGATCTGGACGCGCGCCTCGTCGTAACCCGCTGTGTGGCCTTCCTCGCGTCTCCGCGAGACGACGCGGGCCGCTTCGTCCAGGCGGGCGACCGCCGATGTCTGCACACGCTCGCGCTCCGAGGCGGCGACCGCGCGGTAGAAGAGCCGAAGCGCGCGCACCGTCGCGCCGCGGGTCGCGTCTGCGGCGGTTGACTCCGCGGCGAGCCCCTTTGCGTGCGCGATGCGCTCCCGCGCGTTGCGACGGCCGGAGAGATCGAGCGGCACGTTCAACGTGATCTGGTCCTCACGCTCCGCGTCGAAGGTCTGCCGGTTCCACGCGAGCGATGGGTTCGGGTACAGCGCCGCGCTCACCCGCTGGGAATCGACGAACGCGGCGTACGCCTGAGCGGCCCGCGCGTCCGCGTCATGCTGCTGCACGCGCTCGACGACCTCGTCTGCGGTGATTGCTTCGGCGATCCGTGGAAACACGAGGAAGAACACGGCGAGCAAGATCCGATTCAGCATCGGAGTTTTCGTCGGACGGCTGCGAGGAGGCGCTGACATCTTCGTCTTCTCTAACTTCCGAGGAGGCCCAGGAGGATCTCGACGCCGTGGTGAACGAGGTCGGCGCTCGCCGCAGCGCCGACGATGACGATGGCCGTCGCGACGCCGAACATCCAAGGCGTCGGACGGTCGGAGCGCGGGCGGTCGTCCATCAACACCTCGACCCGCGAGCGGATGTCCGAGCCGGAGAAGGCGGAGGCCCCGTCGGGGACGTGGATCGTGGAGCGGGTGAGGGCGACGAGCGCGCGCGCGACGCGGACGCGGCTGTCGAGGACACGCGCGGCGATGTCGTCCGCGGCCATCTCCTGGGCTCGTGCGATCGAACGATCGAGCCATCGCGCCACGAACGGTAGGTGAAAGGCGAGCGCGAGCCCTGCGACGTAGCGACGGAGCGGGTCTCGGCGGAGGACGTGTGCGCGCTCGTGCGCGAGCACCGCCGCCAGGTGCTCACGACCTGCAGCACCGAGCAGGCCTTCGGTCACGTAGAGGCGCGGGCGGAGCAGACCGAGCACGAACGCCTGCGGTGCGTCGAACGGGAGCACCGATGTCTCGCCGTCGCGACGGCACGTCGCGTCGAGCGTGCGGCGCGTGCGAACCGCTTGTACGAGCGCGTACATCCGCGCGATCGCACGCGCGCCGACGCGGACCGCGGCGAGGGCCGCCACCGCGATGAGGAACAGCGAGGGCCAGGCCGCCACATGGTGACCGCAGATGTGCGCGTGTACGTGAGGATCGCCGGCGTGGCAGTGGTCCGTGATCCATCCGAAGGATGGGGCGAGCGCGGCGAGGAGGAGCACGCCGGCCACGAGCATCGGCGCGAGCGCCGCAGCGAAGTAGATGCGCGCGCGCGCCGTGGCCGTGAGGCCCTCGATGTGCCCACGAAGGAGTGACAGCGTGACCGCGGACGCGCCGGAGACGGCGGCCGCGATCAGTGCGAGCGCGGCGACGCAAAGGACGATGAGGGTCATTCGCCCTCCTGTTCGCGGCGCTTCTTTTCGATCAGCGCCTCGAGCCGATCGAGTGACGCAGAGTCCTCACCGGCGACGAGGTCGACGAACGCCGACAGGAGGCCAGCTTCACGCAGGACGCGGGCGCCCCCCGCGGCGTCGAGCATGCGCTGCGCCTTGAACGTCTCGCGCGTGAGCGCGGCGCGGTATCGATACGCGTGGGAGACCTTCTCTCGAACCACGAGTCCCTTCTTGAAGAGACGCTCCAGCGCGGAACCCACGGTATTGACCGAGATTCCGCGGCGACGCCCCAGAGCACGGTGGGTCTCCTGGACGTCCGCCTCGTCGACCCTCCAGAGGTGTTCGAGGACGGCGAGCTCCAGCTCCCCGAGCTGCGGCAACCTTGATCTGGAGCCGGACACCGCCGCGAGGGTACGCGGCAAAAACTCCGACCGTCAATCGGAGCTGTCGGGTCGGAGGGCGAAGCGGAGCGCATCGACCGCCTCGAGCTGGCGTTCGAAGGGCTCCCAGTCGTCGGAGATGTCGATCGGCTCCCAGATGGCTTCGATGACGTCGATCGTCAGCGTCACCGGCGCGGCGCGTTCGAAGTACGGGGCGTCGAGGCGCGCGCCTTCCGCGGGTTCGTAGGCGTCGAGTAGCGCGCGGACGTCGGCGAACGCAAAACCCGCGTAGGTGGCGGCGTGGGGACTCGCTGCGAAGGCGTCGCGGCGTCCGTACGCGTCGAAGAAGAGCGCGTCGAAGGGGAGCTTCGTGCGTCCGAGGAATGCAAAGACGGTGTCGGCCAGCGCGCCGTCCTCGCGCACGGTGCGGGGCTCGAGGCCGAGGCGCCACAGCAGCTGCAGGAGGAACGCCGCGTGGAAGCGATCGTCGAAGCTCTCGAGGAGCTTTTCGAGGCGCGCCGACGGCGAGACGGGTCGAATCGCCTCCGCGAGCCGCGTGAGGTTCCAGAGCACCGTCTCGGGTTGGCGTCCGTACGCGTACAGGCCCGAGTGATCGAAGTAGGCCGCGGTGAACGTGGGGTCGTAGTGCGGCAGGAATCGGTACGGCCCGTAGTCGAAGCTCTCGCCGCTCACGTTCATGTTGTCGGTGTTGAGGACGCCGTGCACGAAGCCCGCGGTCATCCACTGCGCGCACGTGCGCGCGGCGCGGCCGACGACCGTGTCGAAGAAACGCTCCACGAGATCCCCCTCCGCGTCGGCTGCGTCGGGGAGGTACCACTCGAGGCAACGTTCGATGAGCGTCTCGGCGCGGGCGCGATCGCCGTGCGCCGCGAGGCGCTGGAACGTGCCGTAGCGAATGTGTCCGTGGGAGAGCCGCACCAGCACGGAGGAGCGCGTCGGGGAGGGCTCGTCGTTGCGCTGGAGGGCCTCGCCGGTTTCGACGAGGCTGAACGACTTCGAGGTGTCGACGCCGAGCGCTTCGAGCATCGCCGTCGCGAGCACTTCGCGCACGCCGCCCTTGAGCGTGAGTCGGCCGTCGCCACCGCGGGAGTACGGTGTCGTGCCGCTGCCCTTGGTGCCGAGGTCGAGGAGGCGCCCGCGGTCGTCGCGAAGCTGTGCGAAGGTGAACCCGCGCCCGTCGCCGAGGTTCGGGTTGTAGGAGCGGAACTGGTGCCCGTGGTAGCGCATCGCCAGCGGCGCTTGCAGGTTGTCTTGCAACGGCGTGAAGCGCGCGAGGTGGTCGACCCACGCGTCGTCGTCGAGATCGTCGAGGCCGACGCGCGCCGCCCATCGGTCGTTGCGGTACCGCAAGATGTGTTGCGGGAACGTCGCCGGTTCGACGATGTCGAAGTAGCCGTCGGAGAGCGTCGTCAGGGCGGGGGCGGGGGAGTAGGTCACGCGTCGCGCCGGCGAAGCGTCAGAGCGACGACGGCGAACGCGAGCATCCACGCCCCGGTGCCGCGCGTCGACCCCGAAGTTCGGCAGCCGCACGTGTCCGCCACCGGCGGGCCGTTCCCGTCGGCGTCGAGCACGGTGTAACCGTCGGCGAGGATCGCGGACTGGCCGTCGGGGTTCGTCACGATGACGTCGTAGACGCCGACCGCGATGTTCGCGGGGACCCGCGCGGTGATCGTCGTGGCGCCGGGCACGTCGACGCCGGACGCGTCGATGCTCCCGATGCGCAACGTGAGGCCCGCTTCGAAGTTGGTGCCGGTGACGATGACGTCGACCGGGGCGACGTTGCGGCCTTCGTCGGGGGAGATCGCGCTGATGGTGGGCGCGCCGCCGGTGTTGCCGTTACCTCCGTCCACGCCGCCGGCGTCCGGATCGCCGCCGCCCGGGCCGGCGTCGCGCCCGGGTCCTGCGTCGCGGCGTCCGCCCGGTCCGGCGTCACGCATGGGGTTGTTGACGCCGCCGTCGCGTCGCGCCGGGTCACACTCGCCGCCGGGTTCCCACGGCGTGTGATCGGAGAGGGAGACGATCGCGCGGATGATGAAGTCGCCCGGGATGCCGCGGTCCTCCGCGGAGTCCCACAGCTCTACGGGGATGAACGTGGAGTTCGCGCCCTGGACGCCGTCGGCGTCGTAGAGGAAGGGGCGGATGAACATGTTGGCGCCGGGGTCTTCGATCTGTTGCTTCAGGCAGATGCGGAACGCCACCGTCGACGTGCGTGTGCCGTGGAGGAAGCCGACGAACCCCGGCGCGGCGGAGAACGGGAGCGCGGCGCCCTGTTCGACGATCAGCTGCCCCGGGCGATCACGGCCGAGCTCTTCGTAGGTCTGCAGGAGCGAGACGACCTGCTCGCCGTCGCCGAGCAGCGCGACGAACCCTTCGATGCCGAACGAAGGCTCCGGGAGATCGAAGCTCGCGCAGACCGCCTCGAGCCAGTCGATTCGGACCCCGCCCGCGGTCATCGCCGAGTTGTCGAAGTCGTCGTTGCAGAGCACGTACTGGCCGACCCGCGAGCAGTCGGGTCCACACTGGGTGGGGATCTGCTGCGCGAGGACCGGTGCCGCGCCGAACGTGATCGACAGGAGGACGACGGCGGCCGCGGGCTTCATCACGCCCATCGTAGCGCCCCGTCGAAAACGGTGCGACCCTCGCACCGATGCGCGACGACCCGAGGGTGATCGTCAACCGCTGGACGCCTTCGGCCGACGGGGCCTTCGAACGCGCGCGGGTGCTCGCGGCCGGTGTTCACCCCGAGGGACTCGACGCGGTGCGGGTGCGTTTCTCGCGCGCGGCGACGGCGCCGTTCGAGGGGGCGGCGCACCTCGTGAGCCTGATGCGCGGCGCGGCGCGCATGCGAGGTTGCGGGCTCGATCCGAGCACGCACGCGTCGGTCGTCGGCGACGTCGAGCTGGAGGCGGAGGCCGGGACCGAGCTGATCGTGGTGACGGGGCGGGCGCCCGAAGGTCGCGCTGCGCTCGTCGTGCGGCAGGAGCGCTTCCTCGCGGCGGCGTTGGACGCGGAGGGGCCGCTGCGCTGGATCCTCACCCCGCAGTACCTCAGCCGACGCATCTTCCTGCACCACGACGCGGCGCTGTTGTCGCAGTCGGGCGCACCGGTGTCCTGGTTCCGCACCACGATGTTCGACACCACGGGCCTGCCGCCGAACGACGACGGCGAGTCGGTGTTCCGCATGTCGTACAACCACCGGACGGAGCCGAACTTCTGCTACGACGTGCAGGGGCACGCGCGCGTTCGCTTCGCCGAGCACCCCTACGACGACGCCGCGCAGCGCTTCGGTCCGTGGCACGACCTCGACGGCGAGACGACCTACCACCTGAACGAAGCGCGCGGCGGCGCGGAGGAGGAGCACCGCGATGGGCACCCCCTGCGGAACCGCCACGAGGTCGCGAACGCCGGCGGGCACACCACGCTGTTCTGCCTGTTCGATCCGGCGCCGACCGGCGTCGAAGAGCACCACCCGGGCACGTACAGCGAGTACGGCGCGCTCGACGACGTGCTCGGCTCCGAACGCTACACGAAGAAGCTCGCGCGCCTGCGCGAGGTCGACGCACACATCGATACGTTGAGCCTCGCGGCGGCGCGCGGCGAACCGCTGGAGGGGACGGCGGCGTGGGCTTGGTACGAAGAGGCTTCGGAGCAGGCACGCAACAACCGCGCGGCGCTCCTCGCGCGCCTCGACGAAGGGCGGCGCAAGATCGTCGCGCCGTGGGCCGAGTGATGCGGCGCTTCCTCTGGCTGCTCCTCTTCGTTGGCTGCACCGGCAGCGACGGCCCGAGCCTCGACCAGGTCGACTGCAGCGCATGCTCCGCCGACCAGGTCTGCTGGTACGACTACGACATCGACGCCGACGCCTACCGCGGGCACTGCGCCGCTTGGCCGTCGTACTGCGACGCCGACCGTTCGTGTGAATGTATCGACACCCAGCGCGGCCCCGGCGGCGAAGCGTTCTGCGATGACTTCGGCGTGCAGAACAGCGACGTGTGCGAGGTGCACGAGGGGCGCCCGCTGGTGCGGTGTGAGACGAACCTAGGTTAGGCGGGTGAGCTCGTCGAGGAGGCCGTAGCGCAGGCCTCGCGAGGACACCGTGAAGAACAGGCGTCGGTAGTGCGCCAGGATCCCCGCGACGATCGCGGCGCCCGCGACGATGACGTCGGCGCGCCTCGGAGGGATCACGTCGCCGAGGTAGCGCTGCTCCAACGACTGCGCGCGCAGCTTCTCGAGCGACTGGTTCACCTCGAGCACCGTCAACCTCCGCCCTTCGGCGTGGTGGATGACCTCGCGCATGAACGCGATCTGCTTCGCGTGACCGAACAGGGCGAGGGCCGTGCCGGCGACGCCGATCAGCGGGACGTCCGGGTCGAGCTCGGGGGCCTCCGCGAGCGCGTCGCGTACCGCGCGGCGCAGCGCCTCCACGTCGACGTTCGTCGGCGGGTCGTTCGGCAGGAACCGCTCCGTCAGCCTCACGCCGCCCAGCGGCAACGACACCCGACGCTCGATCTCCCCCGCGCGCCCCACGGTGATCTCCGTGGAGCGACCGCCGATGTCGAACACCGCGACGCGCCCCGGGCCGTACAGCTTCGACGGCGCCACGAACGACAGCTCCGCCTCGCGGTCGCCGTCGATGATCGTGAAGTCGAAGCCACGCTTCTTCGCGCCGCGCACCACCACGTCCGCGTTTTCGACGCCGCGCAGGCCCGCGGTGGCGACCGCCACCTCCCGCTCGACGCCGTGCTCCGCGAGCACCGAGCGCACGTGGTCGAGCCCTTCGAACGTGCGACGAATCGCGCCGAGCCCGAGCCGACCGGTGCGCTCGACGCCCTCCGAAACGCGAACGAACAGCTCGCCCTCGTCGAGGAGGTCGAACCCGTCCGCGGTCGTCTGCGCGACGGCGTACTTCAGGGTGTTGGAGCCGAGGTCGACCGCGCCAATCCGCACGGTCGTTACATCTTCTTGAGCTCGGCGCGCCGGTTCTTCTGGTGCGCGGACTCCGAGCCGCCCAGGTCGATCGGCCGCTCCTCGCCGTACGAGATGATGTGGATCTGCTTCTCGTTCACGCCCTGCGCGACGAGGTACTTGCTCACGCTGCGCGCGCGACGCTCCCCGAGGTGCAGGTTGTACTCGGTCGAGCCGCGGACGTCGCAGTGACCTTCGATCTCGATGTTCTCCGCCGGCGTCTTCGTGAGCACCGTCGCGACGCGTGAGAGCACCGCCTTGCTGTCCTCGCGGATCGTGGCGTCGTTGTAGTCGAAGTAGATCGTCTCCAACGCGCCCGCGAGGTCGAGCGTCGCGCTCGCGTCCGTCATCGCGTTGGCCTCCGGATCCGAGATGTCCTCTTCCTCCGCGACCTGGTCACAGCCGGGCTTCGACGCCGCCTGCGCCTGCTCGGCGAGGCTCTTCGCCTGGTTCGCCTTCTCCTTGGCCGCGTCGACCTCGCCGTCCTCGGCGAGCTGACGCGCCTCGGCGATCGCCGCCTCCGCGGCCTGGTAGGTCTCCTTGGCGCAGTCGTTCGCCTTGCCGGCGCGCGCCTCGTCGATCGCCTTCATCGCCGCCTCGAGCTCGAGGTCGGCCGTGTTCTTCGGGCACGCGTAGAGCGCGACCGCCATCATGAGCACCGCGATTCGTTTCATGATCCCCATCTCCTCACCGTCCGGTCATCGGTACGGCGACCAAGCCGGCGTCGAGTAACCGCCGCCCTTCGTGATGCGCGTCTGGTTCGAACCGTCGACCGCCATCACCCAAACCTGCTGCCGACCCTCGCGCGTCGACGTGAACACGATGTGATTGCCGTCGGGCGAGAAGCTCGGCTCCTCGTTGTTCCCCTGGTCCTGCGTCAGACGTTTGATCTCCTTGGTCTCCGCGTTGACCGTGAAGATGTCGAAGACGTTGCGCTCGTCGCGCGCCGTGAATGCGATCAGGTCCCCCTTCGGCGACCAGTCCGGCGTCTGGTTGTACGTCCCGCGATCCGTAATGCGCTTCACGCCCGAGCCGTCCGCGTTCATCACGAAGATGTGCGGGTCGCCCCACCGCGACGAGACAAACGCGATGCGCTTACCGTTCGGCGCCCACGACGGAGACGAGTCGATGCCCCAGTCCTTCGTCAGACGTTTCAGGCCGGTGCCGTCCGCGTTCATCACGTAGACCTCGCTGTTGCCGTCGCGCGACAGCGTCAACGCGACCTTCGAGCCGTCGGGTGACATCGCGCCGCCCGTGTTGAGCCCACGCTCCCCGGACAGCAGCTTCGGCGCGCCGCCGCTCAGCGGGATCCGATACAGGTTCGGGTTGTGGCGGATGTACGAAGTGAACAGCAGCTCCGCGCCGCCCGCGCCCCACGACGGGAGCAGGTTGATCGACTTGTTGCGCGTGACCGGGCGCGCCGACGAGCCGTCGACGTCCATCACCCACAGCTCGCGCCCCGTCTTGGTCTTCCGGACCGCCGCGATCCGCGTCTGGAAGATGCCCTTGTTCCCCGTGAGGAACTCGACCACCTCGTCCGTGAACTTCCGCGCGAACACCTTCGCCTCGTCCGGCTTGCCCCGGTAGGACTTGGCGAGGAGCTGACGGCCGCTCGCCACGTCGAAGAAGCGGAAGTCCGCCTTGAGCGCGCTGCCCGACTCGGTGACGCCGCACTTGATCAGACCCTCGGCGCCGACGTTGACCCAGTCCTCGAACTTGATCGACGCGGCCGCGAGCCCCTCGCGCGCCTGGTCGGCGAGGTAACTCTTCGGGTCGAGCACCTTGAACGTCGCCGCGAGCGTGAAGTTCCACCGGAGGGTGTCGGTGATCGACTCCGCGGACGGCGGCGCGGTACCGCCGGCCATGTTGCGCGCGTCGGGGATCGCGATCGGGTAGGGCCTGAAGTCAGGGCTACCGATCTCGATGACGGCACGGGTGCCGGTGCCCTGGGCAAAGGCGGCGGCGGGGCTGGCGATCAGGAAGAGCGAAGTGAATAGGAGTCGTCGCACGAGCACCTCGATAGCCGCCGGGGTACGACCGGCGGTGGTCTGGGTCAAGGGGATGCGGTCCAGCACATAGGTAGGACGGGGGCCTTCCGCACGATGTTCACGGCTTGAACCGGACCCCGACCCCCGTGTCGAGGTACTGATCGGCCAGCTCGCGCGGCGGCGGCGGAAGCTTCGTGCGCTTCAACATCGTCTCCACCGACGCCATGAACGCCTGGTTCGGATGCGCCTTCACGATCTCGTAGCGCGAGATCGTACCGTTGCGCTCGATGAACAGGACCACCTCCGCGGACAGGAAGCGCCGTTGGCTCGCGGGGATCGTGGTGGGGAGGACGTACTTCGACTTCAGCGTCCGCGCGATCTCCGCCTGGTACTTCGTCGCCGCGTTCTTCGCGCGCGCCGCCGTCCCCATGATGTCGCCGTCCTCCTGGCCCTCCGGCTCCTCGGAGTCCAGCTTCGACAGCGCGTCGTCCAGCCGCGCGTCCGATCCTTCGAGCATGCGGCGCGCGGCGTCCGACATCTCCGGGCTCTTCTTCTGGGGCTTCCGCCGCTTCTCGGGCTTGGTCTTGTTGCCGGTGTCGAGCGCGACGCCGTCGTCCTTCGGCGCGAGCGCGGGCGCGGTCTTGCGGGGCAGCAGCTTCGGATCGCGCGGCTTGCCGAGCCGCACCAGCTCCACCGTCACGGCTTCGACCGGCCGACGCGCCTTCGGCTTGAGGTTCTGATACGCGACGACGCCGCCGATCGCGCCGCCGTGCAGCAGCACGGAGAGCGTCGCGAACACCACGAACCCGCGGTTCGCGTTCGACCGCCGCTGCGACGTGGTGGGGATCCGCATCCCCCCGGTCATCTCCATCGGGTTCTTCGCCAAGAATCGCCCCTACTTCGTCTCCGGCGTGTCCATCGGGTCTGTGACCATGCCGAGCTTCTCGACGCCGGCGCGCTTCACGATCGCCATGATGTCAACGACGTAGCCGTACTCGAGCGAACGATCCGCGTGCAGGTACAGCTCACGCTCGTCCTGCAGCTTCGCGTTCGCCTTCAGTTTGTCCTCCAGCTCCGCGTACGGGATCGCGTTGTCGTCGTTGGTCCCGATGAAGATCTGCTTGTCCTTCCGCAACGTCAGCACGAGCTTCTTCTCGGTCCCTTCCATCGCCTGCGCCTTCGTCTTCGGCAGGTCGACGTCCACGCCCTGCGTGATCAGCGGCGCCGTGACCATGAAGATGATCAGGAGCACCAGCATCACGTCGACCAGCGGCGTGACGTTGATCTCCGAGACGGCGCGCCCGCCTCCTCCGCTCGACATGCCCATCGCCGCCCGACGCTATCCCATCCGACTTCGACGCACCACGACCCCGATCGATCTGCGAAAATCGCGACTTTTCGGCCCGGTGGGCGCCGAAGACTGGCGTCGGCGCCCGGATTTCAAGGAAGGTAGAAGGCGGTGCACCCCGTCTTCGACCCGAGCCTGTACGTCATCGCAGGCCACGCGCTCCCCGCGTTGGGGGTCTCGGTCGCGGTCTGCGTGCTCGGTCTCGTCGTCCTCCTCCGCGAGCGCTTCACCAACGTCGGGTTTGTGTTCATGGCCTACGCCGGCTGCCTGGGGACGTGGTTCTTCTCGGTCGGGATGCTGGGGTCCGTGCAGGACCCGGAGCTGCTGCGCTTCTACAACGCGCTCGCGATCTCCGGAGCGACGTTCGTCGCGCCCACGTTCTATCACTTCACCTCCTACGTCGTCGGCGACGTCCAGCGACAGGGCCTCCTGATCCGCGCGAAGTGGTTCGCCGCCTGCGCGCTGATGTTCCTCCTGTGGTCCAACGACGCGTTCATGACCGCGCCGGCCGAGTTCGCGTGGGGACACTACGTCACGTTCACCTCGTGGTCGGGCTCCGTCGCGGTGTTCGCGGTCGCCTCGCTCACGGTGTCGCTGGTGCGTGTGCTCCTGTCGTGGCGGAAGTCACCCGTCGGGTCCAACCGTCGCGAGCGCTCCAAACTGCTGACGCTCAGCTTCCTCTTCGCGTTCCTCGGCGCGCTCGACTTCCTCCCGGCGTTCGGCGTGCAGATGCGCCCGCTCGCGTACATCTGGGTGCTCCCGCTGATGGTCGCGAGCGTCTACATCACGTTCCGTCACCGCCTCGCGGACCTGTCGGCGGAGCTCGTCGCGGATCGGATCATCGCGACGATGTCCGAGGCGATCGTCGTCATCGACGCCGACCGCGTGGTGTTCGTCGCCAACGACGCCGCCCACGCGCTCCTCGCCGAAGACGGTCGTTCGCTCCTCGGTCGCCGCTTCGACGCAGAGCTACTCGGGCGTGACGTCGAGCGTCGCTTCTCCTCGCTCCTCGAACCGGGGGCCGCGCCCCGCAAGGAGATCGAGCTCGAGGATCGCGCGGGCGACCCACGAACCCTCGAGACCTCGCGCGCCCTCGTCACCGACCCCCGCGGGCAGGTCGTCGCGCAGCTCATCGTGCTCAACGACATCACGGAGCACCGACAGGCGGAGCGTGCGTTGGCGCGCGCGAAGCTGGGCGCGGAGGCGGCCACCGTGGCGAAGAGCACCTTCCTCGCGAACATGTCCCACGAGATCCGCACGCCCGTGAACGGCATCATGGGCATGGCGCAGCTCCTGGAGGACACGCCGCTCGACCGCTCGCAGCTCGAGTACGCGCGGACGATCCACACCAGCTCGCGTGCGCTCCTCACGATCCTCAACGACATCCTCGACTTCTCGAAGATCGAAGCCGGGCGGCTGGAGCTGTCGAAGGCGCCGTTCGATCTGAGGAAGCTCCTCGACCAAGTCGCGCTCGTCGCCAGCGTGAAGGCGTTCGAGCAGGGCCTCGAGCTGGTGGCGTTCGCCGACCCCGACGTTCCCTCGCAGCTCGTGGGCGACGCGGGTCGCATCCGGCAGGTCCTCACGAACCTCGTCGGCAACGCGGTGAAGTTCACGGCCGAGGGGAGCGTCGTCGTGCGCGTGACGCTCGACGGCACGTCCGACGACACCGCGCGCATCCAGGTCTCCGTCACCGACACCGGGCCGGGCATCCCGGAGGACCGTCAGTCGCAGCTGTTCCGATCCTTTTCGCAGCTCGACCCGTCGACCACCCGTGAGTTCGGTGGCACCGGCCTCGGGCTCGCGATCTCCAAGCAGCTCGTGACGTTGATGGGCGGAGAGATTGGCGTGGTCTCGCGGGTCGGCTCGGGGACGACGTTCTGGTTCCGCCTCCCGCTAGGGTGGGGCGGCGAGGCCATCGCGCGGCCGAGGTCACTCGGTGGTCGTCGGGTGCTCGCGATCGAGGACGAGGATCCCGCGCGGGCGATGCTCGAGATCCTGCTGGGTGCGTACGGCGCGCACGTCATCGCGGTGCCCGACGTCGGCGGCGCCCGTGAAGCGCTCGCCGAGGGCACGTTCGACGTCGTGATCGTGGACCGAACCCTACCGGACGGCGAAGCGGCGGACGTCGTGGCGGCGCTGGAGGCGTCGTCGTCGAAGTCTGCGCGGCGGGTCCTCCTCACGCGGGCGGTCCACACCCACCCCGACGAGGTGCCGTTCGAGGCCTTCGTCGCGAAACCGGTGCGCGAGCAACACCTCGAGCGCGCCGTCCGCGGGGTGAAGGACACGCCGCGGCTGCTGCGGCCCATCTCTTCGTTCACGCGCCAGGTGCAGGTGCTGCTCGTCGAAGACAACCCGATCAACCAGCGCGTCGCGCTGCGGATGCTCGAGAAGCTCGGCTACGTCGCCGAGGCGGTCGCGAACGGTGAGCTCTGTCTGAAGGCGCTCCGCGACGGCTCGTACGACCTGATCCTCATGGACGTGCACATGCCCAAGAAGGACGGCTACACGACGACGCGTGAGATCCGTTCGCTCGGCGACGAGCGGGCGCGCATCCCGATCATCGCGATGACCGCGAACGCGATGGCCGGCGATCGCGACAAGTGCATCGCCGCCGGCATGAACGACTACATCGCCAAACCCGTGGAGCTCGACCAGCTCGAGGAAGTCCTGCGCCCGTGGAAGGAGCGCATCCGAAAGGAGCGCGCGTCGCTACTTGAAGAAGTGCCGCTTCACGATGTTGAGGAAGTCGCTGGAGAAGGACTCCATCTCGGACGTGAGGACGCGGATGCGGGAGAGGAAGAAGTTGTAGGCGATGACGGCGGGGATGGCCGCGGCGAGACCGGCGGCGGTCGCGATCAGCGCCTCTGAGATTCCGGGCGCGACGGTCGCGAGGTTCGCGCTGCCCATGCGGCCGATGTCCTGGAACGCCTTCATGATGCCCCAGACCGTTCCGAACAGGCCGATGAAGGGCGCCGTCGAGCCGACCGTCGCGAGGAAGGACGTCAGGCTCTCCATCGCGGTGATCTCGGAGTTGGCGCTCCGGCGCAGCGCACGCTCGACGTTCTCGATGCCGCCGCCCAGCGTCTCCTCGTCGCCGCTTCGTTTCTTCAGGCGCGCGAGCTCGATGTACCCGGCACGGAACACCTGCGAGATCGGCGAGCCCTTGTAGGACTCGGACTGCTGGTACATCTGGTCGAGGCGCTTCGCGTCCCAGAACGCGGTGAGGAATCGCTCCGACTCGCGGCTCGCGCGGCGGAGGAACCACCACTTGTGGACGATGATCGCCCAGCTCAACACCGAGAACACGATCAGCAGCACGAGCGCCGCGAAGCTGATTGGCCCGGAGTGCGTGACCGTCTCCCACAGCGAGATGTCCGTCGCGGAGGGCGGGGCCGCAGGGGTCTGTCCCACGGCTTCGAGCGTGACGATGATGACCGTGTTCGCGTCCGCACCCGCAGCCATGAGGTGAATGGCCGCTATCATGGCACCACAGACCTGACAACCATGTCAGGGGTCGCCCGCGGGCTCGACGCCCGGACCGCGGCACCGTGAAGTTGCGCCGGTGGTCTCGGTGTTGCACGCTTTTTCGACGGCATGGCACGCACGCACCTCTTCGCTGCGCTGATCGTCGGCGCCTCCGCCTGCGGCGGCTCCGACGCCCCGATCGGGTCCTCCCAGTCGATTCGTTTCGAGATCTTCAAGGGCGGGCAGAACGTCGACTGCGCGAGCGTCCCGGAGATCACGCGTGTCGATGGCCTCCTGCTGCGGAGCAACGGCACCCAACAGGCCTCGGGCGAGGCGGACTGCGCGACGGGCACCTTCGAGCTGAACGAGGTGCCCGACGGGAGCTACACCGTGGTCCTCAACGCGAAGGGCGAGCTGGGCGCCGACGCGGCCGGCATCCTGTTCTCCGCGCGCTCGGACGTGACGCTCCCCGGCGACGGCACCGCGATCTCGCTGCGTCCCGAGGTCGCCTACCTCGATCTGGAGTGGAACTTCGGGGACCTCGAGCTCGCCCCCTGCGCCGACCAGGTCGCGTTCGTCGCGGTGACGGTCGGGACGGGCAACACCACCACCGAGAGCTTCACGGCCGAGTACGACTGTACGGCGACCCCGATCGCGGTCCCCACGCCGTTCGAGCTGACCGAGCACTTCATCAAGGTCGAAGCGTACAACCACAGCGGATTCATCGACTTCTCCACCGAGGCCCGGCGCGTCTTCGACCGGGGCGACAACGCCTACACCGCGATGCTCCAGCCCATCGGCGGGACGCTCCTCCTCGATTGGCGCTTCGCCGCCGGCCCGGACATCGCGCAGGCCTGTGACGCCGCGTTCGTGCAGGTCGACGACCTCGTCGCGACGGTGCGCGCCCTGGACGGTAACGAGGTGACCTCGGAGGTCGTGGACTGCACCGCCGCTCGCCCGTACGTCTACCGCGGCCGCCGGTACGCCCCGGGCCGCGAGCTGGAGCTGTCGCTGGAGGCGGACGGCGCCCACCGGTTCATCGCCACGATGCCGTTCACGATGCCCCAGGGCGACTACGCACCCGGCGCGCTGACCCTGGAGGCGGTCGGGACGGCCACGATCACGGTGGAGGTCGCCACCTCGACCTGCACCTCCGCGGACACCCAGCGCTTCGACGTCACCGTCTTCGAGGTCCCCCCCCGGTCCGGCGAGGTCATGGTCTTCGAAGGGGAGATCCCGGCGGCCGAGACGATGGCCAGCCTCCCCCTGCTGACGTACGGCGAATACAGAGTCGAGGTGGTCCAGCAGGGGTCGGCGGGGCCCATCTGTACGCTGGACGAGCCGCGCACGATCGACGAAAAAGAGAACACGTGGGCGCCCTTCGTGTTCTGAACCAGTCACCTTCCTTGCGGCACGCGGGATTCTTCGTCCTCGGTCTCACCCTGGCCGGGTGCGCCGGGGACCCTGCGCCCTCGAACCCCAACCGCGACGGCGGCGGACGCGTGACCCCCGACTCGGGGTTCTTCGACCGCGACGCCGGTCACAACTTCCTCGACTCGGGCGTCCCGCGCGACGGCGGCGACGACGGTACGCGCGACGGCGGTGACACGACGCGCGACGGCGGCGACAACGGAATGCGCGACGGCGGTGACGCGACGCGCGACGGCGGTGACAACGGCATGCGCGACGGCGGCGATGCGCCGCGCGACGGCGGTGACACAGGCATGCGCGACGGTGGCCCGGCACCGCGCGACGGCGGTCCGGCGCCGCGCGACGGCGGCGTCCCGCTCACCGACGGCGACAACGACTTCATCCTCGACGTCGACGAGGGCAACGGCCTGATCGACACCGACAACGACGGCACCCCGGACACGATGGATCCGGACAGCGACAACGACGGCATCCCGGACAGCGTCGAAGCCGGCGACATGATCCTCACCACCGCGCCGATCGACACGGACGGCGACGGCACGCCGGACTTCCAAGACACCGACGCGGACAACGATCAGATCCCGGACCTCACCGAGGGGACCGGCGACCCGGACGGTGACGGCATCCCGAACTACCTCGACCCCGACAGCGACAACGACGGCATCTCGGACGCCGTCGAGGGCGCGGGGGATCCGGACAACGACGGCACGCCGAACTTCCTCGACGACGACGCGGACGGCGACGGCATCCCGGACACGATCGAGGGGCAGATCCCCACGGACGCCGACTTCGACGGCACGCCGAACTTCCTCGACCTCGACTCGGATGGCGACACGATCCCCGACTCGATCGAGGGCGTCGTCGACACCGACAACGACGGCACCTTCGACGCCTACGACATCGACTCGGACGGTGACCTCGTGCTCGACCTCGCCGAGGCCGGGACGCCGGCGCCGGTCGACACGGACAACGACGGTGTCTTCGACTTCCGCGACCTCGATTCGGACGGCGACACCATCCTCGACACCCACGAGGGCCCGACGAGCGACGTCGACCAGGACGGGATGCCGGACCGCGTCGACCTCGACTCCGACAACGACGGGTGGACAGACGCGCAGGAAGCCGGCGACACGGACCTCGCGACGCTCCCGATCGACACGGACGGCGACGGCCTGCAGGACTTCCGCGACCTCGACTCGGACGGCGACAGCCTCGGCGACATGGTGGAGCCGGGGTGCCCGATGGGATCGGAGCGGTTGCTCGCCGACACCGACGCGGACACGTTCGTGGATCCGGCCGAGGTCGCGTACGGGAGCAACCCGTGTGACGCGACGAGTGTGATCGACGACTTCTACTTCGTCCTCCCGCCGGGCGGGCCGGGCGACGACGCGCCGCTGGTGTTCAACAACACGCAGATCGACCGTGCGGACCTCGCGATCACGATGGACACCACCGGGTCGATGGCCGGGGAGATCGCGAACCTCCAGGCGTCGCTGTCGAACACGATCATCCCGGGCGTGAACGGCGTGATCCCGGACGCCGCGTTCGGTGTCGCTTCGTTCGAAGACTTCCCGATCGCGCCGTTCGGCGACGCGCCTTCGGGTGACATCCCGTTCCGACTCGGCACGCGCGTGACGACCAACGCGGCGACGTCGCAGGCGGCGGTCAACGGGCTCACCACCCGCAGCGGCGTCGACTTCCCCGAGTCGGGGATGGAGGCGCTGTACCAGGTCGCCACCGGCGCAGGGACTTCGTGGACGGGCGGCTCGGTGCCGGCGTTCAACCCCGCGCAGAACAACGTACCGAACGTGGCGGACGGCACGATCGGCGGCGTCGGCTTCCGGCAGGATTCGCTCCCGATCGTGGTGCACGTGACGGACGCGATCAGCCACACGGAGCGCGACTACGCGGCGTCGGCTTCGACGATCAACGCGGCGACCACGACGCAGGTCCAGACGGCGCTGTCGTCGATCGGCGCGCGTATCGTGACGATCTCCAGCGGGCTGCGGCCGTTCAACGATCTGCTGTGCACCGGGAGCATTTCGTCGTTCTTCGGCGACGTCGCGCCGGGCACCGACGTCGACTTCTTCGAGCTGCAGGGCGCGGTCGCCGGCGACACCGTCGACGTCGAAGTGCTCGCGAACGGATTCCTCTCCACGCTCGACCCGCTCGTCGCGGTGACGAACGCGACGGCCCTCATCGCGACGAACGACGACGCCGCGGCGAACACGACCGACGCGGCGCTCGCGGGCGTGACGCTCACCGGCGCCGGGCCGTACTACGTGGCGATCACGTCGACCGGGGACACGAACTTCGACGGCGTCGGCGGGACCACGGCGGGGCACTACGTCGCGAACGTCGCGCTCAACTCCGCGTCGTTCATGGCGTCGCCGACCGAGTGCCGCGCGGACGACGGCGACGCGCGCATGACCGCGACGGTGTTGGTGCCGGTCGCGTCGGCGGTGCCGCCGGTGAATGTGGCGCAGTGCCTCGCGAACTGCGACGCGACGCTCGGCGCGGTGTCGCCGCTCTTCGCGGAGTTCACGTTCCCCTACGAGATGTCCGAGGACACCGGCGCGGTGATCCCGCCCTGCTCGTGGAGTGAGTTCGGGACGGCGCGCCCCACGGGCTGCGCGGCGAACGAGTGTTGCACCGGCGAGGCCGGCGCGGGGGTGCCGCCGAACGCGGCGGGGCAGTGCCCGCTCGCGTTCGAGATCGATCCGACGGGCGCCGGCATCGACACCGCGATGATCTCCGGCATCCAGGCGCTCGTGCAGTTCTCGCCGTTCACGATCACCACGCAGGTCCGCGAGGATCCGGTGGAGCTCGCGAACAGCGGCATCGACACGCGGTGTTTCATCCAGAGCGTGGTGCCCGTCTCGGCGACGCCGCCGAACGCGTGTGTCCCGCAGCCCACGATCGCCGACCTTTTCCCGCCGGCCGGACAGCCGGACGCGTGGGAGAACGTCGTGCCGGGCACGGTGTTGGCCTTCCAGGTCAACGCGCTCAACCAGGACGCGACGGGCCCGTGCGCCCCCGCGGCGGCGGCGCCCCAGCAGTTCTCGGCGTTCATCGATGTGGTCGCGGACGGCGTGACGGTGGTCGACACCCGCGACGTCATCATCATCGTCCCGGCCGCCCCGCCGGGCGGACAGAACTGAGTTGAAGGTCCTCGACGCCTCTCGCGCGAAGCGGGTCGACGGCGTCGCCGACGGCGAGGTCGGCGTGGCTTCGACGACGCTGGTGGAGCCCGACGCGCCCGTCGTGACGAGCGGGTTCGAGAACCCGTCGTCTGCGGCGAACGCGACCGTCGCGCGGCTCGCACCGCAGCACACCTACGCGGAGCGGCTGCGCGGCAAGACGTTCACCTGGCTCGCGATGACGGGCGGGCGCGCCGTGGCGATCGCGGCGGCGCTGTGGGCGACCGGCTGCGCGACGACGTCGACGGCACCCAAACGACGTGCGCCACCACCGCCGCCGAACGAGCGCATGAGTCAGCTCGCCCACGACGATTGGCTGGGCAACGGCGAGCGGCGCACGATCGCGCAGGCCGGGTGTTTCATGACGTCGCTCGCGATGGCGTCGGAGGCGATGACGGATCACGACTGGGATCCGGTGCGCGCGAACGACGCGATCAAGAAGGCGGGTGGGTTCTCGGGCCCGGCGCTCGAGCTGGACGAAGCGACGCGCGCGCTCGGACTGAAGGTGACCTGGCGCGGTCGTCTCACCGCCTCGTCGACGACGGCGCGGCACGCCGCGTTGTCGCAGCACCTCGGCGCGAACCGCGTCGCGGTGGCGGCGGTCGACTTCCGCGACGGTGCATCGAGCGGGGAGTCCGAAGGCGACCACTTCATCATGGTCTATGCGCAGCGAGGTGAGAGCTTCTTCGCCGTCGACCCGCTCGGGGGGCGCCTCGTCGAGCTCACGCGGGGCGACGACGGCTTCCTCGCCTACGGTGACGATCCGCGATACCGAGTCTGCGAGATCTGCCTACTCGCGCCGCGCTTGCAGCAATGATCACATTGCGGCGATCTGTGGGATCACACCTTCTGCGCGCGCGCAACTGAACCTGCACTAGAGATCGTATTCAGTCGGAGCACGATGTCCTAACCTCTCGGTCACGGTGACGACGGCGCGCGTGACTCCGGAGGGCTCCTCGAGCTTCACCGGCGAAGTGTTGGAGCTGCGTTCCAACAGCATCCTACTCAGCACCGATCACGAGCTGGCGTTTCGAACCCGCGCGCGTATCGAAGTGGGACCGGCGACCGTCGACGGGGAGGTCGTCTTCGCCGAGGGCCGACGTCTGGCGTTCACGTTCCCGACGACGCCGGAGATCTTCGAGGCCATCGAGGCGCTCGACGCGATCGAGAACACCGGCGACCTCCCGGCGAGCGAGCCCGACGTGCTCGCCGCGATCGACGAAGCGCTCGCGTCCTACGTGACGGCCGAGCTGCGCATCATCGAGTCGGTGCCGCGCCGACCGCAGCCGCCGAATGTCGAAGGGGGCGCGCTCGATCCGGGCGACCCGCTCGACCAGCTCGTGTGGTGTCTCACGTTGCTCTCGGAGCGCCCCCTCGTCGCGCAGGTGACGGGTCCGCTGCAGACGCCGGTGAAGTTCAGGCTCCCGGGCGCGATCCTGGAGCTCGACGCGACACCGGCGGGCGCGGGGTGGGTCGGACTGCGTCCGCGTGACGCCGGTGCGGTGCGCGTCGTGGTGCAGAAGATGAGCGACGTCTTCGACGACGTCGTGGGCGCGGAGCTCCCGGAGCTCGGCCCCGACGGGCACACCGTCACCTTCAACGCGCGGCAGCTCCAGCAGGAGCAGGAGGACGGCACCCTCACCGTGCGGAGCGCGCCGCTGGAGATCGGCGAGGTGCGGCGCCTCGAGCTGCGCGCGCCCGGGCAACCGGACACGTCGGTGCAGGGGATCGTCATCGCCGTCGATGACGGCGAGGTCACGTTCTCGATCGAGGACTCGACGCCCGAAGCGCCCGCGTCGGAGGCCGCGCCGGTCCACATCGTGGCGTCGAGCTTCGAGCCGGTGCCCTTCGATGGCCCCCTGGACGCCAAGCGCCTCGTCGCGAGCGGCCCCACGAACTACTTCGACGCGTTGTCGAAGGCGCTCGCGCTGCGCGGGCGGCACGTCCTGAAGATCGAGGGCGACGGCCGCACGGTGCAGCTGTGGACCGACGACGGACGTGTCGCGTTCACGACGGCCGATCCCGTCGACGAAGGGGATCGGATCGGCGAACGCCTCATCGCGGCGCGGCGGGTCACGAAACACGAGGTCGCCGAGGCGCTCGAATCCGCACGCGGCGGGGTGCCGTTGGGCGGTGTGTTGCTCCGCGACGGTCGGGTCTCGAGCGTCGATCTGAACCGCACGCTGCGCGAGCAGACCATCGCGCGCGTCGGGGTGCCCGCGCAGATGAAGAGGGGCCGCCTCTCGGTCACGCCGTGGTCGGAGCCCGCGGTGGAGGGCCGCCTCCTCGCCGTGTCGCCGGGCGGCGTCCGGTCGGCGTTGCTCCGGCAGGTGGCCGCGGAGCAGACGACGCACGAGCTCCGCGATGTCTTCGAAGCGCAGGCGCAAGGTGTGTTGACGGTGCACCTCGAGCGCATCGAGCCCGGCTTCCGACTGAACGACCGCGCGATGCGCGTGGTGACGAACGCGGCGCGCGACGAGATGACGCTCGACGCCTTCCTGCGCTCGCGCGGCCTGAAACCCGTGGAGTCCGCGACGCTCGCGCTGCTCGGTCACGCGCTCGGGTTCATCGAGGTGGGGGCCGCCGCGCGCGGCGCCACGACCGAACGCACCGACACCAAGACGCGCGACCTCGAGAAGCGCGTCGAGCGGATGTCGGGCGCCGACCACTTCGATGTCCTCGAGGTGCACTGGGCGGCGAGCCACCAGGAGATCTTGGCGGCGTACCAGCGGATGACGAAGCAGCTCGAGGGGCGGGGTGCGTCCTCGCCGCGGGCGGCGACGTTGCGCGCGCAGCTTCTACAGCGGGTGGAGGAGGCGTTCGCGGTCGTGGGGCGAAGGACTTCGCGCGAGCGCTACCGCAAGGAGAACTTCAGCGAGGACCAGCGTCGACGCGCGGCCGAGCACCTGATCGAACAGGCCGAGCTCTGCGTCCTCCGCAGCGACGCCGAAAACGCCGAGCTCGCCCTGGACGCCGCCGCGGAGCTGGCGGCGCTACCGCAGATCCAACGTCTGCGGCACCGCTGCCGAAGCCTCCGCGAAGCGGCGATCTGAACCTCTAGCCGTTGTAGGCGCCGTAGGCGTCGTCCCACTCGTCCTCGGTCCACTCGAGGTCTAGGTCGCCGGTGCAGCTGCCGTTGCCGGCGGCGTCGACGGTGCACGTGAGCGAGCCGTCCTTACCGGTGATCGAGAAGCTGCCGCTGTTGTCGTCGGCGGAGATGGTCAGGGTGTAGGAGACCTCTTCGCCGCTCGGGAGCGTCACGAAGACGACCATGCGGAAGGTGAGCTCCGCGCTGTCGTCGTTGGCGCCGAGCTTCATCTCGAGGCCGCCCTTGTTGTTGAGCTCGTGGCTCTTGCCGTCGGCTTCGATGAGCGTGGCGATCTCCCACGCCGCGAAGATCTCCATCGAGAAGTCGCCGTTGGTGGTGCCGTTGGTCGGCGCGCGGCCGACGCCTTCGAGGCGCATCTCGCCGTCCTGGCAGACCTTCTCGCTGTCGCTCTTCACGCAGACGTTCGCGTACACGTAGCTGGCCTCGTACTCGAAGCTGCCCGCGTTGATGTCGACCTCGCCCGACATCTCCATCGTGAGGCGCCCGCTGAGCGAGGCGTCACCGCAGCTGTCGAAGTCGATGTCGACCTTCATGTCGAAGCTGTCGCCGTTCGGGTCGAGCGTCGCGGCCTGCGCGAACGCGTCGTTGAAGCAGCTGTCGAAGTCGTCGTCGGCGGTGCGCAGCTCGCGGATGTTCATCGCGCGGCCGAAGCGTCGTTCGACGTGCTCGAAGAACGGCTTCATCGCGTCCATCGCGAACATCGGCTGGACCGCGGGGCGCTCCGCGGCGCCGGAGATGGTGAGCGCGCCGCCGCCGAAGGGGCTGATGGCTCCGACGGAGCCGGCCGAGCCGTTGGCCTGCTGGCGCTGCGCGGCCGCGGTGACGCCGCCCTTGTCGTTGACGGAGCCGGTCGGGTTGTCGAGCGCGTTCCTGATGCTGGAGATGTCGGGGCCCGAGCCGCAGGCGGCGGCGATCGGGAGGAGCAGGGTGAGGCAGAGTGGGGATGTCTTCATCGCCCGACACCGTACGCCCCCGGCCCCCCCTCTCTTCAAGGGGGGGCGTGGGGGGTGATCGCCGATACGTCGTCTTCAGGCGGAATCAGGAGGCGCTCCTCATTGGCACTCGGGGGGCGTGAGGTTCGCGTACGGCGTCTCGTTGGCGGCGAGGCCGGCCTGAATCTCCTCGTAGCAGGCCTTCACCTCGGCGGCGCGGGTCCACGTCCCCATCCAGCCGGTCGCGAGCTGACCGGTCTGCGTCACGCCGCTGAAGTCGACGAAGACCTTGAGGTGACAGTCGCGGCAGCTCTCGGCTTTGCACTCGTCCTGCGGTCCCCACGGGTTGCCGCACGGGGTGCCGCCGTTTTCGCCTTCCATGCACATGACGTAGTTCTTCCAGACGCCCGTGACCTCGGTCGGTTGGTTCGCGAAGTTCCCGGTGGAGCACGTCGGGTTGTACTCGACCTGCAGCGGGTTGCCGTCCTTGGTGAGCGTGTCGTTGCCGCGCGGGAACCAGAACGTCGCCCAGTTCCAGTAGCTGAAGACCTGGTGGGTGCCCGACGAGATGTGGAAACCGACCAGGTACTGCCGCGGGCCGTCCGGGGGATCGTAGGAGTACAGGTCGTCCGGATCCGCGCTGGCCGGGAGCTCGCCGAGCGTGCGCCAGAAGCCCTTGTACACGCGCGCGTCCGTCTCGAACGCCGGCATCGAGTCGCGGAGTCCGGCGAAGCAGTACGAGACGCGGGCCGCCTGCGCGCAGGGGTCGAGGTAGCCGTTGCCGCGCAGCGTGTTGTGCGTGCTGCCGTTGTACATCGTGCGCTTCTGCGTGACGGGCCGGTCGCCGGGTTGCGGGAGGTCGAAGATCTCCTGGTAGGACGCGTACAGCATGTGCTGCGGCACGGAGTGCTCCCAGCGCGGGTAGCCGTTGACGAGCTCGGTCGCCTCGACGAGCGCGCACCACGCGGCGAGGCGCGACGTGGGGTCGACGTTCGGGTCGTCGCAGGAGGGCTTCACGTGCTGAATGCCACCCGCGGCGCCGCCGTCGAGCGGAGGCTTCGGCTTCGCGATCTGCGTGGTGTGCGGCGGGGGCGGGGGCGGGAGGCCGCCGGGCGAGGTGTCCGTCGGACGGATGTAGATGCCGCCGGCGATCGGGTCCGCGATGGCGACGAAGTCCGGGGTACCGCAGCCGCTCGGTGCGCCACCGTCGAGCTGTTTGGAGAGGCGTCGCGCGAGGTCCTCGAGGAGCGACGCGTAGCTCAGCGCGGAGTCGTGCGCGCGGCCGGTGGCGACGACGCGACGCGAGCCGCGATCGAGGCCGGTTGCGGCCGGACGGACGAGGAGGAGATCGACCTTCACACCGGACGCGGGGTCCACGACGTTCGCGGGGACGGGGAGGAAACCTTCGTTGGCGGATGCGTTCCACTGAAAAGATGCGATGTAGCTCGCGGACGCCGCGAAGACCGGACAGAGGTGACGGGCGAGGGTGTCGTCGCGAACCTCGCGGACGAGCCCGAAGGTGGAGGTCGGGTGGGCTTCGGCGTCGGTCGCTTCGAAGAGGCGCGGACACTTGTCACCGCTCGACGGCACCGCGCCGACGCGGAGGCGCACCAGCGTGGAGCTGCTGCCGGGGAGTCGTTCCATCCGGACGTCGCCGAAGTAGAAGTCCGTGCCTTCCGTGGGCAGGTCGCTGCCGTGCATCGACAGCTCGTCACCTTCGACGAGCGTGGTCGCGGATCCGATCGGCCGGCCATTGCCGTCGGTGAGTGAAGCGATGGTCGGCGCGGTGCCGAGGCCACACGCGGGCGCGGGGAAGCTGCTGTAGCCGGGCGCAGGGAAGGGCGCCGCGGGGGGCTTGAGCCCGAAGCGGACGAAGCGCTTCAGGCGCGAGAGGTCGGCGGAGTCGATGTCGCCGTCGGCGTCGACGTCGGCCGCCGCGACACACGCGACGTCGTCGGTGCCCGCGAGGCGCGCCGAGAGCGCGTGGACGTCGTCGTTGTCGACGCTGCCGTTTTCGTCGACGTCGCCGCGGATGAACGGCGCGCCGGCGTAGGTCACGCGACCGCCCGTGGCGATGGAGCGGTCGGCGGTGTCGAGGACGATCGCGCCGCTCGCGAACGCGGCGGACGGACGCGGCGCGACGACCTGAAGGCGGCTGTCGCTCTGCGTGAGGATCTGCGCGGGCTCCCCAGCGACACGAACGCCGAGGACCTGCGCGAGGTGCCCGCCGAACACGGTGAGCGTGGTGCCGGTCGGCGACGCGCTGGTTTCGGTGCACTGCGCGTCGGGCGGGAGCGCGGAGTCGATCAGCGTGACGTTTGCGAAGCCGACCTCACCGGCGGCGGCGAGCGGCGCGCCCTGCGCGGCGGAGACCGTGAGTGTCGCGGACGCGAGCGCGGTGCCGGACGCGTCGTGCGTGAGCAGGTTGACGCCGTTCGAAGACGCCTCGAGCAGGCTGCCGCTGCGCGACAGGCGAACGGCGACGGGGAGCGAGACCGGGACGGGCGTCGAAGCCACGGTGGTGCCGTCGCGCGCTTCGGCGCTGAGCCACACGCTGCCGGCGGCGCGCGAGACGGTGATGCGGAAGCGGGGCGCGTCGGGCGCGCGGACGATCGTCCGTGCTTCGAGGCCGCCTTCGTTGCCTTCGTCGACGTCGGTGATCAGCGCGGAAACGACGAAGTCGTCGGTGATGTCCTGGCCGACGACGCGGATCGCATCGTCGGGGCCGTAGCCGTCGCCGTCGCCGCACAGGCGGAAGCCGTTGCCGCCCGTCGTGCCGGTCGTGCCGGTGGGTATCGATGCGCCGAGCGATTCGCCGACGTCGTGCGCGTACCAGTCGGCGATCGCGCTGCTCGCGAAACACGGGCTCGCGCCCATCGTCTGTGCCTCGGCGTTAGGGGTGATTGCGCAGGTCGCGATGCCGAGTGCGCACAGAACTCGTAGTCTCATTTGGTCGTATCCTCCTCGGGTCACCGGACCCGCGACGACATGGGTCGCGACCGCTTCGGATCTGATCTCGGACTGCAAAAAATCTGCGACCATCCTCTCGCTTTGAAACGCGGCGGAGGGATCGTGCTCTTGTGCGCCGCGCTGGCCTGCACCGAGCGACGCCCTGCGCCCGAGCCCGAGCTGGTCGACCTCCCGATGCGCGGGTGCGTGCACGTGAGCCGCGTGTGCGAAGTCGGCGAAGCGCCGCTGGTGTTCTACGCCGAGGACGCCAAGGAAGTACGCGCTGCGCTCGACGGGACGGAGCTGACGACGCGAACCGCGACGCTCGCGACGGGCGTGCGCGTGTCGGTCGACGTCCCCGCGCGGCGAGGCACGCTGACGTTGTCGATCCTGGGTGACGTGCCGCGGCTCATGCGCGTGTCGGTCGATGCGGTGCCGGCGGACGTCGCGGTGCTCACGGCGCCGACGGATCGCACTTCGGGTGCGCGGCGCACGCAGGATTCATCGCGCGCGGAGGCGATCGCGAAGTTCGCCGAGGCGCGCCGACTCTACAAGGAGGGGGACGCCGAGGCGGCGATGGCCGCGCTCACGAAGTCCGCGGAGCTCGCGGACCGCGCGAGCTTGCGATCGCAGGCGGCGCGGAGTCGTCTGCTCGCAGTGTGGATCGCGGCCCGCAGCCTGCGTGACTTCGAGGCGGCGCGCTCCACGCTCGACCGCGTCCCAAAGCGGTCGCCGTACGACAGTGAGGCGGATGTCCTCCGCGCATTTCACGTCGCGGTCGTAGCGAGTGAGGTGGGTGATCGTCGCTCGGCGCTCGCAGCGGCCGGTCCGGCGCGGATGCTCGCACGAACGCTCGGTCTGAACGTGCTGGCGACACGGCTCGAGATGCGGGAGCTGAACACGCTCCACGAGCTGGGGCGTTTCGACGAAGCAGCGACGCGTTGGCGGAGCTTGGTACGACAGGGAACGGGAGATGGGTGTCTCGACGTCCTCGCGACCGGCAACCTCGGCTGGTCGCTCATGCGGGCTTCGAAGGGATCCGAGGAAGCACGTGTCTGGCTCGAGGCTGCGCTCGCCGCTGACGAATCGCGCTGCACGGACCCCCCTCCCACGCGTCGCGCGAATCTCCTCGTCAACTCCGCGCTGCTGGCGCTCGAACGAAAGGAGCTCGACCGCGCGCAGGCGGCGCTCGACTCGAGCCGCCGGTCGCCGATGCTGCCCGAACATGCGCAGTGGGCGATGTTGATCGACGCCTCCATTGCCCTGGAGCGCGGAGACGTGAAGCGAGCCCTCGCGGACTTCTGGGCCCTCGCGGAGCGGGCGGACGCGACGCGTTTGACCGAAATCGCGTGGCACGCCTGGGTCGGCGTAGGGCGCAGCCGGCAAGCACTCGGTGATCTCGACGGCGCCGCAGAGGCGTACGCAGCGGCCGAGGCCCGGACGGCGCGGGAAGCCGTGCTCGTCCCGGTCGACGGAGGGCGGCAGCATCTCTACGGCGATCGCGAAGAGAGCGCGCGTCGGTGGGTTGCGCTGGAGATCGACCGCGGTCGCCCGAAGGCTGCGTTCGATGTGGTGCGTCGCGCTCGACGACGCACGCTCGCCTCGATCGAGCTCGCGCGCCGGATCGCCACGTTGGATGGGGCGTCGCGTACACGGTGGGAGCGGGACGTGGCTCGATATCGTCGGACGCGCCAAGCCCTCGAAGACCGGAGCGCAACACTCTGGCTGCTGCCCAAGTCCGAGCGCGCGAAGCAGGAAGCCGAGGTCGAACGTTCGGTCGCCGAGGCGCGCCGCGCTCTCGACGAAGCGATCGGCAAGTTGGCGCGCACGGATGTGTTCTCCACGCTCGCGAGCGAACGCGGCGATCCGACCGCCGCACCGTTCCGTTCGCCGGCCGAGGGTGAGGTGATGGTCGCTTGGTATCCGCTCGCCGAGGGTTGGGCGGTGTTCGCGGTCAGCCGCGAGGGCGTGGTCGTCGAGAGGCTGGTCGGGGAGCCCACGCCGGACGCGATCGTGGGCAAGCTCCGCGGACCCATCGCGGCGGCTCGGCGTGTGACGGTTCTGGCTCCAGGGGGCGTCGACCGCTTTGCGCTTCACCTCGGTCGACTCGGCGGAGAGCCACTCGCCCGACGCAAGCTCGTCGCGTACGCCCTCGACCTCCCACCGCGCGAGGAACGTTCGAATGACCGAAAGAGCGCACTCGTCGTCAGCGATCCACGCGGCGACCTACGGGCGGCTCGGGACGAGGGCACCCGCGTCGCGACGAACCTCTCGTCCCGCGGCTGGTCCGTATCTCGAGCCCAGTCCGACGAAGCGACACGGCGCCGCCTCCTCGTCGGGCTCACGCGGGTGGAGCTCCTCCACTACGCGGGTCACGGCACGTTCGGGGGCCACGAGGGTTGGGAGAGCAGCCTGCGTTTGGCGGACGGTCGTGTGACGGTGGGCGACATCCTCACGTCGACCGCCGCGCCCGCGACGGTGCTCCTCCTCGGGTGTCGTACGGCGGAGAGTAGCGACGTCGGGGCGAGCGCGGGGCTGGGGATCGCCCAGGCCTTCGTCCTCGCCGGGGCCCGCGCGGTCGTCGCGGCGACGCGCGAGATCGACGACGAGGCCGCCGCCGAAGTGTCGGCCCGAATTTCTTCCGCCCTCGATGACGGATCCGACCTCCTCACCACCTATCAACGGTCTGTACACGGAACCGACGACGACGTGCCCGAACGGGACGCCATCGTGGTCCTGACCCCCTGACGCGAGAACGAACATGAAACGCTTGAACAACGCCCTTTGGATTGCCCCTCTCCTCGTCGCCGCCTGTGGCGCGCCCGAGGAGCCCGTCGAGACCGCGGAGGCGGGCATCACGCCCGCACAGCAGAGTCACTGCGACGCGTTGCGCGCCGCCGGCGCGACCTCGCTACCCTGGTATTGCGGTGGCTTGCAGAGCACCTTGCCGCCGGAGCTCGACCGCGCGTGCCCCGACAACCAGTGGGTCGGCTACCGCCTGACCTCCGCGCCTTGCCCGGTCGTCACGGCGCCGCCGGCCCTCGGGACCTGGAACAAGACCGAGCCCTTCACGGGCTCCATCCCGGGCCTCGAGCGCTGGTGTGTGTACCGCTGGGAGCCTGCGGTGGTCGGCACGCCGCCCGACACCTCGGTGCTCCCCGATACGCCGGACCTCCGTCTGGAGCGGGACTGTGAGGTCGTGAGCGCCCACGCGCGCCTTCCGAACGGTGCGTGGCAGCCCCTGTCGACCGCTTATCTCGAGCAGATCGATGTCCCGGAGATCGCCGGCCTGCCGTTCCAGCAGACGACGCGCGTCGCGATCGTCGACAGCTCGCTGGAGCGCGTCGGGGCGGTGAGCGAAGGCCTGTCGCGTCACGGCGAGGCGATGGGCTCGGTCGTCCACAACCTGACATGCCTCGGACCGAACGGTGCGCCGTGCGGCGCGGAGCTATCGAATCACCTCGCGCTCCCGCGCATCGACACCGAGACCTACGGAGAGCGCGGCGGGCACTACGGCACGCAGTCGGAGCTCGGCGTCGCGATGTTCCAGGCGATCTTCTCCTGGCGCTTCGGACCGACTTGGACCCCCGGCTCTCGTTTCATCATGAACCTGAGCGTCGGCTGGAACGAGGCCTACGGCGGTGCACCGTCGAACCCGAGCCTGCCCGCGAAGCTGGTCTACCAGGTTGCGCAGTACGCCTCCTGCAACGGCGCGCTGATGATTGCGGCGTCCGGCAATCGCTCGACCGACCTCACTCCGGGGCCGATCTTCCCGGCGGGTTGGGAGCGCGCGACGCCCTTCTGCTCCGACGCGCCGCCCAACGCCTACGACCCGCTGGTGCACGCCGTGGGCGGAGTCGATGGGCGTGACTCCACACTCGCGCTCTCGCGGATCGCCTCGCAGCCGCGCCTCGTCGCACCGGCCGCGCAGGTGAACGTGGAGCAGCCCGTGCTCAACAACGTCCCGACCGTGATCGCGAGCGGGACGTCCTTCGCCGCGGCGGGGGTTTCGGCGACCGCCGCGCTCGTGTGGAGCCTGCGCCCCAACCTCCAGCCGTACCAGGTGATGCAGGTCGTCTATCAATCCGCGATCCCCGTGGGCGGCGCGTCGGACTTCGGGTTGAACAACCAGGCCTTCGCGCGGCGTCGTGTCTCGGTGTGCCGCGCGGTGACGCTCGCCTGCCTGGGCCTCGCCTGCCCGCCGCTCCCCGCGTGTGAGAACCGTGCAGCGGGCGTCGACGCCACGGCAGACTTCGCGACGGCGATTTCCATCACCTACCCCGGGTTGATGGGACCGCAGAACGCGGTGCCGGGGCCGAGCGCAACGAATCCGAGCGACCTCGATCCCTTCAAGGAGCCGTGGGTCGTCCCGCAGCCCGACGAGGAGCCGTGTCCGCTTTGTGGGATCACCGCTGCTACTTTCGAAGGTCAGATCGATCAGGACATCGCGCAGTCCGGCGCGACCATCACCAACAGCACGGTCATCGTCACGACGTTCCAGGGCGACGAATTCGTCATCGCGGTCGACATCCCCGACCCCACCCAGCCCTTCGAGATCGAGCTGGCTCAGCTGCAGGATCAGGACCTGAAGACCGGGAAGTTCGAATTGACGACGGACGAGAAAGGTGAGGAAACCGTCCGCGTCAGTGAGCTCTTCATCAAACCGTAGCGCCCCCGACGGGGCCTCGGATCTCGAGCTCGTCCAACAGGCCCTCGGTCGCGACGCCGCCGCCTGTCGCCGCCTGGTGCGGCGGCTGACGCCCGTCATCCAGCGCCGGGTGAACGGCGCCCTGATCCGGCACCACCGCATCGACCGGCAGGAGACCCTCGACCTCACGCAGGACGTCTTCCGCCTCCTCTTCGACAACGACGGGCGCGTCCTACGCACCTGGGATCCGGAGCGCGGGCTGTCGCTGGAGAACTTCGTCGGCCTCGTCACCCGGCGCGAGGTGAACGCCATCCTCTCCTCCGGGCGACGCAGCGCGTGGGCCGAAAAACCCACCGCCCCGGACGACCTGGAGCCCCAGGCCGCCGCGCCGGAGGCCGAGGTCCGGACGCTGTCGAAGGATCTCCTCCGCGAGGTCCTGAAGCGCCTCGAGCAGCGCCTGAGCACCAAGGGCCTCGCGCTGTTCTACGCGCTGTTCGTGCAGCACCTGGACGTCGAGACCATCTGCGCCGAGCACGACATGAAGCGCGACGCCGTCTACACCTGGCGCGCGCGGCTCAAGAAGACCGTCGCGACGATCTCCGAAGAAATCGCGTCAGATGACGGCCTGTCACCACCAACGTCACGAGCGGGAGCATCCGGATGAATCGCGACGAAGATCTGCTCGAAGCCCTCGGCGAAGCCGCAAAGGACCGCGACGAGGAGGATGACCGCTGGTGGGACGCGGTCGCGGCGAAGGACGCCTCGGCGCTGCCCTCCGAGGAGGCCGTCGAAGCGCTGAGGCCCCTCGACGACGCGGAGATGGACGGCATCGCCGACATGCTCCTCGCGGAGGAGAAGCCCGCCGTCGAAGCGGATGAGGGCGGCGCGACGGTCGTCTCGATCTTCTCCGCCCGCCGCTGGGCCGCCCCCGCCGGCGCGCTCCTCGCGGTCGCCGCCGCGGCGCTGCTGTTCCTGAGCACGCCGAACGACGCGATGCTCCCGCGCTACGCGCTCGACGTTCGCTCCGGCGAGAAGGTCGTCCGCGGCGACGACCACACCCAGACCGAGATCACCGCGTACTCCGACGGCGCGACGTTCGACTTCGTCCTCGTCCCCGACGAGCGGGTCACCGGAGACGTCGCGCTCGCCGCGGTGGTGATCGGCGACGGCGGGGAGAAGGTTTGGGACGCCCCCTTCACCCGCCTGGACGGCGGCACGCTCCGCGTCCGCGGCGTCGTCGGCGAGCAGCTCGACCTCGCTCCGGGCGACTGGCGCGTCGTGTTCTTCGTCGGCCCGAAGGACCGCCTCCCGACGACGCCCACGCACGAAACGCCGTCCGGCGTGCAGCGCTTCGAAGCCCAGATCCGCGTCCGCTGATTTTTTTTCCCTCCGCGGATCAGATCCGCACCCCCCACCGCCAATGACCGACCGAAGCGCTCGCACCGAGCGCTCGGAAGGAAGAAAACAAAATGTCACGTACCCAGCTCCGGCACGGCCGGTTCATCGCATCGATCTGCGCCGGTCTGGCGGCGCTCACCTTCACGGGTTCGGCGTTCGCCGAGCCGTGGGCCGGCGACGTCACCGGCGAGACGCCCTGGACCACCGCGACCGGCGACTTCGACAACGACAACCAGCGCGACCTGGTCTTCGGTTTCCCGAAGCGCTCGGGCAACGGCCTGGTCGGCATCTGGATCAACGACGGAGACCCGCGCCACAGCGCGGTCGAAAACGGCAGCAACAACGGCGCCGCCTACTTCAACCTCGTCCAGAACAACTTCCTCACGATCTTCCCCGCGTCGCCCGTCATGCAGGGCTCGCCGGTCTACAACCAGGCCCAGCCGCTCTTCGGCGCGAGCGTCGTGACCGGTGACTTCGACAACGACGGCAAGGACGACATCGCGTTCGGCGCACCCGGCGCGACGATCAACGGCCGCTCCAACGCCGGCGCGGTCGTCGTCATCTACGGCAAGGACCTCGGCAACCCGAACGCGAACATCCCGCCGACCCCCGGCGCTGCGGTCACGTTCACGCAGGACTCACCCGGCGTCGGCTCCTCCGCGGAGACCAACGACTACTTCGGTGAAGTGCTCGCGGTCGGTGACTTCGACTGCAACGGCGTCGACGACCTCGCGATCGGTGTTCCGCGCGAGGACATCGGCTACAGCGCGCCGGACGCCGGCTACGTGCACGTCCTCTACGGTCAGACGAACAGCGGCCTCACCGGCGTCGGCAGCTCCACGCTGTGGCAGGGCGGCGGCCCGCTCTCGGACACCTACGAGGCCAACGACCACTTCGGCGCCGCGCTCGCGGGCGGGGCCTTCGCGCCGTCTTCGTACTTGGGCCAGCGCTGGTGTGACAGCCTCGCGATCGGCGTGCCCGGCGAAGACTTCACGTACAACTACCAGACCCGCGTCGACGCCGGCCGTGTGCACCTCATCATCGCGCCGAGCTACGCGCAGGGCGGTTACTTCACGGGCTTCAAGCCGATCACCGAAGGCTTCGAGTTCCTCCTCGACCAGTCCACGAACGGCGTCTACTCCTCCCCCGAGAACAACGACACGTTCGGCTCGGCGCTCGGTCGTGTGACCGGATCGCGGGCTGCTCGCGGCAGCCCCACCCCATTCATCGACGCGCTGTGGATCGCCGCCGCCGGCGAGTCCTGCAACAACTGTGTGGACGGCGTCGTGCACCGCCTCGACTGGTACCTCGGCAGCTCCTGGACCGGCTCCAGCGTGCGCCCCGACATCCTGGAGACCGAGACCGGCGTCGTCGTGGAGAAGGGCGACCAGTTCGGCCGCTGGTTGCAGTACATCCCGGAAGGCATCGACCCGCAGACCGCCGAGATGTTCGTCGTCTCGCCCGGCACCAACAAGTACACGTCCTCCGAGAGCGCCGCGTGGCCCGCGGGGCGCGCCAACGCGAACCGCTACATGGCGTACGACGGCTTCGTGCAGGCGGCCGACGACCTCGGCTTCGTGCTGATCATCCCCGAGTGGGAGGACTACAACTTCGGCAACGACTTCCAGCCCAACTTCAACGCGGGCGGCTACCGTGCGCTCCTCGGTCGCGACATCCGCGCCGACTGGTGGATCGACCGCATCGTGGACCGCTACGCAAACGTCGGTCTCGGCGACGGACGGATGCACCTCTTCGGTCACTCGGCTGGCGGACAGTTCGCGATTCGCTACGCGCTGCAGCGCCCCGAGCGGATGCTGAACGTCATCGTCGAGTCGTCGGGCAGCATGCCGCGTCCCACGATCGACGAGAACCCGAACGACGGCATCGAGCCGACGCCGAGCCCTTGGCGCGGTGGCTTCGGCAACATCTGGCTCCCGGCGGCGAACGGTTGGCCGGCGCTCGTGTTCTTCCCCAACGAGGCGGGCGCGGCGTGGGCCGCGGCGAACCGCCCGATCAGCATCGTGGCCGGGTCGCTCGAGGGCGCTTCGCACACGGACGTGGTGATGGACTGGATGGACGACGTCGCGACGACGTGGGGCCCGCACCAGATGACGTACTGCGAAGTGCAGGGCGTGGACCACGACTCCAAGAGCGCGCACCGCTCCGCGCTCAAGACCGTGTGGCCGAGCCTGTCGTTCCCGGGCGCGCCCGCGTGCAACTGAAGCGGTACCTCAGATGTTCATCTCGACCTGTAGGTAGCCGATCGTCGGGTTCGGCGTGGGCGCCCCTCGGGCGGCGTTCACGGCGAACCCGCGGCGCCACAGGTGTGCGAAGCCTCCTTCCAATCTCACGTTCCCCGGCAGGACGTCGTACTGCACGCGCACTTCGAATTGCTCGCCGAGCGTCGCCCCCGACTGACCCGTGGGATCGCTGTACCCCGACCCGAACCAAGCGTCGCGCGCGGCGGCGAGTGTGAACGAACGGGCGGTGATGAGCGTGCGGACCCCGTCGAAGGGGCTCGCGTCGAGTTGGATCCCCGGCGTGAACAGGTTCGTACGGTTGAACGCGAGGTAGATCATCGTCGGCCCGTACTCGGGGCGCGGGACACCGTAGAGGTGGTTGAAGCCGTGGCTCACGTCGTCGTCGGGATCCTCGTCGCCGCTGGCGTACTCGAACGTGAGGGACAGGCTGGGCTGGGCCCACACGTCGAAGGTGTAGCCGGTGGACGCGTGGAGGAAGCCGGCAAGGTGGTTCAACTGCTCGACCTCGCCGACCTGAAGGAGCGCCTCCAGCTCGAAGTGGACGTCACCCACCGCGGGGTTCTTCACCACGCGGACGCCGGGGTTGAGCAGGTCGGCCCGGCCGTTGGCGCGGCGGTCGTGGCGACCGAAGACATACGGCTCGAACGCGACGTCGCCGAAGACCCGCCGCACGTAGACGCCCCAGAAGACGTTGTCGAAGGACTCCGTGTCGAGCTCGAAAGCGTTGTCCGCGATCGCGTCGCGGTCGGTTGGTCTGATTCGCACCGGGAGCGTCGCGAACGCGTCGACGGTCGTGTCGCTCGCTTCGTAGTGCAGGTGTCCGCCGGTGAACGCGTTGATCGTGTTGCGGTAGCGGTTGCGCGCGATGAAGCGACGGCTACCGAGGTCGAGCGTGAAGCGACCGAGGAGGAGCGACAGCTTTCGCTCTTCGTTTTCGGCGTCGAAAGCGACGTACGCCTGGAGGATGTCGAGCGGGTTGGCGTACGCGAAGTCGACGGGAGTGTTGTCGTCCGAGAGGTACGCGCGCATGTCGACGACCTCCCCGCCGACGCGCCACGCCGAGCCGCGCGCCTCGGCGAAGATACCGGTACGGGTCGAGAGCACCTGGTCGCCGCCCGTCAGGCCGGCCCGGAACTGTTCGTCGATCGCCTCGAAGCGGGTCTGGTTGTGCAGCTCGACCGTGAGCCACTCGGGGAGGCGGTCCGAGAGCCGCCAGGGCTCGGCCGACGACGACCTCGGAGAGGAAGTCGTCATGGCCACGAATGCGATGGCCGCGAGCTGCAGGGCGGTGGCGCGGGGCCATCGGTTCTCGGCGATCGACATGGGCGTGGCACGTAACATCGATTCGATGCGGCGTCGCGGTGTTCCGCGTTGATGCGCCGACGCACAAAACTCACCGATCCGCGCGGTGCATGTTGCTGAGGCCTCAGAACTCACCGAAGGTGTTCGTGGGGGGACTCTTGGCGGGAGGATCTGCGAGCGGCGCCAAGCCCGGACATGGCCTGGAACGTCGGCTCCTCGTGGGATGGGTCGCCGGGTCGGTCGTCGTGGGTCTCGCCGCGCTCGCCGGAGCGTTCTTCCCCCTCTACGACCTGCTGTTGGAGCAGCGCGAGGCCCAACTCCTGGAGCAGTGCCGTGCGACCGCACGCGGCGTCCAGCAGTTCGAGCGACGCATCGAGGCGATCGCGGCGCAGGTGTCGAGTCGAACCCGGGCGCGCGGTGCCCTCGAGGCGCTCAACACAGAACGAAGCACGCTTGCGGAACACGAGGCGATCGTCCGTCCGATCCTCGAGGACGCGCTCCGACGTTCCCGCGGTGCCATCGCGTGGTTGGTTCGTCACGACGCCGACGGGCGTCGTGTCATCGCCATGGGGTCCGAGGCCTCGCCCATCGCGCTGGTCCCGGACGCACCCGAGCTCCTCCTTCGGGGCGTCGTCGAGAACGCCGGGGAACGCTACGTCGTCGTCGAGTCCGCGATCCTCGACCCGACCGGGCGTCGCGTCGGGACCGACCAGGTCGGGTTCGATCTGGCGGCGCTCCGTGCCTTGTTGGACGACGCGACGTTGCTCTCGTCGGACGGACAGATCGCCCTCGGGGCTCCGCTCTCTCGCGCGTGGCGGGACTGGGCGTTGGCGCCGACCTCCGAGGTGGTGGCGGACGACGAGGTCGGTGAGCGGCTCCTGACCCGCGCGGCGGTCGACGATACCCAGTGGTGGGTCGTCCGCTCGACGCCGTACGCGTCCTCGATCACCGGCCAGCCGCTTCGGCGCCTGTTCTGGATCATGGCGGTGTTGATCCTCGTCGTGGTCTTGGCGACGGCGCTGTCGCCGGTTCTGTTGGCGCCCGTGTCACGACGACTCGTGGCGGACGCGCGTCGGATCGAGGAGGAGTCCGCGTCCCGGTTGGAGGCCGAGGAGGCGCTTCGAAAGCACCTCGACAACCTCGAAGAGGTGGTCGCGGAGCGCACCGCTTCCTTGGAGCGTTCGAACGCGGACCTCGAGCAGTACGCCTACCTCGTCTCGCACGATCTCAAGGGCCCGATTCGCACGATCTCCGCGTTTGCGGAGGTCCTCGAGGGCAACGAGGCGATCGCCGAGGACCCTGAGGCGCTTCACCAGATCCACTTCGTCCGCCAGGCCGCGAAGCGTTCGTCGGACATGGTCGATGCGCTCCTGGAGCACGCGCGTGTTTCGCGGGTGTCGTTGGCTCCGACGACGGTCTCGCTCGATGAGGTCACCCAGGAGATTTGTAGGGATCTCGGTACGCGAATTCGGGACACGGGTGCGAACATCGAGGTGGGTCAGCTCCCGACGCTCGAGACGGACCCGCAGCTCGTTCGGTGCATCCTCCAAAACCTCATCGAAAACGCGTTGAAATATCGGCGGCCCTCCACCCCTCCGCACGTCTGGGTGCGATCGACGGACGTCGATGGGCGCATCGTGGTCGAGGTCGAGGACAACGGTGTGGGCTTCGACCCGAAACACACCGAGCGGGTGTTCATGAAGTTCTCGCGCCTCCACAACGACGACGCGATCGAGGGCGTGGGGATCGGGCTCGCCTTGGTTCAACGTTCCGCCGAGCGACTCGGAGCCCGGGTGTCGGCGAGCTCACGACCCGGGGTCGGTAGCTGTTTCCGCGTCGAGTTCGGCGTCGATCTCGAAGAAGACCTCAGCCCGAGAACGCGATGAACAACGTGAACACCGGGCCGCGCGCCTGGCTCCGCACGCCGAGGCCGGCGAGGCTGAACTGCGCGCTCGTGCCGACCTGCCAGCGGTCGCTCGCGAGGAACGTCGTCTCCAGGATCGTCGAGGTGAACGACGTGCCGTTCGACTGACCCGCCGGGTTCTCGACCGACGCTGCTCCCCCGGTGTCGAGCGCGTGCCGCCCGCCGAGCCGCAAGACACCTTGCAGGCGCCACCACCGTCCGCCGAGCTCGGCGCGCCAGTCGAGCATTCCGTCGTAGCCACCGAATCGCTGCACCCACCCGATCGCGGCGGAGGTCCAGGCGGCGTCCCACGCCCAGCCGAGCTCGGCGCGGCCGGTGAGATCGAGCTGCCCCGGACCGGCGCGGAGCTCGGCGATGGTCGCGCCGTCCTCGTCCGCGAGCGGCGCGATGACCTCGCCGGACGCCACGGGCACGCCGAGCCAACCTTCGAACGCGAGCGCTCCGCGACCGAAGCTCAGCGCCGTGTAGCGCACGCCCGCGCGCGGGTCGCCGGGGCGCACGAGTGATCGGCTCGTTTCGCCGTCGATGCGAAACCACCGAGCGACGTCCCACTGCGCGAGGAGCGTCACGCCCGACCCGAGGCTCAGCTCGGCCGACAGCGCGTTCGTGAGCTCGCGGTAGCCCGGGATCGGCGTCGTCTCGCCGCGGCCGTCGGTGTACCGCGCGCCGAGGAGCAGACGGGAAGACGCCTTGGCGTACACCGTCCCGGCGGGGCGCGCCCAGGGGCCAGCGCGGGCGGCGCCGGGGACGAGGAGGAGGGTCAACGCGAAGAGGGCACGTTTCATGGTCTTCGTTACCGGCCGCTCGCGGCGCCCGTGGGACCGCCGCGGCCAAAGTTCGAACCCGGGTGGCCACCTGGGCGGTATCGAGCAGTGCGATGCCGACCGTCTCGGCCCCCGTCGTCGCCTCGATCCTCCCGGCCGCCGCTCGGCGGGCGTCGGTGCTCCCCGAGCACGACCCGCCGGCCGGCGCGCGGTGGTCGGACGCGGTCGCGTTCGACGTGTGGCGCTTCGCGCTGGCGCGTGGCGCCCACCCCTTCGAGCCCTCCAGTCGCAACACGTTGGACGCGCTCGGGGTGTACGGGTTCGTCGTGCAGACCGCGCCCTCGGGCGACGAAGCGGTCGACGCCGCGGCTCGGTTGTTCCCGCTCCTCTCGGACCGCGGGGCCTGGCGCCGTGAGGAGGGTGTCCTGCGCTGGTGCACGCCGCCGCCCGCGTCGGACGCGGTGGTGGCCTCTGACGCCTCCACGATCGCGCACTTCGCCGCCGGCATGATCGCGGTGTGTGGCCCGGCCGCGGTGCGCGAGGTTCATGTGCGCTGGTCCTCGGCCCGGGGTGCCGAGCGGCTCGGGACGTCAGTGTTCGCGGGAGCGGACGAAGATCGAATCGTCGTGGGTGACACGAGCGCTCCGCCGCCGCGTGCGCACCGTCCGCTGTTCGCGCACCTGCTCGCGGAGGCCGAGGCTCGGCTCGCGTCGCTCCCGGCGAGCTTTGTCGATGGTGTGGCACGCCTCATCGCCGATGGCGTCCGCGACCCGCACGACGCCGCGCGACGATTGGCGACGAGCGCGCGCACGCTACGTCGGCGCCTCGAAGGCAGCGGCACGTCGTTTTCGACGCTGCTCGACCAACACCGACGGCAAGACGCACGCGCGCGGGTCCGTCGCGGCGAACCGATCCAACACATCGCTGACGAGCTGGGTTTCTCGGATCCCACGGCCTTCGCCCGCGCCTACCGACGTTGGTACGGGCGCGCGCCCAGCGGCGATCGCTTTCAGTAGGCGCGCTGTACGCTGAGCGCGACCCCGAACCCGAGCTCACGTCCCGCCGCGATGCCGAGGCCCGCGTAGGTGCTAAGCTGGAAGGCGTCCAGGAGCAGGACGTGCAGTCCGAGCCCGAACGTGGTCGCGGCGCGTAGGTCGGTCGGCTCGCGATCGTCGTCGAGGTCCTGGTAGGCCGCAACGTCGTCGAAGATGCTGACCTTGACGGCGTCGCGCGACAGCGAGACGCGGTACTCGAACGAAGCACCCAGCGCGCGCTTCAGGAAGATGTCGTTACCAAACGCGGCCCGCAGGAAGCCGTCACCGATCGACAGCTCGTCGTAGAAGAAGGGCCGCCCGAAGATGTGCACGCCGTTCACGCCGAGGTGGAACTCGTCGTAGCCGAGCACCCAGGCCTTGTCGTACTCGAGGAACAACTTCGTGATCACGTTCGAGCGCTGCAGGTTGCCCGCCGTGAGGTAGCGGCCGCTCAGCTCCAGGCGGTGGCCGCGGTCCAGGCGGAGCGCGTTCTTCTCGAAGTCGAGCTCGATCGACCCGGCCATGAAGATGCGCAGGTCTTCGCGCTCGGTGGCCTCGACCAGCGGCGTCACGGTCTCCCCCTCCACGGGGTCGATCCCGAACAAGAAGCGCTCTTGGACGCCGACGCCGAGGGAGACCGTCATCGTGTCCGTCGCGAGCATCGACGCGTTCACCGAGCCCTCCAGCGGCACGTAGTAGTAATTCGCGACGTTCAGGTCGCGCCGAAGCCGCGCGAAGAGGCTCGCGTCGAATCGCATGTACGTCGACACGAAGTCACCGAACGGCGGGGAGTGCAGCTCGATGGCGGCCTGGAGCCGCGACAGGCCCACGGGGTTGCTCGCGGTGTCGATCTCGTCGTCGAGCCGAAAACCCACGCGAGCCTCGGTGTCGAGTTTGTCGCCTTTCAGCACGAGGTCCGACTCGTTGTACTTCAGGCCCCCGTAGAACCCGTCGGGGCTCCGGATGCCGAGCTGCAGTCGGAGCCCGTCGCGGCGGTCGGGGCGCTCCAGGTAGATGTGCAGCTCGTGCGGCGCGCCGGGTTTCAGCAGCTCCAGACCGCGGAGCAAACGCGGCTCCTCGATCTGCACGCCCGCGTGTCGGACGCGCTCGACCTTCACGACTTCGAACGTCGCCTTGGTCACGTCCGTGTCGCGCACCAGCGCGTCGAGCTGTTGTTGGAGGAGCGGCCGGTTGAAGATGTCGCCGGGGAGCTTGATCGAGAACTTCAGCTCCAGCGTGCGCAAGGTGCCTTGCCGCATGAAGATGATCTTGTCGAGGCGCCCCTCCTCGACTTCGAGGTAGACGACACCGTCGGCGATCGTCGCGGTCGCCGTCGCGAGGTCGTAGCCGGACGCGAGGAGGAAATCGAGCGCGCTCCGTGCAACTTGTCTTGCGCGCTTCTTGGCGATGGTCGCCGTCTTCGTCCGGGCTTGGTCGGAGAGGAAGATCGCGGACTCGTACACCGCGGAGGGCAGGGCGACGTTCCCGCGCACCTCGATCGGATAGGCCTCGGCCGCGCTCGGCGCGAGCGCCGCGAGCAACAGGCCGATCCCGACGATTCGACGATTCACTTCCTCAAAGCGAGAGCCACGCCGTGAGCAGCCGCTGCCCCGCATCTTGACTCTTCTCCGGATGGAACTGCGTGCCTACCACGTTGCCGGCCGTGAGGGCCGCCACGAACGTCACGCCGTGCTCCGTGGTCGCGGTGTCGAAGCCATCGGCCCGACGCGCCGCGTAGGAGTGCACGAAGTAGAACGCCTCACCCGACGGGTTCGCCGCGAGGACCGGGTGCTTCGACGTCGTGTGGACCGGCGCCCACCCCATGTGCGGGCGCTTGAGGCCGTTGCCCACCGGGAGGAGCGTCACGGCGTCGTCGACGATCGCGAGGCCCGTACGACCGGGCGCCTCCTCGGAGGTTGCGAACAGGAGCTGCTGCCCGAGGCACACCCCGAGCACCGGCCGCCCGTCCGCGCAGACCTCCTGCAGCGCCGAGAACAGGCCGCGTTCGACGAGGTGGTCGACGGCCTGCCCGAACGCGCCCTGACCGGGGATCGCGACGCGGTCCGCGCGCCGTACGACGTCCGGGTCGCCGGAGATCTCGACGGTCGCGCCGCTGCGTTCGAGCGCCCGCTGCAGCGAGCGCCGGTTCCCCATCTCGTAGTCGACGATCGTGACGCGCGGCGCGCTCAATCCAGGCTGCCCTTGGTGGAGGCGACGCCCTCTCGGCGAGGGTCGATCTCCACGGCCATCCGCGTCGCGGCGGCGAGGGTCTTGAAGCACCCCTCCACGATGTGGTGGCGGTTGGTGCCGTACTCGCAGATCAGGTGAAGGTTCATGCGCGCTTCGGCGCAGTAGGCCGAGAAGAAGACCTCGGCGAGCTCGGCGTCGAACGTGCCGATGCGCCCCGGCGGGACCTCGACGCGGTACGAGAACACCGGCCGCCCGCAGTAGTCGACGTACGCCCGCACCAGCGCTTCGTCCATGGGCCGCGTCGACTCGCCGTAACGACGGATGCCGGCGCGGTCGCCCAGCGCGTCGAGCACCGCGCGGCCGATGCACAGCCCCACGTCCTCGACGGTGTGGTGCGGGTCGACCTCGAGGTCTCCGCGCGCGAGCACGTGCAGGTCGATCATCGAGTGGTGCGCGAACGCCTCGAGCATGTGGTTGAAGAACGGGACCTCGGTGTCGATCTGGTGGCGCCCCGTGCCGTCCAGATCCACGACGACCTGCACGTTGGTCTCCTTGGTCTGTCGCTGCACCGTCGCGCGTCGCCCGTCGGCTTCGGGCGGGTTCACCGGGACGGGCAGGCGGGGCTCGTCCTCGGGCGCGGTGTGACCGTTCTTGGCGCGTCGCTTCTCGCTCATCGCAGCCGGAACTCTACCGCTTCTCGTCGCCCTTACGCACCTCGATGGCGCGGGCGTGCGCTTCGAGCCCCTCGGCGCGGGCGAGCGTCGCTGCGTCGGGGCCCAGGCGGGCGAGGGCGGAGGCGTCGAGGTCCAGCACGTTCATGCGGCGGACGAAGTCGTGCACCGACAGCGGCGAGCCGAAGCGCGCCGCGCCGCCGGTGGGGAGCACGTGGTTCGAGCCTGCGTTGTAGTCACCGAGCGCCTCCGGGGCGTGGTGGCCGAGGAAGACGGCGCCCGCGTTCTCGACGCGGTCGAGCGACGCGCGCGGGTCGGCGGTCGCGAGCCCGAGGTGCTCGGGGGCGTACGCGTTCATCAACGCGTATGCTTCGTCGGCGTCCCGGGCGAGGATGACGCCGCCGCGGTTCGCGAGGGCCTGCGAGGCTTGCTCGTGGCGCGGCAGCTCCGCGACCTGGCGGTTCGCGGCCTTCGCGGCCTGTTCGGCGATCCGCGGATCCCACGTCACGAGGATCGCGGCGGCGCGGACGTCGTGCTCGGCCTGCGCGAGCAGGTCCGCGGCGAGCACCTCGGGGTCGGCGGAGTCGTCCGCGACGATCAGCACCTCGGAGGGGCCCGCGATCTCGTCGATGTCGACGAACCCGAACACCTGCCGCTTCGCCTCCGCGACCCACGCGTTCCCGGGGCCGACGATCTTGTCGACGGCCGGCACCGTCTCGGTCCCGAACGCGAGCGCGGCCACCGCCTGCGCACCGCCGATCGTGAACAATCGATCCACACCCGCGAGGTGCGCCGCGGCGAGCACGATGTCCGCGACCTCACCGCCCCCCGCGGGCGACACCATGATGACCTCGTCGACGCCCGCGACCTTGGCGGGGATCGCGTTCATCAACACGGTGGACGGGTACGTCGCGGTGCCGCCGGGCACGTAGATCCCGACGCGCGCGAGCGGGCGCACGACCAGCTCGATCGTGGCGCCCGGCTCCTCCATCCTTGCGTCCGCGAGCTGCGCCGCTTGTGTCTCGTGGAACCGACGAATGCGCTCCGCCGCGCGCTCCAGGGCGCCGCGCAGCTCGGCGTCCAGGCGGTCGTAACCCGCGCGCATCGCGTCGCGATCGATCTCCAGGTCCGCGGCGGTGACGTCGGGCCGACGGTCGAAGCGCGCCGTCAGCGTGACGAGCGCGGCGTCCTTGCGGAACCGCACCTGGTCGACGATCGAGCGCGTCGACTCCTCGACCCGCGAGGTGTCTGCGTCGTCGCGCCGCGCGAGCAAGCGCGTCCAGGTCGTCGCGAAGTCGTCGTCGGTGGTGCGGAAGATCGGTGTGCTCATCCTACGAAGCCTCCGGCGCCGTGCGCAGTCGGTTCTGCAGCGTGCGAACGCGTTGCATCGACAGGTGCATCGCGGCGCGATTCACGATCAGGCGCGCGCTCACTTCGAAGACGTCGGCGTGCACGACCAACCCGTTCTGCCGGAGGGTCTCGCCGGTCTCGACGAGGTCCACGATCGCGTCCGCCAACCCCACGAGCGGCGCGACCTCGATCGCCCCCGAAAGCTTGATGATCTCCGCGGGCGCCCCGCGCTGCAGGAAGAAGTCCGCCGCGACGCGCGGGTACTTGGTCGCCACGCGCGGCGTCTCGAGCGCGAGCGCGTCGACGTCCGGCTTCGCCGCGAGGCACATCCGGCACTTGCCGAAGCCGAGGTCGAGCGGCGCGAGCACGTTCGGGCGCTGCTCCTTCAGCACGTCCGAACCGAGCACACCCAACGCGCACACGCCGTGCTCGACGTACGCACCGACGTCGGACGCACGAATGATCAACACCTCGACCTCGCCGATGCCGTCGAGCGTCGTCGGCTGCAGCAGCTTGCGTGCCTTCGGCGAGACCCCCTCCAACGGGATGCCCGCGCGCTCGAAGAGGTCCGCCGCGTGGTCGAAGAGCCGACCCTTCGGGAGACCGATGCGCAGCGGCGTCACGGCCGCCGCCCCCACGTGACACGTTCGTGGCCGCCGGGGTCACGAACCGTCGCGACGTCGACGAACGCCGAGAGCATCCCTCGGATCCGCTTGTGCTGATCGTAGCCGGCCTCCAGCGCGAACACGCCGCCCGGCGCGAGGCGCTCCGGCGCCTGCTCGACGAGCCGACGCACGAGGTCGAGGCCGTCGTCTCCGCCGTCGAGCGCGAGCGAGGGCTCGTGGTCCCGGACGTCGGCCATCAGCTTCGCGATGTCGGCGCTCGGGATGTACGGCGGGTTCGAGACGAGGAGGTCGATCGGTGGGACGTTGTGCGGGAGCGCGTGGAGCAGGTCACTCGCGAGGATCGTCACGCGGTCGCTCATGCCGTGTTTTTCGACGTTGCGCTCCGCGACGGTGCGCGCGGCCTCGGAGATGTCGAGCGCCCAGACCTTCGCGTCGGGGTGCTCCTTCGCGATCGCGATCGCGACACACCCGGTGCCGGTCCCCACGTCGACGATCGTCTTCACGTCCCGCCCGCGCGCCGCGTCGAGCGCGACCTCCACGAGGGTCTCGGTGTCGGGGCGCGGGACGAGGGTGTCGCGCGTGACTTCGAAGTCGAGGCTCCAGAACTCTCGCGACCCGGTGAGGTGCGCGATGGGTTCGGCGTTCGCGCGGCGCGCGACGAGGTTGCGGATCTTCGCGAGCTCCTCGGGCACGAGCGGCTGGTCGTACTTGGCGTAGAGCATCACGCGCTTCAGCCCGAGCGCGTGCGCGATCAGGACCTCGGCGTCGAGGCGCGGCGAAGCGAGGCCCTTCTTCTCGAAGTGCCCGCGCGTCCAGTCGAGCACCTCGAGGATCGACCATCGCTTTGTGCGTTCGCCCGTCATCCGTCTTGGCCGGCGCCGCCGAGCTGCTCGGCCTGCGCGTGCGTTCGCAGCGCGGTGACGATCGGGTCGAGGTCGCCCTGCATGATCTTCGGGAGGTTGTGCAGCGTCAGGTTGATGCGGTGATCCGACACGCGGTCCTGCGGGAAGTTGTACGTGCGGATCTTCTCGGAGCGGTCCCCCGTCCCGACCATCGAGCGTCGCTGCTCACCGACCTCGGCGGCGGCGCGCGCACGCTCTACCTCGTACAGGCGCGCGCGCAGCACCTTCATCGCCTTGGCCTTGTTCTTGTGCTGCGACTTCTCGTCCTGACAGATGACGATCGTGTTCGTCGGGACGTGCACGATGCGCACCGCGGAGTCGGTGGTGTTGACCGACTGACCGCCGTGGCCGCCGGCGCGGAACACGTCGATGCGCAGGTCGTTCTGATCGATGTGCACGTCGACCTCCTCGGCCTCAGGCATCACCGCGACCGTCACCGTCGAGGTGTGGATGCGCCCCTGCGTCTCCGTCTGCGGGACGCGCTGCACGCGGTGCACGCCGCCTTCCCACTTGAGGCACGAGTAGACCTCGTCGCCTTCGATCGTCGCGATGACCTCCTTGAAGCCGCCCTTGCTGCCGGCGTTCGAGGACATCACGTCGACCTTCCACCCGTGGTCGGCCGCGTAGCGTGCGTAGAGCTGGAAGAGCTCCCCGGCGAAGAGCGAAGCTTCGTCGCCGCCGGCGCCCGCGCGGATCTCGAGCACGACGTTCTTCTCGTCGAGCGGGTCGCGCGGGAGGAGCTCGAACTCGAGCTTCGACTTCAGGTCGTCGAGCTTCGGCGTGAGCTCCTTGATCTCCGCCTTCGCCATCTCGCGCATCTCGTCGTCGTCGCCGGCTTCGAGCAGTTCCTTGGCGCCGGCGAGCTCCGCGTCGACCTTCTTGTAGTCGCGGAAGAGCGTCACGACCTTCTCCAGGCGCGCGCGCTCCTTGCCGAGGGTCTTCAGCTGTTCGATGTCCGAGGCGATCTCGGGGTGCGACATCTTGGTGTTGAGCTCTTCGAATCGACGTTCGACGTCTTCGAGTTGTTCGAGCATCACGGGGCTCCTGATTCGGTCGGAAGGGAAGGGGGCGGTGTGGCGACGTGAAGGTCGCTAACGCCCGGTGTCGATCGCCGCAGCCAGCTCGCCGTAGCTTCCGAACACGGCGACGTGGCCGCCGACCGGCTGGGCGTCCTTGATGGCCTTCGCGGCGGCGACGTCGACGTCGACCAACGACGCCTCGCGCGCGAGCGCGGCCTGCATCGCGGCGAGCGCGATCTCGAGTTGGTCGTCGCTCGGCTCCTTGGTCGTGAGCTTCTGCATCAGGCGACCGGGGACGACGAGCAGCTGCACCCAGAGCTGCTCCGGGTGGCGCGCTGCGAAGCGATTGATCTCGTACGCGAACCCCGACAGCGGGATCATCAGCGGCACCTTGATGAGGATCATCGCGAGGTGGTTCACCACCGTGATGTCCGAGACGGTGGGGATGAACGGGAACACCACCGCGAACATGAAGATCGAGAGGACGAGCACGAACAGGATGAAGCTCGTGCCGCAGCGTGCGTGGAACGTGGGGAAGGCGCGCGCGTTGTCGATCGTGAGCGGCAGCTCGTTTTCGTAGACGTTCACGACCTTGTGCTCGGCGCCGTGGTACTCGAACACCCGGCGGATCTCGGGGATCAGTGAGATCGCCGATATGTAGCCGACGAAGATCGCCAGCTTGAACAGCCCATCGAGCAGGTGGAAGAGGAAGCTGTCGAGGCCGAGCTCGGCGCCCGCGAGCTCACCGGTGCCCCACGCGAGCAGGTGCGGCAGTCCGACGAACAGACCGATCGCCAGCGCGAACGAAAACGCCATGGTGAGCGCGTTGCTCCCGCCGCTCGAGGTGTCTTCCGTCGGGTCCGGTGGTTCTTCGCCGTCGAGCATCGCGTGCGACGCGGCGAAGTTGAGGGCCTGCAGGCCGTTGTAGAGGGACTCGACGAGGACCACCGAGCCGCGCAGCAGCGGCCAGCGGAGGAACTTCAGGTGCTCCCAGATCGATATCCACGCGTCCTCGCGGACGACGATGGATCCGTCTGGCCGGCGCACGGCGATCGCCATCGAGCGTGGGGCGCGCATCATGACGCCCTCGATGACCGCCTGGCCGCCGACGTAGGGCTTGTCGGGAGCGCTCACGCCAGAGGACTTCAGCCGCGCTTGTACTTCTTGTTGAACTTCTCGACGCGACCGGCCTGCGTCACGCGCTTCTGCTTACCCGTGTAGAACGGGTGGCACGCGTTGCAGATGTCGACCTTGAAGTCGCCCTTGGTCGAGGCGGTCTCGATCGTGTTGCCACAGGCGCAGCTCACCGTGGATCCAACGTACTGGGGGTGGATGTTTTCCTTCATGATGTCCTCGCTCCTCGGGCAGCGTTCAAGAACGCGGACCCTGTGCCGACGATTCCCGCCAGTCAAGCGGGAAGGTGCCCCCGAGGCAAGCTCAAGGGGCGGCCACGACGATTCGGATCGGCGAGACCTCCCGATCGAACACCTGCTGGTTCTCGGCGCAGCCGGTCCCCACGATCGTGTTGTCGGTGTCGAGCGCGTCCACCAGCACCGAATAGGTGCCTACGGGGATGTCCGTACGCCGGATGAGTACGCCCGCCTCCCGGCCCTCGGCGCTCAGCGGCGCGGCGAAGGGCCCGAGCTGCGCGCGCGCGCGCGGGAGCGTGGTCCTCAGGTCCATACAGGTCTGCTTGGCGCCGTAGAAGTACAGCGCGAGCTTCGAGGCGTCCTCGAGGAGGGCCTGCTCCGCGAAGCGGATCTCCATCACCGGCGCGTCGGGCTCTCCGCCGCACGCGACGAGTGCCGTCAGAACGAGACCAGCGGCAACACACGCACTTCGGTGCATCCGAACCCCTCCTCCGCGTCGCAGTCGGCCGGCGCCCCGGCGAGCAGGACGGCGGCGATCGTCACCCCCGTCACGATGATGGCCCCGCCGACCACGAGCAAGACGACCTCCGTGGTGCCGAGCCCCGAGCTCGCCGCCTCCACCTTCGTCGCTGCGGGCACCTGTCCGCCGGGCGGGGGCGGGGGCGGCACACCCATCGCGACCGACGACGTCGAGGTCGTCGGCGGTGGCGGTGGGGCGGACGGTGGCGGCGCGGTGCTCGCCGACCACGCCTCCGCGAGCGGGGGCGGTGGCTCCGTGGTGGTCAGGACCATCGGCTCACGCTCCGAGCCCGCCGCGGCGATGACCTTTCGGCGACGCTTCGCCTGAACGAAGTACTCCAGCCGCGGCCGGTCCAGCGTGAACGTGTGCGTCGAGACCGTCCCGGTCCGGACGAGCTTCGCCGCGTTGAAGCCGCCCGACTGCGCGCGCCGCACGAACAGCTTCAGCCGCGCACGCCGCGGGAGGTTCCCGCTCGACACGATGAGCTCCACCTTCCGGCCCGGCGCGACCTCCCCGACGATCCGGGTGTCGATCCACGGGCCCGACCGGGCGGGGGGCGCCTTCGGCGGGGCCTCGGGCGGCGGCGCCTTCGGCGGCGGGGCCTTCGGCGGCGGCGCCTTGGGCGGTGGACGCCGCGGCGGCGGACGTTTGGGCGGCGGCGGCGTCACGCGCTTGGGCGGCGGCGGCGGCGGCGTCACGCGCTTGGGCGGCGGCGGCGGCGGCGTCACGCGCTTGGGCGGCGGCGGCGGCGGCGGAGGAGGTGGAGGTGGCGGCGGCGGCTCGGGGGGCGGCGGCGGCGCGGTCTCCGTCTTCCCGGGCACGGGCGCGTTCGCGCGCGCGCGGTCCAGCGCCTCGCGGATCTTCGGCGAGGTGGACTTGGAGAGCCGGACGCGGCGGTCCCACCGGACGGCCTCCAGGAAGGCCTCGTCGGTGCCGACCATGTCGCCGAGCTCGGCCCGCGCGCGGCCGAGGAGGGCCCACAGCTGAGCCTTCGACGCGGGCGACGCGCGACGGAAGCGCGGGTTGCGCACGCTCGACTCCAGCAGCTCGCGCCCCCGTTCATATTCGAGTTTGTCGAGGAGACGCTGCGCGCGCCGGCAGATCGTCTGGACCTCCTTCGTCGCCTTGCGGCTCGGGGCCGCGGTCGCGGGGAGCGCGAACGTGAGCGCGAGGGCGAGGGCCGTCGCGAGGACGCGGGCGACGAACGCCATGCCGGCGACTACCCCGGGCTCCCGGTCGGCGGGAGGGCGGTGGTCGCGGTGAAGGTGCCTTCGATCGTGGCCGTACGGTTCACGACGCCGAGGATCTGCGCTTCGTTCAGGCGTCGCGCGCTGAACACCGCGGTCACGGTGCCCGCTCCGCCGGGGGCCTTCGCGGCGTAGGGGATCGGCACCGACTTCACCCGCGAGCCGAAGGGCACGCTCAAGCTCGTTCCCGCGGGCGTGACGAGCAGCGGCTCGGCCTTGCCGTTCGCGTCGACGAACGCGAGCGCAACCTCGGTTGCGTCCTGCGGCGCGGTGACCGCGATGCGGACCTCGCTCCCCGCGGCGCACGGCGAAGCGCAGGCGGCGGTCACGGCCGGGACGGGGTACGTGTCGTCGCCGTAGTACGGCAGCACGCCGAGGTACATCAGCAGCCACAGCCCGAACGCAACGGCGGCCACGGCGGCGGCCCACGCGGCGCGCGCGCCGAATGAGCGCGGCACGTCGATGTGGATCCGTCGCAGGATTTGGGTGCGCAAGCGCTCTTGCGTGACCGGGTGCAGGCTCGGATCCACGAGGCGATCCGAGAGCACGGCGTCGAGGCTCGCCGGGCCGAGGTCCAGGTGGTGGTGCACGCGCCGAATCGCGTGGCCGAGCTTTCGGCGCACGCGCATCTCGCGCTCCGTGACGGCCGCGACGCCGCAGTCGAAGCCCTTCGCGATCTCTTCACGCGAGCGCCCGAGCACGAACCGCTCGTGGACGAGCTGCGTGCTGCGTTCGTCGAGGCCCCCGACGTAGTCGTCCTTGATGAGCCGCAGCGCCTCCGCGAGCTGCGTCCGCTCGACGCTCGTCGTCACCGCGGCGTCCGAGGGGCGCTGCCCGCCCGCGATCTCGGCGTCGAGATCCTCGACGCCCTCCGGCACCTCATGCCGGGCCTCGACGCTCTGAACGTCGACGAGGGTCCCGGCGCGTCGTGCGTGGCTCACGAGCGCCTCGCGCGACGCTCGCAGTACGGCGAGCTGTAGCGCGGCGGCCCCGTCGAGCCCCGGTCGATCCTCGGGGCCGAGGCAGCCAGCGACGACGTGCTCGATCACGTCCGCGGCTTCGTCCGCGTCCTCGATGCCCTGCACCCAGACCGGGACGCCGTCGTCCTGCGTGAGGAAGCCGCGGCCCGCCAGGCGCCAGAGCCAGGGGAGCACGACGTCGACCGCCTCGGCGATCGCGTCCATGTCGCCCCGCTGGAACGCTTCGACGCGCACGAAGTGTGAGGTAGCCCGCGCCGTGGACGCCGTCAACTCAGCGCTTCTTGGCGTCGGCGCGCAGGTCCCACCACGACTTGGCGCCCGCGACCTTCTCCTTGTTGGCGACGGGGGTGAGGTCCCGGCTGCTCCCGAGGAGCGCCTTGGCGCGTGATTCGACCTGAGCGGACTCCACGACGGCTTCGAGCAGGAGGCCCTGCGCCTCCAGCGGAGCGCGGGCGATCTGCACGAGCTCGATGAGGGTGTCGGCCGCGGCGCGAGCCCCCTTCTTCACCTCCAAGAAGAACGCGAACAGGACGATCTCGGCGACCGCGTCCTTCAGATCGGGGTGACCGAATCGCGCTTTCAGCGCGCCCTCGATCGCCGCGCGTCCATCCGGGGCGAATCCCAGCTGGCCGTCGACCTCCGCGAGCGCGTCGATCAGCGTGCCTTCGATCGCGTGCCGCTCGGTCGGGACGTTCAAGCGCTCCACCGGAAGACGCCGCGCATCCCGGCGCCGCCCTCGTACACGGTGGAGGCGACGTGGCCGTCCGCGAACATCACGTCCTGCGACGAGGCCGCCCCCATGTTCATCGCCGTCTCCCACCCGAAGGTGGTCGTGACCATCGCGCCGATGCGTCCGCGGTGGCTCGTGAAGGGCGCGTCCTTGATCTTCAGCAGCTGGGCGTCGCCGGGGAGCTGGCCCTTCGCGTTCGGGATCGCGATCGTCATGACGGACTCCAGCGGTGCGCCGTCCATGTGGGACTTCGTCTGGTGCCCGGCGATCGCCGCCGCTTCGTACCCGCGTAGGCCGTTGGCGCCCGGGTCGACCTGGTCGAAGCCGAGCGACAGGCGGTTGTAGACGTAACCGCTGCCGCCGTCCCACTTCGCCTGGTCATCGGCGCCACGTTGGAACCGCTCGACGTGGGCCGACAGCTCGGGCGCCGCGCCGGTCATCGCGAGGCGTCGACCTCGCGCACCGATCTCGATCGACACGGCGCCGTTTCGGTCGCGCTCGATCTTCACGGGGACGTCGCGTCCGTTGGCGCCGTTCGTGATCAGCGCCTTCAGCTTCGCGCGGTCGGCGGCGGGCAGCTGCGTCGCGCCGTCGATGGCGTCCAGCGCGCTCTGGATCTGCGGCGTCACCGTTGCCTTGGCGGCGGGCGCCGCGCTGGTCGGCGGCGCGACCATCTCCAGCACGGCGAACAACCACCGGTTCTCCGGCTCGGCGAAGCGCTGCGTCATGTAGGCCGCGAGCTGCTCCTGCGCCTGCGGCGTGAACGCCTCGGTCATCGCGCGGTACTCGGCCTGGACGGTCCCTTTGTCGAGCGCGTTGGTCTGGGCCTTCGGGCCCAGCCGACTCACGAACGCGTCACCGGACTGTCGGACGAAGTCGTTGATCGCCATGACGTGGATCTCGATACCACAGACGTCGCCGACTGCGCTTCCGCCCGCGCGGGTCAGTCCAGCTCGGCGAGGATGGTCGCGACGTCCCGGGCCACCGGGTCCGGCTCCAACCCGAGCCGCTCCACCGTCCCCATCGCCGCGGCGAGCGCACGATCGACGGACGCGGTCAGGCCGTGTTCGTCGTCGACGAGGTCGAGCGTCGCCTTTTCGTTCGCGGCGACCACGGCCTCCACCATCGCGGGGTCCACGATGTCGTCGCCGCGCCCCTGCAGGACGTAGGTCGGGACCCGCAGCGGTGGCCGGCTCGGGTGGGTGCGCGCGTCGCGCAGGAGGTCGAACGAGAGGCGCTGCATCCCTTCGAGGCCGTAGTGCTCGACCTCGACGAACCCGCGCTCCTCCCACATCCGAACCGCGTGCCCGCCGTAACGCGCCTCGAAGCGCTCCGAGAAGTCGAACGCCGGCGCCATCAACACCAGCCCCTTCACCCGATCGTCGCGCGCCGCGAGGAGCGAAGCGAGGTACCCACCGAAGCTCGAGCCGATCACCAACGTCCGCTCGCGCACGTGGCGCTTCGCGAGCGCGAGGGCGCGCGACACGGTGAGGTGTTCGAAGTCGTCCTCGTTGAGGTCGGGCACCGCGACGTGCAGCCCGCGCGCGCGGAGCGCCGGCACGATCGTCGCGGCCTTCTTCGACTGCGGGCTCGACGCGAAGCCGTGCAGGTACAGGACACCGTCGCGGCCCGATCGATCCGGGAGCGTCGGCGCCATGACCTCGGCGGTGCCTCCGGTCGCGATGGTGTCCGCGGCTGCGAGCGCCCGCGCGAGGTCGGCTTCGAGGCGCACGAGATCGATCCCCAACCAGGCCGAGGCGCCCTCGCGGATCTCCTGGACCTTGTCGAGCGCCTTCGCGAGGAGCTTGCAGGTCCCGACGGGGTTGCCGGTGTCGTGTTTGTACAGCCCCGCGGCGAGCTGGATGAGCGCCTGCAGCGTGAGTTTGCTGCGGCCGACTTCGTCGCGCCACGCGTCTTCCCACAGCTCGTGCGCTTCGAAGCGGTGCCCGGCGTTGTAGAGCGCGAGGCCTTCGTTGAGCTTTTCGTACGTCAGGTCTTCGTCGTCGTTCATTCGTCCGCCGGCCCGCGCGTGGTGCGCGGCTTCTCGGTCCCGTCGCGCACGCGTTCGAGGTAACCGAGCGTGCTCCGCACCAGCGTGATGATGCGTGCGTTCTCCTCGAGCTTCTTCATCTCCAGCAGCTTCGGGATCGCGCGGACGTCGCCGATCAGCGAGAGCCCGTGGATCGCGGCGCCGCGGACGAGGACGTCCTGATCGTTCATCGCGGTGAGGAGGAGCGTCGCCGCCTCGTCGCCGCCGAGCACGCCGAGCACCTTCAGCGCGCGCGCGCGGAAGAACCGGTTGTTCGAGCGTCGCGCGGCGACGAAGTACTTCTTCTCGTCGATGTAATCGCGGAAGCTGCGCAGCGCGTCCGCCGCCGCGATCGTCACCTCGGGGACGCGCGAGTCGAGCATCGTGATCAGCGGCTCGGTCGCCTCCTCGGCGCCGATCTCGGCGAGCGTTCGGATCGCCGCGATCTGCACGCGGTAGTCGAGGTGCTCGAGCCCTTCGAGGAGCAGCCCCACCGCTTCGGGCTCGGGCTGCGACGCGATCACGGAGGCGGCGAAGCGCCCGACCTCGCCGGGCTCGCCCGTCGCTTCGAGCAGGGCCGAGAGCCCCTCGCGCGTCGGCGCTTCGGCGAGCCGTTCGGCGCACCCGAGCCTGACCCGTTCGTCGGCGTGACGAGCGAGCGCCGTGATCAGGTAGGGGCGCGCGTCGTCCAGCGGCCACCGCGCAAGTGACTTGCGCGCTTCGATTCGCACGAACGCTTCGTCGTCGCCGAGGAGATCGAGCATCGACGGGACGGCGCGAACGTCGCGCAGGTGGACCAGCGCGCGGAGCGCCGCGGTGCGCACGGCGTAGTGTTCGTCCGTCAGCGCGCGCTGCAGCGGTTCACGCGCGCGGATGTCGTCGGACCGGCCGAGCTGCAGCGCGGCGTCGGCGCGGGTCTTGTAACTCTCCCCCTCGCGGAGCTGGTCGACGAGCCGCAGCACGTTCTTGGGCGGCGCCGCCGTCGCGAGCGCGGGCATCAAGAGCAGGAACGTGCAGAGCGCGATGCGCATCTTCTCGGCCATCGTACTCGATCCGAACCGTCATCCGGGAGGCTGACGCACCAGATACAGCGGCCGCGTCCCCAGCCGGAACCACACGCGCTGCCCGAACTCCACACGGTAGCGCCGGTGTGACCCATCCAGGAACACACTCGCGCCCTCCATCAGGCACTCCATTCCGAGCCGCTCCTCTTTCACGAGCACCGCCGACTTGACCCGCACCGCGGCGCCCGGCGGCGAGTACGGTTCGCGGACCAGGAACGCGAGCTGCTTGGCGGTGAGCGGGAGGATCGGGCCGCCGGCCGACGCGAGCGCGGACGTGCTGCCCGCGGGGGTGGAGATCCACACCCCGGAGCTGCGCTGCAGCTCGGTGCCGTCCGGCCAGATCAATCGATAGCGGCACATCTGCGCAGGGTTGTCGGCGCAGAACAGGACGTCGTTCAACACCGGCTCGGGGAGCACGCGCTGGCCGATCGAGACGCGCAGTCGTTGGACGGTGAGCGGCTCGAGCGTGCCGGCCGCGAGGTCGTCGAGCGTCTCGCCGAACGTCGCGGCGGTGCAGCCCGAGAGGTACCCGACCGAGAACGACGGCTCCGAGTTCACCCCGAGCACCGGCGTCTTGTCGCGCACCGCGTGCGAGCAGCCGAGCACCATGCCGTCGCCGCCGACGGGGACGATCAGATCGTAGCCGCTCACCGGGCCGCGCGGGATGGTGCTCTGGACCTTGAAGTCGACGCCGCGCTCCTTGAGCACCCGCTTCACGTGTTTGACGCTCGCGACGTGTTCTTCGTGTCCCTCGAGGATGCCGAGCACGGACGCGTCGCGCTGCTCGACCAGCTTGCGGATGCGTCGCGAGTGAACGCGTTTGTCCTTCGCGAGCTTCGACAGCGCAGTGCGCTTCACGACGACGAGGGCGCGTCGCAGCTTCACGCTTCGGACTCCAGCATTCGCTTCAAACGAAACAGCGCCAGCTCGGTCTTGGCGTCCTGGATCTGATACGGGTCGTCGGTCCCGCCGCGGTCGGCGAGGGCGAGGGCGTCGCCGAGGGACATCGACAGCAGCTCGGCGCCGACCTCCATCTCGCTCCCGTCACCGGGCGGGGCGAGGGGACCGTCGAGGGCGTCGGCGTCCAGCTCGATCGCGACGATCGTGATGCGCTCGGTGAGGATGCCCGGGCTCGGATAGAACCAACCGCCGACCTGCCGTGCGGCGGTGGGGGCGGCGCGGATGCCGGCTTCTTCGTACAGCTCGCGGAGCGCCGCGGCTTCGGGGGGCTCGTCGCCTTCGATGATGCCCGCGACGCACTCGATCATCGTGGCCTGGCCCGACACGACGTACGGCGGGTAGCGCACCTGCTCGCGGAGGAGGACGGTGGTGCGCAGCGGATCTTCGTCGCGGATGAACGCGATCGCGCCGACGGCGTCGCGGCGGTTCGGCGCGCGGTCCACGTAGTCGACGACGTACGTGTCGGTGCGCGTCCCGTCCGAGAGCTTGGTCTTGATGCGGTGGCGGTGTCGGCGAAGGAAGCCCGACAGCGCCGGCGAGATCGCGGACAGATCCTGGATCAGCTCGACGCCCACCGCGCGAGGCGGCGCCCGATCGTCCGAAGCCACGGCCCGGGACGCTAGCAGACCGCCTGCCCGGTCGCACCTTTGTTGGTTGCCCGGGGGGCCGCATCGTGTGAACGACGGCGCCATGTCGAAGGTGAAGCTCCTGTCGCTGCTCCTGCTCGCTGCGTCGTGCCGACAGGCGGGGCCGGTGGCGCCGCCGGTCACGGCCCCCGCGGCGCCGCGGATGGTGCCCTACGCGGTGGAGGCGGCGAAGACGGCGTCGACGAGCTGGTCGGTCGACGCGCCCCCCGGGCCGGTGGTCTGGGCGGACATCGACGTCGAGGAGGGGACGTGGATCAGCCTCGACGTGAGCCCGGACGGCGAGACCATCGTCTTCGATCTCCTCGGCGACCTCTACACGATGCCGATCGCCGGCGGCACCGCGAAGTCCCTCACCAGCGGGATGTCGTGGGACATGCAGCCGCGCTTCGCGCCGGACGGGAAGTCGATCGCGTTCATCAGCGACCGCGGCGGCAGCGACAACCTGTGGATCATGAACGTCGACGGCAGCGACGCGAAGCAGCTGTCGAAGCACACCGAGATCGCGAGCCCGGCGTGGACGCCGGACGGTCAGTTCATCGCGGTCCGCAAGCACCTCACCACGCAGCGCTCGCTCGGCGCGGGTGAGATCTGGCTCTACCACCGCACCGGCGGCGGCGGGTTGATGATGACCAAGCGAAGCAACGATCAGAAGGACGTCGGCGAGCCCGCGTTCTCGCCGGACGGCAAGTACTTGTACTTTTCGATGGACGCGACGCCCGGGAAGTACTTCGAGTACAACAAGGACCCGCACGCGGGCATCTACCGGATCAAACGCATGGAGCGGGCGACGGGGCGCATCGACACGTACCTCGGCGGGAGCGGCGGCGCAGTCGCTCCGACGCCCTCGCACGACGGCAAACACGTCGCGTTCGTGCGGCGCGTCGGGCTGAAGACGGCGCTGTTCGTCGACGACGTCGAGACCAACGCCGCCACGATGCTGTTCGACGGACTCGACCGCGACCTGCAGGAGACGTGGGCCGTGCAGGGCGTCTATCCGCAGTTCGCATGGACCCCGGACGACAGCGCGATCCTCGTGTGGGGCGGCGGGAAGATCTGGCGCGTCGACGTCGCGACGAAGAAGGCCGAGAACGTCCCGTTCCGCGTAAAGGACCGCCGCGAGATGCGGTCGGCGGTGCGGTTCGACGTCGACGTCCACCCGGCGAAGTTCGACACGAAGATGCTGCGCGACGTCGCGGTTTCGCCGGACGGCAAGACCGCGGTCTACGTCGCGCTGGGCCGCATCTACGTGCAGCCGCTGGACGGGAAGCCGCGGCTGCTCACCGACGGGAAGACGGGCTTCGAGCAGCATCCCGCGTTCTCGCGTGACGGCCGAAGCGTCGTCTACACGACCTGGAGCGACGAGGCGCTCGGCTCGGTACGGACGATCGGCGTCAACGGTCGCGGCGCGCGCACGCTGACGAAGGTCCCCGGCCACTACGCGGACCCGGCGTTTTCGCCGGACGGGAAGAACGTCGTCTTCGTGAAGCTGGGGCAAGGTGTCTTGCGCGCGCCCGAGCACACGCGTGACCCGGGCCTGTACGTCGTGTCCTCGCGAGGGGGAGCGATGGAGCTCGTCCGCCGCGGCGGCGCGACCCCGCACTTCGGCGCTCAGTCCGACCGCGTCTACTTCACGTCGCAGACCGGCCAGGGCGAGGGGCTGCGTCACACGCTGCTGAGCATCGAGCTCGACGGGAGCGACGAGGTGCTCCACGTGAAGAGCCCGCTCGCGGCGGAGCTTCGACTCTCGGACGACGGCCACTGGGTCGCGGTGCGTGAGAGCTACCAGGCCTACGTCGCGCCGTTCCCGCGCACCGGACGTCCGCTGGATCTCTCCGCGAAGACGTCGAGCCTCCCGGTGCGGAAGGTGAGCGACGACGCGGGCGCGTACATCCACTTCACGGGCGGTGGGAAACGCATCCACTGGTCGATGGGGCCGCTGCTGTTCACGCGGTCGCTCGACGAAGCGTTTGCGAAGTCACCGCCGAAGATCGAGCCGATCACACTCGGCTTCGAGGTCGAGTCCGACGTGCCGCGCGGGTTCCTCGCGCTGTCCGGCGGGCGCGTCGTCACGATGCGCGGCGACGAGATCATCGACGACGGCGTCGTGCTCATCCAGGACAACCGCATCGCGGCGATCGGCAAGAGGGGCGCGCTGAAGCTCCCGCCGAAGACCAAGGTCGTCGACTGCTCCGGCACGACGATCGTCCCCGGCCTGATCGACGTACACCACCACGGACCGCAGGGCGGGGACGGTCTCATCCCCCAGCGCAACTGGGCCCTGTACGCCATGCTCGCGTTCGGCGTGACGACAGTGCACGACCCTTCGCACCGGACGCCGCTGATCTTCTCCGCGGCCGAGCTCGCGCGTGCGGGGCGCGTCGTCGCGCCGCGCATCTTCTCGACAGGGACGATCCTGTATGGCGCCGACTACCCGTTCAAAGCGCGCGTCGAAAACCTCGACGAGGCCCGTACGCACCTGGTGCGGATGAAGTCGGTCGGCGCGTTCTCGGTGAAGAGTTACCGCCAACCGATGCGCAGCCAGCGCCAGCAGATCCTCGCCGCCGCGCGTGAGACGCAGATGATGGTGGTGCCGGAGGGCGGATCGATCTTCCAGCACAACATGAACATGATCGTGGACGGTCACACCGGGATCGAACACGCCGTCCCGCTCGCGAACATGTACGCCGACGTCGTGCAGCTGTGGTCGCAGAGCAAGACCGGCTACACGCCGACCACCGGCGTCGGGTACGGCGGCATCTGGGGCGAGAACTACTGGTACGCGAAGAGCGACGTGTTCGCGCACCCGCGCCTGTCGAAGTACGTCCCGCCGGAGGTCCTCGTGCCGCGCTCGCGACGCCGGATGCTGGCCTCGGACGGCGACTGGAACCACGTGTCGATCGCGAAGACGACGAAGAAGCTGCACGACGCAGGCGTCGGCGTGCAGATCGGTGCCCACGGTCAGCGCGAAGGCCTCGCGGTGCACTGGGAGATGTGGATGATGGTGCAGGGCGGGATGACGCCGCACGAGGCGCTCCGCGTGGCGACGCGCGAGGGGGCCGCCTACCTCGGGCTGAAGGACGTGGGCACGCTCGACATGGGCAAACTCGCGGACGTCGCGGTTATCGAGGGCGACGTCCTCGGTGACATCCGCCGCTCCGAGAAGGTCCGTCACGTGGTGATCAACGGGCGCCTCTACGACGCCGCGACGATGGACCAGCAGCACCCCGACGTCGTCGAACGCCAACCGTTCTTCTTCGAGTGACACCCAACCGACGGCGTCTGGCGTAGACTCGGACCGCGTGCGGAGGGTCGCAGCAATCCTGGCGTTGGCGTTGGCGGTGAGTGCGTGCCGTCGCGCGGACGTGTTGCTGTTCCTCGAGGCCGACCCGACGATGCAGTCCGCGGTCCTCGTCCACGTCGTCGACGACGAGGCCCACGTCAGCGCGCACACACTCGTCGACGGTGCGCTCGAAGCGACGCTCCTCGACCCGTACATCGGTCGTTACGACGTCGACGTCACGGCGCTGTTCTATACGCGCCCGCTCGCTTCGCTCGATCTGATCGCGGGCGACGTACAGACCGTCCCCGACGGGCGCCAGCTCCCCGCGTCGCCTCGAACGATGCAGACGCGCATCCGCGGTGAAGACGTCACGCCGTGGGAAGAGATCTCCGCGCTGCCGGACGCCGTCGCGGCGGTGCGGCTGCCCGCGATCCAGAGCGCGTGTGTCGAGCGCGGCGGGTGTTACGCCTCAGAGACGTCGGGGTGCGTCGTGCCCTGTCCAGCGCCGGCGGCGCCGCTGCCGCCGGTCGACGCGGTGCCCCCCGTGTTGACGCCGTGCCCGCCGGGGCAGACGCCGGTGGAGATCGACACCGAGATCGTCGTCTGTGACCCCTTCCCCAACGGGCGATCGATCTGCGCCCCCGGCACCGCGCACTTCCTCGGCGACGCGGGCTGCACCCGCATCGGACCCGCGTGTCCGTCGGGGCGCTTCCCGGACGTCGAGCCGGGCGCGACGGTCGTCTACGTCGCCCAGGGGGAGTCGGGCGTGGGCACGCAGGCCTCGCCCTACGGAACGATCACGGAGGCGCTGGCCGACGCGAGCTCGGGCGACGTCGTCCTCGTCGCGGCGGGGCGTTACACGGAGTCGTTCACGGTACCGGTCGGCGTGACCGTGCGGGGTGCGTGCGTCGCAGAGACGATCGTCGAGACCACCGAGAAGCTCCAGGTCGCCGGGACGCTGGAGAACCTCCAACTCGATCGTGCGCGCGTCGACGCCGTCGCCCCGGGCGGCAACGGTGCGACGCTCGTGAACCTCGCGATGTATCGCGCGGCGGGGCAGGCCGTGCGGCTCGACGTGTCGACGGGGCTGCGTCTCGAGAACGTGCTGATCCAGGACTCGGAGGCGGCGGGGATCGTCGCGTGGCGCGGGTATGTTTCGCTGCAGCGGGTGATCGTCGCGTCGGCGTCGAGCCACGGGATCCTCGCGAGCGGCGCGCGATACCTCGTGGAGGATCTGGTCGTCGACGGCACGCGCCTCTCGGACGGCGTGTCGCGTGCGATCGGCGTCCAGGGCGACGCGAGCTTCGAGGGGGATCGGGTGTGGCTCGGCAACGGATTCGACCTCGCGTTGTTCGTCGACCGCGCAACCGCCGAGATCGACGACGTCGTCATCCGCGACACCGAAGAGTCGGGTCCCGGCAAGCGCGACGGGCGCGGCGTGCTCGTCCAGAACGGCGCGGACGTGTTGCTGCGCCGCGCGTGGCTCCACCGCAACACCGGCCACGCCATTCGAAGCCAAGCCGAGGTGACGTTGTTCGACAGCGTCGTCACGCAGACGGGCGGCGTCAGCGTCTTCGTCGAGAGCACCGGCGCGCTGACGGCCGGGAACGTCGCGATCCTCGACTCGGGCTACCACGCGGTGCAGAGCTCCGCGGCGAACACCATGCTCGTGAACCTGATCGTCCGCAGGACGGGGTCCACCGGCGTCATGAATCAGCACGGCCACGCGGTGATCGCTTCGGGGCGTGTCTCGATCAACGTCGCGCGTTTCGAGGACCTCGCGGGGGCGGGCGTCGTCGCGACCGGCACGACCGACGCCCTCGGTGTGTCGGACTTGATGCTGATTCGTCCGAGCCGCGCCGGGTGCCGCGTGTGCACGGGCGTGTGCACGAAGCTCGCGCTGGGCACCGTGCTCGAGCGCGTCGAGGTGGTCGACGCCGCGGGGATGGCGATCGGTCAGATCGATCTGATCGCGGGGAGCGTCCACGCGCGCGACGTGAAGATCTCGAACGTCGGTCGAATCGAGTGTGATCACACGGTGGCGTCGGCGTCGGGGGGCCTCGGCGACGGCTTCGTCACGCGCGGCGACCTCGATCTCGAACGCTTCGAGATCTCGGGGTGCGTCGGATCGGGCCTGAGCATCGGCGCCTACGACGATCCCAGCGGCGTGAAGGTGCGCGACGGCTTCCTGCACGACAACGACGTCGGTATGGCGCTCCTCTTCACGCCGCCCGACGAGGCGAACGTGCTGACGCGCGTGAAGCTGGAGTCGAACCGCATCGCGCTCGGCGCGCCGTAGGCTGGTGCGTTTGTCAGATAGCCGGGGTGGGAGTGCCCAGGTCCGGCTTCGCTTTCGGCGACGGCCGGGGACCTCCCCTCCGGTCAGAAGCCGTTCGTCTCGCCGGGTGTTGCCCCTCGGCTTCGCTGTTTGCCGAGGCGGGCGAGCCGAACTGATTCCCTACGGAGAGGTCCCCGCCCGCCGCCATCGCTCCGCTTCTCGAGTTGCCTTCGCTCGGCGATCCGATGGGGGGGGTGACCCAACGAGCTTCGCGCCATCGCGGAAGTGATGCGACGTGCTGCCCAGGCGCTCGCTCCGCTCCGGCGGCGGGCGTGCCGACCTCGGTTCGGCGAGGTTGGCCATCGATCGACACGGGGACCCAGCGGTCGCGATGGGCAAGGCACGTTGCGCTCGGCGGGGCGGCTCGGCTTTCGGAATCGGCGCGCCCGCCGCCTGCGCTCCGCTATTCGTGTTCCCTGATCCCAACGCGTAGGACTTCACATCAGCACGAGATCACGACGATGCAGGCGTTGGGATCGGGCAACACGTCCAGCGGAGCGCAGACATCGGGCGCGGCGATTCCGACAGCCGGACCGCCCCGCCGAGGCGCCCGGGTACTGCCGAGCGTCGCAGCGCGATCCCCGCGCCGGACGGTCGCCCGGCAAGCCGAACCGAGGTCGCCGCGCCCGATGTCGGAGCGGAGTGGGAGCCTGGGCAGCGCGTCGCATTGGCGGGGCGTTGGGTCGAAGCTCCACGGGTCACCCCACTCATCAG
>JAVJQW010000046.1:0-410360 GCA_040218735.1 Deltaproteobacteria bacterium
GCTCTTCGCGCCGGGGAACTCGGTGGCGATGAGCATCTCGACCTCGGCCTTGGACTTGTTCCGCGCCTGCTCGACGAGGCTGTGGGCGTTGTCGTCGTTCATGAACTTCGAGAGCTTCGCGACGCCCGTCATGTGCAGCTCACCGGTCGCGATCATCTGGAAGTCTCGGGCACCCGATGCGCCGCGCGCACCACGGCGACGCGCCGGCACGCCTGGTCCTCGGTCAGCCCGAGCCCCTCGACACAGAACCGAAACAGCGAGCTGAAGCCGCGCTCCACGTAGAGCTTACGCCGCTCGATCTCCGCCATGAACAGGAGCGCCTGCATACCGCACTTCAGCTCCGCTCGAAGCGCCTCGCGAAGTCCGCTCAGGAGATCATTCTGGGTCATGCAAGACAGGTTGCAAGCGTCCGCGCTCATGCATCGAACGTATCATCGAGCCCTGGGAACGTGATTTGGCAGGGCTCGAGGATGACGGCCTCATACGTGCGAGGACGCACGATACGGACCGTCAGCGTCCGGCTATGAGTCCAAGCTCGAAAACTTCGAAACGGACTGCGTTCGTCGAGCAGATGGCCCGGACAGGCCCTTTGATTCCGTCAACCCCCAAAAGAGAGAAAGAAGATTCTTCCGCAACTCAACTTGCGCGACCGGCGGTCCCCCCTGACCAGCCGGCGAACCTCACTGGTCCATCGCAGCCCTCGACCGCCGCCGGCGCAATCATCCGACGCTGATTCTCGTGGTCTCGTTGAAACGCGTCGAAGACGGCGTGGATTACTCGCGTGCGAGGCCGCGGAGATCCATCTTCGTGGATGACCGCGCCGCGAGCGCTACATGGGGAGCATGGCGAGTGCCTCCGACCATCGAGCGGCGCCGACCGCCGTCCTCCTTCCGACGTGGAGCGCGGGCCGCGCGGGCCGGCGGGGCACCAGCGTCGGGAGATGGTTCCAAGGTGCGTCGGCGCGTCATGCCCCGCCTACGGCGTTTCCAGGCGGCCCAGATCCGCTAAGTCAACGGCATTGGTGCCAAGCCCTGCCCTAGCGCGCTTCGGCCACCCGCTTCGCCCACGCGTTCGCTTCCGGCACCACGAACCGCTCCACGGCGCCGTCCGTCGTCACGTGGAGCATCATCGACATCACCAGCCCCTGTCGCGCGACGACGCGGTTCCACGCGACGTCGTCGATCGCGGCGAGCGGGATCTCCAGCGGCGCCAACTGCACGTTGAAGCGGTGGGGCTCGAACACCAGGCGCCGGTCGGTGAGCACGAGGTGCCCTCCGCGGCCCTCGGCGCCTAGGAAGTGATTTGCGCGGGTGCGGTGCACGACGGGCTCTCCCTCCGCCGGGACGAACGGCGTCGTCTTCTTCATCGCGCGCGACAGGAAGAAGCCCGGGAGGCCGATCATCACGCCGAACCCGAAGCCGACGAGCGGCGCGATGAGCAGCAGCTCCGGCCCGATCGGTTTGCCGTTCGTCGTCGCCACGTCGTAGAGCCACGCACCGAACACGACCGTACCGATCAGCCCCGGCACAAGCAGCCACCACCGCGTGAACAGATAGATCGCGCTCTTGATCCCGGGACCTGCCGCCGACGTGTCCTCGAGTTGCCTCACGCCTGGCGTTCGACCACATCACGCGCGAGGCGTCACGCGAGATCGCCGGGTGTGATCGCCACCGTCCGCTCCACGCCGATCACATCGAGGAACGCCGCGTCGTGGCTCGCGACGACCAGCGCCCCCGGCCACGCCGACAACGCGTTCACCAACGCGCGCCGGCCCTCGAAGTCGAGGTGCTCCGTCGGCTCGTCGAGGATGAGCAGCTCCACCGGCGGGTCGCGGCGCCAACACTGGATCAGCGCGGCGCGCGCGCGTTCGCCCGGGCTCAGCGAAGCGAGCGGACGCTCCGCGAGCGCGAGGGGGAAGCCGTGCGCGACGAGCAGCTCGGCAATCTGGGGGGGCGATGCGAACAGCCGCTCGACGAGGGTCTCGTTCGAACCGTCGACGCCCCCCTGCCGAATGATCGCCGTCCGCTCCGGCGGAGCGGCGTCGGCGAGCCGTTCGAGCAGCGTCGTCTTCCCCGCGCCGTTCGGTCCGACCACCCCCACGCGGTCCCGCGGTCCTACCGCCAGCGGCCCCACCGTCACCGAAGCGCCGAGCAGCTCGGGGAGCGTCGGCGGGACCAGCTCGAGCGGCAGCGAAACGCTCAACATCCGACGCGCCGCCTCCGCGTACGCGCGCGCGTCGGCGACGGTCGCGTCGAGCCGACCGAAGCGCCGCCCCTGACTCTCCTGCGCGTAGCTGCGGTTGGTGTTGAGCATCCGTTTGTTCGGACACCGGTCGACCTCGTTCATGCGCCCGCGGTTCTTCTTGCGGAGTCGGCTCTGCCTCACCTTGTGGATGCGACGCTCCTTGTCGACGAGCCGCCGCAGCTGTCGCGCGTACCCGAGCTCGCGCTGCTTCCGGTCTTCCTCCAGCCGAGTCTCCAGCGCGTCGAACGAACCTTCGAACGCCCAGCACCCGGACTCCGCCGCGACGAAGAACCGCGAGAACACCGCGAGCAGACGCGGGTCGTGCGACACCACGATCAGCGCGCCGGGCCACTTCGGTATCCACGCCGCGAGCCACGCCACCCCGCGCGCGTCGAGGTCCTGCGTCGGTTCGTCGAGCAGAAGCAGATCCGGGAGAGTGCGCTTCGCCCGGACGAGCGCGCGTTTGCGGCGCTCGCCCGGGCTCCCTTCGTCGCCCGTCAGCTCCTGCGGGACGAGCACCACCGAACCGCGCCGAATCACGCGGCCGCCGTTCGCGTCTTCGTCGCCCGCGAGCACCGACAGCAGCGTCGACTTCCCCGCGCCGTTCCGACCGATCAGCGCGACGTGTTCGTCGGTGAGCGACAACGCCAGCTCGCGGAAGAGCGGGCGGCCGACCGGAGTGTCGACCGAGAGGTTCCTCGTTTCGATCACCGCGTGCATCACGCCTGCCTCCCGCGCAGCGCGCGTTCGATCGCCGCGATGACCTCCGGGTCGCCGCCCAACGTGAACCGGACGCCGCGCTCCACCGAGCGTGCGTCGACGACCCGCGCCTTCGCGTAGACCATCGACATCACGTCGGCTGCCTCGTACGGGACGAACAGCTTGGTGAGCGCACCTTCGCCGCGCGCTGCGCGGACGATCCGCGTCGCGAGCTCGGCGACGGCGCCCTCGTCGAAGCTGCTCAACACCACGTACGGCCGACCGAGCGTCAGCGCGCGGATCTCGTTCGAGCTCAACGGTCGGCCGAGTTTGTCGGCCTTGTTGAGCACGAACAGCCGCTCGGTCTCGCCGGCCCCCAGCTCCTCGAGCAGCGCCTCGGTCGTGGCGACCTGCTCCTCGCGCTCCGGATCCGCGGCGTCTACGACGACGACCAACAGCGACGCCTCGCGCACCTCGGCGAGCGTCGAAGCGAAGCTCGCCATCAGCCGCTCCGGCAGCCGCCGGATGAATCCGACGGTGTCGCTGATCAACACGTCGCCGCCGTGCCGCGTGAGGTTCCGCGACGTGGTGTCGAGGGTCTCGAACGGCACGTCGCGCGCGGACAGCTCCGCTGCCGTGAGTGCGTTCATCAACGACGTCTTGCCCGCGTTGGTGTAGCCGACGAGCACCACGCGCCGTGACGAGCCGCGCCCCTGTCGCCGCGTCCCTTCCGACCGCTCCAACCGTTCGTTCGATCGTCGGAGCTCGGCGAGCCGACCGTCGAGCTGACGGGCGAGCAGCTCGGAGGCCGTCTCGCCCGCGCCGCGCAGCGGGCCGGCGCCGCCGGTCTGCTGATCCATGTCGAGCCCGAGCCCCCGAATGCGGGGACGCAGGTATTCGAGCCGCGCGATCTCCACCTGGATGCGCGCGCGTTTCGTCTGCGCGTGCCGGATGAAGACCTCCAGGATCACGCCTTCGCGATCCGCGACCGGGAGCCCGGTGGCGTCTTCGAGGTTGCGCGTCTGGGACGGCGTCAGCTCGGCGTCGAGGATCAATAGGTCTGCACCGGCCGCGCGCGCTTCGTCGCCGACGCGCTCACACACCCCCTTGGTGAGGAGCGTGCGCGGCTCGGTCCGCGTGAGGACCTGCGTGCTGTAGCCGACGACCGCGTCGCCCTTGGCGCCGACCAGCGCGAGGATCTCGGCGAGCCTCGCCTCGCGCACGTAGTCGGGGTCCGACGGTGCCGCGACCGAGACGACGTAGGCCGGGACGCGGTGCGCCACGTCGCGCTTCGCGTTGCGTTCGGACCAGTACGCGACGATGCCCTCGAAGCGTCCCTGGTCCGCGACGGGCACCTCACGGTGCTCCGCCACGGGCTTGGAAGTGAATTTCATGTCGATGTCCTCTCTCGACGGCCGCACGGGCGCACACGGCGCTCATCGAGCGGCCGAGCCTGACCAACGAAAGGAGGTGCCAGGAGTGAATTACAAGAATTCGTAGAACATCGAAGGACTCCCGAAGGAGCCATCAAAGTACCAGCGACGCGCGAGCCCGTCGAGCGTCAATTGAACGGGATGCAGATCGACCCGATGATCGGACACACAAAACACAGGCCCTGACACCCGGGGCACGTGAACTGCGGCGGCGCCTGCGTCACCACACACTCACCCGCCGCCGTGCAGACGCCCGCGACGTCCTGGTCCACCAGACCGAGGCAGATCTCGTAGGTCGCGAGACACGTGACCCCCGCCGTGGGCAGACACGTTCCGGCGGAGCACGTCCCCGTCGGGCACTCCTGCGAAGTCGTCGTACACGCGCCGCCGCTGATCGGCGGGTTGCTGCAGCCCGAGACCGGGTCACACATGTCCGCGGTGCAAGCGTTGTTGTCGCCGCAGGTGTCGACCGCACCGCTGCGGCACTGGCCCGCGTTGCAGAAGTCACCGACGGTGCACGCGTCGCTGTCGTTACACGTGATCTGCGAGACCGGGTACTCACACTGACCGGCGTTGCACGTGCCGTTCATGTTGTAGACCTCGAGCGTCGTGCCGTCCGAGCAGACGGAGGGCGGCGGCGTCGTGCAGACGAGCGGCGTGCCGGCGCACGTCCCGTTGTTGCAGACGTCGTTGTTCGTGCACGCGTCGCCGTCGTCGCACGGCCCCGCGACCGCGGTGTACGAACACGTGCCGTTGTTGCACGTCCCCATCGGGAGGTAACACGCCGGGAACGGCGGCTGGTCGCAGACGACGCCCGCGCACGGGTCGCCGTTACAGACGCCGTCCGTGCACCCGAACTGGCACTGCTGCTCCTGCTGCATGTACTCACACGCGCCGGTGCCCTGGTTGCAGACGCCCTGCGCGCTCCAGAAGCGCCGCGTGGTCGCGTCGACGCAGAGCGCCTCGGGCGGTGTGTCGCAGACGATCTGATCGCCGACGCACGCGCCCTCCGCGCAGCGGTCGTTGAGCGTGCACGGCTTCTCGTCGTCGCACGTCCCCTCGTTGTTGACGACGTACTCACACGCACCCTCGCGGCACATCCCGGCCGCGAAGAAACACGCGCTCGGCGGCGTGTTGCACGCCACCCCCGCGCACGGATCGCCGCGGCAGGTCCCGGTGTCGTCGTTGCAGCCGCGGTCGCACTGCTCGTCGACGTAGTTGTGCTCGCAGCGTCCGTCCGCGCAGACGCCCAGCGGCTCGTAGCGGCGGCTGCTGTTCTGCGTGATGCAGATCGGCGCCGGCGGTGTCGCGCAGTTCACACCCGCGCACGGATCACGTGGCACACCCGTGCCGCGGAGGGTGACCATCAGCGTCTCTTCGTTGCTGCTGTTGTTCGGGATGGTGAAGAACGTCTCGTACGGCTGCGGGTCGAAGGGGCTGAAGCGCACCTCCAGCACGGCCTCGTCCTCGGGGAGCACCGCTTCCTTGTCGAGGCGCACCGAGAAGACGCCGTTGAGGGAGTCGCCGTCCGGCAGCTCGAGGTTCAGCTGAATCTGGCCCTTGTTGATCAGGAAGATGGAGCGCGCTTCGGTCGAGCCGACCTCACGCTCGCCGAAGTCCAGCTCCAGCGTCGAAGCGGCGATGAACGGCGGCGTGCGGTTCAGCGTCGCGCCCTGATCACACGCCGCGCTCACGGCGATCGGGAGGAGCAGAGCGAGTTTACGGCAAGGACCCATCGCGCCGGACGCTAGACCATCGCGCCGGTGCCGCCAATCGTACGGCGTCCCGACGCAGAGCCCCCCGCGAACGGGTCATTCGGCTCACTGCGCAAGGATGTGCTCGATGTCGAACTGCACGGTCTCCAGTACGTAGGGCGCCGGCGAGCCGAACGCCTCCAGCCCCGGACCGTCGCGCAACGCTTGCTCCGACACCCACGCCGTCCGTGCCGTCGTTGGATCCGTGAGGAGGAACTGGCGCCCGTCGGGGCCGTCGCGCACGTCGGTCGCGACGACCGCGTGGCCGCTGGAGTGCCCGGGGATCTGCATCCCGATGGCGGCGTGACCCGTCGCGTCGAGCTGCGCCGCGAGCCGGTCGAAGGCGTCCGGGAAGTCCTCGACGCGCTGTCGGATGTACGGGCGCTGCGCGATCTCCGCGAGCGCGCTGCCGGTGTCCATACCGGTGTAGCTGCCGTGCGCCTCCATCGTCTCGGCGTTCGTGCGCAGCTGGTCGAGGAGCTCGGTCGGGAGGTCGACGCCGTTCGCGCGCAGGTCGGCGAGCGCCGCGTCGAACCCCGCTTGGTCGAAGTCCTGTCCCTTCGCGTAGGCCTTCAGGTGATCGACGGCGGTCGAGTCGATCTTCCCGGCTTCGATCAGCGCCCCGATCTGCGGGCCGTACAAACCATTGATCGTGTCCGCGGGCTCGCGGTCGATCGCGAGGCCGCTGACGGTCTCGGCCCCGGGCGGAGCCTCCCAGCCGTCGGGGACCTCGACGCCTTGGAAGAACGTGCGCTCGCGCTCGAGGGTCGCGCGTTGCTGCTCGGTCGCCGCTTCGAAGCCCGTGTTGTGAACGTCGCGCGCGTAGACCGGATCGATCTCGCCTCTCACGATCTGCGCGACGGTCGGGGCGCAGGAATGCGTGAACGCCTGCGGCAGCGCGTCGTTGTCACCGCGGTCGTCGGTCGCGCCGATCCACGGGCGGTCCGGATCGATCGCCTGCGTGTTTGCCTCGTGCACGTCGGTGAGGGTTGTGGTGCGCGTCAGCTCGTCGCGCGGTAGCCCTCGGATGTCCTCGGCAAACGCTTCGACGTCGTCCAGGCCCTCCACCGATCCCCCGGGCATCTGCGGCGCGCGTGCGCCGATGGCCTTCAGGATCAGCGCCTGCTCGGCGCTCGGCGACGCGCCGCCGGGGCGACGTCCGCCGGGGCGCCCCGCCTGGTCGAGGAGGTCCGTCACCCGCGCGCGTTCGGCGGGGTCGAGCGCGCCGAGGGTGTCGGCGGCGGCCCGCGCGTCGTTCGGGCTCAGCACGCCCGCCTGCCCGCGGGGGCTGTCGCTGCGCGGCGTCGCGACGCCGTTGGTGAGGATGCGACGCTCGCGCTCGTTGATCGCGGGGTGGCCGATGAGCGCTTCGTACGTGCCGAGCGCGCGCTCGGCGTTGGGGCCGCCGGCCGCGCGGCGCAGCGACGCTTCCGTCTGCGCACGGTCCGATGCGCCGAGCGTCGCGAGGTGTCCCGCGACGAGGTCTGCGTCGGCGAAGCCGGACAGATCGAACCCGCTGGCTTCGATCGCCGCGCGCTGGACCGCGCCCGCGTCGCGCATCTGTTGGCGCGCGGCTTCCGCCGCGGCGGGATCCGGTCCGTCCGCGGCCGCGCCCGAGAACAAGACGTCGGCGAGCCCGTCCGGGAACCCGACCGGCGGCGCTTCAACGCCGTCGACGACGGAGGGGCCCGGCGGGCCGAGGGTGGGGCGGGGACCGAGACCGTTCAACGGGGACACGCAGGGAGCCTCAGCAGGTTCCGTACCGGACTCGGCGTCGGTCCCTCGAAGCAGGGACTGTCGCCGACGGCCTACAGATCGCCGTCGGTAGAGTTCAGTACACGTGCGGTCCCCGCGTCGGCGGTAGTCGCACCGCACACCTTGCCCTGCGCCTGCCTCGTGGAACGTCTGTTGCGAATACGAAAACCGCAGGACGGGCACCTTGTTCCGGCTTTCGATGGCTTCTAGCTTCACAACTCGGATGTGTGACGAGCTTCACGTCCGCGTCGAAGCGGCCGCGGGTCTGCTCGATCTTGCGAGTCTGTCGGTTCGTACGGCGTTCGAGAAAACGCGCGCGTACGCGAACACGATCGCCGCCGTCGCGATCCCGCAGCCGACGGGGCAGGCCGGCCTCGACCTCTGGAACGAGGTCGCGCCCGAGGTGCAGTGCCTCCTCGCATCGACGCAGCAGCTCTGTACCGAGCTCGACGCTCTGGGTGGACTCGGCCGCGGCCGCGCGCTCGACGAAGAGCTCGCCACGATCGTCGAGTTCCTGCGCGCCGACATGCAGCGTTTCTGCCATCGCGTCGGTAACGGTGCCCTCGACGACGCGTGGCTCCTAACCGCGAACGTCGAAGCGCTCGCGCGCGGATGTCACAGCGCCGTGACGGGACTTTTGTCTCTCTTCGTCCGGGCGACACACGGTCGTCACGCACCGGCAGTCGCGCAGTTCCTCGCGGCCGACCTTCGGCGTCGCACGGAGACGGTGCGTCAGCTGCGCGGGCTCACGGACCTCGTGCAGGAGTTGGAGCAGAATCCTCGGGCGCAGCCGTCGCAGACGACGGCCACCCTCGAAGACGCGCTCGCTGCGTTCGTCGCCGCCGGTGCCCTCCACTCCATGCCCGTCGAGATGCGGCGCGACTTCATCGCGTTTCGTCTGAACCTGTTGGAGGTCGACGGTCCGAGCACGCTTCGCCCCGCGCTCGAAGGTTTTTTGAGGTTCCTCGAGGTCCTCACCCACCAAGTCGCGAAGGGACAGAGCTGGTGAGCTGTCTCGACGCACAGATCCGAGCGAGGTGACCGACGTGGTCCAGGTCCACAACAAGAACCGACTCCCCCTCAAGACCGTCCTCGCGGGGCGGTACCGACTCGAGGCGCTCGTCGCGTCCGGGGGGATGGGCACCGTGTACCGCGCGAACGATGCGTTCCTCGGTCAGCCCGTAGCGATCAAGGTGCTGCACCCGCCGAAGGCGAAGAAGACTTCGTCGGAGGTGAAGAAGGCGCTCGAAGATCTCAGCAACGAGGCGCGCGCGAGCATCAAGCTCACGCACCCGAACATCGTCCGTACCTACAACTACGAACGCGACCACAGCCGCGAGTTCCTGATCAGCGAGTTCGTCGACGGCAAGGACCTCAAGCGCCACCGCGCCGAGGTCACGAAGCTCGCGCCGCACGAGGTGATTCGGATCGGCATCCACGTCTGCGACGCGCTCACCCACGCGCGCGAGCAAGGCATCCTGCACCTCGACATCAAACCCGCGAACATCCTCATGACCGCCGACGGCGTCGTGAAGGTCTGCGACTTCGGTCTGTCGCCGCTCACCGGGTTGATGACGTCCTCCAGCTCGGACCGCCTGATGGTCGGCAGCCCGCCGTACATGAGCCCGGAGATGATCCGCGAACGGCGCGCCGACCACCGCTCGGACATCTACTCGCTCGGCGCGACGCTCTACGACCTCGCGACCGGACGCCCGCCGTTCGGCCGGGATCCCGCGGCGTGCATGCGCCGACACATCGAAGCGCCCGTCCCCACCCCGAGCGGGTTGCCGAAGGGGCTCACGGTCGTCCTGCAACGTGCCCTGCAGAAGGACCCCTGGGCCCGCTACCAAACCGCCGAACAAATGCGCCGCGCGCTCGAGGACCTGGGCCTCCCGCAGGTGCGGTCGTCGGCCGACATCGCGTCGCTCGACGCCACCCAAGACAGTGAGCCGGAAGGAAAGACCATGGTGAACGTGAACGCCGACATCGCGAGTGACCTCGAAGCCGAGCCCGTCGAGAAGACCGCGAAGGAGCCCATGCCCGTGCCGCCGTCCTCGTGTGAGGTCGTGAGCCTTCGCTACGACCTCGACGCGAAGAAGTGGTCGCAGCCCGCGTTCCCGGCGCTCGACTCGCGTCGCACGCTCGTGCTCGTCGCCGGTGCGCCCGAGTGCTTCGACGATCCGCGCGCGTTGATCGAGCTGTTCTGCGCGTACCCGCAGTCGCACGTGATCGGGTGCAGCACTTCGGGGGAGATCTTCGGCCAGGAGGTCGTCGACCGGAGCCTGTCCGTCGGCATCATCAAGTTCGAGAAGACCGAGCTCGCCAACGTCACCGTCGAAGTCCCGGACGCACGTCACTCCTACGCCGCCGCCGAAGCGCTGGCGCGGAAGCTCACGCGCCCCGACCTACGCGCGGTGCTCGTCTTCTCCGAGGGGGTCTCCGTCAACGGCAGCGAGCTCGTGCGTGGCTTCAACGCGACGCTGCCCAAGGGCGTCGTCGTCGCGGGCGGGCTCGCGGGCGACGGCGAACGTTTCGAGCGCACGTGGCTGTTCGGCGGCGGGCGCGTCCGTCAGCACTCCGTCGTCGCGGTCGGGCTCTACGGTGACCACCTCTTGATCGGGACGGGGTCGAAGGGCGGCTGGGATCAGTTCGGCGCGGACCGCGTCGTGTCGAAGTCGCAGGGCAACGTCGTGTACGAGATCGACGGCGTCCCCGCGCTCGCGCTCTACGAGCGCTACCTCGGCCCGAAGGCCAAGGACCTCCCGGCGAGCGGCCTGTTGTTCCCGCTCGCGATGCGCACCGAAGGCGGCAAGTCCCTCGTGCGCACGCTGCTCGGCGTCGACCGGAGCGCGCAGAGCCTCACCTTCGCGGGCGACATCCCGGAGGGCAGCCACGTGCAGCTCATGAAGGCGAACTTCGATCGACTGATCGACGGCGCCAACGACGCGGGCATCGCGTCGACGTCGAAGCTCGCCACGCACCAGGGTCGCTTCCTCACGCTGGCGGTCAGCTGCGTCGGGCGCCGGCTCGTGCTCGGCGAGCGCATCGAAGAGGAGGTCGCGTCCGCGAAGCAGGCGCTCCCGAAGAACACCGACATCGTCGGCTTCTACTCGTACGGCGAGATCTCACCGTTCACGACGGGCGCGTGTGACCTCCACAACCAGACCATGACGCTCACCGTGCTCGGCGAGTCCGCGGAGCCGGTGCGCCACGTCCCGGCGGAGGCTCCGTCGAAGGCCATGCGCGTCGAGTCGATTGGCTTCGACCTCGAGAACCGGACGTGGCTGCCGCCGAAGATGCCCGACCTCGATTCGCCGCAGACCCTCGTGCTCGCGTTCTGCGCGCCGGAGGTCGCGGACCAGGCGGCGCCGCTGCAGCAGCTCGCGCGTCAGTATCCCAACTCGGTCGTCGTCGGTTGCTCCGGCTCGGGCGAGATCCACGGTACCGAGGTGCGCGACCTCTCCATCGCCGCGACCGTCACGTCCTTCGCCCATACGAAGCTCCGCACGCACTCCGCGTCCGTCGCGCGGCCCGAGGAGTCCTACGCGGTCGCGCGCCGTCTCGCCTCCGCGCTGAAGGACGACGATCTCCGCGCGGTGCTCGTGCTCTCCGAAGGCCTCGCGGTCAACGGGAGCGAGCTGGTGCGCGGGTTCAACGAAGTGCTCCCCGACGACGTCATCGTCACCGGCGGGCTCGCGGGCGACGGCGCGCGGTTCGAGCGCACCTGGGTCTTCTGCGGCGGCGAGGTTCGGCAGAACACCGTCGTGGTCGTCGGCTTCTACGGCGACCACATCCAGGTCGGCCACGGCAGCAAGGGCGGCTGGGACAAGTTCGGTCCGGAGCGGCGCATCACGAAGGCGGTCGGCAACGTGCTCTACGAGATCGACGGCAAGCCGGCGCTCGAGCTCTACAAGGCGTACCTCGGACCGAAGGCGGCGGAGCTCCCGGCGAGCGGCCTGTTGTTCCCGCTGTCGCTCCGCGAGGACGCGAGCTCCGACAAGTTCCTCGTCCGCACGCTGCTCGGCGTCGACGAGTCGAACCAGACGCTCACGTTCGCGGGTGACGTGCCGGAGGGCTACCTCGTGCAGCTGATGAAGGCGGACTTCGACCGCCTCGTCGTCGGCGCGGGCGACGCCGCGAAACACACGCGCGAGCTCCTCGAAGGCGACGTCGACCAGGCGCTCGCCGTCGCGATCAGCTGCGTCGGCCGGCGCCTCGTACTCGGGGCGCGGACCGACGAGGAGGTCGAGGCCGTCCTCGACGTCCTGCCGGAGGGGACGCAGCTCTGCGGCTTCTACTCGTACGGCGAGCTGTCGCCGTTCGGGCGCGGGAGCTGCGACCTGCACAACCAGACGATGACGCTCACGGTGTTCGCCGAGAGCGCGCGTCCGCTCCAGCGCCCGCAGCGCGACGCGACGCAGCAGCTGCCGTCGTTCGATCCGATGCCCCGCAACGACACCCGTCCGAGCGTCGCGCAGCGGATGCAGGTCGAGCGTCGGCGCTACGACCTCGAGACGAACCGCTGGTCCGAGCCGCTGCCCGACGCCGACTCGATCCGCACCCTCATCCTCGCGTTCGGCGCGCCGGAGGTGCCGGCGGACTGCCCGGCGATTCGCGAGCTCACGAAGAAGTACCCGCGCTCCACGATCGTGGGTTGCTCGACGGCGGGTGAGATCCACGGGACGGAGGTCGACGACCACTCGATCAGCGTCGCCATCACGCGCTTCTCGCGGACACACCTCGCGCGCGCTTCGGTGCGCGTGAACGATCCACGGCAGAGCTTCGTCGCGGGTGAGACCCTCGCGCGCAACCTCGACCGCAAGGACCTGCGCGGCGTGCTGGTGCTCTCCGAGGGCCTCGGCGTCAACGGGAGCGAGCTGGTGCGCGGCTTCAACGCCGTGCTCCCGGAGGACGTCGTGATCACCGGCGGCCTCTCCGGGGACGGCACCCGATTCGAGAAGACGTGGGTCCTCGTCGACGGCGAGCTGGTGCAGAACGTCGTCGTCGCGGTGGGGCTGTACGGCGACCACGTCCTGATCGGCCACGGCAGCAAGGGTGGCTGGGACAAGTTCGGCGCGGAGCGGCGCATCACGCGGTCCGAGGGCAACGTGCTCTACGAGATCGACGGCGAGCCGGCCCTCGCGCTCTACAAGCGGTACCTCGGCGCGAAGGCGACGGAGCTCCCGGCGAGCGGGTTGTTGTTCCCGCTGTCGCTGCGTTCCAGCGCCGACGATACGAAGTTCCTGGTCCGCACGCTGTTGTCCGTCGACGAGGCGACCAACAGCATGACCTTCGCGGGTGACGTACCGACCGGGCACCTCGTGCAGTTGATGAAGGCCGACTTCGATCGGCTCGTGCAGGGCGCGACCGGCGCCGCCAACGCGTCGATGGCGCGCATCGGCTCCGAGGATCACGGCGCCGCGCTCGCGGTGGCGGTCAGCTGCGTCGGGCGACGCCTGGTGCTCGGTGCGCGCACCGAGGACGAGGTCGAGGCCGTCGACGAAGTGCTGCCGAAGGGTTCGGAGCTCGTCGGCTTCTACTCGTACGGAGAGCTGTCACCGTTCGCCGACGGTCGCTGCGATCTGCACAACCAGACGATGACGCTCACCGTCATCCAGGAGTCGCAGATGCCCGTGGAGCGGAAGGCGCGACCGACGCCCGCGCGCAGCCCTTCCATGGTGCAGACGCCCCCCGCGGCGCCCGCACCGGTGGCGCCCGAGCCCGCTTCGGACTCCGTGACGGGCACGGGGACGTTCACGCTGCAGGAGGCGCACCTCGGCGTCGACGTACAGGTCGCGAAGCACCCGACGCTCGACGTCGTGCGTTTCAACGGCCGCATCACGGAGCAGTTCGAGGGCCGCCGCATCGCGGAGCGTCTGAGCGGACGGGTGGTGTTCGACCTCAGCGGCATCGAGCGCATCACGTCCTTCGGCGTGCGCGAGTGGCTGCAGATGACGAAGACCATGAAGGTCGACGAGCTCTACCTCGCGCGGTGCTCGGACGCGGTGGTGAACCAGCTCGCGATGATTCCGGGCTTCGCGGGGGACGGGCAGTTGGTCTCGTTCCACGCGCCGTACCTGTGTGATCGTTGCGGACACGAGTTCACGTCCGAGATCGACGTCGAGCGCGACGTGGAGACGTTGAAGGGCGCCGAGAGCGTCGCGGACTGCCCGCGCTGCTCGGCGACGGCGCCGCTCGACGACGACCCGGAGGCGTACTTCGCGTTTGCGACGGGGGCCCTCGGGACCAAGGTCCCGGACGACGTTCGGGCCGCGCTGCAGGAGCACGCGGAAGCACCGGAGCCGGAGGCGGCGCGCGTCGAGAAGACGGTGGAGGGCCGTGTCACGCGCATCCGTGCGCACGGCGCGCTCGACACCTCGATCAGCTGGAAGCGTGTGCTCGACGGCGTCGAAGGGGACGTCGTCATCGAGCTCGGCGGCGCGACGTCGCACACCGACGCGGGGCTGCGGCTGTTCCATCAGGGGCTGAACCGCATCCGCGCCGACGTCGACTCGTTGAAGCTGAGGGGGGTCCCGCTCGACTACGTCGCGATGTTGCGCGAGCAGGGCCTGTCGGCGCGCGACGTCGAGAGTGTGATCGTCGAGGCGACGGGGACGGAGTCGCAGACCAAGCGCGAGACGCGGATCGATCTCAACGAACACCGCGACCGATTGAGCGTGGGCGAGGCGCCGTTCGTCGTCGACAAACGCACGCACGAGGTCCTCGAGTTCGGCCGCGCGCTCCCGCTCCTGACTTGGGCGACCGGAGGTATGACGTCCACGGCGAGCGCAGCGGCGGCGCCGACGACGATCCTGCGCGAGGCGCCGATCCCGCTCGCGCCGCCGCCGACGTCGTCGGCACGTCCGTGGTTGCCGTTCATACTCGGGGCGCTCGTCGTCGCCGTGGCGTTCCTCGGGTACCGCGAGATGACGCGCACGCCGCCGAAACCCGCGGTGGTCGAGACGGCGCCGAAGCCCGTCGCCGAGCCGACGCCGAAGAAGGTGGAGCTGCCGCCCGCGTGGACGGAGCGTCCGTTCGTGGTGGGGCCCGACGTCGCGACGATCGTCGGTCGCGCCGTGGGCGCCGACGAAGAGGCGGCGTTGGAGGCGGCGCGCATCGACATGATGGCGCACCTCGCGCGGGAGCTGATCGGCTCGCTCGAAGGGACGTACGGCGCCTTCGCCGCGGCGCAGCCGAAGCTGGAGCAGCCGGAGGAGATCGCGCGTCGTCTGGAGGCGGCGGTCGGTCCGATCCTCGCGCCGGTGCGCAAGGACCACTGGAGCCGGCCGGCCGACGGTGGAGTCGAGATGTTCGTCCGGTACGAAGCGCCGCGTGCGCGCTACGACGAAGCGCGCGCCCACTTCGGGGAGGAGCGTGCGATCCGCGGGCTGTCGGTCGCGCCGATCCCGCCGACGATCGCGGGGCCCGCCGAGGGGGTGCTCGTGTTCGACCTGCGGCCCGGGTTGCAGGCAGATCGTGCGGGCCTTCGGGTGGGCGACGTCATCACGCGAATCGGTGACCGCGTCGTGCGCACGCCCGCCGAGTTCGAGGAGACCTGGAAGAGTGAGTGGTGGCGGACGTCGGTCGGTCGTTCGTTGATCCTGCAGGTCGAGACGCCGCGGGGTTCTCATCAGGTTCGGTTCGCGAGAACGTCCCGCCGATGAGCTCGGGCGCCCACATCGTCGTGTTCGACAGGAACGCCGCGGTGCGGAAACGGATCGGGCGTGTGCTGGGCGCGGCCGGGAACCTGGAGGAGGTCGCGGGTTACGACCTGGTCGTGCCCGAGGCCTTCGCCGGACGGCCGCGTCTCATCGGCTGCAACCTCGAACAGCTCTCGGCGGTGACGGAGGTCCTCGCCGACGATCTCCCGTTCACGCAGCTGCTCGTGTGGGGGACGCGGGACTCCCGTACCTTCCTGTCGCGGTCGTCGTCGGACCGTCGCTACGGGCGCTTCGTCGCTTGGCCGGAGTTTGCGTCCATGCCGCGCCCCGCGGAGCTGTTCCTGACCGCGTCGGTGCTGCTGTCGCCGTCGTCCGGTGTCGCGCTGGACGGCCTCGTGCTGGCGGGCGCGGCGACGCGAACGTTCGAGCCGAGGACGACCGACGATCTCGAAGAGACGGTGCAGGCCGTGCGGGACCTCTCGCTGCAGAGTGGGATCGTGGGTCGCCAAGCGGAGCGCATCGCGGTCGCCGCGCACGAGCTGCTGATGAATGCGATGTACGGCGCGCCGACGACGTCGGACGGGTTGCCGAAGTACGCGCACGATCGCAAACAGACGATCCGCCTGGAGCGCCAGGAGATACCGACGGTGAAGGTCGCGACGGACGGGTCGCGGTTCGGCATCGAGGTCTCGGATCCGTTCGGGCGGCTCTCGCGCGAGCACTTGTTCTCGGGCGTCGCGCGCGGCCTCGCCAGCCGGGACGCGGGCGACGTTCTGGACACCAGCCACGGCGGCGCGGGGATCGGGTTGTTCAAGATCTTCGACGCCGCGCACTCCGTGTTCATCGACGTCCGGCACCTGCGGAGCACACGCGTGACGGCGGTGTTCGATCTGGACGTCACGGCTCGCGACCAGCGCGCGATGCCGACGACACTCTGTTGGTTCGAGGATTGAGGTAGACGATGGAAGTCCAAGCCCTGTTGGCGCGCCAGCTGAAGAAGGTCGGGCACTCGGATCTCGACGCGGCCCCCTCGAACGAGGTGTGGCGCAAGCTCCTTCGACGGATCAGCGACCACTACAAACACATGGACGACGACCGCGAGATGTTGATGCGGTCGTTGGAGGTGTCGACGAACGAGATGTCGTCGATCTCTTCGGACATGGGGCACAGCGTCTCGAAGGAGCTCCTGGAGTGGCTGGCGGAGGCGCTCAACGCGATGTCCGCGGTGGGGGACAGCAGCCAGGTCGGCTCGGTGCAGGCGGCGACACAGCGCCTGGAGGGGATCGAGGTCGCCTTCCTGGAGCGGCTCGGCGGTCTGGGGGCGGGCGTCGGAGGTGACAACACGCCGGAGGTGACGGCGCTGCGGCATCACTTCGTCACGCTGTCCGACGTCATCAAACGCATGCTCGAGGAGCGCGCGAGCCACCGCGAGATGGAGCGCGAGATCGAGGTCGCGCGGTCGGTGCAGAAGCTCCTCCTCCCCGACGCGAGTGAGTTCCACCGCCCGTTCCTCGACGTGTCGGCGGACTCGCAGGCGGCGTCCGTCTGCTCCGGCGACTGGTGGGCGGTGCACGATCTCCCCGACGGTCGGGTGCTGGTGGTGCTCGGCGACGTCACGGGGCACGGCGTCCCGGCGGGGATCATGACGGGCGTCGCGAAGGCGTCGTGTGATGTCACGCGGGCGGTCTACGGCGACAAGCTCCAGGCGGGTCAGCTGCTGACGCTCATGAACCGCGCCGTCGAGAGCGCCGGGCAGCAGCAGCTCCTGATGACCTGCGTCGTCGCGATCTTCAACCCGCACGATCGGGTGCTGACGATCGCCAACGCAGGGCACGTGCTGCCGTACATCGTGCGGCCGTCGTCCGACCGCCACCACATCTCGACGGTGCGCGCGCACGGGACACCGCTGGGGGCGAGCCACGACGCGAGTTACCGCGAGGTGCGGGTCTCGCTGGAGACGGACGACATGTTCATCTTCTACACCGACGGCCTCATCGAACGAGAGGGGCCGAGCGGCGAGCAGTTCGGACACCGCCGCCTGCAGAGCGTGCTGGAGCAAACGGCGGGCTTTGGCGCGGCGGGGGTGAAGGACTCGTTGCTGCACCACCTCGCGCGGCACGCGGAGGGGCTCCCGAACACCGACGACGTCACGCTGGTCGTCGCGCGCTTCGGTGAGGGGCCTCAGCCCTGACGATCACTTCGGCCGCTTCTCTTCGAGCGAGATCCGGACGTCGATGACGCCTTCCTCCAGCTTCGTGCGGATCGGCAGGCCGAAGTCGTGGAACACGCGGAGCATTTTCGCGTTGGTCGAGAGGACCTCGGCGGTGAGCGCGTCGAGCCCGCGGCTGCGTGCGAAGGCCACGAGTCGCTCCAGCAGCGCGGTGCCGACGCCGACGCCCTGCCAGTCGTCGCGCACGACGAACGCGACCTCCGCGTCGTCTTGGCCGACGACGCCCGCGTAGCGACCCACCGCGAGGATGGCGGGCTCGGCGTCCGGGCTCTCGGTGTGCTCGACCACGAACGCGACGCGCCGGTCGTAGTCCACGTCGAGGTACTGCTCCATCGCTTCGTGCGGGAGCCGAACCATCGCCGTCATCCACCGCTTCTGCTTGGTCTCCTCGGAGAGGTTGTAGAAGAGGTCCTGCATCTTCCGCTCGTCCATGCGGCGCAGGAGTCGGATGCGCACCGTCCCGCGCGAGGTTTCGAGCTTGCGGCTCCAACCGCGGGGCGCGGTGGCCGGGCCGGTCTGCTGATCCTGGAAGACGTACTTTCTCTGCTTGGCGGAGGCGAGCAGCTCGTCGCGGAAGTCGGGGTGGGCGATTTCGATCAGCGCCGTCGCACGCTCGCGCACCGAACGGCCCCACAGGTCGGCGATGCCGAACTCCGTGACGACGTAGCGCACGTCGCCGCGCGAGGTGACGACCCCCGAGCCCTCGGCGAGGCTCGCGACGATGCGGCTGATCGTGCCGCCCTTCGCGGTCGAGCGCAGCGCGATGATCGGCTTCCCGCCGGGGCACAGCGAGGCGCCGCGGATGAAGTCCACCTGGCCGCCGATGCCCGAGTAGAACTTGGACCCGATGGAGTCGGCCGAGACCTGACCCGTGAGGTCCACTTGGAGCGCGCTGTTGATCGCGACCATCATGTGCTGACGCGAGATGCGCCCCGGGTCGTTCATGATGTCCGACGGCCGGAACTCGAACGCCGGGTTGTCGTCGATGAAGTCGTAGAGGCGCTGCGTCCCGAACGTGAACGACGAGTTGATGCGCCACTTGTCGGTGGTCTTGTACTTACCGGTGACGTTCCCGTTTTCGACGAGGTCGATCAGCCGGTCGGAGAACATCTCCGTCCAGACGCCGAGGTCCTTGCGATCCATCAGCGACATCAGCGTCGCGTCCGGGATGCGGCCGATGCCCATCTGCAGGGTCGCGCGGTCGGGCACGAGCGAGGCGACGTGTTTGCCGATCTCCATGTCCACCTCGTCCAGGGTCTCGGGCGGGTGCTCCGGGAGCGGGTGTTCGGTGGTGCACCAAGCGTCGATCAGGCGCGTGGGGATCGCGCCGGCGCCGTGGATGCGCGGCATCGCCGGGTTCACTTCGGCGATCACGACGTCGGCGGCGTCGACGGCCGCGAGCACGATGTCCACGGAGACGCCGAGGTTCACGTAGCCGTTGTCGTCCGGCGGGGCCACGGACACGAGCGCGACATCGACGGGCGTGCGGCGCGAGGTGATGAGCTTCGGGATCTGCGAGAGGAACACCGGCGTGTAGTCGGCCCGCCCGGCGCCGACGGCTTCACGGACGTTCGGCCCGATGAAGTAGGCGTTGTGGCGGAAGTTCGATGCGAATCGCTCCTCGACATAGGGCGCGGGTCCGAGCGTCAGCAGGTGAACGATCGGGTTGTCCGAGAAACACTCGGCGTTGGCGGTGAGCGCTTCGACGAGCGCGATCGGCTCGGCCGCGCCGGACCCGATGAAGATGTGCCGCCCCCGCCCGATGCGCCGCACGGCGTCCATCGCGGAGTGTTCTTTGGCCTTCCAGTCTTCCTTCCAACCCATCGCGCTCGGCGTCTAACACGGAGGTCGAGGCCTGGCGACGGTGTGCCGCGTTCGTCACGATGCGTTGCGGGCTACACCTTCGGGGTTTGCTCGAAACGCTCGATCTCCGACGCCGTGATCGGGAGCTCGACCGTGAACTTCGACCCGTGCCCGCGTTCGCTCGTCGCGACGATCGAGCCGTTGTGTCTCTCGACGATGCGCCGAACCGTAGCGAGCCCCACGCCGGCGCCGTCCCCTTCGGAGGCGGGGACGAGGCGTCGGAAGGGGCGGAAGATCTCCTCTCGCCACTTCATGTCGAAGCCGGTGCCGTTGTCTTCCACTTCGACGTGCACCGAAGCGCCCACGACCGTCGCCCGGATGCCGACCTCGAGCATGATCTCCGGCCGCGCGAACGCCAAGGCGTTGGCGATCAGGTTCTCGAACACCAGGCGGAGCTGCTTCGTATTGCCGGTGACCGTCGGAAGCTTCTCCGCGGCGACCAGCGCGTGCGAGGCTTCGATGGCCGGCCCGAATCCGTGCACGACCTCGCGGACGCAGAGGTCGAGGTCGACGCTCTCGTCGACGGCGCCGCGTGTCGCTTCGGCGTAGGCGAGCATCCCCTGGATCATCGTGTCCATCCGCGTCGTCGACCGCCGGATCTTGTCCATGTACTGGTCTCGATCCTTGGGGTCGTCCTCCGTGATGATGTCGAGGTACCCGAGGATCGCGCGGAGCGGCGCGCGAAGATCGTGGGCGGCGGCGTGGGCGAGCTCGTGCAGCTCGTCGTTGGAACGCTCGAGCCGTTCGGTCTTGTCGCGGAGCAGCTGACGCGACTGGTACATCTCGAGGTAAATCTTCGCCTTGCCGCGGAGCACACTCTGCCGGAACGGGAGGCGGAGACGATCGATGATGCCGCGATCGAACGCGAGGCTCCCCACGCGGTTCCACGTCTCGTCCGACGCCATCAACAGGATCGGCACGTGAGACTTGGTGCGGTCGCCGTGGATCAGTCGCGCGAGATCGACGCCGCCGATGTCCGGGAGCTCGGCGGCGACGATGACGAGCGCGAGCTCGTTCTCCGAGACGTGCTCGAGCGCAGTGTTGCAGGCGCCCGCTTCGAGGACCTCGAAGCCCAACGATTGGAGCGTGCCGGCGATGAGGCCGCGCTCGGACTCGTCCGCGACGACGAGAGCCTTCGCGTTCACCGGAGCGCTCCCTTCGAACGCTGGTAGATCCGCTGCGCGGCGTCGACCGTGCGGAACTGACTGTCGCTCGCGACCGTGTCGAGGCTCTCGGAGGCTCCGAGCGCCAAGTAGCCGAGCGGCGACAGGGTGTCGCGGAATCGCCGGACGACGCCGGCGCGAAGCTCTGGCCCGAAGTAGATCAAGGTGTTGCGACAGAGGACGAGGTCGACCTCCGCGAAGATCCCATCCGAGGTGAGGTCGTGCGCCGACCAGGTGATTGCGTCGCGGACGCGCGAGCACACCAGGCCCATCGGTCCGCCGGAGGTCACGAAGTAGTCGTCGAGCGAGCCCGGACCGCGGACGGCTCGGTAGTTGTCCTCGGCGGCGGCGATCGACTCCAACGGGTAGGCTCCCGTTCGCCCGATGCGCAGCGCGCGCATGTTGATGTCGGTCGCGTAGATCGTGCTGCGTTGGAGGAGGCCGGCTTCGTCGAGCAGGAACGCGAGGGAGTAGACCTCTTCACCCGTCGCGCAGCCCGCGTGCCAGATCTTCGGGCGAGGGTAGGCGGCGAGCTCGGGCAACACGACGTTCGCGAGCGTGCGGAAGAAGTCGGGGTCCCGAAAGAACGAAGTGACCGACACAAAGAGCTGCGAGACGAAGGACTCCGAAAACGTCTCTTCGTAGACGAGTCGCTCGACGAGCGAGCTCAGTCGGCGGACGCCGAGCTCGGTCGCCGCTCGGTGGAGCTGCCGCGAAAGCGAGTCGCGTTTGTACCCCGAGAAGTCGATGCCCCACCGTCGTCGAATCGTGTCGACGACGATCTCGATCTCGATCTCCTCGAGGACCTCAGGTCGCATTCGCCGTCCCCGCGTTCTGGAAGAGCAGGACACGCATCAGGGCCAGCAGGTTCTCCGGCGACATCGGTTTGCTGATGTAGTCACTCGCTCCGGCCGCCAGACACGCGTCGCGATCCTCCGGGAGCGTCTTGGCGGTCACGGCGATGATCGGCAGCTCTTTGTACTCGGGGAGGGCGCGAATGCGCCGGGTCGCTTCGTAGCCGTCCATGATCGGCATCATGATGTCCATGACGACGACGTCGACGTTCGGGTGTGCATCGAGCTGCTCGAGCGCGACCTTGCCGTTCTTCGCCTGCACGACCTCGAGCCCGTGGCGTTGGAGCAGCTCGGTGAGCGCGAAGACGTTGCGCATGTCGTCGTCGACGACCAGCGCCTTCCGCCCGCGCAGGACCTCCTCCTTGTCGTAGAGCCGGTTCAACGTCGCGCGCTGCGGCGCGGGCAGATCACGTTCGACCTGATGCAGGAACAGGCTGACCTCGTCGAGGAGTCGGTCCGGCGTTCGCGCGCCCTTCAGGACGATGCTGTGGGTGTGCTCGGAGAGCTCGACCAACCGAACGTCGTCGAGCTCGGACGCGGTGTACACGACGACCGGCGGGTGGCTCTCGTCGAGCTGCGCCAGCAGGTCCTCGCCGGACATGTCCGGGAGTCTTAGGTCCAGCACGATGCAGTCGAAGCGCTCCGCCGAGAGCGCTTCGAGCGCGGCCTCGGCCGTATCGACGACGAACAGCTCCAGCTTCGGGCTGTCCAGCGCCTCGCGGATCGCGGTCTGCGTGGCCACGTCGTCCTCGACGACGAGCACCCGCGCCACCGGTCGCGACTCGAGGGCGGCCAGACGCTCGAAGACGCCGACCATGTCCTGCTCGCCGATCGGCTTCTGGACGAAACCCAGCGCACCGAGTCGGAGGACTTCGGCGCGACACGCGTGCGCGGAGACGACGTGCACCGGGATGTGTCGCGTGGTCAGCGTCTGTTTGAGCTGCTCGAGCACCTTCATGCCGTCGATGTCCGGCAGGCCGAGGTCGAGCACGATGCCCTTCGGGTCGATGCGCTGCGCGACGAGGATCGCCTCCTTGCCGGAGCCGCAGATGACCGGGTCGTAGTTTGCGCCCCTCGCGCGCTCCGCGAGCAGCTCGGCGAAGACCGCGTCGTCTTCGACGATCAGCAGCGCGCGTTCCGAAGCAGGTGCTTCGGGAGCGACCTCCTCCAGGGGAGGGGGCGCGACCTTCGGCGCGGGAGTCGCCGGGCTCGCTGGGCGAGGCTCAGCGCGACGCGGACGTCGGGGCACCCTCGGATACGAGTCCTGAGACCCGTCCGGATGTCGCACCGGCAGCACCAGCGTGAACGTACTCCCGTGTCCCAGCTCGCTCTCGAGGTGGATCTCTCCGGCGAGCAGCGTTGCGAGCTGGCGGGAGACCGCGAGGCCCAGGCCGGTGCCTCCGTAGGTTCGACTCGTCGAGCCGTCGGCCTGCTGGAACGCTTCGAACACTGCCGTGTGGTTCTCGCGCGAGATGCCGATCCCCGTGTCGCGCACGGCGATGGCGAGGCAGGACGAAGCGTCGAGCGAGGGGTCGCGGAGGACCATCGTGGACGCCACGGGTTGGACGCGGACCGAGACGGAGCCTTGCGGCGTGAACTTGAGCGCGTTGCCGATGAGGTTTCTGAGGATCTGCTCCAGCCGACGTCCGTCCGTGACGAGCTCGTCGGGGACACGTTCGTCGACCTCCACCGTGAGCGCGACGTTCTTCTTCTCCGCGACCGCCGTGAACTGATCGTGCATCGTGTCGACGATGCCTTGAACCGACTCGGGCTGAATCTGGAGCGTCATGCGCCCCGCCTCGACCTTCGACAGATCGAGGATGTCGTTGATGATGCGAAGGAGCTCGCGCCCGCCGTCGTCGATGATGCGCAGCGAGTCGAGCTGCCGTTCGGTGAGGTTGCCGTCCGGGTTGTGGCAGAGCCCCTCGGAGAGGATGAGCATACTGTTCAGCGGCGTACGGAGCTCGTGCGACATGTTCGCCAGGAACTCGCTCTTGTACTTGCTCGCGCGGTCGAGCTGCTGGGCGCGTTCTTCGAGCTCCGCGGCGGCGGTCTCGAGGTCGCGTTGTTGGCGCTCGAGCGCTTCGTTGCGGGCTTCGATCTCCTTGCGCGAGACCTCCAGCTCTTCATTGGACGTCCGCAGCTCCTCCGCCTGCTCGCGGAGGGCCAGGCTCTGCACCTCGGACTTCTCGAGGAGCACCTTCATCAGCGCGCGCGACTCTGCGGCTTCCATCGCGATCGCGACGTTCTCGGCGATCGACTGGAGCCAGTCCTGGCGGATCGCGTCGAGCGGCCGCGGGAGCGCGAGCTGGAGGACGCCGCGCACGGAGTCGTCGGACACGAGCGGAATCACCGCGATGTGTTTCAGGAGGATCTCGCCCAGCCCGTACGATCCGCGCACCGGGTTCGCCGACACGTCGAGGTCGAACACCGCGCGGTGCGCGTTGGCGATCTCGCCGACGAGGCCCTCACCCGGGCGAATGGTCTCGGGCACGTCCTCCGCGGCGATCCCGAACACCGCCGAGCGCCGCAGCGATCCGTCCTCCGTCGGCGCGAACACGGCGCCTACCGGCGCGCCGACGCGGTCGGCGACGTACGCCAACACACGACGCGCCAGCACGTCGACCTCCGGCCCGCCGCGCATCTGCTCCAGCAGATCGGACTGCCCCTTCTGCATCCACCGGTCGCGCTCGGAGCGCTCCGTTGCGTTCCGCAGTGTGTTCGTCAGACGTGACAGCTCACGTCCTAGCTGGTCTTCGTCGGAGCGTGCTTCGAAGGCGTTGCGGTAGTCGCCGTCCGCCACCGCCCGGACCTGGTGCACCGTCGCCGAGAAGGACGCGAGGAGCTCGTTGATGGAACGTTCGAGGGTCTCGTCGTCCTCGGACTGCGCGATGTAGCGCAGATCGAAGTTGCCGACCGCCGCCGCCGCGACGACACGTTTGACCTCTTCGTAGATGGCCGAGAGCTCGTCGTTCCGTGAGCCGCGCCGGGCGCTGTGCGCGGCGAGCTCCGCCATGACCAGCCCCGTGTCGAGCTGGAGCAGCGCCCCTCCTGCCTCCTGGGTGAGGGAACGCTCTTTTTCGTCGAGTCCCGCTTCGTCGATCGCGCGACGAATCGACGCGCGCGCGATCGTCATCTGGGCCGTGAAGGCCTCCGGTGGCAGGTCTTGTTCGACGTGCTGACGCCCGACGGCGCGCCGGTCGTCGACGTAGGCGTCGTCGACGCGCGCCCGCAGGAATCGTCGCCAATATTCGGGGTCGAGCGTCGCGCTCGACAGGGCGGCGTCGACCTTCTCCGCGCCCAAGTGCCGATGCGCACCGCGCGTCCACGCGCGCAGCTCGTCCGCGACGACCTGCGGGTCGACGTGTCCGTCGTCGATGAGCCTTCGGATCCTCGCGAGCTTGTCTTCGTCCAGCCCGTGGAGCGCACAGAGCGCCGCCGCCGACACCTGGCCCTCGGCCGGGCCCGAGGTCTGCAATGATTTCGCCAGCGTCATCCCCACTGACTCGTATTCGGCCGGTCGGGTTTCGAGTTGAGCCAAACCCGGAAGGGGAACTCTACCCGGCCAGCGGGCCGCCGAACCTGCTCCACGTGGGCACGGCGATGCAGTCGAGCGAGTTCGTGAGTCTGGTGCGGTCGCTGGAGGCCACGCCCGGTCGCGCGCGCCGCGCCGCGCCCTCCGGGGATTCGAGCGGTGGCCGTATGCTGCTGATCGAAGACGACGACGCCGACGCCGAGCTCGTCGGCGTCTACCTCGTACGGCAACTCCCCGAGTGGACGTTCGACTGGGTCCGGAGCCTCGACGACGCGCTGTGTGCGCTCGAGAAGAACCGCTACGACATGGTGCTCGCGGACATCACGCTCCCCGACGCCGACGGCCTCGACGTCGTCCTGCGAATCCAGAACGCCGTCGACGCGCCGCCGATGATCGTCCTCACCGGTCACGCCGACGAACGGCTCGCGCTCGAGACGGTGCGTGCCGGGGCCCAGGACTTCATCACCAAGAGTCAGCTCGACGACCGCATCCTCAAGCGCACGATACGCCACGCGCAGGAGCGTCAGCGCGCCGAGCAGGACCTGCGACGTCTCGCCAACTTCGACAGCCTCACGCAGCTCGCCAACCGGAGCAGCTTCGAGGAACGCGTCGCGCAAACCGTCGCCCGTTCCCGCCGCAGCGAGCAGCGCTTCGCGCTCCTGTACGTCGACCTCGACGGGTTCAAAGCGGTGAACGATACGCTCGGTCACGAAAAGGGCGACGCGTTGTTGGTCGAAGTCGCGAGTCGTCTCCGACAGACGCTCAGAGACTGCGACTTCGCGGCGCGGTTGGGGGGCGACGAGTTTGCGATCGTCCTCGAAGACGTCGCCACGACCGACGACGTTCAGTGCGCGGCGGAGCGCGTCCGCGAGGTGCTCGCGCGACGCTACGGTGCACACGCGTGCCAGGCGAAGGTCACCGCGAGCATCGGCGTCGCGACGTTTCCGGAGAGCGGGACCACGGCCGACGCGCTCGTCAAGGCGGCGGACCGCGCGATGTATGCGGCGAAACACAGCGGGCGCAACGCGACGATCATCGACGAGGCGCTCCCCGGCACCCACGATCTCCCTTGGGGCCACGCCTTCGAGAACGCGCTGTCGGAGGGTGAGTTTCAGCTGTTCTACCAACCACAGGTCGACCTCGACGGCCGGCTCGTCTCCGCCGAAGCGCTGCTGAGGTGGGAACGGCCGGGCCACGGGCTCGTCGGGCCGGGTGACTTCCTCCCGCGGCTCGAGGCCTCGGACCACATGGTCTCCGTCGGGACGTGGATCATCGAACGCGCGTGTCTCGACTTCCAACGCCTGAAGCGCGCCGGCATCGTGATGGAGCGAATCGCGGTCAACATCTCGGCGCGTCAGCTCGAAGACGAGACGCTCATCCCGGCCGTGCAGCACGCGCTCGCCGCCGCGAACGTCGCCCCCGACCGACTCGAGCTGGAGGTGACGGAGTCCGCCGTCATGAAGTCACCGGAGCACGCCGCGCAGGTCCTGGCGCAGCTCGAAGCGATGGGCGTGCGGCTCGCGATGGACGACTTCGGAACGGGCTACTCGTCGCTCGCGCACCTCTATCGCCTCCCGTTCGACTGCGTGAAGATCGACCGCAGCTTCGTGCAGGATCTCCTCGACAACGATCGGTGTGACACGGTGACGCGATCGATCGTCGCGCTCGCGCGCGAGCTCGGCCTGTCGACCGTCGCCGAGGGGGTCGAGACCGTGCAGCAGCAACGGCACCTCCGCGTGGTCGGGTGCACGACGCTGCAGGGCTACTTCTTCGGCAAGCCGATGCCGTACGACGCCTTCGTGGAGGCGCACGCGCCGCGCAAGCGAATGCCGGTGCGGACGATCCGCCTCGGAGAGACGCCGGTCGGCGCGATGGTGCCGCACCGAAGGGGCTGAGCTCAGGCCGCCTTCGGCAACGTGACGACGAACGTCGCGCCCAAGAAACCCTCAGGAAGCGCCGGCCGCGGCAAAAGTCGTTGTTCCCCCGCCCCGTGACGCTATCCTCCGCGCGTGAAGGTCCTGTTCGTCGCCTCGGAGTGCACCCCCTACGCGAAGGCGGGTGGCCTCGGCGATGTCGTGGGCGCGCTCCCCAAGGCGCTCCACGCGTTGGGCGTGGACGTCCGCGTCGTGCTCCCCAAGTACGCGCACATCGACGTGTCGGGGTACCAACGGCACCTCGCACCGCTCGGTGTGCCGCTCGGCGACGGGACGGCGTGGTGCGCGCTCCACGAGTCGCGCCTCCCGGGCACGAACGTCCCCGTCTACTTCCTCGAGCACGACGCGCTGTTCGGTGGTGCGATCTACGAGAGCTACGGCGGCACCGTGCACGAGGCCGCGCGCTTCGGGTTGCTGTCGCGCGGCGCGTTCTCGCTGTGTCGCTACCTCGGGTTCGTGCCGGACGTCTTCCACGTGCACGACTGGCCGAGCGCTTGGCTGCCGATCATGCACAACACGGTCGAGGCGAAGTACCCGTTCTTCGACGCCGCGACGGTCTTCACGATCCACAACATGGCGCACCAGCCGCGGTTCCCGAAGGAGGCGCTCGCCACGCTGCGGATCCCGGAGTCGCAGTTCAAGCCGGACGGCCTCGAAGACTTCGGGCAGCTCAACCCGTTCAAGGGCGGCGCGTACCACGCCACGATGATCACCACCGTGTCGCCGCGCTACGCGTGGGAGATCCGCACGCCCGAAGGCGGCGCCGGGCTGCACGAGGTGATGGAGTTCCGCGGTGCGGACCTCGTGGGCATCCTCAACGGCATCGACGAAGAGGTGTGGAACCCCGAGAAGGACCCGTACCTCGCCGCGCACTACGCCGCGGAGGATCTCTCCGGGAAGGCCGTGTGCAAACGCGCGCTGCAGCGGGAACTCGGGTTGGACGTCGGGGCGACCACGCCGCTCATCGGAATCGTGTCTCGGCTCAATCACCAGAAGGGGAGCGACGTCATCGCGACGACGCTCGACGCGATCCTCGCGATGGGCGCGCAAGTTGTCTTGCTCGGCTCGGGTGACCCGACCTACGAAGCGGTGTTCGCCGCGAAGAGCGAAGAGCTTCGCGGGCGCTTCGCGGCGCGCATCGGTTTCGACGAAGGGCTCTCACACCGGATCGAAGCGGGCGCGGATCTGTTCTTGATGCCGTCGCGCTTCGAGCCGTGCGGGCTCAACCAGATGTACAGCCAGCGCTACGGCACGCTCCCGATCGTCACCGCGACCGGCGGCCTCGACGACACCGTCGAGCAGTGCGACCCGGCGACCGCGCGCGGCACCGGCTTCAAGCTCTCGTACCTGTCCTCGTCGACGCTCCTGCACACGATCGACTGGGCGCTGTCCGTGTACCGCGACGCCCCGCTGGTCTTCCGCACGATGCAGGAGCGGTGCATGGAGAAGCCGATGGGCTGGGAGCCCGCGGCGATCCGCTACCGCGAGCTGTACCAGTGGGCCCTCGAGCGGCGCCGCCCCGCGTTCCGCGCCTCCTGAAATCGCGCGATTTCGACTCACGTTTCCCCTCGGATCGGCCGAAGGATCCCTCAGAAGGGCTCCCAGGGTCGGTTTCCGCGCTCTTGACCGTTGCGAATGCAATTGAATATCATTCTCAACAACGCCTCGGAGGGTCATGTGTCGTGATTGTCTGTGTCTGCCGTCGAGTCTCGGATCGCCAGGTTCTGAACGTCATCCAGGAGGGTGCCGCCACCGAAGAAGCGGTCGAGCGGCGCTGTGGGGCGGGCGGCGACTGCGGCGCCTGCAAGAAGACGATCGAGGGCATGATCACCGAACACGCGAAGACGGGATGCCGGTTGCCCTCCGGCGAACGACCCGATAAGCGCGCCGCATGAAGGGCGACGCCGCAATCATCGATCTGCTGAACGAAGTGCTGACGGGGGAGCTGACCGCCGTCAATCAGTACTGGCTCCACGCACGGCTCTGCGAGAACTGGGGCTACCAGCGGCTCTGGAAGAAGGTCCGCGACGAGTCGATCGACGAGATGAAGCACGCCGACCAGCTCGTGCACCGCATCCTCTACCTCGACGGGCTCCCCAACCTTCAGCGCCTCGGCAAGATCAACATCGGCGAGACGGTGAAGGAGCAGTTCGAGGTCGACCTCGCCCTGGAGAAGGACGCCCTCGTCCGACTCAACGACGGCATCGCCCTCGCGCGCGACGTCGGTGACAACGGCACCCGCGAGCTCCTCGAGCGCATCCTCGTCTCCGAGGAGGAGCACGTCGACTGGCTCGAGACCCAGCTCGAGCTGATCAAGAACCTCGGCGAGACCGCGTACCTCGCCGAGCAGATTCACGAGTAGGCGACGATCCAGGTCCCCGTCGCGTCGGTGTCCGCCGACGCGATCCGCATCTGCGCGAACATCGGCCGCAGCTCTGCCTCGCCGAGGAAGCTGAACACGATCCACTGTCCACCGGGGCGCAGGACCGCGCGGACCTGTTCGCCGTAGCGCGCCAGTCGATGGCGCGGCAGATCACTCGCCGGGCCCAGCACGTCGATCGCGGCGTCGAAGCGCTCACCGTCGAAGGCCTCCGTGAGGTTTGTCGCAGACAGACGTCGGAAGTCCTTCGCGACGCCGCGGCGCGCGAGGGTCAGCGGGCGCTCGAACAGATCGATCCCCACCGCGTCGTAGCCGCGCTCGGCGAGCGCGTGGGTGTGGCGGCCCGCGCCGCATCCGATGTCGAGGATCCGCGCGGGCGCCGAGACCTCGAGGCGGTCGAGCAGCGCCGTTTCGGGCGCGGAGGTCGTCCACCCCGCGACGTGCGGGCGCGCGTGGGCGCGCAGGTAGAAGAGGAGGGCGCCCCGGTCGAGCTCGCCGAACGGAGCGACGAGGCGCCGCCAGCTCACGCGGGCTGCGGGGCGGCGGAGCTCGTAGCGGCGTCGAGCCGCTCGAAGAGGATCGTGTTCATGAGCATCACGAAGCCGAACGCCGGGATGCCGAGGACGAACGTCCCGCTGAGGACGGAGTTGATCACGCCGCCGATCAGGAACACGAGGATGCACGGGCCCATGTTGGCCTTCACGATCTCGAGGCTGCGTTTGATGGCGTCGATCGCGCCGATCTCGTCGTCGAACGCGATGACGTGGAACGCGAACATCGCGATGAACGCGAGGATCAGCGGGCCGACCATCGTGCACGCAGTGACGATCATGCCGACGACGAGGATCAGACCGAGCACGAAGGCGCGCGCGAACTGCGAGAAGCCTTCCGTGACTTGCCCCGGTTCGATCGTCTCGCCGTCGATCACCCGCCGGCACATCCGGATGTAGCCGACCATCAGCGGTGCCATCAGGATGCCGAGCGTCAGGCCGCCGCCGACCAGCACGATCAGCGCGGCGATCAGGAGCGGGACGAGGTTCTCGGACTTGCTGAAGCGGTTCCAGGTCTCGGTGAGGAGCTCTTGAAGGTCGATGTTCACGCCCCGTTGGTAAGGGCAGGCCGGGGTTCGGATCAACCCCCGGCGGGGTGGAGGACCCGTTCGTCGGGGGCGAGGAGCCCGAGCTCGACGAGCAGATAGGCGACGACGAGGGCCGCACGGACCTCCTCCGGGCGAACACACTGCGCGAGGGACTCACCGAGCGTGTAGCCGTGACCGAAGGGCGCGACCAGGTTCGTGGGGCCGTTTCGCAGGCCGAGCGCCCCCACCTCGTCGTCGAAGCGGTCGGTGCGCACGAAGGTCGTGTCCAGGGTCGGCGACAGCGTGGCCTGGAGGCGCGTGTGTTCGATCGCGTGTGCGATGGTGCTCGGCAGGAGCGAGCACAGCGGGATCGGGGAGGTCGTGTGGTGCAACCCGGCGCTGGGATCGAAGCCGAAGTGCGCCTGCTCCCACGCGAACACCTCGCGCAAGGCACGTTGCGCCGCGCCGGCGCGCGCGTTGGCGACCTGGTTCAGCACGAGCGGTGAAGCGACGTCCTGGATCGACACCGCGCGCATCGCGACCTGTTGCAGGTGGAGCGCGAGGTCGGGGGGCCGGTTGATCCGGTCGTTGATGAGCCTGTCCCACGCCGCGAAGGGGTGCTGGCTCGAGAAGATGCCCACGAGGCACCCGCGCTCGACGCACATCTCGCGACGGTCGACGCCGTGCGCGGTGTAACGCACGAGGATCAGCCGACCGGTGGAGCGCGTGCGGGCGAGCTGCCCGAAGATCGCAGCGAGGCTGTGCACGTCGATCGTCCCGCTGAACTGGTTGTTCGGAAGCACCGGGCTCGCCGCGACGATGCCCTCGCCGAGCAGCTCGCCGAACCGCGTCCACGGCATCCATCGCATCCCGTCACCGGACACTTCGATGTCCGACGCCGAGCCGCTGTCGTCGATCAGATCCGAGAGCGCACCGAGGACTTCCAGTGCATCGATCGGGCCGAGCGTCTTGTGCGTCGGCGTGCGGAGGAACAGCGATCCGGGCGGCGCCACGGGGCGGCCCTTGATGATGTCTTCCGTGTTGTTGCGCCCTGGGACGGCGGAGATCGGCGGCTCGATGGTCGCCTTCTTGCGGAGCAGGTCGCCGGTCTCGACGTTCGCGGGTCCGCCGAGCATCGGGATCGCGGGGAGCGCCTCGACGGCGTGCGGCGGTTTGATGATCGAGTACGTGAATCCTTCGGTCGGCGAGCTGAGTCGTTTGGCGGCGAGCTCGTCCTCGTAGCTGAACTCGGCCTCTTCACACGCGAGCGTGACCTCCTCCGAACCGTCGTCGACGATGTCCGGGAGCTCGAGCACGGGCGCGTCGGGCACGGAGTCGAGCTCGGGGTTGGAGAGGTTCGACAGCGTGTACGGCGCGGACGCCTCGCCGGTGACGAGCTCGCGCACCAGCGACTCGAGGTTCATCGGATCGAGCGCAGGGTCGAGCTCGTTGAGCACGCCGCGCAGCTCGTTTTGCATCGTCTTCGCGCTCGGCGTACGACGGTGCAGGTCCGGTTCGAGCGCCCGCAGCACGATGCGGTCGAGCGCGGGCGGGATGTCGTGGCGCATCGCCGAAGGCGGCGTGCGCGGCGCGACGCAGATCCGCGACATCGTCTCCGTCGGCGTGTCCGACGCGAAGAGGCGATGCAGCGTGAGGCTCTCCCACAACACGATGCCGCACGAGAAGACGTCCGCGCGGTGGTCGGGGCGCTGACCGTTGATCTGTTCGGGCGACAGGTACGTGACCTTGCCTTTGATCTGGCCTTCGAACGCTTCGGCCGTACGCGTGTCGTCGTTCGCGACGCCGAAGTCGCCGAGCTTCACCTCGCCGGTGCGCGACACGAAGATGTTCTCGGGGGTCACGTCGCAGTGGACGATGTTGCGGCGGCGACCGTCGCTGTCCCGAAGCTCGTGCGCGAACGCGAGCGCCTCGAGGACCTGCATCGCGACCGACACACACGCCCACGTCGGCAGCATCCGCTGCGCGCGCGCGGCGCGCTTGAGGATCTGCTTGAGGTCGAAGCCGTCGACCCACTCGAGCGCCATGTACAGCTCGTCGTCGCCGATGCTCTCCAGCTCGAAGACCTGCACCACGTTCTTGTGTTGCACCTGGGCCGCGAGCTTGGCCTCGTCGATGAACATCTGCCTGTACTCGAGATCATGAACGTGCTCGTCGCGGAGCCGTTTCACGACGACGGTCTTCGTGAAACCGCCGAGGCCCGAAGTCCGGGCGAGGTACACATCAGCCATTCCGCCGGTGCCGATGTGTTCGAGGAGCTCGTAGCGACCGTACTGTCGCGGTGGCGAGATGGGCGTAGGCATGCGCCGGACTCAGGGAACCGGACCTAGAACTTAGCGGCCCGAATCGAGCTTGGATAGTTCCCGACCGGGGACAATTCAGGACCGGGTAGGTGACGCGCTCATGCGTAGAGTGTCGCCAGCCAGCGCTTCAGATCGAGCGCGGTGAACGGGCGTTCGAGATCGACGAGCGTCATCTCCAACGCTTCCCACATCGCTGCAAGGTCGTCCCCTCGTTCGCGAGGTGAAGGGAGCAACGCGCGATCGACGAGGCGGACAACCCGCGAAGACACGTCGCGGGAGCGCGTCGCGAGGGAGGGGAGCTCCCCTTGGGTGAAAAGCCCTTCGTCGCGCATCCGTTTCAGCGTGAGGCTCTCGTCGATGATCCGGGCAACACCGTACACGTCGGCTTCGGGGCCGGCGGGCTCACCGTCGTGGACCTCCGGTGGAGCGTACGGTCCCGCCTCGCGCGCGTATTGCGGGGCGCCTCGTTCCTCGAGCCGAACGTGCTCGAAACCGCCGAGCTTCACCTCGCCGTCGCTCGTGATCAGCACGTGACTCGGCTGCACGTCGCCGTGGATCCACGTGCCGGTCTCGTGACGGTGCATGTGCAAGAGCGCCGCGCAGAGCTCGGCGCCGATGCGACACGCGGCGCCCGTCGGCAGCACCCGACCCGTCGCGCGCGCGCGTGTGAAGATCGCGTCGAGGCGTCGCCCCGGGTACGCCTCGGTCACCCAGAAGAAGCCGTCCTTCTCTTGGAAGTCGAGCGTCTGAATCAGGTTGGTGTGCGTCCAGAGCGCGGACGCACGCGCGCAGTCCACGAGGTGCTCCATCCGCGGGTCGTCCGGCGGAGCGCCGTCGGGGAGGCGGAGGATCCGCACCGGTCGCCGAAAGCCGCGCGGTCCCCGACGCGTCGCTACGTACTCGACGAACGACTCGGTCGTGCGATCGACGCCTTCGATCGCGTACTGCTCGAGGTCCTTCGTCTCGGCGTTTGGGCCCGCCTCGTTCGCGAGGTTCGTGTCGGGGGCCTCGCTGTAGGCGTCGTCGAGGACCTCGTCCACGGTGGAGCGCGAGATGGCGTCCGGCGTGCTGTCCTCGAGCGTGAGATCGCCCGTGACGACGTTCGCGAGGTGCAGCCCGGTCCGCGAGATGTTCGCGCTCATCGACTCCGGCAGCAGCAACGCCTGGCTCTGTCGTCGCGGCGGCGGCAGGCGCGCGGGCGGCGGCTCACGAGCGTCGTCGATCCGGTTGGGGACGAGGTCGACGGTGTCCGTCTCGGCCGTGCGACGTACGTCCATCGCCCCGAGGAGGTCTTCGCTCGGCGGTGCGCTCGCCGGCAGCTGGAGCGGAGGGCGTTTGGGGGCGCCGAACTTCTTGATCGTCGGGAGCTCCGGCTCCGTCGGGTTCTCCGCGCTCGGCGGCGGTTTGACGCCACGCTCCGACACGGTCTTCTTCGTCCCCTCGCGGAGCGCCTCGACGAGCGCGCGATTGTCGCCGCTCGCGCGCGCACGCGCGATGGCTTCGATGCGGTACTCGAGCTCCCGTCGCATGAAACGCGCGACCATCTGCTTCGACGCACCGATGCGGTCACGGCGCATGAACATCTCGAGGTCGTTCAGCATCGTGCGTGCGTTCGGGTAGCGATCCTCGGGCGACTTCGCGAGCGCGCGCTGGATGATGCGCCACAGCTCCGGCGGGAACGAGGGATCGAGGTCGAAGGGCGACGCCGGGTCCTGCTCCATGATCGCGCGGAGGACCATCGCGTCGGTGCGCCCGTAGAACGGGTGACGGAACAGGAGCGCCTCGTAGAGCAGCACGCCGAGCGCGAAGAGATCCGCGCGTCTGTCGATGTGCTCGTCGGCGCGGATCTGCTCCGGCGCCATGTACGCCAGCTTTCCTTTCAGTAGACCGGGGTGGGTCTTGTGGAGCCGCCCTTCCGCCTTGGTGACGCCGAAGTCGAACAGCTTCACGTCACCCTCGAAGGACACCATGATGTTCTGCGGCGACACGTCGCGGTGGATGATGTTGAGCGGTCTTCCGTCCGGGCCCGTGAAGTCGTGCGCGTAGGCGAGCGCGTCGAGCACACTCACCGCGATGTTGAGCATCACCGGAGGCGGGAGGCGTCGGCCCGCGCCGACGAGGTGCCGGAGCAGGCCCGAGAGGTTCGCGCCCTCCACGAGCTCCATCGAGATGAACATCGAACCGTCGAGCTCGCCGAGCTCGTAGATGCGGATGATGTTCGGGTGGTCCATCTGCGAGGCGATGTGCGCCTCGTCGTAGAACATCTCGACGACGCCGGGCTCGAGTTGCAGCTCGGGGCGAATGCGTTTGAGCACGACCTCCGCCGCGACGCCGGAGCGTCGACGCATCCGCGCGACGAACACCTGACCCATCGCGCCGGACGCGATGCGTCCCAAGATCTCGTAGCGGTGGTCGGCCGGCCCCGAGGTGTCGATCCCGCTGAGGTCGGGGCGCGGCTGGTAGCTCCGCACGGTCCGCGGAGTTAACCACACGGTCACAGATGTGTGATAGGGCCGAGAGGATGACTGACTTGGCGTACAGGGCGACCGCGGACGTGAGCGACGAAGCGGGTGACGCCGCCCTCGTGGCGGACCCCATGTTCACGCGGTACGGCGCCCGGGAGCGCTACGCGGGGCGCATCGCGACGCTGAAGATCTTCGAGGACAACCAGCTCGTGCGCACCGTGTTGTCCCGGCCGGGACAAGGCCGCGTGCTCGTCGTCGACGGCGGCGGGAGTCGGCGCTGCGCGCTGGTCGGTGACAGTCTCGCGAAGCTCGCGAGCGACCAGGGCTGGGCGGGCATCGTGGTCTTCGGATGCATCCGGGACACCCTGGAGATCGGCGCGATCGACATCGGCATCCACGCGCTCGGCGCGCACCCCAAGAAGACGAAGAAACGTGGCGAAGGGATCGAGGACGAGCCGGTCACGTTCGGGGGTGTGACGTTTTGTCGCGGCGACGCGCTCTACGCGGACTCGGACGGGATCGTGGTGATCCCCGCGGGCGGGTCACAGTACCCCTGAAAGACAAAAGGCGACGGACGCCACAAGGACGCCCGTCGCCGGGGCTGGCCTCCACGAGGAGTGGAGCTCGCTCAGCTTGCACTCCTCGTTAGACCGTTATGTTTGTGCACGCTTGCTTTACCTCCCCCGGCAACTGTCGCCGGCACTGGGCCGTTTACGTCGAGCTGGGCTCTAAACCAGGCCGAGTGTTTCGTTGGTCGAACCCGGCGCTTCATGCGTCGAGCTCGCGCGTTGTCGACGCGACTCCCACGGTCGCGACGGCCGGATGGTAGCGGACCGCGATCCGTCGCGCCAGTTGGGGTTGTTCATGGACCGCTTCATCCCTGCGTGCGATCCTTCGACCGTGGTCGTGCGGTGCATCACCGCGGTCCTGTTCTGCGTGACGCTCGTCGCGTGTCGGAACCCCTTTGCCGCCGAAGCCCCCGTCGAACCCGGCGGGGTCCTCTCGTACATGGTGCGGGAGACCACCGAGGAAGGGCAGGAATCGTACGTGCTCCGCGCGCGCGTGCGCGAGACCGACCACGGGCTCGAGGTCATGATGCAGACCCCCGTCGCCGCGCTCTCGATCCCCGTCGACGCGCAGCTCGTCCCCATCGACGAGAAACATCTGCCGATCGAGTACCCGCTCGTCCTCACCTCCACGCTCGCCAAGCCCGGCCTGTTGTGGCTCCCCGAAGATCGCCGCGGCGTGACCGACTCGAGCGACGTGGTGCTGCACCAACAATGGAAGGCGTGGCGCGTCGTCGGTGAGGACGGGATGCCGCGCTACTACGAGATTCAGACGGGGTTGCTCGTCGACTTCAAGCTGTTCGTCGGCGGCGTGCGCGTCGGTGGCCAGCTCATCTCCGCGCTGTGAGCCACGACCCGCACTCCCGCAAGCGGCTGCACAAGCCGTCGAAGGTCGCGTTCACCGGGGAGCACCTCTTCGACCGCGTCGCGCGCGCCGTGTGTGACGCTGAGTGTCTCCCGCGCAAAGAGCTGTACGAGTCGTGGGAGGTCGCGCGTCGGGCGCGGCGCCGCTTCAAGGGCGGGCGCGTCGTGGACCTCGCGTGTGGGCACGGCGTCGTCGCACACTTGATGGTCCTGCTCGACAAGGGCGGCGGGTCGGGCGCCGTCGCCGTGGATCGAAAGTTACCGCCGTGTGCGTTTGCGGTGCAGGCCTCGCTGGTCGAAGCGTTCCCGCAGCTCGCGAATCGCGTCGAGCTGTTGCAGGGCGACGTCGAGGACGTGACGCTGACCGCGGACGACGTCGTCGTCGCCGCGCACGCGTGCGGAGGTCTCACCGACCGTGTGCTCGCCGCTGCGATCGCCGCGCGTGCGCGCGTCGCGGTGCTGCCGTGTTGTCATTCGTTCGGTAAACAGGACCAAGGCGGGCTCGCGGGGTGGCTCGAGCCTTCACTCGCGATCGACGTCGTGCGCGCCGCGCGTCTGCGCGACGCCGGCTACGACGTACACACGCAGACGATCCCGGACACGATCACCCCGAAGAATCGACTGCTCTTCGGGCGGCCGCGGTCATAGGAACATCTCGGTCAGGAACGTCACGAGCGCGACCGGCACGACGAGGCCCACGGCGGAGCCGACGACGAAGTGTTTGAAGCGCACCGTCGACATCGCGAGTGCGTAGTTCATCGCGGGGGCGAGCCAGAACAGACAGCGCAGCACGATCACCGTGCGGATGGGTCGCGCGTCGAGCTGCCCGAGGACCTTCTTCACGAACGGTTTGTCGATCGTGGTGAGCGCCTGTCCGCCTGCGCGTCGCACGATCAGGAACGTGAACGACACCGCGACGACCGCGCCGAGGAGCGCGACGGGGAAGCCGAGCGCGCGACCCCAGATGAGGACGCCGGCGACGACGAACACCATGCCCGGGACGTGGAAGAACATGCCGAGCGCGAAGGCCCCGACGAACACCACGACGCCCAGCGCACCCGCGTCCTCGACGGCGGTGCGGATCGATTCGGGGTCGATGTCGCCGATGAGCCCCGTCATGCGCCCGATCACGTAGACCGCGACGCCGGCCGCAACGAGGAGGCCGAGCCGTAGCCAGGGACGTTCGGGAGTGTTCGAGGCCTTCGACACCGTCTCCATCACCCCATCAGACTGGATCCGGCCCGACAACCGGTCAGGGATCGGGCCGGTCGTCTGGATGGAGCCGCTACTGGAGCAGGTGCGCGATGATGTCGGCGAGGTCCTGCTGCGACAGGTCCGCCGGCTCGAAGAAGGGCATCGGCCCCGGCGTCGAGTCACTCGCGTCCATCATGCCGGACGGCGGCGGGCCCGAGGTGCGGACCTTCTGGGCGATCCGGCCCGCGGTGTACGTGCCGAGCGTCGCCTTCGCGAGCGAGCCCGCCGGGCCGACCTTCAGGTTCGCGTCGTGGCAGGTGCCGCACGCCGCGGTGTACTTCGCGGCGCCGGCCGTGGCGTCGCCTCCGCCGTAGGCGGCTTCGTACGCGGCCTCGTTGTCCAGAACCTCGGGCATGAGCGGGTTCGGATCCGTGACGCTCTCGCTCGAGATGCTCTGCAGATAGGTCTCGAGCATGATCCACGCCTCGTCGGTTTCGCCGAGCGCGGTGCCGCCCATCCAGCCGGTGACGCAGGCGTTGCTCGCCGCGAGGAGGTTCGGCGCGTCGCCGCCCTTGAAGCTGGTGCGGTACGCGATGTCCTTCAGCGAGTCGCCGGAGCGCTTGCTGCCGTCGTTGCTGTGGCACGTGGCGCAGTCCGCCTGGTTGCCAGCGGCGCCGAGCGCGGCCGATGTGGCGCCTTGGTAGTAGTCGATGGGCTGGGATTCTTCTTCGTCGCCGCCGCCGCACGCGAAGGTGCCGACGGCGAAGAGGGACAGTACGAGTCGAGCGTGGGTTTGGATCATCTCGAGCGCAGGTACTCCGCGGTCCCCTGGGAGTTACATCGAGGGCGTCGCCGATCGACCGACCGGGACAACCCCGGCGACGCGGCTCAGCTTCGCGGCGTCCGGCCCGCGGCGCTGTGCTGCGCCGGAGGCTGTCTTTGGTCGAGGCGCCCGGTTCTTTGGTCGAGGCGCCCACGTTCTTGGGGCCCGAGGGCGCGTCCTCCAGCGCACATTGGCACGATGCGATTGGAGCAGGTCGGCCGAGGGGTCCTGGTGTTGTTGGTGGGGTGCGGGAGCGGGGAGGTCACCGACCTCGGCGTCCGCGACGGGGGGCCGGCCCGGGACGCCGGCGAGGCGCGGGACGCGGGCGCCGTACGCGACGGCGGACCGCGGGACGGGGGACCGACGATCGAACCGTGTGTCCCGGGGTTCGTCGAGATTCAGCCCGTCGGGCTCCCCGCGCAGCTCACGCCCACACCGCTCCCGGCGAAGGTCACGGCGGAGGTCGGCGGGTTCAACTTGGGCGTCGCGTTCTTCTACGAGCAGAACGGCGAGCCGGCGAGCGGCGTCGCCGGGCTTCGGTTCGGCACGAACGGAGGGCTGCCCGTGCCGCTGTTCGCGATGTTGAAGCCGACCCGCGTCATCCACGGCATCTTCGATCATGGCGCGGGCCGCGTCGCCGTCTTCAGTGGAGGTGTCGCGACGAACCTCGACCGCGACGGCGTCGCGGTGGCGTTCTTCGGGCCGGCGTCGACCCGACCGGAGACGGTGCGGCACGTGCAGACGAGCGATGACTTCCGCGGCGTAGCACCGACCTCGACGGAGGTGGTCGTGCTCACGCAGACGTCGCAGACCGTGAGCCGTCGGTTGTTCTCCGTCGACGCCTACGACACGGAGCGCTTCTCCATCGACTCGAACCGCCCCGCGCTCGCGGTGACCGTCGATACCACGACGTACCTCGTGTACGACGCGGGAGATCTCACGAGCTATCGCCTGGGCGTCGTGCCGCTGTTGGAGGGCGGCCCCGGAAAGGCGATCACCGTCGACCTCCCCGAGACGGAGACGGTCGCTGGTGTCGCCGCGTTCGGGAGCGACGTCGTCGTGCTCTTTTCGACCGGCGAGCGACTCCGGCTCGCGTTGGTCGATCCCTTCACCGGTGATCTCGCTTGGGGCGCCGACCTCGACCGGTCGCTCCGCGACGGAACCGCCGAGCTCGCCGCGATCGACGGCACGGTCGGCGTGGCGTACTTCGCGGACGGCGCGCAGGCGCCCGAGGTCCACCTCTTCGATGCGGAGCTTCAGCCCATCGCGGACGCGCCCTTCGTGCCCGACGTCCGGGTCCTCGAACCGCGCCTCGGGATGTCGTTCGCGGGCGGCCGAGACACGTTTGCGCTGACCACGAGTGAGGGCGAGTCGGGCACCGTGCGCCACACGATCGTCTTCTTCGACGCCTGTTCGTTCTAACGCGGCGCCGCGTTGACCGCGAGCGCCGCGACCGCCGCCGTCTCGACCCGCAACACCCGCGGGCCGAGGTGTGCGCGTTCGAACCCTGCGCGCTCGAAGGCTTCGACCTCGTAGTCCGTGAAGCCCCCCTCGGGGCCTATCGCGATCACCCGCGCGGGCGTCGCGCGCAGGTGCGTCGGCGCGCCGGGGTGGAGCACGACCGCCGGGCCGTCCAGCGCCGCGGCGCGGTCCTCGACGAACGGTTTGAACAGGGGCTCGACAATCACGTTCGGCACGTGGGTGTCGCGCGCCTGCATGAGTCCTTCGACGAGGAGCGGGCGGTACCCGTCGGGTTCGAGGAGCGGCGACCCGAGGTAGGCCTTGTCGGTGCGCCACGTTCGAACGAGGACGATCGTATCGACGCCGAGCGCGGTGACCTCCGGAAGGAGCTTCTTGAGGGACTTCGGTCTCGGCACCGCGACGATCAGGACGGTGGTGGGGCGCGGCGGGACCTCGCTCCACGCGACGGAGAGCGTGAGCGCTTCGTCGACGATCGTCGCGACGCCGACCGGACCGTCGACGAGGCCGACCTTGAGTGTGTCGCCGACGCCCTTCCCGAGGACCGCGCGCACGTGGGTCGCGCGGTGATCGGCGACGACGAAGACGTCGCCGCGACGATCCGACTCGAACAGCAGCAGGAGGTTCAAACCAGCCGCTCGCCGAGTCCGGAGCTTCTGTGCATCGGCCGCTCGACCGCGCGGCGCAACAGCTCGGGGTGACCGGCGATCGTCACGGAGCGCCGCGCGCGGGTGACGCCGGTGTAGACGATCTGACGCGTGAGCAGCGGGACGTCGACCTCCGGGAGGATCAGCCCCACGTGGTCGAGCTCGGAGCCCTGCGCCTTGTGCACCGTCATCGCGTACGCGCGCTCCACGCGGTGCTCGAGCTGCGCGAGTGGGAACGCCTCCAACCCCGACGCGGTGCGGAACACGGCGGTCGGGCGCACGACGTCGCCCTCCACGCCCACCGCGAGCACCACGCCCTGATCGCCGTTGAACAGGCCGCGCTCGTAGTCGTTCTCGAGCATCAGGATCGGCTCACCCACCGCGAGGCCGATGCCCTCGACCAGGCCGCGCTCGGCGGCGAACATGCGGTGCAGTGTGTCGTTCGTGGCGTTGGCGCCGGTCGAATAGGTGTGGCTCCGCGTTACACAGAGTAGCTTCGCTCGAGTATAATGCGCGAAGATGGCTTCGAGGTCGTCGAGGTCGTCGTCCCGAAAGGCGCCGCCGATGAACGGGTAGGGCCGTCGGAGTCGGTGCGCGAGCCGGTCGTCGCCGCGGACGCGCCGCTCGAACCAGCGCTCCAGGAAGCGGTTGCGAGCGGCGGGGCTCCGCGCGTCGATCGTCCGCACACCGTCCGCGACGTCGTCTTCGATGCGTCCGTCGCGAACCCCGTTGGCGAAGCGGAGGATCGCGGCCCCCGCCGGGTCGCCCGCGTCCATGCGGTAGCTCTTGGTGAGCCGCACGGCGTGGTCGGGGCGCGCCGCGATGAAGTCGTGCAGCACCGCGCCGGCATCGACCGACGGGAGCTGGTCCGCGTCGCCCAGGAGCACGAGACGCGTGCCCGGGATGAGCGCGCGGAGGAGGCGCTCCATCAGCTGCAGATCGATCATCGAGCTCTCGTCGACGATCACCACCTCGTGTTCGATCGGGTTGTTCTCGTGGTGTCGGAACGCGTCGCGCCGCGGGATGTAGCCGAGGAGCCGGTGCAGCGTCACCGGCGTCGGGCTGTTCGGGAGCGCCTCGATCGATTCGCGGAGGCGGTTGGTCGCCTTGCCGGTCGGCGCCGCGATCGCGATGCGCTCGGGCGCGACGCCCGAGTCGAGCAGCACCCGGAGCAGCGCGACCACGATCGACGTCTTCCCGGTGCCGGGGCCCCCCGAGATGATCGTGAGCGGGTCGACCGCGGCGCGCTCCACGGCGGCGCGTTGTTCCTCGGAGAGCCGCTCGTCCTGGACCTCCACTTTCGGCAAGGCACGTTGCACGCCGACGTGACGACCGAAGTGCGCCGCGAGCCGACGCTCGAGGAAGAGGAGCCGCTGCACGTAGACGTGTTCGCCTTGGAGGATCAGCGGACGGTAGGCCTCGACGTCCCGGCCGATCACCGTCGGGGCCTCGTCGTCCTCGAGGAGCCGCGTGATGCGCTCGATCAGGAGCCCGTGGTCGACCTTCGGGCCCGCCAGCGTGCTGAAGACCTCCGCCAAGTGCTCGCGCCCGCCGGGGCCGAGGACATGGACGCGGGTGCTGCCTTCGCTCTGCGCGAGCATCACCGCGAGCACGAGGAAGAGCAGCGCGTCGCGGGTGTTGTCGTCGAGGGCTTGGTCGAGGTGCGCGAGATCGGAAGCCAGGTAGACCAGTTCTGGCGGCAGGTCGTGCATCGCTGCTCGCGCGGCGAGGTCCCGCGGGACGACGCCGGGGCGCCCGCGCCCGAACTTCGCGCGGGCCGTGCCGGACGGTACGAGCGCACGCTGGGCGTCCGCGGGATCCGCGAGCCCGGTGAGGGTGTCGATCGAGCGAGTCACGTCGCGGGCGAGACCATATTACACTCACGGGCGATGGTGCGTTGGATCCTCGTCCCCCTGTTTGCGCTCTTCGTCGTGGCCTGCAGCGGCGGGGACGACGGAGACGGCGGCGACCGCGACGCGACGCCGGCGCCCGACTACGACGGCGGGCCTGCGCCCGACGGCGGACCGCTCGCCGACGGTGGTTTCCGCGACGGCGGCCCGACGCCGGACGGCGGGACGCGCGACGGAGGTCCGGTGCGGGACGGCGGGTTCGTCGAGGGCGACTGCGTCGAGCTCACCGGCGACACCACGATCGCGATCGATCTCCTCCCGAGCCACCCACGGACGGGTGACTTCACCTCGAACCAGATGGTGCTCCCCGAAGCACCGGGCGGGCGCGGCCTGATCTTCTTCCGGGGCCGCGACACCGGCGCCCAACCCTTCACGTTCCTCCCCCCGATGGGGCCGTCGAGCTACGCGCTGGATCTCGTCGAGGACACCTACGACGTCGACTTCGTCGGGACGTCCTGCAGCGTCGATGCACCGCCGTTCTGCGGGCGCTTCGATCTCGCGCAGGGCCTCGAAGTCTCGGCCGCAGGTACGGCGGACTTCGAGCTCTCGCGGGTGAGCGTCACGGGCCGAGTGACCGCGAGCGGCGCCACGCTCCCCGACGTTGCGCCGAGCTTCCGAGGGCGCATCGAGCTCATCGCACAGAACCCGATGGGGTTCCCGCGGAGCGCGGCGATCGACCTCGGTCAGACCGGCGACCTCACGTACACCGTCGAGCTCGCGCCGGGCTCCTACGACGTCGTGTTCGTGGGCGACGCGATGAACTGCGACCGCGCGGACCTCCCGTGCAACGTCGGCGTCGTCATGCAGAGCGTCGACCTCACCGCCGCCCGGACGCTCGACATCGACTTGCCCGTCGCGATCGTCACCGGCGAGCTCACGCAGAACGGGGCCACGCCCAGCGAAGCGCCGTTCATCCGCGGGCAGCTCGTGTTCGCGGAGCCGGGGCTCCCATCGACGTACGTCGACATCGTCGCGCAGGGCCCCGCGAACTACGCAGCGAGCGTCCTGCCCGGGACCTACGACGTTCGCTTCCGTGGCCTCAACGCGGGCACGGTACCGACGCTCCCGATCGGCGAGGGCACCGTGATGAACGGCGTGACGATCGCGGCCGACCAAACGCTCGACCTCGACATGACGACCGCGCGCATCGGCGGCCTGATCACGGTCGATGGTGCGGGCGCGGTCGACGTCACGCCCCCCGCCACCCGCGGCGAGTTGGTGTTCGTGGACCCGAACGTCGATGCCGCCGTCATGAACCCGGCGTTTGTGCTCGGCTCGACCGGACCGGCGCGCATCGACATCACGATCCTCGCCGGCACCTACGACATCTTCTACCGCCCCTCGGCCTGCCTACCCCTGCTCCCCTGCACCAGCGGGCGTTTGTTCACGGGGCGCACCATCAGCACGGACGAGACGCTGACGCTGGACCTCGAGACCCACCGCCTCCACGGCGCGATCACGATCGACGGCGCCCCGTACCCGGATCTCGCGGTCGAGCGCGGCAACGTCACGTTCATCAGCGATGGGGGCTTGGGGACCTTCCCGCTCGGCATGTCGGGATCGACGTACGACGTGCGGGTCTTCTCCGGCGACTACGCCGTGGTCCTCGAACCGCCGGCGCGCACCGCGTGCCTCGAAGGCTCGACGCCAGGCCTCCCGTGCAGCGCCGCGTTCTTCGCCGAACGCACGGTCGTCACCGACACGACGCTCGACCTCGCCGTGAGCACCGCCGATCTCTCGGGTGTCATCACCGTCGACGGAGCGACCCTCCCCGCGCAGGGCAACGGCATCCTGTGGGCGTACGCCGAGGGCGGCCAGACCACGCCGTACCCCGTGCAATCCGACGGCACCTTCTCCATCACGCTGCCGCACGGGAGGTACGATCTCGAATGGGCACCCGGCGACGTCTGCAACCAGACCGTCGACGACCCGCGCCCGTGCGCGCGGCATTACGTCCGTCGCTGTCGCTAGGTTCAGTCGGGCTTCGCGATTTCGGCGAGCCCTTCGCCGTACGCGCTCAGCGCTGCGAACGACGGGCGCGAGAAGTACACGCCGTCGGTGCCGTCGCCGTCGATCTTCATCCCGCGTAGGAAGCAGTACACCGCGCCGCCGAAGCGCGCTTCGTAGGCGGCCTCGGTGTCGAGGCGGAACAGCTTCACGAGCGCGAGGGAGTAGAGCTGGGCCTGCAGGTCGTAGTTCTCCGCGACGTGGGCGTCGATGGTCGCGGCGTCGTAGTTCGCGAGGAGGTCGCTCTTCCAGTCGAGCACGTAGACGCGGCCCTCGTGCTCGACGACGAGGTCGATGAAGCCCTTCACGAAGCCGTCGGGCGCGGATGGCTCGCCGAACGGGAAGTGAAACTCCATCTCGCGCACGAGGCGGTCGGCGTGCACGAGCCCTTCGACGCGTCGCTCGCCGAGCGCGACCGGTGCGAGCATCGCGGTGTAGACCATCGACTGCGCTTCGAAGAGGTGGCGCGGGTCGAGGTCGTAGCGACGGAGGCCGTCCACGAACAGGGCGCGGACGTCGCGGCGCGCGGCGAACAGGTCGACCGTCGAGGCGTCGAGGAGCGCGTTCGGTTCGACGAGCTCCAGCATCTCGTGGATGAAACGCCCGGTGGCGGCGCCGCTGGGGAGCACGTCGGGATCGACGGGTGTGGTGCCGTCGACGTCGACCGCGATCTCCTCTTCGAGCAGCCCGGTCGGCGCGCGGTAGCCACCCTTTTGCGCCTTGATGCGCGAGTAGGAGGTCACGTCGAAGCCGCGGTGGGCGCGGTGCAGCGCTTCGTACGGAGGTCTGTCGACGATCGGCTCGAACAGCGCGTCCGAGGGCGACCAGGTGGCGAGGCGATCGAGGTCGTCCTTCGTCGCCCTCGTGCGCGTTCGTTCCACCTCCTCGATCTCCACGTGTTCGAACTGCGCCGCGTCGAGCCCCGCGAAGACCATCGCGTCGAGGCGGTCGTTGAGCTGCTTGTACGAGCCTCGAATGCCGCTCCGCACGTACGGCAGGTACAGGCGCGCCTTCGCGCGGGTCATCGCGACGTAGAGGAGGCGCTGGTTCTCTTCGAGCGCTTCATCTTCCGCGGCCCGCGGCCTCCCGGGGCCGACGTGTAACAGCCTTCGCCCGTCTTCGTGGTACACCGCGAACGATCCTCGCGGCTCGTCGAAGCCGCCGTACAGGAACACCGCCGCCGCCTCGAGCCCCTTCGCCTTGTGCATCGTCATGATCTGCACGGCGTCGCGGTCCGACTCCACGCGCTGCACGTTCCCGTCCTCGCCGGGCGGCGCGCGTCGGCCCTCGATGAAGTGGCGCAGCGAAGAGAGGAGCTCCGGCAGCGTGGACGCCTGCTGGTTCGTCTCCTCCACGAGGATCTCGAAGATGTGCAGGTAGTTCGTGAGCTCGCGCTCGCTGTCGTGGAGGAACAGCGCCCGTTCGATGAGCCCCGTCTCTTCGAGCACCGAGAAGAAGAGCCGCTCGAAGCGTTTGTCGTCGGCGAGTGACTTCCACTCGAAGAGGGTCTTCATCAGCCGGTGCGAGCCGGGGAGGTCGTCGAGGCGCCCGAGGTCCTCGATCGGCACGGCGAAGAACGGCGAGCGCCAGGCGTCGAGGCGGCGCGACTGGTCCATCGGGTTCGCGATCGCCGCGAGGAGCGCGTAGACGTCGCGCGCCTCCTGCGTCTGGAAGAGCCCGTCCTGTTTGTAGAACGCGTGGGCGACGCCGTGGGCGCGGAGGACCTTGGCGATCTCCAACCCTTCGTCCGCCGAACGGGTGAGCACGAAGATGTCGGCCGGTGAGACGGGTTTGCCGTCGCGCTCCGTTCCACTGAGTAGACGGGCGGCCTCCTTCGCGATCGCGTCGGCGAGCGTCGCGCGGGCGTACTGCGACTTCTTGAACTCCTCGTCCTTCGGCACCAGCTCGAACAGCACGACAGGCGCCAGCGCGTGGCCGCCTCGCGTGAACCCGGTGAGCCCTTCGTCGCCGCAGCGCACGGGGTGGTCGTAGCGGATCTGTCCGGTGAAGAAGCGCGGATCGGCCTCGTCGTCGAGGACGTGGTTCACGGCCGACACGAGGCCCTCGCTGGCGCGGAAGCTCTCGGTGAGGTGCACGGTGTGACCGCCCGCCGCTGTGATTCGCTCGCGGGCTTCGAGGTAGGTGTGTACGTCGGCGCCGCGGAACCCGTAGATCGCCTGTTTGGGATCGCCGATCACGTAGAGCACACAACCCTTCGGCGCGTCCTCGACGAACAGCTTCGAGAAGATCCGCCACTGCGTCTCGTCGGTGTCCTGGAACTCGTCGATCAGCGCGTACGCGAAGCGACGCCGCAGCTGCTCGACCATCGCGGCGCCCTCGTCGCCGTCGAGGCTCTCCGCGAGCAGGGTGAGCATGTCGTCGAAGTCGAGCTCACCGCGTTTGGCCTTGCGGCGGCGGACCTCGGCCTGCACCAGCGGGAGGAAGCGCTGACACACCGCGGACTCGAACCCGACGAGCAGCGCGTCGAGCCGTCGCAGGCCTTCGAGGAGCTCCTTCAGCTTGCCCTCCTCGGTGACGTGTTCTTCGAGTTTTTCGATCGCGTAGCGGAGGAAGCCGCTGGCGCGTCGGTTCTCCGCGTCACACGCCGCGAGCACCGCGGGGACGTTGCCGTCCTGGAGGAACGAATCGAGGATGCGGCGAAGCGCGACGACGCGCTCCAGGATCGCGCGGATCGACTGCGCGTGCATGCGCGCGCGCTGCATCGCGGGCCGCAAGGCGCGCGCGGACATCTCCAGGCGCGCGAGCGTGCGCAGCGTCGCGACGAGGTTGTCTTCGTCGTACTCCGGCTCGAAGGCCCCGCGCACGACGCTCGCGTCCCACAGCAGCGAGACCAAACGAGGGAGCGACCGGCTCGCGAGCCACGCGTCGAGGAAGACACGTTCTTCGTCGTGGTGCGCGATGCGCGTGCGGAGCACCTCGTAGAACGCGCGGTCGAACGCGGTTCGGCCGTCCACGAGCTCCTGCTCGAAGTGACGCGCCGATTCGAACGCGTTCTCGGCGAGGACCCGTTGGCAGAAGGCGTGGATGGTCGAGATGGACGCGGCGTCGAACGAGAGGAGGGCGCGCGCGAGCTTCTTCTTCGCGTCGTCGTCGATGCACCACGCGTGCTCTTCGGGATCCGAATCGGTCTTCTCGACGAGCTCCGTCATCTTCTTCCGCAGACGGGCGCGGAGCTCGGCGGCGGCCTTCTCGGTGAACGTCACGACGAGGAGCTGGTCGAGCGTGACGTCGCCCTCCAGGAGCAGATCGATCACGAGGTGCTCCAGCGTGTACGTCTTGCCGGTGCCCGCGGACGCTTCGATCACGGCGTGCCGGTCGTGCGGCAGCTGCGCGAGGATCGCCGGCTTCTTCGCGTAGACCTTCGTCACGTCAGTCGTCTCCGTGGCGGCGCGCGAAGTACGGGCCGAAGCGGCGGTCGATGATGTCGACCGCTTCGTCGAGATCGAGCGTGCGGACCTGCGCGTCGCGCAGGACGCCAAAGCGCGCGGCGGGGGCCTCGGCGAGGATGCGCTCCATCTCCCGTTTGCGTTTGCGCTCGCGGGCCTTCTGCAGGCGCACCACCGTCTCGAAGGGGAGGGCGTAGGCGTGCGGCGCCGAGACGAGGTCGGCGACGAGGCGGGTGAGGTAGTCCTTCGCCTCCGCCGAGGAGAACGCGTCGAAGCGTGCCTTCTTCGGGTCGCCCTCGGAGAACGCGACGTGCACGGTGTGGGCGTCGTCGATGCGCCGGGCCGCGGTGAGCACGACCTGGTCGACGAAGCCGCGCAGCTCGAGCGTGCGGTCGGACTTGCGCCCGGGGCGGCCGACGAAGACGAGCGAGGTCGACGGTTCGTCGAGGAGCGGCTGGGTGGTGCCGTGCAGCTCGACCACGTGGTCGCCGATCCCGACCGGGAAGGGGGGCTCCGCGTTGCGCACGACTTCGTTCTCGCGTCCGCGGCCGAAGCGGATCGGATCGATCGCGCGAAGCTCGCCGCGCGACACCCGGCGCAGCTCGCGCTTCCAGGTCTCGAGCGCTTCGAGGTGTCGTTGCCGTTCGGCGGTGCCGAAGACGCCGGTGGGCAGGACGCCGGAGAGCTCCAGGTAGTCCGCGCGTTGGTGGTACAGCGCGGCGAGGTCGGTGCCGGGGGCGCGCGCATGTTCGTAGAGGACGGTGCGGAGCGCGCTGTCGCGGATCTGCGCGGGGGTGCCGAAGCGTTCGTCCTCGCGCGCGAAGGGGTCCTCGCGGTCGTCGTCGTCCATGCCGAGCACGACGCTCGCCCACCCTTGGAGCGGCGACTCCAGGAACAGGCGGAGCAGGTAGAGCGAGATCGAACGGAGGCGTTCGTCGTCGGCACGCGCGGGCGGAAGCTCGGCGAGGCGCAGGCGCGACGCGACTCTGCGCCGCACGGGTTCGGCGAGTTTCTTCGTGAGCAGATCCAGATCCGGGAGCTCGTCGCCGTCGAGGTGATCGAGGAGCGCGGAGCGGAGCCGACGGGACCCGGCTTCGCGCACCGCCGCGCGCGACGCAAACGGACGGTCCTGCTCGACACCCGTCCAGCGGCGCAGCGGGTGGTTCACGATCATCGCTTCGATGCCTCGGCCCACGTAGCTTCGTTCGAGGAGGTGCATCAGCTCGGCGACGGTGGGCGCCGGTTCGCGTTTGTCGCCGGTGCCCTGCTCGGTCGCGACGTAGGACAGGTGCACCGCCTCCGTCGTACCGAGGAGCCGGAGCAGGAACGCGTACTGATCGCGCTCGCGCGGCGTGACCTGACCGGCGCGACGCTGGTCGGCGAACAGGTCGAGCGCAGCGGGGCGCTCCGGCGCGGGGAAGCGCCCCTCCTGAAGGCCGGGCATGAACACCACCCGGAACGGCAGCGCGTACGCGAGTGACAGCGGCGCGATGACGACGCCGTTCGCGAGCGGCCGACCGTAGTTCGTGGTCATGTTCTCCAGGCGTGATTCGAGGAGGCCGGTCGCCGCGGCGAAGGTGACGGCGAGGCCTTCGACGTCGAGCCGTCCGAGCTCGTGGATCGCTTCGAGCGCGCGGACGAGGTCGCGCTCTTCGGCGTCGGAGGTCGCGACGAGGTACGTGGTGACGAGCGCGTGCAGGAACTCGGACCACTCACAGAGCGTGAGGCGTTCGCTCTGCGCGAAGCGGGCGTCGGCGATCAGCGAACGCACGAGCACCCCGAAGCGCGCCGCGGAGCTGGAGCGCGACGGCGAGACCTCGTAGGGGAGGTATTGGTCGCCCGCGATCTCGAACGCCCGCTCCTCGCCGCTCTTCTCCGCGGCCATGAACGTGCCGAGCACGAGGCGTTTGAGGCCTTGGTCCCAGTTGTAGAGATCGCGTTCGATGTACGTGCCGGCGTGGTCGGACTTGTCGGCGCCGTGCACGACGAGGAGCGCTTCGCACCAGTCGGTCCACTCGTCGGCGTTGGTCTCGTCGTAGCGCGCGAGGACGGTGGGGTGGGTGACGAGGCGCAAGAGATCTTGTCGCGTGTAGCGCGAGTAAGGGAGCGCGCAGAGGAGGTGGATCGCTTCGATGATGCGGCTCGACGCGGCGATCGGTACGTCCATCACGTGGTGCGGGATGTCGCCGTGCTCCTGGAACACCGCCATGAGGTGCGCGCGGTAGATCTCGCGATCGCGGCTGGCGAGGACGACGCCGATCTCGTTGAAGCGCAGCGGATGGTCGGTGTTCTTCGACGCGGCGACGAGTGACCAGATCTGCTCGGCGATGACTTCCACTTCGCGCCGCACGCCGGGGCACGCGTGAAGGCGCAGGCTCGCGTCCGGTTCCAAGGCGTCCTCGCCGACGACGCGCTCCGGGCGGCGGTCGAGGACGTCGCGTTGGACGTGGTGGAGGATCGTGTCCGGCTCGATCGATTCGAAGCGCGCGACGAACGTCGACCCCGAGAGATGGTCGAGGAGTCGCACGCTCTCGCGGCCCGGGCGGCCCCACAGACGGAGCGCGGGGGTGTCGGTGTCGACGAGGAGGCCGAAGGGATCGTCTTCGGGTGCTTCGGGCTCGGTGCCGGTGAGGCGGCGCTCCATCGCGTCGACGCCGAACCGCGCGACGTCCTCCCAGTATTCGCGACACGGGTTGAGCGCGTAGAGGTAGACGTCGCGGACCTGGGCGATGCGATCGACGATCGACAGCAGCACCGGGGACGCGACCGACAGATCGAAGAGGTGGATCGCGGGCGGGAGGTCGAGCTTCGTGACGTCGGCGAACGCGGAGGCGAGGGTGTCGTGCTCCGGGAGCGCGAGGTACAGCGCGCGTTGCCAGCGCTCGGTCGTGGTCTCGCCGGCGCGTCCTTGCCGCCAGTGTTCGAGGCGGTCGGGACGTTCGAGGGCGTAGGTGTCGAAGAGGCGTCCGAGGCGGGTGGCGAGGCCGAGGCGGCGCCGGTCGCGGTCGACGTCGTCGGGCCCGGCGGCGGCGAGGTAGCGCCGCACGGGGGCGAGGTCTTCGGTGTTCAGGAACGCGTCGTCGTAGAGGCGCTCGAGGACCAGCGTGGCGAGTTGGTCCTGGTTGGGGATCTTCGTGTCGGCGAGCTCTTCGAGGAGCCCGCGCAGGAAGCTGAAGGCGAGGTTGGCGGCGATGCCGTTCTTCTTGGCGATCGCGAGGACGAGGAAGTGTTTGGCGGCCTGGTTCGGGACGACGACCGGCAGCGCGTCGAGCGGGCTGTCGCTGCGCGCCGCGATGTTCTCGGCGAGCGCGTCGGCGAGCTGCTCGATCCGGTTGGCGTAGTAGAGGTGGATCATTGGTGATCGCCGATGGGTGGAGGGCCTACGTATCCCGCCCGGGTACGCGTTTGGTATGGTAGCGGGGTTTTGTCCACACCGCGTCCAGGGGAGCGTCGCGTCTGCCCCATCTGCGACGCGACCACGTCTGCGCCGGTGTGTGAGCTCGACCGGACCGCGACGCTGCTGTTGGACCTGCCGCCCGAGGAGGCGCCGGCGCCTGCACCGGGGATGGTGATCGCGGGGCGCTACGAGATCGAGCGTCGGATAGGCGCCGGTGGTTATGGGCAGGTGTTCGCGGCGCGGCACCGCGGGACGGGGCAGAACGTCGCGCTGAAGATCCTCCGTCCGCTGATGGACGGCGACCACGTCTTCGCGACGAAGCGTTTCTTCCTGGAGGCGCGGGTGACGTCGGGGCTGACGCACCCGAACACCGTGCGGGTCTTCGACTTCGGGCAGGAGGACAACGGGCTGTTGTTCATCGCGATGGAGCTGCTGAACGGGCGCACATTGCGGTCCGAGCAGAAGGCTCGGCGCGGGGTGTTCTCGGAGGTCGAGGCGATCGAGATCGCGACGCAGGTGACGCGGAGCCTCTCGGAGGCGCACGACGCCGGGCTGGTCCACCGCGACCTGAAGCCGGACAACATCTTCCTGCACCGCGCGGCGGTCGACGACGTCGTGGTGAAGGTGCTCGACTTCGGGATCGCGAAGCTCGGCGGCGGACACGCGACGCTTTCGAGCGACACGAGTGTCCCCGGGACGCCGGCGTACATGGCGCCGGAGCACGCGTTGAATCGACCGGTGGACGCGCGCACGGATCTGTACAGCCTGGGCGTGGTGCTGTGGCAGCTCGTGACGGGGGAGCTGCCGTTCGCGGGGGCCTCGGATCCGCAGACGCTGTACATGCACGCGTACGAGCCGCTGCCGAGTCTCGAGGCGAAGGCGCGCACGGCGTTGTCGCCGGCGTTCGAAGCGGTGATCGTGCGAGCCCTCGAAAAGGACCCCGCGCAGCGGTTCGCGAGCGCGCGGTCGATGCGCGACGCGTTGGCGGCGTGTGTGGGCGCTTCACCGTCGGTGGTGTCGGCGTCCGAGGGCGCCGGTGAGATGCACGTGAGCCACATGTCGACGCCGGTGGCGGGGACGGGGTTCGTGCCGCCGGTGCGCGCGACACCGAAGTGGCCGCTGGCGGTCGGGGCGCTGTTGTTGGTCGGGTCGGCGGTCGCCGCGTACTGGGTGCAGCGCGGGCCGGGGCCGGGTGTGGAACGCGCGCGGTCCGTGGAACCGGCGCGCGCGGTGGTGCCGGCGACGGTCGACGTGGCGCCGGACACACCCGCCGAGCCGGCGGAGCCCGCAGTAGAGTCGGTGTCGCGGGACGGTGGTGCGCCGCCCGCCGTGGATCCTGCGCCGCCGCCCGAGGACGTGGCGCCGAAGAAGACGAAGCGTCGCCGCGTGCGCCGTCGGCGCGCACCGAAGACGGCACGGCCCGAGACGCCGAAGAAGCCCGACCCGCGCCTCGAGATGCGGCTCGAGGATCTGATCGAGGAGAAGTCGCCATGATCGCCTTGCTCGCGTTACTCGCCGTCGCCCAGCCGGGTGATGCGAAGAAGTACGATCCGATCGCGGCGATGGAGCGCGCGGTCGAGGCCTACCAAGCCGGGCGCTTCCGCGATGCGGGCGACCAGTTCGTCGATATCTTCGAGAACACCAAGGTCGCGGCGCAGCTCCGCAACGCCGCGAAGGCGTACCAGGACGGCGACCTCTTCGATGCCGCGATCCTCACCTGGCGCCGCTACCGCGCGCTCGACGGCCTGAAGGCGAGTGAGATCGCCGAGGCCGACGCGCGCATCCGCTACATGGAAGAACGCCGCGCCGCCGCCGCCGCGCGCGCGGAAGCGGAGGAAGCGAAGGCCCGCGCCGACGCCGCGGAGCTCGAGAAGCAGGAAGCCAAGGCCCGCGCTGACGCCGCGGAGCGCGAGAAGCAGGAAGCGGAAGCCGCGCGTTTGGCCGCCGAGCAGCGCGCGAAGTTGGCGCCGCCCCCTCCGCCGCCGATCGAGATCGTCACCGCGCCGCCGCCCCCTGCGCGTCCCTACGGCGCGTACGTCACGACCGGCGTCGGCGCCGTCGCGCTGGTCGTCGCGGGCGCGCTCTACCTGCACGCCGACGCACGCCTCGGAACACTCGACGATCAGCTCTCCACGCGAAACGCGTCGGGTCGGATCGTGGGCATCGACCGCCAGGACGCCCAGGCGGAGCTCGACGGCATCAACACCGAGCGCAACATCTCGGCCGCCGCCGCGGGCGTCGGCGCCGTGGCGCTCGCGGTGGGCGTGGTGTGGTGGGTGCTCGCGGACGAGGCCCCGGAGCCGGGGCAGACGGTGGCGCTGCGGTTCTGACGGCGTTTTCGATCGCTTAGACAGCACCGCGACGGAGCCACGGCGTGGCGGCGTCGAGCTCAAGGAGCGCGCGGAGCGTGGCCTCGGGGTCGTCGCTCGCGATGGCTTCGAGCGCCTCGTCGCGTTCCTCCGGCGGGAGCGCGAGGAGCTTCGTCGTCGCCGCCGCGATCGCCCGCACCGCTTCGGCGTCGACGTACCGATCCACGAAACACAGCGGCTCGGCGAGGGGCGGGGCGAGCGCGGCGTGCTCCGACGCGACGTAGAAGCGGTTGCACCCGTCGAACGCGGTCGGGATGTAGTCGGCGCCCGTGAGGATCGGCTCCCACGCGTCGTGGGATCGCGTGCGAGACAGAGGCCTCGTCGCCTCGACCACCACGATCCGCGGTCGCCACCGCCGAAAGTCCGCGCCCGCGAGGACACGCGCCTCGGCGCCTTCGACGTCGATGACCATCAGATCGATCGCGCGACCTTCGAGGTGTGTTTCGCAGAGCCCGGCGAGCGTGAACAGCGGGACGTCGTGGGTTTCGTGGGCGAGCCCGAGCTCGTGCTGCGCGGCGATCGTCGCGTCGAGCGTCGAGAGCCCCGGCGCGTGGGGGAAGAAGTGCAGCGTCCCGCGACCCGCCGCGTCCCACGCCGCCCCGTGCACGTTGATGTCCTCGGAGCGCTCCGCCTCGAGCCGCGCGAACATCGCCGGCGACGGCTCGACGTTCACCCCGCGCCACCCGCGGTCGTAGAAGTGTTTGGTGACGGAACCCTCGGAAGGGTGATTCGCGCCGACGTCCACGTACGTCCCGCTCGCGGAGGTGAGCACGCGCGCGAGCCGGACGTCCTCGTGGTTGGCGGCGTAGCTCAGCATCGGGGCGACGCTACACGGAGGCGAGCAGGGCATCCACGCAGCGCAGGCTTTCACTTTCTTCGTATTTGCTGCGGATTCCGCATGCGGACGTCGCGTGCCTTCCTGAATGCGACTCCGTTTGCTCCTTATCCCTACACTTATCCTCGCCGCCTGTAGCGGCTCCGAAAGCGCGGACGACCCCACGGATCCGACGCCTGACGCCGGCTTCACGCCCGAAGACGCCGGTACCACCCCGCGCGACGCCGGCACGGCCCCCCACGACGCCGGCACCACGGCCTCGCTCTGGGCGTGCTCACCCGACGCCGAGCGCATCGCCGCGCGCGAAGCCTGCGTGCGGGACGCCGACTGCCCCTGCGGCACGGCGTGCACCCTCGGGGTTTGCCAGGCCGCCTGCGCGACCGACGACGACTGCACCGACGCCGTCTGCGGTCGCTTCGGTACCTGCGTCGCGGAGATCTCCCGAGACGCGCCGCGCGCGATCGACCGCGTCGCCGATGGCGTACTCCACGCTACGCCCGAGTACCTGGTCGCCTCCGACACCCTGGGCGTGCGTCCGATCGTCGTCACCGCCCAGACCCGCGCGCTCGACACGGTTCGCGTCGCCGCGAGCGACGGCGTCGAGGTGAAGTGCCCCGGCGGGGCGTTCGCCGCGGAGTGCCTCGTCGAAGGTGTCACCGTGGATGAGCGCGTCGAGGTCGAAGTGCAGCTCACCGCGCCGCTCGCCGACGCCGAGATCCGTCGCGTGCAGATCTTCGCCGCGAATCAGCGCGCCGAAGTCGGCGTCACCAGCGATGCCGCCGTGCGCTCCGCGATCGCGCTCGACGACGACGCCCCGCTCGCCGGCATCTACACCGGTCACGCACGACGTCTCGGGTTGGCGCCACTCACGCTCCCGATCAGCGCGCGCCTGTACGACGACGGCACAAACGTCGTCTTCGAAGCCGAGGATCCGTGGCGCATCTTCCACCCCTCCGGTCGTCTCATCGGCACCGCGACCACCGGCGCCGCCGCCGATCTCGTGACCAGCGCGATGCGCTTCCCGGCCACGCTCCACGACGACGGCGACTTCGTCCCCGCCGCGACCGGCGCGCTCGTGATCGACGAGACCCGCACGATGGAGTTCTTCTACGACGTCGGCGGCGCGGCCGACGTGCGCTGGCACTTCGCCCTCGAACGCGCCGGCGAGCTCCCCGGGGGCACGGCGCCCGTCGTTCCGGAAGACGACCCCACGCCGGACATCGACAGCTACGTCGATGCGCTCGGTGACAACTGGCAGACCAACTCCATCGCACGCCGCTACGCGTTCGCCGAGTACCTCGTCAGCCCGGAGTCGCGCCTCGAGCTGTGCGGGCCCGAGCTCTTCAGCACGATCACCATCGAGGCGACCAACGTCCTCTTCACCGGGAGCGCGGAAGGCGACGGCGGCTCGGTCGGCAGCAGCGGCAACCCGCTCGTCGACATGTTCACCGGCGCGAGCCGCGTGAACCGCACCGAGCTCCGCTACGAAAGCGGCGCCTGGGGCAACGGCAACGACACGGGCAACGCGATTCCGTGCGCGATCGAGTTCGAACGGTTCCAAACCACGCAGAGCGGGCACCAGATCGTCTTCGACCCGGGCACCGTCGATCACTGCGCCACGCTCGCCGAGGACACCGGCTGCACCGTCTACGCGACACCGAGCCCGCGCTCGATCGAGATCATCTACTCCGGGGTCCAAGCGCCGAGCGGCTTCGCGTACCCCTACGTTCGCGACGCGGCGATCGTAGGCGTGTGCCGCATGGACGGCGCGCTCGCGAAGCGCTGCGGCGAAGCCGTGTCGTGCTTCGAACGCAGCGGGAGCGACACGCTCTCCTCGCACCTCACCGCCGGGGCGCTCGTCCCCGCGACGGGTGATCTCACCTGCACGGCCGGGGGCGAGACGCTCGCGTTCGACGCGGACCTCACGCTCGACGACGCCGGCACGTTGTTCGCGACGTGCCTCGAAGAGCTCACGGATGCACCGGACGCACCGCCCGCGAACGGTGACATCGCCGGCTCGCTCACGAGCTGGTTCCCGAACCGGTCTTGCGTCGAGAAGACCCGCGAGCTCACCGCGATCGAAGCCTTCGCGCAGTCGGCCGAAGGGCGCCCCGGCGCCCACCGCCTCCTGCAGCGCTGGCTCGGCCTCCATGCGTTCCTCGCGCGCGAAGGCGCGCAGCGGGTGCACCTGCCCTCCGCGGTCGTACAGACGAGCCCGAGCGATCTCGACGCGCGCGAGATCCTCGAGCTCAGCGTCGACGCCTGGGAGCCCGTGCTCGGGTCGATGGCCCTCGTGCTCGCCGACGACGACGTCCTCGCGATGCCCGACTACCGCCCCTGGTTCGACGACACCGCGCCGGCCGCGACGGGTACCGAAGAGCTCGCGCAGGGCCTCCCCGTCCTCGTGCTCGACACGATCGTCGCGCAGGTCGAGCTCGCAGAAGCGTACCTGGAGCTGTCGCAGACGGACCTTACGGGCGCAGGGCTGCGTCGCATGGGGCGTGTGCTGCGGTACGCGAGTGAAGCCGAGTCGATGGCGGAGGCCGCGTACGCTCGGATGCCCAACGCGACGTGGTCCGCGGACTACCTCGCGCGGCGTGACAGCCTGCGTGCGGCGATCGGTCGGGTGTCGGCGAAGCTCACCGCGCTCGGCACCGGCGACAACCTCCTCGGCGTCGCGGAGGACGATCTGCCGTTGTACTTCTTCGGCGACGAGATGACGGCGAGCCAGCGCTTCACCGCGATCTCCGACTTCCTCCTCGGCGACTCGTTCAACAGCCTCACGGCGTGGGCGCCGCAGGTCGTCGCGCAGGCCGATACCGATCTCGAAGACGCGCGTACCGCGTTCATCGCGCAGTCGGACCGAGAGCTGCAGCGTACCCGGGATACGCGAGACCAGGAGATCCTGATCCAAAATCTGAAGCAGCAGTACGGCGACGATCTCTTCAACCTCTGCGGCGCTCCGAGCACGCTCCTCGGCGCGCAGCTCCTCGAAGAGTGGGAGACGGGGCAGGGCCGCCCGTTCTCGCCGGACGACTGCTACATCGACCACGCGGACACGACGTGCACGCAGAGCTTCGACGTCGAAGGTCCCGACTACGTGTCGATCCTCCGCGCGGACGACATCGCGTACCAGGTGTGCCTCCTCACCGAGAAGCGCCTCGCCATCTTCGATGTGTTCCCGTTCGTCCCCTTCGTGGTGGGCGGCGCGCCTGGGCAGAGCACGACCCTGATGTCGGCGGGCCTCTGCGGGCGCAACGGTGGCACGATCGCCGTCGAAGCCTGCGGCGAGGACGAGATCTGCTACAGCTGCACGAGCGACGACGAGACGGTCACGATGCAGATGACGCAGGCGGAGCTCATGGAGCTCGGCGGCGGCCTCGACGTCCCGCTGAAGGCGCGCACTGCGGCGCGGTCGGCCTGTGCGGACCGTTTCCCGAACGCGCGCACCACGCTGCCGAGCCTCGAAGACGTCCCCGGCGTCGACCTCGACGTGCCCGCCTGCTACCGCGGTGCGCTCGGTGAGCAGGCGCTGACGCTCCGTGCGCTCGCCACCGAAGTCGAGATCGCGCGCTCCGAGCTCGCGGAGCTGAACGACGCGTACGACATCGCGATCCAGAGCTGCCTGATCCTCCAACAGGGCAACGTCCAGATCGAGGACGCCACCGCGAAACACAACGAGACGATGACCGAGCTGCGCGAAGCGAAGCTCGCGGCGGACATCGTCGCCAACGTCGCCGCTGGCGTGAAGGACTGCGCATCGTCGGTCGGGGTGTCACCGTTTGCTTCCGGCGCCGCGTGCGCGGGCGCGGCCACCGAGGCGGCGGCGCTCTCGGTGTCCGACGGCATGGCCTTCGCGATGGAGGAAGCCCAGCAGAAACACGACACGCTCATCACGCAGATCGAGAACGACATCTCCGAGCGCACGTGTTTCAACGAGGCCGAGCTCGAGCTGGTCGGCGCGCGCACCGCTGTGCTCCGCATCCAGCAGACGATGATCGAGCTCGAAGCCGCGAACCTCGCGTTCGAGAACATGAAGGTCGCAGCGCAGGGCGTCTGGGACGACGGACACGCAAACCTGGCCTTCCTCGAAGAGCGGTTCGTGACCCCGATGGCGCACGACTACTGGCTCGACGAACGCGTCACGACGTACGAGCGGAGCTTCCGCCTCGCGAAGCGTGTCACCTACCTCACCGTGCGCGCCGTGGAGTACGAGCTTCAGCAGACGTTGGTCGATACGAGCGGCGAGTCGCTCCGCAACCTGTCGCTCACGGCGGAGAGCCCGTCGGATCTCGAGGGAGTACTGCAGGAGCTGTACAGCTTCGCCGGCGTTCGGAGCATCAACGGCAACCGCCCCACCGACTCGAAGGTGGTCGTGAGCCTGCGTCGGCATCTGATGCAGCTCGCCGACGGCTCGTCGCGGCCCGCCGGTTGGCAGACGCTCACGGAAGAAGAGCGATTCCAGCTGCTGCTGTCGGATTCGCGCTACGCGACGTTCGATGACGACGGTCGCTACCTCGGGCAGCAGATCCCATTCACGGTGTCGCCGCTCGGTACGCTCGGCCTCGGCGACGCACAGGGCATCGGTGTCCTCGCGGCGAACTCCTGCGCGGAGCGCGTGTGGTCGGTGAACGCGTCGATCGTCGCGAGCGGTGACTTCTTCGTGGGTGACGATCCGTCGTTCATCAACGTCGATCTATTGAAGCGAAACACCTTCTACAGCCAGTGGTGCAGCTCGCGGGGCCGCGAGGATGCGTTTCAGTTGGCGTCGGTGCGCCCGTCGAAGAACCTCTTCCGCGACCCGAGCGCGGGCGTCGCAGTGGGCGGCACGTTCCTGGGTGTGCAGAACGAGACCGCGGCCTACACGCGGGCGCAGATCGAAGCGGTGTTCAACGTGTCTCGCGAGGACTTCTCGGATGACGCCTACGCCAACGGTCAGACCACGCAGCTCGCCGCGCGCGGCCTGTATGGCGAGTACGCGCTGTTCCTCCCCGCTGCCATCATCAGCGAGACGACGGGGAACACGGCGAGCAGCGGGCTGGACCTGACCAAGGTCGAGGACATCCTGCTGCGCATGGACTACGTGTCCGTCGCCCGTTGACCGGTTGGGGGCACGGTCAGTGCCCCCAGCTCATCGCGACCACGTAAGCCACGGTCGCCGCCGTCGCGATCGCGACCACCACCCACGGCCACCGCGAGGGCGGGGCGGGCTCGGGCACCAGCTCCTCGAGCCGGCCCACCGCGCGCGTGGGCGCGACGTCGTTCGAGGCGGTCGACGGCGCGAGCTCCACCCGCCGCGTCGGACCCACCGGGCCGTCCTCGGTCGGCGGCTGCGACGCCGCCGACAACGTCCGTTGCACGGCGCGGAGGCGTCGCACCGTCGATGAGTAGGCGGGCTCGGCTTCCTCCGCGTCCTCGACGTCCTCTTCGTCCACGATGTCGTCGGTCGTCGTGAGCTGCACCTTCGAGGCCCCCGCGGCCGGCAGCGACGGGTTCGTCGGCTCGGCGGTGATCGCCGCGAAGTCCAGCGGCATCAGCCGGCTGAACACGTCGCGCCCCATCACCGTCGCGAGCGGATCGCCCGGCACCACCTCCGCGAGGTCGCGCAGCCGTGACGCGACCTGGGCCGCGGTCTGCATCCGCTCCTCCGGCAACACCGCGGTCATCTGTACGAGCAGCTCGGCGACCGCGTTCGGGACGTCGTACTTCGCCTCGTCCAGGCACGCGCGCATCGCCGGCTCGCTCTCGGTGATCAACATCAGCTGCGGCGGCAGCACCCGTCGCCCGCCGATCATCTCCGCGAGGATCAGCCCCAGCGCGAAGATGTCCGCGCGGCTGTCGACGCGGGTTCCCGAGCGGCACTGCTCCGGCGCCATGTACCCGAGCTTGCCGCGGAGCTGACCGTGCTGCGTCTCGGTGTCGCGCCCCGCGAAGCGCGCGATCCCGAAGTCGACGAGCTTCACGATCCCCTCGCGCGACAGCAGCACGTTGTGGGGCGTGACGTCGCGGTGCACGAGCTCCAGCGGCGAGCCGTCTTCGCGCGTGGCGGTGTGTGCGTAGGCCAACGCCTCCGCCGCCTGCGCGCCGAGCTCCAACACCGAGCGCAGCGGCAACCGCGCTGGGTCGATCAGACGCGCGAGCTCCCGCAGCGAGATCCCGTCGATGAGCTCGAACGCGAGGTACGGGACCCCCTCGACCTCGCCGCGATCGTACAGCTGCACGATCCCGGGGTGGTTCAGCCGCGCGCACGCCTGACCCTCCTCCTCGAAGAGCTGCCGAAGCTGTGGGTGGTCGGCGATCTGCGGGAGCATCACCTTCACCACCGCGAGCCGCACCTCGGAACCCGCGCGCGCGCGCGCCGCCAGCCGGACCTCGGCCATCCCGCCGCGCCCGATCACCCCGAACAGGACGTAGTCACCGAACGGCTTGCCCGACGCGTCGACGCCCTGCCGCCGCACCTCCCGGAGCTGCGCCAAGAACTCGGGCGCCAGCTCGGACGTGGACGGCTCTTCGGCGATGCGCCCCTCGGCCCGCGCCTTCTCGACCAGCGCGGTCAACGCGCGTCGATCCACGCGGCGGGTGGTCGGGTCGAAGACCGAGTCGGTCGCGTCGTCGAACTTCGGGTGGAACGTCGCCGTCCCCGCGCCCGCGACCGCCGATGGACCCGACGGCAGCTCGGTCGGCGCCTCGTCGTCGTGCGAACCGTCGCGACTCACCGTCCGCCCGGTTTAACGCAGCGTCGTCCGATTTGACACCCACGCGGCCCCTTCCTAAACAGAGTCGGTGACGCGCGACGCCCATACTTCGACGCTGACCGTCGCCGGGGGCGACGCGCAGCAGCTCGAGCGCCGCACGTTCGTCCTCCACGTGGTCGAAGGGCCGGACGCCGGGACGTCCCGCGAGGTCGGCGCGGGCCACATGGTCATCGGCTCCGCCGCCGACGCCGACCTCGTGCTCACCGACCCGACCATCTCCCGCCGCCACGTCGAGCTCCGCGCGCTCTCCGACGGCGTGCTCGTCGTCGACCTCGACAGCAAGAACGGGACGCGGGTGGGGGGCATCCGGGTCAAGGAGGCGCTCCTCCCCCCCGACGGCACGTTCGCGCTGGGCTCGACGACGGTGCGTGTCGAGCAGGTCCGAGAGGCGCTCGACGTCACGCCCGACGGCACGGTCCGCTTCGGCGACTACCTCACCTGCAACAAGAAGCTCGCCGCGCAGCTCGAGCTGTTGCGCCGCGTCGCGAAGTCCGAGGCCACCGTCCTCGTCGAGGGCCCCACCGGCACCGGCAAGGAGCTGCTCGCCCGCGGGATCCACGACGCCTCCGAGCGCAAGGACGCACCGTTCATGGTCGTCGACTGCAGCGCGGTGAGCCCGTCGCTGCTGGAGAGCCAGCTCTTCGGGCACAAGAAGGGTGCGTTCACCGGCGCCGTCGAAGATCACCAAGGCGCGTTCGAGGCGGCGCAGGGCGGCACGGTCTTCCTCGACGAGCTCGGCGAGCTGCCGCTCGACCTGCAACCCAAGTTGCTCCGCGCGCTCGAGGCACGAACGATTCGCCGCGTCGGCGAGGTCGTCGATCGTCCCATCCAAGTGCGCTTCGTCGCGGCGACCAACCGCGACCTCAAGGCGATGGCGAAGGCCGGCACGTTTCGCGACGACCTCTACTACCGCGTCGCCGTCGTGCGCGTGAGTGTCCCGCCGATCGCGGAGCGTCCCGAAGACGTCCCGCTCCTCGCGCAGCACTACGTCGACCAGCTCACGGAGGGCATGCGTGTGCTCTCGCCCGACGCCTACCTCACCCTCTCGCAGTACGACTGGCCCGGCAACGCCCGCGAGCTGCGCAACGTGATCCAACGGGCGCTCGCCGTGTCCGACAAGTCGGAGATCGAGCCCGAGGACCTGTTCGTGGAGTCGAGCGAGGAGTCCCCGGCGTCGTTCCACGAGGCGAAGGACCAGCTGATCGCCTCGTTCGAGGTGCGCTACGTGCGCGCGCTGCTCGAGCGCCATCGGGGAAACGTCAGCCGCGCCGCGAAGGAAGCGGGACTTTCGCGCAACGCACTCTATGCGCTGATGAAACGCGCGGGCGTTTCCACGTAAGGTCGCGTGTTTGGCACGGCCCGCCGGGTCCGACGGATGACCGATGAGCCGTCGTCTGTTTCTTGCGCTCCGACGTCCACGCTCTATTAAATCGAGATTCGCCGCTCGCGTTTCTTGGCATCCATGTCGCGTTTGAAGATCGTCGTCGTCGACCCCAACCCGCGGGTCACACTCTCGGCACACCGCATCCTGAGCGGTGAGTGCCACGACGTCTTCGCCGCCAACGGCATCGCCGACGCCGTGCGGATCACGCAGCGCGAGAAGCCCGACGTCGTGGTTCTCGACGCCGAGCTCGCCGCGCCGTACACGCTCCGCGAGCTCGCCCAGGCGACGCACCACGAGCTGGCGCTGGTCCTGACCTCGACGCACAGCACGACGATGACGCCCGAGGTGATGGAGGGCGTGCGGATCGTCGGCGTCGTCGAAAAGCCGTTCTCCGCGGGGGCGCTGGTCGACGCGGTGGAGATCGTCGACGAGTTCGAGGAGCCGACGCTCAGCGGCATCGACGCCCTGGACGACGCGCTCTTCGCGACCGCGCAGGACACCCCCGAGGCCGACCCGCCGGAGGCGACGCTGGAGATCTCGCTGGAGCCCCCCGCGGCGACGACGCCCGAGGTGGTCGTCGTCCACGACTCGCGCGACGCGACGGTGCAGATTGTCCCCGCGGACCTCGACTTCATCCACCGCGCGCAGCCGCCCGGGGCGACCAGCGCACCCGACGCCGCGACGGAGCTCGGCGCCGCGGCGGCTGAAACGCAGGACGCCGCGACGGCCCTCGGCTCGGCCGCCGTCGAAGCGGACGAACACGGCGTCGACACGGAGGAGTCCCTCGAAGAGGCCCCCCGCGCCCCCTCCGCACAGCATGTCTTCGACACCATCGAGGACGACCCGGACGTCACGCCGCGCGCGCGGCAGCTCGCCGATCGGATCTGTCACGAGTTCCCCGGCCTCGGTCAGGACGCCATTCACCGCCGGCTCCTCGATCGCGCGTGTGCGCTCGCGCTGGAGGACGAAGCCGAGAAGGCGCCGCTCACCCGGGGGCAAGTCGTCTTGCAAGGCTCCGTCGGCCCGGTGCCGGTCGAGCAGGTCTTCCACCTCGCCGAGAACATGCCCGGGCGCACCGGCCTCACGTTCACGCGCGGCGAGCAGCGCATCGAGCTGTACTTCGAGGATCGCTACCTCGTCTTCGCGCGCGGCGAAGGGCTCTCGCCCGGTTATGCGCTCGGCGCGTTCCTCGTGGACCAGGGCGCGATCGAACCCGAGGACTTCGAGAAGTTCCTCGCGGAGCAGTCGTCGCCGTTCATCCGCATCGGTGAGCAGCTCGTGCGTCACGGCTACGTCGAGATCGAAGCGGTGAAGAACGCGCTCGTCGCGCAGGTGCAGCTGTACGCCTCCGAGGCGATCCGCTGGATCGGCTCGACGTTCTCGATCCAGCGCGACGTCGACCTCCCCGAACCGGCGACCACCGCCGACGTCCAGCTCCCCGTCGCGTTCGTCCTGCTCGAAGGGATGCGTCAGCTCGACGAGTGGGACCGTGTCATCGAGCAGATCGGCGGCCTCTCCGCTGTCCCGGTTCGCCTCGACACCGAGGAGACCGCGGCGCTCTCGCCGCGCGAGCGACACCTGCTCTCCCACGTCGACGGCACGCGCAGCGTCGAGGACGTCGCCAAACGCGCGTGCCGCCCGACGTTCGACGTCTGCTGCTCGCTCGCCGAGCTCCGCGGGCGGCGCCTGCTCACCGTCGCGTGAACCGACTCTTCGTCTACGGCACGTTGATGCGCGGCCAGGTCCGAGCCGACCTGCTCGGTGATGCGCCGCGCGTCGCCGCGACGACGCACGGCCGCCTCTACCACCTCCCGCCCGGCTACCCGGCGATCGTCGACGTGCCGGACGGGGTCGTCCACGGCGAGCTGGTCACCATCGACCCCGCGTCCCTCCCGGCGCTCGACGACTACGAAGGGGACGAATACCGCCGCGTGATCCGCCGGGTTTCGACCGCCGACGGGAACGTCGAGGCGTGGTGCTACGTGTTCCCCCCAGAGGACGAAGCCGCGTGGGTCGCCGCCGGCGCGGTGCTGATCCCCTCCGGCCGCTGGGCTTGAAGAAACGATCCGTCTCGTGTGTCGTAGACCTCTCAGATGACGAACTCGATCGAGACCTCCGCGCTCCCCGGCGAGGCGCGCCGCAGCCTCCCTCAGCCGAAGGCGAACCGGCTCTCGGGCATCGTCATCGCGCTGTGTCTGTTGGCCGCGTTTGCGTTGGTCGGCCGCCGTATGTGGGCCGTCGCCACGGGCCCGCTCCCGCCGGGGCCCGGCGTGACGGCGCCGGCGATCGTCGGCGCGACCCCCGACGGCATGGAGCGCTCGCTCGAATCGCTGAAGGGCAAAGTCGTCGTCGTCGACTTCTGGGCGACGTGGTGCCCGCCGTGTCGCGCCGCGATGCCCGGCCTCCAGAAGCTCCACGAAGACCTCGAAGGCGAGGGCGTCGTGGTGCTCGGCGTGAACCAGGAGCCCGGCGCCGAGGCGCGTGTGAAGCGCTACCTGGAGGGCTCGGGCATCACGTTCGAGAGCGTGATGGATGAAGGTGACATCGCGCGCCGCTGGGGCGTGTACACGTTCCCGACCACGTTCGTCGTCGGCCGCGACGGTGTCATCCGCGCGACGTACCGCGGCCCCGTCGCCGAGGGGACGTTGCGCACGGTGGTGAAGGACGCGCTAAGCTCCTGAACGTGCACGGCTTCGACAACCCGCTGCTCGCCGCGCTCGCGGATCGCCGAGTGGTGGACGTGTCGTCGTTCGCGGCGGCGCTCGCGCCCTCGTCGACCGGCCCGTTCGAGACGCTGCGGTCGTTGGCCGGCGCGCTCCCGACCGGCTTCGTGCACGCGGAGCGGGTCTACGTGATGGAGGCGCCGCCGCCCGAGCTGCGGCCGCTCGCGCCGGACAGCCCGTGGTACGCGGAGGAGCGCTCGTTGGTGGTCGCGATGGGGCGCGCCTCGTTTTCGCTGGAGGGGTTGCTCGAGCGCATCGGTCGCTACGGTCAGGTCGCGCGCGCGGTGCACGACCGGCTCGCGGCGCACCCGGAGCTGGTTCAGGCGCTCGCGAGTGGATCGCTCGGGGCGCTGGACGTCACGCAGCTCGCGATGAGCTTGGATGCGTCGCCGGCGGCGTTCGCTTCAGTGGAATCGAAGGCGCCGGAGCTGTTCGGTGACCTCGCGGCGATGGCGCAGCGGGTGTTCGATCCGGAGGTGCACGTACACGCCGACCTCACGCCGGTCGGGCAGACCTCTCGCGGCGAAGCGATCGCGGAGGCGATGCTCGGCCGCGCGGCGCCGGGGACGTTCAAGCTCCTGGTCAGTGATCACGCGGCGACGATCGAGCTTCTGTCGCCGTACACCCGCGACCTCGGGCACGCGCTCTACCAGTGGTCGCTCGAGAACCCGGAGCAGATCTTCACGCGCGGGCTCGTCGAAGCGATCCGCGAGACACCCGAGGCGCCGGAGGACGATCTCGCGGCGTTGATCGTGCCCGATCTGTTGCGCGTGGCGCCCCAGCTGCTCGAAGAGCGGCGCGTGCAGGAGTCGACCGCGGGGTTGTGGTTGCAGGACGTGTTCGGGACGGCACACGGCGTCACCGATGTCGCGACGCTCGCCGACCCGGATCCCGTCGTCTTCTCGAAGTCGCGCAGCGGTTCGTTGTTGTTGCTCGCGGGGGGCTCGCCCACGGTGTTGCTCGCGGCGTCGCGCGCGTTGTTCGGGTGCGGACGTGTGTCCGGTTTCGCGGGGGTGTTCGGCGCTGGGCTCGATGATGACCGAGTGGTCATACCGAGCGCGCTCGTCGCGGAGGACGACGGCGTGCGTTTCTCGACGACGCAAGAGCTCACGTCGGTCGCCGAAGCGCATGACCTCTCGGTCACGAACGCGGGTCCCATTCCGGTCGGTCACGACCGCGGTGCATCAACCGTGGCGCTGCGGATCTGTGAAGCGATCCGCAGAGCACGGATCCTCGGATCACTCGAGGCCGATGCATCGGTGTACCTCGTATTGCACCCGCGTTCTGGCGGCGGACTTCGACGCGCGCGATGTGTGCTTCGAGCCTCCAGACTCGCACTGCTCGCGCTCCTCGGTGAAAGGTCTCAAAAGGGATCACCGAAGCGTAAGTCTCCGAAATCAGAAGGCTCAGGTCGTCTCAGCCGTCGGTTTAGGGCTTAGCCCCCGCACCTTTCTTCGCTTTTGACTCGCAACGAGGAGCAGAAACGACTAATGATACGCCCGTAACCTGTTGGGGGTTATCCGTTGGCGCTGTTTTGCGGCGCCGCAAAACTTTTTGTCCGGGGGGACTAAGAGGTTGAAGCAATGACCGAGGGTAGTCCCATCATGAGCAACTCCAACATGGCTAGCGTTCATCCGAGCGGTCAAACCGCTGCGGAGGCGCAGCCCCAAGATGTCGTGCTGGTGTACGCACCAGTCGTCCCGCCGCAGCTCGAGCACTGGCTTCGCAAGCGTTCGATGCGGCTCACCAAGAACACGTCGGTCGCCGTGGACGCCAACGAAGTGCGTTCGAGCGGTGCCCGTTTTGTGTTCATCGATACCGATGCGCTTCCGGCGGGGAGCCAGGCGACGGAGACGATCCGTAACCTGCGCGCCCAGGTCCCGGACGTTCGCGTCGTGGCCCTCACGCATCACAGCGACGAGGCCACGGCGAAGAGCTTCCAGGACGCGGGTGCCACCGGCGTCGTGATCAAGCAGCCCTACGTGGCCGACCTGGTGTTTGCGCTCCAGGCCTGCCAGGAGGGTCGTAGCTACGTCTCCGGCGTGGCCACGGATCGCGAGCGCGCATCGGTCCAGATCACCGCGCGTGAGAAGGAGGTCCTGGAGCTGATGGCGAACGGCCACAGCAACCAGGCAATCGGTGAGCGGCTGTCGATCAGTGTGAAGACCGTCGAGGCGCACCGCGCCCGGCTGTTCAAGAAGCTCGGGGCGAGCAACGTCGCGGACGCCGTTCTTTTGGCGATCCGGACGGGCCTCGTCATGCCGTAGTTGTTCGTAGCGATCGAGGCGCTCCGCGTTTTGACTTTGCGGGGCGCCTCGTACGCATCTTCAGGCGAGCTCGATCGCCTTCACCGCCCAGGCGGGTACCCAAATATGATCGATGTTCCCGCGGCGCGGGTTCGGCACGACCGTGAGCGCGTCCGCGCCCTCCTGGTAGTCCGGGCTCATCCCGCTCACCTGGCGATCGTTCACCAGCTTCACGATCAGTGACGTCCCCGTCGGGTCGGGGCTGTTCGCGCCGCGGCGCTGTCCGAAGAAGATCGCGAGCACGTCGTCGAGCGTGATGTTCGAGACCTGCCCGTTCTTCATCTTCATCTGGAGGTGACCCGAGCTCGGGTCGAAGCCTTCCACCTGACCGCGCTGTGTCCCGCCCGCCATCATGTGGACGATGACCGGCGTCCCGGTGGCCGTCGGCGTGTCGACGCGCGACGCTGCGCGCGGCTGCGGCGTCCCGGGGCGAGGGGCCGCGCGTGGATGCGGCGTGGCGGCGCGCGGCGCCGCGACGGGCGGCGGCGGACGCTCGAGGCCGAGCAACACCCGCGCTTCGCGTTCGAGATCGATCGAGTCGCCGGACGGGTTTACGACGTCGCTCGGGATGACGTCCGCCGTGACCGAGGCCGGCACGAGGTCGTCGGAGAAGTAGTCCTGCATGAACGCCGGCGTACGCGGCGGTGTGTAGCTGCTCCGCGGGACCGTCGCGACGTCGCGGACCTTGCCGCGATCCGCGTCGGACATGTCGAGCGCGTCCGTGAGCGCCGAGGCCATCGAGGGCTTGGGCGCCGCCGTCGCGGCGGGCGCGGACGGTGCGCTCCCGGGGGCGGCGGTCGGGTTGGCGATGCGCTTCGGCGCGGGCTTCGCGCCGTCGATCGCCTCACGAATCGCTTCGTCGAGGACCTCCATGCGCGTTCGTTCGTTCACCGGGAGCGCGCGTTTGCGTCGCTCCATCGCCAGCCCCACGAACTCTTGAATCAGCGCCACGGTCGCCCGTGCGTCAGACATTGCCGTAGCCTCCGGGTTCGAAGCGCGACAGGTCCAACGAGAGTCGCTCGAGGTAGTCGGTGCCACCGATGCGTCGCCAGAAGCGCTGCGCGACCCGGTTGTGGTGCGCGACGTAGACCTCGACCGACTCGGCGCCGCACTGTCTCAGCCACGCGACGGCGTCCTGCACCAACAGCTCGCCGACGCCCCGTCGCCGCATCGACGCCGTGACGCACAGATCGTTGATGTACCCGATCCAACGCGCCCGGTAGACCGGGCTGTTCGGGAGGACACACGCGATCGCGAAGCCGACGACGGCGTCGTCGTGGACCGCGAGCCGGACCCGGTAGTCGTCGCGGCTCTGCGCGGTGTCGACGTAGTTGAAGAACCGCTGGTCGGCGTTGTCGGAGAGGTCGAACCTCGGGTCGAGGTCGACGTGCAGATCCATCAGCTCGCGCCAGAGCGCGAGGAGGGCGTCGAAGTCCTCTTCGCGCGCGTCGCGCAAGACGATGTCTCCCGACCGCGCGGGGAACGGTCGTTCCCGAGCATGCACCACGGATCGAAGTAGCACGCGGCGCCCGGCGGCGACAATCATCTGCGCCGGGACAGGCCCCAGGCGAGCACCACGAACACGGCCCAGAACACACCGGAGCGCCCGCCCGTGGTGTGGCAGCCGCAGCCGCCCTCCTGGGCGCCGACCGCGTTCATCAGCGCGAGCGTGGCGTCGAGGCGCCCGGCGCCCCAGCGGGGGTCGAGCTGCGGATCGGCGTCGCCGTCCTGCACCGCGCCGCCCAGGATGAAGCTCTTGAGGTCGGTCTTGGACACCTCCGGGCGCGCGCCGAGGATCAGCGCGGCCACGCCGGCGACGTGCGGAGCGGCCATGCTGGTGCCCGCGGCGGCTCGGTACAGCGGCGAGACGGCGCCGGCGTCGGGGCCCGCGGAGCGGCTCCGCGCGCCGATCACGAGGTGCCCGGGGGCGGCGATGTCGGGCTTCTTGCCGGTCCTGGATTCGGCGAGCGTGGGTCCCCACGAAGAGAACGGCGCGACCTTCCCCAGCGTCCCACTCACGCTGCGCTCGGTGCCGTCCTCCGTCACGAACTCCGTGCGGGTGACGTACGCCGACACACTCAGCGCGCTGATCGCCGTGGCGAGGTCCGAGATGGTGTGGTCGGTGTCGCCGAGGGTCTGCTCGTCGACGCCGAGCACGCGGTCGCGGTCGAAGCGAATCGGCGACGGCTCGGACACCGGGGAGTCGACCCACAGGTCGATGCGGCCTTCACCGCGGAGCCGAATCACGAGGTACCCGGGGCCGTCCGGTGCGTCCTCCCAGTCGTCGAGTCGGAGCGCGATGCGGATGTGGCCCTGGCGGTTCTCGACGTCGAGCGGGTCGTCGGTGTCGAGGTCGACGACACCGAACGAACGCCCCTCGCCGAGGAGCACCACGGTGCGTCCGGGATCGCCGGGCGCGATCGTCGCGGTCTCGGCGAGGATCTCCTGGTCGGCGCTCCAAACTTGGACCTGCGCGCTGACCTCTGGCCCGACGTCGCCCCAGATGTCGACGATCGCTTGGCGCCGAGCGCGCTCCGGGAGCACGGGGAAGTCGAGCGCGACGTTCGTGATGTCGCCCTTCTCCAACCGCGCGAGCGCGTGCACGGGGAGCGCGCCTTCGTTGCCGGCGGCGGCGACGACGAGGTGGTCGTACGCGTCGATCGCCTGCGCGTGCAGCGACGTGCCGTCGTGCGGACCTTCCTGCCCGGCGAGCGAGATGTTCACGACGAGCGGGAGCTCTTGGTCCGCCGCGACCTGCGAGAACCACGCGAGGGACTCGAGCACGGTGTCGAACGCGGTCGACGTGGCGACGGCAAGCTTCGCCTCGGGGGCGACGCCGCGGTACAGCGGGCCGTTGCTCGCGGCGATGGCGCTGACGAGTGTGCCGTGGCCGATGACGTCGAGGTGCCCGCAGCGATCCTCCGCGAGCTCTTCGGTGTCACAGTTGTCGCCGAACGTCTGACCCGGAGGTGGAGCGCCGCCGACGGACTGATCCCACAGCCCCACCACGCGGCTGGGGCCGTCGACTTCGCGGAGGTCGGGGTGCGTGAGGTCGACGCCCGTGTCGTAGACGCCGATCAGCGCGCCCGCGCCGCGGTAGCTGCGGTCGAAGAGGGTGCCGTAGTCGACGGTGTCCGCGCCGATGGCTTCGCGCGACTTGTCGAGAGCCGGACGCAGCGCTCGCGGCGCTTCGATGCGTACGGAGGACGGCGCGAGCGCGACGAGCGCGCGGCCGTCGAGCACCCCGGTGACGATCGCGTCGCCGAACCTCCCGGTGATGCGACCGCCCGCGTCGACGATGGCCGCGGCGTCGAGGCCTTTCGCGATGAAGCGCTGCCGAGCGTCGAGGCCGTCGCGACGTATTCGCGCCGCGAGGCCGGGGCCGAGGCGGGGGACGTAGGTGTCGAGCGTCGAGACCGATCCGGCGCCGAACGATCCGGCGCCGAACGATCCGGAGCCGACCGGCCCGGTCGTGCCCTGAGGACCGACGAATTCCTGGGCCTGCGCATCGCCGACGAGGACGAGTCCCAGCAGGATCGGTATGGGGCCTCCGCGAAGCATCGTGGCCAGGCCCGCGAGCGTAGGACGCCGAACCGCGCCTGTCGAGGGATCCGCCATGCTCGCGTTTTGGGCTGGTTCGGAGTACCGATCGCCCGGCATGGCTGAAGTCTCGACCGCGACCCTCCACGAGCGCGCCGACGCAGCGGCGGGCCAGGGTGACTTCGCGACGGCGCTCCTCAATGCGGCGGAGGCCCTCCGTGCGGCGCCTCAGGACCCGAAGGCGCGCGTGAAGGTCGCGATCTGTTTCTCGATGCTTCAGGACGGGCAGACCGCGCTCGACGCGCTGCGCGTCGTCGCGATCGTCCTCGCGCGCTGCGGGTACATGCTCTCCGCGATCGGCGCATGCCGGGACGCGCTCGGCATCAAACCGGGCGACCCGAACATCCGCCAGATCCTGCACGGCATCCACGCGAAGATTCACGGCAAGGTCGGCCGCGGTCGACCGCGGGTGCCGCCGCCCGCTCCGCCGGCGACGGTCGACCCCGAGTCGCCGGACAGCCTGCTGAAGATCAAGGACCGCGATGCGATGATCGCCGCGGCGAAGCGCATCGCGACCACCGACCCCACGGCCGGCCAGGACGACGTCGACCCCGGCTTCGTCCCGTTCTTCTCGGACCTGTCCGCCGAAGCCTTCGTCGAGCTCGTCGAGAAGATGCGCTACCACAAGGTCGGCCCCGGTCACGAGGTCGTGAAGCAGGACGACGAAGGCGCTTCGCTGTTCGTGCTGCTGTCCGGCGAGGTCACCGTCTCGCAGACGAAGGAGGGCGAGACCCACGAGCTGGCGAGGCTCGGGTCGGGCTCGCTGTTCGGCGAGATGTCGCTCATCACCGCGAAACCGCGCACCGCGACGGTGCGGACGACGCAGGCGGCGGAGCTGTTCGAGATCGACCGCGCGACCGTCGAGGACGTCGCGACGCGGCACGGCGCGATCAGCGAGGAGATCGTGAAGTTCGCGCGGCGTCGGCTGCTGATGAACGTGATGGCGACGTCGAAGATCTTCGCGCCGTTCGAAGACAAACAGCGCTTCGAGGTGCTGCGTCAGTTCAAGTCGCGCGTCGTCGAAGCGGGCACCACGATCATCGAAGAGGGCCAGGACGCCCACGCGCTCTACGTCGTGCTCGAGGGCGAGGTCGAAGTCAGCAAGATCGACGACGCCGGCGACGCCGTGGTGCTCGCGTACCTGAAGACCGGTGACGTCTTCGGCGAAGTGTCGCTGATCCTCGAGGACAAGACGATCGCCAAGGTCACCGCCGCCGAGAAGTCCGTCGTGCTCGTCCTCGAGAAGGAAAAGTTCGACGCCGTCACGAAGGCGCACCCGAAGATCCTCGACTACCTGTCGAACCTCTCCGGGGAGCGGCTCGACGAGACCGAGGAAGCGATGTCCGCGGACGGTGTGATCATCGACGCCGACGAGCTCATCATCCTGTGACCACCCTCGCGGAGACGTTCGAAGCGGCGGCGCAACGTGCGCCCGACCGCGATGCGCTGGTGTTCGCCCACGGCGCGGTCACGTACGGCGAGCTTCGCGCGCGTGTCTACGGCGCGGCGCGTGCGCTCGAAGGCAAGACCCGCGTGGCGATCGTCGCGGGCTCGACGGTGGAGGCGCTCGCGGTGTTCTGGGGCGCGCAGTGGGCGGGCGCGGAGACGGTCGACGTCCCGCTCCATGTCGGCGCCGACGCGATCGCGAAGATGCTCGAAGAAGCGCGCCCGGACGCGATCGTCACCGACGCCGCCAACCAGCACCTCGTCCCGGAGGCGCGCGCGGTGCTCGACGCCGATGACGTCGCGGCGCCCGGTGAACCCGTTTCTCGCACGCCGCGCGCTGCGACGGACGTCGCGCACATCATCTACACGTCGGGCACGACGGGCACGCCGAAGGGCGTGATGTTGTCGCACGAGAACCTCCTGTTCGACGTAGAGGCCGCGGCGGTGCGGATGCCGCTCGAAGAGGGATCGCGCCTGCTGATCGTGGTGCCGATGTTCTTCATCCACGGGCGGATGCAGCTGATCGCGCACACGCGCGTCGCGGGGACGCTTTGTTTCTCGCGCGGCTTTCGGTTCCCGCGGAAGGTCGTCGAAGAGCTCGCGCAGCATCGCGTGCACGGGATGTCGGGCGTACCGTTTCACTTCGCCACGCTCCTCACGCGGACGCGGATCGCCGAGGCGAGCCTCCCGGATCTTCGCTACGTGTTGGTCACCGGCGGCGCGCTCGACGCGCGCATGATGGGCCGGCTGCGGCGCGCGTTGTCGGGGATCGAAATCCACACGGCGTACGGTTCGACGGAAGCGTCGCCGCGCGTGTGTCACGCCTCCCCCGCGGAGCTCGCGGCGCGCCCGTCGACGGCGGGGCGCGCGCTCCCGGGCGTTACGATCGAAGTGCACGCGAGTGACGGACTGCCGGTGCCGAACGGCGGCCTCGGCCAGGTCGTCGTCAGGGGCCCCAACGTGATGGTCGGCTACGTGTCGGGCGACGAACGAACGTCCGGTCGCATCGACGAATCAGGCGCGCTCCACACCGGTGACCTCGGTCGCCTCGACGCCGACGGCTACCTGTTCCTGTCCGGCCGCCTCTCGGAGATGATCAAGACGGCGGGTGAGCGTGTCTTCCCGCGTGAGATCGAAGCGGTCCTCGAGCGGCACCCCGCCGTCCTCGAAGCCGCCGTCGTCGGGCTCCCGGACCGTGTCCTCGGCGAGCGCATCGTCGCGTTCGTCGTCCCGCGCCCCGGTCAGACCGCGGCCCCCGCGGCGCTGGCCGAGCACGCCCGCGCCTGGCTCCCGTTCGTGCGCAGCCCGCGCGAGGTCTTCGTGGTCGAGGCCCTCCCGAAGACCGCCTCGTCCAAGCTCCGCCGTAACCATCTGATTGCACTGGCGCAATCAGAAGCGTTCAGGAACGCGCAACAAGGGTAGGTTCGAGTGCGATAACTCCTTCAGGCGGGCAGACCAGCTGGTCTGCAGCCGGGAGGGGTCGAATGCTGAAGAACCTGATGTCGATGCCGTTCGTCGTGGGCCGCGAGATGATGGACGCCGCGACCGGAGGCAATCGGGTCCACGTCGACACCACGCACCACGTGCAGGGCGACTCGGCGTCGCGCTGGGCGGACGACTTCTCTCGGGACCCGACACGAATCTCTCCGATGGCGCACGACACGCAGCGCGTCGGCGGCACGACCTACGGTCGTCCGTTCCCCGGCGCGCCGCAGATCGGGATCGAAGTGAAGGCGCGTCACGACGAGACACTCGCCGACGGGCGTCAGCGCACGCGCCTCGACGTGCAGTACCGCGGCGGCTTCGAAGGTCCCGGATCGATCACCGTCGAAGAGGACGGTCGCGGCGGACTATCCGTGCGCGATCGTTGGGACGGTGTCCGCAATCGATCCATGATCCCCAGCCGCGCGGCGGAGATGGGACACCCGCTCGTCGCCGGGATGGGTTTTTCGCAGTTCGGGAAAAAGTAGTCTCACCGATCCGGGGACCGCGACGGCGCGTACCCCCGAAGATGAAGCTCCTCCGCACAACGCTACTGACACTCCCTCTCTGTATCGTCGCTTGCTCGGGCGGTGACGACGACGGCGGTGACGACACCACGGTGACACCGCTCCCCGACGCGCCGCTCGGCGGCAACCACGCGCTCGCGCAGTTCCCGACCGGGTACAACGACGCGTTCACGTACACGACGACCGTCGACAAGGAGTCCAACAACCAGGTCCGCGACATGTACGCGAACGACGTCGCCATCAACAGCGCGTCCGGCGCCGAGCTCGGCCGCGGCTCGGTCATCGTGATGGAGATCCACGGCGCCAAGGTCGACGGCGACGGCAACCCGATCCTCGACGCGCGCGGTCGGTTCATCCGCGACAGCCTGAACATCGTCGCCGTCATGGAGAAGCAGGAAGGCTTCGGCAAGTACAGCGCGGCCACGAAGAACGGCGAGTGGGAGTACGCGTTCTACAACCCGGACGGCACCAAGCTCGAGAGCGAAGCGGACTGCTACGGCTGCCACCTCGAGAACACGGGCGCCGCCACCGACTTCGTCTTCTCGATCGATGGCCTGCGGAGCCCCGCGTCCGTGACCGCCGCACCGAACGGCGGTGACCCGACGAAGGTCACGTACCCCGCCGACTACGAGAGCACGTTCACGTTCACGACCACCGTCGACAAGGCGTCCAACAACCAGGTGCGCGACGTCTACGCGAACGACACGGCGATCGGCAGCGCCGCCTCCGAGGTCCTCGCCCGCGGCTCCGTCCTCGTCATGGAGGTCTACGGCGCGCAGCTCGACATGGACGGCAACCCGGTCCTCGACGAGAACGGCCGCTACACACGCGGTGAGCTAGCGGTCGTCGCGGTGAGCGAGAAGCTCGAAGGTAACGGCCAGTACCGCCCCGACTCGCGCAACGGCGAGTGGGAGTACGCGTTCTTCTCCCCGAGCGGCGAAGGCATCAACCCCGACGCCGACTGCTTCGGCTGCCACCTCGAGAACACTGGCACCGCGACCGACTTCATCTTCACGCGCGACGCGCTCTCGAACCCGGGCACGAAGATGCTCCCCGCGGCGCCCGTCGGCAGCAACACGGCGCTCGTGCAGTTCCCCGAGGAGACGGAGAGCTTCACGATGATCACCTCCGTCGACAAGGCGTCGAACAACCAGGTGCGCGAGATCTTCGCGAACGACGTCGCGATGACCACGGCGACGGGCGAGGCGCTCCCGCGCGGCTCGATCCTCCGCATGGACATCTACGCCGCGATCCTCGACGGCAACGGCGACCCGATGCTCGACGGCAACGGTGCGTTCATGAAGGGCGACCTCGCGGTCATCGCGATCTCGCACAAGAAGAAGGGCTACGGGCAGTACTCGGCCAACCGCAACGGCGAGTGGGAGTACGCCTTCTTCACGCCGATGGGCGAGCCGATGGAGAGTGAAGCGGACTGCTACGGCTGCCACGCGATGAACGCGGGCGAGAGCATGGACTTCATGTTCTCCCGCGACGACCTGTAGAGCCGTCCCGGTAGAGGTCGACGAGGCTCCCCATCACTTCGAGGCCGAGCAGTCGACCGTCGACACGAACCACCTCGCGGCGCTCCGGCGTGGCGTCTTCCAACCCACGTTCGAGCGCGGCGAGGTGCACGTCGATGACGTCCCGCGCGCTCGCGTACGACGCGCTCAGATCCGACGCGAGGCGCCGGATCCCTTCGCGGGGACGGGGGCGCTGCTGCGTCACGTGGTCGAGGTACTCCTCGAGGAGCGCGAGGTACCGTCCGACGAAAGTTTCGTAGGACTCCGGATCGCGTTCCTCGAAGGAGGGGGCCCCGCTCCGCGCGGACGTCGCCGTGTCCTCCGTCCGCGATACGGCCCGGAGCCGAACCAGGGCCGCTTCGAGGTCCTCGAGGCGTTCCTCTCGCGACCGAAAGAGCGCGTACCCGATGGCGCGCCGGAGCTGGGACGAGCTCAGCTCCGACTTCGGAAGGTAGTCGTGTGCGCCGGCCGCGAGGCACTCCAGGCCGTCGTCGGTGGAGATCCTGCCCGTGAGCACGACGATCGGCTGGCGGCACGCCTGGCTCACCGCCGTCACGGTCTTCGTGCCATCGCTGTCGGGGAGCCCGAGGTCGAGGAGGATGACGTCGGCCCGCTCCGCGTGGGCGGTCGAGAGCGCCTCCGCCAAGGATCTGGCGGCGGAGATCTCGAACTGCGGTGAATGATCCTTCAGGTACCGCGTGATGAGCGCGGCGTCCGCCGGGTTGTCCTCGACGAGCAGCACGCGCGTCGTCTCGGGCGCAGTCTGCATCCTGCGACGATTACGTACCCTGTCCCGCGCCTTCGTCAAGGTTCCCCCGCTCGCGTCGTGTAAGCTCGGGGACGCACATGGACGCCATCGACGACGCCAAGGCCCTCATGAAGAAACACGCCGCGAGCGCGCTCGCGCGCAAGGAGGAGCTGGATGGTCAGCTCGAGAAGCTCGTCGCGCAACGCACCGAGCTCGACGAGAGCCGCGCCGCCGCGGAGTCGGCGGGGGCCTCGGAGCTCCTCGCCGAGATCGACGAGGTTCGCGGCACGCTCGGCGCGAAGATCGAATCGATGGAGGAGCAGATCGCGATCGCCGCGAACACCGTCGACGACATCGTGCAGCAGATGAACGACCTGGAGGGCTCGCGGTCGACGTTGGAGCGCGACGCGCTGATGGCGAAGGTCCAGGCGCTCTCCACCACCGACGGCTTCTCCGTGGATCCGGTGGATCGCGCGCTGTCGAACGTGCGCGATCACGCCGCGTCGCTCGATGCGCAGGCCGGTGTCGCCGACGTCGGTCTCGATCCGCAGACCCGCGCGAAGCTTCGCCAGCTCGAAGAGGACAAAAAAGAGGCGGGGCTGCGCGCGCAGCTCGAGGCGCTCAAGGCGAAGAAGCGCGAGGCGAGCGCGCCGAAGGACGACGACGACGACCCGACGAAGAAGCCGAAACGAACGATGTAGGCTCAGGCGTCGAAGAGGCGCTGGTGCAGCGCGTGGACGACGGTGTCGATCTTCGCGTCGTCGACCACGAAGCTCAGATTGATGTTGTTTGCGCCGTGCGAGATCATCTGCACGTTCACGTTCGCCTCCGCGAGCGCGCCGAACACCCGGGCCGCGAGCCCGATCTGGCCGCGGAGCTCGCGCCCCACGATGCACACCAGCGACTTTTCGTGCGCGACGGAGACCCGCCCGTAGTCCGAGAGCTTCTCGACGATCGACGCGACGTTCTCCGCTGCGGTGGTCATCGACACGGTGATCTCCGACGTGGAGATCATGTCGACGCTGATCTTCTCCTCGGCCAGCGCCTCGAACACCTTCAGCAGGAAGCCGTGCTGCATGAGCATCCGGGCGCTCTCGATCGTGATGACCGTCTGCCGCTCCTTGTAGGCGATCGAGGTGATCGAGTTGAGCGCCTGGCCCCCCTCGCCGGTGATCACCGTGCCGGGGTGCTCGGGGCGGTTGGTGTTGAGCACGCGCACCGGGACGTTCTTCTTCACCGCGGGCAACAGCGTCGCGGGGTGCAGCACGCGCCCGCCGTAGTACGCGAGCTCACTCGCCTCCGCGAAGCTCATGTGCGGGATGCTCTGCGCCTTGTCGACGATGGACGGGTCGGCGGTCATGACCCCGTCGGTGTCCGTCCAGATCTGGCACTCCTCGGCGCCGAGCCCCGCGGCGAAGACCGAGGCCGTGAAGTCGGAGCCGTTGCGGCCCACCGTGGTGATCACGCCGTCGACGGTCTTGCCGACGAAGCCGGTGACGATCGGGACCACGTCGTCCGGAACCCGCGCGGCGAACGCGTCGCGCATGCGCTTCTCCGAGTCTTCGACCGGGCGCGCCGCACCGAAGTTGTCGTCGGTGATGAAGCCGAGGTCGAACGCATCGTACGCCTCCGACTTCAGCCCCTTGCGCGTGAAGTGGTACGCGACGGCGCGGACGCTCATACGCTCGCCGAAGCTCTGCACGAAGTCCATCACCCGCGGGCTCGCTTCCTGAACCAACGAGATGCCGCGCAGCAGATCGTCGAGCTCCTTGAAGAACGCGTCGAGCATGAAGTCGTCGGCGCCGATGCCACGCAGAACTTCACGTTGGCGATCGATCACCGGCGTGGCATCCGGCTCACCCGCGAGCGCCGCGCGCGCCGACTTGATGAGCAGGTCGGTGACACCCTTGTGCGCCGAGCAAACCACCACCGGCTTTCGGTGCGCGTTGGCCTGGACGATCTCGTAGACCTTCGTCAGCTGGGCGGCGTTGGCGAGGCTGGACCCGCCGAACTTCATCACGATCATCGCGCGCCCCTGTAGGGGAGCGGGGCGGCGGGATCAATCGGTTTCAGGAGAGCTCAGTGCTGCCGCCGCGTTCGGTGACCAGCGCCTCGAAGGCCCCCTCGTCGATGATCTCGGTCCCCAGCTTCCTCGCCTTTTGCGCCTTCGACGACGTGGAGCTCGCATCCGAGAGGACGAGGTAGGTCAGCCCCTTCTTCACGCCCGCCGAAACGACGCCGCCGTTGTTCTCCACGATCGCCTGCAGCTCCTTGCGCGGCCTCGACGCCGGCCCCGAAAAGCAGAACGACAACCCCGCCAAGGGGCCCGACTCCTCGAGCGTCGTGGTCCGAACCCCCACCGCCTGCAGCCGTTCGATCTCCTCTTTGCGCGACGCGAGGCCGGTGAGGATCTTGTCCGCCTTGATCGACCCCAACCCCTCGATCTCCGCGAGCGACTCCGGCGACGCCTCGAGGATCGCGTCGACCGACTCGAAGCCCGCCCCCAAGAGTAGCTTCGCCGTCTCCTTCGACACCGACGGGATCCCCAGCGCCGCGATGAACGTCGGCAGCGGCAGCTCCTTCTTCTCCGCGAGCGGCGCGAGTAGCTTCTGCGCCGACAGCTCCCCGTACCCGGAGAGCCCCGCGATGTCGTCCACGGTCAGCCGGTACAGGTCGGCGGGCTCGGCGACGAGGTCTTCGTCGAGGAGGCGCACGAACGTCTTCTCCCCCCACTCGAGCAACCCGAGGTGTTTGACCCAGGTCTTGAGCCGCCCGAGCCGGCGCGCCGGGCACATCAGGTTCTCACACACGAGGTATTCGCCCGAGACGGCCACCGGCTCGCCACACGCGGCGCACGCGGTGGGCGCCTCCTCCTCGTTCGGCCCGTGCACGACGACCTTCTCCACGTACGGGATCACGTCGTTGCGCCGCGACACGAGCACCTGATCGCCCACGCCGATCTGCATCGAGCGCACCTTCGCGATGTTGTGCAAGCTGGCTTGCCGAACCTCGGCCCCCGCCAGGAACACCGGATCGATCTGCGCGATGGGGGTGATGCGCCCGGAGTCGCCGGTGCTCCACTGAATCCCGCGCAGCGTCGTCACCTGCATCTCGTTGCCGAACTTGAACGCCACCGCGGCGCGCGGTCGGTGGTTGAGCTCGCCGAGGAGGTGGAACGTACGCAGCCGATTCGCACGCACGACGAGCCCGTCGATCTCGTAGTCGAGCTTCGCGCGTTTTTCGTCTTCGTAGTGTTTCCAGATCGCGATCATCTGCGCGACGTCACCGAAGTCGACGTACGGCGTCGCGAACCCCTGCTTCACGATGAAGTCGAGTTTGTCCTTCTCGTCCTCGAGCCCCTCCACGCCCTCCACGTCGTAGAAGAGGATCGTGAGCATCGGGCACCCGGGGAGCAGCTTCGGGTCCTTCGTGCGCGCGATACCCGCCGCCGTGTTGCGCAGGCTCTTCACCACCGTGAACTTCGGGTCGACGCGTTTCTTGTGCTCGGCGAAACGCTCCGCGTCCTTCTTCGTCAGGATGATCTCACCGCGCACCGAGATGCGCCCTTCGTGCGGGATGTGGCTCGGCACGCCCTGCATCTTCTCGACGTTCGGCGTGATGCGCTCCCCGACGATGCCGTCGCCGCGCGTGATCGCGGCTTCGATCTCCCCGTGGTCGTAGAGCACCTCGATCGAGATGCCGTCGAGCTTCTCCGTCACGGAGAGGTCGTCGGCGGTCGGCTCCAGCTCCGCGGCCTCCGCGAGCTCGTCGCAGCGCGCCGCCCAGTCCGTGAGCTCCTGCTCCGTGTTGACCTTGTTGAGCGATCCCATCGGGATCTCGTGCGCCGCCTTCACCCAGTCACGACCGCGCGGCGGCACCACCCGCGCGAGCGTCGGGTGCTCGGGCGCGGCGCGCTCCAGCGCGACGTACAGGCCGAGGTACATCTTCGGGTCGGCGGTCTTGCCGGCGTAGAAGCGGTTCTGCTCGCTCCGCAGCCGCGTCGCGAGCGCGTCGGCATCGCGATCCTCGACGAGCGCGGCCGCCTCCGACTCCTGCTCGGCATTCGCCGCTTCGTCGGCGGGCGCCGCGCCGACCTCACCCAGCACCTCGTGGTCGGGAGCGAGGCTGCGCAGCCGATCCTCGAGCGCGTCGAACTCCGCGTCGGTGATGTCGGGTTCGTCGTTGTAGTAGCGATCCCGATGATGGCGGATCTGCTCGGCGAGGCGTGCGATGGTCTCGGCGTCCGACACGGCCGAGGGACCGTAGCCAAAACCGCTTCGGGTGACACTAGGGTCCATTATCTGTAGGCCCACCGGACCTTTACAGATGACACCGTCGCTTTCGTGCGGACCGAATACGCGCGGCGGCCACATTGACGGGACCGAATGCGATCCGCACGTTCGAAGTCCATGACTACACACTCGAGCTACCAACCCTCCTCCGCCCGCCTCTGGATCGCGTCGGCCTTCGCGGCCTCGGTCTTGGTCGGCGGCCTCGCCCTGTCGCAGCACGAAGCCGATGCGCACGGTCGGGGCCGGCCGGTCCACCGGTTCGACGTAGCCTCCGACGGCGCGACATTCCGGGTCGACGGCCCCCTCGACGCGAACGGTCTACCGCAGTCGGGGGCCCACTTCGTCATCGAAGGCCTCATCTACCCCGCCGGCTTCTTCGATACCTTCGGAGCCAACTCGGGCTTCAACGCGGATGGCACGCCGCAGTTCCCGAACCAGGTCGTCGGCCGCTGGACCTGCCGTGGTTGGTTCATCCAGGACGGCTTTCCGGGGGGGACCGGAAACTTCGTCGCGACGACGCAGCTGTACGACTTCGATCTGAGCGACAGCGGAAGCCAGATGCTGGTGAGCGACGGGTTCGAGCGCATCGACTTCAACGTGCCGTACTCTCGCCCGATCACCGGCGGCACCGGCCGATACGGGCGTGAGCGGGGTGAGGTCCTGGAGACCGCTCGCGGCTTCAACGCGACCGGCTTCTTCAACCTGAGCTTCGACTTCGGTCGTCGCCCCGGTCCGCTGCCCGCGCCGTAGCGTGTGTCCTCAGAAGATTGAATCCCAGAAGTCACATCGCGCCGTGCGGATGCCGTCGCGTGTCTCGATGGGATCACCCAGCACCAGCGTCCGGTCCGCCGCGGCGTCGTAGGCGGGCCAGGTCGGGGCACCGTCCCCGTTGGGATCGTCGCCGGCCGCGAACCGGGACCAGTACCCACCGATCGTGTCGGCCAGGGCCTCCTCCTGTGCGGTGGGGCGGTAGCCACCGATGAAGAGGTTGTCGAACACGAAGAACAGCTCCAGCCCGTGGTACGCGCCGCGGTCGCGCAGGCGCGGCGCGTTCTCGAGGTGCTGCGTGAAGAAGTACCGGTAGACCGGCTCGGTTTGCCCGGCCGCGAACGCGCGTGCGTCGCGGCGCGCGCCGCACACGAACTTGGAGTCGGTGGTGACCGCGATGTACGCGTCCTGCGGCGTCGGGAAGTCCGCGGCCGGATACTGCGCGAGCACGCGGTCGCCGAGGATCATGCCGAACTGCGCGCGCACGAGCTGCGTGTACGCCGCCTCCGTTGCGAGCTCCGGCACCGACGTCGACGTTTCGTCGGAGTTCGCGCCGACGATCGCCGCCACGTGGTTGTGACGCCCCGCCGCGATCTCCTCGTCGGGCTGCCCCAGCAGCACGACACCGTCGACGTAGGGTTGCAGCTGCGACGAACGCCCCGCGACCTCGATGACCGGCGGGCGCGTGAGGAGCAGGTCCTCCGCCGTCTTCGTCATCAGGCAGTCGTAGACGTCCGCGACGTCGCAGCCGACGTCCGCGATCTGCGCGTCGGACTCCATCCGCACCGCCGACTCCGGCGGAACGATGCACCCGCCGCTCTCCATGATGAGCCCGTCGAAGAGCCCGGCGGCGAGCGGCGACGCAGCGAGCACACACACGTTCCGCGCGCCGGCCGACTCGCCGAAGATCGTCACCCGCGAAGGATCGCCGCCGAACGCCGCGACGTTCTCCCGCACCCACGTGAGCGCGGCGATCTGATCCAGCGTCCCGAGGTTGCCGTCCCCGGGGAGGCTGTCGTGCAGCAGCCAGGCGAGGGCGCCGAGGCGGTACTGGATCGTCACCACCACCACGCCGCGGTCGCGGGCGAGGTGCACGCCGTCGTAGACGAGGGTGTTGCCGGCGGTCTGGCCTGCGCTGCCTTGGGCGTTGCCGCCGCCGTGGATGAACACGAGCACCGGCGCCGCGCCCGCGCGATCCGGGGTCCACACGTTGAGGAAGAGGCAGTCCTCGTCGCCGACGACGGAGCCGTTCGCGAGCTGCGGGCAGGCCGGGGCGAAGGTGTCGGCGACGACGACGTCGGGCGTGCAGGTCGGCGCGGCGGGTGCGGCCCAGCGGAGCTCATCGACCGGGGGGGCCGCGAACCGGATCCCCGCGTAGCGGGTGACGTCGCCGAGCGCTTCGCCGAGGTACGCGCCGTAAGTAGTATGGACCGCCGCCGGGTCCGTCACGCCGGCGGTACAGGTCGCGCCCGCGTCCGGCGTCCCGCCGTCGCGGAACCCGGCGTCACGCGGTGCTTCGCTGCCGCCGTCGTGTGTCCCGGCGTCGGTATCCAGGTCCGTGGTCTCGGTCCCCGAGCACCCCACGAACAGGAGCATCAGAACGCACATTCGGCACTTCACACCCTCTTAGACCGAGGTTCGTCGCGAAAACGGCAACTGTTTGACCGCCGTCTAACGTGCGGCCACAGTCCCGACCGCGATGAAGCCCAAGCTCTTCACGGTTCAAGTCACGCCGGTGCTCCCGAAGCCGCTCCTGCCGCTCGAGCACCTCGCTTACAACCTCTACTGGGATTGGACGCCCGAGATCGCGGAGCTGTTCGCCCGCGTCGATCCGGTGCTCTGGAAGGAGACCGGAAACAACCCCGTCGCGCTGCTGGGACAAGTGGACCAGAAGCGACTCGAGGCCCTCTCCTCCGACATCGGCTTCCTCGCGCACCTCGGCCGCGCGACGGAGATGCTCGACCGCTACCTCAACGAGCCGCGCTGGTTCCAGCTCGAGCACCTCGACCACCAGGCCGTGCGCATCGGCTACTTCTCGGCGGAGTTCGGCCTCGCGAGCTGCCTCCCGATCTACTCCGGCGGCCTCGGCATCCTCGCCGGTGACCACCTCAAGAGCGCCTCCGACCTCGGCATCCCGCTGGTCGGCATCGGGCTGCTCTACCAGGAGGGGTACTTCCGCCAGTACCTCAACTCCGACGGCTGGCAGATGGAGTCCTACCCGCCGAACGACTTCTACAACATGCCGATGCGCCTCGCCCGCAAGGACGACGGCACGCCGGTGCGCATCTTCGTCGAGTTCCCCGGGCGCCTCGTGCACGCGCAGGTCTGGCGGATCGACGTCGGGCGCGTGCCGCTGTTCCTCCTCGACACCAACGTGCCCGAGAACAACGACGTCGACCGGGCGATCACCCGCGCGCTCTACAGCGGCGGCGTCGAGCTCCGCATCCAGCAGCTCATGATGCTGGGCATCGGCGGTTATCGCGCGCTGGTCGAGATGGACCTCGAGCCGACCGTCTGCCACATGAACGAGGGGCACGCCGGTTTCCTCGGCGTCGAGCGCGCGCGGCACATGATGGGCGCGCGCCACATCGACTACGAGCTCGCGCGTGACCTCTGCGAGGACGGCAACCTCTTCACGACGCACACGCCGGTCCCCGCCGGGTTCGACGTCTTCCAACGCGACCTCGTCGAGCGCCACATGAGCGCGTACATCCAGTCGGTCGGCATGTCCGTGCAGGACTTCATGGCGCTCGGTCGGCGCGACCGTCACAACGACTCCGAGCCGCTCAACATGGCGGTCGTCGCGATTCGTCACGCGACGCTCCGCAACGGCGTGAGCGAGCTGCACGGCAAGGTGAGCCGCGACCTCGTGCAGAACGGCGGCGCCTGGGAAGGCTGGCCGACGGAGGAGGTGCCGATCGACCACGTCACGAACGGCATCCACACGCGCACGTGGATCGCGCCCGAGATGGCGATGCTCCTCGACCGGTACCTCGGGCCGCACTGGCGTCGTGAGCCGGCGAACCCCCGGATCTGGGAGGCGGTGGATCGCATCCCGTCGGAGGAGCTGTGGCGGACGCACGTCGCGCTCCGGCACCGCCTCGTGTCGTACGTGCGTGAGCACTTGGTCTGGCAGGGGCGTCGTCGTGCGGCGCCGGAGCGCGAGCTCGACGAGGCGCGCCACGCGTTGGATCCCGAAGCGCTCACGATCGGCTTCGCGCGGCGCTTCGCGACCTACAAACGTGCGACGCTGCTGTTCTCGGATCCGGATCGTCTGCGGCGGATCATCACGAACACCGAGCGCCCCGTGCAGTTCATCTTCGCGGGCAAGGCGCACCCGGCGGACCACCCGGCGAAGGAGTTCATCAAGCTGATCGCGTCGAAGCTGAAGGACCCGACCTTCGGCGGCGCGATCGTGTTCCTCGAGGACTACGAGATCAGCGTCGCGGCGCCGATGATCAGCGGTGTCGACGTGTGGCTGAACACGCCGCAGCGTCCGAAGGAGGCGAGCGGCACCAGCGGGATGAAGGTCGTCCCGAACGGCGGCCTCAACCTCTCGATCCTCGACGGCTGGTGGGCGGAGGGTTACGATCCCGAGCTCGGCTGGGCGATCGGCGCCGGTGAGAACTACGACGGCACCACCGACGCGGTGGAGGCGAATGCGCTCTATGACCTCCTCGAGACGCAGGTGGTCCCGCTCTACTACGACCGGGATCAGCGCAGCGTCCCGCAGAAGTGGGTGTCGATGATGCGCGCGTCGATGAAGAAGCTCGCCGCGCGTTTCTCGAGTGACCGGATGGTCATGGAGTACGCGACGCGCTTCTACATCCCGACGGCGAGCCGCTTCCTGTCGAACCTGGAACGCGACCCCGCCGCGTCCGAGCAGATCGTCCACTGGAAGAACCGCGTGCGCGGCGAGTGGCGGCACGTGGCGGTCGACCACGTCGAGGCCCCGCAGGATGCGCACGCGCGGCTCGGCGAATCCTTCGTCGTCTCCGCGCGCGTGCGCCTCGGGGGCCTCACGCCGGACGACGTCGACGTGCAGCTCTACCACGGGCTCCTGGACGCCCGGGATGAGCTGCGGGATTGCCAGAGCCTGTCGATGCAGCACGTGGAGTCGTCGGACGGCGTGCACGCGTACCGGACCGACGCCCAGTTCGCGGCGAGCGGTCGGTACGGCTACACGGTTCGCATCGTGCCCCGGCGGGAGGATGTCCTCATCCCGAACGAGCTGACGGTGATTCGCTGGGCGTGACAGTCACGGCGGCGGGCCGATAAGCTCGCCGCACCCGCGAATGCTGCTGGTTCTGTCGATCCTCGTCGTCCTCGTCACTTCGTTCTTCTGTTCGCTGTCCGAAGCCTCCCTGCTGAGTGTCAGCCGGGCGCGCATCCACTCGCTCGCGGAGAAGAACGCCGCCGCGCGCCTCGTCGAGCGGATGAAGCAGACGGTCGATCGCCCGATCGCGGCGATCCTGATCCTCAACACCATCGCGAACACCGGCGGCGCGGCGCTCGCGGGGCGTGAGTACGACCGCCTCTTCGAAGGGGCCCACATGGGCGCCTTCACGCTGCTCCTCACCTGCGCGGTGCTGATCTTCTCGGAGCTGCTCCCCAAGACCCTCGGCGTGCGCAACGCGCTGAAGGCGTCGCTCGTGCTCGCGCGGCCACTCGCGGTGCTCGTGGTGCTGATGCGCCCCTTCGTGTGGATGTTCGAGCAGTTCGTCCGTCTGTTCGGAGAGAAGGCGCCGCGCCAGACGTTTTCGTTGGACGACCTCCGCGCGGTGGCGCGGCTCGCGGTGAGCTCGCAGTCGATCGGGCGCGGCGAGCAGATGATCATCGAGGCCGCGGCGCGGCTGCCGCGCATCCGCGTCGGTCAGATCATGATCCACCGCGAGGACCTCGTTTACCTCTCGCTCTCCGCGGACGACGAGGACAACCTCGTGCGCGCGCGCCGATCGATGCACTCGCGGCTGCTGCTCTGCCACAACGACCTCGAGGACGTCGTCGGCTACGTCAACGTGAAGGCGTTGCTGTGGCGCCTGGTCCAGGAGCCGGAGGACCGCGAGGAAGAGGGCCTGAAGCGTCTGCTCGGCGAGTCGGTGCGTGAGCCTCTGCGCGTGGACCCCTCGCTCGAGGTGAGTGTCCTGCTCCAGCAGTTCTCGACGCAGCACGAACACCTCGCCCTCGTCGAGGCGGACGGTCGTGTGGTCGGGATGGTCACGCTCGAGGACGTCATCGAGGAGCTCATCGGCGAGATCGACGACGAGTACGACAAGTCGCCGCGCCTCATGGAGCGGCTGAGCCCCGGGCTGTGGCGCTTCGGCGGAGGCACGCTGTGGACCGACGTCGCTGCGGCGCTGAAGTTGCCGGCGGAGGAGTACCTGCCCCAGGACATCGACCTGGACGGCCGTTACGACGTCAACGATCTTGCCGGCGATCGGCTGCGCGGTAAGCTGCGCACCGGGGGGATCTTCACGATCGAGAAGTGGCGCTTCAAGGTGACGCGTATGCGTCGTGGCAAGGTGCTCCACGTGGAGGTGAGGCTCCTCGGTCAGCCGATCGGGACGCCGAACTAGTCGATGTCGCTGCTCCGTCGAGCCCCCGCGCGTCGTCGGACGCTCGCGTTCTACGTGAACCACCCCGTCACGGACTTCGTCGTGATGGTGCTGATCATCGCGTCGGTGGTGTTGCTCGTCTTCGAGGAGACGATGCCCCTTACGAAAGGCTCGTGGATCGTCTACGCGAGTGACGCGATCACCGTGACGTTCGCCGTCGAGCTGACGCTGCGGCTGATCGTCGCGAAGAAGAAGGCGCGCTTCTTCCGGCGCTACTGGCCGGACCTCCTCGCGCTGCTGCCGTTGCTGAGGCCGCTGCGGTTCTTCCGCTTCTTTCGATTGCTGCGGCTGTTCCGCCTGTTCCAGCTCGGGCTGCTCCTCGACCGCCGTGTCTCCGTCCTGCGCGGCGTGCTGCGCGTGAACTTCTACTTCCTGTGGATCCTCGTGGTGCTCACGGTGATCCTCGTCGTCGGCAGCGCGGTCATGGCGTTTGTGTTCGAGCACCGCGTCGGGCACGGCTTCGACGACCTCTCCGACAACCTGTGGTGGGCCGCGTACACGATCATCGCGGGCGAGCCGATCGGCGGGCGGATGCCGACGACGGACTACGGGCGGTTGCTCCTCGCCGCGATGATGCTCTCCGGCATGACGCTGTTCGCCATCTTCACCGGCGTCGTCTCCGCAACCATGATAGACCGCCTGCAGGGGACGACGCGCTTGGGTGAGTTGGACATCGAGGAGCTCGAGGACCACATCATCATCTGCGGCTGGAACGACGGCGGCGAGGCGCTGGTCGGCGAGCTCACGGCCGACGAAGAGCTGAGCGGGCGACCCATCCTGCTCGTGAACGAGCGCGAGGAGATGCCGGACCTCGCGGGGACGGGCGTGCGACCGGACCTCGTCTACCACCTCGAAGGTGACTTCACGCAGATCGACATCCTCGCGCGCGCCGGCGTCGAGCGCGCGCACCGCGCGGTCGTGCTCGCGGACGACACCCGAGGGCACCTCGAAGCCGACCGCGACGCGCGGTCCGTGCTCGCGGCGCTCACCATCGAGCGCATGAAGAAGGGTATCTATTGCGTCGTGGAGCTGATGGACGCACGCAACGAAGCGCACCTCGCGGTGGCCGGCGTCGAGGCGTTCATCATGCGCAACGATCTCGCGGGTCGCGCGCTCGCCTCCGCGTGCCGTCACCCGCGGCTGATCGACGTGATGATGAACCTGCTGACGCTCCGGCGCGGACAGACGCTCCTCCGTCTGCCGGGCCCCAAGGAGCCGACGCGCTTCGGTTCGCTGCTCTCCGGCCTCAAGGCCGAGCGCGGCGCGCTGCTGATCGGGGTGGAGCTCGACCACGTCCCGGAGATCAACCCGCCGCACGACCTCACGGTGACGCCGGAACACCACCTGCTGGTCATCAGCGACACCCTCCCGAACGCCTGAGAGAGCGACATTTTGTCGCGCGCCTGGCGCGCCGAATGTCGGGATGTCCGACGCACCGGCGACAAACGCGAAGCGCGCGTCCGGCACGAGGGCTGCACTGCGTCCGGGCCATGCGACTCACGTTCTGCCTCGTCCTCCCTCTCGTTGCTTCGGGGTGTGCGGAGGACCTGTTGTACGCCTACGGCGACCCCGTCACGGTGACGGTGCGGAGCGAGTCGACGGGGAACGTCGACCTGCTGGTGTCGACGCCGCTCGGTGAGATCGTCGACGTCGTCGGCTTCGAGGCGCCCGGTCCCGTCGAGGTGCAGGCCCCGCCGGGTGGCTCCCTCTCGGTGTTCGAGGCCTCGACGTTTCACTCCTTCGCGGACGTGGCGGACGGCGAGTCGGTCCTGTTCCGGGGCTGGCTGCCACCGGCGTCGAGCGTTCAGCTCACGGTCCTCTCGGACCGACGAACACCGGAGCGCGAGCTTCACATCGTTGTGGGCTGCAACCTCGCGGCGTTTTCGTCCCACGAAGGTGTGACCATCGACGTCCCGTGCCCCAACGACCCGCTCCGGGTCGGGTTCGTGGAGGTCGACGCGTTGGGCCGTGAGCTCGGCGTCGCGACGCTCGAGGTCCCGCTCGCGGAGATCAACGACGTCACGCCGCCACGCCCCGAGGACTTCCGCGAGGTGCGGCCTTCGCGGACCATCACGATCGACTCGACGGAAGCGTCACCGTTTCGCACCGTCTACGCGCAGGGGATCATCGGGTCGCAGACCTTCGGTCTGTACTCGGGGGGGATTCGGTTCCTGCACGACGCCGAGACGTCCACGACGGTCGCGCTGCTCCCGTTCCACTACGAGGCCCTGGTCGTCGGTGTCTCGGAGGTGACCTCCGGGGGGTTCGTCAGCGCCACGGATCGGTTCGGGGACGGGGACGTCACGATCGACATGAGCACCCGCCTCCCGAAGATCGACGGGGTGGCGACCAACACCGACGTGTCCTGGACCTTCGAAGGGAGCACCGCCCCGGTCGACGCGGTCGAGCTTCGTTTCGCGATGGCGTCCGGCGGCGCCCCCACCCTCGGCGTCGAGCAGTTCCGGCAGTGGTTCGTCAGCAAGCGCACCGACGGCTCATCGAGTTGGGTTCGCCCCGACGTCCCCAGCGACTTCGCGCCGACGCCTACGAGGGAGATGTCGGTCTACGAGGCGGCCGTGATCGTGACCGCGAGCCCGCGAAGCGTCGAGGACCTCCGCGCCGACCCCTGGGGCGGCGGCCGGGCCACCGGGCGTACGGAGAGCCGCTCGATGGGGCTCGCGCTGACTCAGTGAACCTGCGCAAGCTGACTTGCGCGCGTCATGAGATCCAGGAACTCGACCTTGTCGGGGTCCCGCTCGCTCTTCGCGCCGCGCGCGATCGAGATGACCTGCGCGTACGACCACGCCTTCGCGCGCGGGCCCTTCCTCAGCAGCTCCGCGCCGCCCACCACCGCGGTCGCGAAGCGGAGGTCCGCGGGGGCGCGTTCGAAGCGGCGACGAACCATCGCGGTGGTGATGGTCATCGAGGTCTCCTTCGCGGTGTCCTCGCCGGGGCGCTTCGCCCGCACGAAGACCTCGCCGAGCCGGCCCTCGCCAGCGTGGGGATCGAGCACGAGCTCGTAGAGCGCCGTGACCTGGTGGCCGGCGCCGATCTCCCCCGCGTCGACCTCGTCGCGGCGGAAGTCCTCGTCGGCGATCGTGCGGTTCTCGTACCCGACGAGGCGGTAGCGCTTCACGACGTGGCTGTCGAACGCGACCTGGATCTTCACGTCCTTCGCGACGTCCTGGATCATCTTGTTGAGGTCGCGGCCGAAGACACGCTGCGCCTGGCGCTCGGAGTCGACGTAGAAGTAGTTGCCGTTCCCCTTGTTCGCGAGCTGCTCCATCATCGCGTCCTTGTAGTTGCCGTCGCCGAAGCCGATCGTGCTGAGCGTGACGCCGCGGTCCACGTAGGTGCGGATGCGTTCGAGCAGCGCGTCCGGCTTCGTGGCGCCGATGTTCGCGTCGCCGTCCGAGCAGACGATGATCCGCGTCGTCGTGCCCTCGGCCTGCATCTGCGCGGCTTGCGCGTAGGCGAGGGACAGGCCCGATTCCATCGCGGTCCCGCCGGACGACTCGAGCCGATCGAGCGCCGCGATGATCTCGCCCTTGTAGCGCGCCAGGGTCGGCTCGAGGACCAACGCGATGCCGCCGGCGTACGTGGCGATCGCGACCTTGTCGTCGGGGCGGAGGTGCTCGACGGCGATCGTCAGGCTCTTCTTGGCGAGGTCGAGTTTGTCCGCGCTCGACATCGAGCAGCTCGTGTCCACGAGGAACACCAGGTTCGCGGGCATCCGCTCGGCGTTCGTCAGCGGCCGGGCCATGAGGCCCACGCGGAGCAGGTGGGTGCGGTCCTCGCTGTCGAGCGGCGACGTCGCGCCGTCGACCTCGATCGAGAACAGCCCCTTCGCGAAGCGGGGAGGGCGGTAGTCGTAGGCGAAGTAGTTGAGGAACTCCTCGGGGCGGACGAGCGTGGGCTCCGGCATCGCGCCCGACAGGAGCGAGCGACGCGCAATCGCGTACGCCGCGGTGTCGACGTCGATCGCAAACGTCGAGAGGTGGTCGACGACGGTCTTCTCGTCGCGCGCGACCACGTGGTCGGGACGCCCGATGAAGTCCGCGGGGCCGCCGCGGTGCGGTAGCTGAATGCGGGCGTACTGAAACGGCGCCGCCTCGACCTCGACGCGTTCGCGCGTGTCGCTCTGCTGCCCGTCGAAGTCGCCGCCCAGCGTGCCCGTGATGCCGAGTCCGCCGGCACCGCCGAAGCCTCCACCCCCGGCGCCGAAGCCGAGGCCGCCCATACCGCCGCTCCCCCTCGCGACGCCGACCGTCCCGCGCGCGCGTTTGCCGAAGCGGCCGGAGCGGCCGAGGCCTTCGACGTAGACGGTGCCGACGTAGATCGGCTCGGCGTGTCCGCCGCTCGCTGCGCGTTGAACGGCGAGCCCCTTCAGCGGCTTCGCTCGTAGTGTCGGTTGCGCGGGGCCGAGTGGCCCGTGGGCGCAAGCGAAGAGGGTGACCCATCCGAGGGGAGCCAGGCGTCGCACGTTCGAGGGACACCACATCGTCGCGCCGGGTTCCGCGGTTCGGCGCACACGGCATACACGCCGAGTCGACGACATCGCGGGGTGTGCTCGTGTCGAGACACATTCCCTCTCCAGGACGTGAATCTCACTTCGAATCGGCCTCGAAAGAGCACGGCCGCAGCGTGCACGTTGCAGAACGCATCGAGTACGCTGGCGCGTGATGGACGGTCCGGTCGATCTCGATCCGCGCGACGCGGTCGAGCGGCTCGCTGCGTCCGCCGAACAGAGGCTCGCGCAGTGGGAGAGCGACCTCGCGACCGGCGAGGCGACCTGGTCGCCCGCGATGTTCGAGATTCTCGATTATCACCCTGAGCAGATCGGCCCCAGTCGAGAGGCACTCCTGTCGCGTGTGCACACGCAGGACCGGCCGCGCGTCCAGGCCCTTCTCGAGGCGGGTGCGCCGACCACGAACCCCGCGCACTGCGACTGTCGGATCGTCCTCGGCGACGGACGTACGCGTTACGTCTCGATCGAAGTCTTCGTCGCCGAGAACGACGCGAGCCCGGCGCACCTGTTCGGGCTCATTCACGACGAAACGCATCTGCACCACGCGCGGCTCGAGCTTCAGCGCACCGCCACCCGACTCGGTCGCCTGAATCGCCTCGGACGGGACGTCTCCTACGACGTCGAGCTGCAAGACATCTTGCGAGCGGTCGACGAAGCGCTCTCGGATCTCGTGCAGCCGGATCGTCTCTCGGTCGGTCTCCTCGTGGACGGCGACGACGCACAGCAGGAGCTCATCGCGTTCCGCGGGGACACGGGCGCGTATCGTCGGGGGGCTCGCGTACGCGTGCTGGACGTCCACCAACCCCTCTTCGAAGGTCGCCCGTTCGTCGAAGTGCGCTACGACGACAGCGGTGAGCCGGCGGTACGGGACCTGTCCGACCAAGGGTACGTCGTCGGTTACAGCGTCGCGCTCCGTAGCGGCTCGGTGCTGATCGGCTTCCTCCACGCGGGGTGGAAGCGCGAGGTCGACGCCACGGACGAGCTCCTCGCGACGCTCGGCGCCGTCGCCGATCAGGTCGCACCGTCCGTCGCGCACGCCCTCGCGGTGCGGCGCGCGCGGGACGAGGAGGCGCGGCTTCGACAGCGGCAGAAGCTCGAGGCCGTCGGCCGCCTCGCGGCCGGCGTGGCGCACGACTTCAACAATCTCCTGACGGTCGTCATGACCGCTTGCTCCGTGCTGCAGGAGCGACTCCCCGACGATCCGGATCTGGCGGCGATCGGTACGGCCGCCGACCGCGCGGCGGCGCTCACGCGACAGCTGATGGCGTTCGGTGGCCAGCAGGTCCTCGTGTCGGAGTCGATGAACCTCGACCAGGTCGTGACGTCGATGCGCGCCCGGTTGGAGCGCAAGCTCGGCGACGCCATCGAGGTGCGGTTGTTACACACGGAAGAGGACACGACCATTCGGGCGGACCGGTCGTCGATCGAGCAGGTGATCACGAACCTGGTGGTGAACGCTCGGGACGCGATGCCCGAGGGGGGCTCGCTGGAGCTGCGTACCGGGCGACGGACGCTCGACGTCGCCGCGGCGGAGGCCGCGAACGTGGCACCCGGGGACTACGTAACGCTCGACATCGCGGACACGGGACAAGGGATGGACGCGGAGTCGACCGGCCGGGTCTTCGACCCGTTCTTCTCGACGAAGACGAGAGCCGACGGTGGTGCGTCGGGGCTCGGGCTGGCGACGGTCTACGGGATCGTGATGCAGAGCCTGGGATTCATCGAGGTCGAGTCGACACCCGGCGCGGGGACCAAGTTCACGGTCGCGTTCCCCCGCGCGGACCCGCCGTCGACCTCGGCGTCTGCGCCGTCTCCGGTCGCAGACGCGCGCACGGGCCGAACGGTCTTGCTCGCGGAGGATCAGGATCAGGTTCGCCGCCTCGTCGCGCGCGTGCTCGTCCGCATGGGTTGGGAGGTGCTGACGGCCGAGGACGGTGACCATGCGTTGCGCGTCGCCGCCGAGCACCGCGGCGCGTTCGAGCTCCTCATCACCGACATCCAGATGCCGGGTAGGAGCGGTGTGGAGCTCGCGACGCAGCTCCTCGCGGAGCGGCCCGATCTGCCCGTCCTGTTCATGTCCGGGCACACGATGGACGACGCCCTTCAGCCGCTCCTCGCCGATGGGCATCGTTTTCTTCAGAAGCCGTTCTTGCCGTCCGACCTCCGCGCCGCCATCGCGGCGCTCGTTCAACCGGCGAGGCGCGCGCCCGAGTAGTCCAGGAAGTCGGCGCTCGGGAGGGGCTTCGCGAAGTAGTAGCCCTGCACGAGGTCACACTCGAGCTCGCCGAGGAACGCGAGCTCCTCTGCCGTCTCGACGCCCTCCGCGACGACCTGAATCCGCAGGCTCTTCGACATGGCGATGATCGCACGAACGATCGCGCCGCGGTCGGCGTGCTCCTGGACGTCCGTGATGAACGCGCGGTCGATCTTCAACGTGTCGACCGAGAAGCGCGTCAGGTAGCTGAGTGAAGAGAAGCCGGTGCCGAAGTCGTCGAGCGCGATTCGGCATCCGAGCGCACGCAGGTCGCCGAGGATCTCGACGGCCGCGGCACTGTCGTTCATGAGGGTGCGCTCGGTGAGCTCCAGCTCCAGGAGCTCGGGCGGCAACCCGGTGCGTTCGAGGGTCGATCGCACGACGTCGACGAAGCCGGACTCCGAGAACTGCTCGGCCGAGATGTTCACGGCCATGCAGAGGTTCGGCAGCCCGAGGCTCCGCCATCGCACCGCCTCTTCGCACGAGCGTTCGAGGACCCACTTGTCGATGCGCGTGATGAGGCCGGCGTCCTCTGCGACGGGGATGAAGTCCGCCGGGCTCACGAACCCGAGCTCGGGATCGATCCACCTGAGCAAAGCCTCTCCGCCGCGTACGCGCTGATCGCCGATGCCGATCTTGGGTTGGAAGACGAGCTTGAAGCCGCCCTCGTCGATCGTCTCGCGGAGCCGACCTTCAATCGTGAGGCGTTTGGTGCGCTCCGCGTCGAAGCGGTCGTCGTAGAACGCGAGTGAGCCACGGCCCTTGGCCTTCGCTTCGCCGAGCGCGATCGCCGCCGACTCGAGCAAGCTGTCGGCGTCGTGTCCGTCGCCGGGGAACACGCTGATGCCAAGGCTGCTCGACAGGTAGATCGACTTCCCGAAGACCGGGTACTGCGCCATGACCTCGGCGCGGATTTGCTCGGCAATCGCCGCGATCTCTTGGGCGCCGCGAACCTTCGGGAGGATGGCGACGAACCCGACGCGACCACTGCGACCGAGCAAGCCAGGCGCCGTGGCGGACGTTTCGTGCCGACGCAGCGCCGTTCCGAGTCGCTCCGCGTAGATGCGGAGGAGCTCGTCGCCGTTTTTGTGCCCGAGGGAGTCGTTCACGCGTTTGAACTGATCCGGATCGATCGCGATGACCGCGACGTTCTCGACGTCGTCGCGCGCGTTGTCGATGTACCGCTCCAGACGTTCGGTGATCAGGCGCTGGTTCGGTAGGTTCGTCGTCGTGTCGAAGTTCGTGAGGTGCCGAATCCGTCGCTCGGCCTCCTTGCGGAACGTGATGTCCTGAACCGTGGCGATCAGCCGAAGCGTGCCGGTCGAGTCCTCGCGACCCACCTCGCCTTCCTGGTACACGATCCGAATCGCCTCGCCTTCCGGTTGGATGCGGTGCTCGACGCGGAGTGGGTTGCGACGCTCGACGGTGTCGTCGATCGCCTCGAGGAGGCGTGCGCGATCCTCGCGATGGACGAGGGTCAACAGATCATCGAGGAGGACCGGGCCATCCTCCGCGAGCCCGAACACCCGGCGTGCGACCGGCGACATCTCGACGTGTTCGTCGCCGACCCGCCACTCCCAGTGTCCGACGCGCGCGATGCGCTGTGCGTTGGCGAGTCGACGCTCGCTCTCGCGGAGCGCCGCGTTCGCCGTCGTCGCGCGCAGCATGTAGTTGAGGCGGTGGGTCAGCACCGCGAAGTGGACGGGTTTGATGACGTAGTCGGTCGCCCCGACCGCGTACGCGCGGGCGATGATCTCCGGCTCGTCGTGCGTGGTCATGACGACGATCGGGACGTGCGCGCCGGCGGGCATGGATCGGATGCGCTCGCAGCACTCGAAGCCGTCCCCACCCGGCATCTCCAGATCGAGGAGGACCAGATCGAAGGTGAGCGTCTCGAACAGCGCCGCGCCCTTCGCACCGTCCTGCGCGGTGACGACCTCGAAGTCGGCGCCGTACAGCGCCTCTTCGGCGATGGTCCGCATGATGGGGTCGTCGTCGATGACGAGCACACGCGCGTCGTCATCGGGGCGTCGAACCGGGAGGGTGATCGTGCTCAACTCAGGCCTCCGTGAACGGTCGCTCGCGCACCAGCTCACCGACGGCGCGCTCGTACTCGCGCTGCAGATCGGACATGAGCTCTTGCGTATCGACCTCGGTCACGCCGCGCGCGAAGGACTCGAGCTCCCGCGCTACGTCCGCGACCGCCTCGACACCGAGGTTGACGCTCTTCGACTTCAAGAGGTGTGCGGCGTCCTTCAGGGCCTCCGAGTCGCCGTAGTAGACGGCGGTGACGATCTGCCCGATCAGATCGGGCGCGGCTTCGAGGTACATGTCGATCAGACGGGCGAGGACCGGCGGATGCCCCGGGCGTTGCAGCGACCGCAGTCGTTCAACGACGACGGGGTCGAGGGTTCGTCGCGTGTTCTCTTCGTTGAACCGATACGTCATGCTGCCGAGGTGCTCCACGTAGGCTCATCGGCCGACGTGGGCGCCACTGAAGCGCCGAACCAGATCGGATCGCAAAGACGAGAAACGAGAGACGGGTCGAGCGCGCACTGGGCGTCTCGAACTGCGAGCGCGACGGACGGGCGCTGGCGCGCGGCGTCGAACCACTCCAGGAGCTTGGGGAGCCGCGTCTCGTCCATGGGCATCCCGGCCGCGTGGGTCACCTGCACGGCGTACCAGACGCTCAGGCAGAACGTCGCGTCGGCGATGCCGAACTTGTCGCCGAAGAACCACGGGGTCGGCGACACGCGGCGCTCCAGGGAGATGAGCTGGGCGTGCACGGCGTCGGCGTCCGACGCGGTGACGCGGCCATCCACCATGTGGGTGTACGCGTCCGCGATCACCGGGGCGAGCGTGGCATCGTGGAAGCGCACCAGCGCGCGGGTGCGCGCCCGGTCGGGAGCGTTCTTCGGCATCATCGACGGGAACGGGTAGCGCTCGTCGAGGTACTCCGCGATCGCCGTGGTGTCCGCGAGCGCGAGGGTGCCGTCGATCAGGACCGGGGCGTGGGAGAGGGGGTGGACCGACGCGAGGCCCGGGCTCATCGGGCCGCCGCTCTTGGGCCCCGACAGGTCGAGCTCGATGTGTTTCTCCGACGCGATGATGCGGATGCGTGCGGACAGCGGGCTGATGGGGAGCTGGAAGAGCTTGAGGGCCGACATCGATCGGATCGGTCGGCATTTCGAGACACGGCTTGAGGCTCGAAATGAGGCAGTGTCAGAACTCTTCGAGATCGCTGCCCATCATCGATTTGACCTTCTGCTTGGCACGCCACTTCGAGAAGGCACCCCAGGCCACCACGAACCCGACGACGAGGAACGCGAGCTTGAGGACGTCGTACAGAATCTCTTCGCCGCCCTCGATCTTGTCCTTCAGGCGCCGGTACTCGACGTTCATCGGCGCGATCTCCTCGAGCCGGGCCATCAGGTCCTTCATCTCCATCTCGTTCTTGGTCTCGTAGGCCGTCCACGCCTTGGTGGCGAGCTGCTCGCCCATCCAGATGCGCTCGTCCTCGTCGTCCCGCATCGCCTGCGCTTCGTTGTAGAGCTTCACGGCGCCCGAGATGTCTCCGGCCGACAGCTTCTTTCGGTACGACTCGCGGATGATCTTCTCGCGGAGCACCGTGTGGCGCGCGGTCGTACCGCCGTACTTCTCACTGCGCGCGAGGAGCGCCTCGGTCTTGTCGAAGTCGCCGCCGACGAACTTCATCTTGGCGCACTCGTAGAAGGCCTTGCCGGCCATCTTCGTCCCGCGCGGGTGCGACTGGATCGCCTCCTCGCCGCCCTCGTCGACGATCATGTCGAGCTTCTCACAGGCGTCCTTCCACGCCTGGCCGTCGTGGTAGCGCATGAGGAGCACGAACAGCCCGGGGATGCGTTTCTTGTCGCCCGGCGGGGGGAGCGTCTCCTCGGTGAGATACTCCTCCGGCTCGTCCCACTGCGCCTGGACCGCCCGCTCCCGCTTCGTGAGGCCGGGGCCGCCGATACGGCTGGAGCCCAGCTTGATTTCGGGAGAGGACTCCTCGCCTTGCGCCGAGGCCGTCGGCGCCCAGGCCAGGGTGGTGGCGAACGCGAGGAGCGCCCCGTACGTCTTCAGCTCGAGCATCACCGGGGCACCCTATGTGGGGGGCCTGGAATTTTCCAGGGGTCAGGCGTCGAAGGGCGCTTCGGCGGCGCCGGCGTGGTCGGCCAACAGGATCGCGTCGAGCTTCTCCCCCGCCGCGAAGGTGCGCTGATCCGCGGGCAGCATGACGAGCGCGTCCACGCCCAGCATCGACGGCAGCGATCCGGACCCCTGCAACCGCAGCGGCCGCGCCCGGACGACGCCGCCGTCGCGCTCCAGCGTGCACCGGGCCAGCTCCGGCCGGCGCGGGGAGTGTTCGTGGTCCACCGCCAGCTCCACGGTGTGGCGCACCCTGTACGGCGTCGGGTCGCCGAGCATCCGCCGGATGCCGGGCCGCACGAACACCTCGAACGTCACCATCGCGCTCACCGGGTTGCCGGGTAGGCCGACCACCGGCTTGTCCCCCGCCAGCCCGAAGGTCAGCGGCTTGCCGGGTTTGATGCGCACCTTCCAGAAGCTCGCGTCGATGCCGTTCTTCTCGAACGCGTCCTTCACCAGGTCGTAGTCACCCACCGACACCCCGCCGCACGTCAGCAGCAGGTCCGCGCCGAGGCCTTCGCGCACACGCGCGACCGTGGCGTCCATGTCGTCCGGGACGTTCGGAATCACCCACGGCACACCGCCCGCCTCGCGGACCTGCGCCGCCAACGCGTACGCGTTCGAGTTGACGATCGTGCCGGGCTCCTCCGGGTCGGTGACGTCGCGCAGCTCATCGCCCGTCGAGAGGATCGCGACGACGGGTCGACGGTTCACGCCGACCGCGCCGATTCGCTGCGCGGCGAGCAGCCCGATCTCCCCCGGACCGATCCGCATCCCCTTGGGCAGCATCACCGCGCCGCCCTCCAGATCACTGCCGCGGTGGCGGATGTTCTCGCGCGCGATGGGCGCCTGATCGATGGTCACCGCGCCGTCCCCGGCGGTGGTGTTCTCCTGCATCACCACCACGTCGGCGCCGAGTGGGACGACCGCGCCGGTGAAGATGCGCATCGCCTTACCGGGCTCCAGCGCGGGGGGCGTCGGTCCACCCGCGCGCGACTCTCCGGCGAGTGTGAGCGAAGCCCCCGCGGTCGCGTCCGACGCGCGCACCGCGTAGCCGTCCATCGCGCTGTTGTCGAACGGAGGGAGGTCGGCGCGGGCGAGCACGTCGCGCGCGACGACGCGGCCCAACAGATCGTGCAGCGTCACACGCTCTTCGCCGAGCGTGCGAAACGCCGGCATCATGACTTCGAGGGCCTCTGAGATCCGCTTCACGCGGCGTGCTCTACCGCGCCGCGAACCACCGGTCGAGGAGCTCGCGGTGGTACGGGTAGGTGCCGTCCGGGATCTCGTCCTGCGCGTAGAACCCGCCGCCGACGATCTCGGTCTTCGAGCGCGGCACGATCGACGCCGGCGCGGCGTCGAGGGTCGCCGTCAGCGCGACGGAGACGTAGCCGCGCTCGGTGCGCACTTCGGTGTCGAAGTGCCGCCCGTGTACGCGCACCCCGGTCAGCCCGATCTCCTCGCGCAGCTCGCGCTCCAGCCCGAGCTCGAGTGACTCACCGCGCGTGATGAACCCGCCCGGGAGCCCCCAACGCCACGGCGTGCGGAAGCGGTGGTCGAGGAGGAGCACGCGGCCCTCGGGATCACTCACGATCCCCACGACGCCGACGAGGAACAGGTCGTTGGTCAGGAACAGGACCCGCCGACGCGCCGACTGGGGCATCACGTCCCAGAGCGTCTGCGCCGCCGACAGCCAGCGGTCTTTGAGCGTCACGACTTCTTGGGCCGCATCGCGGCGAGCATCTGCTTCACGTTGTCGCGGTCGTACTCGACGAAGCGGTTCATCTCGCCCGCGCCCTGCAGCCACTCGCCGCCGTCGATCACCACGCACTCGCCGTTCACGTACGCGGCCTCGTTGCTCATGAGGAAGACGGCGAGGTTCGCGAGCTCTTGGTGCTCGCCGAAACGTTTGAGCGGGATGCGCTTCTTGATCTCGTCCTCCATCGCGGTGTCCGGGACGAGGCGTTTCCAAGCGCCGTCGGTCGGGAACGGCCCGGGTGCGATCGCGTTGCAGCGGATGCCGTACGCCGACCCCCACTCCACCGCGAGCGACTTCGTCATCGCGAGCACGCCGGCCTTCGCCATCGCCGACGGCAGCACGAACGCCGAGCCGGTGTACACGTAGGTCGTGAGGATCGACAGGATCGATCCGCCCTGTCCCTGCGCGATCATCTGGCGCCCGACCGTCTGCGTCGCGTTGAACGAGCCGGTCATCACGATGCCGACGACGGCTTCGTAGCCGCCGACGGTCAGATCCTCCGAAGGGCACAGGAAGTTGCCGGCCGCGTTGTTCAGCAGGCCGTGCACCGCCCCGTACTTCTCGACGATCTTCGCGACCATCGCCTCGCACGCCTCGTGCGAGCGGACGTCGACCTGCACGCCGAACACTTCGCCGTTCGTCGCCTGCCGCATCTCTTCCGCGGCGGCTTCGATCTTCTCGATGTTGCGCGACGCGATGACGACGTTTGCACCGAGCTCGGCGTAGCGCGTCGCCATCGACTTGCCGAGGCCCGAGCCCCCGCCGGTCACGACGATCGTCTGCTCCTTCAGCAGGTCTTCGCGGAACATCGCGCTACTTCTTCAGCGTCCGCGCGTACGCGATGATCTGCTTCACCTGGTCCGGCTTGAACACCGAACCGAACGCCGGCATCTTGCCGCGCCCGTTCGTGATGAGCTGCGCGATCGCGGCGTCGTCGTACTTGTCGTGCGTCGAAGCGAGCGTGAGGTTGCCGATGTTCGGCATCATCTGCCGCATCATCTCGCCGGACCCGTCGGGCCCGTGGCAGTTGGCGCACGCCGTCATGAACAGCGCCTTGCCCTTGGTCGCCTCTTCGGAGAGCGCGGCGGCGGGCGGTGCCTTCGCAGGCGGCGCGGCGGGCGGCGCCTTCGCGGCCGTCGTCGTCTTCGCCGTCTCGGGCGCTTTGTCTTCTTTGCAGCCGACCCCCGCGAGGAGCGAGAGCGTGAACAATCCGATCGTGACAGGTCGCATCATCGACGGGCGGAGTAGCACGCCGCCCGTCTGTGCGCCAAGCAAGGCTGGAGAGGAAGGATCAGGGGAACAGGCCGCGCGTGAGCATGGCCTCGGTGACGCGGTGGATGCCGAGCGCCAACGTCGCGCTGCGCATGTCCGTGTCGAGCTTCTTCTGGAACGCGATGCACTCCGCGAAGGCTTCGCTGAGGATCCGGAAGAGGCGCTGGTTGATCTCCTTGCGGGTCCAGAAGAACGACTGCAGGCCCTGCACCCACTCGAAGTACGACACGATCACGCCGCCCGCGTTCGCGAGGATGTCGGGCACCACGAAGATTTCGTCCTGGCGCTCCTTGAGGATCTTGTTGCCCTCGGAGGTCACCGGGCCGTTCGCACCTTCGGCGACGATACGGCACTTCAGCTTCTTCGCGATCTCCGCGTCGATCACACCGCCGAGCGCCGCGGGGATGAGGATGTCGACGTCGAGCGTCAGCAGCTCCTCATTCGTGATCGCCTCACCTCGCGGGTAGTCCTTCAGGACCTTGCGGATCTCGACGTACTTGAGCACGTGCCGGACATCGAGGCCGTCCTTGTTGTAGATGCCGCCGGTCACGTCGGACACCGCGACGACCTTGCAACCCATCCGCTCGAGCTTGCGCGCCGCGTACGTACCCACGTTGCCGAAGCCCTGGATCGCGACGGTCTTCCCTTCGAGCGGGAAGTCGAGGTGCTCCGCCGCCGACGCCACGCAGTACGCGACGCCGCGACCGGTCGCTTCCTTACGACCCTTCGAGCCGCCGACGTAGATCGGCTTGCCCGTCACGACCGACGGAACCACGTGCCCCTTCATCTCGGAGTACGTGTCCATGATCCACGCCATGGTCTGATCGTTCGTGCCCATGTCCGGCGCCGGGATGTCGGAGTCCGGGCCGATCATGTCGAGGATCTCGACCGTGAAGCGTCGCGTCGCGCGCTGCAGCTCCTGACGCGACAGCGGCCGCGGGTCCATGCGGATGCCGCCCTTCGCGCCGCCGAGCGGGATGCCCGCGACGGCGCACTTGAACGTCATCAGCATCGCGAGCGCCGATACCTCTCCGAGGCTCACCTCTTCGTGGTAGCGGATGCCGCCCTTGAAAGGCCCGCGTGCGTTGTTGTGCTGGACGCGGTAGCCGATGAAGTTCTTCACCGAGCCGTCGTCCATGCGCGTGGGCACGCTGACGATCATGGCGCGCTGCGGAGTGAGCAGGCGGTTCCTGATGTTCGGATCGATGTTCGTCGCGTCGCAGGTCTTCTCGACCAGCTCTGCGGTGTCCCGATAGAACTTCGACTCCCACTCGAGATTGGAGCGGTAGCGGTCGAGGCTCTCGGTCACGGATCCGAGGTCGCCGGTGGTCGGCGGTCCGGGGGTCTTGGGGTCGCTCAAGGCGGGCGGAAGCTACACTTGTTTGTCCCGCTTGCGAACCGATATCGACGAGTGTTCATCTTCGGATCGATGCACACCTCGACGCCGCGATTCGCCTCGGGCCTTCTCCTCGCCCTCGTCGTCACCGCTTGTTCGGGAGGGGAGGAACCACCGCCCCCACCGCCGCCGACCCAGGTCCAGCTCACCGTGGTCGACGCGGTCGACGACGGGCCCCTCGCCGGCGCCTTCGTCTACGTCGCGGGCTCCGCCGGGTGGACCGAGGTGTCCGCGGACGGGGTCGTGACGCTGGAGGTCGACCCGGGCACCCACGCGTACTGGGTGGTCGCCCCGATGCACGTCACCGTGCCGCCGCCGCTCACCGACGCGCCGACGGTCGAGGCCGCCGCGAATCAGACCACCGAGGTGCGCGTCGTGGTGGACCGCCGCAGCGTCGGCGCCGCCGACGGGACGATCCGCGGCACGGTGACCGTAGACGGTACCCCCGCCGAGGGCGTCCTCGTGGTCGCCGCCGGCGTCCCGTCCTACGAGGGGTACTCGGACGCGACGGGCGCCTACGTGATCGCGGGCGTCGGCAACGGCAGCTTCCAGGTGCGCGCGCGGCAGGGCGGCACCGCCGGTGACGCATCGCAGAATGTCACGACGACGGCGGGGCAGACCTCGGACGGCGTCGACTTCGCGTTGGTGTCCGGCGGACAGGACGTGACCGGCACGATCGCCGGGGGCACCGGCTCCGGGCGCGTCGCGTTGCTCGACCCGGATGTTCGCCGTGTCGTCCCGGGGCTCTCGGTCTCGGCGGATCTGGCCTCCGGCTACACGATCACGGGCGTGCCGGCGGGGCGGTACCGACTGCTCGGCGCGTTCGACGCGGACGCCTACGTGATGGACCCCGAACCGATCCGCGAGAACGGGCTGCCCGTCGTCGACGTCGACGCCGCCGCCGTGACGCAGGACTTCGGCGTCGCCCCCGCGATCGATGGCCTCGCGCCGACGGGCACGGCGACGGCGACGCCGGAGCTCTCGTGGGCACCGTTTGCAGGCGCGGACTACTACGTCGTCGACTTCCGTGACGCAGCGGGTCGAACCATCTGGGGTGGCTTCGACGCGACGGGGAACTGGTCGACGCGGACCTTCGACACGTCCGTGATGTATGGCGGTCCGGCGCTCTCGCCGGGGGCGCGGTACACGTTCCGCGTGTTCGCTGCGGTGCAGGACCCGATCGTGCCCTCGGTGTTTGCGTTGGTCGCGGCGAGCGAGGCGGAGGGGGCGTCGTTCCGCGTGGCCCGGTGAGGGTTGACGTGGTTTCGAAAGGGTGGTCTGCGAAGAGGACCATGCGCGTTCGAACCGGGTTCTTCCTCATCGGCCTCTCGGCCTTCAGCTACGCCTGCGGCGGGATCTCCAACTGCAAGGAGGACGGCGCCGCGTGCGCCGAGATGCTGAACAAAAACGCGGAGAAGTGTGCCGCGGCCTACCAGCTCCGGCAGTCCGAGAAGAACCGGAAGTACTGCGTCAACGCGATCGACGTGGTGGGCGACCAGAAGATCGCCGCTGCGCTCCCCGGCCTGAAGGCGGTCCTGGCGGTTCCGGACTCGGACGTGCCGGACGACAAACACCGCGAAGAGGCGGTGAAGTCCCTCGCGCAGATCGGCGACGCGAGCGCGGTCCCGGATCTGGTCGCGGCGATCAACTTCACGGCGGGCACCAGCTCGGACCCGAAGGACAAGGCGGCGAACCTCACGAACGAGGCGATCGCGCAGGCGCTCGGTCAGCTGAAGGCGAAGGAGGCGGTGCCGAAGCTCATCGAGCTCACGAACAAGAGCCCGAACAACTACGTCGTCCTGAAGTCGGTGCGTTCGCTCGGGCAGATCGGCGCGAAGGAGGCGGTGAAGCCGCTGGAGAAGATCGCGCTCGAGCACTCGAACAAGTTCATGCGCAAGAACGCGGTCATCGCGCTGGGTGACATCGGCGATCCGTCGGCGACGGAGACGCTCATCCAGATGATGTTCGTCGAGTACCAGGGGGTGTCGTTCTACAAGGAGGCTTCGTTCGGCCTGTACCAGATCGGCCCGGCGACCTCCGAGGCGCTGATGAAGACGATGGCCGGCGAGAACAAGGAAGTGAACGCGTACTTCGAGAGCAAGGGTGGCCTGAAGACGTCGGCCATCAAGGCGAAGTGCGGGTTCGTGCTCGGTGACCTCCGCGACCCGCGCGCCGTCGAGCCGCTCCTCGAGGCCTTCAAGGAAGCGGCCGAGAAGCCGGACCCGGTGGTGCTCGTCTACGCGGCGGCGCCGCTCGGCGCGCTCGGCGACAAGCGCGCGGTGGGCCCGCTCGCGAAGGAGATGCTGACGCTCGACGCTTCGCTGCGCGACCCGATGATGCGTGCGCTCAACCACCTCGGCGATCGCTCGGTGGTGCCGGAGATGATCGAGGCGATGACGAAGGAGCACTTCGTCAAGGCGTGCATGAAGTCGGGCAACTCGAAGGAGGCCTGCACGAGCGACCAGACGAAGGCCTCGCTCTACGGCGCGCAGAAGGCGGCGATCGACCACGCGTCGAACCTCGCGGGCGCTGAGCACCTCGACGCCTACAAGAAGGCGGTCGAGGCCGAAGAGGACAAGGACATGAAGGAGTACGCGCAGGCGCGCCTGAAGCGCGTCGAGGCTGCGGGCGAGTGCAAGATGGACCCCGGCTGCTGGGTCAAGAAGCTGCAGGACTCCGACAAGCTGATCCGCGAGAAGGCCGCGTGGGAGCTCGGCCGCATCAAGGACAAGGGCTCGCTCGACGCCCTCGCGAAGGCGCTCCAGGACAAGAAGTCCGAGCCGCGCTCCGCCGCGATCATGGCGTACTGGGCCTTCGGCGACAAACGCGCCGTCGAGGCGATCGAGAAGCAGCTGGAAGACGAGGCCGGGATGGCGGACTACGTCCGCGTGAACGAGGACCTCAAGCGCCTGTTGGTCCACCTGAAGCGCTCGTAGACACGCCGAGCCCTTCGAGCAGGCCGCGCAGCTCCTTCATCGCTTGGTCGAGCTGCTCCATCCGATCCGCGTTCCGCACCGCCGCCATCGCGATGTCCTCGCCGCAGTGCGGGCACGCGACCTCCTCCGGTTTCACGAAGCTCTTGCACGCGTGGCACAGCGCGAGCTGCGGCGGGACTCGGCCTTTCGCTCGGTTCGTCACGCGAGCACCACCAGTCGGGGGTGTCCGACCTGCGTGTGGCGCGGCTCGGCGGCGATGCGCTTCACTTCGGCGCCGTCGTCGATGCGTTCCTCGATCAGCTCGAAGCCGCCGTAGTCGAACGGCTGGCCGGGCGCCGCGCGCACCTTGACGATGCGCTCGCGGAGGCCCTCTTCGGCGAGCTTGAGCGCGCGGTAGTGGCAGTACGGGTTGTTGCCGCTGCGACCGAACAGCGTGTGCGTCGTCCACGTGCAGCCCGCGCGGCAGACGTCGGCGTAGTAGCAACCTTGGCAGCGCCCCCACAGGTCCGCCGTGGTGCGCGTGCGGTTGAACGCGAGGGCGTCGGCGTCGTTCCAGATGTCTTCGAGGCTCAGGTCGCGGATGTTGCCGCCCGAGAACGGCGTAGTCGGGAGCGACGGGCAGCCCTTGATCGTGCCGTCCGCCTCGATGCCGAGGGTGTTGAGCCCCGCGTTGCAGCCCTTGAAGTGGCTGAACTCACTCCGCCCGCGCCACGCGTGTTCGTAGGGGCCGAAGTAACCGATGTTGTTGCCGGGGATGAGGTCGATGCCGTGGACCTTCGCCTTCTCCCAGAGCTCGAACAGCACCGGATAGATCTCGAGCAGCTCGTACGGCTGCACCAGGAGCGCGTCGTTGTCCGCGGCGCGGCCCATCGCGACGGTGAGTTGGATCTGCCAGGTCGCGATCCCGATCTCGATGAAACGATCGAGCATCGCCGGGAGCTCGCCGAGGATCGAGCTGTGGATCTGCGTGTTGACGCTCAGCTCCATGCCGTAGCGCTTGCACGTCTCGAGCGCGGTGATCGCCTTGTCGAACGAGCCCGGTACGCCGCGGATCGCGTCGTGTGTCTCGGCGAGCCCGTCGATCGAAACGCCGATGACGCGCAGCCCCGCCTCCGCCGCTTCGGCGACGCGTTTCTCGGTGAGGTTGCGCGCGCCGGTCTGAACGCCCGGCAGCATCCCCGCGTCCGCGACGGCGCGGATGAGCGTCGTCCAGTCCTTGCGGAGGTACGCTTCGCCGCCGATCAGCGTGACCTCACGGCAGCCGAGCGCCGCGAGCTGCGTGACGACGTCGAGGCACTCCGCAGTGGACAGCTCGTCGGGGCGTCGGCGCGCGGCGCGCGACCCGCAGTGGTTGCACTCCAGGTCGCACGCGAGCGTGATCTCCCAGACCGCGTGGGCGGGGAAGGGCGACGTCCAGTCGTCCTCCGTCAGCCTTCGGCCCGAGTCGATCGTCGCCATCGTCAGTTCCCTTGGATCGCCGCGTTGAGATCCTTGAGCGCTTCCATCGAAGCCGTCACGCCCTGCGGGGTCTCCGTCGAGCCACGCATGACGTTGGAGGCGCTCGCCGTCGCGAACACCGCAGCGCCGCGGCGCGGTGCGGCCGCGATGCCCGTGCCGTCGGTCGACGTCGTCGCCACAGAGGCGACCGGCGTCAGCGTGTCGGCCGCGTGCGCGGAGAGCATGCGCGCCATCGCGAGCTTCTCGGGGTTGCTCGGATCAGCGCGGACCTCTTCGGCGGCGCGACGAATCGCCACCGCGTACAGCGCCACGATCTCGTCGCCCGGGCGCGTGTCGGGGAGCGCGCCCATCATGCGGAGGAACGTCGCGCGCGCGGCCGGCTCCATCGCCTTGCCGCCGAGCAGCTTCGCGAGGCCTTCGCGGGCCTCCTTCGCGTAGGTCGTGGGCCCGCCGTCCATCGCGCGCGCGGTCGCCGGGTCGGCGTCGAACGCGGCCTTGATCGCGTTCATCTCCTGCCAGGTGATCTGCCGGCCGCCGAGGCTGCCGGAGTCGGCGAAGGCGTCGACTTGGATCTTCGCGGCGGCGAGGAGCTGTTGGGTGGTGTTGGGCGTCTTTCCGATGGCCATGGAGGTTCTCCGAGTGCGTTTCTAGCGGGCGGGGTGTGGGTGCATGACGGCCCGTGTAGTTGTTATCGGAAGCTCGTTTGCCCTGTTGCTCGGATCTCGCACCCGAATCCGACGCCGCGATCGGGCCTTTGTCCCGACCGGCGCGTGCCCTCGAGGACTACAGCTGGGTCATCGCGTACGCGTAGAGCTTGTACGCTTGGGTGCCGGGGTCGTTGTACGGGACCCCGAGCGTCGCGCAGAGGCGGCGATCGTAGAGCAGGTCGACGACCTTCTCGTGGATCTGGTGCTGCTGCGCCTGCGTGAGCGTCTCCCACTGCGCCGCGACCTGTGCCTCCGAGAGCACGGGCGTCGTGAGGTCCTCGGCGGTGACGGTCTGGGCCACCCAGGGGCGCGCGGCGGGTCGAAGCTCGACGTTTGCGCGCGGATCGTTCGTGCGGAGGAGCCGCGCGAGGTCACACGCCTTCGCGAGCGTCGTCAGGAGCTCGGCGGGAGACCACGGCTTGCCGACGAAACGAAACACCTGCGTCTCGTTGATCGCACGAATGACGGTCGAGCGCCGCGGGTCGCCGGTCAGCAGAATGGTGACGACGCTCGGGTGCCGCTCCGCGATCCACGCGAGCAGGTCGAGCCCGGTCGACCCCGGCATGAGGTGGTCGGCGACGACGACGTCGATGCGCGTGGAGTCGAGGAGCGTCTGCGCGTCGTTGACGCACTCGACCGGATAGACGCGCGCGCCCAACTTCTTCACGACGCGCGAGAGCGTTCGAAGCTCGGCGCGGTCGTCGTCGACCAACAGCACGTGATCCACCGGCGGTTCCCCTCTCCCCGGAATAACACGAGGGACCGAGTGTGGGTTGCACCGAGTTGAGATTAACTTCACGTCGCGCTTGGAGAACGCCCGGACGTTCGGACAGGTCTGCGGCGGCGCGCCGGCCCGGTCACCACTCGCCGACGTTGGGCATCGACGCCCACGGCTCTTGCACGGGGCGCGCTTCTCCGCGCTGCAACAGTTCGATCGAGATCAGATCCGGTGAGCGGATGAAAGCCATCCGGCCGTCGCGCGGCGGGCGGTTGATCGTGACCCCCGCGTCCAGCAGGCGCTGGCACAGCGCGTAGATGTCGTCGACTTCGTACGCGAGGTGACCGAAGTTCCGGCCGACGGTGTACGCCTCCTCCTGGTCCCAGTTGTAGGTGAGCTCGACGTGGGGGGCGTCGGCGTCCTTGGCGCGGGTCGTGGCGAGGAAGACGAGCGTGAAGCGCCCCTTCTCGGAGTCGCGGCGTCGCACCTCGTGCATGCCGAGTTTGTTCACGAAGAAGTCGAGCGCGGCGTCCAGGTCGCGGACGCGGATCATCGTGTGGAGGTATCGCATCGCGGACGAGCGTGCGCACAGGGGACGCCTGAAGGCGAGCGCGCTACAATGAACGTCGATGGAGCCGATCACGCGAGGCCCGCTGACCGACATGAAGCGTCTGCACGCGAAGCTCGACGTGCACGGGATCGCCGCGGAGATCTTGCGCCCGATCGACTGCAACCTCGGCGCTTGAAACGCGACATTCGTGCTCGCGGTCGCGAGCCAAGACATCGAAGCCACCCGCCGGCTCCTCGACGACGCGTGGCGTGACTCCCTCGACGCCGAGCACCCCGACGTGGTCGTCGACTTCGACCAGGCCGAGATGACCTGCCCGGCGTGCCTCACCAAGTTCGCGACGGGCCCGCGCGAGTGTCCGGACTGCGGGCTGTTCCTCGGCTGATCAGTTCTCGACGAGCGGCCCCTCGACCTCGACGCGGAACGCATCCTCGGGGATCTCGAGCGCGAGGAGGTTCGACTCGACGCAGGCCTTCGCGTCTTCGCTCACCACGCCGTAGTGGACGACGCCGGTGAAGTGATCGATGCCGAGCGTCTGCATGTCCTCGATGACGAACACACCCCTGGAGCGGAGCTCGTACCGCCACAGCTGGGCGAAGTCATACGTGGTCTTTTGCGGCGTCGCTGGATTGTTGCGCCAGGGGCGCTCGCCGTAGATCTCCACGAGCGCGTCGCGCGCCTGGTCGGCGAGGGCCTGGCTCGGCTCGACGAGCAGCACCGCGAGGTGCACCTGATCCCGCATGACGTAGGTGCCGCCGAACCCCGGGACGGTCTCGACGAGCGCCGCGAGCGCGCGTTGGTCTTCGAAGCCGGGGCCGGTCGGGAACGTCTCGGCCGCCGCCGCGACCGTCGGGCACACGAAGGGCTCCGGGGCACATCCCCAGGCGAACGCGACGAGGGCCAACGCGAGCGTCCAGCGCATCATGGACCGTCGTACAACAGACGCCCCCGCATTGGCGACGAAGGGAAGTCGCCCCGTGGCGGGACCTGTTGGACACTCCCGAAATCGCCCCATGTACGAAGAAGAAGACGAAGAAACCTACGAAGGCTTGAGCTGGTCGCGCCGCACCTTCATGCAGGCGACCGTCGCGGCTTCCGTGCTCGCCGCGAGCCGCGCCGCGCTCGCGAAGAAGACCGCCGGCACCGCCGCCGCGTACATCGCGGGGCAGCTCGCTCGCCACGGCGCGACGACGCTCTTCGGTGTCCCCGGCGCGACCTGTGATCCGCTCTTCGAGGCGTGCCACGGCAACCCGAAGATGTCGCTCGCGATCACCAGCAGCGATCTCGAAGCGGGCTACGCGGCCGACGGCTTCGCACGGATGCGCGGACTCAGCGCGCTGTCGGTGACCTACGGCGTGGGGACGATGAGCCTGATGTCCGTCGTCGCGGGGGCGTACGCCGAGCGGAGCCCGATCGTCGTCTTCAACGGCGGCCCGCACGGCACCGACCTGAGGCTGCAACGCGACTTCGACACGTACTTCTCACACTCCACGGGGCACGCGAGCAGCGACCTCGAGATGTTCCGCCGTATCACCGCGTACGCGAAGCGCGCGGAGCGGGCGAAGGACGTCCCGCGGGTCGTTGACGAAGCGATCCGCGTGGCGCTGCAGCAGCGACGCCCGGTCTACGTCGAGATCCCCAAGAGCCTGTGGACCGCGCGGGTGAGCGCGACGGGCGACACGATCGACGGGCGCGTCGCGGCGAGCGGGAAGGAGGCACAGGTCGCGGAGCGGATCGTCGACGTCCTCGCGAAGGCGAAGCGCCCCGCGCTGCTCCTGGGGGTCGAGCTCGAACGCTACGGGCTGCACGCGGAGGCGAAGCGCCTCGTCGAGCACCTCGGCGTCCCGTACGCGACGACGATGCTCGCGAAGACGGTCCTCGCCGAGGGGGCGCCGCTGTTCGCGGGGGTGTACGTCGGCGGTCGATCCGTCCCGGCGATGCGGAAGTTCCTCGAAGGCGCCGATGCCGTCCTCGCGCTGGGCTGTGTGTTCGGCCGGCAGTACCGGACCGTCGCGACGAAGTCCTCGAACCTGGTCGCGGTGTCGAACGGACGCGCGCGGTTCGGGCTCGGCAAGAAGGCGAGTGAGACGCCGGTGGCGCTCGACGCGTTGATCGATGCGCTCCTCGCGAAACGGTTCAGCAAGAACGCTGCGCACGCGGCGACGAACCCACGTCGCGGTCGTTCGTTCGACGAGCGACGCGCCTCGCTGTCGAAGCGCGCGGCGGAGGGGCCCCTGACTTACGACGGTCTCCTGAAGACGGTGTCGGATCGGCTGCGCCCGGAGCACGTCGTCCTCACCGACACGAGCCTGATGATGTACCCGGCGGGGGATCTCGACGTTCGCGGTCGCGGCGCATTCGTCTGCAACGGCGTGTGGCAGGCGATCGGCTTTTCGGCGGGAGCGGCGGCCGGCGTGGCGATCGCGGCGCCCGACAAGAAGCCGATCGTGATCTGCGGGGACGGCGGCTTCCAGATGACGGCGCAGGCGTTGTCGACGATCGCGAAGATGAAGCTCCCGGTCACGGTCATCGTCGTGAACAACGGGCACTACGGCATCGAGCAGTTCCTCCTCGACCGCAACTACTTCGACGCGGGGAAGGGCGGCATCCCGTACCTCGATCTCAACGACTGGGACTACGTCGGTTTCGCGCGCGCGCTGGGGATCACCAACGCCAAGGCGGTCACCACGACGGAGCAGCTCGCGGCGGCGCTGTCGGGCGACGGTCCCGCGTTCATCGACGCGAAGATCGCGCGGAGTGATCTCCCCGCGCAGCTGAGGAAGGCCTGATGATCACCCGACGCCAGCTCCTGATCGCCGGCGCGACGATGCCGTTCGCGCCCGACGCTCTCGCGAAGCCGAAGAACCTCCGCGGCGGTGAGATCCTCCCGGATCCTACGTTCGCGAAACCGAAGGACTACCTGGTCGGCGTGCGCCCTTACCGCAAGACGGGTGTGCGGCTCGAGCGCGTCGACGCTCCGCTGAAAGGCGCGAACGGCGACATTCACCTCGTGCACAACTACGGCCACGGCGGCGCGGGTGTGACGTTGAGTTGGGGGTGCGCGAGCGTCGTCGTCGATCACGTCGACGCCATTCGTCAGAAGCTCAACGTGGAAGCGCCCCCCGCGATCGCGGTGCTGGGCACCGGCATCATCGGGCTGACGACGGCGACGGAGCTGCGGCGCCGGTGGCCGAAGGTGCCGATCACGATCTATGCGAAGAGCCTCGACCTGAAGCGCACGGTGTCCTGGGTCGCGGGCGGGCAGTTCGAGCCGTCCGGGATGCACCGGCTCTACAAGGGGCGCGAGCGTCGCAAGGAGCTGCACGACCTCGTGCGGCGCTCCGCGAAGCGTGTCATCGAGCTGCAGAACTCGGGGAAGCGGCACGACTACGGCGTCGCGGTGCGGAAGAACTACGCGCTCGATCGGAAGCTCGCGGCGTTCGAGGTCGGGATGCCGCGAGACGTCGTCGCGAAGCCCCGCCGCGGGAACCTCCCGTTCGCGAACCTGAACATCCGCGGCCGCGAGTATCAGACCTGGCTGATGACGCCGATGATCCTGATGCCGAAGCTCGTCGAGGATCTGAAGGCGTCCGGCGTGAAGTTCGTCGAGCGATCGTTTTCGACCCCGGCCGACGTCGCCAAGCTCTCCGAGTCGGTCGTCGTCAACTGCACGGGGCTCGGCTCACGCGAGCTCTTCAGCGACGGCGCGCTCATCCCGCAGCGTGGTCACAACGTGCTGCTCGAGAAGACCGACCCCAAGCAGTTCTACTTCTTCAGCGGCGGCTGCGAGAACTGGGTCATCGCGTACGTCTTCTGTCGTCAGAACGACGTCGTGGTGGGCGGCACGATCCAGAAGGGTCGCGACGACGTGAAGATCACGCCGGAGGACAAGAAGGTCTTCGCGCAGCTCCTCACCAACGGACGCGCGCTGTTCGACGGCAAGGTCTCCGCCTGCGTCCGTCCTTGAAGGACTGCACGCCAGGACTGACCGGCTGCACGCACGGACAGGTGGCGTCCTCCGGGGCGCCGACTTAAGCTCCGCCGTCATGCGTTCTCCGTACTTCGCGCTCCTCGCTCTCTCGCTCCTCACCACGCGCGCCGCCCTCGCGGAGACGCCGCCCGCCGACGTCGCCGCCGCGGGTGAAGAAGATCCGCTCGCGCAGTTCGCGTGGCAGATGGAGGGCCAAGGCAAGCTCGGCACCCGTGCCACACTCGAGATCCCGCAGGGGTTCCGATTCCTCGAAGCCGCCGAGGCGTCGCGGCTCGTCGAGGCGATGGGCAACCTCACCTCGCGCAAGGAGGTCGGCTGATCGCGACGCACGACCTCGAGTGGTTCGTCGTCTTCTTCTTCGACGACGTCGGCTACGTGAAGGACGACGAAAAGGACGAGCTCGACGCCGACGACATGGCGGAGTCGATGGCCGAGAACCTCCAGTACTCGAACGAAGAGCGCCGCGACCGCGGGCTCGAGGAGCTGTCCTTCGACGGCTGGGCGATCCCGCCTCGTTACAACGAGACCTCGAACCGCCTGGAGTGGGCGCACCGCCTGCGTTCGGCGACCGGCGTGAGCGTCAACTACAACACCCGCGTCCTCGGCCGGCACGGCGTCATGCGCGTCATCCTCGTCACCGACCCCGAGCTGCTGGAGGCAACGCTCCCGCAGTACAACAGCTTGATGTCCGGCTTCGACTTCACGAACGGCGAGCGCTATGCGGAGTACCGGGCCGGCGACAAGATCGCCGAGTACGGCCTCATCGCGCTCGTCGCGGGCGGTGGCGCCGCGGTCGCCGCGAAGACCGGGCTGCTGACCGCGCTCGTCGCGTTCTTCAAGAAGGGCGCGAAGCTCATCATCGTCGGGCTCGCCGCCGTGGCGGCCTTCGTGAAGAAGCTGTTCTCGGGGCGCCGGGACTGACATCGTCGGCGCCGACGCGACCCGCATGGATCCCGCCGACGCCCTCATCCTCACCCTCGTCGCGCTCCACGTCGTGGAGGGCCTGTTCTGGGTGCACCGTCACGCGCTCGTAATCGCGCGGACGCCGAGCGGCGCGCGTCGCGTCGGCACCGACGGTCCGCTCGGCAACGCGGACCACGTGTTCGTGCTGCTCGATCCGTGGCCGCCGCTGCGCGAGCGCTTCGTGGTCGAGCCGTGGCCGATCAGCTTTACGGAGGCCGGCGTGGTGCCGGTGCGTCCCGAGCTCCCGATCGGCACACGCGAGCGACCGGCGGAGGTCGAGCCCATCGCCTGGGCGGCGCTGACGGAGGTGGGCACCAGCGGTAAGGAGGTCGTCACGCGCGACCGACGAATCGCGGTCACGAGCAGCGTCGCATTTGCGCAGCAGCTCGCCGAGGACCTCCGCACCATCGCGTCGGCGGACGACAAACCGGCGGCGATCGAGGCAACGTTGGCGCGGGCCTTCGACGTCGACGCCGCGCGTGCCCGCCACGCGGCGTTCAAGAAACAGACGGGGTTCCTGAACGTGGTCGTGAACCTGGTGCCGGTCGTGATGATCGGCGGCGTCGCCGGGATCTTCTACGTGGCGCCGCTGTTTTCGTTCTGGCCGACGCTCCTGACCATCGGCGTCGGGCTCGTGCTCCTCGCTGGCGTCGACATGTTCCGCGCGCACCGCGAGCTGTACCCGTCGCTCGGCGCGAAGCGCGTGCAGGACTTGTTGCTCATGCTGGTCTCGCTCCCCGCGGTCGCGCGTGCGCGCGGGTGGATCGCCCGCGACGTCCTCGCCGAGTACCACCCGATCACCGCCGCCGCGGTGCTGCTGGACGACGCCGCGTTCGCGGAGGTCGCGGCGGAGACGTCGCGGGGACTCGCCCACCCGCTCGCGGTGCCGGGCGCCGCCGCGCCGATCGTCGAGGCCATGCGGGCGCGCCTGCGCGGGTACGTGGAGCGGGTCTGCGAGTCGCGCGGCCTCGAAGCCGGGGCGTTGGCGACGACTCCGCGGCCCAGCACGGACCGCGTCGTCGGCATCTGCCCGCGCTGCCATGCGGAGTTCGAGCGCCCGCAGGACGAATGTCCCGATTGCCCAGGCATCGCGCTCGTCGCGACGAAGTGAGCGCCGCGCCTCACCGCTGACACGGCTGTCCGAGGTCGCCCGAAACCACGCTCTGCAACGTGCGCCACCGTTTGGCACGGGCCTTGGAATGGTCTCGGGTCATGCCGAAGTCACGACACACCCTGCTGCTCACCTCTCTTCTCGTCACCGCCGCTTGCAGCGGTGACTTCGGCGCGACGCCTGGCGGCGTCCAGGACATGGGCTTCGCCCGCGAGCTGATCGACGCCGGCCGCATCCCCCCGCCCGAGGCGTTCACCGTCGAAGGCATGTACTCGGAGCACGACCTCCCGCTCGAAGGCGAGCCCTGCGACACGCTGCTCTGCCTCCGCGGCGCGCTCGGCCTCGCGCCCACGCTCGACGGCGAGGCTTCGGCGTGGCTGCAAGTCGGGTTGTCATCCACCATCGACCCGCAGACGTTTCGGCGCGACGACATCGCGCTCATCGCCGCGATCGACGTGTCGTGCTCGATGGGGTGGAACTACGGCGAAGACAGCGAGACGCCCGGCAAGGTGACGCGTGAGCTGATGCGCCGAGTCGTGGCCGAGATGGGCGCGGACGACCGCGTCGCGATCGTCACCTACGGCAGCAGCGTCGACACCAAGCTCGGCTTCACGCCCGGCGACCAGCAGTCGAAGATCCAGGGCGTCATCGACGACCTCAGCGACGACGGCTCCACGAACATGGAGGCCGGCCTGAAGCGCGCCTTCGAGCTCGCGCGCGGTCTGCAGGGCGACGCGCAGCAGATCCGCGTCATGCTGTTCACGGACGCGCAGCCGAACGTCGGTGCCACCGAGAGCAGTGAGTTCTCGCGGATGGTCGCGGACGCCGCGGACGACGGCATCGGCATCACGATCATCGGCGCCGGCCTCGGGCTGGGGCAGGAGCTGGTCAACGAGATGGCGCACCTGCGCGGCGGCAACGCGTTCTCGCTGTTCGACACGGAAGGCGTCGGCGAGCTGATGGCCGACAGCTGGCCGTGGATGGTCAGCCCGATCGCCTACGACATGAAGCTCGAGATCGAGGCCCCCGGCGACTACCGCGTCGCCGACACCTACGGCTTCCCGGGCTCCGCCGAAGAGGCGGTGCAGGCCAAGCTCGAGGTCGCGTCGGTGTTCCTCAGCCGCCGCCGCGGCGCGCTCCTCGTGCGCCTCACCAACGGCGACCTCGCCTACGACGGGCTCGACGTTGCGGGGCGCCTCACCTACGTCACGCGCGACGGCGCGACGGTCGAGGACCACATCCAAGTGAAGAACGACGGCGCGACGCTCGACGAGCGGGGTCAGTGGTACGCGCAGACCAGCGTAGGTCGTTCGGTCGCGCTCGCGGTGCTCGTCGTCGCGATGAAGGCGAGCGCAGAGCACTACGCCGCCAACGATCAACCCGCCGCGGTCGAGCTGATGGAGAAGGCGCTGGAGCGGTTCGAGGGCGACGCGGCCGGTGACGACACGCTCGCGCCCGAGGTCGAGCTCGCGAAGAAGTACCTGGAGCTGCTGCGCGCGTCGGCGCCGCAGGGGAGCCTCTACAGCCGGTAGGGATCAGACGCGACGGACGAGGCCGCGGACGGCGTCGTGGACGCGGCGGTCGAAGAGGCTGGAGACGTGCGCGCGGTCGTCGAGGATCAGCTGCTGCGCGCCGGCCAAGAGCGCGCTGTCGAACGGCTCGATGAACTGGTCGGCGCGCGCGGCGACGGTGAGGACGCGGTCCTCGAGGCGGCGCAAGCGATCTTGCGTCGCGAGCACCTCGGTCATCATCGTGCTGTCGGGGCGGAGCATCCGGAGCTTGGCGCTGGGCGCGAACTTCGAGCGCCACGTCCCGTGCAGCGGCGCGCAGATGGAGACGAAGCCGGCGACGTGCGGGAGCGCGACCTCGCTCTGCAGCACCATCCGCAGGAGCAACCCGCCGAGGCTGTGGCCGACGACGACGAGGCGATCGACCCGCGCGCCGAGCTGTTCGATGTGCGCGGCGAGGTCGCGGGCGCGCCCGCGGGGGTCGGTGAGTGAGTTGTACTCGAAGGAGCCGAACCAGTCGGCCTCGTCTTCGAGGGCGGTCCGCATCGAGAGGAACTGCGCGCCGTTCGCGCCGAGCCCGGGGACGAAGAGCACGCCGACGTCGGCGTGACCCGTGGCGTTGCGGTCGAGCCGGCGGCGCTGGGGCGCGAGGAGCCCGAGGCGCACGTAGGCGAACGCTTCGTCACGGAGGAGGCGGAACACGTGCGTTACTTCTTCCCGGGGACCTTCGGCACCGGGATGTCGCCGAAGAGGCTCTTGCCGTGGTTGTGGCCGTCGTCCTCGGTGCCGGAGCCGCGTTCGAGATCCTGACCCGTCGACAGCGAGAACCGCCCTGGTTCGAGGATGGTGTGGAACGCGCGCTCACCGAGCCAGCGGAAGAGGAGGTCGCGGCCCCCGATGCGCACGAGCCAGTCGAGCGCGGCGTTGGCGGCGACACTCATCTCGTTGGCGGCTTCCGCGCGGAACATGGAGTGGCGCCAGATGAGTTTGCCGTCGCGCCAACTCTCGAGCCCGAGGGTGACTCGGGCGGCGCGCTGGCGTGGGTTGGGTTGTTTCATCGACTCGACGCCGACCTTGAGGATGACTTCCGCCTGTTTGGCCGGGACGAAGTCGATCGAGAACCCAGCCGTCTTCAGGCCTTTTTCGAACGCCGCCTGAATCGTCTTCTTGTCGAGGTCCGCGCCGCGCACGAGGAGTGCGGCCTTCAGCGTGCGTTGTTTCTTCGTGCCGAGTTTTTTCTTCGCGTAGGCGTGGTTTGCGAGCGTGCGATCGAACCAGGCTTTCAGCCCGGGCTCGGTGAGATCGAGCCTCGCGAAGGTCGTGAACGCCTTCTCCCAGCGGATGGCCTCCGGGAGGCGTTCGTTGCCGCGGAGCTTCTTGCGCAGCTCGATCGCGGCGTCGCGCAGCTTGAGTGAGATGACGAGGTTCGGGTCGCTGCGGTGTTTGTCTTGCGCGGCGTCGAGGACGGCTTGAGCGTTGGACGGGCCGCGGTTGTCGTCGAGCTCGGCCTCGGCGGCCTGGGCGACGGTGGCCCGGAGGACCTCCGGCAGCGCCGGGTCGAGGCGTTCGGTCATGCCCGCCTGCGCGGCGAGCGTGAGGGCGATGGCGGCGAGGGCGCTCACTTCTTCTTGGGCTTGGCTTTGTCGTGCGCGGCGAGGGTCGTCTCGATCTCGGCCGAGAAGTACTCGACGAGTGAGCCCTTCGCGTCGTGCTTCGACTTGACGACCTTGCCTTCGCGGTCGATCAGGAACGTAGCGGGGAGGGCGACGACCTTCCCGAGGTACTTCTGCGAGACGTAGTCGGCGCGGTCCACGACGACGGTGAACGGGAGCTTCTTCTCGTCGAGGTAGCGTTGGAGCTTCTTGGCGTCGTCGTCGCCCTCTTCGACGAGCGCGACGAGGAGCACGTAGAGGCCGCGCGCCTGGTACTTCTCGTGGGTCTTCACGAGCTCGGGCATGGCGGCGAGGCACGGCTCGCAGTCGGTGCGGAAGAAGTCGAGCAGCACGGGGCGCTTGGGGGCGTAGCTGCGCTCGCGGCCTTCGTAGGCGAGGTCCGACAGGCGGACCATCGCGCGGTCGAGGGCGCGGAGCTGGAACGCGGGCGCGGCGTCGCCGGGCTTGGGCGTCTTCGACTTCTTCTTGGGGCGGGCGGTCGCGGTGCTCGCGGCCATGAGGCCGGCGAGGAGCAGGCACGCGGTCGTCTTGGTCATTCGAAATCCACTCACTTGTCGAGCGCTCCCAGGGAGGTCTGCAGCCAGCTCACCATGTCGGCTTCGGCTTTGCTGCAGCCTTTCTCCATGGCGCCTTTGAAATGGACGTGTCCACCCTTCTGGGGCTTCACTTCTTTTACGGAAATCACGCGATTGGCGTCCGTGTCGTAGACGACGCCCCGGGCGCCGCAGTGGACGAAGGTGAACCCGTCCTCCTTAGCGGTCAGGTTGGCGCTGTACTGGACGGCGAGGACGTAACCCGCGTTGCGGAGCGAGGTGGTCGACTCGGGGTTCGACTGGGCGAGGATCTGTCGGGCGAGTCCGCCGTCGACGGCTTCCGTCGCGACCTTGAACCCGCCGGTGGCGACCTGCTGTTTGATGGCGCCGACGCGGTGGGATTGGCAGGACGCCTCTTTGCCGTCGTGGTCGCACTCGACGGCGACGGCCATGACGCCCTTCCGCTCCTTGGCCATCGACTCGAGGCGGGTCGAGAGGTCGGCGATGGCGTCGTACAGGAGGGTGGTGTTGGTCAGCTTGGCGTGTCGGACCGGGACCATGGAGCGCATCGGGCCGAGGGTGGTCTTGGCTTCGGCGCACCGGGTGCGGGCTTCGGACCAGCGTTTGTTGGTCGCGGCGGTGTCGGCGGCGATGTAGAGGTCGAGCGCGCGCTGGGCGCGGTCCTGCTGGCCTTGGACGACCTCGGCGTAGCGGGCTTTGGGCCACTCGATGAGGACGTAGGCGTCGTACGAGCCGTCGCTGCCCTGGCCGATGGCGGCGTCCTTCACTTCGGCTTCCTTGATGGTCATCTCGTCGCCGGCGACGTCGACGGTGAGCGAGTACGACTGGTTGAGGACGCCGTTCTTCTCGACCTCTTCGGAGACGGCTTCGGACTTGGCCGTGGCGCCGCAGAAGACGGTCAGCTCGGCGAGGGCGGCCTGGACGGCGAGCTCACGGGCCATGGACTCGTCGGACGCGCCGTTGGCGGCCCCGACGAAGTACAGCTTGCTCACGCCGGTGGGCTTCTTCGCGTACCAGCCGGGCGCGGGGAAGCTGGTCCGGCTCCCGCCGGTGCTGCCCTTGGTGGTGCCGCAGCCGACGGCGACGCCGAAGACGAGGGGCCAGAGCCATCCGAGCTTCATGGACTCTCAATACTTGGTAACCCCGGGGGGAAACAATCCATTTGTCCCCTCGGGGGGGCGATCACGCACGTCGGCGGGGCGTCAGGCGTAGGACAGGGCGGGGGCGCTTCGCAGGTAGGCGGCGGATTCGAGCTGCTGGAGCATGAACCCGGCGACGTCGGCGCGGGAGATCTTCAGCGTGAGGTCGGCGTCGGGGGTGCCGAGGCCGTGCCAGAAGTCGCCGGTGGAGGGGCCGTCGGTGAGGTTCGGGGGGCGAACGATGGTCCAGTCGAGGCCGCTGGTGCGGATGATGGCCTCTTGCGCCTCGTGCTCCTGGAGGGGGCGGCGAAGGTACGTCGGGAAGATGATCCAGCGGTAGAGCGCGGGGAGGTCCTTCTTGCTGTCGCCGGCCCCGAGCACGGAGACGCAGACGAGGCGGCGGACGTTGGTCGCGCGCATGGCGTCGACGATGGTCTGCGTGCCTTCGGAGCGGACGCGGCTCTTGCTGAGCGCGGGGGCGCCGAGCGCGATCAGGGCAGCGTCGGCGTTCTTGAGCGCGAGGCGGACGACGGCGGGGTCGTGCACGTCGCCTTCGACGACCGACAGGCGCGGGTGCTCGGGCAGCTTGCTCGGGTCGCGCGCCAGGGCGGTGACGCGGTGGCCGAGAGCGAGCGCTTGGTCGAGGAGCGCGCGTCCGATGCCGCCGGTGGCGCCGAAGAGGGTGAGGTGGGTGTTCGTTGTTTTCATGGGCTCAGCATGGCGTTTGGCTGGCCATGAGCCAAATGATTGACGACCATAGCGGCATGACGGACGTGCATGGTCTGGCGAGCCTCGACGCGAACCTGTTGGTGACGTTGGACGTGTTGCTCGCGGAGCGGAACGTAACGCGCGCGGCGGAGCGGGTGGGGGTGACGCAGTCGGCGATGAGTCACACGTTGCGTCGGCTGCGGGACTTGTTTGGCGATCCGTTGTTGGTGCGCGGGAAGGGGGAGATGGTGCTGACGCCGCGGGCCGAGGCGTTGGTGGTGCCGTTGCGGAGTGGGTTGGTGAGTTTGGCGCGGGCGATCGCGCCGCCGGTGGCGTTTGATCCGTCGACGGCGTCGCGGGTGTTTCGGATCGCTTCGCCGGACTTGTTCGATCTGATCGTGTTGCCGCGGTTGCTGGCGCGGGTTCGTGCGGAGGCGCCGGGGGTGGATCTGGTGTTCGTGCCGTTGCCGCGCGGCGAGGTGGCGGAGGCCTTGATGACGGGGGAGCTGGATCTGGCGATCGTGCCGGTGCGGATGGGGGAGGGAGAGGCGACGTTCGGGCCGGTGACTTCGGGTGACTTGATGCGGCGGGTTTTGTTCCGCGACTCACACCGGGTTTTCGTGCGGCGGGAGCACCCGGCGATGGGTAAGCGGGGGATCTCGAGGAAGAAGTACGTGGGGCTGCCGCACGTGTTGGTGTCGCCGGCTGGGGCAGGCGTTGGGTTGGTGGACGAGGCGCTGGCGCGGGTGGGTTTGCGTCGGCGGGTGGCTTTGCGGGTGCCGAACTTCGCGACGGCCGCGGAGATCGTGGCGGGGAGTGACTTGGTGCTCACGGCGCCAGGGGCCTTGGGGCGGGTCGAGGCGCTGCGGGGGCGTATGAGTGATTGCGCGGTGCCGGTGGAGATGGAGGGGCATGCGCTGACGATGGTGTGGCACCCGAGGTTCGGTGAGGAGGCGGGGGCGCGGTGGTTGCGCGGGGTGATGGTGGACGTGGGTGGGGGCGCGGGGTGATCTTCGGATCAGGCGGAGGCTGAGGGGCGGCGTGTGATACGCTCGTCCGCGACACCGTCGTTCTGCGGGACTGCGAGATGGTGTCGCCGCGGGGGGGTATCTCGTTCGTTCTGCAAGACCGCGAAACGCTTAGTTAGGCCGATTTGGAGTTAGAGCCGTGTGGAAGTTCAAGCACGTGACCGCCTGGCAACTCGTTGGAGTCCAGCCACCTAAGTCCGATGTCGTGCTGCAATCTGCACGGTCCCTACGAATAGTCTTCACCGCCGACATCGCACCGTTCGTCGTCGAGGCCGACCGCGCGCGGGTCGTGCCTGAGATGCTTCTTCGAGGCGAAGCAGGAGAAGGTGCCGCTTTGCGGCTTCGAAGCAACGTAGAGAAGGTCCGCAGACAGCGTCCCGACCGCGGCGCCTGGCTCGTCTTCGAGATGACCGGAGACGCGCAACCAGTTGACACAACAGGTGCCGCCGACTGGGAGGATGTTCGCGTCCTCCCGATTCCCGCAACGGAATCGCCAGGACACGCGTCTTCCTATAGCCCCGACGCCCCGACGGTTCGCCGTTTAGCCGGGGCAGCCGCCGCCATCCTTCAGCCACGACAGATGCGCCAGTTCGCCAGCAACACGGCGCTCCTTGATGACGCCGGTCGACAGGTGTACGCGACACGCCTCGTCATTCCGGGCGCCGAGCTGTTCCTATCGGAGGTTCCCGACCCTGTGCTTCTTGGGCAGTCCAAGAAGCTGTTCGGCAGGCTCGACACCGACCTCCGGTTGAATTCGGCGCTCGAACTACTTGCGGCTTCGCAGGACGACTGCTTTGACGACCAACGCGAGTTCCATATCTCTTGGGTAGCCGTCGAGGCCTTTGCGAAGGCACTACGCAAGGATTACAAGGCGAAGTACAAGACAATCGTCAGCAGTCCAATAGGCGGTGGTCAGCTGCTTACGATCCAGACGAACACGTCGAAGCAGAACGGATCGATTTCAAAAACCATGGTTGCTCTTGCCTACATCTTTGTATGTCTTGACCCCGCGGGTGCCGAGGCCGACTTCGATGAAGTCGATCGAATTCGCGATCAGCGGAACGACTATGTCCATTCACAACCTGATTCGAAGCTGCAGCATGGTCCCGAGTCGAGGCGACTCCGGGCGATCCTCTTCAAGTACGTTTTGCTACACCTTCAGGGGGGCGCGCGAACGGCCTAACAACCCGTTGAAGACTGACGGGGCTTCGCCCCGCAGCTTAACGGGAGCGTTAGACGTAAGGAGGCCTGAGCACGTGGACTTTAGATCGCACTTCTCTGCAGTCGTCGAGAGACTCCAGGCCGAGTATCGTCTTGCAGCGGCCTACCCGTATCGTGGAGGCAGTTGAGGCCTGGGTCGGCAAAGACCTTGTATACGCTGCGGGACGCTTGGGAGACCTCGAATGGACCCTTCGTATCGATCCCCGCTCCCAACAGGTCGTTCACGTGGAGACCTACGAGTGATTAACAGTGCTCCTCCGGCCGGCCAATGCTGGCACCAGGTTCGCCGACGTTCGTACGAGGAAAGCTGCCGAACAACACGTCGCAGAGGGACGGACGGCTTCGCCGAGCGCTGAACGTGAGTGCTACGGCGACGTGTGGGTGGCTGCCAGAAGTGCTAGGTTAGAAACGTTGCGAAGGCATGGTTGGTATTCCGTCTCAGGATTCATTCTTCTCTTCTGCTGGAGTGCGCTAGCTGCTTGTCGAGCGTCGAACACTACACGAGTAGTCGTCACTCGCACGGATAATATCGAGCGTCACGGTCGAGGTGGGCTGTTCATGCCGATGCTTCTTAGCCGTCCATCAAAGCCTTTCCGAACAGTCGCAAAGCTCTACGGATACCATGATGCCAACCGTGAGGACGACGAACTCTGGTACGCCTTGAGAAGGCGAGCGGCCGATCTGGGGGCGGATGCTCTTGTGTTTGTCCGACGGGTGATTGTCCCATGCGTGGATGGTGGCAGCAGCGGATACTACGTCTACACGGTCGGCGGTCGCACCTACGGAGGCGGAGGCTCAAAGCAGTCTACGGTGATCGAATGCACCGTTATCGAGGCGGCTGGTGTCCTCATCGGCGAGTACGACTGTGAAGAGGAACAAGATTGCAGAACGGATCGAGAGGACGCTCTGGTGCTAGACGCGCCTCGCCACAACCTCGGTGAAGATCTAGCACCGTCAACCACGGCACTGGGGGACGGAGCGGTCGCAGAGACAAGTTCGGTGAGCCGAGGTCGCGAGGGCGAGTAGACGCCGGTTAGCAGCACACGCGGGCTTCGCCCCGCAGAATAGTCTGAGTGTCAGGGCTACGAGTAGATACGTGACACGGGATCAATTCATCGCTGAACTACTTCGAGTAGAGCACGGCCTCCGGCGACTTGGCGCTGATGTCATAAGGTGCGACGTAGGTGCGCTGGCGACAGCGGACGATCTCAGCGAAATCGAACGCGCCGTCGGCAAGAAGATGCCAGCTGAGATTCGTCATTTCGTTTTGAACGTAGCGGCGAAGGTGTCGTTCCATTGGAGTCTCGATGACGAACGTTCGGACTTGGACCCGTCGCTGGTTCCCTGGGGTGAGTTCTCTTTCGATCTTAGTGAGATTCCAGATCTCGAGACAGGGAGGAGGTCCTGGGTGGACACCGTATTCCCGGACTCCAACAGTCCCTCCGACGCCGTCTGGCACAACAAGACCGCCTTCCAGGCGGTCGGCAACGGAGACCTTCTTGCATTGGACCATGATGAGAGAGTCGTCTACTTGTCTCACGAAGACGGGCTGGGGCACGGCGTGATCTTCGCCCCCAGCTTTATGTCCTACGTTGCTGCCGGTCTCGAGCTCGCCTTCCCTGGACCCGAAGATGACTTCCTTCTAACGTTCTATTCCAAGGCGAAGTCCTGTATCGATCCCGACAGTGTCCAAGGACTCGCATGGAGGACCCTGCTGACGCGCGAGCCCTGAGATGACGGCGATTCCAGACCACTGCTCGCTGGGGTCTGTAGGCGGCTGAGCAATCGCGTTCCAACGGCGACACGACGCTTCGCCGCCCGCCGCTGAACGCCAGCGCTGAACAGACCACGGCTTCGCTCCAGCCTGAGACAAACGTCTCCCGTAACAGCTTGATCTTATTGGCCACATCGCGAGGTCCTTCGTTTGGGGCTGTGGTACACTATGGCGATGGAGCGTCGCCGGATCGTCGTCTCGAGGGTCGTGCGCCCAGGGGCGAAAGCCGTCCCTTTCGAAGCCGACGTCGAACAATCGATGGCCGAGCGCATCGATGCTGTCTGGGAACTGACAAAGCTATGCGCGGCGTGGAATCAGGAGACCACCGGTGAACTCCGACTTCAGAGATCTGTTAGCCGCGTTGAACGACGCGGGCGCTGAATACCTGGTGGTCGGAGCACACGCGCTCGCTGCGCATGGCCACGTTCGGGCGACCAAGGACCTCGACGTCTGGGTACGCCCCACCGAAGAGAATGCACTCAACGTTCTCCATGCCCTCACTGCATTCGGAGCACCACTTCACGACCTCACGCAGGATGACTTGGCCCAGCCTGGCATTGTTTTTCAGATCGGCGTTGCGCCGGTTCGTATCGACGTCATTACCGCGATCGATGGCGTTGAATTTGACGATGCGTGGAGCGCGCGGATCCCTGTGCAACTCGGTGACATCCAAGTACATGTCCTCTCGCGCCATCACCTGATTCAGAACAAACGAGCGTCCGGGCGACTACAGGACCTCGCCGACATCGAGCGGTTGGAAGGAGATCGAGAGTGAAATCAACCGACGACGTGCTGGCGGTCGCCTAGGCGCGATGAGTTCTTGAGCTCCGCCGAGGCGCTTCGCGTACGCTTGAAGTAGTTTGCCCGAGACACGAAGCTCGTGCGGTCGGGGTGGCGTCACTGAGGCATGAGGGCGAGTCTCGTTGGCGTGACGCCACGCCGGAGGAAGACCATGGCCAAGTACCTCATCTCATTCCCCGCCGCGGCGATGAAGGTGGCGGACAGCGATCTGGAGACCGTCGGTCGCGCCGCGCACGATGTGATTCAAGAGGCGAAGGCAGAGGGCGTCTACGTCTTCGCCGGCGGTATCGACGAAACGGTTCCGCCGGTCCTCGTCGGGCCCGACGGCTCCGTCGTCGAGGGAGGCTATCCGTGGGCGCCACCCCTGAACGGTGGATTCGCCGTGCTCGAGCTGCCTTCGCGCGAGGCCGCCGTCGCGTGGGCTGCGCGCATCGCGCAGGCGTGTCGATGTGACCAAGAGCTTCGGGTGTTCGGACTGGACCCCGCGTCATGAAGACAGACCGCGCACGGATGAGCTCGGGCCACAGTTTCGCCGAAGCGGAGGTCTGTCGGCCTTGACCGCGAACCCAGCGTGCCGACGCTGCCGCGAATGAGCTGGAGCAAGCTCGCTCAGGATCGCCTGAGCGAAGGGCAAGACGTCACCGTGCGCCCGAGCGGTCACTCGATGACCGGCGTCATCAACCACCGAGACGAGGTCGTCCTCGCCCCGATCGAACCCGACCGCATCTGCATCGGCGACGCCGTGCTCGTCCGCGTCGCGGGCCAGGTGTTCCTGCATCTCGTCAAGGCGATCGACACGCCCAAGCGCAGGGCGCAGATCGGCAACAACCGCGGCGGCGTCAACGGATGGGCCTCGCTCGACAAGGTCTACGGCGTGGCCGTGTGCATCGCCGGAACGCCGACCCAGGCCGCCTCCCGCGCGACCGCGCCGTCCACGGACGCCCACCCGGACCGCGACGCCTGACCCCCCGCGGTGACCTCGCGGACCGTGCTACGTTCCGCCGCGAGGCCCCCGAGTTGGACTACCTACGCACCCCCGACGACCGCTTCACCGACCTGCCCGGGTTCTCGTACGCGCCGCGCTACCTCCAGGTCGACGACACCGAGGGCGGCTCTCTGCGCGTGCACTACGTCGACGAAGGCCCGCGCGGCGGTCCCGTCGTCCTCTGCCTCCACGGCGAACCGAGCTGGTCCTACCTCTACCGGAAGATGATCCCGGTCCTCACCGCCGCGGGTCTTCGCGTGGTGGCCCCCGACCACCCCGGATTCGGCCGCTCCGACAAACCCACCAAGCCCGAAGACTATACCTACGCGCGCTTCGTCACCTGGATGACCCAGGTCATCCACAAACTCGATCTCACCGACGCGACGCTGTACTGCCAAGACTGGGGCGGCCTCATCGGCCTCCGCATCGTCGCCGAGAACCCGGATCGCTTCGCGCGCGTCGTCGCCTCGAACACGTTCCTCCCCAAAGGCAAGAGCGCCGGCGATGGGTTCTTGATGTGGCAGAAGATGTCGCAGGAGATGGAGACCTTCGACGTCGGCAGCGTCCTGCAGATGGGCACCGTCACCGATCTCGACCCGGCGACGCTCGCCGCCTACGACGCACCCTTCCCCGACGAATCGTTCAAGGCCGGCGCCCGCCGCTTCCCCATGCTCGTCCCCATCTCACCCGACGACCCCGCGGTCCCCGCGAACCTCGCCGCGTGGGCCGTGCTCGAGAAGTGGACCAAGCCTTTCCTCACCGCGTTCGGCGACTCGGACCCCGTCACCGGAGGCATGGACGCCTACTTCCACGCGAAGATCCCCGGTGCCGCCGGCCAGCCCCACACCACTATCGAAAAGGCCGGACACTTCTGCCAAGAAGACCAAGGCCAACGCCTCGCCGAAGTCGTCGTCAGCTTCATCGAGGCGACCTGACACGGCATTGCTGGAGGACACCCATGACTGAGATCCACTACCTCGCGGGCGACGCGACGTCGCCGCAGGCGAAGGGCGTCAAGGTCATCTGCCACATCTGCAACGACATCGGCGGCTGGGGTAAGGGGTTCGTGCTCGCGATCTCCAAGCGCTGGCCCGAGCCTGAGGCCGACTTTCGCGCGTGGTACCGTGAACGCGCTTCCAACGACTTTGGGCTCGGCGCGGTTCGGTTCGTCCAAGTCGAGAAGTTCCTGTTCGTGGCGAACATGGTCGCCCAGCGCGGTATCAAGAAGGGCAGCAACGGTCCGCCGATTCGCTACGAGGCCGTAGAGCAATGCCTCGCGAAGGTCGCGCCGTTTGCGAAGGAGCAGGGCGCCTCGATCCACATGCCGCGCATCGGCTGTGGGTTGGCCGGAGGAAAGTGGGAACGCATCGAACCCATTATTCAGGCGGAGCTTTGTGCGCAGGATCTCGAAGTCTACGTCTATGACTTCGGGTAACGCTACCCATCCCGCCGATCCCAATCCACCGGCATCCGCGGCACGTACCCCAGCTCCTCCTTCGCCCGGCGTCCGTCCAACACGCCACCAAGGTGAAAGCGCAGCTCGTTCAAGTCATACCGAAAGTCCGTCCCCGTCAGCCGCGCCCGCAGCCCGTACAGCGGCGCCACCACCGGACCCGGAGTCGGCACGTCCAACCGCCCCGACAGCGCGATGATCCGCGACAGCGGCAACGTGTCGTAACCCGGGATGTTGAACACCCCCTTCGCCTCGCTCGTCGCCGCCAGCGTCAACGCGTGCGCCGCATCCGAAACCGTGAGCACGTTCAACATCGGATCGAACCCCGCCGGCCGCAGACACACCCGCGACGAGAGGTAGTCGTGCAGCTGACTCCCGGACTCCGGCGCCACACACTCCGCCATGCGCAGCACCGTGATCGCCAGCGGCGACAAACCCATCGCCGTACACAGCACCAGGTCCGCCTCCAACCTATCGCGAACCAACTGCGGCGCGTCCGGCGACAGCTCGATCGGGTGGTCCTCCTCGATGATCGTCGGGCGGTCCGGACGCAGGTGATAGACGTCCGAGAAACTCCGAAACACAAAGCGCTGCACCGTCGGGTGACGCTCCGCCATCTTCAACAAGTCACGCGTCGCATCGACGTTCAACGCACGCACGTGCGCGCCCTCGCGCCGCGCGCTGCGGTGGAGCGCGAGGTGCACGATCGTGTCGATCTCGATCTCACGCACCAACCCGAACAACAGGTCGTGCGCGCTCCGGTGCCGCGCCAGGTTCGTCGTCACGTACTCCACACGAGGATCCGAGATCGCCGAGTCCCCGTCGGTCCCCACCGCCACCACCCGCTCGACGGACGAGTGCTCCACGAGCCGCCGAACCGTCTCGCGCCCGATCGGCGTCGTCGCCCCCGTCACCAGGATCCGGCGCTTCATACGAACGTCCCCCGCCGGCGTCGCAGCCCGTCCGCGATCAACCCCTCTACTCGGCTCCGCACCAGCGCCGCGCGTCCGCCAACGAACGACTGTCGTCCGCGTCGTACGCCGACAGATCGATCGGCTCCCCGTAGTGCAGGTGGTAACGAACGGGGAGCGGCAGCGGCGTCAACGTCACGGGGAAGTACGGCGCACCGACCCACTTCGCCCCCGCCGTGATGCGCGCGAGCTGCGGCATCTGCTCCTCCGCCCCGATCACCGCGACCGGCACCACCGGCACCCCGTTCTGAATCGCGAGCTCCGCGTGGCCGACGCGCCAGGCCTGCAGCTGATACCGCTGCGAAAACGCCTTGCCGATCCCCTGCGTCCCCTCCGGAAAGATGAGGATCCCCTCGCCACGCTCGAGCAGGTAGCGCACGTTCCCGCGGCTCCCCGTCACCGCACCGATGCGCGTAAGCCACGTCCCGAAGAACGGAAGGTTCGGCAGGAACCGATCCGCGACCGGCCGAATCAAGCGCTCCCGCTCGAACAGGATGTTCGCCGCGATCATCGCGCCGTCGAACGGGAGCGTGCCGCTGTGGTTCGACACCACCACCACGCCCCCCGCCTCCGGCACGTGGTGGACGTCGTGCGCCGTCACCCGGAAGTAGACGTCGTGCAGGAACTCGAGCACCGGCCGCACGCGCTCGAGCGCCGCGTCCGTCGCGCCGAACTCGTCGTAGCCGTGCCCCGCGTCGCGAAGGAACCCCACGCGGTCGCCTGTGTACAAACCCCGTGCCCGCGCACCTGCCGCCCGAATGTCGACGGTCCGTTACGCCCGCGTAACGCCGCTGCGCGCGGTCGGCCCGTTGTCACCGACAACGGTGAGGACTAACGTCGGCCCACGCTCCGCACGACGCCCACGCGCTTCGCGCTCCTGCTACTCGTCCTGGGGCTGCTCTCGGGCGGGCTCCGCTACGACTCCGACCGGCGGACTCTCAACGACGACACACTCTCCGCGACCGTCGCGTGGGCCGCCGTCGTCGGCGACGCACCCACCCCCAATCGGCCCGTACGCCCCGCCACGGACGGAGTCCACTCGCACGATGCCACCGCTTCGTCGGCCGTACGCCTGAAGCCGACGCGCGATGGCCTCCTGCTGTCCCGGACACGCGAAGAGCTCCGCCGCGGAAGCGGCGTCGCCTGCGCCCGCCGCGCAAGGGCTCCGCCCCTCTCCCTCGCCTGATCGACATCCCTTTCGATTCGACGACGAACGCGCCGCTACGGTGCGGCGCCGAGGAGACACACATGCAACGTATCGACGAGCCCACCCACGAGGTGGCGTCGCCACCGATCGATCCGACGGCTCAGAGCGACCGGGGCGACAGCCCCGTCAAGTTCGCGGTCGTGGTGTTCTTGCTTCCGCTGTTACTCGCGGTCGCGGCGATGTTCTGGAGCCGCTGACCCACCACGCCTACCGCTACTCGGACTGAAACCGGTCCGGGATCCCATCCGCGTCCGCGTCGACCAACGCGCGCAGCGTCGACAACTCATCCTGGATTCCGTCCTCGTTGTCATCGACGTCCGCGTCGTCCGGGATCAAGTCATCGTCGTCGTCCGCGTCCTCGAGGTCCGACGTCCCGTCACCGTCCGTGTCGTTCAACGACAGCGGGTTGATCGCCTCGCCGTCGCCCAGCAGCACCTCGTAGGTGGTGGGGCAGGGCGGCGTCGTGCACATGCTCTCGTTCCCGAACGTGTCGACGGTGATCTCCACCGTACCCAGATCCAGATCCACAATCGGCAGCGCCGACTCCGTTACACGCCCGAACACCAGGTCCGTCGTCCCGCCGTTGCCGTCGGGGAAACGCAGCGGCGCGACGAGGTTCCCCACGCCACCACCACCGGAGACCGGCGCCTGGAAGAACAACACGTACGCGCGATCCGTGGGCAGCCCCAACCGGAAGCGCACGGGCTCGCGGCCGTTCGCCGACGGCGAAAACGTCGGCCCCGGCACAAACGACAACAGCGGCTCCGACTGGGTTGCATCCAACGACGCCGCCACGAGCTGCAACGCCAACGGCTGCTTCGTGAACACGTCACCCGGCGGCGGCACCAACAGCCCGGTCACCAACCGACGCCCCGCGGGTGTCTCGTCGTCACCGTCGAACGAGCCACAACTCACCAAGAGCAGCAGCGCCAACACAAACCCACGCCGCACGCGCAGCGCCAAGACTCCGATCAAACCGAACAACATCCACACGCCCCCTCGCCCTGATTCCGTCGAAGTGCAAGCACAGCTGTCACCTTCACCGCCCGGGTTGTCGAACGCGCTCCCCGGTCCACCCGGTCCGGAGATCGCACAACCCTGCGCGTCGATGCGCGCGCCCGGCGCCGTCGTCGGGCACACGTCACACGCGTCGCCGCGGCCGTCGTCGTCGAGGTCCGACTGGTTCGGGTTCGAGCTCGCGATGCAGTTGTCCTCGATGTCCGGCACGCCATCCATGTCGAAGTCCGCGTCCGGATCGACGCCGCCGTCGCGACCCATCGGGCCCCCGGTTCCACCGTCACGCCCCGGGTTCGAGTTCGCGGGCCGGATGTCCGGGAGCACGAGCGCGAATTCGAACAGCTCGTCGTTCGTGATGTCGTCGTTCGCCGTCACCGCCGCCGGCACCTGCGCCAGCACACCACTCGCACCCGTACCGTAACGCGCCGCCGCGATGCCGATGTCCTCCGGCCACTCCGCTCCGAAGCGCTCCACGAGGTTCACCACCGTCTCCGTCGCGCCGCCGCTCACCGGGTTCGACGGCACGGTCTGCGTCCCGAACCACGGCCCCGTCCAGTCCGTGAAGTCACCGCGCCCCTCGTCGAAGAGCACATGCGCCGGCCCGCGTCCGCGTTTGCCGTGGGGCACCGGCGCGTCCGGCAACGCTTCGGCCGCGTCGCGGAGGAACAGCATGTGGTCCTCACCCGCCTTCGCGCCGGTCATCGCGAGGTACAAGAGCTTCCCGTTGAACGACGCGTACAGCTTGAGCCCGTCGTTCTCCGCGACGAGGAACGCCTCGTCGTCGACTTCACCGTCGAGCACGTAGTCGGGACGCGGCGCACCCGACGCCCGCGCGCAGCCGTCCATGCCGACGTCCTCACCGAGCGTCGAGCTCGGGCACTGGTCACACGCGTCCGGGACGCCGTCGTAGTCCGCGTCCTCGTGATCGACGCTCGGCACCCCGACGCAGCGATCGAACGTGTCGAGGATCTCGTCCGCGTCCGCGTCCGGGAGCGCGATGTTCGACAGCTGGTAGATCTTCACCTCGTGCCCGCCGACGTTCGACGTGTGCCCCGCCATCAACGCCGACTTCGATACGGTGAGGGTGTCGGACGGCTTCGCGTGGTTCGTCATCACCACCTGCGTCCCGGGGATGCGATTCAGGATCTCTTGCGACATGTAATAGGTGACCGGCGTCCCGAGCACACTCGCGGGCTCGCGGTTCGCGAGCACCACGAACGTCTGGTTGTTCCCGTACCGAACGAAGCTGAAGATGCGGTCCGCGCCCTGGTCGCCGTCCGACGCGATGCGGAAGTAGTTGTTCCCGTACGCACCCGCGTTGTCGAAGGACTGGCCGCGGAGGCCCGGGTTGTGGTTTCGGATGCGGAGGTACCGGCGGTAGTGCGCGAGCATCTCCGGATCCCGATTGAAGTTCATCCGCCCGCGCGACTCGATCATCGCGACCTCGTCGCCGTAGGTGATCAGCGGCGTACCGGGGAGCGCGAACTTCACCGCCGCCGCGACGCGCTGACGGTCGCGGCTGCCTCCGGCGAGGAAGAGGAAACGGTCCTCGTCCTGGTTGTCGAGGTAGCGGACGCGCACGAGGTTCTCCGGGTTCACCGCCTCGCGCACACGCGCGCTCCCCGCGTTCTGCACGTAACGCTCGGCCGCCTGCAGCGCCCCGTCGAGGCGTGAGTACTGCGCGTTGCCGGCGAAGGCGTCGCGCATCTCCCAGTACTGCCACGGGTCGTAGAACGCATCGAACTGATGCTCGATGAACTCCGCGACCGGCGGGATGATCTCCGCGAGCATGAACGCGTTCGGTTGTTTCGCGATCGTCGCCTGCCGCACGCGCTTCCACACGCTGTTCGGCGTGAAGCCGGCGATGTCGCAGCGGAAGCCGTCGAGCCCCTGGTCCATCCAGAAGTTCGCGCGGTCCACCGCAGCGCGACGCACGATCGGGTTGTTGTAGTCGAGGTCCGGCAGCCCGACGAAGTTGAACGTGAACTGGTACCCGAGCGGATAACCGTCCCGATAGATGTAGCGGTCGTGGGTGATCGCGTTGGGGTTCGCGTCCGCCGCGAGGAACCACGGGTGCCGGTTCGACGTGTGGTTCAGCACCTTGTCGAGGATGACCATGATGCCGAGTTTGTGCGCCTCGTCGATGAAGCGCCGCAGCGCCGCGACGTCGCCGTAGTCCTCGTGCACCGCGAAGAACGCGTCCATCGAGTAGCCGTGCGTCGTGCCGCTGGGCTCCACCGGCATCAGCCAGATCGCGTTGACGCCGAGCTTCTTCAGCCACGGTAGGTTCTGCGTGGCGCCCTCGAGGTCACCTTCGTCGTCGCCGTCGGAGTCGGCGAACTCACGGACGAACAACAGGTAGAGGTTCACGTCTTCGCGCCACGAACGCGGGGACGCCGCGACATCGCGACCCTCGACCGAACCGTCGGCCGCCACGTTCACGATCGCCTGCGCCGCGTAGGTCGCCGCGCCCTGCGCGTCGCCGCCCTGCGCGTGGATGACGTACGTGCCGGGAGCCGCGTTCTCGAGCGTCACCGCGCGCTGGTCCGCGGACGGCACGAGCGTGACCGGCGTGTTGTCGTCGGCGAAGAAGCGGATCGCACCGGTCGCGTCCGACGCGCGCGCCGACACCACGGGCGCGCCACCGTCGGCACCGATGTGCAGGCGGATGCGATCCGTCGTGAAGCTCGTCGCGACGTGCACCGTCGTGATCGCCTCCGCGCTCTGCAGGCCCTCGCGATCCGTGACGCGCAACCCGATCGTGTAGACGCCCGGCGCCGAGAAGCGCATCTGCGGTACGGCGTTCAGCTGCGGGAGCCAGTCGCCGATGCTGTTGCCGTGCACGTCGTAGACCGGGGAGCCGTCGCCGCCGCGCTGGCTGCCGTCGCGGTTGTTCGGTTCCTGGCTGTACGCCTGCATGTCGACGTCGCCGGGCCCGCTGATCTTTCGCCACGCGAAGGACGAAAAGCCGATGCCGTCCGGATCCTCCGAGAGGCCGCCGTCGATCTCCACCCACGCGCCGGTCGTCGTGAACACCGACGCGCCGATGTGCGCGACCGGCGCCTGGTTGTCCGCGTTGATCCACAGCGGGACCGTGGACTCGTCAGCGTACAGGCCGTCCATGTTCGCGATGTTGACGTGGAGGAGGTGCAGGCCCTCCGGCGGGTTGTTGATCGTCGCGACGACCGTCTGACCGTTGAGCTGCACGTTCGATGCGGCGGCGCGCGTCACCTCGGGCGGCGTCAGCGGACCGGGGAGGATGCCGTAGGGCTCGTTGGTCTCGAGCTCCACGCGCACGGTCGACGCGTCGAGCGGGCTGCCGCTGTCGCCGAGCACGATCGGGACGGTGACCTGGAAGCTGTTCGTCGCGATCAGCGATCCTGCAAGCGGAGTTGCGTTCGGAAGATCGATCTTCGGCCGGTTCGGGTTGCGGACGAAGTAGAGGTTGTCGGTCGAGAACTGTCCGCCGAACCCTTCGAAGCGCGGGCGCGGGTCGTTGAAGAAGTTCGAGTCGGGGACGTCGTCGGGGTTGAGATCGGGATCCGTGAGGTCGACGTACTGCGTGGGGTTCGCGACGAAGACGTAGATGTAGTCGCCCTCGGCGAGCTCGGCATCGACACGCCAAAGATCACCGCCGGCGTTTGTCATGCGGCGCGCGGCCTGCAGACGGTTGCGACCGCCGTAGCGATCCAACATCAAGAAGATCTCGTTCACCGGTCCGCCGTAACTCGTCTCTGAGATACGAACCTCGAAACGGATCGTCTCGGTGTACGTCGACGCCTGCGCCTCGACGCGCGACGGCGACGAGAAAAGCAGTGGAATCAACACGATGGGCACGACCCGGATGGCGGACGACCACGACATGGGGGTAGCTAGCCAGGTTGCACCGACCCTTACAACGGACACTTGCGTTGAGGGTTTCCATCTCTGATACGCTCGCGGGGGTGAGGCGGTTCATCCTGTTGATCGCAGCCGGGATTTTCGTGTCGGCGGGCGCGGTCGGGACCGCCGAGGCCAAGAAGGCGCCCAAGAAACCACGCCCCGTGGAGCGCCTGGATCGCACCCGAGCGGTCGGTGCGCCGGTCCTGGACGAGAAGGCGAAGCCCGGCATCTACGTGTGGCTCGAGGACGGCGCGTTTCGCGTCGCGGCCGTTCCATTCGAGAAGAAGCGCCGCGACAACTACGTCGTGAAGCTGCGCGGGTCGAAGAAGTTGAAGGTCGTCCCGCGCGGTGACTTCGCAGCGCGCGGCGGCGGCAAGTCCTTCACGCTCCAGGTGCGTGCGAAGGAAGCGGTCGCGAAGAGCGCGGTGGAGACGGAGGGCGACCTCGAGATCTACGGCGCTCGTTCGGGCTCCGGAAAGCGCCTCGCGATCTTCGTCGGCCCGCTCGCCAAGCGCGCCGCGTCGTCCGTGCGCATCGGTCGCTTCTGAATCTCCGTCTTGCCCGGCGACCGCGCTTCGCGCGAAACGCAAGCGCCGCCCCATGACCCGCTCGTCCGCGTCGACCTATCGCCCCGACATCGACGGCCTGCGCGCGGTCGCGGTGCTCCTCGTCGTGCTCTTCCACCTCGACGTGCCGGGCTTCTCGGGCGGGTACGTCGGCGTCGACGTCTTCTTCGTCATCTCGGGTTATCTGATCACCGACCGCATCCGTGCGCAGCGTGAAGCCGGCACGTGGTCCATCACGCGGTTCTACGTCAAACGCATCCGGCGGCTCGTCCCCGCGCTCACCGTGACGATCGCGTTGGTGCTCCTCTTCGCGGCGCTCCTGCTCGACGCGGGGCTGACCGCCGCGACCGCCGAGTCCGCGGTGTTTGCATCGCTGTCGATCGCGAACTTCCACTTCTGGCTGACGTCCGGGTACTTCGACGTCGGCGCCCACGCTCGGCCGCTCCTTCACACGTGGTCGCTCGGGATCGAGGAGCAGTTCTATCTGTTGTGGCCCGCGCTCCTCGGCGTCGCGCTCGCGTCGCGTCGCCGGCTCGCTGCCCTCGGTGTCTTCACCGTCGCGACCTTCGTCGCCTCGGAGGTGCTCTTCGCCGACGACCCGCCCGCCGCCTTCTTCCTCCTGCACGCTCGGTTCATCGAGCTCGCGATCGGTGCGGCGCTCGCGTTGAATCCAGGGACGCGCCCGGCGAGCGCGCCGCCGCGCGGCCTCCTCGGTACGGTGGGGCTCGCCGCCGCCTTCGGTGTCTTTGCGTTCGCTACGTTGACGTTCGACGACACCACGCGTTTCCCGAGCTACCCCGCTCTGATCGTCTGCGCCGCGAGCGCCGCAGCGATCGCCTGCGGCCGTGCCCCGGTCCTCGGACGACTCCTCGACAACCCGGTCGCTACCTGGATCGGACGCGTCTCGTACTCCGCCTACCTGGTGCACTGGCCGCTGATCGTCTTCGTCGAGTACGCGCTGTTCCGAGAGCCCGACGCCTTCGAGACCGCGCTCCTGTTCGCGGCGACCTTCGCGGGCGCGGCGTTGATGCACCACGGCGTCGAACGACGCTTTAGGTATGGGGCGAAGGATGGCCGCTTCCTCGTCGGTCAACTCGTGGCCACCGTCGCGGTGGCGCTCGTCGCGCTGCACGGCGCGCAGGACGGGTGGCCGGGGCGGCTCGACGCCACCGCCTCCGCGTTCGCGGCCGCGCGCGGGAAGACGGGTTACACACCCTGCCGCGAGAGCGACGTCGTGTGTCGCGTCGGCGCCGAGGGGCCCACGCAGCTCGTCGTCATCGGCGATAGCCACGCCAAACACCTCATCCACGGCGTCGATGCGTACGCGAAGCAGCGCGGGGTCGCGGCGGAGATCCTCACCGAGAACGGTTGTGCTCCGCTCCCGGGCGTCACCACCGCACGCAAAGGCGTGGTGCGTCAGCTCTGCCTGAAGAGCCGCGACACGATCGACGCTCGCCTCGCCGGGCTTCGACCACGGCTCGTCGTCTACAGCCTGGCGTACCTCGGCTACCGACCGGCGTTCGTCGAACCCGACGGGACGCCGATCCCGTTCGAGGACGACGACGCCTTCGCGCGCTACTTCGCCGAACGCCTCGAAGCGAGCATGGATCGGATCCGCGCTCCGCGATTCGGCGTGGTGCTCCCGTCGCTACGGCCGGGGTTCGATCCGGTGGAGTGCCTCGGTCGTCCGCGGATCCTCGACCGCCGCGACGCCGCCCAGCGGTGCCCGATCCCGCCCGCCGCGCAGGCCCTCGCGTCGAGCCGCGCGGTGGTCCGTGCGCTCGAAGCGCTCGCGGAGCGTCGCGCCGACCTGACCCTCCTCGACCCGAATGTAGCGCTGTGCCCGAACGGCGCCTGTCGCGTCGTCGACGACGGGCGGCTCCTCTACTCCGATCATCACCACCTCACCGCGCCGGGCGCCGACCTGGTCGTCGCTTCGTTCGCGGACCAGCTCGACGCACTCCTCGAAGGCCGGTGAGCGCTCAGTCTTCGAGGAACGAACGCGCCGCGGCGCGGATCTTGTGCTGCCAGTTGTAGACGACCTGCACCGTCACACCCATCAGCTGAGCGACCTCAGGCGGTGCGCGGCCGTCCGTGAACGCGTGGCGAAACACGAGCCTACCGCGCGTGGGTAACGTGGCTTCGAGGTGCTCCGCGAGCCGCGCGGCGAGGTCTTGCATGCTGACTTGCGCCTCGGGCGACGCGTCGTTCGCCTGCAGGCGCGCATCCTCCAGCTCGACGGCGCGCAGGTGACCGCCGCGTTTCTTGGCGAGGCCGTGCTCCCTGAGGTGCGCGACTTCGCGCTCCGTCACGAGGCCGACGAACCCCTCCAGCGTCGTCTTCTTCGCCGCGTCGTACGCACGCAGGCGTCGCCCGTCGTCGTCCAGCAGCTTGACCCAGACCTCCTGGACCATGTCCTCCATCCTCAGCGCGTCGAACGAACCCGGGCTCTTCGCCACCGAATGACGAACGCGCGCACACACCACCGGCATCAACCGCGACACGAGTGTCTTGACGGCCTGCGGCTCGCCGGCCATCGCAGCCTCGACGAGGCGCGTGTCGGATGGGCGTGGTGCGTTCACGGTTCGACCTCAGAAGGAGACGCGCAGCGCCGAGTAGTCCTTGCTCGCGTGTTTGGCGTTCGGCGAGTCGAGCGTCACGACGAGCGTCGCTTTGATCGCCTCCGGCATCGACCACTCGATGTCGAGGTCCGCGACGCCGACGAGGATGTCGAGGTGCTCGCCTGGCGCCCACTCACCGACCGACGGATCGTCCGGCAGCTCGAAGTAGAAGTCCTCGACCTGGTTCGAGTTGGGGTTGAATCCGGTCACCACGAGGAACGGCTCGGTCACCTTCGTGCCCGGCTCGAAGTCGCGTGACAGATCGAGCTTGAGTTGAATCGAATCCGGCGGGTCGTTCAGGAAGAACGCGGGGCAGTCCGGACAGATCGGGCTGATCGGCTGCGGGCCGAACGAGCCGACGAGGGAACGTTGTGGGCCGTCTTCATGGGGACACACTCCGGAGCAGGACGACGCGGCGGTCCAGGGCTGCGTGAGGAGCGTCTCGTCCACGACGACGGTGCAGACGCCGCGCGCTTCGATGTACGCGCCGGGCCAGGACACGGGATCGTTGCGCGGGCTCGCGCAGCTCGGGACCAGGTCGCCGCTTCCGTTGACGTCCTCGAGACCACAGGCCGCAAGGTGGGTTGCGCAGTCGAGGACGGTCTCCGTCGTGATCGGCGGGTTCGTGATGAATTCGTCCGCGCATCCGACGACCGAAGGGCAGTTCGCGACGGCGTAGTCGAGGCGATCGATATCGAGGATCCGCACCGGGATGAACGAGCGGTTGATGCGGCACAAGTCGCGACCCGTGAGGTACAGGAGGCGCTCGAGGGTCTCGCGGCCTAGCGCCGGCTCGCCGTTCGCGAGGCGCTGATCCTGAACACGCGCGGCGGCTGCCGACACGAGCGCGGCGCTCACGGAGCTCCCGGTGAAGGCCCGCGGCAGCGCTTCGAATTCCGACAGCGAGGGGCCTTCGCCGCAGGCGGAACCGCTGGTCATCTCCGGCGCGTAGGGGCTCGTGGCGTACACGTGCTGGCCCGGGGCCACCAGCGGCGGCTCGGCGTTCGGAATGGCGACGTTCGTGGTGCGCAGTCGATCGTCGACCGCACCCGCGGTGAACGAGAGGAACGCACCCGCCTCGCTGGGGCGACACGACGTCTCCGTGAACCACTCCGCCGGGTAGTACAGCCCGTACGACTCCGGGGCCGTGGGGCAGGCGGGCTTCGAGGCGCCGGCCGGGGGCGGGGGGAACAGCGTCGGGTCGGTCGGCGCGGGCTGGTTGCCGGCCGCCGAAGTCACGAACACCCGTCGAACGCCGCTGGCGTCCATGCGTCGCGCGACGTCGAGCTCGTAGCGGACGAGCTCACCGAACGGGTCTTCGTGGGTGCTGCAACCGTTCGCGCTCGTGAGCATCGCGGGGTACGAAAGCTCCGAAGGCCACCCGAGGCTCATGTTGACGACGAGCGCGCGTGAAGTCGGCGTCGAGAACATCGCGGCGTCGAGCGCGGTGGCGAGCGTCTCGCTGGTGCCCGAGCCGGTCCAGTCGAGCGCGCGGAGATCGTGGATCGCGGCGTTCGGCGCGAGCTGGCGGCCGAAGATCATCATCGCGCTGCCGTGCGGATGTCTGACCGTCGACGACGGGTAGAGGTCCATCGCGGAGGCCACGCCGATGCCCGCGGCGCCGATGGCCGCGTGAAGGCCGCTGTCGATCACGGCGAGGTCCACGCGCTGGGAAGCGGGCGCCGGCGGGCTCACGGCGGTCGTCGGCGGGAGCCCCAGCTCGGTGAGATGCCAGGTCACCATGTCGAGGTCCGGCGCGCCCTGCACGCCGGTCGCTGCGGAGGTCTCGCACTCTCGCCCGACGTAGAAGCCGGTCGACGGGACACCGCTGACGCTCGTGACCGCGCTTCGGAGCGTCGATACGGCGTGACACTCTTGGTCCGGCAACACCGACAGCGGGAGCCCGTGGCCGGTGGTGAACTGGACGCGGAGGTACCTCACGTGGCCGTCCGCTCGGTACGAGGGGGCCGAGCGCTGGGGGAGGGCGGACCGTACCGTCACCGACGGAGTGGGGCAGCCGAACGGACCGGTGCAGAACCACGCGCCGTTGTTGTTCGCGATCTCGGCGGCGAGCGCGTTCTCCAGGTTCGTGTGGAAGTTGTACGCGTGCCAGGAGCCCGGCGTGGGGCGCGCGAGTGGGACCTCGACGAAGAAGGCATCGTTTCGGCAGGGCCGTTTCATCGTGCGCTGTCGCGTCCGGCCTGGGTTGCGCAGGGCGTCCGTGGCGGTGCCTTGCTCGGGCGCGGCGTCACAACTCACGACAATGACCAGGCCCGCGGCCCAGACGAGTTTCTTCGTGTTCATCATTCTCCCTCCGTCCTTGCGCTCGACTGATAAGTCGCGCGCGCCGTCAGCCAGCGGTGTGCTGGCAGCCCCGTCCTGAGCGCCTCTTCCGAACCCACGAACTCAGAGCTCGTTGGATCGGCGCTCGCCGTGATCACGAAATGAATGGTGCGTTCGCCGTAGCGCGCCCCCCAGAGCTCGGCGGCCTCCGCGCGGAATCGGAGGACGCCAGTGGCGCCGCTGTCGATCTCACCTCGCCGGGTGACTTCGACGAGCTGATCATCGTCACCATCGACGAAGACACGGAGCTGAAACTCACCCGTCGTCGTCTGTTCGGGTTCCACGAGCCAGCGCACCTTGCTCGTCGGGACGAACACGTTCGTGTGGCTCGGTGCACCGCGCGTCGTTGCGACGCCGCCCGCGGCGGCCGACAGCGTGTACCCGGGCAGGTCACCGTTCGCCCCGGGGCGCATCACGATCAGGAACGCCGCCGCCGCCGCGAGCGCGGCGAGGCCCACCGCCGCGCGTCGCGGCCACGACCGACGTTTCGCCGCAGCGACGATCTTGTCTTCGGCCCATGCGTCGAGCCCCGCCGGTACGGGCGCGCCGTAGGCGGCGATCAGTCCGCGGCAGTGCGCGCAGGCCGACAGGTGTTCGTCGACGCGCTCGCGTTCTTCGTCCGCGAGGCTTCGGTCGCGGTAGGCGATCAGGACGCCGTCGTCGACATGGGCGCCGGCGTTGATCGGCTCGGGGACGGTTCGCAGCATCTCGTCGATGTCCTCTTCGTGGCTCACTTCGCAGCTCCGAGCACATGGTACGCGGACCACACGTCCGCGGGGGTGCTCAGGGCGACCGTTCTCAGCGCCGCCGCGGGACGTGTCGCTCCGCCCGCGTCGTAGAAGCGCTCCATGAATCGACGTGCTTTGCGGTCATCGACGCGGCGGCTCGTCGCGACGACCGAGCTCGCGCCCGCCGCGAGGAAGGCCTCGGCGAGACCGACTTGGACCGTGCGGCCCATCGAGGAGCGCGTCCCGGTGTCACATCCGCTGAGGACGATGTGTTGGGCACGAGGTCGGCTCGCAAAGAGATCCTCCAGGGTGAGTCGCTCGCCGCGCGCGAGCGCGAGGTGCGTGCTCCACGGGTCCTCGTCGTTGAGCACGCCGTGTCCGGCGAAGTGGAAGTGGCGGGTCGACGACACCGCTTCGAGCACGCGGCTGCGGGTGGCCGCGTCACCCTCGAGGACGAGCGCGCCCAAGAGATGCGTCGCGACGATCTCACCCTCCTGTCGGGCGCTCGGAAGATCCGAGGTTGGGTCGGCGACGATGACTGCGCCGGCGTCGTTGCGATTCTCCGCGCGACGGACGAGCCGCGGAAATGGGACGAAACTCACCGTGGCGGCGGTGAGCCACTCACGATTCTCCGCGCGCGTACCCAGGGCGCTCCAAGCCTCGTCGTGCGCCATCGTCGCGACGTAGAGGTGCGGGGTGGCATCTTCCGGGGACGTCCACCAGGGACCTCGCGGCCGCGTCTTCATGACGCGGACGCCGTCGGGCCGCACCGCGAACCAGACCTGATCTTGGCCGTCACCCCACGGGACGAGCATGCCCTCGTCCGGTCCGAGCGCCGCGGTGAGTTTGTCGACGGTGAACGCGTCCGAGAACCACCCACCCTCCGCGTTTTCGACGAGCGCGAACGCATCGTCGAATCGCTTCTGTAGCGCGATGCGCATCGCCGCGGTCTCGTCCCGGAACGCCGCGCGCTCGGCGGGGTGCACGAGCTCTGCTTGCTCTGCGCGCTTTTCGAGGGCTTCGCGCTCCGCGACGTAGACGTCGAGCGCGCGGCGCAACGCGACGCGCGTGCTGGCGTCGAGCTGGTCGAGGGCGCCACGGAGGTGGAGCACGCGGTAGGGGAACGATCGCGAGCCGTCGGCGGCGAGCAGCGCGAGGTCCACCCGTTCGTAGCGGAGGAACGCATCGACCGCATCGACGAAGAGGCGATAGCGATCGTCGATGAACGATGCTCGGTCCGTTCCGAGCTGAGTTCGGCGTGACAACGCTTCGAGGTGTGCGAGCGCGGTGGCGTAGGCTTCGAGAGTGCGTTCCGCATCGCCGTTGGCGTCCGCGACCTGCGCCAGACCGTAGTGCGCGCGCCACGTGGAGTCCGAGGGCTGGCCGTTTGCGTCGCGTTCGGCGCGTGCGAGCGCCGCGCGGAAGTGCACGTCGGAAGCGACGACTTCATCGCTGCGCAGGGCGAGGTGACCACGCATCAACTCGGTGAACACACCCACGAATCCCGGAGGCTCGAAGGCGAGGGACTCTAGCGCCGCCAGGATCTCTCGGCAGGCTGCGATGTCGTCCGTGTAGAAACGGACGAGGAGGAGGTTCGTGAGGAGGATGGCGTACTCGGGGCCGCGGTGTTCGCGACGTTCCAACAGGGCACGCGCCCGTGCGAGCTCGTCGAGGACCCGTGGCCAGTCGACCGGGATAGCGCCCGCCGCCATCCCGCGTGCGAGCGCGAAGCCTCGGTCGTTGTAGTAGTTGGTCTCGTACGCAGCGAAGTACGGGCGCGCGTGGTCGAGGGTCGTCCACGCCGCCTCGTACCGACCGATCTCGATCAGCGCGCTCGCGCGCGCCTGGACGATCGGCGCGAGCTCTTCGACGAGGCCGCGACTTTGCGCGAGCGCCAGGGCTTGGTCGTTCACCTGCAGCGCCTTGCGGTACTGCCCGAGCTCGGCGTGAATGAGCGCGCGATAATTCAAGGTGCGAATAAGACCCGGGTCATTGTCGATGCTCCGGTCCAACCCATCGGCGCGGTCCAGGAGCTCGAACGCCTCTGAGAACTCACGGGCGTACAGCGCCTGAAACGCCAGAGATCTCAGCGCGCGGCTGTGGGTGCTGGTCATTCCGACGCGTTCGGCCGCAGCGCGCCACGCTTCGAGCGCGCCGCGGTATTCCTCGGGGCCCGATCCGCGAATGAGTTTGAGCTTTTCGACGTGCGCAGCGAGGAGCGCGGGGCCTTCGAGTTTCTCGAGGAGTGCTTTCAGACGTTCGCGTCGTGTGGAGGTCTCGGTCGACAGCGCCGAATCGCTCAGCTGCGGCCAGGTCTTCGGGAGGGGGCGCAGCCGCCAGGTTCGGCCGACCGCTGCGATCGCCGCGTCTTCGCCGAGCCCGGGGAGGGTGAACGTGACCTTCGTCCAGGCGCCGGCCGTGCGGGTGCTGGTCGACACGAGCGTCCGCCCGTCGCTCCGAACGTCGAAGGCGTCGTGGGTCGCGGCGACGATGCCGAGCTCGGCGTGAGGGTGGACGTAGTGGACGGGGCGCCCGCCCTCGAGCGCGATCATCTCGGCACCGAGGAGGCGAGCGGTCACCGGCGCGGCGCTGCGCCCGCAGGTTCCTTCACACGCCAGGGTCCAGGTCAGCAGCACGAGTGGGATGCTCCGTTTGGCTCGCCTACATCGCCCCACGCCCCGCGTGGTACGGGGTCTCCCGGGGGATGTAAAGCGGGCCTCGGTGCTGCTCTACCGAGGCCCGCCGGAGTCCTTTTCTTCGAAAGGCGCTTTTTTCGAGAGCGCCTCAGCGCGCCATCGTCACCTGCACCGCACGGAGCAGATCCGGATCCGAGGAACGTACCTCCAGGTCCGCGGAGGACACGGAGGTGGGCAGCAGCGAGCTCGGGACGGACTGCCGCGTGTTGGTCCCGGCCAGGAAGTACTGGGCGATCTGCGCGTCCGTACCTCGGAACGAGGACGGCACGGCGATCGGCGTCGAGTGCGGCACGAGGAGCTGACGACCCGAGCCGATCGCCGACACCACGTCGATGACGAGCGCCGCCGAGGTCACGTTGCCTCGCCAGTCGCGCGTCGTCTCGATGCGCGGGTCGAAGCCGACGCCGCTGTCGATCAGGTGACCGCGCGGATCCAGGAAGCCCATCACGACCTGCCGCTCCGTGATGCGGAAGGGATCGCAGATCCAATCCTCCCACGGCTCCTGCCAGTTCACTTCGGGGGTCAGGCAGTTGATGAACTGGTTCGTCTTCTGAATGCTGCACTCCAAACCGGCTTCGCCGGGCGAGAGGATGCGGTCGAGCTCCACCGCGTACGTGCGGACTCCGGCCGACGTCGCGAACTTGATGAGTACCGGCTCTGGGTTGGCGTTGAACGCGTCGATGACCGGCTGGGTCAACGATGGGTTCACCGAGACCTCGACGGTGATCGGGAGGTTCGAACCGAGGTTCGCCGTGTCGACCGTGTACACGTTGCTCGGGTTGTCGATGACTTGGACGCTGCAGAAGCGCGCGGTCCCCGTCGCGTAGAGTCCGCCGCCGTAGTCACATTTCGACGCGTAGCAGCCCGAGCCGAGACCGAACTCGACATCGTAGGCCGTGACGTCGGCTTCGTAGACGTGGTTGGGGAGGCTGCTCGCGGCGCCGTTCAAAGTCAGACCGGCGCTGTCACCGACGACGCCGGCGAGGGAGAGGCTGGAGACGAGCCCGAAGCCGACCTGGAAGGGGCGCGGGAACATGGCGGCGTCGCAGGAGAACGTGTTGTCCGAGACCGGGCACTCCGACATCTCCTTGGTGATCTGCGGGACGACGTAGTGCTGCACGAGGTCGTCGAGGACGCCGAGCTCGATCAACGGAATCGCCGCGAGGAACCCGAGTGGTCCGTACGCGAGCGCACATTCGTTGGCGTCGGCGTTGCTCGGGTCCATCGTGAGCGCGCCGTTCATCGTGAAGCCCGTCGATGCGGCGTTCTTGGCCACGTCCATCGCGAAGAGGACGTCGACGTCGATGTCGTTCGGGCAGGGCAGCTCGGAGCTGGCGACGGTCGTGGGGACGAGCGCATTGAGCGTGGCGCCGCTGCTCCCGTTGCCGACCCACTGCGTCGCGATCCCACCGTTGAGCGAGATCTCCGAGCGTGAGTCGAGTCCCTCGGTCACCTGATCCGTGAGGAGCGAGATGAAGTTGGACTTGTGGACGAAGACACTCCAGTCGGTCGTCTGCGAGCCGGTGATGTTCCCCTGCATGAACGCGTTCCACGCGGTCATGCGCGCGGTGTCGTAGTCGGCCGCGGTTTGGTCGAGCTCGAAGCGGAGCGCGATGCGCGACCCCGAGTTGTTCACGCTGATCGCCGCGCCGGAGATCGTGTGATCCTCCGAGCCGACGAACTCCGAGAGCTGCTGCTGGCTGAGGCCGATGCAGCGATCACTCGGCGGCATGGGGAGCCCGGGCAGCGTGGGCGTCATGTCGAGTGGGTTCAGGCAGATCTCACCGTCGCCCTCCGAGAGCTGAAACTGCGCCTGCAGGGTGTACGGCGTGACGGACGAGCAGGTCGGGTCGTTCGAACACGCCTCGGTCTGCACGTGGAAGGTGACATCCTGCGCGTAGAGGATGGGTTGGGCCGAGATCGTCGTGAAGTCGTTGATCGGGATGCTGTTGGCGTTGGCCGCTCGGCTGAACGTCCCGGGGCCACCGACCTCCACGCGGTCGAGCACGCAGTTCCCACCGCCGACGGGGCACGGGATGACGGTCGGGCAGAACGACCGCGTCGCCGCCACGAAGGCGCCGCGCACCAGTTCCGCGAACTTCGCGGAGGACATCTGGAACTCGAGGAAGTGATCGGTCGAAGCACTCGCCGTCTGCGTGGTGAGGGCACAGGCGCCCAAGACCAGGGTTTGGATGATTCTCGTCTTCATGGGTTTTTTCCTCCGCTGTCTCACAGGTTGGGGAGCTGCCAGGGGTACACGTCGCCCGCGTCGTTGCCCTGGATGCTCAGGTCGCGCTTGATCGGGCAGGCGTCGGGCCCGATCGCGTTGATGTTGGTGTTGCAGGTGCCGTCGCCGTAGACGCCGACGAGCTGATTCAGAACGCCGTGGTCGAGCACCACGTAGACCTGCGAGCACGTGCCGTTGTTGCTCTGGACGTTGAGCGTGGTGACCAGCTCCGTGTCGTTGCCGATCTTCTTGTAGAGCGTGACGGCGTAGTCGTCGTTGCAGTTCTTGACCTCGACTTGTGAGTAGCCGGAGCTGGAGGCGGCGCCCCAGCCTCCGCCCCCGAGTCGGAAGTTGCAGCCCGTGGTGACGAGCGCGCAGGTAGCCAGGGCGACGAGGCCGAGGCCTCCCCGCAGACGAGAGAAGATAGTCATGTCGGTCTCCTTGGGTGTGACGGTTGTCGGTGAGGTACTACCGAAGGAGACCGACGTTCCTAATCGAAGAACTTCGACTCAGCGGGTCTTTGCCGCGTGGGCCACGACGTCGAAGAAGGCGCCGCCGTCTTGGCCGACGACGACCGGCATGGTGCCGTCCCACTTCTCGATCGTGCGCAGCTCGAGCACCTCCTGCGTGAGCGTCTTTCGGATCATCGCCTGCGACTCCGCCTCCGCTCGCGCCAACGCGAGGTTTGCCTGCGCGCGACCCTCCGCCTGCGTGCGGACCTGCTCGGCCTCGATGCGGACGCGCTCGAGGTCGTTCTTCGCGCGCAAGGCAGCTTGCTCGGCGATCTGCTTGGCCTCGATCGCTTGCTCGAAGTCCTGCGAGAAGCGGAAGTCGACGATCGAGAACTCCACCACGACGAGGTGGTGACGCGACAGACGCGTACGGATCGCCTCGAAGATCGACGCCTTCACCTCGGAGCGCCGGGTGATCAGCTCCTCGGCGGTGAACTTCGCCGTGGCGGCCTTCACCGACTCCTGGATCGCCGGCGTGACGATCGTGCGCTCGAAGTCCATCCCCAGGTCCTGGTAGATGGTGTGCGCGTGGTCGTGGTCGATCGCGTAGTTCAACGCGACGATCGACGACACGTTCTGCAGGTCCTTCGACGACGCGGTGGCGCGCGCCTCCTGCATCAGGACGCGGCCGTCCATCTCGACCACGTCGATGCCGATCGGGTCGACGAAGTGCAGACCCTCGCGCAGGACTTCGTCCTGTACGGCGCCGAACTTCAGCACGACGCCGATGTGTCCGGCGTCGACGACGACGAACGGAAGGAAGGTGACGGCGGCGAACGAAACCACCGCGAAGACGAGCGCGCCGATGACGACGCGCGGACGCATACGCAACATGAGATACCTCCGGTTTTGGTGGGACGAGCGGGGCTTTTCAGACCCATTCCGGAGGGCCGACGACGAGGCACCCGGGCGTCGCGCTGGTCGCGGACGCGTAGGCGTGGGGTGCGCGTCGGTGCATGAAGATTGAAGTAAGGGCCCCCGCGATCACGTCAAGCGACCGCGCGACGGCGAATGCGTCGTTCGACCCGCACCACGAACCACACCAGCGCGAGGAACACCGCGACGACGGAGGCGTGCCCCGTCACGAGGTGCGTCGGGTCGGAGATCGGGCAATGCAGCAGCAGCACGAGCTGGCCGGTCAGCCCCGCAGCGCCCGCCGCGAGCACCGCACGGCTCGGGTCGCGCGTCCGGTCGAGCAAGCGCCCGACGACGTAGACGGGCAGCCCCACCAGCGCGCCGAAGTAGAGGCAGCGCAGCGCGTGGACCCACTCGGCGCCGTGCGGGAGGTGAGCGGGATCCGGAGCGTAGTGTGTCGGCGTGATCGCGAGGCCGAACGACAGCGCGACCGCACCGACCGCCATCGCCGCGACCGCCCACGGCGGAAGCGCGCGCTTGTGCATCGGGCGCAGGCTCCACCCGAGGCTCACGAACAACACCGCCGCGATCGCGCCGATCGACACCGTCATCCGAAGCACAGGGTAGGCGTCGAGGTCGGGGCGGCGGAGGAACACGACGCCGAACAACGTCGCGCCGACGACCGTCAGCCCTGCGATGAGCTTGTGCACCCACGTCGGGCGACTCTTGAGCCATCCGACGATGCTCTGATCGTCATCGATCTTCTGCGAAAGGCGCGCGAACGCTGCGGCGGAATCGATGGGCTCGTGACTCACGATCGAACCTCCTCGTCGAGGGAGCTGCGCAGCTTCCCGTAGCCGCGGAACGCACGGACCTTCACCGCGGACAGGCTCGCGCCGACGACGCGCGCGACCTCCTTGAACGGCATCTCGTCGAACCAGTGCAGCTCGATGACGCGCCGCTGACTCTCCGGCAGCTCCGCCAGCGCGTGCCGCACTCGCGCGGCGTCCTCCTCCGCGACGACGGTGTCGCGGAGCTCTTTGGGATCGGCGACCTCGAACGACTCGTCGACGTGCAGCGCTTCCTCGGGGTGGCGGCCGCGGCGACGGAGTGTCCCGCGGTGAACGTTCAGCGCGATCGTCATCAGGTAAGGGCGGACGCGCGCGTCGCGCCGGAAGTCGTTCCGCGCGCGGTGGAGCTGGAGGAAGGTCTGCTGGACGAGGTCGTTTGCCTCGGACGCCGACGCGCCGCGTCGCCGCATCAGACGCAGCAGCATCGGGTGATAGCGGTGGAACAGGGCCTCGAACGCCCCCTGGTCGCCGTCGATGTACCTCGCCATGAGGGCCTCGTCGCTCTCCATACCCGCCGGTGTCGCCTCGGACCCTGGATATGCCGGCGCCATGCACCGGTTACGGACGAGCGCAGAAAAGTAACGGGCGGTCTCAGACGGGTGCGGGGCGCCCGTCGCGGATGGCGAAGACGCGGTTTCGCCCCGCCTCCTTGGCGCCGTACAGCGCGTCGTCCGCGAGGCCGATCAGGTCTTCGCGGACGTTGGTGTCGTCGGGGGTCGTCGCGACGCCGCAGGAGATCGTCACGCGACCGAGGGGCTGGAGGTAGCCGCGCCAGAAGTCGGCCTCGGCGATGGTGCGCCTCAGCTTCTTCGCGACCTGCTCCGCCTCCTCCTTGTTCGCGCGCGGGAGGATCACGCAGAACTCTTCGCCGCCGTAGCGCGCGACGGCGTCGACTTTGCGCAGGCTGTTCTCGAGGAGCTGCGCGACGCGGCGGAGGACGTCGTCGCCGGCCTGGTGACCGTGTTCGTCGTTGTAGTGTTTGAAGTGGTCGATATCGAGCATGACCACCGACAGCGGCGCGCCGTCGCGTCTTGCGCGCGACCACTCGAGCTCGAAGCGCTCGTCGAGCGCGCGTCGGTTGAGCACCCCCGTGAGGCCGTCGCGGATCGACAGCTCCAACGTCTCTTGGAACAGCTGCGCGTTGGCGAGCGCGAGCGACGCCTGGTTCGCGATCGTCATCAGGAGCTCGCGGTCCGTCTCCGTGAACGCGTCGATGCGCGGGGACGAAAACGCGAGCACGCCGATCACCCCCTCTTGGTAGGTCATCGGTACGCAGAACAGGGTGCCCTCCGGATCCGAGTCACTTCGGTACGCGAGGGCGCGCGGGTCGGCGCGGGTATCGGGCACGTAGATCGACGCGCGGGTGCGCACGACCTCGCCGGTGATCCCCGCGCTCAGATCGATCGGGCGGTCTGTGACCCCGCGCTCACCTTCGAAGCCGTGCCACTTCAACGCGCGCACGCGCTCCGTGTCGGCGTCGAACATCAGCACGGCGACCTCCGGCACGGGGAGCTGCTCCGTGACGTCTTCGCAGAACCGCGCGAGCGTGAAGTCGGTGTCGAGCTTGGTCGCGAGATCGCGCGCGAGCCGGTTGAGGAACGACAGCTCCGTGATGCGCGCGCTCAGGCCACGGTTCGCGGCTTCGAGCTGTTCGCTCTTCTGCGCGAGCCGCTCCTTGAGCGACAGCTCGTCCTTCACCTCGACGATCTCGCGCTCCTGTTCGATGTGCTCGACGCGCAGGTCCGTGATCTTCGCGATCATGCGGTTGAAGGTCCGGGTGAGGAGGCCGATCTCGTCGTCCGCCCGCACGGTCGCGCGGACCATGTAGTCGCCTTCCTCCGCGGCCGTCATGACGTCGACGAGCGCGGTGAGGCGCGAGACCACCGTGCGGTGGAGGATGCCGATGAGGAGCGCGGTGAGGATCAGGCTCACCAGCACCACGCCGATCGCCGCTTGGGTCGTGTTGGTCAGCAGGTCACCGAGGAGCGCGCGCCGCTCGGCGACGATCGATACGGCGCCGATCGGGTCGGCGCTCTTGGCGTGGCAGGGCAGGCACGCCGCGCGGCGCCGGAGCGCGCGCACCGTCTCTAGCGCCTCCGGCTCGACGTAGGTCGCGGAGACGGTGGTGGTCAGCACCTCGAGCGCGGCGGCGCCGGCGAGTCGTCCGCGGCGGCGCGGCTCCGACGACCAGCGGACCCGTCCGTGCCGGTCGAGGACGTCGACGCGCTCCACCCGCTTGGCGTTCCCGAGCTGCGCGGCGATCTCCTGAATGGGGTGTTGCCCGGTCCGGGCGTCGAAGACCACGAACGACGCCTCGACCGCCTGCGCGAGGGTCTCCAGGTGCCGGACGGAGATCGCCTCCTGCGTTCGGTAGGTTTGGGAGAGCACGAGGAAGGTGCCGGCGAGCCCGAAGGCCATGCCCACGACCCCCACGGTCACGCCGATGCGGCGCCCGACGCGGCGCTTGACCGGGGTCCCCATCCCGAACCCATGCTTCACCTTCGGGCCCGAAATGTCGAAAAGTTGGGCGTTTTTTGCGGAGTCGATCGGGCCGTGAGATCCTCGCCGGCATGCGGTGGTTCTTCGGCGGGCTCTGCGCCCTCGCCCTGCTGGTCCCCGGACCGGCGCGGGCCGAAGAGGACGTGCGCATCTCGCTGCTGTCGCGCCGCGCCGCCGTCACCGTGTCCGGCCCGGGGCTGACCGTCCTCGACGCCGAGGTCGGGGATCGCCTCTTCTTCTCCGCGGCCACCGCGAAGAAACGCGTGCGCGTGAAGGAGGGCTACCTCGTTGTCGCCGACCGGCGCGCGAAGCGCATCCTCGTCGAGGCGAAGGACGCCGTGCACCTCGGCAAGGGGGTGTACTACGGCCGCCTGGAGATCGGCATCGAGCCCGACCACCCCGACAAACTCTACGTGCTCAACCGACTGCCGATCGAGACGTACCTCCTCGGCATCGTCGGCAGCGAGATGAACCCGAGCTGGCCGATCGAAGCGCTCAAGGCGCAAGCCGTCGCAGCGCGGAGCTACGCGATGCAGCGCCGCATGATGATGCGCGCGGCGAACCGCCCGTACGACCTCGCCGACTCCGTCCTCTCGCAGGTCTACAAAGGCGCCGAACGCATCCGCCCCTCCGTGATCCGCGCGGTCACCGAGACACGCGGTGAAGTGATCGCGTATCGCCACGGCCTCGTCGAAGCGTTGTTCCACTCCACGTGCGGCGGTCGCACCGTCTCGGCGCGCTCCGCCTTCGGAAACCACGTGCCGTACCTCAAGCCGAAGAAATGCAAGTGGTGCCGGGAGTCGCACCGCCACCGGTGGAAGGTGAACGTGCCGGTCGACGAGCTCTCCGGCCGTCTCTCCCGCGCGAAGCTCATCCGAGGGTCACTGTCACGACTCGAACGCGACGAGGGCGTGGAGTACGTCTCCGTCCGCGACGGTCGCGGCAGTCGACGCCTCGACCCGCGGAAAGTGCGGAAGGCCGTCGGGTTCTCGAAGCTCTACTCGGCGCGCTTCTCCGCGAAGACGCGCGGTCGCCAGGTGGAGATCGAAGGGCGGGGCTTCGGACACGGCGTGGGGATGTGCCAGTGGGGCGCCCGCGGCATGGCCGCGCAGGGCAAGACGTACGAGCAGATCCTCGAGTACTACTACGACGGCGCTCGTGTTCAGAAGATCTACTGAAGCGAAGATCTACTGAAGCGAATCATCGACCGCGCGGCTGAGCTCCGCGAGCGCGCCGGCGAGGTCCATGTAGAGGCCGCGCGTAGCGCCGGGCGCGAGCCGCTGTCGGAGCTGCTTCAACCGATCCGTCAGGTGCCCGCGCGTCGTCGCATCGACGGGGGCGTTCTCGATCTGCTCCGCGACGAAGTCGAAGCGGCCGCGGAGGAACTCGAACCCGAGCATCGCGTCCGAGCCGAATTCGGGTTTGACGATCGGCATCAGGCTCTCCGCCGCCGGGACGAGATCGTCGGTGACCACCTCCTCCTCGCGGAACCCGAAGCTCGCGAGCTCGGCGGGGACCGGGGGGAGGTCGTCGCCGGTTTGCACCTCGACGGCTTCGCGCGGGAGGAGGGTGTCGTCCGGGCTGTCGTCTTCCTCGTCGGGGATCAGACCGAGGCGTTCGATCTCGTCCGCCAGGAGCGCGGCGCTCCCGGGGCGCTTCTCGGGGTCCTTCTCCAGCAGCCACGCCACGAGCAGCTCCAGCCCGCCCGACTCCGGGAGGGGCGGCGGCGACTCCAGCGTGTGTTTCATGATCAGGTCGACCGTGTTGTCGGAGTCGAACGGCGGGTGCCCGGCGAGCATTCGGTAGAGCACGACCCCCAGCGCGTAGAGGTCCGACGCGCTCGACGCCCTCGCCGCGTCACGCGCGACCTCGGGCGCGAGGTACAGCGGCGTGCCGACCAGCTCCGAGTGGTGTGGGAGCTCCGCCATCAGCGCGATGAGCCCGAAGTCCACGAGGCGCGCGTGCGTCCGTCCGTTCTCCTTCGACAGCAGGACGTTGCTCGGTTTGACGTCGCGGTGGACGCACCCCTGCTCGTGCGCGGCGGCCAACGCCAGCGCGAGCTGACGACCGATGATCGCGGTGCGCGGCGGCTCGACGGGGGCCTTCGAAGTGATCTCCGTCTCCAGCGTGCGCCCTTCGACGTACGGCATGATGAGGAAACACGTCCCGTGCTCGGCGCGCCCGAAGTAGAGCGGGACGACCACGTTCGGGTGGTCGATCCGCGACGCCGCCTCCGCGCTCTGGAGGAAGCGCTGCACGACCTCCTCGTTGGCCGCGAGGTCGCCGAAGAGGATCTTCATCGCGACGGTCGCGCCCCCCTCCTCGGCGTCGACGCGGTAGACCGCGCCGGTCGTCCCGACACCGATCCGTTCGCGCACCGGGAAGTTCGAGATGCGCGTGCCGACGAGCGGGTCGACCGACGCATCTTCCAGCACGCCCCCATCCACCGCGCAGCGCGGCACATGGGCGCGATAGATCGCACGACATTGCGGGCAGAACCGCACCGGGCCCGAAGCATACCGAATCTCGGGGCGGCTGACCCGCCGACGGACGGGATTGCTCGGATGTCTCCGACCGCGCGGGGTTTCAATGCGACGACGACCCTCGATCCGGCGCACCGATCCTTCGATCGGCCTGCTACCATCCGCCCGCCTTGCGGCTCTCGGACTTCGATTACGCGCTCGACGAGTCCTCGATCGCGCGCCACCCCGCGGAGCGGCGGGACGGCTCGCGGCTCCTCGTCGTGGACCGAAGCTCCGGTGCGCTGACACACACCACCTTCGCGCGCGTCGGCGAGCACCTCGCCGCTGGTGATCTCCTCGTCGCCAACAACAGCCGCGTCATCCGCGCCCGCCTCTCGGCGACGAAGGTCGGCACCGGCGGGCGCGTCGAAGTGTTCCTCGTCGAGCCGACGCAGGACGACCGCACGTGGCGCGCGCTCCTGCGCCCGGCGAAGAAGGTGCGGGTCGGCGCCGAGCTGGCGATCGGTGACGACGTCGCGGTGGTCGAGGCGCTCGAGGGCGACGGGTTCGGCGTGCTGCGGTTGCCGCGAGCGGGCGCGGCCGTCGCCGCCGATCACGGCGCGCTCCCGCTCCCGCCGTACATCGATCGCCCCGCCGGACCGGAGGACGAGGAGCGCTACCAGACCATCTTCGCCCGCGAGGGGCTCGAGCGCTCCGTCGCCGCGCCCACCGCGGGGCTGCACTTCACGGATGGTTTGGTCGAGCAGCTCGCGTCGCAGGGCGTCGGGCTGGAGAAGGTCACGTTGCACGTCGGGCCCGGCACGTTCCTTCCGGTGCGCACGGACGACGTCACCGACCACAAGATGCACAGCGAAGCGTTCGAGCTGTCGGACGCCGCCGCGGCGCGCATCGAGGCGGCGAAGCGCGTGGTCAGCGTCGGGACGACGTCGACGCGCGTGCTCGAGACGGTGGGCCGCCCGGTGCGCGCGGCCGAAGGGCGCACCGAGCTGTTCATTCGCCCCGGCTTCGCGTTCGCGGTGGTCGGCGCGATGATCACGAACTTTCACCTTCCGAAGTCGACGCTCCTCATGTTGGTCTGTGCGTTCGGAGGGCGCGACCTGATCCTCGGCGCGTACGAAGAAGCGCGCGACGCCGGCTACCGCTTCTATTCGTACGGCGACGCGATGTTGATCCTCTGACGAGCGTTATGCGAACCGTCCGCTACGAGCTGCTGCACGAAGACACCGAGACCGCGGGGCGGCTCGGCCGTTTGATCACGCCGCACGGCGTCGCCGACACCCCGACGTTCATGCCGGTGGGCACCGGCGGATCCGTGAAGGCGATGCTCCCCGAGGAGGTCGAGGCGACGGGCGCTCAGGTCATCCTCGGCAACACGTTGCACCTCATGCTGCGTCCGGGGCACGAGCTCGTGAAGGCGCTGGGCGGGCTGCACCAGTTCGCGCAGTGGCCGCACAGCGTCCTCACCGACAGCGGCGGCTTCCAGGTCTTCTCGTTGAAGGAGCTGCGCAAGATCAACGAGGAGGGTGTTCAGTTCGTCAGCCCGTACAACGGATCGAAGCACCTGCTCACGCCCGAGAAGTCGGTCGAGGTGCAGGAGGCGCTCGGGACCGACATCGCGATGGCGTTCGACGAGTGCCCGGGCGCCGACGAGAAGAAGACGTACGTCGCGAAGTCGATGAACCGCACTACGCGCTGGCTGGACCGCTGCATCGCGGCGCGTACGCAACCCGAGAAGACCTCGTTGTTCGGCATCGTGCAGGGGGGGCTGTTCGAAGACCTCCGCGAGGAGCACGCGGGGACGCTCATCGAGCGTGACCTCGACGGCTACGCGGTGGGCGGCGTGGCGATCGGCGAGAGCAAGGAGAACATGGTCCGCATCGTCGAACACACGACGAAGTTTCTGCCGAAGGACAAACCGCGGTACCTGATGGGCGTCGGCCTCCCGGCGGATCTCGCGCGCGGCGTGTCCGCGGGGATCGACATGTTCGACTGCGTCGTCCCCACCCGCAACGCGCGCACCGGGCGCCTCTTCACTTCGGAGGGGCTCCTGATCGTCAAACACGCGAAGAACCGCGAGGACTCGCGCCCGATCGACGAGAACTGCGGCTGCCCCACGTGCCGCCGCTTCTCGCGCGCCTACGTGCGGCACCTGTGGATGACGAACGAGGTCCTCGTCCACCGCCTGACCACGATGCACAACCTGTGGTTCTTCGGCCGCCTGATGGAGCGCATCCGCGCCGCGGTGAAGGACGGGACGCTGAAGTCGCTCACGCAGGAGCTGATCGAGCGCTGGGGCTGAGCGGCGGCGACGTACGGGTTCGAGGTGCGCGCGCCGGGCCCGTCGCGCGCACGGGCGAACCGTGCGATTCATAGAGCGCCATGCGCGTCGCGTTCTTCGTTTGCCTCACGCTCCTGGGGTGCAGCGGCAGCGCGCCGAACAGCGCGATTCGTGAGCTGTCCGTCGTCTCGATCAACCTCCGCCACGACCAAGACTTCTGGGAGGAGCGATTCGACCTCGTCGCGGACGAGATCGTTCGACTCGATCCCGACCTGATCGGTCTGCAGGAGATCGAGATCAGCGTCGACCAGTCGCAGGTCCTCCACGAGCGCATCGTTGAACGCGGTGGCGCCGACTACGCGATCTTCGAGCAGCTGAAGTTCGGCGTGCAGGGGCTGGGCGGGGAGGGCGTCGGCGTGTTCTCACGTTTCCCGATCCTCGAGACCGACGCCGTCGATCTCGACCACGGTCGCCCGGGTGTCTTCGTTCGCCTTTCGCTCGGCGATGGCGAGCGTATCGAGTTCTTCAACACCCACCTGCACAACGTCGGCGAAGACGAGGTCCGGCGCGCGCAGATGCAGTCGATGGTTGCGTTCGCCGACCAACATGCCGACGGCGCCCCGCAGATCCTCACCGGCGACATGAACGCCCTCCCGGACAGCGGAACGCTGAACGCCGCTCTCGACGTCGGCTGGCGCGACAGCTTCACCGACGCCAACCCGTCCGCGCTCGGCGCGACGAGCGGCATCCGCCTCCGCAAGGACGATCCGACTCCGCAGCGCGCTCAGAATCGGATCGACTACGTGCTGTACGCACCGCGCGGACGCCTGAGCGTCGTCTCGTCGACCGTCACGTTCGACCGCCCCCGCGCCGACGGCCTGTACCCGTCGGATCACCTCGGCGTGCTGTCGGTGTTCGAGCTGCGCTGAGCGCCGGCCCCGGAGGGGGCCATTCGGTGCGTCAGGCGCTTCAGGTGCTGAGCTTTTTCTTCCACTTCTCGAGGTCGGGCGGGAGCGGCGCTTCGTAGCGGACGTAGCGCCCGGTGTACGGGTGATCGAAGCCCAGGAACTCCGCGTGCAGGAAGATGCGGTGGGTCTTCTGCTGGCCGGGCTCCGCCGCGTACTTGCGTTCGCCGAGGAGGGGGTGGCCGGCCTCCGCGAAGTGGACGCGGATCTGGTTGCGGATGCCGGTCTCGAGCGCGACTTCGACGAGCGTCGCGTCGGCGAAGCGCTCGCGGACGCGCCAGTGCGTAACGGCGTGGCGTGTGCCGCGTTGGCCCTCTTCGCCAGAGAAGACACGGAGGGACTTGTGGTTCGTGACGAGCCAGCTGTCGAGGGTGCCTTCGTCGGCTTCGAGCACGCCGTGCACCGCCGCGGTGTAGAGGCGCTGCACGTCGTGGACCTTGAACTGCTCGATCAGGGCGGCCTGTGCGTCGGGGCGGCGGGCGTAGACGAGGAGGCCGGAGACCACGCGGTCGAGGCGGTGCACCGGGAAGATCTCCGTGCTGCCGCGCCCGCGGAGGAATCGGCGGACGTGGTGGATGAGGGTGTTGCGCTCGTTCTTCTCCGTGGCCTGCGTGAGGATCCCCGCGCGCTTCTCCACGACGACGATCGACGGATCGACGTGGTGGACGAGGCACGGGTCGCCCGACTTCCACTTCCTGCGCAGCGCCACAACGACCTAGAACAGCTGCCCGCGGATGAAGGGGTGCGAAGACGACAGCCCGCCGTCGACGACGATCGCCTGGCCGTTCACGTACGACGCATCGTCCGAAGCGAGGAACGCGACGACGCTCGCGATCTCTTCCGGCTCCCCCGCGCGGCGCGTCGGGTTGAGCTGGCCAATCTTGTCCATCTTCTCGGCGGCGCGTGCGTAGTCGAACAGCGGGCGTGTCATGCCGGTCTCCACCAGGCCGGGGCACACCGCGTTGACGCGGACGCCGCTCCCGGAGAGCTGCACCGCCGCGGTCTGCACGAAGTTGATCACCGCGGCCTTGCTCGCGCTGTACGGCGAAGGGCCCGCGCCCGCGCGCAGGCCCGCGACGCTCGACGTGCAGACGATCGAACCGCCGCCGTTGGCCTTCATGTGCCGCGCGGCGTGCGTGACGCAGTGGACGACGCCCATCAGGTTCACGCGGAGGACCTGCGCCCACTCTTCGAGGGAGACGTCGAGCACGTTCGAGAGCGTCCCCGAGATGCCCGCGTTGGCGTGCAGGAGCTCGAGGCCGCCACCTTCCGCGACGGCGCGCTCGACCGCGCGTGCGACGTCGTCGTCGTCGCCGACGTCGAGGCGATCCGCGATCGCCTTGCCGCCCGCGTCGACGATCGCCTTCACGGTCTCGTCGACCTCGTCGACGACGTCCGTCGCGAGGACCCACGCGCCTTCCTCCGCGAGGCGCATCGCGGTCGCGCGGCCGATGCCGCTCGCGGCGCCGGTGACGAGGGCACGTCGGTCAGTCAGTCTCTTCATCGCCGCCCACCGATACCAGACGTGCGGACCGAAGCCGATTGATCGCGGCGGCGATTTCGAAGCGGCGCGGGCGGGCGAAGTGCCCGGGGTGCCGTCCGGCGCGGACGAAGGGGTCCAGACCGTCGAGGCCATCGGCGTCGAACCGGGCCTGCTGGCGGGTGAGGGCCTCGGCGAGCGCGTCGTCTTCGAGGTCACGGCGGAGGTCCTCCAGCGCATACCCGACCGCGCGGGTCTGGCTGGTGTCGACGAGCTGCTCGACGCCGCCGAGATCGATCTCCGTGGTGCCGAACGTCAGGCGGTCGACGGCGCGCACGTCGATCTTCACGTCGCGTTTGCCGCGGGCGGCGTTGATCGTACGGCGCTCGATCCCCCGACGCCGCGGCGCCACGAGGGGCGCGTCGTTCTCGCGGCGACGCCCGGTCGGGTGAGCCTCCGCGATCGCGTGCGCCTCGGCGGTGACGTCCTTCGGACGGTACGCGTCCATCTGCACCACGGTGTTCGCCTGGTCGAAGTAGTCGCCGCTGCCGCCCATCACGAGCACCGTCGAGACGCCGAGCGTTTCGTAGAGCTCGCGTACGCGATCGACGAATGGGGTGATCGGCTCGCGGTCGGCGTGCACGAGCGCCTGCATCCGCGCGTCGCGGACCATGAAGTTGGTGGCGGAGGTGTCCTCGTCGAGGAGCAGCGTCGTGGCGCCGACTTCGATCGCTTCGACGATGCTCGCCGCCTGACTCGTGCTGCCGCTGGCGTCGTCGGTCGAGAACGCGGTGGTCGTTCGCCCGCCCGGGAGCGCGCCGATGAACGGGCTGATGTCGACGGACGAGATGTGGCGGCCGTCCTCCGCGCGAATCTTCACCGCGTCGTGATCGGTGACGACACGTTCGCGACCGTCGTCCGGGACGTGGTCGTAGACGCCGCGCTGGATCGCGGAGAGGAGCGTCGACTTCCCGTGGTAACCGCCGCCGACGATCAGCGTGACACCGCGCGGGACCCCGAGCCCGCGCACCGGGCCGGGCGGGTGCAGGCCCTCGAGCTCCACCGCGAGTGATTCGGGGGCGACGAAGGGGACGACGTCGGGGCCCGAGAGCGGGCGGTCACTCGCGCCGCTCGCGCGGGGGAGGATCGCGCCGTCCGCGACGAACGCGACGAGGCCGCGCTCGGCGAGCTGACCGCGCAGGTGGGCTTGGTCCTCGACGGTGTCGACGAAGCGCTCCGCGTCGTATGCGCCGTACTCGTCGGCGAAGAGGCTGAGGCGCGCGACCGCGGGGAGGTCGTCGAGGAGGAGCGCGATCGCCTCGCGGGCGAGCACCGAGCGCCCCGCCGCGGGGAGGCCGGCGGTGATGCGCAGCTCGACGAAGTCGTCGGTGACGCACGCGGCGGTGCGTTCGAGGACCTCCTGCCCGCCCGCGTCGATGCCGACCGCACCGCTCTTGCCGCTGCCGCGTCGTCCGCGACACACGTCGTGGATCACGGTCCGGGCGACGCGCGCGAGGAAGTCCTCGAACGCGACGCGGCGCACGCGGTTCGCGAAGAGCGCGGGGTCGACGCCGGCGCGCTGGGTGTCGACGCGGAGCCGGAGCTTGGACGGCGCGGCGAACGGGTCGCCCTGCACGTGGTCGATGAAGAGCTGCACCTCGCCGAGGTCGTATGCACCCGCGATGTCCTTGTAGGCGCGGTAGCCGCGGCGGTCGATGCGACGCAGCTCGGATTCGAGAGGGGAAGACACGGTCAGTCGTTGATGTCGGTGACGAGGCGCGGGCCGTTCGGCTCGATGACGAACTCGAATGCGCCACGACGCGTGTTTCGGTCGAACATCACCCCGAGCACGGTGCCGGGCGAGAAGGAGCGCGGGTACTCGGGCACGCGCAGCAGGGCGCTCGCGAGGATGCTCATCGTGGGTTCGTGACCGACGACGAGGAGCCCTTGGACGTTGGCCGGGGACTGAGCGATCACGTCGACGAGCGCGGCGGTCGACGGGGGCTCGGCGACGATGCGGCGCGCCGCGATGCCTTCGTCGAGCCCGAGCTCGCCGGCGAGGAGCTCCGCGGTCTGCACGGCGCGCACGAGCGGGCTGGTGAGGATGTGATCGATCTGCGGCGGCTGCGCGGCGAGGAGGCGGCCCACCTTGCGCACGGAGCGTCGCCCGATCCCGGTGAGCGAGCGTTGACCGTCCGCGACGTCGTAGCCCGGTTCCGCTTGGCCGTGACGCGCGAGGAACACCGGGAGGACACCCATGCCGCCGACGATAGCGAAAACCGGCGCCGAGCGCATACTCTTGGTGCCTTGCTCTTCTGGACGCTCGTCGCAGCGCTGCCCGCGGTCGAGCTGGCGGGTCAGGTCGACGCGGCGCGCCTCGTCGCCGACGTCCAGGCGCTGCAGGCCCCGCGGACGCGTGTCACCGGCAGCGCGGGGCTCGTCGAGGCGCAAAGCTGGCTCGAAGATCAGCTGCGTGATCTCGGGCTGTCACCTCGCCGCCAACACCTGGTCGTCGAGCACACGTTCACGGAGCGCGCGGTGGGCGCGACGAACGTCCTCGTCGAGCTCGGCGGGGAGGGGCCGCCGCTCTACCTCGTCGCGCACCTCGACTCGAAGGCGGCGCACGACGACGAGGACGCGGCGGAGGTGAAGTGGGATCCGCGGCGTGACGCGGCGCCGGGGGCCGACGACGACGCGAGCGGGTGCGCCGCGCTGCTGGAGGTGGCGCGGTTACTGCGGGACCGCGGTCGGCGTCGCGTCGTGTTGGCGTGGGTCGACGCCGAGGAGATGTCGATCATGGCCGAGGACGGGTTCATGACGAACCTCGGCTCCGAGCCCCTCGCGCGCGAAGCGGAGGACGGCGCGCAGGCGATCTCCGTGGACATGTTGCTCCGCCCGCGGCCCTGGGGCGGCAGCCTGCGGATCTACGAAGACGGCCGCGAGGCGTCGGCGGAGCTCGCGCGCGTGCTCGTCGAGGCGTCGTGGTTGGTCGCGCCTCGAATCGAGGTGCAGCGACGCTGGGTGCCCGACTTCACGTGGAGCGACCACGGGAGCTTCTGGGCGGAGGGGCTCGGCGCGGTGCTCCTGATCGAAGACGACTTCGAGCACGCGCGGTATCACCGCGTGACGGATCGGTTCGATCCTGAGGATGCGTTCTATTCGAGCGAACAGCTGACGGCTGCGACGCGGATGCTCGTCTCGGCGGTCGTGTTGCTCGGAGGCTGACTCAGTTGCGCATGACGTCGATCTTGGTGGCGTCGATCGTCTTGAAGTTCTGGAAGATGGCCAGAACGATCGCGAGCGCGATGGCGGCCTCGGCCGCGGCGATCACGATGACGAACAGCGCAAAGACGTGTCCGCCGAGGGTGCCCGTCACGTAGTAGGAGAACGCGACGAGGTTGATGTTCGCGGCGTTGAGGACGAGCTCGACGCCGATGAGGACGCCGACCGCGTTGCGCCGCGTGAGGACGGTGTACGTCCCGAGCGAGAAGAGCACGGCGGCCAGGAAGAGGAAGTGCTTGAGGCCGACCTGGAGGATCGCGAGCTGGTCCATTAGTCCTTCATCTCCTTGCGGGCCATGACCACCGCGCCGACGAGCGAGCCGAGGATCACCACGGAGAGGATCTCGAACGGGAGCAGGTAGGTCGAAAGCAGGAGGTCACCCAGCGGGGCGGTGGTCTCGAAGCGCGAGGTCACCGGCAGGGTCTTCCAGTCCGTCGAGACGGCGACGTAGGCGAGCATCCCGAACACGCCGAGGGAAACGACGGCGGCGGGTTGGGCGCCGACGACCGGGTTCGAGCCCTCGACCTCCGTGATGCGGTTCGTGAGCATCACCGCAAACAGGAAGAGCACCAAGATTCCGCCGACGTAGACGATCAGCTGGGTGATCGCGAGGTAGTCGGCCGACAGCCACGCGAACAGCGCCGCGACGCCGAACAGGGCCGCGAGCAGGGCGAACGCCGAGTAAACGAGGTTCTTGGAGAACGCGGCGCCGGCCGCGCCCACTCCGGCGAGCGTGGCGAACAGGAACCAGACCTGATCGCTCAGCCGGATCACTTCGAAGACGTCCGCTACTGGGCTCATGAGCGCGCGGACGCTAACAGAGCCTCGGCGACGGCGGCAATGACAAACGGCCGGGGACGTCTATGATGCCAACCGTGCGGAAAAACACCGCGATCGGGCTCTGTGCGGCGCTGTCGACCGCCCTCGCGGGCTGCTACGGGCACCACCTGACGCCCGCCGCGAGCCCCCCGAAGGCCGGCGCGGCACGGCCGCCGCTCGTGGCCCCGATGCAGGGCCACTACACGATCGAGCGCGACGGCGAGCGGATCGGCGACGAGCGCTTCACGGTGACCTCGAGCGCGGGCGTGTGGCGCGTCGAGGGCGAGGTGAAGCTCGAGAGCCCGACCGCGTCCGTGCACGGCTACGTCTTGGAGATCGACGAGGCCACGGCCGAGCCGCAGCGATTTCACGTTTGGTTCGAGCTGTACGGCGCGCGCCGCGAGGCGACCGGGCGGCGTACGGAGGACGGTTTCATTCACGTCGAGACCACGGGCATCGGCGGCACGCGCACGAAGGAGGTGCCGTACGCGGCGGGCACGGCGATCGCGTACGACTCGCCGCTGTTCGCGACGATGGCGCTGAGCCTCCTCGTCGGATCGATGCAGCCCGAAAGCCCGGTCGCGGTGCGCACGATCCTCCTGCCGCTCCCGGACCTCGCGCCGACGGTGCTGCTCACGACCTACCGCCTCGAAGCGCGCGAAGGTGCGATCGCCAAGGTCGTCGTCGAGCGCCCGCGCACCAAGCTGCCGGTGGCGTTGTGGGTTCGCGACGACGGGTTGCCGGTGCGGGTCAGGACGTTCGTCGCGCGCGGCGCGCCGCCGATCGAGAGACGCCTCGAATGAGGCTGCGTCGACGTTCCACATTTTACCACGCGAGAAGGTAGCTGGGCACGGTCGGATCCGGGGCGTACCCCCGGCGGCATGCTTCACGTCGAAGAATGGGGCGAAGGCCCCCCGCTCCTCCTCCTCCACGGCATGACCGGCGCGGGCGCCGACTGGCGCTACGTGTTCGATCGCGACGCGCTCGGGGCCGCGTGGCACGTGCTCGCCCCGGACCTCCGGGGGCACGGCCAATCCGACAACCCGAGTGGGACGTTCTCGCTGAGCGCGTGCGCCGATGATGTCGCGGAGCTGCTCGATGCGCGCGGGATCGACCAGGTGCGCGGGATCGGCTTCAGCCTCGGGGGCAACGTGCTCCTGCACCTCGCGCTGCGAGCCCGTGTCAGGGCGATGGTCGTCGCGGGCGCGCTCGGCTACTTCCCACCGACGGCGCGCGGGATCATGCGGTCGATGACGGAGGCCTCGCGGACGCAGGCCGAGTGGGCGGAAGCGCGCGCGCGCCACGGCGACGACGATCGTGTCCGCGCGCTGTGGTCGTACGTCCGGACCATGGCCGACGCGTCCGAGGACTTCGCGCCGCCATCCGACGGTGACTCACGAGCTGGTCCCGCGCACCTGTGCGGCTGGCGGTCCGTCGCGGCGCGCACGTTGATCGTCGCGGGGGATCGCGACCCGCTGTACCCCGCGCGCCACTTCCTCGAGATGTACGAGGCGGTCGAAGACGTCGCGCTGTGGATCGTCCCGAACGCTGGCCACGAGGTTCCGTTCGTGGAGCCCACGTTCGGCGAGCGCGCGCTCGCTTTCCTCACCGCTCAGCCCGAAGGCCGCCGGTAGCGCAACACCACGCGCACGTCTTCGAGCGGCGCGGGATCGGCTTCGTCGCGGACGAACTGCCAACGGCGGATCGATGCGAGCGCGCTCGCGTCGAACACGCGCGGTGGTGCGGACTCGACGACGCGCTCCTGTTCGACCTGACCGTCGACCCCGACGGTGAACGCGACGCAGACCCAGCCTTCGACGCCGCGGTGGTAGGCGCCCGGCGGATAACGCGGCGGCACGCGGCGGAGCGCGCGCGTGAGGCGCCGGTCCGCGGCGATTCGACGCTCGGTGCACCCCGTGTCTCTCGGGGCGATCGAACGTTGGGGCGCGGTGCAGGCGACGAGGAACAACGGGAGCAAGGCGATTCGCACATCGACCTGTGCGGCGAACGTGCTCGGTCCTTACGGGGGTCGGTTCGACGATTCAGTTCGCGTCGAGCATCGCGACGCGGTTTGCGTCGGCCTGGGCGCCGCTCGCGTCGCCGGCGGCGCGGCGGAGCTCGGGCACGAAGATCGCGGCGCCTTCGGCTTTGGCGGTGGCGCGGTCGAGGTGCTCGAGCAGCTCGGCGGCGGAGAGATCCGGCGGCGCGCAGACGATGCCCCGCACGATGTGGTGCATCTTCGGGTCGTGCGCGGCGTGATCGACGTCCGGGTTCATCCAGCACCCGCGACACAGCGTCACGTACTGCTCGGAGTGCGCGTACACCACGGCGTCGCGCGGGAGATCGGTCGATAGGTTCGCGAGCTGCTGCGCTTCGGTCTGCGTACCGGCGAAGCCGTAGCGCCGGTACCCGTTGCGCGCGAGCGTCGCGAGGTGCGGGAACACGGCGACCTTGCCGTCACCGTACTTGTGAAACGTGATCGGCGCGCCGTCGAACAGGATCACGTCGCCGTAGTCGACGCCGAGCGCCTCCTTGTAGACGACCGACCGGATGATGCCGTGGCAGGGGCTCAGGCGCTCCAGCCACACCGTCTCTTCCTCGCCCGGCACCTGCGCTTCCGCCCGGGTGCGCTCGGCGAGCGGGCGCTGCGCGAGCCGGACCTTCATCGCGGGGTACGAGCCCTCCGGCAGGCCGCTGCCCGCGAGCTCGACCTTCTGGTCGATGCTGCGCCACATCTCGAGCGCCTTCACGCCGTCCCCGGCCCCTGTCGCGCAGATCCCGAGGTTCCACCGGACGGAGTCGTTGTCGTGGCCTCCCAAATCGAACGCACGCTGGTTGGCCGCTTGCCCCTCCGCGAACCGCCCACGTGTCTTCAGGAACAGCCCGTAGTCGTAGTGCAGCGCCCAGTCGTCGTCGTGCGCCGCCACCCGGGTCTTCAGCGCGCGCTCCACGACGTCGTCCCACGTCCGTCCGAGCACACGCCCGACCGTCGCCAGGCCACCGAGGACGGTGAACTGAATCGGTCCCTTCGTCCGTGTCGCCAGCACCTTCAGGCGCTCCGCGACCTCGACGAACACCGGTGCTACCGCCGGCGCACCGTTGAGGTCGTCGATGTCGTGCACCGTCTCGAGCACGTTGCCGACGGCCGCCACGACGTCGGGCCGATCCTCGTGCGCCGCGAACACGGCCTCGAGCGCTTCCGCGGCGTCCTCGCGCGCGAGCAGCTGACGCTCCACGATCCCGAGCAGCGCACCGACCGCGTCGAGGTCTTCCTCTTGGAGCGGGAGCAGCGCCGCCGCAGCCTGCCACGCCTGGTCGGAGGCCCCTTCCGCCGCGTGAGCCTTCACGCGCTCGACGATCTCGGCGATCTCGGCGCTCACTCGGGCATCGGCTTCTTGGCGTCTTGGAGCGCCTCGGTGATCGCGTCGAGCATCGCCGCCTCCTTGTCGGAGGAGTGATACGTCGACGTCCAGCCCGCGGCGCCGTCGACCAGCTCGCGGTCCTGTGCTTCGTGGCGGCAATAGATCGTCAGCGCGCCTTCGTCGTCGTCACGCTCCCAGCTGATGACGTAGCGCTCGCGCATCGCGTCGATCGACGTACGCGTGAACGTCCACTCCGTGACGATCTGGTGCTTCGCTTGGTCCCAATTCGCGATCGCGAGGCTGCGCTCGTCGAGCGCGCGGGTGATCGCGGGCGGTGCGTCGTCGGGGTCGGCGCGATAGCTGCGCCAGGAGGCTGGGAGGACGTAGGCGCACGCCGCCGCCGAGAGCAGGAGGAGGGCGGCGAGCGCGCGTCGCATCGGGCGCCTTACTCGGCGGCCGCGAACTGCTTCTTGAACTTCGACACGTGGTCGAAGAGCTTCTTCTCGAGCTCGGCGGAGATCTTCCCCGACTCGCGAAGCTCCTTCATCTCGGCCGCGCCGTTGCCGTCCATGTAGCTCAGCAGCTCGTCGGCGAACTTCGTGACCTGGTCGGTGGGCACGTCGAGGATGAACATACCCTCGGGGTACTTCTTCACGTCCTTGAACTCCTCGTTCTGCGGCTTCGACGGGAACGTCGCCGTCCACACCACGAGGACCTGCCGCTCGACGGGCTGCGGCGCGTACTGCGGCTGCTTGAGCAGCTCCATCAGACGCTCACCGATGTCGAGCTCGCGCTTCGTCGAGGCGTCGAGGTCCGAGCCGAACTGCGCGAACGCGGCTAGCTCACGGAACGAAGCGAGCTTCAGGCGGAGGTGACCGGCGACGGCCTTCATCGCCTTCACCTGCGCGGAGCCACCGACGCGGGACACGGAGATACCGGCGTTCACCGCCGGGCGCTGTCCGGAGTTGAAGAGGTCCGACTCCAGGAAGATCTGCCCGTCCGTAATCGAAATGACGTTCGTCGGGATGTACGCGGAGACATCGCCCGCCTGCGTCTCGATGATCGGCAGCGCCGTCAGCGAGCCGCCGCCCTTGGCGTCGGAGAGCTTCGCCGCGCGCTCGAGGAGGCGGCTGTGGAGGTAGAAGACGTCGCCCGGGTACGCCTCGCGGCCCGGCGGGCGGCGGAGGAGGAGGGCGAGCTGGCGGTACGCGACGGCCTGCTTCGACAGGTCATCGTAGATGATGAGCGCGTGTTTGCCGTTGTCGCGGTAGTACTCCGCCATCGTCACGCCCGAGTACGGGGCGAGGAACTGCAGCGGCGCCGGGTCGGACGCGTTCGCGGCGATGATGGTCGTGTACTCCATCGCGCCTTCGCGCTCGAGGCGGGCGTGCACCTGGGCGACCGTCGACTGCTTCTGGCCGATGGCCACGTAGAAGCAGTGCATGTCGCCGCCCTTTTGGTTGATGATCGTGTCGATCGCGATGGCGGTCTTGCCGGTCTGGCGGTCGCCGATGATCAGCTCACGCTGGCCACGACCGATCGGGATCATCGTGTCGATGGCCTTGATGCCCGTCTGCATCGGCTCGTGCACCGACTTACGGGCGATGATGCCCGGCGCCTTGATCTCGATCTGGCTGCGGTGCGCGGCGTCGATCGGGCCCTTGCCGTCGATCGGCTCGCCGAGGCCGTTCACGACGCGGCCGAGGAGGCCGTCGCCCACCGGAACGTCGGCGATGCGGCCGGTACGGCGGACGGTGTCCCCCTCGCGGATGTGGTCGCCAGGACCCATCAACGCGATACCGACGTTGTTCTCCTCGAGGTTGAGGACCATGCCCTGGAGGTTGCCCGGGAACTCGATGAGCTCACCGGCCTGGGCGTTCTCGAGCCCGTACACACGAGCGATACCGTCACCGACCGTGAGCACGGATCCGGTCTCGGCGACCTCGACCTTCTTCTCGTAGTCCTCGATCTGTTGACGGATGATTTGGGAGATCTCGTCCGCGCGAATCTGCATCGTGGCGGCGAGGTAACGAACCCCTGCCGGAAAATCAACCGAAACCGCGACCCGAACGCGCGCTCAGTAGCCGATGTAGATCGAGGCCGTCATGGAGATGCCGTCGAGGTTGTTCACGTCACGTCCGTTCATGAGGAGACCCCCACCCACAGCGCCTCCGAGCACCACGGCGTCGAGGTCGTCCTCCAGCCCGATCTGCGCCCCCAGGAAGAAGACACCGTCCCCGTTGCGGCGAATCCCGGGCTCTCCGCTGAACCCGTCGCCCTCGGCGTGCATGTCCGACAGGAACTCGAGCTTGGGGCCGACGTAGGGCCTGACCCCGGTCCCCTCGTAGACCAGCAGCGGCGCCACCGTGACGCGGTGGATCGTGATGTTCGAGCGCTGGGTCAGCCGGAACCGCAGCAGCTCGCCGCCGCCCGCGAGCACGACGCGTAGCTTGTCCGACGCTCGGATGTGCAGCCGCAGCTCCCCCAGCGCACCGTAGGCGACGCTCTCGAAGACCGGGAGTGTCACCGTCGCGCCGAGCGTCACGTCGAAGAAGTCGATCGGTGCGAACCGAAACCACGCCGTGAGCTCGGGATCGGCCTCGATCCCCGGACCGGTGAAGCTCCCGCCGACCATGTAGTCGAAGGTCTCGAGCTGCTTCACGGGGCGGACCCCCGAGACACACCCGGTCCCCAGCGCGAGGCAGCCCAACAGCAGAACGAGGCGCCGCATCAGAACCGCCCTCCGATCAGGAAAGAGGTGCGGTCGGAGCTGATGTCGACGGAGGGCACGATCTCGACCTCGTCGACGTACGCCAGGACCAGGCCGTCGATCAGCAGCGCCGCGGCCGCGCCGAGCAACAACCCGGCGATCGCGATGCCCCCCGAGTCCGAGTCCCCGGCGATCGGGAGCCCGACGATCAACAGCCCTAGGCTCCCCACGAGCGGCGTCCCCGCGTTCAGCGCGATCGACGCGAGCCCCTCCTCGAAGTTGCCGTACGCCCAGTGCACCGCGGTCGGCCCGAGCAGGTAGGTCGTGATCCCCGCGTAGATGAGCAGCGCGCTCTCCGAGAAGCCGCCGCCCACCGCGACGCCGAGCCCGAGCAGACCGAGCGCCACGTTGCCGATGCCGTACGAGATCCGTTCGTCCCCCTCCAGCTTGCGCATCTTCGGCTGGGGCTTCGCGGGCGGCGGCGCCGGCGGTGGCGCCTCGACCTCGATCCGCGGCGCGCCCGGCTCCGCCTCGGGCTCGGGCGCCTCTTCGGGCTCGTTCACGAACAGCTCGCCCGGTCCGAGGGGCGGCGTGTCGGGGGAGACGAACGTGATGTCCGGGGTGTCGACGACGGTCGCGGTGGTCGTCGTCGAGACCTGGGGCACCGCCGCGACGGTCCACGCGGCGATCAAGGGGAGCAGCATCGCGCGCCCCCTCTCTGCACGACGGGTGCCGCACGCGCGGACGGGGCACGCGCCCCTCGATCCGCCCCACACCCTGACGCGGACGCCTTCGTCCCGTGACGCGCTCGCCCCACCGAACCGCAAGGCGACGACGAATCGAGCCGGCGCGCAAGCGCGTGACCGACGTCATCGGTGTTGTCGCCGTGTAATCGGCGCTGCGGGGCCTATTGCGTAGGCTGGTCGGGATGCACGCCGGCCCCGTCACGAGCTGCGCGCCGGGGCTGACTACCTCTCTCGCCTCGGCTACTTCGGCGCCGAGCAGGGGGCCGCGATCGATCTCCTCCGTCGCGCCGCGCCCGACCTCGGCCCCGACGCCGTGCTCGACGGCCCCGTCACCGTGCCGTCCCGTACACAGATCGCGCAGCACGCTGCACAGTTCGCCGCCGACGTGTTCGCCGCCCCCTCGGCGCCCGTCGCCGACGCGCCCGAGGGGGCGCCGCGTGTCATCCACCGCCCCCGCGCGCGCCCGCCGCGCCGCGACCGCGAGCCGCATGTCACCCGAGCGGCAGACCGCGCGCATTCGCGATCTGACTCAGCGCCGCGACGCGCTCACTTCACGAGGTCCTTCGCGACCCGTTCACACATCGTGAGGAAACCTTCCGCCGCGCAGCTCCCCTGCGACGACGCGGCCTTCACCGTGACCTCCGAGCGCAGGTCGATCAGCTCACCGTTCAAGACACAGCGCGACCCGAACTTCGTGATGCGCGAACGGAGGATGTGGGTCGCCGCGAGCGCCTTGCCGAGCTCGATCTGACACGAGTCGTCGTAGCAGGCCTTGTAGCTGTCGCTCTTGAGCGAGCTGACCTGATCCTTGAGCGCGCGCTCCTGCGAGCTGCGGTCGATCGTCCGCACGCCGGACTGCGTGACGAAAACGCGGAGCTGATCGCCGAGGTTTCGGACCAACGACTTGTCGATCCGATTCTTGCGGCTCTTGGCGTTCATGTCCTCGACGTCCATCACCGCGAGCACCCAGCTCTTCGTGTGCGCGGCGGCCTTCCCCGGCGATGACGGCGGTGGCGCGCTCGTCGTCGTGGGCGGCGGTGGCGCGCTCGTGGTCGGCGGCGGGGGAGGGGGCGGCGGAGGCGCCGCGACGAGGGCGCTCGGATCCAACACGAGGCGCCCCGAGGTGGTGTTCGGGATCTGCGCGGTGAACGTCGCGTTCGGGAGGCCGCTCGCGGTGCCCTGGTATTGGATCTCGGTCGTGCCGATCACCTTGCTGTTCGAGACGCTCGGTGAGCTCGCGCTGCGGACGCCGCCCCAGATGGTGTCGACCAACCCGGCGAGGAGGAAGAAACCGCCGGCCGCGAGGAGCGGGTCCGTGTCCTCTTCGGAGGACGCTGGCCCATCGAACGAAGTCGAGTCCCCGGTGTCCACCGCGAGCGCGAGGCCCATCCCCACGACGAGCTCGACGATGCCGACGACCAGCATCGGGACCCACCCGTCGGACTCGGTGGTCTCCTCGACCTCGTAGCTCACGCTGTCGTTCAGCGGCGCGGCGCCGAGCGCCTTCTGCTCGCCGCCGTAGGTCCGTGTGACCTGCGCGCCGGCCGGCTGCGACTCCAGCCGCAGCTGGTGGGTCTTCTGCGTTCGCTCCGTCTCTTGGCTCGTCCACCCGAAGGCGAACTGCGTCGGAATGCCGCATCCGGCCATCGAAGCGGCGCAGGTGAGGGCGAGGGCTGCCCGTAGGATCTGCTGCAGGTGGGCCACGTGGCCGGGACGCTAACGTCGAAGCGCCGCCGATGTCGAGATCGCGTGCGGGCGGGGCCCAGCGAGGTTAAAGGGACGTCGAGGCATGTCCGAAGCGCTGACCGTCCACCGTCTGCAGTTCGCGTTCACGGTGACGTATCACTACCTCTTCCCGCAGCTCACGATGGGGCTCGCGCTCATCCTCGTCCTGCTGCGCACGCTCGGGATGCGGACGGGCGACGCGAAGTACGTCGAGATCGCGCGCTTCCTCCAGAAGATCTTCCTCGTCAGCTTCGGCTTCGGCGTCGTGACCGGCATCCCGATGGAGTTCCAGTTCGGCACCAACTGGGCGGCGTTTTCGCGCGGGGCGGGGAGCATCGTCGGACAGACCCTCGCGATGGAGGGGGTGTTCGCGTTCTTCCTGGAGTCGTCGTTCCTGGGTTTTCTGATCTACGGCGAAGACAAACTCGGGGAGCGCGGCACACTCGTCGTCACGGTGTTGTTGTTCGTCGGCTCCTGGTTGTCCGGCTTCTTCATCATCGTGACGGACGCGTGGATGCAGCACCCCGTCGGTTACGTCATCACGGAGGACGGCACCCTCGCGCTCACCAGCCTCCTCGACGTGCTCCTCAACGAGTGGGCGTGGTGGCAGTTCGCCCACAACATGCTGGGCGCGACCGTCACCGGCGCCTTCGTCAGCACCGGCATCGCCGCCTTCTACCTGTTGTCGGGGCGCGCGACCGCACACGCCGAGACGTTGATCCGCGTGACCATCCCGACCGCGCTCGCCGCGTGTGTGCTCTTGGTCTTCCCCACCGGCGATCAGCAGGGGCGCCTCGTCGCGCAACACCAACCCGTCACGCTCGCCGCGATGGAAGGGCTATTCGACACCCACGAGGGCGCGCCGCTCGCGCTGATCGGACAGCCCAACGTCGACGAGCGTCGCCTCGACAACCCGCTCGAGATCCCGAACATGTTGTCGTTCCTCACGTACAAACGATGGAACGCCGAGGTCCGCGGGCTCGACGCGTTCCCGGAGGAGACGTGGCCCGACAACATCCCGCTGCTGTACTTCGCGTACCACGTGATGGTCGGCCTCGGGACGATGTTCATCGCGGTGCTCTCGATTGCGTTCCTTCTGCTGCTGAAGAAGCGCCTCACCACCACCCGCCCCGTGCTCTACGTGCTGATGTTGTTCAGCCCGCTCCCGTTCGTCGCGAACACCGCCGGCTGGATGACCGCGGAGCTCGGCCGTCAGCCCTGGCTGATCTACGGCGTGCTGAAGACGGCCGACGGCGCGTCGCCGCACGTCGGCGCGGGCAACGCGATGTTCACGCTGCTCGGGTACATGGGCCTGTACACCGTGCTGAGCCTCCTCTACGTGCTGCTGATCGTCCGCGAGCTCGAGCACGGCCCCGAGCACCACCAAAAGGAGGTCGCGTGATGGAGACGGTCTGGTTCGCGCTCCTCACGTTCCTCCTCGCCGGGTACGTCGTGCTCGACGGCTTCGATCTCGGCGCGGGGGCGATCAGCCCGTGGGTCGCACGCACCCGCGACGAGCGTGCGGCGTTGCTCCGATCCATCGGCCCGCTCTGGGACGGCAACGAAGTCTGGCTCATCGCCGCGGGGGGGACGTTGTTCATGGCGTTCCCGCGCCTGTTCTCCGCGGCCTTCGCGGGCTTCTACCTCCCGCTCACGATCTTCGTGTGGCTGATCGTGTTGCGCGGCCTCTCCATCGAGCTGCGCGGACACTTCGAGTCACCGGTGTGGATCGACATCTGGGACTTCGTGTTCTTCGCGTCGAGCGCGCTGCTCGCGTTGGTACTCGGTGTCGCGCTCGGCAACGTCGTGCGGGGCGTCCCGCTCGACGGCGAAGGCTGGTTCTTCACGCCGCTGTGGACGGACTTCACCCACGACGGTCACGTCGGCGTCCTCGACCCGTACACCCTCCTCGTCGGCACCACCGCGCTCAGCGCGCTCGCGTTGCACGGCGCCTCGTGGGTCGCGCACGCGACGGGCGGTGACCTCGCCGCCCGCGCGCGCCGCGGAGCGACGCGGCTGTGGTGGTCGACCGCGCTGCTCACCACCGGGATGACCGCGGCGTCGTTCGCGCTGCAGCCGCAGCTCTCCGCCAACCTCGCCGACCAGCCCTGGGGCGCCGCCTTCCCGCTCGTCGCGCTCGGGGGGCTGCTCGCGCACCGCGTGTACCTCGGCCGCGACGCGCCCACCCGCGCGTTCCTCGGCTCGGGCACCTACCTCGCCGGGATGCTCGCGAGCGTGGCGTTCGGTCTGTACCCGCTGGTCCTCCCGTCGACGCTCGAGCCGGCCCACGCGCTCACTGCGGCCAACGCCCACGGCCCCGGCGACGGCACGACGGTGGCGCTGTTCTGGTGGATCCCGGGGATGGCGTTGGTGCTGGGTTACACCGTCCTCGTGTATCGCACGTTCGGGCGAGCAAAAGTGGCCGACCCGAGTTGAGAATCCACCCAACGCGCCGAACTGAATCCTTGGAGGGAGCTCAGGATGCGCGCGGTGGAGTTGATGGTGGCGCTGGGGATGATCATCACGATGGCAAAGGCCATCTGGTCCGACGAAGCGCCGGTGAGGACCGCGCGCGTCTGTGTCCTCGAACCGGTCGTCGATGGCCCCGTCACGCCGGACGCGTCGATCGACTTCCACCCGTTCTGCCAGTGACGAAGAAACCGCGTTGACGGTGCCCGATCACGTCTCTACCTTGGCCGTTAACGGCGTCCGTCGGACGTCGGATCTTTTGCCACGTCTCGAACTGTGAACCTTCACGACGCGGACCGGACTGGCCGCGTGCTCGAAAACCTAGCCTGAGCAACACACGACGCTAGAGCGCCTCTTCTTCGCGAAGGGACGTTCGCGGCGCACGCACCCCCGGCCCCGTTCGCGGGACAATCCGGTGCGTCGCCGTGGTTCACGCCGGTGTGGCGGCCACTCGGATGGGAGCGGCCGTGGCGTGAAGCCTGCCCTCACGTTTCACCATCGGCTGCGGTTCGCCGTGGCGCGTTGGGGCTGTGGGCCGTTCGCCTTCGGGCGGGCGCCGTTCCTCCACACCGTCGATCGCTCGGGCATCCAGGTTCGATGGTGCCGTGCACCGCGAAAACACGCCCCGATGCCACCGCCGGCGATTCCCGTCCGGCGTCGAGCCCTGGGGCCGCGGTCGACGGCACCTACGAACCGCCGGGGAGCCCAAGCGGTCCCGGGGCGAACGGACGATCCGGGCTGCCTCGCGACCCGCCCGCGCGTGACGGAAACGAAAAGAGTCTTCGCATGAATGACAACCTCGAACCCGCTCGGGCTCGGCCGCTTATCCACCCTGCGGCCGGGCCCGAACGCTGCTATGTCCGAGGTGCGTGCGGGATCTGTGGCTGTACGATCGGCTCGCCGCCGACGTGATCGACCGCGAGCTCCTCGGTGAGCTCACCGAGCTCGCCGCGCAGCGTCACACGGTGCGCGCGCCGTTCCTCGCACGCCTGTACCCCCACGCGACCCACGAAGACCCCGAGCTCCGCGCCACCATCGTCGCCTGCTTCGCAGGGGTCGAAGGGTACGAAGGCCTCCGCGTCATCGTCCGCGCCCTGAACGACGAGATCGCTCAGGTCCGCGACGCCGCCGTCACCGCGCTCCTGAAGACCGGGGCGCGCGCGAACCTCCGCCTCGCCCACGGCCTGTTCCACCACCGCCCCGACGTCCGCGCGCGCGTCGTCGCGGAGAGCAGCGTCCCGGGCGCGCTCGCGGCGCACCTCCTCGCAGATCCGGCCTCGCGTGACGTCGTCATCGAGCGCGCCCCTCAGCTCATCCACGGCGGCGACGGGGTCGAGACGATCGTCATGCTCCACACCACGGGTGTCGTCCCGCGCGAAGTCACGCGCGCGGCGCTCCTCGCGCTGGAGTGGGACGAGCGCACGCAGCCGCTCCTGGAGGGCCTGCCGATCGGGGTGCTCCCGCTGCTGCCGAAGAACCGCGCCGCGCTCGACGAGAGCCTCCAGGCCGAGAGCAACGACCGGCTCGACGTCGTGCTCCGGCTCGTCGGTGACGACGCCGGGTTCGTCGAGCGCTTCGTGCGGGGCGCGAAGCGGCGCTCCGTCCAGGGCGCTCAGGGGCTGCGCGTCGCGTGGTCGATCGCTCGGGTCGTCGCGTCGTTCGAGGACCCGCCGCCCGAGATGATCGCGCTGAGCGCGGCGCACTTGCCGCTGCTGCTGGCGCACCCGGTGCTGGAGGTCGGCGTCGCGAAGGCGGCGGCGCGTCTGATCGCCGAGCTCCGTCCCAAGGCGGACCTCGAGGACCCGCTCGCCGACGTCTTCGGGACGCCGGTGTGCCTCGACGGCGCGATGCTCGACCTCGACGTCATCTCCGGGATCCTGATGCTGTCGAAGGTCCCGCCGGTGGTGTCGATCGCGACCTACGGGACGATCGCCGAGTGGGAGGCGGCGATCCGCGCGAACCCACGGGCCGGAGTGCCGCTGCTTGCGCAGACGCCGCCGAGCAAACACGCGAAGCTGTTTCGGGAGCTCGTCGGTGCGCTGCTCGTGTCTCCGCGTCGCGACGCGGAGCTCGTGCTCGACGTCGTCGCCACGGTCTCGAACGTGCGCTCGGAGCTGTACTTCCTGGAGGAGGCGGCGTCGCGCGATCGCGACCTCGTGTGGCTGCTCGTGCAGACCGCGATGCGGCGCGAGCGCGAGGGGTCGTTCGCGTTGTCGAACGTGCAGCGCTCGCGGCTCGTCACTTGGCTCGCCGCGCGCCTCGACGCCGCACAGCTCGACACACTGATGATTCACGTCGCGACACGCGCCCAGGTCGAGGGTCAGACCCTCGCCGACGAGATCGTGTGCGCTGCGAGCCGTGCGCGGGGGGAGGGTGTGGCGGATCGTGTCGCTGCGTTCGCCGTCGAACACCAGCGCGCGGTGCTGATGTGGACGCGCCGCTTCGCGCACTTCCCCTCTGCGGTGTTCTTCGCGATCGCGGGGCGCCTCGCCGCGAGCCCGGACGCCGAGGTGCGTGCGCTCGCGCAGATCGTCCAGGCGCCGGCGTCGCCCGAGATGCGGATGACGGAGGAGCGCTCGGACGTTCGTGCGCTGACCGAAGAAGAGACGGACGCGATCCTCGCCGCCGACTCGGCGGATCTCTTCTCGGCGCTGCGCGTGGTCTACACCCACCCGGTGCGCGGCGTCGCGCGCGCGTTGTTGGATCGCAAGGAGGCCGCGCCGAGCCCGCGCATCGCGGCGGCGATCCTCTTCGGCTTCGACGACCCGGTTCTCACGAGCCGCGCGTTCTCGCGGTACACCGAGGACGAAGAGACGTTCTGGTCGACGCTCGAGACCGAGATGGTCGACCGCGGTCGCCGCGCGCCGTTCATCCCGCTGATCGCCGCGGCGTGGCTGCACCGCTGGGAGATCCCGCTGCAGAGCTTGGAGCGCGAGGTGCTCGCGCACCCCGAGGGGCCGTCGGCCGTGCTGCGGGCGAGCCTCTACTGGCCCGCGCCGCTCCTCGTCACGCAGGTGTGGTGCGGGTTCGCGCGCCTCGCGGCGGTGTGGCGGATGCGTGATCATGAGCGGTTCGCGCGCGTCTTCGACGAGGACCTGGGGCGGATGGTCGCGATCCAGGTGCACCTGCACGGCGTGCCCGCGGCGCGCATCCTCGTGGAGATGTTCCTCGGCGGCGTCGAGGCCGACGTGATGGAGCGTCTGCAGCACCTCGTCGTCGCGTTGTTGGATCGCACGACCGAGGTGACGCGCGCGGAGCTCTCGCGCTGGTTCGACACGGACGTCAGCGGCGCGCACGCGGTCGCGACGGAGGTGGCCACCGACGAGACGTTGGTCGCGGAGGCGATGCGCACGGACGACCCCGCGCGGCTCGCGGAGCTCGCGGCGTGTGATCAGCTGTTCGTCGCACGCGCCGCGCTCCCGCGGATCGACGAACCGCAGCACCTCGTCGCGCGGGTGCGATCGGGGGCGGTCGGCTTCGGTCGTCACGTGGCCGAGCGCCTCCTCGCGATCGCGGACCCGGCGACGCTCGACGCGCTCCTCGGAGAGGACGTGGATCCCGCGCTGCGTTTTGCGTTGGGGATGGCGCGCCTGCCGGACGAGCCGGAGGTGTGGCCTCGTCTCGCGGCGGCGATCTGCGCGCCGTCCGGTCGGCGCTGGTTCCTCGACGACGACCTCACGGCGATCCGCGACGCGGGCGTGCTCGAGCACCGCATCGGCTGTGACCTCGCGACCTCCGACCAGCTCGCGGCGTACGCCGAGGCGGTGCGGATCCTCGTCGAGAGCGAGATGGGCGGTGAGGTTCGCGATGCGCTCCTCGCGTTCCTCGACCAGGGGACGGAGCGGCTCTTGGCGGTGCGCACGTCGGCGGCGCGGCGTCTGTTCGCGTGCGGGGTGCGTCGTGCGTTCCCGCTGGCGCTCACGGCGGCGCTCGACGCGTGGGAGCGCCTCGCGCCGGGGGTGCAGGCGGGGCCGTTTGCTTCGTTGAATCCGCAGTGCGCCGAGGAGGCCGCGACGTGTGTCGTCACGGCGGGGCGCAGCGGGGCGACGCGCCGGTTGCTCGACGAGCTCGAGCGGATGAGCCCGATGGACAACCAAGAGGCGCTCACCGCGATCCTCGCGCAGGCCGAGACGAAGGAGATCCAGGAGCGTGCGCTCCGGGCGCTCAGCCGTGACCTGTCGTCCCAGGGGCGCGTACGTCGGCTCGCGGAGATCTTCGCGTGGGGCGCCAAGGAGTCGCGGTTGCTCGTCGGCTCCGCCTACCGCGTGCACCTGATCGGCGGCGACGCGTACGGCTACACCCGCCTCGAAGAGAAGTCGATCTACGTGAACCCGATGGCGTTCCTCCGCGGCCACCGCGACGGGGAGGGGGTGCTGCGCGGTCTCATCCTCCACGAGCTCGGTCACCACATGTTCCACGCCGACAAACCGGCGCTGAAGATCTGGAAGGACGCCGAGCGAGAGAAGCGGCACTCGCTGTTGAACCTCGTCGCCGACGAACACCTGGAGCGAAACCTCCGCGCGCGGCGAACGGAGCACGGCGACTACCTGAAGACGCTCGCGGCGCACGCGTTTCAGCACCAGCGTCGCGCGGTCGAGGTCATGGAGCTCGCGCAGCGCCTCGGGCCGCACACGTTCGCGGTGTTGTCGGCGGCCCGGTTGGAGGTCGCGCGTTCGCCGGCGCAGGTCGAGGTCGCGCTCGGGATGTTGTTCCGCGAGATGGAGCGGAGCGGCACGAGCTTCGTGCGCTTCGTGCGTGCGTTGCGGATGGGGCTCGGCGATCGCTACGGCGATCCGAAGGTGAAGGAAGCGCTCGCGCTGTTCGACAAGTCGTTCAGGAAGTCGTCGATGGAGCAGCTCTGGTCGATCACCAAGAAGCTGATCGAGATCTTCGGCGAGGAGGCGAAGCTCATCGAGGTCCTCGATCTGCACGACAACGCCAACGGCACCGGGAGCGGAGTGGAAGGCGACGCGCGCGCGCGGCGGGGCGTCGACGACGAGTCCGTGCAGCGCGAGGTCGATCGCATCCTCGACGGCGACAAGACCAAACCCAAACACGGCGACCGCACGATCAACCGGAGCGAGGACGAGTCGTTCGACGAGATCCGCGACATCCAGCGCGTCGCCCCCGAGCCGGAGCAGCACCGCGATGGCGTTCGACGCGTCGCGCGTGCGGCGCGGCGCCTGCGCGAGGTGCTGAAGGTGTTGGGTCTGCAGCTCGAGCCGAGGCGTGCCCGGCTGAAGGGGCGCAAGGTGGATCGCGGTGGGTTGCCGCGCGCGATCGTTCGACGGGATCCGCGGATGCTCGTCGCGCGCGAGGCCGTGCAGCGCGCCGACCTTTCGCTGTCGGTGTTGATCGATTGCTCGGGGTCGATGTCGCTCGACCAGAACCTCGAGAAGGCGAAGCTGTTCGGCCTCTTGATCGCCGAAGCGTGCCGCGGGTTACGCGGGGTCGACGCGACCTTCTGGGGCTTCTCGGACGTGTCGATCTTCGACGCGGGCTCCGCGGAGCGCTGCGCGGTGTCCGGCCTCACGCTGCAGGGCGGCAACAACGACGCGGGGGCGCTGTGGCACGTCGCCCAGGTGGGGCGCCGTTCGACGCGCCGCGCGAAGGTGCTCGTGATGATCAGCGACGGCTCCCCGACGGAGTGCTCGGTGGCGGCGCTGCGGGCGCTCGTGCGCAAGCTGGAGCGGCGCTACGGCTACGTGTGTGCGCAGGTGGCGGTGCGCCGGCTCGACGAGGAGTGCTTCACGCACCACATCGACCTCATCGACGACGACCTCGACCGCGCCGTGCGGCGGTTCTCGAAGGTCGTGTCGCGGCTGGTGCGTCAGGCCTTGTCAGGCGCGTGAGAGCGCGCACGATCGGCAGTCGGAGGGTGGGTGCTCGGTCTATTTCAGCGAGCGAACACTCGAGGAGACCAACCCGATGAAATCCAAAACAATCCTACTCTCTGCCGTCCTGGTCACCCCCCTGCTCGCAGGCGCCGAAGGCGGCTGCGGTGGCGCCATCAACTCCATGACCGACGCTCCGTCGATGAACGGGACGTGGGACATCACGTACGACGACCGCCTCGACATCGAGGTGAAGCTCGGCGGCGCGGTCTACACGGAGACGCTCCCTTCCTCGGGTGGCAGCTTCACGATCGATCACGCGGGCACGCCGATCACGTTCGACCTCGACTGCGCGAAGCCGGAGGTCATCTGCCCGAGTGAGACGTGGCCGATGTCCGTCCAAGCCGAGCACCGGAACGCGCGCTTCCCGCACCGGTTCTTCGTGAGCATCCCGCGCCAGTCTTGCGACGGTACGCTCGTCGATCCCGACACGTCGGAGTGCGGCGCGGGCACGAGCAACCCGGATTGTGGTCAGGTCTGCGACGGCGAGATGAAGACGACGAACACCGATCACTTCGGCGTGGTGAACGAGGCCGGCACCGCGTTCGACCTGCTCCTCGGCGCCGGCGTCGCGACCAACGGCATCAACTGCGCGCTCCTCGGTATCTCCGCCGCCAAGGCGAACCTCGAGACCTCGGGGTCCAGCACCGACGGTGACTGGGAGGCGACGGGCATGAAGGACGGCGAGGTCGCGGTCGCGTACACGGGCGGGTGCCTGTGGGCGGGTGATCCGAACGACGACGGGACGATCGAAGCGCTGACGATCGGCGCGCAGCTGAAGTTCACGACCGGCTTCGAAGGCAGCCGCCGGTAGGTCACCGTAACGACCGATCCAGATCCTGCGCGCGGTCCTGAATCCAGCGGCCGCGCGCGAGCTGGTTCCACGCCTCGAAGCGCTCGACGATCGCGAACACTTCGTTCAGCGCGTCGCGCGCCGCCGCCGCATCCCCCGCCATCTCGCGCGCCGTCGCGTAGATCAGCAGCGCTTCGGCCAGGTTCACGCCGTTGTCGATCGTCTCGGAGCGACGCCAGCGTCGTGAGAACGACTCGACGCTCAACGCCGCCTCGTTCGCCGCCTCGAACGGGGCGAAGCGCGCGAGTTGGAGTCGCGCGCTCCCAAGGTGCGCGTGACCGAAGTAGTAGCTGAAGCGTGGGTTCGTCGGGTCGAGCTTCATCTGCGCGTCCATCGCCGCGAGCGCTTGCGCGAACTGAGACTGTGCGGCGTCGAGCTCCCCGGCGTGAATCAAAGCCTCGCCGAGGCCGCAGCGCGCGACGACGATGCGCAAGTGTGTCGCGCGGCGCCCGGGCCGTTCTCGCTGCGCGATCTCCAGGACGTCGAGCGCGCGCGTGAGCTCGACGCGCGCCTGCTCGAACCGACGCGCTTCGGCCGCGTACTCCCCGGCCCGCAGGTGCAGCCAAGACCGACCGTCGACCGCCGCGAGGGCGTCCTGGGGCGCGCGTCGCTCGGACGCGGCGCGTGCCCGATCGAGCTCGGCGAAGGCCTCGTCGACTTCGCCCATGCGGGACGCGAGCGTCGCGCGGCCGACGTGCATCCGGACGAGGCGCTCGAGGTCCTCGTCGTCAGGCGTCGCCTCCAACAGAGGAGCGAGCAGGCGCTCGTAGGCCTCGGTCGCCTCCACCGCGGTCTCGAAGGGGCCGACGCCTTCACACAGTGACTGCTGATCGCCGAGCACGTCGATCAGGATGCGCCGCGCGGCGACGTCGTCTGCGTCGGCCTGGACGACGGGGACGAGCAGCTCGCGCGCGTCCGCGTTGCGCGTGCGCGCGAGCGCGTAGTCGAGGTCACTTCGGTCCTGCCAGTGCAGCTCGCGCAGCGTCTTCGCCAGCTCCAGCTTCGCGTCGACGGAGTCGGGCGCGAGCGCGACGCGGCGTCGACCGAGGCGCTCCGCTTCGAGGAGCTCGCGCACCGCGAGGTCGTGCGCTTCGTAGCGGCTCGCGAGGCTCGCGCGTTTGCGGTGGCTCCGCACGCGACTCGCGATGACCTCCAAGGACGAACCGTCGTCACCGTTCAGTCGGTCGAGCAGATCGCCGGCGGTGTCGAGGAGCTCACCCCGCGCGCCGCTCGTCCCGGGGATGCGCGCGAGCTGGTCGTCGAGATCGTGCACGAGCCGGTCGGCGACTTGCTTGGCCTCGGCGCGGCGTCGCTCCGCGATCACCCGCTGTGCTTCGGCCTCGGCGCGTTCGAACATCGCCCACACCGCGAGCACGAGCGCGAGCGCGAGCGCGACGGAGAGCGCGAAGACCCGTCGACGAAACTCGCGCGCGCTACGCGAGCGTCGCAGCTCCTCCGCGGCGACGGCCGCGTCCACGAACGCCCGCGCCGTGCGGTCCTCGGCCTCCGCGCTCCGGTAGTACGCGAGCTGTCCGCCCCGCGGCAGACCATCTTCGGGGCGTCCCGCCGTGTGCCACGCGAGCGCCGCCGTGCGCAGCTCTTCTCGTCGCTCGAGATCACGACGGCTCGCGTCGACCCACCGACGCAGCTGTGGCCACTTGTCGAGCAGCGCTTCGTGCACGAGGTCGACGTGATCGTCGGCGACGACGATCAGCCGCGCATCCGCGAGGCTCGAGAGGACACGCTTCGCTTCCGCCCCGCCCCCGGCGGCTTCGACCGCGCGCTCGTAGGGGATCGTGCGTCGCACGTCGGGCTGGTCTCGGCCGCTCACGACCAGCGCGAGCATCAACGTGCGCGCCCGAACGCGCCCCTCTTCTCCGAGCGCTTCCAGGACCGCGTCGGCGCTCCGCGCGAGCGCGCCGCCGAGGCCGCCGATCCGCTCGTACGCCTCCACCGTGATCGTTCGACCGCCGCAGTCCACCCACAGCGTTCGCAGCGCGTGGCTCACCAGCGGCAGCGAGCCGGGTTCGTTGCCGGCGTCCGCGATGATGCGGTCCGGGAGCTCGGGCGCCCACGTCGTCCCGGTCAACGCGGCGGGGCCGACGATCGCTTGGCGGAGCGCAGCCCCGGTGAGCGGGCGTAGCTGGTAGCGCGCGGCCGCGTCGTTGAGCAGCGGTCCGAGCCCGGGGAGCCGGCTGACCTCCTGCGCGAAGTCGGTGCGCATCGTCGTGACGAGATAGATCGGCGCGTCGAGGGTGACGGCGTCGGTGAGCCAGCGATCGAGCTCGAGCGCCGCTCGGGTCTCGGGTGCGCGGAACAGCTCTTCGAGCTGGTCGACCACGATCAGCAGACCTTCGTCGGAGTCGAGATCCTCCGCGACCTCGCGGACTGGATCGTCCGAGGTGGTCCCGAGCGCCGCGCGAAGCGCACCGGCGGGATCGTCGCCGGGCCGAATCACCGCGGCGCGCCAGCTCGTCGGCCCGCCGGCGATCCACCCGCAGCGGATGGCGGGGAGGAGGCCGGCCCGGACCACCGACGACTTGCCCACGCCGCTCGCGCCCTCCACGGCGAGCCACCGGCGGCTCGGCCCCATCCGGGCGACGAGCTCGCGAATCTCGTGGCTGCGTCCGAAGAAGAAGAGCGACTGGTCCTCGCGGAACGCGGCGAGGCCGGGGAAGGGCTCGCGGTCGTCGGTCGCTTCGATCTCGACGACCGACCGGGTGCCCACGCCGTGCGCGGCGGCGATCCGCCGGACCTCCGCGAGCACGGCGGAGGCCGAGGCCGGGCGCCCGTCGGGCGTCGGGGCGAGGCAGCGGCGCACCAGATCGTCGAGGGCCGGCGGCACGTCTCTTGTGGTCGTCCGTAGCGACGCCGCCCCGATCGGAGCGGCGTCGTCCTCGAAGGGGCGCTCGCCGCTGAGCATCTCGTACGCGATCACACCGATCGCGAAGACGTCGGCGCGTTCGTCGTTCGCCTCACCGCGCACGCGCTCGGGCGCCATGTACCCGGGCGTTCCGATTCGGTCGTTGGCACCGATGCCTTGCCAGGCGCGCTCGTCCGCGGTCGCGATGCCGAAGTCGAGGACCTTGAGGCGCCCGTCCGCGCAGGAGAAGACGTTCGCCGGTTTGAGATCGCGGTGCACGATCCCGCTGTCGTGCGCGTACGCGACGCCCTGGCAGAGACCGTCGAGCAGCTCCAGCGCCCCCTCGACGGACAACGCCCCACGCTGGATGCGTTCGAAGAGTGTCTCCCCCTCCAGCAGCTCCATGACGAGGAATGGCGTTCCCGTCCACTTCGACTCGATCGCCTCGCGGCCTCGGTACAACGTACGGGCCGTCTTCACGTCGTGCACCACGACGATGTTCGGGTGCGGAAGTCGCGCGGTGATCCGCGCTTCGCGTTGGAAGGTTCGGACGTACGTGCGGCGCTGCTCGGCACCGAGTCGGCTCAGGTGACTCGGCGCCATCAGCTTGAGCGCGACGCGTCGGCCCAGCTTTCGATCCACCGCTTCGTACACCGCGCCGAACCCGCCGGCGCCGACGCGTCGAAGGATCTGGTAGCGCTTGCCGATCCGCGTCCCGCGCTCGAGCGGGGGCTCGGGCGCTCGCAAGGCATCTTGCATCCAGCTCGACAGGCCGTAGCCGCTCATCCCAGGCCAGCCTCTTCGGCCTTCGCCTTGAGGCGTCGCGTCGCGCGCGAGAGCCGTTGACGCACCGTGGCCTCACTGAGGGGCGCGTCGGGTGTCGACAACCGCTCGGCGATCTGCGCGCACGAACACTCCTGCCGAAAACGAAGGAGGATGAGTGACGCGTCCTGCGGCCGGAGCTCGGCGAGCACCGACTCCAGGGCCTCGACGCGCTTCTCGCGCTCGTCGCGATCGCGCAGGTTCGTGCTGGGGCCGGGGCCGGTGGCCTGGATCATCGCCGCCTCTCGCGTCTCGAGGCGCTGCTCGTGCGCACGGCGTCGCGCGCGCTTCGCGAGGTGTCGGTAGGCCTCGCGTCGGGTGATGCGGAACAGCCAGGCCCGCAGCCGGCGTTCAGCGTCTTCCTCGGAGCGGTCGACCTTGCCCAGGTGGCGGAACGTTCGGACCAGGACCGCCTGGAAGACCTCGTCCACCTCGGCCTCCGCGTTCAGCAACTGCGACAACCACCGTCGCAGCTCTCGTTCGTGGCGCGCGACGAGCACCTCGGCCGCGCGTTCGTCGTCGTCGGCGGCGAGATGGACGAAAACCTCGTCGACGGCCATCGAAGCCCAGCGTACGGCAACCGGAGGGTCGGCCAGCGAAAAAAAGCGCGCGCCCCTGTCACGCGCGCCGAACTCGCCGGGTCTGCAGCCCCGTGAGACCCGTTTCGATCGTCGGATCCGGCGCCCGGATCGTCACCGTCTGTATCGTCCTGGCCCCCAGCGCCGCCGTCGCCAAGGGGGGGACCGGCCCCGCCCAGCCGGCACCGTCCGGTCGCCTCGCGCCCCAGGCGGCGTCGCAGATCGGGGTGCGGCAGTGCCCGGCGCCGGCGCGCTCGGACTGCGAGAGCCTGAGCTACGCGCTGTCCCCGTGCGGCGAGCAGGAGTCTCGGCGCGCGACAGGGCGGGTCGGGTTCGGCGCCTGCTTCGAGCGGTGCGCGGAGGTGACCCCGACGATCGCGCAGTGTCAGGACGAAGCCTGGCTGAACTCGATCTGCGGTCGGCTCGAGCGGCAGCGCATGGACCTGGAGCCGGTCGCGAGCGGAGTTCACCCTTCGGTGTGTTTCCAGCTGCTGTCGACGCTCGGTGACGCGGTCTTCATGGGCACCGCGAGCGCGACCGCGATGGTCCCGCCCGAGGTCGACTGCGACGGGTGCGTCACGCCCAACAACACACCGCTGAGCCTGACGCCCGCGCGCCGCCTCGACGACGACCGCTCGGATTACACCATCGAGCCCCCGACGTCGAACTACTACGGCCGGCTCGCCGAGGACTTCACGCACTTGTCGAAGGCGCCGGGCAGCGACCCGCACCAGAACCGCTTCACGATGCAGAGGCAGACCTGGGCGAGCAACGGTCCGACCGTGCTGTCCTGCGCGGAGTACGTCTACGAGAAGTACTACAACTTCAACGCCTACCTGGATCGCGCGGCGGCGGTCGCGCCCGATCACCGCGCGATGTTCGACATCGCCTACGCGTTGGATCGCAACGGCGGCCCCGAGCCGTGGGCGATCGGGGAGCGCGGGGTGCTCGGTCTCCCGGTGCAGCACTTCGACAGCGCAGTCGCGACGACGCCGCAGGTCGAGCTGCCGTCGGAGCTGCAGGGGCGCAACGTCTTCTTCGACGCGGTCTACATGCTCGACGCGGAGCGCGCCGACTTCCGAGAGCAGTTCGATGCCGGCGAGCTGCAGACGTCGCGACCGGTCGGCTACGGCATCTTCCTCTTCGACGACGACCTGCAACAGCGCATGCGCGCCGGCGCCCAGACGCGCAACCGCGTCGTGAAGAGCTTCGCGTACCACAAGATGATGGGCGCGGCGCTGACGCCGAGCCTGATCGAGCCGCAGTTCAGGCTCTACGAAGGCGCGCGCCGACGTTTCGCCGATCTGGTTCGTCGACACCAGCTGATCTGGATCGCGTACTTCGAGTGGCTCACGCAGTTCACCGACGACGTCGACCAAGCCATCCCGGAGGTCCAGGTGTTCTTCGATCCGGCGGGGAACCTGATCGACCCCGCGCCGTTCATCGGCAGCCCGGTCGCGAAGGTCCTGGACGGGGCGCGTGAGTTCAAGAGCCAGCGTCGGCAGGCCCACGGCCTCCGCACCTCGACGACGAACCAGCGCCCGCAACTCATCTTGCCGGCGCGTCGTCCGGCTGCGTTCTCTGCGCAGTTCTCTGCCGCGGGCCCGGGCGGACTCTCCGGCCACCCTGGGTTCTCGCCCCTCGTCCAGCAGACGATCGACGAGACCCTCACCAGCCTCACGCCCTACGAGAGCTGCAACACCTGGGTCTGTTTCCTGGAGGCGATCGCCCAGACCGAAGCGCTGATCGAGGAGGCGCTCGTCGCCGCGCGCGACCTCGGCTGCCTCGACGTCGGGAGCCCCCCGCACCCTTGCGACTGGAGCCCGCTCGACTTCGTCGAGGCGCTCGGCGATCCCTACGAGACGGTCCGCGAGCCCGAGTTCCGCGCGTGCGTCGAGAAGACGCCGGGCGAGACGCCGTTCGCCCGACTTCAGCAGGCGGACTTCAGCTACGGCAACGGGCAGGTCCCCTCGTGGGATGGGCAGCCGTGCGTCGCGGGGGACTACACCGTCTCGATCCCCATGGTAGAGCGCTACTTCGACTGCCGCGTCGAGTGGGTGAAGGCGGTCCTCCTCGAGCTCCAGAGCCAGCTCGACGAACCCGATCTCTTCGAGCCCGGTCCGCCGGCGCAGCTCGTCGTCGGCAAGCAGGACAGCGACCACAACCGCGTCGGCAACGACATGTTCGGCGCGCAGCTCGACTACGACATCGGCTGGACGCTCCCCGGCACGAGCCTGCCGGCGCCAGGGACCGGAGACTACTGCGGCCTCCAACCTTCGGCGCGGGCCAGCATGTCGGCGCGCGGGCGGGCGCTGTTCCTCGAGAAGCAGCTGGTCGAAGCCAGCGCGGAGGTATCACTCGCGCCCGGCGAGCCGAGCTCCGCGTTCCTGGAGGTCGCGGGCCAGGAGATCTTCCACCCCGACCCGGTGCAGTTCTCGGCGGCGGCCTTCAACCCCGTGCTCGAGGCGCAGGAAGATCTCTCGGAGGACATCGTGAAGGCGAGCGCCACGATCACGGTGGTGTTCATTCCGGTGAAGATCGCGGGCGGCATCGCGGGGCGCATCTCGGCGGGGGCGTCGGTGGCGGCGGGCGCGCAGAAGGGTTCGTCGTGCGCGAACGGTGACCTCGGCCTCGTCGCGGAGTTCGCGCCGGCCACCGCGCTCGACGCGTTTGCGTCGGCGAGCATCGACGCGGTGATCGTCGAGGCGGGTGTGCAGATCACGCTCACGATCATCTCGCTCGAGCTCCCGCTGTCGACGAGCCTGCGCTTCGACGGCGTGGGCGCGGGCGCGACGCAGGACTCGAGACTCACCGCGAACGCCTCGCTCGACTTCGTGCTGCGGATGCTGTCGGGGCGCGTGAGCGCGTTCGTCGAGGTTTGTTACATCATCGACTGCGAGCGCGCCGAGGCCACGCTCTTCTCGTGGGGCGGCCCCACACTCACCGAGAACATCTTCGACGTCGCCTTCGAGGTCCCCGTCGAAGCCATGTCGATTCTGCAGGACGACCTGTGAGGAGGCCCCTCGTGAAGAACGTCTACGTGCTCTCGATCATCGGCGTGGGTCTGCTGTCCGCGCTGTGGTTGTGGCGTCCATCCACGTCCCAGAGTCCCGACGCCGTCGATCAAGACGCGCGTCACTACCGACTCGCGCTCACGGTGCGCGACGAGACGCGCCTCCCCGTCGCGGAGGGTGCGGCGGTTCCGGTCACCGCGGAGGTGCACCTGCAGACGGATCTGTTGGTCACCGTGCCGACGCCTCGGACGCGCGGATTGCGTTTCGTTCGCGTCGACGCCGCGACGCTCGCGGTGGGGGACGACGGCCGGAGCGGCTCCCTCGCTTCCGCGGTGGAGGGCCTCGACGCGCTCGTCGTGTTGCGCGACGACGGCACCGTCGCCGGCATTCGTGTCCCCGAGCGCACCGAGCTGGTCGCCGAGCGGCTCGTGAAGCTCGTGGCGAGCGAGCTGGTGTGGACGCGGCCCGCGAAGGGCGTCACCCACGAGCGGACCCGTCTCGGCGAGGTCGAGTCGAGCTACGCGATCGACGCTCGGACCTTTGTGCGCACCCGGCGCGGGGTTCGGTCTTGGGCGGCGTTCGACGGACTCGGCGTTCGAGGGCTGCGCGCGGAGCTCACCGGAGGCGCACGCGGCGCCATCGTCGAAGACGACATGATCACGACGCTCGAAGTCGACGAGCGGGTCGTCGCCTACCGGAAGAACGAACGTCTCCTGCAGGCGCAGACGAGGCTCGACCTCGAGCTGCTGGGCCGCGTCGCCGCGCCCTCCGCAGCCCGGCTCGGCCCGCTGCGCTCCCTCGTCGATCACCCGGTCAGCGTTCACGCGGAGGCGCGCGCGCAGGACGCACGCATCGCGGGCCTCACCGCCGATGCGCTCTGGTCCGCGCTCGACCGAACGGGGGCGTCCGGCGAGTTTGCCGACCACGCGCGAATGCTCGTGCGCGCGACCGCGCTGCTCCGGAAGCAACCCGCGCTCGTCGACCAGGTCGGCGCGAGGTTCCGGGAGCCGGCGACATCGGACGCGGAGCGCACGCTCCTGCTCGATCTGCTCGTGGGTGCGGGGACGCCCGCGGCGCAAGCCGCGTTGACGGAGCTCCTGGACGAGCCGCTGGTGCGCACCCACCCCGAGCGCCACCTCTGGGACCAGCGCGTCTCACTCATCGGCGCGCCGACGCCCGCGACCGTCACCTATGCCTCCGCCGCCTTCGCGCGACGCTCCGGGGTCGACGGAACGACCGCCGCGTACGTGCTCGGCGCGGTGGCGAGTCACCTGCCGGATCGCCGCGCTGCAGCCGCGCCGATCGTCGAGCGGCTCAAAGCGGCGCGGGAACCGTTCGAGCGCGCGCACCTCATCTCGGCGCTCGGCAACGCGGGCGGGGACGCGTTCGTCGGGTCCATCGCGGCGTACGCCGACGCCGGCGAGCCCGAGGTCCGCCTCGCGGTGGCCAAGGCGCTGCGCAAGACCGACGTCGAGGATGCACGCGCCACGCTCGTGCGCCTCAGCGCGGACCGGAGCGCGGTCGTCCAGCGCCGCGCGCTGCTGTCGTTGAGCCGCATGTCGACGTTGTCACCGGCCGAGCTCGACGCGCTCGGTGCGGCGGTGCGGACGGCGGCAGTCGCTCAGACGAGCCTCGGCGCGCTCGTGAACCTGCTTGCGGCGCAGCCGTGCTCTTCGCGGCGCGACGCGGTCCTGCGGGCGGTGCGTGCGCAGCCCAAGGAGGGCGGGGCGGTCATCGACGCGCGGACGCGCGCCCTCGAAGCGCGGTGCGGCTGATGCGGCCGGGACGGGAGCACTGAACATGTGGATCTTGTTGTTGGGGGCGGCGATCGCGTCGCCCGGGTCGGGAGCCTTCGAGGCCAACGTGGGGCAGGCGCCCGCCGCGGTGAGTCACCTGGTCCGCGGCGATCGGGAGGTCGCGTTCGTGACCGAGGACGGGTTCGTGCTCTCGGTACCGACGCCGGATTCCGTGGTGAGCCTCCGCGGCCGCTGGCGGGGGGCGTCGAGGTCTCGCGCGAAGGGAGCGGAGCCTCTGCAAGGTGCCTTGCATTACTTCCTCGACGGCCCCGAGGGTCGGCGCGCAGCGCGGTACCGCCGCCTCGAGGCCGCCAATATGTATCCCGGGATCGATCTCGGCTACGGCCTCGGGGACACGCTGCGCTTCGGTTTCGAGCTCACACCGGGCGCGGACGCGGCGAGGATTCGGCTCGGCTTCGACGGGGAGGTCGTGCTGCGCATCGAGCCGCGGAACGCGTGGATCGACGTCGTCGACCCGCGGTCCAATCGTGTCGTGATGACCGTCCAGCTGTCGGGTCTACGCGCGTGGCAGGAGGGGGCGGGCCGCCGGGATGAGGTCGACGTCCGCTTCGTACGACGGGGCGACGCGCTCGGGTTCACGCTGGGACCGCACGACGCGAGACGCGCCGTGTATATCGATCCCGACATCACCTTCGCGAGTTACATCGGCGGCGCGAACTTCGACGAAGGCCGCGACGTCGCGGTGGACGCCGCAGGTTTTGTGTACGTCACGGGCGCCAGCCTCGACCCCGGAGCGATGTTCCCGACCACGTCCGGCGCGGTTCAACCCATGCCGTCGGGCGCCATCGACGCCTTCGTGTTGAAGGTCGACCCGTCGCAGACGGGTGCCAACGCGCTCGTCTACGGATCGTTCATCGGCGGCGCCAGCGACGACCAATCGAACGGCATCGCCGTCGACGCCAACGGCCGCGCTGCGATCGGCGGTACGACCTGGTACGGAACCGGCAACGCCTTCCCCACGACCGCGAACGCCTACTCGCAGACGCCCGGCTCGTCCTTCGTCACCATGCTGAACGCAGCCGGCTCGCAGCTCGTCTACTCGACCTTCTTCGGGGGAACGACGACGAGTGTGGCCGCGGTCGCGATCGATCCCGCCGGCGATGTCATCGCGGTGGGCGTCACCGACGGCACCACCGCCATCCCGCAGGTCAACGCCATGACCGTGCCCGGGCAGAGGAGCGCGTTCGTCGTGAAGTTCGACGTCGCGGGCGTGCAGGCCTCCAGCGTGGTGTACGGGACGCGCTTCGACGCCAACAGCGCGCTGGGCGTCGAGGCGGACGCAACGGGGATCTACCTCCTCGGTCAGACGGCGGGCCTCGGTCTCAACCCCACGCCGGGCGCGGCGCAGACCACAGCGGGCGGAGGCTTCGACTACTTCGTCGCCAAGCTGGACCCGGCGCAGGCCGGCAGCGCCGCCATCGTCTACACGACCTACGTGGGAGGCACGACCACGGATGGCGGAGCGATCTACTACGATGGCATCGCCATCGACCCGAGCGGCGCGGTCTACGTGACCGGGGTGACCGGGGGCGGCTTCCCGACGACCCCGGGGGCGCTCGCCACGACGGCACCCGGCGGAGGCGAGGGGTTCGTCACGAAGATCGCTCCGAGCGGCGGCTCCTTCGTGTACTCCACGTACCTCGGCGCCACCGGCAACGACGGCGGCTATGACATCGCCGTCGACGCGATGGGCCGCGCGTACGTCGCGGGCTTCGGCGACGGCGTACCGGTGACGGGGTGCGGGGCGACGTCGCCCGGGGGTGGTTTCGTCCTCCAGCTCGACGCGCAAGGGAGCGCCGTCGTGCAGGCCAGCTACCTGGCACCGGGCGCGAACCTCCGACCCTACGCGCTCGCTCTCGGGCCCACCGGGAACGCCTACGTGGTCGGCTCCATCGGTCCTCCGCTGGTGCTTTCGACCCCGGGCGGTTTCCAGACGGTGCAGGCCGGGCTCGACGCCTTCGTCGCCGAGCTATCGCCCTCCGGCGCTTGCGCCGACCTCGCGGTCTCGATCACCGCCTCGCCGAACCCGGTGTCGGGAGGCGCCGCCGCTCAGTTGCAGGCCAGCTTGCAGAACCTCGGTAGCGACGACGTCGCGCAGGCCGACCTCTCGGTCTTCGTGCCGCCCGAGCTCACGGTCTTGGGCATCACGCCCTCTGTGTGCACCGGCGGCCCCACGTACGTGTGCCCCGTCGGACCGCTCGCCGCGGGCGGGAGCGTCACGGTGGCCTTCGACGTCGAGGCGACGGCGGCCGGCACCTTCACCGCCACCGCGGCGGTGTCCGCGGCGGTTCAGGACCCGGACTCCGCGAACGACGCGGACGAGGTCGCGCTCGTCGTGACCGCACCCAACACCCCCTGCGGCTTCGTCACGTTGTTTGGGGCGTGCGCCGACGACACCCTCAGCTTCTGCGAGGATCGCGGTCGCCCCGCCGAGCGGTTGGTGGAGGTCGACTGCGCCACCGATGCGTTCCCGGCCGGAGTCCCCGGACAGTGCACGCTCATCAACGCGAGCTACGGCTTCGACTGCGCGGTCTCCCCCGGCGGAGTCTGTGCGTTCGTCGACGCGCAGGACCGCCCCATCTTCGCGCTCTGCGCAGGCGACGCGGCCGGCTGTCGGATCGATCCCAGCGCAGGCACCGCGCAGTGTGAGCTCGGACTGCCGGCGTGTCTGTCGGAGGGGTTCGACGTGCAGTGCGCGGGGGACCTGTTGGTGCAGGAGTGTCAGGTCGATCAGCCGGTCGTGCTGGACTGTGCGTCGATCGGTGGCGAGTGCGCCAACGCGCGGTGCGAGGCGTTGCCGCTCGGCGCGCCCTGCGAGGCCGGACGTTTGCTGTGCGCGACGGGCCTCGTCTGCGACGCGGTGTCCGAGCGCTGCGGGGATCCGGCGCAGCGCTGCGATCCCACGACCTACCGGAGCCGCTGCGACGGCACCACGCTCACCGCCTGCGACCGAACCCGGAGCCGCGTCGTCTCCGTCGATTGCAACGCAGCTTTCACGCCCTCCGACGGCACGACCTGCGGCGCGCCGTTCACGTGCCAGGGGCGCAGCTGCGGCGATGTCAACCTGACTTGCATCGGCGGGGGTGAAGGCGCCCGCTGCGATCTCGCGCGCGAGATCTACTGCGGTGCGGGCTTCGGGTGTGTGCTCGAACGCGACGTGAGCGGCGACATCGGCGGCGTCTGCCGAAGCACGTCGATGTGCGCGGCCCCGCCCGACCCGGCCTGCGTCGGTGACATCGCGCCGGTCTGCCTCCGCGGGGAGGGCATCACCGCCGTGGAGGCGCAGGGCGTGGACTGCGCGAGCTTCGGCGGCGCCTGCGGCATGGATGGGACGACCGCGATCTGCGTTGGCGGCGTGGACGCCGTGTGCCAGGTCGTGGCGCGGGGCGGCGCGTTGCTCCGTTGCCAGTCGGGGCTCACGTGCGAGGACGTCGACCCCGACGGCTTCGGCGTCTGCCGCGGCGAGGTGGAAGAAGTCGACGGTGGCGTGCGGACCGACGCATCCACGCCGGGCCGTGACGGAGGCGTCGCGGACGCTCCAGACGCCGGGGTCGAGCCCCCCGAGGACGGCGAAGGCTGTAGTTGCCGCGCCGCGCCGCGTTCGTCCGACGCCGAGTCGGGATGGCTGCTCCTGGCGCTCCTCCTCGGGCGCCCGAGAAAAAAACGCCCCCGCCATTGAACGGTCCGGTGGAGTCGGGCGTTGTGTCCCCCGAACCGTGCGGGACCTCACCGACGAAGCCCTGATCCTCGCCGTCCGCCGCGGCGAGATCCGCGCCTTCGACGAGCTGTACCGCCGCTACGCCGACCGTCTCTTCGGGTACCTGCTGAGGTACGTCACGGACCGCGCCGAGGCCGAGGACCTCCTCCAGGAGGTCTTCATGGCCGTCCTCAAGGACCAGGCGTTGGAGCTGCGCCCCGGACAGGTCGGTGGCTGGTTCTTCACCGTCGCCAAGAACCGCGCGCTGTCACGGGTCCGTCGGCGCCGCACCGAAGAGAAACACCGCCCCGAGCCGCCCGCGCCGATCGAGACCCCCGAGGCCAACGCCGAGCGCCGCGAGCTGGTCGCGCGCGTCGAGCTCGCCGTCGAAGGGCTCCCCCAACCGCAAGCCGAGGCGCTGATGCTCAAAGTCGTCGGCGGCCTCACCTACGCGCAGATCGCCAGCGTGCAGGACGTGCCCGAAGGCACCGCGAAGTCGCGCCTGCACCACGCCATCCGCGCCGTGCGCGCCTTCTTCGCGCGCGACCAAGAAGGAGAAATCTCATGAACCACGAAGAATGCCTGGACGCCCTGCACGACCACCACTTCGGTGAGCTCGACCGCGCGACCGACGACGCCGTGCGCGCCCACCTCGCCGACTGCAGCGACTGCGCGCTCGAGTACTGCCGCCTGCGCGCGGACCTCGATCGCCTCGGCGCACTGCAGACCGCGCGACCGAGCGCCGCGGTGCGCGCCGCGCTGCGCGCGAAGGTCGAGGCCGAGTTCACGCCGACGTTGTTCGACCGCATCCGCGCGTTCTTCGCGGCGCCCGTCCCGATCTACCAGCCGGCCATGGTGCTGGCGCTCGTCGTCGCGGTCGTCGCCGTCGCGTGGCCGTCCGACTCTACGTCCTCCGTCCCCACCTCCAACCCGACCGTCGTCGACGACTTCGACGGCGCGGACCTTCGCATCGTGGACCACCGCGTCCTCTGAGGAATCGAACCATGAAGAAGACCCTCCTGTTTGCACTGACCCTCTGCTTCGTCGGCACTCCGCTCGCGCGCGCCGGCGATCCCTTCCACCCCGAAGACCGACGCCCGACGATCGAAAACGCGAAGGCGATGTTCACGGAGGTCGACCGCCTCGTGAAGAAGGAGTTCGTCGACAAGGCGGCCTCCGAGGACGACGCGCGCTGGAGCCAGGCGATCCACGGGATGCTGAAGGGCCTCGGCCCGAACAATCAGCTCCTCACGCCCGAGGACCTGAAGGTCATGAAGGGCAGCGTGAAGGGCTCGATCAAGGGCATCGGCGTGGCGTTCGAGAAGGTCCAGGACCTCGTCATCGTGCGCGAAGTGCTGCCGAACGCGCCGGCGTCGGGCACGCGGATGCAGGCGAGCGATCGCATCCTCGCCGTCGACGGGAAGTTCCTCGCGGAGGCGTCGATGATGGACATCGTCCAGATGATCCGCGGCGAAGAGGGCACCTCGGTCGAGCTACTCATGCAGCGCGGCACCGAGGAGTGGACCGAGACGATCACGCGCGGCTCGATCACGTACCACAGCGTCCAGTTCTTCGTGCGCCCCGACCGCGTCGGTTACCTGCGCATCACGAGCTTCACCGAGACGGTGCCGAAGGACCTCGACGCGGCGCTCGCCCAGGCGAAGAAGGCCGGCGTGCAGTCGATGGTCCTCGACCTTCGCAACTGCCCGGGCGGGCTGTTCAACGTGTCGACCGACGTCGCCGATCGTTTCCTCTCGCGCGGTCGCACGATCGTCTCCGTGAAGCGGCGCGACGGCACGACCGAGACCTTCCGCGCCAAGGACAACGCCGCGTTCACCGGCAAGCTCGTCGTGCTCGTGAACGAGAAGTCCGCGTCGAGCGCAGAGATCCTCGCCGCGGCGCTCTCGGAGAACGGCCGCGCGACGCTCGTGGGCGAGAAGACGTTCGGCAAGGGCACCGTCGAGAAGATCTTCGAGCTCTCCGGCGGCTTCGGCCTCAAGCTCACCGTCTCGCGGTTCTACTCGCCCGACGGCAACAACTGGCAGGACAAGGGCATCGAGCCGGCGTTTGTCATCCCGAGTGACTTCGCGCCGAAGCCCGCCTACACGAAGGAGCCCGCGCAGGACCTCGAGCAGGACGCGCAGCTCAAGGCAGCGCTCGGCGTCCTGAAGTTCTGACGAAGAATTCCTCGCGGACCTGTCACGTCGCCGGCGGAGCCGGGGTCTTTCGAATGCGTGATGAATCGCATGAAGACCCCGACGCTGGGGATGACCGCCTTGCTCCTCGCCGCCTGCGGCGGAGCACCCGCTACGTTCGACGAGGCCACGAGCGAGACGATCGGCACGGGCTCACCGCCCATCGACGACGACATCGCCTCGCTCGTCGAGCCCGATCGGCTCGTGGGGATCGGGATCTCTGGGACAACCGACGAGGTCCTCGCGTGGACCGCGGCGAACACCGTCAGCGGTGGCAACGCGACGAACTTCGCTTGGACCCGCTCCCCCAACCGCTTCACCACGGCGCCCAATCACTCCGCGGCGCAGATCGTCGCGAACGCGGTCGCGACCGACGGAACGGTGCACACCTGGTACGGGGACGGCACGTACACCACCGGTGACTCCAACCACCTCGCCTTCCAGGGCCCGCAGGCCTTCGGGATCCCGGGCGGACGGACGCCGCTGAACATCGTCGGCATCGCGATCGCCAAACCCTCCGACCTCGTCTACGCGTGGTACGACGACGGGCAGGTGAGCGTCGGCGACGCCTGGGACCTCGGTTCGCGAACGGGTCCGCACCGGATGTGGCCGACGGAGCGCGCGTACGCACCGGCCGCCGGGCGGACCCCGGCCGACGTGATCGATATGGCGATCGAGGTGGCGCGCGTGAACCGCGTCGTCGCTTGGTATCGCGACGGGTACGCGAGCGAGGGGACCTTCGAGGACCTGGACGCCCACCGCGGGCCGTTCCACTACACGCGACACGGGGTGTTGAAGGGGGTCTATCCCGAGACGCCGCCGTCGCTGCCTTCGGGACCGCCGTCCGCGGCGCCGCCGTGGTCGTCTGCGCCGCCGGTGTCGATGCTGGACATCAGCGCCGGCGACCAGGACAACGGCGTGGCGGCCGGCCACAACTTCTTCGCGGTCGCGCTGAATGACTCCGTCCGGTTCTACACCCGCGACGGCACGTCGCTGATGACCGCGGATCTCGACGCGATGTTCGAACCCTTCAAGCGGTCGTCACCCAACGGGGCAACGCCCCGCCCGCTCGACGTCAACCACTACATCGGCTTCGACACCCCCTGCGACGACCCGTCCTATCCGACGACCAACGCCTACCGCTACTGCGTGAGCGGCGGCGCGTACGACACCCGGGTGGAGTACGACAAGATCGGTCGCCGCTTCGTGATCGTCGCGCAGATCAGAAATCCGCTGTGGACGAACATCTTCTCCGCCAATCCCCGGCAGAACATCTCGCCCGCCGAGCCCTACGTCAGCGGCTACGCCTACCCGAACCCTCCGGACGGCGCGCCCAAGACCATGAACGCCGGGGCCAACGGTGGGCTCGCGCGTCGCCTGAAGGTGGTGGCCGTCTCGCGCGCCGAGGATCCGGCGCTCGGCTTTCACACCTACGTGTTCGTCCAGAACAACTACCGCGACTGGCCGTGGATGAGCATCAACGGCGACTGGCTCGTCCTCGCGAACCGTGGACCCGAGCAGATCAACGGGCCGGTCGCGACGTTGATGTCCCTCGCAGAGCTGCGCGACGGCGTGGAGCGGCCTCAGTTCGTACACTACAAACGGCAAGAGCTCGAGGGTGCGATCGTCGCCGGTCCGGCGCGCCACCACGGGACGCCGCAGTCACTCCTCCTCGGCGTGGATGACGATGCCACGTGGCGCGTGTTTGCGCTGACCCACCCGACGCTGCCCTACGACAAGGTCCCCGCCGGGAGCACGGTGCTGCCGGTCCCCGGTCGAGACGTGACCAACGAGCGTGCGGTGTACCGCGACGGTTTCCTCCACGTGGTGGCGCACTTCCCGCGAACCGGAATGGGGGGCTTCTTCGAGATCGACTACTTCCGGATCCCGGTCACGATGAACGGCAACGTCCCGGTGCTCTCGGTTCGGTACCCGGGCTTCCGATCCGCGTCCTACTCGGACCCGACCCAAGCCCGGTCGTACGAGGAGCCGGGCATGCAGGTGAACAGCACGGGCGACGTCCTGCTCCTGTACGGCGCGGCGAGCGGCGGCGTCGTCGCGGCCCAAGACCAGGTGTTCCGCGTCCTGTGGCCCGCGAACGCGTCGGCGCCATCGTCGCCGGTGGTCTGGCGCTCCGGCCAGATCGATGTCAGCAGCCACGGGGACGTGATCCATGCGCTCCACTTCGCTACGGACCCCGTCGACCCCACGGCGTTCTGGGCCATCCACAAGGTTCGCAACGCCGCGGGCAGCTGGCGCACCTTCGTGGGGACGTACAAGCCGTAGCTCACGGCCGCGCCCTTGTGTGGGGATTGGCGCCCACGTAGAACGCCGGGCGATGAGCAAGCTGTCGATCGAAGAGGTCCGCGAGGGTCGCACGATGGAGGCGACCTTCTGGCTCAACCCGGTCGACGGCGAGAAGTACCGCTTCCGGGCGACCCACCTCGACGGTCGGCGCGCCCCAAAGGTCGTCCTCTCCGACGACGCGCGCATCACGCCCGGCACGCCGTGCCGGGTGCGCGTGAAGAAGGTCCACAAGAAGGAGCGCAAACACCGCGGCTGGATCGAGGTGGAGTTCATCGAGCGCGTGTCGTTCGAGCCGGACGGCGTCTACCTCGACCCGGTGGTGTCGAAGAAACTCCAGGTCTGCCTGGAGAGCGGGCTCAACATCCTCCTCGACGGACCGCAGGGCTGCGGCAAGACGGTGCTCGCGCGCGCGATCGGCAAGTCGCTCGGGATGGAGCTCGTGTTCTTCAACTGCGCCGCCGTCGTCGAGGCCACCGACTTCCTCGCCACGATCCAGGTGCGGGCGGGCGAGGGCGGTGCGCCGGTCACCGACTTCGTGAAGACGGAGATCCTCACCGCGCTGGAGGCGGCCGCCGAGAACCCGGGGCGTCGCTACCTCGTGTTCTTGGACGAGCTCAACCGCTGCCAAGAGAGCGCGCGCAACGCGTTGATGCCGGCGCTCGATTCGTCGCGGCGGGTCTTCGATCCGACGAGCAACCGCTTCGTCGAGATCCCCGACAACGTGCTGTTCATCGCGGCCGTCAACCGCGGCTCGGAGTTCTCGGGGACGTTCGGGATCGACGCCGCGCAGCTCGATCGCTTCGCCCCGATCCAGATGACGTACCTCCCTCCGAAGGAGGAGGAGCGCCTCCTCGCGGACCGGCACCCGGAGCTCGGCAAGAAGATCGTTCACGCGATCGTCGATCTCGCGGATCGCATTCGGCACATGTCCGATCTCCAGAGCGGCCTCTCCGTGCGCGCGACGGAGGAGGTGTGCATCTACCTCAAACACCCGCTCTTCGAGGAAGACCGGTGGGCCGCGCTCCCCGAGATCCTGAAGTCGTCGTTCTGCGGGCGCTTCTCCGGTTCGTGGGGTGACACGACGACCGACGCCGGCGCGGTGTGGCTCGTCATCGAGCGCGCGTTAGTCGAGGACTGACCACTTCCACACCATCTCGAACGGCACGAACGCACCGTCCATCTGCATCCCGCAGAACACCGCCTCGTCGAGGACGAGGGGCCCACCGAACAGGAGCGGCACGCGGACCGCGCTCGCCGCCGGGTACTGGATGCTGCCGCGCCACTCGACGTCGACGCGGTCGGCCGTACGACGCACGGTGATCTTCGCGCCGGGCACGAGGAGCGCGAGCGCGACGCGCCAGGTGGTGTCGGGGTTGGCGTAGCCGCCGCGGATGACGTGAGGGGCGGAGCGCGACTCGCCGACCGGCGTGTCCTTCGCGAGCCGACGCACGATACGCCGGACGTTGGCGGACGCCATCGCGAAGTCCGACTCGAGCACCAGCGGGTCGCCGGTCGCCGCGCCGCCGCGGCAGAGGCGTCGACGCTTCACGAGCGGCTCGGCCTGTCGCGCGCGTTCGGACGCTTCCGTCCCGCGGTGCGCGAGCTCCAGCGTCTCGCGCGCGACCTCGGGGAAGCCGACGAGGGCGCCGCCGATCGCCATGTGGAAGTTCGCCCAGCGCACCGCGAGGCGCTGGCGCGTCGTGAACACCGCTTCGCCATCGCGCGGCGCGGGGTGACCGGCGCACGTTCGATCGGATCCGTTCGAGAGTCGTACGCGGCAGCTCATGGCCTTCGTCTCGGCCGCGAGCTGCGCGAGCCCGAACGTCACGGCCACCGCGAACGCACCGAGGACGATCGGCGTTCGGCGCCGCACGAACAACGCGACGGCGCCGGCGACGAGCGCTAACGTCAGCACCCACGCCGCGAACAGCGCCGCGCTCGCGGCGACGTGCACCAGGACCATCGCGACGATGACGCGGAGGACGAGCTCGACGACCTGGGTGCGGGCGTTCACGCGAGCTTCGTCGCGACGGCGCCGTCGGGGCCGGTGATACTGTCGATCTCCTCCACCTCCGCCGGTCCGATCGCTACGGTGGTGCGCGTCGGGACGCCGCCGAACTCCGTTCGCCCGGAGTCGGTGATCAGCGTGGTCGGGAGCTGCATCGCGGTCGCGCGTTCGTGCGCGGCCAACAGATCCTCTTCGGTCTCGACCGACAGCACGACCTTCGCGAACCCGCGCCGGCTCCAGATCTCCATCGGTCCGTCGAGCGGAATGGAGAGCGCGCCGTCCTCGCCCTGGTCGCGCCGGAAGAACACCGCGAGCGAAGCGTGCGCGCACTGGGCAGCGATCTTGCCTTTGCGCATCTTGAGGTCACGTCGGTACAGCAGCACCTGCTTGGTCTTCGCCGGGCGGTACATCGCGCTGAACGCCGTCCATCCGTCCTCGCCTCGCAACGCTTGGTGAATCTCCATCCCGCCGTCGACGATCGTCCGCCGCGCGCGGTGCAGCTCGACGTCGCCCTTCGCGACGACCGAGTGCAGGCCCTCGTCGTCGATCGTCGTGGTGAGCGTCGAGCTCGGATCCTGCGGGAGCGGGTGCGGTCTTCCGTCCGGTATCGCGTCGAAGGCCACGCTCGCGGTCTGTTCGCCGAGTGTCCAACGCGCGAAGAACCGGAGCCGCTCGGCGTCGCCGAGGACCGTGTAGATCCCGCGCGAAGGCTTGGGCGTGTCGCCGTACTCGGAAGCCTCCGGGTCGAGGCGCCACAGACCGAGGTAGGGGGCGACGGCCAAAGCTGCCATTAAACTACCGAACTACGCCGACCCGCACCATCGGCGTGATGACGCCTGGCGTCGCGCGCTCACGGGCGGCAGAACGTGCCTCCCATGGCGGAACGTTCGCTCGTCGAGACCATCGGTGCCCTCGAGCCCGCCGCGCTGGGGCGCGTGATCCACCACGTCGGGTTGGAGGACTCCGCGGCGCTGGTCGCCCTGACCAGCCGCGAACAGCTCGAGGGGCTCTTCGACGACGACCTGTGGCCCGAGGACGTCTTCGCCCCCGACCGGTTCGCGCTGTGGCTCGAGCTGATGCTGGAGGCCGGCGACGCCTGGGCGGCGGACCGCCTCGCCGGACTCCCGGACGACCTCGTGCAAATGGCCTTCCACCGCCTCGTCATCGTGCTGCGGCTCGAAGAGCTCGTCCTCACCTCCAACGCGCGCGACCGCGCCCACGCGGAGCGCATCGAGGCCGCCCTCGACAGCTGCCCGAGCGAGGAGCTCGGCGACTACGTCATCGTCGCGCGGCAGCCCGACGGCTGGGACGCCATCTTCGGCGCTCTGGTCGCGCTCCACGACCACGAACACGACGCGCTCGTTCGCCTCCTCGAAGCGTGCGCCGAGCTCGCGCTCGACGAGGTCGACGAAGTCGGGGGCCTCTACGAGATGCTGACGGCCGCCGCCTCCGCCGCCGAGGACGCGCTCGACGGGCGCGACACACGTCGCCGCCGCCGAGGTTTCGTCGCCGCGGAGGACGCACGGAACTTCTTCACGGCGCTGTCCCGCGCAACCCTCGACGAGGTCGTCGCGACGCCGGGCGACGGGCTCTTCCGCGCGTACCGCCGACAGCTCGACGAAACACCGGCGCTCGACGAGGCGGCGCTGTTGTCGATGCTGCGGGACGCGGGGGTGAAGGTGCCCGATGCGCCGCGTCGCCTCCCGGGGCCGCCGACGGCGTTCGAGCGGGCGATGGCCGCGCTCGCCGAGTCCGATCCGGAGGGCTTCGAAGAGGCCAACGAAGCGCTCGCGTTCCTAGGCAACCTCGCGCTCGCCGCGCGCTCCGAGCTCGGCGCGGCGGAGGCCGCGCGCGACGTGGTGGTGAAGATCGAACGCGGGATGCAGCACCTCGCCGTCGATCGATTCGACGACCGCGGGCTCGTCCACCTCTTCCGCGTCGGTTGGAAGCTCGGCTAACGCAAGAAGGCCGCGACGCGCGCGGCGAGGTCCCGCCGCAGGTCGCTCCTGAACAGCGAGTAGTCGTAGATGTGCAGGTCGTCGCCGCGCACCGAGACCTCGTCGTCGTAGATGTCGACCTCCAGCAGCCCGCGCTCCGTGCATCGGGTGCTCAGCGCGGATCGGTGCACGGGCGCGCCGTCGCCTTCGGAGCTCAGCCGCGCCGCGCCGCCGTGCGCGGAACGTTCGCTCCACGCAGTGCCGACCGCGCCCGTTACCGGGTTCGTGCAGGTGAGCGTCGGCATCGCGAACGTCGTCGGGCCGGACGGCGTCCAGGCGCGGACCTGGTCGAACCGCGACGGCGCTTCGTTGGCCTTCACCGAGTTGTAGACGATCCAGCACCCGGCCTCGTCCCGGTCGCTGCACGGCGAGAGCCCCGGCAAGGCGTCGGCGACGACGTCCGTCGGGACCAGCGCACCGACGACGTACCCCGCGACGAGACGATCGCGCAGGTCACCGTGTGCGAAGCGCTCCGAGAGCAGCCGGTACGCGTGCTGCGCGCCCTGGCTGTGGCCCGCGATGACGATCGGGCGCCCGTCGCCCCACGCCGCGAGGTAGTGCTCGAAGGCCGCGAGCACGTCGCCGTAGGCGAGGTCGAGCGCGGCGTCGCGGCTGTCCTGATCGTCGCCGAGGTACGAACCGAGCGTCGCCTGACGGTAGCGCGGCGCGAACACGCGCGCGTGTCCGTTGAAGACACTCGCCTGGTTGGGGAGCACGTTGTCGTCGGTGCGTTCGTTCGTGCTTTCGTCGTCGATCGGCTGGTTCCACGACTTGCCGGAGAAGTAGGTCGTCGGGTGGATGAAGAAGACGTCCACCGTCGCCTCGGCCTGACCGTCCGTCTCACCGGCGGCCCCGAGGTCGGCGTTGTCGTCGCGCCACGGCAGCGCGGCCCAGGCCGCCTCGTCCGTGTAGGTGGGGGCGGGCGGCGGCGTCGACTCCGAGAACGGCGTGCGCGGGATCAGGCAGCCGGTGAGGGCGAGGGACGCGAACAGGGTCGAAGCGACGCGCATACTTGGATAGACCGGACGGCCCCACCGTAGCGGTCATCCGTGATCGCGGCTACGCCTCGACCATGATGCAGTCACCGACGACGGGGTGCGCGAAGCGCTCCGCGGCCTGCGCCGCCGCGCGATCGAACGATCCCGGCTGCAGCCACACCACCTCGAACGCGTCGGCGTCGAGCCCCTCCAGGATGGCGCGCGTCACGTCGGGCGGCACCACGAAGTCGACGATGTGGATCGGTCCCGGCGCGGCCTGCACGGTCGGGTAGGCGGTTCGCCCGGCGACCGCGGCCTCGGTCGGGTGGATCGGCACCACGTCGAACCCCTTGCGGGCGAGGTTCAACAGGATCTTGTGGCCGAACTTTCGCGGGTCGTTGGAGGCGCCGACGATCGCGACGCGGACGTCCCCCGGTTCGCGGTCGAGCAACGCGCGAACGTGGGCGTCGACGGGCAAGTCTACTCGCGGTTCTCGAGCGCGATGCGGAGGCGCTCGAGCTCGGTGCGGATCGTCCCGTCCAGGACGAACGATCCGACCTCGGCGCGGATCCCGCCGATGAGGGCCGGGTCCACGGTCACGTTCATCTCGATCTTCTTGCCGGTCCGCTTCTCGAGCGCGCGGCGCAGCTGATCGATCGACCCCTCCGACATCTCGATGGCGGAGGTCACGTACGCCTGCTCACGACCGGCGCGCTCGTCGGCGAGCTCGTTCACGGTCTTCGCGATCTCGCGGATCTCACGGATGCGATCCTTCTCGGCGAGGAGGCGGAGGCACCGCTGCGTGAGGTCCGACAGACCGGCGCTGTTCATGACCTGCTCGAGCGCCTTGCTGCGCTCCTCGACGGTCACGGCGGGGTTCATCAGCAGGTCCGCCAGCTCCGGGACCTCGTCCAGGGCGGCGGCGAGCCCGTTGAGCTCGTCCTTGAGGCTGATCAGGGTGTCGTCGCCCTTGGCGGCGGCCGACTCCACGAAGGCTTCTGCGTAGCGGCGGGCGGCCGCGCTGGCGAGTGACATCTCTTCGGACTCCTCAGCTCGGCTGCTTCTCGAGCTCGGTGATGTACTGGTCGGTGAGGCGCCGGCGGTCGGCGTCCGTGATGCGCTCCTTCACGAGCTGCTCGGCGGCTTCCATCGTCGCCTTCACGGCCTCGCCTCGGATGAAGTTCTCGACCTTCCGGATCTCCTGGTTGATCGTGAACTCGCTCTCGCGCTGCATCCGCACGATCGCCTTCTCCGTCTCGTCCTTCATCCGCTCGGCGTCCGCCTTCGCCTCGGCCTCGTAGGCCTCGACGATGCGCTCGACCTCGTCTTCGAGGTTCTCGAGCTTCTTGGCGTACTCCTCGAGGCGCTTCTCGGCCTCGGCCTGCTTCTGCTTCGCCTCTTCGAGCTGCTTGGCCATGTTGGCGCGGCGGTTCGACAGGCCCTCCCGGACGACCGGGCGGAGCTTCACGGCGAGGAAGCCGAAGAAGAGGACGGCGTTCGTGATGATGGAGGCGATGACGAACCAGTCCATCTCGCCGTGGCCACCGCCACCGGCGGCGGCGAGGGTGTTCAGGAGGATGAGGCCGTTGGGGTTCACGTCAGACGTTCCTTCCGAGGAGCTTGCTCGCGGTCAGCTCCGCGATCTTCTCCGCTTCGACGATGATGTCGGCGTGCGCTTCGCGGCGCTTCTTCTCGATCTCGCCGAGGGCGGACTCCAGCTTGCCCGCCAGGACCTTCTTCTCCTCGTCGATCCGGGCGTCCATCTCGGCGCGCGCGGAGGCGCGGATCTCGTTGCGCTTTTCGATCCCGCGGGCGGTCGCGACCTTGATCTTCTCGTTGAAGGTCTCGGCGCGCTCTTCGGCCTGGGCGAGCATACCCTCGGCCCGGACGACGGCCCCTTCCAGACGCTCGTGACGCTCCTCGAACAGCTTCAGGAACGGCTTGAAGAGGATCGCGTTCAGGAAGACCAGAGGGATCAAGAACAGAACCAAAACGAGGATATACGTGACGTTGAGGTCCAGCGACATCGCGTCGGTCCGATAACGACCTCCGCCAAGCGAGTCAATCGAAGAGTGTTGGCAGACTTGGTAGCTCCCGGGGGCCTTCGGGTGGTATTCGTCCAGGACCGTGGTCCGCCGCAAACGCGAACCGCTGACCGAGGGGGACCTCGCGAAGCACATGGTGAGCATCCGCCGGTATTTGGCCGGCATGCTGCGCCCCGACGAGCTCGAGGACGCCACCCAGATCGTCCTCACGCGCGCGCTGGAGAACCTCTCGAAGTTCCGCGGCGATAGCTCGCCCCGCGTCTGGATCCTCGGGATCGCGCGCAACGTCGGCTTCGAGGTCGCGCGCGCACGGCAGAAGGAGATCGCCCGGACCTGGCCGCGCACCGCGAAGGTCCAGGACGGCGACGACCTCACCACCGGTGATCTCCTCGCCGCCGACGGCCCGACCCAAGAGGAGACACTCGGTCGCAAGGAGCAGCAGGCGCTCGCGCTCGCCGCGCTCGACGGGATGAGCCTCGACGACAAACTCGCGCTCCTCGTCACGTACGTGGATGGCCTCCCGGGTCCGGAAGCCGCGGAGCTGCTCGGGGTTTCGTTCGCGGCCTTCCGTCAGCGCCTCTCGCGAGCCCGCCAGGCGCTCGCCGTGCGGCTGGACGACCTCACCCGACGCGGCGCGCCCGGATCCGCCGAAGTGATGGACCAGTGGAAGTCGCTCCTCGATCCGACCGGTGCGGCCGAATCGCTTGACCCCGAGCCCGAAAACACCGGATAGCTCGGGTCGCGAAATGGCCCAGGACACGCTCACCATCACCGACAACCGAACCGGCAAGACCTACGAGCTCCCGATCGAGAACGACACCATCCAGGCGATGGACCTCCGCCAGATCAAGGTGGCGGACGACGACTTCGGGATGATGGCCTACGACCCGGCCTTCAAGAACACGGCCTCGTGCAAGAGCGCGATCACGTTCATCGACGGCGACCACGGCATCCTCAACTACCGCGGCTATCCGATCGAGCAGCTCGCCGAGCAGTCGAGCTTCCTGGAGGTCGCGTACCTGCTGCTGGAGGGCGAGCTGCCGAACCGCGAGCAGAAGGAAGCGTGGGAGCACGAGATCCTCACGCACACGTTCGTGCACGAGAACGTGCGCAAGTTCATGGACGGCTTCCGCTACGACTCGCACCCGATGAGCCAGCTCATCTCCACGATCGGTGCGCTGTCGTCCTTCTACCCGGAGGCCAAGCGCATCGACCGTCGCAGCGAGCGCCGTTCGCACATCATTCGCATGCTCGCGAAGATGCCGACGCTCGCCGCCTGGGCGTACCGGCACAGCAAGGGCCTGCCGCTCGTCTACCCGGACAACGACCTGAGCTACCCCGGCAACTTCCTGTCGATGATCAAGAAGATGTCGGAGCTCAAGTACACGCCCCACAAGACGTTGGAGCGTGCGCTGGACGTCCTCTTCATCCTGCACGCCGACCACGAGCAGAACTGCTCGACGAGCACGATGCGTGCGGTCGGCAGCTCCCGCGTGGACCCGTACTCGGCGGTCTCGGCCGCGGCGGCGGCGCTCTACGGCCCGCTGCACGGCGGCGCGAACGAGGCGGTGCTGCGGATGCTCCGCCGTATCCAGACGGTCGACAACATCCCGGCGTTCATCAAGGGCGTGAAGAACAAGGAAGAGCGCCTGATGGGCTTCGGCCACCGGGTCTACAAGAGCTACGACCCGCGCGCCGCGGCGATCAAGAAGCTCGCGAACGAGGTCTTCGACCTCATGGGTCGCAACCCGCTGCTCGACGTTGCGTTGGAGCTGGAGCGCATCGCGCTCGAGGACGAGTTCTTCGTGGAGCGCAAGCTCTACCCGAACGTCGACTTCTACTCGGGCCTCATCTACGACGCGATGGGCTTCCCGACCGCGATGTTCACCGTGCTGTTCGCGATCCCGCGCGTGGCCGGTTGGCTCGCGCAGTGGAACGAGCTGGTCGAGGACGAAGAGCAGAAGATCGCCCGTCCGCGCCAGGTCTACACGGGCCCGTCGCGCCGCGATTACCTCCCCCTCAACCGCCGCGACTGACGCGCCTCCACACTCGCTCAACATCTCCCCGCTACTTCTGAAGACGGCCCGATGCACGGGCCGCCTGGAAGGGGGAGCCTCATTTGAAGCCACGAAATCTGCTGTTCGCCGCGCTGCTCGTCAGCGCGTGCGCCGGCGCCGAACCGTCCGACGTCCGCGACGGCGGAGCGCCATCACCATCGCTCGACGGTTCGGCGGACCGTGACGGAGTCACGCCGTCATCGGCGAAAACCGTCGTCTTCACACCCATCGCCGCCGGGCAGGCGAGCGGCGGCGCCCACCGCGTCCGGCTCAGCGTCGGCGCCGTCGCCGTGCGCGGCACCTCGTCCACGATTCGACTCCGCTACGTCCTCGGGAGGGACCACCGATGAAACGACTGATCACGCTCACCACGCTCTCCATCCTCGCGTTGTCGACACGGGCCGCCGACGCGCAGGTCCCGGCGCTGCTCCCCGTGCAGGGGCAGCTCACCGACGCGGACGACGCGCCGCTCACTGGCGACGTCGAGGTCCAATTCGGCCTGTACGACGTCGCGACCGGCGGCGCGCCGTTCTTCTCGACGACCCGAACGCTCACGCTCGCCGACGGCACGTTCGCGGTGAACCTGGGGAGCGAGGACACGCTCGACTTCGCCGCGTTCCCGGCGTCGGGCGAGGTGTACGTGGGGCTGACGGTGGGCGGCGACGACGAGCTGTCGCCGCGGGTGCGCGTCGGGACGGTCCCGTACGCGGCGCGCGCCGCGCGCTGCGGCGAGGCGACGACGCTCCAGGGCGCGGCGGCGGACGACTTCGCGACGTTCGACCACGCCCACGACTACGCGGATCTGACCGGGGTCCCCGCGACGTTCCCGCCGAGCGCGCATGGGCACGCCTGGAGTGAGCTCACCGACGTCCCGGCCGAGCTCGCGGACGGAGACGACGACACGCTGGGGCAGCTCACCTGCGCCGACGGGCAGAAGCCGGCCTTCACGGGCGGCGGATGGGGGTGCGCGGACGATGTCGACCCGGTCACGGCGATCGCGACCGCCGACGCGTACGTGCGCAACACGGGCGACGCGATCAGCGGCGACCTGAGGATCAACGGGTCGCCGAACAACGGAACGCAAGCGGCGTTGACGCTCGAGAACGGTGGATCGGGGATCATGCGCCTCGACGCCAACGACATCGACGTCGCCGCCGCCGAGCTGCGGCTCAACCGCATCTCGACGAACACGGTGTCCACCTACGGCACGCTGCGTGCGCGCGGCGATCTGCAGGCCGACGGCGAGGCGACGTTCAGCGCGAACGCGGTGTTCGAGGGCGACGTGTTGATGACCGGGCCGGTGCGGGTTCGTTCGCCGCTCGTCGTCGCGTCGGGGCGTCCGAGTCGGGGTGAGATCGACCGCCCCGCGGCGCACATCATCTACAACGAGGGCCCGACGACCGGTGCAGCCTCGGCGTTGCCCTTCGCGGCGGCGGTGCGGGCGCCCTACTGCGAGGAGTTCAGCGGGTGCACGGTGGTGCTCATCGAGGGCGGTCACAACGCGACGCAACCTGGCTTGCGCCGCTCCTCCGGCGTCCACCACCTGATGATCGATCCCGTGTCGCAGGTCTGGGTGCTCGACGGCGGCGGCGGGGGGCGGCAGGGCGCCTACGGCGGCGGGCAGGCCCGTACGGAGATTCTGTCGGTCGGCCGCTGTGCGTTCGCGGCGAATCAAGGCCTGGCCAACGGGAACACGCTCGACTTCGCCGTGACGAAGGAGATCGCGGACGGCGCGGGCATCAACCGCGTGTGCACCTTGGTGGTGCGGGACTAGATTCGAGAGCGTTGCTCAGCGGCGCCGGACTCGGTATCCCGCCTGCGAGATGTGGCCGTTCGGGAAGAAGAAGAAGAAGCCGACGTCGAAAGTCACGCAGAACGCCGACGGGTCGAAGACGTTCGAGATGAGCTTCGAGCTCACCGGCGATCCGCGGCCGGTGGAGAACGCGGTGGTCGAGGCCTTCGACGCCGCGTTGGGTGGGCTCGGCGGTGAGGTCATGCACGCGATCGATCCGTCGCGTCTGGTGTCCTTCCAGGACGGCGGCCCGCCGGTGTGGAGCGTCGGCTTCGTCGACGTCGGGGGCGACCGCCCGCATCGGCACCTGCTGACCTACGGCTTCAGTCACGCGCTCTCGCCGGAGCCGCTCCGCGAGGGGATCCGCCACGAGTACTCGCTCGCGGTCTCGGCCAATACCCCGCCGAACCCGTGGGCCGACGCGCTGCTGAGGCACATCGCGCGCTACGTGCTGAAGAGCGGGAAGGACCTCCAGGTCGGCGACGTGCTGCCGTGTTACGCGCCGATCACGTACATCCCGTTCCAGCCCCAGGACCACGCGGCGATGCCGGACTCCCCGCTCGTCGCGCTCCTGGTCGCGCCAGATCCCGTGTTCGAGTCGATCGAGACCCCCCACGGTGCGGTCGAAGTGCGGCGGCTGATCGGCGTGCACGCCGACGAGTACCGGCGGATCGAGACGTGGTCGGCGGGGGCCTTCGCAGAGGAGCTCGCGAAGCACGACCCGATGCTGCTCACCGACTCGACGCGCGCGAGCCTGATGGACGATCCGAACGCGCGTGAAGTCATCGACCGACGCGCGCGCGAAGAAGGGTCGTCGAACCCGGTGATCGTCGCCGACATGTACTGGGAGGACACCGGAAGCGAGCTCCAGATCGAGTTCCCGGGGGGCGCCGAAGCGGAGAAGCTCCTCGCGGCGCTGCACGGTCGACTCGACTTCGGTCAGCCGCTGCTCGTCGCGATGCGGACGTCACCGCCGATCACGTTCACGCCGGCGGACACGTTCGACATCAACTGGTCGCCCGACGGCTTGCACATCGACGGGCGCCTCGACGACCCGAACCTCGCGCGCATCGTGAGCTTCATTCGCCCCGACGCGCCCGGGAGCGTGGTGAAGCTCCCGCTGAAGAAGTAACTCAGCCGCCGAGCCCGGCGAGGTGCGTCGGGTAGTCGTCCACGGCGATGGTCTTCGCGCCCTCGCCGTCGCACGCCTCGCCGGCGTGTTTGCCGATGATGAACGTGTTCGCTTCGTCGACGCCGGCCATACGGTACGCGCAGATGTCGGTGCTCGCGTTGCCGTAGGCGAAGTCGACGTCGAGGCCCGCGCGCTCGAGATCGAGGATCGTGTTGGCCTTGAAGTCGTCGACGTACGTCGGGAGCGCGTCGGTCACGTCCTGTACGTGGAAGAGCGGGCCGACGGGGAAGTCGCGGGTCTCGAGCCAGCGGCGGGAGATCGGCTGGAACAGGTACGGGCGGCCGGTGACGAAGACCGGGAGGTAGCCGAGCTCGGCGTAGTGGCGGACGACGTCGTCGGCGCCTTCGTACATGTCGGCGTTTTCGTCGAGCACCTGCTCGAGGCCCCACATCCACTGTTCCTTCGACAGCGGGGAGCCCGCGAGGTCGATCAACGTCTCGGAGGTGTTGCCGACGGTGTGCAGCACGATGCCGTCGACCGCTTCGAGGTCGTCGGTGGTGAGGGTGCCGTCGATGTCGAACACCACGGCCGGTTGGCTCGCGGGGATCGCGTACACCCACGCGGTGACCTCGGACGCGTCGCCGGCGACGGACCATCGAACCTCGTAGCGGCCTTCGCGGTCGAGCTGCGCGCCGTCGATCGCGATCGTCGCGCGACCGTCGTCGTTCGTCACGGCGGCGCCGACGTCGAACCAGTCGCAGTCCCCTTCGAAGCGCGCCGCGGCACGGACCGTCTCGCTCTGGAGGTCCTTGCTCGTCGGGCCGTAGGCGAACTTGGCTTCCACCTCGGCGCGGCTCCCGGACCGCACGACGACGTCGTCGGCGGCGTGCACGGGCCCGCCGAGCGCGACGACCAGTCGGCTGCCGCTCTTGTCCCAGCGGCCGTCCTCGAACTCGGGCTCGCCGCAGATCTGCGTGGTGGCCGAGGGCGCGGGTTCGAGGGCGGAGCCGCCGCAGGCGGCGGCGAGGAGGGTCACGGACGAAACGAGTCGCTTCATTGGCGGCGCGTCATCGCAGGACACGTGCCAGCGTTTCGGGCACGCCGATGGCGTCGCGGTGTTGGCGCGCTCACGTCGAGGTGTCGCGCGTTCACCACAAACGTGTGGTCAGCGGATGTCGTCGTCGGTTTGGTCCTCGCCGTCGCTCCCCTTGGAACGCAGCTCGTAGCCGCGGCGTTCGTTCCCGCCGGGTGATTGGTAGATGTACGGCGAGCCCCACGGGTCTTCCGGGACGGACTCGATGAGTGCGGCGCCGCGGGGCGGTGATTGGAGCGCGGCGAGACCTTCGGTGGTCGATGGGTAGCGGTAGAACTTGAGCTTGTAGAGATCGAGCGCGCTGTCGAAGTTGTCGATCTGGATCTTCGCCGCGTTCACGCGCGCATCTTCCATGGCGTTCTTCACGGTGATGCCCACGATGGTGGCGATCATGCTGAGGATCGTCACGACGACGAGGATTTCGATGAGGGTCATGCCGCGTTGATGCGGACGTCTTCTTCGTTTCATGGCGGCACCCCAAGAGCAGGCGCCGTGCCACTCGACATTCAGTAGAACGCGCCCGCCTCGCAAGACACGTTGACCGACGGTGCGCCACCGCGCGCGACATTCTGGCACCGCGATCATTCGCCTCGCGGCATCGTCGCCTGGCATGTCACGTGCTCATCGCGAGCCGGCATGAGAAACATCGTCCTTCTGTCGGCCGTGGGAGCGGTCGCCATCGGCTACACACGAAACGAACCCCTAGACCCGCCCGCGATACGCGCGCCCTCCGCTTGCGACACCTTCACCGCTGCCGCCCAGATGATGCGCCTCGGCTACGCATCGTCGCATCCGTTCCGCGACGACGCGCAGATCCAACGCGCCAAGGCGCTCCTGTGGACGTACCCGGGAGGATGCGAGGACGCGACGTTCCACCACGTCGCGACGCGCCTCATCCTCTCCGGCGAGGGTCGCGCCACGGCGCACGACGTGCTGCGTTGGGGCCGAGCGGAGCTGTCGGCGCCGTACGTCGACGCGGTGACCTTCGAGAGCTACCGAACGCTTTTCAACCTGATGTCGGGGCGAGGGCTCCTGAACCGCATCGACTGGCGGGCCGCGACGGATCCGCCGTTGCTGCGCGAGCAGTTCTTCGAAGCGCGCGTGCGCTGAAGGGGCTGGCGCCCGCGCCACGGCTTCGCGACACTCGCGGCCCATGGCCGTCGAAGTGATCGTGCACGAATCTGCAGCGCTGAAGGGCAACCCGCTCGGCGACGAAGCCGTGCGCAAGCTCCACCTCATCGTCCCCGACGACCTCGACCCCGCCACCCCCGTGCCCTGCGTGTGGTACCTCGCGGGCTACGCGGGGGTGGGGCGGTCGATGTTGTCGCACGACCCGTGGCAGGAGGGCCTCGAAGAGCGCCTCGTTCGTCTGCGAGAAGAGGGCCGCATCGGTCCGATGATCGTCGCGCTGCCCGACGCGTTCACGAAGCTCGGCGGGTGCCAGTACCTGTCCTCGCCCGCGGTCGGCGACTACGAGACCTACCTCCTCGAGGAGCTCCCCGTCGTCGTCGCGGACCGCTACACGATTCGCTCGCACGGCATCGCCGGGAAGTCGTCCGGCGGGTACGGCGCGATCGTGCACGCGATGCGTCGACCGGATCTCTTCGACGCCGTCGCGTGTCACTCGGGGGACATGGGCTTCGAGCTGTCGCTGATGCCGGACCTCCCGCAGCTGATGAACGCGGTGCGGGATCACGGCGGGGTGGAGAAGCTCGTCGCGTCGTTCGATCGCGCGATCAAGAAGAAGTCGGGGCGATGGTTCGGACCGCTGTCGATGCTCGCGCTGTGCGCGGTGTACAGCCCGGACGCGGCGTCGCCGCTCGGCATCGGGCTCCCGTTCGATCTCGACCGCGGGACGCTCATCCCCGAGCGCCTCGACCAGTGGCGCGCGTGGGACCCCGTGCACATGATCGACGACGCCAATCACCTCGAGGCGTTGAAGGCGATGAAGCTCGTGTTCATCGACTGCGGCAAACGCGACGAACACGCGCTGCACTGGGGGGCGCTCGCCTTCCACCGCAAGCTGGAGGACGCCGGGGTCGAGCACGTGTACGAGACCTTCGACGACGGCCACCGCGGGACGGGGTACCGCCTGGACGAATCACTCCCTCGGCTCTACGCCGCGCTCTGCGAATGAACGCGGCGGCGTGGTAGCTTCGCGCCGTGGACGACGCGCCGCCGACCGTCGAGAGTCCGCCTCCGGCGCCGCCGGAGCCGCAGGCCGGTTTGTTGATCGGTAAACGCTGGCGGCTCGAGAGCAAGATCATCGACGGCGGCATGGGCTCGGTGTGGCGCGCGGTCGACGAGCGCCTCGACGAGCTCGCGTGCGTCAAGCTCATCAAGCCGCACCTGCTGCAAAGCCAGCTCGCGCAGGATCGCTTCACGCGCGAGGCCCGCGCGGCGTCGCGGCTGCGCGGACCGAACGTGGTGTCGATCCTCGACTTCGCGATCGATGAAGATCTCCGCATCCCGTACATCGCGATGGAGCTGCTGCGCGGGGAGCCGCTCGGCGCGCGCCTGCAGCGTGGACCGCTCGGGCACCTCGCGACCGGGACACTGCTGAGCGACGTCTGCTCCGTCGTCAGCCGCGCGCACGAGCTGGGGATGGTCCACCGCGACCTCAAACCCGCGAACATCTTCCTCACGCCCCACGAGGACGGGTTCATCAGCACGGTGCTCGACTTCGGGATCGTGAAGGCGATCGGACCGGAGATCATCACGCTCACCGACACCAACGCGGCGGTGGGGACGCCGAACTATATGAGCCCGGAGCAGTTCGAAGACGCGCGCAACGTCGATCACCGCGCCGACCTGTGGGCGCTGACGATCATCGCGTACGAGTGCATGACGGGCTGCGCGGCCTACGTCGGAGACTCACCGCTGCAGCTCGCGGTGCAGATCCGAGAGAAGTCTCCCACGGCGCCGTCCGCGTACGCGAAGGTGCCGAAGGGGTTCGACGAGTGGATCCTGCGCGGGACGGCGCGGAGCATCGACGAGCGTTTTCAGTCCGCGGAGGAGCTGCTCGACAGCTTCCGCGCGCTCGGCGCTTCCGCGGTTGCGTCGCCCCCTGCCCCCAAACCGAAGGAGGCGCCCCGCACGCACTCGTGGGCGTCGGACGCCAATCAGATCGACATCGACCGCCTCGAAGAGGTGACCTTCGAGAGCACGCTGGTGCGTGAGTTCCTCGACGATCCGAACCGCTACTTCGTCTCTGGCGCGAAGGGCTGCGGCAAGACACTGCTCCTCACGCACAAACGGGCGCGGCTCCACGCGCGGTACAAGTCCGAAGGCCACGCGAAGGTGCAGTTCATCCCGGAGGGGCGACCGTACCTCGACCTGATGAGTGACCTCGGGACGCTCAGCAAGGCGAGCATCGAGCTGATGTCGAGGGTGGCGCAGACGAAGCGCCTGTGGTCGTTCGCGCTGAAGCTCTCCGCGATCTCCCACGCCGCGGACGCGACGATCGATTCGGACGCGATCGCAAGCTGGCCTGCGCGCCTCCGCGACGTCGCCGAAGGGCGCGCGACGGAGCCGACGGTGATCGTTCGCGAGCTGCTGTCGCTCACGCCGGCGCAGCTCCACGCGACGCTCGCGCAGGCGGAGATGCCGCTCGAACACGCGGTGCGGGGCATCCACAGCGGGATGTACTTCTTCATCGACAAGATCGATCAGGCGATGCGCGGCGTGACACGCGACGCGTGGATCGCGATGCAGGCCGGGATGGTCGAAGCCGCCTGGGACCTCGTGAACACCAACGCGCACCTGAAGGTGTACGCGACGATCCGCGAGGAGGCGTTCTCGAGCTACGAGTCGGACATCAAGAGCAACCTGTACGGCGCCACCACGAACATCCGGTACGGCAAGCAGGACCTGCGCGCGATACTGGAGCACCTCACGGCGTTCTACGAAGGCATCCCGCTGAGGGACTTCGTCTCGGTGGACGTCGTGCACGCGCCGAGCGCCGCCCAGACCGAGGGCGCCTTCGACTTCATGCACCGGCACTCCCTCGGGCGCCCGCGCGATCTGGTGATCGTCGCGTCGGAGATCTCACGCAACCGCGGGCAGCTCGACGAGCGGCGCTTCAAGCGCGTCGTGCACGAGACGAGCGCGGGCATCATCGTTTCGAACGTGTTCGACGAGATGCGTGTGTTCCTGGAGGTCCTCGCCGACCGCGACACGCGCCGGAAGTTCTTCTCACGTCTGCCCTACAACGTGCTGACCGAGGACGATCTGATCGACGCTTGGTGCAAGTACCACGGCGTCGGGCGGGAGTATTACGACGACTACGGGAAGAGCTCCGACGACGTCTTCCACCCGTTTCGCGAGCTGTTCGACTGCGGCCTGCTCGGGTGCGTCGAGCGTGACGAGGTCGAGGGCACGCGGGTGATGGCGTTCAAGCAGCCGCACGAACCGATCGATGAGCGTCGCCGCGACATCCCCTCGTCCACGCACTACCTCCTGCACCCGACGTTCGCCGCGCTCGTGCGCCGGCTGGGGCTCGGCGACGAGTTCCGCACGATGCGGGAGATCGTCGTCGGCCACGAGCTCCCTTGGCGACCGCACTACACGATCGTCCACCGCGTGCAGCGCGAGATGTACCGGGTGAAGCGCGCGATGTCCGTCGAGGTCGAAGAGGCGGTGCTCGAGCTCCTCGCGGACTTCGGTCGCGAGGTCACGGGGGGGCGTACGTTGATCGAGGCGCAGGTCGCCCTCGGCAAGAGCGCTCCGTTCGCGCGGCTGTGCCACGAGCTCGAGCGGCTCCGGCTCGACGAGGTGCACCTCGCGTTGCTGGAGGCGTTCGGGCCCGCGGCACGAAAACACACGTGACGCGGTCTACTCAGTAGACGCTTGGGTCTGACGAACGCACGTTTCGATCGTCAGAAAGAACGTCGGACGCGGTAGGCGCTCGCGTTGTCGAGCGTGACGTGTTCGAGCGCTTCGGTCACGCCGAGGAGCGTCTCTTGGGCGCCGATCATCAGGATGCCGTCACGCGCGAGCACCCTCGGGCAGCGCTCGACGATGCGTTTACGCGCAGAGATGTCGAAGTAGATGAGGACGTTGCGCATCAAGATCAGGTCGAACTTCTCGAGGTCCCACGGCTCGATCAGGTTGACGATCCGCGGCTCGACCCACCGCCGTAGGCTGTCACGGACCCTCAGGCCTCCGCTCTCGCGGACGAAGTAGCGACGCAGGTCGTCGGGCGGGACCCCGCGGTTCACGTCGTGGAGGGTGTAGAGCCCTTCGCGGGTGCGCTCGACCATGGATGCGCTGATGTCGCTGGCGACGATCTTCACGTCCCAGGACATGAGGTACGGGAACACACGGTCGAGGAGCATCGCGAGGCTGTACGGCTCTTGCCCGCTCGAGCACGCGGCGCTCCAGATGCGGAGGCGCCGGACCTCCTTTCGTCGTTCGATGAGGTCGGGCAGCACTTCCTTCTCGAGTGACTTGAAGACGGCGGTGTCCCGGAAGAAGTAGCTCTCGTTCGTCGTCATCGCATCGACGATCGCCGAGATGAGGTGTCGCGAGGCGCCGCGGTCGAGGCGGTCCACGAGCTCGTCCATCGACTCGATGCCCTCCTGGTCGAGGACCGGCGCGAGGCGGTTGTCGATCAGGTAGTCCTTCGTCGGGTCGAGGACGATCGCGGACTTCTGCGCGACGAGGCGCCGGATCACCTCGTGCGCCGAGCGCCGCGGGGTCATGGGACGACCGGGCTTCATTTCTCGGCCCCCATGGCGACGAGGCGGGGCGGTCGCGTTCGGCGGGACAGCTCGGTTGCGATCTCCAAGACCGGACGAACGCTGGTGGCGAGGCCCTGCCGCGCGACGAAGCCCGGCATGCCCCAGACGACGCTGGAGGCTTCGTCCTGAACGAGCACGGCGGCGCCCGCGCGTCGAAGCGCTCGGGCCCCCGCGAGCCCGTCGCGACCCATCCCGGTGAGCACGACGCCGAGCGACTCGGCGCCGGCGATCTGCGCGGCCGAGCGAAACAGGACGTCGACGGCGGGGCGACACGAGTTCTCGGGCGGGCCGTCGTCGAGGATGGCGCAGAATCCGGAGCCGCGACGCCCGATCTCCAGGTGCCGGTTGCCCGGTGCGATGTAGACGCAGCCGGCGCGCAGAAGCTCGCCGTCGTCGGCCTCCTTCGCGGCGAGGGCGGTGGTGTCGCGCAATCGTTCGGCGAAGATCGGCGTGAACTCCGCGGGCATGTGCACCACGACGAGGATCGGCGCCGTGAAGTCCGAGGGGAGGGCGCTGAACAGCCGCTGCAGCGCGTCGGGGCCGCCCGTCGACGCGCCGACGACGACCAGTGATGCGGGGCCCGCGGTCTTCGGACGCGCGCGGGTGATCTCCTTAGGGAGCACGGGCGTCGGCCGCCGCGAGGCACGCGTCGTGAGCGCGCGCAGGCGCGGGATGAGGTCGTGAGCGATGATGTTCGTCGGCGACTTCGCGATGGGTTTGGCGACGAAGTCACTCGCGCCGAGCTCGAGCGCGTCGAACGTCGTCTGCATCTCTGGTCGCGTGAGCGAGCTGAACATCACGACCGGGATGCTCGAGCCGCGCAGCCTCAGCTGGCGCAGCGTCTCGAGCCCGTCCATCTCCGGCATCTGTACGTCCAGCACGATGATGTCGGGCCGGTCGATGCCGATGCGCTCGAGGGCGATGCGGCCGTTGGATGCGGTGCCGACGACCTCCATGTCGTCGTGGGCGTCGATCGAATGCACGAGCACGCGCCGGATGACGACCGAGTCGTCGACGATCAAGACTCGAATCCGGCGCGCCACTCGGTTTACTTCCTCTCGTCGACGGTCAGCGGGAGGCGCGATTCACGATCTGCTGCAGCTCGCTGGAGAGCATCGTGAGGTGCGACAACGCCTTCTTGGCGCTGTCCGTCGCGCTCGACGTGCTCTGCGCGGCGCGGGCGACGGTCGTGATGTTCGAGGCGATTTCGTTCGTCCCGCGGGCCGCTTCGCCGACGCTGCGGGAGATCTCGTTGGTCGTCGCGGTCTGCTCTTCCACGGCGCTCGCGATGCTGTTCTGGATGTCGTTGATCTGGTTGATGATGCTTTGGATCTCACCGATCGCTTCGACGGCGCTCTTCGTGTCGTTCTGAATCGCCTCGATCTTCCGGCTGATGTCTTCGGTCGCTTTGGCGGTCTCCTTGGCGAGCTCCTTCACTTCGTTCGCCACCACCGCGAACCCCTTGCCTGCGTCGCCGGCGCGCGCCGCCTCGATCGTCGCGTTGAGCGCGAGGAGGTTCGTCTGCTGGGCGATCGACGTGATGACCTTGATGACCTTGCCGATCTCCGTGCTGCTCTCGCCGAGCTTCGAGATGGTCTGGTTCGTCGTGCGGGCCATCGACACCGCCGACGTCGCGACGCGCGCGGCGTCGGACGCGTTCTTCGCGATGTCTCGGACGCTCAGCGCCATCTCCTCCGCAGCTGTGGCTACGGTCGAGACGTTGCGGTTCACCTGCTCCGCGGCGCTCGCCACGACGTTCGCCTGCTGGCTGGTCTCCTCCGCGCTCGAACCCATCTCGTCGCTGATGACGCTCAGCTCTTCCGAGGACCGCATCACCTGCTCCGCTGTGTTGTTCACGCGCTGCAAGTTCTGGTCGAGGTCCGACGTGAGGCGCGCGAGGCCGCGAGCGATGCGTGCGATGACGTCGTCGCCCGACACCGGCAGCGACGCGTTCAGTCGCCCTGCGCAGGCCGCGTCGATCGCCTCGGCGATGCGAATCAGGCGATCGTCGACGACAGGTGCGGGTGCGGGCGTGGGGGTCTCGGGAGTGGCTGCGGCGGACATGGGCGGAGTTCCTTTTCGTTCCGGATCATCGGCCGGTTCGGCTTGGTCTTCAGTGGCGGCGAGGTTGTCGAGCATCGGTTCGAAACGCTCGATGATCTCGTCCGAGACGGTGCGGGCGATTCGCATCGAGTCGAGGGCGCTGCGTACGTGGTCGAGGAAGGCGTCGCGGTCTTGCTTCGCCGAGACGAGCATGGCCTTGGCCACATCCCAGCTGGCTCGATCGATCCGCTTGGGGCCGTCGAGCGCCACGCCGAGGAATCGCGCGTACGCGACCGCTCGTTCGTCTTCGCCTTCGAAGAGCTGCGCGAAGCGTTCGTCGTCGAGGAGGAGCTCCTCGAGGCGCGACGCGAGGCGCCCGACGCCCTTCTCACCACCCACGCGAGCGTAGAGCGTTCCTGGGAAGCTCTTGTTCTTTCGGGTGCGCGAGGAGGGCATGGGATCACGTCTTCGTCAGGCCGCGACGATGTCCGCGAGGACGTTCTCGGTGTCCAGGACCAGGAGGAGGCTCTTCTCCAGCTTGTACACGCCGTTGATCAGCTCACGCGTCGTGGGGTGGAGCGTTCGCGGCGTGGGCTCGAAGGTGTCTTCGCGTGCGTCGATCACGTCGCCGATCTCGTCGACGAGCAGCGAAACGGTGTCTTGCTGCATCCGGAGCACGACGTTCATCGGCGGTCGCTCGCCCTTGCGGGGCGCCATGTCGAGTCGCATCCGGAGGTCGATCGCGGTGACGATCTGCCCACGCAGATTGATCAATCCACGCACGATCGACGGCGCGCGCGGGACCGGTGTCATCGGTTGGTAGCGCAACACTTCTTGCACACCCAGGACCGGAACGCCGAAGTGCAGGCCGTCGACGAAGAAGGTGCAGTACTGTCGGTCGTGGTTCATGCCGGGGCCTCCTGTCCGTCGTGTCGGTAGAGCGGCACGTTCGACGCGGTTACCGCGGCGGCAACGTCGACGACGTCGGTGACACGTTCGTCGATCACCACCGACCCGACCACGGCGCCCGAGGACTCGAACCGGTGGATCACGAGGTCGTCGTCCACGATGTCGAGGATCTCCTGCACGACCAGGCCGACCTGCGCGCCGTTGTGGCGATACACGATCACCTCCACGACGTCGTCGTCGCGGCTCGGGCGCTGAAGTCCGAGCGCGTCGGCGAGGTAGACCAGCGGCAGGATCCGTCCGCGGTACTGGAGCACGCTGGTTCGACCCGAGCTCTCGATTCGCGAGGCGGGGAGCTCCTCCAGACGTGACACGGTCGACAGCGGAATCGCGACGCGGTGGTCTTCGCCCGCCGTGAACAGAAGGAGGGTCTCCTGGCGACCGGAGCTGGCGTCGTTCTCCGACTCGAGCTCACGCGCCTGCCGGTCACCGCGTTCGTGCAGCCCGGCGACCTGCGCGATGCCCAACACGTCGAGGATCAGCGCCACCGAGCCGTCGCCCATGATCGTCGCGCCCGAGAACGTGACGATGTCGTTGAGGAGGCTCGCGAGCGGCTTCACGACGATCTCCTCGGTGTCGTTGATCTCGTCGACGACGAGGCCGAAGCTCTGCCCGTCCGCTTGCAGCACGACGATGTTCACGATCGGCTCGTCGTCACTCTCGGGGCGCTCGACCGGTGGGTGATCGAGGACTTCGTCGAGGTAGATCAGCGGGAGGAGGTTGCCGCGGAGTCGGTGAACCGGGACCCCCTGGATACGTTCGATTCCACGGACCGCCGTCTCACCTTCCAGCCGGACCAGCTCGAGCAAGCTGACTTGCGGGAGCGCGTACCGTTGCTCGCGGCACGTCACGGTCAGCGCGGGGATGATCGCGAGCGTCAGAGGGATCTTGATCTTGAGCGCGCTGCCCTGACCGTAGGAGCTGTTGATGTCCACGGCGCCGCCGATGCGCTCGATGTTCGATCGCACGACGTCCATCCCGACGCCGCGGCCGGAGATGTTCGTGACCTTCTCCGCGGTCGAGAAGCCGGGGAGGAAGATCAGGCTGAGGATCTCGCGGGTGCCGAGGCGGACCGCTTCCTCCGGACCGATGAGCCCCTTGTCGAGCGCCTTGCGCAAGACACGTTGCGGATCGATTCCGCCGCCATCGTCGCTGATCTCGATGTTGACCTGCCCACCCTCGTGGTATGCGCGACACACCACGGTGCCCTCGGCGGGTTTGCCGGCCGAGACGCGCTCCTCCGGCGACTCGATCCCGTGGTCCGCCGCGTTGCGGATGATGTGCGTGAGGGGGTCCTTGATCGCTTCGAGGATCGTTTTGTCGAGCTCGGTCTCCTGGCCTTCGAGCTCGAGCTTGATCTTCTTCCCGCACGTCGCGGCGAGGTCGCGGATGATTCGCGGGAACTTCGACCAAACGTTTCCGATCGGCTGCATCCGCGTCTTCATGACGCTGTCCTGCAGCTCGCTGGTGATGTGGTTGAGGCGCTGCGCCGTGGCGTTGAGTGCGGCGTCGGAGTTCTGCGTCGTGTGCTGGAGCACCTGGTTGCGCGCGAGCACAAGCTCACCGACCAGCGTCATCAGGTTGTCGAGGAGGCCGACGTCGACGCGGATCGACGCGTCGGCGACCGCGCCGGATGATTCTTTCTGAGACGCTCGCTTCGTCGGTTCGGGCTTGGGCGCGGCCTTCGGCGCCGGGGCGGGGGCCGGGGCGGCCGGTGGCGTGGGCTCGGGCGCGCTCGCCGCGACCTCCTCCGGCTTGGTGCGACGCTTCGCCTTGACCGGCTTGAAGTCGATCATCGCCTGCGGCAACGGCGCCTCGTCGGCCGCCGCCTCGACGACGGGCTCCGGCTCCGGTTCCGGCTCCGGCGGTGCCTCCTCGGGCGCGCCGACGCCGGCGCCGAGGCGCTCGAGCTCCGCGATCAGCTCCGGATAGTCCTTGCTGCCCTCGTTCCCGTCCGCCTCGATGCACGCCATGATCTCGCGCACGGCGTCCACCAGCGTCAGGAGCGCGCTGATGATCTCCGGCGTGATCTGGAGATCACCGTCACGGAGGTGCGAGAGCAGGCTCTCGCCGACGTGGGTGACCGCCTCGAGCTTCGAGAACGCCAAGAACCCACACGTGCCCTTGATCGTATGGATGCACCTGAAGATGTTGGCGATCAGGTCCTTGTCGCCCGGATTCTGCTCCAGGGCGACGAAGTCGTTGTCCAGCTGATCGAGGCCTTCCAGACTCTCGACGAGAAATTCGGTGACGATGTCGTCCATGTGCGTTGGCTCTTCTGCCTTCATCGGCGAAGAGCCACGCAGCTTGAGCCGGCCTACTCGAGAGGTTGCGGCGTGATGCCGCGGAGGTTCCAGTAGCTGTCCCCGTAATCGAACGACAGCTGCGAGCCCTTCTCGATGTCCTGGTTGGCGACCAGGATCGCGTGCCAGCTCCCGTCCAGGAACACGTAGCCGACGTCGGCGTTCGGGTTCGAGTCGTGGTTCACGAACCGCGTGTGGTTGCCGGCCTCGGCAGCGTCGATCGTCGAGAACGGCACGGGCGAGACGTCCGGCGCGGGGTGGTAGCCGATCGCGTACTCGTCCTCGGTCGGGTCGAACGCGAGCCGCCCCGCCGAGTGCGCGTGGTGCCGCTTCGCGAGGTCGCGGATGTCCGCGTCCGTCGGGATCTTCACCTCGCCGAGGTACTCGCCGAGGAACGTCCCCGCCGGAATGTCCGCCTCCGCGAAGACACCGTGCCCCGCGTCCCCCGCGGGACGAATCGAGACATTCGGGACGGCCTGGTTGCGAATCGCGTCACCGTATCGCTCGACGAGCGCTTCGTGCTCCAGCCACCCGAGCTCGCCGCCGTTCGACAACACCACGTTGTCGATCCAACCGGGCGGGTACTTGTACTTCTCGAAGCGGTGCTCGAGGCCCTTCAACGGACCGTCCAGCGCACCCCAGAGGTTGGGGCGCTCACCGTCAGACCACAGGTTCGCATCGACCTGGTCGCTCCATTCAAGACACGCGTTGTCCGTCGGACGCTCCAGTCCATCGAGGAAGCGAATCCCGTGCGCCTCGACCTGCGTCTTCAGACGCGCCTTGTGGATCGCCTGGTCGTCGCGCATCGCGAGCTGGGGCAGCACGCGGCCGGACGACCCGACGCTCTGCGCGTGGTAGCCGCTCTCGGCGATCGGCGTGAGGCCGTGCGCCGTCGCGATGCGGTCGAGGTCGAGATCACTCAGCCCGTAGGCCTGCGCCATCTCGCGCACGCGGGTGGGGACGCCGTTTTGCCCCTGCGCGTTGCGCAGCTCGGTGAGGAGCAGTCGACGCTTCCCCTCGCTGATCCGCTGCGCCACGAGTTCGATCGCTAGCAGGCTTCGCGGAGGTTGGCGAGCAACCAGGTGGGCCGGGCTTCCGGCTCCAGGTCCTCCGGGATGGACTTCGTGAGCCCCCACTGCGCGAGCGCCGCGTCGATGCCAAATGCCCGCGCGCCCCGGATGTCCGTCGCGATCTGGTCGCCGATCATCACGCAGCGCTCGGTCCCGACGCGACGCACCGCGGCGTCGAAGATCGCGGCGTGGGGCTTTCCGAGTCGGTCGAACGTGAAGTCGAGGCCCCAGAACCGCGTCCGGATCGCGTTCTCGATCAGCAGCGCGATGCTGCCCGCCGCGAAGCCGAACGCCCCCTCGGCCTGCGGGTAGATGAGGTCGGGGTTGGGGAGGACCATCCGGAAGTCGCGGCCAGCTTCGAGCTGCGCGAACACGATCGACATCGCGCGCTCCACGCCGGGGAGGAAGTCGTAGCCGGCCTCGTCACCCGCGACGACGACATCGAACCAACCCTCGGCCGCGTCACACGGCACCGGCTCGCCGCCGGCGCGCTCCACGTACCGGCACGTGTCGTCGGGGCCGATCACCAGGGTTCGGGCTCCGTCGAGACCGTGCCGGGCGAAGTAGTCCGTGAGCAGGCTCCCGGAGGTGACGACGCGCTCCGCGCGGATCGGGACGCCGCGCCCTCCGTAGATGCGGGCGCTCGTCGTCTCCAGCTTCGAGGCGTCGTTCGTGACGATCGCGTACGGCTTGTCTTCGCGCTCGAGTCGCTCGATCAGGTCCGCCGCGCCGGGCAGGGCGCCGCTCGCGTCGACGAGGACGCCGTACGCGTCGATCAACAACGCTTCGTAGCGCTCGATGAGCGCATCGACGGTCGTGGCCTCCAACGGTTCAGCTACCCGCGACGGTCATCTTCGCGACGCGGAACGTCGGCGTCGCGAAGCGCGCCTTCGGATCGAGGTCGCTCCCGACCGCGTCGATGTTCTTCCACAGCTCGTCGAAGTTCAGGCTGATCGTGATCTCGCCGACCGGGTACTTCATCTCGCCGTCTTCGATCCAGAACCCCTCCGCGCCGCGCGAGAAGTCGCCGGTCACCGCAGAGAAGCCGAAGCCCATCATCGACGTCACGTAGAGCCCGGCCTTCACGTCCTTCACGATCTCCTCCGGCGAGGTCTCGCCCGGGAGGAGGTGGAAGTTCGTCGGCGCGACCGACGGCCGCCCCGAGTAACCGCGTGACGCGCTGCCGGTGCTCTCCTTGCCGAGCTTCCGCGCCGCGTAGGAGTCCATCAGGTACGTGCGGAGCACGCCGGCCTCGACGACGACGTTCTTGCGGGCCTCGAGCCCCTCGCCGTCGAACGGCTTCGAGCCCGGGCCGCGCGGCAGCAGCGGATCGTCGACGATCGTCACGAGCGGGCACGCGACCGCGTCACCCTCGCGGTCGCACAGGTACGAAGCGCGCTGATACACCGCGCGTCCGTCGATGCACGAGAACAGCAGCGACAGCAGCGCGCGTCCGGCGTCGGGGTGGAACACGACGGGGACCTGAGCGCTCGGCACCTTCTTCGCGCCGAGCTTCGCGAGCGTGCGCCGCGCGGCCTCTTCGCCGATGTCCTTCGCGCCGCGCATCATCTCGACGTGCCGACGCGCGTCCCAGTCGTAGGCGGTGCGCTTCTTCCCGCCTTCGTCGTCCGCGAGCGGACTCACCGACAGGCTCTGGTAGGTGCCTTGGTAGCCACCCGAGAAGCCGCCGGAGGTGACGAGCGCCATCGCGCTCCGCGTGCGGGAGTAGTTCGCGCCTTCGCTGTTGGTGATCCGTTCGTCGTAGTCGAGCGCGGCGACCTCCGCCTCGAGTGCGAGCTCGGCGGCGCGTTTGGCGTCGATGTCGGCGCCGGTCGGGTCGAACAGGTCGAGCTCGGCGAACGACTTCGCGAGCAGCGACGGGTCCGGCGGCGCCGCGAGCGGGTCCGGCTCGGACAGCGCCGCGAGCTCCATCGCGTCCGCGACGAGCAGCTCGAGCCCGGCGTCGGTGGTGTCGCTGGTGTACGTGGCCGCGGACTTGTCGTCCTTGATGACGCGCAGACCGACGGTGTGGCTCCCGGCCTCTTCGATCAGCTCGCGCTCGCGCACGCGTACGCGCGTCGACAGCTCTTCGCTGCTGCTGCTCAAGACCTCGGCGACATCCGCGCCCTGCTTCTTCGCGGCCTCGACGATCCGCGCGCCGAGCGCCTGTAGCTCTTCGACCGACTTCATCAGCTGCCCACCTGCGTTCCGCCCACCGTGATCGACGCGATGCGCGTCGTCGGGCATCCGACCCCGACGGGCACCGACTGCCCGTCCTTACCGCACGTCCAGATGCCGTCCGACAGCTCGACGTCGGTGCCGAGCATGTCGACCTTCCTCAGCACGTCCGGCCCGTTGCCGATCAGGTTCACACCCTTGAGCGGCGCGGTGATCTTGCCGTCTTCGATCAGGTAGCTCTCCGTCAGCGAGAACACGAAGTCACCGTTCGAGATGTTCACCGAGCCGCCCGAGAAGCGCTTCGCGAACACCCCCTTCTTCACGCTCGCGATGATCTCCTCCGGCGTGTGCGGCCCGGCCGTCATGATCGTGTTCGTCATGCGCGGCATCGGCACGTGCCGGAAGGTCTCGCGCCGGCCGTTGCCGGACTTGGTGTCGAAGTACTTCGCGCTCTGGCGGTCCTGCATGTAACCGCGCAGCACGCCGTTCTCGATCAGCGTGACCGGCTCGGCGACGTTGCCCTCGTCGTCGACGTTGATGCTGCCGCGAGCGTTCGGGTAGCTCGGATCGTCGACGACGCTCACCAGCTCGCTCGCCACGACGTTGCCGACCTGGTCCGTGTAGTTCGAAGTCTTCTTGCGGTTGAAGTCCGCCTCGAGCCCGTGCCCGACCGCCTCGTGCAGCAGGATCCCGCTGTCACCGGGTGCGAGCACGACCGTCATCTCGCCGGCCGGTGCTTCCTGCGCGTGCAGCATGTCGATCGCGATGCGCGCGGCCTCGCGACCGTGGTCCTCGGGTTTGTTGCCCTTGGTGAGGAAGTAGTCGAGGCCCACGCGCCCGCCGCCGCCGCCGCGGCCGGACTGACGTTTGTCGCCGTCCTCGGCGATCGCCATGACGTTGAAGCGCAAGATGGGTTGACGGTCGTGCGCGAGTGCGCCGTCGCTCGTCGCGACGAGGACCTCGCGGACGTTCTCGACGAGCGAGCACTTCACACGTTGGATGCGTGAGTCATAGTTGCGCGCGGCGACGTCGGCACGCCGGAGGATCTCGCGTTTGGTCGCGCCCTCCACGTCGAGTGTGAGGTGCTCGTACGGGTAGCGGTTCGGGAGGTGTTTCTTCGCGAGGGCTTCGAGCTCGGCGCCGTTGCCGCCGCTCGCGATCTGCGCGGCGGTCTTCGCGGCCGCGAGCATCGCGTCCTCGGTGAGTTGCTCGGTGTACGCGAACCCGGTGCCGTCGCCCTTGAGGACGCGGACCCCGAGGCCCATCGTCACGCCGCGCGTGGCGTTCTCGAGGATGCCCTCGTCCCAGCTGAGCGTGCCGCTCGCGCGGTACTCGAAGAAGAGGTCGGCGTAGTCGCCGCCGGCGGAGAGCGCCGTGGAGAGGAGTCGTCCGAGGAAGGTCTCGTCGATCGGCTCGGCCCCGTCGGGGGCGAAGGGCGCGCTATGTCTGGACATGGGATTCGATCCTATCACTCACGAGGGTACGCATCAGTCGAACGCCGCGGATCGAACGCACGCCGTGCCAGCAGCAGTCGTCCCCGCTGACGAGCCGCGTCCGGTCCAACCCCTCTACGGCGAGTTCTGCTTGGTGTTTCGCCTTGAACGGGAACGGCTCGTCGGGGAGGAAGACGACGTCGGGGTGTTTCGCGCGGAGGTCGTCGAGCGTGACCGCCGGGTAGCGGTCGGGGGCGTCGCCGAAGACGTTGATACCGCCCGCGCGGCCGAGGAGGTCGGCGACGTAGGTGTCGTCGTTCACGCTCATCCAGGGGTCGCGCCAGATGAGGTACGCGTAGGTGAAGCCGGGTTTTTCGTCGGCTTCGAGGGCGGCGATCCGGGCTTCGAGCTCGACCGCGCGGCGCTCGGCGATCTCGGTCGCGCCGGTCAAGTCGCCGAGGCGGCGCAGCTCGGCCGGGACGTCGGTGACGCGCTTGGGGAGCGAGGTCTCGACCGGGACGCCCTTCGCGGTGAGCGCTTCGAAGTCTTCGCGACGGTTCTCCTCTTCGTTGAGGAGGACGAGGTCCGGGCGGGCCGCGAGGATGAGGTCGAGGTCGGGGTCCTTGGTGCCGCCGACCTTGGGGAGCCGAGCGACGACGTCCGCGGGGTGAATGCAGAACTTGGTGACGCCGACGATCTGTTCGGCGAGACCGAAGTCGATCAGCGTCTCCGTGATCGACGGACACAGTGACACGATCCGACTTTTTGCGTAGACCTCACCCATGAGTCGGTTCAAGCGAATCTGCGTCTTCTGCGGATCGCAAGAGGGAAACAGCCCGGTCTACAGCGAGAACGCGATCAAGGTGGGCAAGATGCTCGCCGAGCGCGGCATCGGGCTCGTGTACGGCGGCGGCAAGGTCGGGTTGATGGGGCACGTGGCGAACGCGGCGCTCGTCGGCGGCGCGGAGGTCATGGGTGTGATCCCCGAGAAGCTGATGAGCAAGGAGGTCGCCCACGCCGGGCTGACCGAGATGTTCGTGGTCGAGAGCATGCACGCGCGCAAGGCGATGATGGCGCACCTGTCGCAGGCATTCGTCGTGTTGCCGGGGGCGTGGGGCACGATGGAGGAGATGTTCGAGGTCCTGACCTGGACGCAGCTCCGCTACCACACCAAGCCGATCGGGATGCTCAACGTGAACGGCTACTACGACGCGCTCCTCGCGTTCGCGGACAGCGCGGTGGAGCAAGGTTTCTTGCGGCCCGAGCACCGGAAGCTGTTGGTGTCGGCGACGGATCCCGCGGAGCTGCTCGACGCGTTGGAGGCGACCGAGATCCCCGACGATACGCGCTGGATCGACAAGGTATGACGGCGACCCGCGGCGACCATCACGTGCGCGGGATGCGCCTCGCGTATCACACGTGGGGCGCGCCTTCGTCGCCCGCGGTGTTGGTGCTGCACGGATTCATGGATCACGGCCGCGCGTACGCGCCGGCGGTGGAGCTGCTCGAGCGTGACCTCTACGTCATCGCGCCGGACCTGCGCGGACACGGCGCGTCGGACTGGGTGGGCGCCGGCGGCTACTATCACTTCTACGACTACTTCTTCGACGTGCGCGCGTTGCTGCGGCACCTCGCGGTGGAGCGCTTCTCGATCGTCGGTCACTCGATGGGCGGGAGCGTCGCGACCGGCTTCGCGGCGTTGAACGCCGCGCGCGTGGAGCGCGTGATGTTGTTGGAGGGGATGGGGCCGCCGTTCTCCAAGCTCGCGGACACGGTCACGCGCCTGTCGCAGTGGTCGGAGGCGCTCGAGTGGGATCGGGTCTCGGGCGACGTCGCGACGCGCCGGGCCAAGCGGCGCGTGATGAAGGACGAGGCCGACGCGGCCTCGAAGCTCCGCGGCATGAACCCGCGACTGTCGGAGGTGCTCGCGCTGCGCCTGGCGTCGACCTTCACCGAGCCATCCGAGGACGGGACGGGCGTGGTGTGGTGCTACGATCCGCTGCACCGAACGCCCGCCGCCAAGCCGTTCGTCCGCGAGGAAGCCGAGGCCTACTGGTCGACGCTCTCCATGCCGGTCTTGTCCCTGTACGGCGAGCACGGCTGGGCCCCCGACGACGTCGCCGAGCGCCACGCCATCGTCCCGGATCTGCGCACGCGCCAGGTGCTCGGCGCCGGCCACAACATCCACCACGACAAACCCGCGACGGTCGCGCGCCTGATGGAGGCGTTCCTCGGCGACGGAGAGGTGCCCGCCCTGGAGGACGTGGTGTCGGTGTCTCGATGATCAAGCTTTCGGACATCGTTCCGTTCGATGGAGTGGCGTGGAGCGACGTACCGGATCTTCCTGGCGTCTACGTGATCTACGACCGCGACGAGGTCATCTACGTCGGAATGGCGGGGCGCAACGGCGGCGGCAGTCTGAGGAAGAGGCTCAAGGACCACGGGTCGGGGCAGATCGTGAACATGTTCGCGCAGTATCTCTTCCTGGCACGCGTACAGTTCGTTCCCGCGGAGCGCATTACTCATCCGAGGGCCGCGAAGGTCGCGTGCCGAAGATACATCGACGACCACTGCGCCTTCCGCTGGGTTGTCGCCGACTCCGGGGCCGCCGCGCGTCTGCTCGAACGAGAGCTGCGCGTTTCCTTGAGACCGGTGTTCAACGCGTTGGCTCCGGACTGATGCCGAAGCTGGTATCCTCCCGCCCGTGAGGCGCGTCCTCCCGATCTTGTTGCTCGCGCTCGCGCCGTCGGCCTGCGTGCTCGCCGACGTGTCGCTCGAGGGGCGGCAGTGTCCCTGCGTCGAAGGGTTCGTCTGTGACACGACGACGAACCTCTGCGTGTCGGTCCAAGGTTCCGTCAAAGACGGCGGGCCGCGGGACGCCGGTGAGGGCGTGCGCGATGGTGGCTTCGATCCCGATCGGGACGGGGGGCCTCCGCCTCCGCGCGACGCCGGGCCTCCGCGCGACGCGGGCCCCGGGCGTGACGGCGGGCCGCGCGACGCGGGCCAGTTCCCGGACTGCCTCGTCGACATCGACTGCGCGGCGCCCACGTCGGTCTGTGTCAACGAGACTTGCGTCGCCGGCTGCGGTGACCCGGGCGGTACCGCTTGCGCCGGGCCCGAGGTGTGCCTCGACGGCCGCTGCATCGAAGTCGGCGCGACCTGTACGGCGTCGGCCGACTGCGGAGAGGGGCCTCCGTCGGCGACGTGCGTGGACGGCGCCTGCCAGGTCGGCTGCGCGGCGCTGTCCGGGACGTGCCTCGGCGATCGCCAGTGCCAGGCCGACGGGTTCTGCGACGTCGCGCCGCGGTGCACGACGCAGGGCGACTGCGGTCACCCCGACTACAACTGCATCGACCAGCGCTGCGTTCGCCGGTGCGATCGACCGTACGGCTACCCGTGCCGTGGCAACTCGACTTGCGATCCCTTCGGGCGCTGCGTCGGCGCCGCGAGCATCGGCGCGCCGTGCACCGACGGCGGCGACTGCAACACCGACTACTGCTTGAGCATCAACAACCCGATGGAGAGCTACTGCACGCGCTCCTGCGCCGCGACGAGTGACTGTCCGCTCGACTTCACCTGCGCGCGCGTGAACGGCGCGAAGCAGTGCGTGCGGGAGACGACGTTCGGATCGATGGCGATGTTCGACGTCCCCACCGGCGGCGCCTGCACCGCGGAGGTGAACAACTGCCAGAGCGGCCTCTGCTCGGCGGGTGACTTCTGCCTGGAGCGGTGCTCCCGCAAGTCGGATTGCGCGTTCATCTCGCTGGACTGCATCACGGTCGAGCTCGCCGCCCAGCAGGGGACCGTCTTCCTCAACGCCTGCGCGAGCAACTCCGGCTTCGACCTCGGCGCGACGTGCCTGAACAACGACCAGTGCGCGAGCGGCGTGTGCAACCGCTACAACATGGAGTGCGTGCAGCCGTGTTGCTCGGGCGCCGACTGCGACGCCGGTGACATCTGCACCGTGTACGACCTCGCGACCGCGCTCCCGCTCACCGTGTGCCAGACACCCGGCGTCGTCGGGATGCTCGAGTACGGCGCGACGTGCAACGACAACGTCTCCTGCCGATCCGGGCTGTGCGTCCCGGTGGACCCGAATGACCAGGCGGGGCCCAAGGCCTGCTCGACGTACTGCTGCAACGACTTCGACTGCGGCGTGCTCCCGAACGGAGGCCGTTGCGTGACTCTGGACGGGCCGATCGCCAACGCGCAGACGAAGGTGTGTGTGCCCTAGACCGGCCCCGTGGGTCGGTCCCGTCCCAACGGCCAGGGCCCTGGAAAGGGCGCAAATCTCGCGCGGGGGCTCCCGCCGAAGTCCGGACATGGCGTAGAAGGGCAACAGGGGGCTTCGCCATGCAGCACAATCTTCACACTCGGACACCTCAGCTCTTCACACTGCTCGCCGCCGTCGCGCTCGGCGCATGCAGCGGGGGCGGCACCACGGTGCCGCCGCCCAGCGAGCCAGCGCTCGAAACGATCGAGGTGTCTTCGGACGCCCTCATGGTCGTGAAGGGGCAGGCGCTCCGGCTCCGCGCGGACGGTACCTACGACGACGGAACGGTCGAGCGCCTCCGGGATGTAACGTGGTCGTCGAGTGACACCGCGGTCGCGACGATCGACGAAGTCGGTCTGCTCACCGCCGTCGCCGCGGGGACGACCGACATCTCGGCTGCGGTCGGCAGCGTCCGCGGCTCGGTCACCGTGACGGTCACCGGCTCTCCGCTCCGGACCATCGCGGTGCAACCGGGCGAGGTCGGCCTCGTCTCCGGCGAGACCGAACAACTCACCGCGATGGGCACACTCGCGGACGGGACGACGCTCGACATCACCAACACGGTGACGTGGAGCTCGACCAACGAGGCCGCGGCGACCGTCGACGCCGGCTTCGTCACTGCCGTCGCGGCGGGCATGGCGAACATCATCGCGCGCGATCCGGGCACTTCGGTTTCGAGTGGTCCGCGGTCGGCGGAGGTCACGGTCGTCGATCCCGAGCCGACGGCGCTCGACGTCGCGCCCACCTCGGTCTCGTTGGAGATCGGCGCGACGGAGCAGCTCACCGCCACGCTCACGTACGACAACGCGTCGACCGAGGACGTGACGGAGAGCGTGAGCTGGACCTCGAGCGACGAAGATGTCGCGACGATCGACGCCGCCGGCCTCGTCACCGGTGTCTCGCCCGGTTCGACCACGATCTCCGCGCGCCACGATGCGTCCGGGATCCGCGACATCCTCCGCGTCACCGTCACGCCGCCGGTGGTCACGGCCATCACCGTGGCGCCGACCACCGTCACGCTCGAGCTGATCGAACGCCAGGTCTTCCAGGCCACCGCGACCTTCTCCGACGGCGCCGAGATCGACTTCCCCGGCGTGCAGTGGTCGTCCTCCGACCCGTCGATCGCGACGGTCAGCAACATGTCCGGCGAGCGTGGCCTCGTACGTCCGGTCGCCGCGGGCACCGTGACGATCACGGCGGTCGACGCCGCATCGGGCGTGAGCAGCGCAGACAGCAACGCATCGGCCACGGTCACCGTGGTGTCGCCGACGGTCGCGAGTGTCATCGTCGTGGCCCCCGACGGGCGGCGCTCCTTGGACCTCGCGGCGGGGCTCGTCCAGCCCGTCCGAGCCTTCGCGATCTACAGCGACAACAGCGGCGTCGAAATTACGAACACCGTCACGTGGGCCTCGTCGGACACGGCCTTCGCCACCGTCGATGCGATGGGGAACGTCACGGCGATCGCCGAAGGTGAGGTCGTCATCAGCGCGACCGATCCCGCGAGCGGCCTCAGCAGCGACGCCGCGAACCAGTCCCTGCCCATCACGGTCGAGCCGCCGGACTTGATCGCCATCCAGATCACACCCTCGGCGGTAGCGATGATCGTCGGCACGACGCAGCAGTTCACCGCGACCGGCGTGTACACGGATGGCGTCCCGCGTGACCTCAGCACGGTCGTCGACTGGACCTCCTCGAGCCCCTCGTTGTTGACGATCGCGGGCACCGGGCTGGCGACGGCGGTGGCGAACGGCAACGTCACGATCGACGCGGCCGATCCCACGACCGGCGTGAGCAGCAGCGACACCATGCAGTCGGCGACGGTGCTGATCTCGAACGCCAACCTCGTCTCGATCGCCGTGACCCCCGTGACGAACACGCTCCCCGTCGGCGCGACGGTCGAGCTGCAGGCGATGGGCACCTACGACAACGCAGCCGTCGTGGACCTGACGAATATCGTGCAGTGGAGCTCGACGGACGCGATGATCGCCGACGTCTCCAACGCACCGGGTGCGCGCGGCACCGTGCGCTCCCTCGCCGCGGGCACCATCACGATCGAGGCAACGGAGGCGATCAGCGGCGTGAGCAGCGCGGACTCGATGGAGTCGGCGACGATCACGGTCCCCGCGGGCGTGACGCTGACCTCGCTGACGGTCGCGCCGGCGACCAACACCTTCAACGTCAATCAGTCGGTTCCGTACACGGTCGAGGGCACGTTCTCGGACGCGTCGACGCACCCGATGACGGAGACGGTCCTGTGGACCTCGTCGGCGCCGGCGATCGCCAACGTCAGCAACACCGAAGGCACGCGCGGGTTGGTCACCGGCCTCGGCGTCGGCGTCGCCACGATCACGGCCGTACACACGCCGACCGGAATCTCCAGCGCGACGACGAACACGTCCGGCAGCGCGACGGTCGAGCAGGGCATCGAGATCGGCGACCTGGTCCACTTCGAGCTCGACGAGGGCTCGGGCACCACGCTCACGAACCTCGCCCCGGGCGGGGGCACCGTCTCGATCACCGGCCCCTCGTCGTGGGGGACGCCGGGCGGGGCGCCGGGCACCAGCACGGGGTACCTGACGATGCCGTCGGGCAGCACGAACCACGTCAACGCGAACCTCGCGACGACGACGTACACGAACCTGACGATCGACTTCTGGTACCGCTACCAGAGCGGAACCGGTCTCGGGTACATGTGGAACTCGTCGGTGTCGTTCCGCGCGTTCACGAACGGCGTCGCGAACGCTGGCATCTACGTCCGCGAGACGCCCGGCGGCACGGACATCGTGTACACGCCGAGCATCCAGGACATGATGTGGCACCACTTCGCGTACGTGCTCGACGCATCGGCGGGCACGGGCACGCTGTACATCGACGGCGTCGTAGGCGGCATGACGAACTACTCGGGTTCGATCTCGATCCCGACCTGGTACCTGATGGGGCAGAACAGCTCCAACGGCGCGACCGCCGACTACGATCGCTTCCGCGTGTGGAGCATCGCGAACAGCGCGACCGAGGTCGCGGACATGGTCGCCGGCAACCGCTGAGGTCTCGAGCTGCGCGCGGGGCGGCGGTTCGCTTCAGTAGCGAACCACGAAGCCGCCGCCGCGTGGGCCGAGCACCGGCAGCACCGCGACTTCGTCTTCCGCGGTGGTCATCGAAACGATCCCCCAGATGAGCCCCGCGCCGACGACGATCCCGCCGGCGATGTAGGAAGCATTCGCGGCGGACGCGAGCCCGCCGGCTTCGTCCGCGAGGTTGGACGCGTCGATCTGACTCGCGGCGTCCATCGCCTCCGAGTTCTTGCCGGACGCGAGCACGCCGAGCACCACGCCCGATCCGATCACCGCGGCGCCGACGCCCGCGATGATCCACGGGACCGGCGAAAGCACGTCGCTCGGCGGGGGCGTCGTCACGACGGCGGCGGGCGGCGGAGGTGGAGGCGGGGGCGCCTGTTGCGCGTCGAGCTTCGCCTTCAGCTCTTCGCGCTCGCGGATCTGTCGGTCGAGGTTCTCGATCCGCTTCTCGATCGCGCCCCGATCCCGCGCCGAGGGATCGGCTTCGAGGTACCGGCGGTACGCATCCAGTGCGCCTTCCAAGTTCCCCGCGCTCTCGCGCGCGCGTGCGAGGTTGTAGAGCAGGGTAGGTGCGGGATCGATGGCATACGCCTCTTCCAGCAGCTGCGCCGCCGCTTCGAACTCGCCGTCGCGATAGCGGCGCTTGCTCTCGTTGAAGAGCTCGATCGCAAATTTGCGGTCCTTCTTGGGGGGTTCGGCCGCGTTCGCGGTCAGTGAGCCGCCGAGGACGAGCACGGCGCACACGATACGGAGGCTTCGCATGGTGCCTGGAGCGCCCAGTGACGCCCCGGTGACGCTATCATTGCGCCTCGCGCGATGGCAAAAGGGGTACGAGGGGAAGCGTAGGTGAGCAACGTCCCAACGAAGATTGGGCGCTACCAAATTCTCGGACTGCTCGGCACCGGGGGGATGGCCGAAGTGCTGCTGGGTCGGCTCGAAGGGCCGAGTGGATTCGAACGTCCTGTCGTCATCAAGCGCATCCTCCCGCACCTCTCCCGCGAGCAGCACTTCGTCGACATGTTCCTCGACGAGGCGCGCATCGTCGCCGGGATCCACCATCAGAACGTCGTGAACGTCCACGAGCTCTGTCGCGACGACGACGAGCTCTTCATGGTGATGGAGTACCTCGAAGGCGAAAGCGCCGCGGGGCTCGCACGTCGCCTGTCGATGAAGCGCAAGCTGTTGTCGTTCGGGTTGTGCACCCACGTCCTCGCCGACATCTGCGCGGGCCTGCACGCGGCGCACACGATGAAGGACCTGGACGGCAAACCTCAACACCTCGTCCACCGCGACGTCAGCCCGGCGAACATCTTCATCACGTACACGGGCGACGTGAAGATCCTCGACTTCGGCATCGCCGTCGCGACCGACCGAACGTCGAAGACCGAAGCCGGGCAGGTCAAAGGCAAGTACGCGTACATGTCGCCCGAGCAGTGCCAGGGCAAGCCGCTGGACCGCCGCTCCGACATCTTCTCGCTGGGCACGGTCCTCTACGAGCTGTCCACGTGCCGTCGTCTATTCAAACGAACGACGGACATGCTGACGCTGGAGGCCATCTGCTCGGAGGACGTCGTCGCGCCGTCCAAGCTCGTCAACAACTACCCGGCCGAGCTCGAGCGTATCGCGCTCAAGGCGCTCCAGCGGGATCGCAACGATCGCTACCAGACCGCCCTCGAGATGCGACGCGATCTCCTCGCGCTCTCGCAGGAGCTCAACCGCGGCAAGGTCCCGGAGGTCTCGCTCGCGAAGGTGATGCACAAGCTCTTCGAGGATCGCATCGACCAGAAGCGCAGCCTCCTCACGCGCATCCACGCGGGGGACAACGTCACGAGCGTCCCGGTGGCCGAGACGGACGCGTCCGTCGAGCTCCCGAACGTCGCGCTCTCGGACGACGGCCCCGACTCGGACAGCGCGATATCGCTCCCGGACATCTCACACCCCGGCTTCCCGCCGCGTCGTCGCGGTTGGCTGTTCGGCGCGATCGCGGCCGCGGCCGCCGTGATCATCGCGACGGGGCTCCTCACCGCTGGCAACTCCAAGGACGCCGGCGCGGACACGGTGCCTCCCGCGCCGGTCGTCGAAGCACCTCCCAAGCCCCCCGAGCCGGCCGAGCCCGAGGAGGCCGTGAAGGTCAGCGTGCGCGTCGAGACGGACCCGCCCGGCGCGATCGTAAAGATCGACGGCAAGGTCCTCGGCCTCACGCCCACGTACCTCCTCCTCCCCAAGGGCGAGGAGGCCGTCGACGTGTTGCTCTCCCTGGAAGGGCACGAGCCGCGCACCGAGAAGGTCGTGCCCGACGTCGACCAGAAGTTCAGCCTCGCGCTCGCGGTGATCGCGGAGACGCCCGAGCCGGAGATCACCGCCGAGGCGCCGCCGCCTCCGCCGCCCCCGCGTCGCCGCGCGCGCCGCGCGAAGAAGTCGCCGCCGTCCGCGCCGCCTCCGGAGGTCCGCGAGGCGCCGAAGGACGAAGATCCGTACAGCCGCTTCGACTGACTACTTCAGCGAGTCCGCCCAGCGGTGCACGCGCTTCTTCAGCACCGGCAGCGACACCGCGCCGCCGGTGAGCACGGCGTCGTGGAAGCCTTTGATGTCGAACTTGTCGCCCAGCGCGGTCTCGGCCTCGCGGCGTAGGCGCCAGATTTCCATCTGCCCGGTCTTGTAGGCCACGGCCTGCCCGGGCCAGACGATGTACCGGTCCACCTCGTTGTCGATGTTGTTCGCGGCGAGCGCGGTGTGCTCGAGCATGTACTGCTTCGCGCGCTCGCGGCTCCAGCCCATCGCGTGGATGCCGGTGTCCACGACGAGCCGCGAAGCGCGCCACGCCTCGTAGCTCAGCATCCCCATGCGATCGAGGTCGCCCGAGTACAGCCCCATCTCGTCGGCGAGCTGCTCGGTGTAGAGCGCCCACCCCTCGACGAACGCGGTCAGGCCGAGGTGCCGCCGGAACGCCGGCATCGCGGGGAGCTCCTGTGCGATCGCGATCTGCAGGTGGTGCCCGGGGATCGCTTCGTGGAACGAGAGCGCCTCCATCTCGTAGCGCGTGCGCGTCTCGGGTTTGTAGAGGTTGACGTAGTACTCGCCCGGCTTCGACCCGTCCGGCACCGGCTGCTGGTAGTAGGCGACCGTCGTGAACGGTGCCTCGTAGTCCGGGATCTTCGCGACGACGCAGTCTGCCTTGGGGAGCACGCCGAAGTACTTCGGGATGGCGGCGCGTGCGTTCGCGAGCGCGGTCTCGGCCTTGTCGACGATCTGCTCGCTCGTCTCGAAGAAGTTCGCCGGGTCGGTGCGGAGCTTCTCGAGGATCTCGGGGAGCGCGTCGGTGCCGAAGAGTTTCTTGCCGAGCTTCTTCATCTCGCCGTTGATGCGCAGGATCTCGGACTTACCTGTCTCGTGGATGTCCTTCGCGCTCAGCGGCAGCCCCGTGTAGTACGCGATCCGCGCCTGGTAGCAGTCCTTGCCGAAGGGGAGGGCGCCGAGGCCCGTCTGCTCGGGGCTCCTCGCGTTCGGCGCGATCTCGGTCTCGAGCAGCTTCCCGTACCGCTCGAACGCGGGGCGGATCTCGTTCTCGAGGAGCTTCTGCAGCGCTGTCGTGAACTTCTCCTCCTCGCCGTCGCCCCACGCGTAGTCCGTCTCGATCTTCATCGGCGGCCAGTCCTTCACCGGCTTCGCGAGCTGATCCTTCACCATCGCCTGCACGCGACGCACGGACTCCGCGTTGGCGTACACACCCGCCTTCGCGCCGCGCGCGAGGTTCGCCGTGGTGTGGTCGATCTGTGTCGCCGCCTGTCCGTAGCGCTTCAGCAGGTTGTTCGCGTCTTCGTTCGACTTGATCGGGTGCGCCTTCGCGAGCTCGTTGTAGTTGGTCACGGGGTTCGAGCGCGGGGAGAGCGCCCAGGTCTCGAACTGACAGACGTCGAGCGCCGCGTTCTTCTCGAGCATGCTCGTGAACAGCTCGAGCGTCGTGGCGTCCGCCTGCGACAGCCCCTCCGTCGGCACCGCCTTCGCGCGCGCGAGGAACGCGCGGGTCGCCTTGCGGTCCGCGTCGATCGCCGCCTCCGAGCCATCACCCAGCCGGTCGTCGTAGCGGTGGTCGCCGAGGCGCGTCGCCCAGACCGGGTTGGTCTTCATGAGGTACGCCCAGTGCTCGCTGAGCAGCGCGCCGAGCGCGTCGTCCTCGACCCCGGCGCGAGCGATGTCCTCGGCACCGGTAGCGGTCGGCGGCGTCGGGGTGTCGCCGTTCTGGCCGGCGGCGCATCCGAGCGCGAGGGTGAGCGGGAGCAGGGCGCTTCGCTTCATGCGAAGCGTCTACCACTACCGCTCGGGTGGACCAAACTCAGTCACACCACGGTGCGACGCGCCCGTCGGACCCCGTGTAAACGAACGCATCGGAGACGAAGCCGCCCTTCGCGAGGCGGTCCCACAGGCGCGACGTCCCGTACGTCCCGCTCACGCGCTCGCCGCGTTTGTGGCAAACGATCGACACGCGCGATCCGTTCGCCTTCGTCCGCACCGCGCGGAAGCTCGTCCCCGGACCGGCGCGGACCGTGAGCGCCGCGCCCGAGGTTCGCACCGTCCCCGACGCGCCGGACGGCGACACGTTGCATCGGTTCACGCTGCGGTAGTTCCGCGTCCCGAAGAAGAACGCGCGCTCGCCGTTGAACACCGGGCGCAGCGCCACGCCGTTGCGACGGAGCTCGAAGTGCAGGTGCGGGCCCGTCGATCCGCCCGTGCTCCCCACCGCGCCGATCTTCTGCCCGCGCGCGACGCTCTGCCCGGTGCGCACGGCGACGCTGCTGAGGTGCGCGTAGCGCGTCCGGTAGCCGTCGCCGTGATCGATCTCGACCCACCGGCCGTAGCTCGTGCTCCCGGTGTTGCCGACCACCGACACGCGCCCGCCCGCGGACGCGACGACCTTGTCGCCTAAGTCGTTGGCGCGGTTGAAGTCGATCGAGTTGACCGGGCTGTGGTTCGTGCGCGTCTGACCCGCCCAGACCTGCCCGCACGGGAACGGCACCTGGAAGACGCCGACCGAGAGACCGCTCGCCGTCGTCCCGAACTCGTCGTCGATGATCGTCAGCTCGCTCTCGTCCGCCCACTGCTCGGGGGACTCGGGCCACACCTCGCCGGGCGGCGGCTCGAGCGCGATCTCGACGCCCTCCGACCAGACCTCCTCGGGCGCCGAAGCCGGATCGAGCGGGTCGATCTCCAGCTCTGCGCCGGAGCAGCCTACGGCCGCGAAGACGGCGATGACGGTGAGCTTCTTTCGAATAGAACGCATCCCACGACGCGTAGCGTCACCGCGGAGCCGCGCTGAACTGAAGGTCCCTGACAGATTCGTGCGCTGTGGCCGGGAGCGTACAGTGTGGCCGGCCGTCCTCTACTACCAGACGTTGTACTTCTTGCGGTTCGCCTCGTGCTCCTCCGCGGTTCGCGCGAAGTGGATGCGCCGCTTGCTGTCGTGCAGGTAGTACCAGTACTTCGACGGCTCGGGGCGCAGCGCCGCGAGCAGCGACGGCAGCGATGCGGCGCCGATCGCGGTCGGCGGCAGCCCGGACTTCAGCCGGGTGTTGTACGGGTCGTTCGGGTCGCGCAGCTTCGCGAGGAAGGGCTTGCGCTCGTTCCAGTTCTCCAGCGTGTAGCGGCTCGTGGCGTCGATGCCGAGCGGCGTGTTGGAGTCCAGCCGGTTGTACATCACGCCCGCGACCTTGGGGCGTGTCTCGGGGTTCGGCTCTTCGCGCTCCAGCAGCGACGCGACCTTCACGATGTCGTCGAGCGTGCGGCCGCTCTTTTCGATCTCCGCCGCGTGCGGCTTCACGAAGCGCCGGTGGAACGCGCCGATCTGACGCTGGATGAGTTTGTCGACGTCCAGCTTGCCGGGCGGGACGGCGTACGTCTCGGGGAGCAGGTACCCCTCGAGCGTCCCCGGCGGTGCGGGGAACGGGATCGTGAAGCGCGACGGATCACTCGCCGCTTCGATGTACGCGCCCGCTTCGATCAGGCCCTTCTCGGCGAGCGCTGCGTCGGCGTCGACGAGGCGCCACCCCTCGACCATCGTCAGCGGGACGTCGTCGGGGATGGGTGCGCCGGCGAGTGTCTCGATCAGCTCGGGCACGTTCATCGAGGCGCTCACCTCGTGGCGCCCGGCCTTCGGCGAGGGTGCCGTCGCGTGGAGCTTCAGGTAGACGCGCCACAGGGTCGCGCTGGCGATGAGCCCTTCGGCCTCCAGCTGCTTGCCGACCGAGTTGAGCGTCGCGCCCTTCTTCACCTCGAATTCGACCTTCTTCGCGGACGCGTCGACCGGCGTCGTGACCGCCTTGTCGTAGTACGCGTACGCGCCGCCCAGCCCGAGGATGCCGAGCACGAACAGCACGGCGAGGATTCGACCGAGTCGCATGAGCGGGACGTTTTCGCGATCGACCGCCGGGGTCAACCGACGCTCCGCGCGGACCGAGTCGTGTACCAGGTGCGCCAGATCGCGCCCCCGACGATCAGCGCGCCGCCCAGGATCGCCAGCGGTGTCAGCCGCTCACCGACCGCGAGGAACGCCCAGACCGGGCTCATCACGGGCTCGAGGTACACCAGCAGCGCGCCCTCCATCGCGGACAGCTCGCGGATGCCGCGCACGTACAACATCGCGGCCCCGGCCTGCTGGATCGCGCCGAGGTGGAACACGACGAGGTAGTCGGTCAGCTGGGGCGCGGGGCCGTCGAAGGAAAACGGGAGCACAAAAACGCAGATGAGGAGGTTGCCGCAGAGCGTCGCCGCGATGCCACCCGTGACGTCGAGGCGACGGTAGAACAGCAGCACCGTCGCGTACGAAAAACTCGCGCCGACCGCGAGCCCATTCCCCAACGTGGAGCCGGCCGACACGTCATCGACGAAGAACAACAGACACCCCGCGAGGGACACCGGGAGCGTGAGCTTCTCCGCGAACGTCGCGCGCTCGTTCAGGAGGATCGGCGACAACAGAAGCACCCACGCGGGCGCGATGTTCTGCAGGAAGATCGCGTTGCCCGCGGTCGTGAGGGTGTTGGCGAAGATGAACAGCGTGCACGTCGCGGCGTAGGCGACGCCGCCGATCCACACGTCACGGCTCCACCCGCGGCGCGCCTTGGGGAACAGGACGAACAGCACCAACCCCGCCACCACCGCACGCCCCGCGACGAGCTGCGTGCCGCTCAGCGACGACAGCTTCACCGCCGCGCCACCCGTCGACCACAACAGCGCCGCGATGGCGATGAGGAGGCGCCCGCTCACGATGTCGAGGATCCTGAGGCCCCCGGCGGGATTCGTCGAGCTAGGACGCGCCGAACGTCGCGCCCACGCGCAAGATGAGTTGCCGGCCGGGCTCGTGGGCGTAGTACCGCAGCAGGCTCGTGTAGTCGCGGTACCGCGCGTTGAGGAGGTTGCTCAGCTCGACGGACGCGTCCCAGTCCACGCCCCCCGCGACGAAGGACACGGCCGCCGACAACCCGAGCAACGTGTACGCGTCGGGCGGGGGCGCGAGGTCGATCTTCGCGTCGAAGCCGCCGCGCGAGAAGACGTACGTCGCAGAGGCGGTCGCACTCGCGGAGGTGTCACCTTCGAGCAGGTGATACGTCGCGTAGGCCGTGCCGCGGGGGGGCGGGAGGAACGGCACCGACGCCGCGCGTTCGAGGTCGCGCGCGAAGATGGCGGACGCGCGCAGGCCCATCTCGACCATCTCCGCGCGGAACGAGCCGTCGAAGTCCGCGCCGCCGAAGAGCACGTTGCGTTGGATGGTCTCGAAGCGAGGGAACACCCCGCGGACGAGGACGTCGACGATCGGTTGGCCGTCGGCGTCGAGCGCGGGGGTGAGGCCGATGTAGCCGTCGACGTAGCTCCCGTAGATCGACGCCTCCGCGCGCAGCGCGTCGCGTCGCAGGACAAACGTCGTCGATGCGCTCCAGCTCGTCTCCGGCGAAGCGTCGGGACGGCCCAGCGCGAGGATCGGAAACGACGGGGCAGTACCGTTGATGTACTGCTCGTCGATCGTCGGCATGCGCGACGCCGTCGACAGATCGAGCTTCAACGACGTGAAGTCGTCGAGCCGCAGGAGGCCGCCCAGCGAGAGTGACGCGGTGTGGAACGTCGACGGACACGCCGCGACGTCGTCGCTCACCGTGCAGTCTTCGGGCGAGAGGCTCCCCCGCGCGACGTGCCGCTCGTAGGCGTTGTCGCCGAGGTACGCCGTGCGGCGTAGGCCTTCGTACCGCAGCCCGGCCTCCAGCTCGTAGTCGTCGTGGACCCAGCGTTCGACGGCGAACGCTGCGCCACCCGCCGCGCGGAAGTTCGGAATCAGCGGCAGCCCGTTGAACACGTTGTCCTGCGCGATCGCGAACACCCCCCAGGTGCCGCGCAGCTCGCTCGAGGGCGTGACCGCCCAGGGGGTGTGCTCGAGCGCGACGTCGACCGTGTGCGTGCGGAGATCGAAGGAGAACTGCGGGCCCTCGATGGAGCGGCGCACGATGTCGAATTCGTCGCGGAGGTTTCGCTGGAATGCGTAGGTCGCCTCGACGTGCCCGACGTCGGTCTCCGCATCGAACCGCAGCGTACCGACGTCGTGGGTCACGGCTTGTTTCGGGCGGTCGATTTCGTACGCGACGTCGTATCGTTCGTACCCCTGGGGGCGGTCCCGATTCAGCTGAGCGAGGAAGTCGTCGTTGGTGTCGTTCTCGACGCAGGTGCAGACGCCGTTCGTCAGATCGTTGTGGCGCAGCGATAGCTCGAGCCCGAACCCCTCGCCTTGGTACTTGGCGCGCGCGCCGGCGTTCCACTCGAAGACGCCGGTGTTGTCGAGCGGGTAGTCGGGCGTCGACAGCGCAGCGCCGCGGCTGACGTTGCCCTCGATGCGCCAGCTCAGGGCGTCGAAGTGGTTCCCGTCGACGCGCCCCGCGAACGTACCGCGGCGCCCGTTGAGTGCGCCGACGACGTCCGCGCGCGCTTCGAGGCCCGGCTCCGTGCGGAGCGCGTGGGGCTCGACGAGCAACACACCCCCGAGCGCGTCGGCCCCGTAGCGCACCGCCGCCGCGCCCTTCACGACGGTGAGCGCACCGGCGGCGAACGGATCGATCTCCGGTCCGTGGTCGAGGCCCCAGTCCTGGCTCTCGTGCCGCACGCCGTCGAACAGCACCAAGACCCGCGCGCCCGACTGTCCCCGGACGATCGGTTTTGCGACCGCGCCGGCGCGGAGCACTTCGACGCCGGACACTTCGGCGAGCGCGTCGGCGAGCGTGCGCCCGCGCGTCCGTGCGAGCGCTTCACCCTCCAACCGCACCGCGGAGCGGGTGTCCTCTCGCCGCAACGCGGGCGCCGACACCACGACGTCGTCCATGCGCGTGATTCGGTAGGGCTCCAGCGCCGCGCGGATCGGTGTGGCTCCGTCGGAGCTCACTTGGTGCGGACGGTAGTCCGCGCGTTCGATGATGACGTCCTGTCGTCCGCAGGGGGCGTCGACCGCGAAGTCTCCACGCACGTCCGTGTTCGTCGAAGTCTCGGCGACGCGAACGCGAGCATCCTCGATCGCTTCGCCGGTCGTCGCGTCCACGACGCGCCCCTCGAACGTGCACGCCTGGCTCGCGACGAACAGGAGCCACCACGTGGTCATCGTCGTCCCATCGCGTCGAGGAGCGACCGCGCGGCACCTTCGTAACGCGTGCCCTCCAACGTGCGCGCGAGCTTCGTCGCGCGGTCGAACGTGCCGAGCGCGAAGTGTGCATAGGCCAGGCGATACCGCATGACGGCGCTCTCGAGCGCACCCTCCGGCAGCACCTCACTCGACGCCACGACGCGCGCGTAGCTCTTCCGGTCGAACAGGATCTCGATACGCTGCGGGTCGCGTTTCGCGGCGTCCTCCACCCGTGCGTTCCAGCGCAGCGCCGCCTCGTACTCCCCCGTCACGCGGTACTGGTCCGCGGCCTCGAACGCATAGTCGCCGCCGAGCTGCGTCGCGCGCTCGAAGAGGTGGGCCGCGACGTGGTGCGCCTCCGCGACTCCGTACGCGATCCCGAGGTGCGCCCAGATCTCCGCGTCGTCCTCGAATCGGTGCGCCGCCGTCTCCAGCATCGGCAGCGCGCGACGTGACCCTTCGAAGACGTGGAACAGCGCGAGGGTCTGCGCGCGGTCGAGCCCGACCTCGACGAGTGTCCGTGCCGTGGCGATCGCGTGGTGCTCCAGGCCTAGCGCCATCGCGACGTCCGTTCGCTCCAGCAGGATTCGAGGCTCGTCGCGCTCACTCAGCACTTCGAAGGCCTCCTGCAGCCGGTCGAGTCGCCGAAGCGCACGCGCCATCAGGAGGGGCTTCGCGACCGCGTCGACGTCCGCCCGCCGCGCGAAGTCGAGCGCGGTCTCCGGCCGATCCGCCAGGAGCGCGGCGTGGCTCGCGTGGAGGAGGAGCCGAGCGTCTTCGGGGGTCGCTTCGAGCGCGCGCGCGAACGCCGCCGTGGCACCCGCGGCGTCGTCGCGAGCAAGCAGGAGCACGCCTCGCAAGCGATCTTGCAAGCGGGGGTCGAGCGCTTCGATCGCGGCGGCCGCTTCGTCGAGGTGGCCCGCATCGATCATCCGCTGGACGTCGTCAGCGGAAGGTGCGGCGGCCGAGAGCAGCGCGATGGCGAGCAGCGCGTTCATCGCAACCGGAACACCATCCGTTGTTCGATCGTGCTGGCGAGCGGCTTGCCGTCGAGCTGCGCGGGTCGGAAGACGTAGCGTCGCACCGCCGCGACGGCGGCGGATTCGAAGACGCCCTCCGGAGTGGCAGAGACGACGACCACGTCCACCACGCGTCCGTCCGCGTCCAGCCTCAGCCGCATCACGACCTCCCCCTCGATGCCGCGACGCCGCGCGGCCGACGGGTAACGCGGCGCGGGCCGACGCACCGCGCGCGCCGGGGTGTCTGGTTCCCCGGGGGGCGAGGCTTCGGGCGCGACGCCGGGGAGCGCGCCGAGGGCGAGCTGAAGACCGCCGAGGCCCTCGAGCGCCGATCCCATCGCGTGCACCGGGTGCTGCTCTCCGTACTCGGGGATGCGGGCGGGCTCCAGCTGAGGTGCTGGCGCGGCGACCCGCGCAGCGGGGGCCTGCGGCTCGGGGATCTGCGCGAGGTGTGGCGCCGGAGGGGGGCGAGGCGCGGGCGCGACGGTCACCGGCCCACGACGGACGGCTTCCTGCTCCGGCGGGTGCGGCGGCGGGGTGTTCACCCACGCGACGAGGACGAGGCTCGCGGCGGTCGTCGCGACGCCGACGAACAACGAGCCACCGCGCCGGAGGAACCGCATCACTCCTGCTCCACCGACAGCGCAACTTGGCTTGCGCCCGCGAGTCGGCAGTCGTCCATCACGTCTACGAGCGTCGCGGCGTCGACGGCGCGGTCCGCGACGACGAGCACCGACTTCTCGGCGTAGTGCGAGAGGCGGTCCTTCACCTCGGCCTGGAGTCGCCAGGGACTCGTGGGGCGACCGTCCACCGTCAGCTCGTGCTGGTCGCGGACGGCGACTCGCACGATCTGGTTAGGGAGCTCGCGCCCCGACGCCGCCGCCGGTCGATCCACGTCGATACCGAGGTCACGCGCAAACGTCGTCGTGACCACGAAGAAGATCAGGAGGATGAACACGATGTCGATCAGGGGCGCGACGTTGGGTTCGTCCGACGCGGTCGGCCCGCCGCTGACTTCGCCGAGCCTCATCGCGTGCCCCCCCGCAGGAGGAGGGTGCGCGCGCGGTCGAGCTCGGCGGCGAGGCGGAGCTCGCGCCGCTCGAGCAGGCGCGAAGCGACCAGACCCGGCGCCCCGATGACGAGGCCGAGCTGAGTCGTCACGAGGGCGGTGCTGATACCGCCCGCGACGCTCGACTCCGTCCCGACGGAGCCGCCGTGTAACGAGCCGAACATCTCGACCATCCCGCCGACGGTGCCGAGGAGGCCCAACAACGGCGCCACCGCCGCCAGGACGCGGAGGACACTCCGATACTGCGCGAGGCGATCCCGGGCGCGCTCGTGCAGCACGGCCAGGCCGAGCCTTGCGTCACGCGCCTCCGCGACGAACGTCGAGACGACGCCCGAAGGCCCGTGCGGATCGAGCAGCGCCGACCAGCGCAGCGTGATCGCCGTCCACAGCAGCACCGAAACCGCGACGAGCGCCCAGCTCACCCAGCCCCCTTGCTGCAAGATGACTTGCACGCGGTCGATCACGACTTCGACCCCTTCAACCGATCCACGACCGCGGTCTCGATGCGGCCGAGGAGCCGGCCCACCGCGCGGTGCAGACCGGTGTGGAAGAGTAGGGCGGGCACCGCGACCATGAGCCCGAGCTGCGTGGTGAGGAGCGCCTCCGAGATTCCGCCCGATAGGAGGCGAGGGTCTCCGGTGCCGTGCTCGGTGATGACGGCGAACGTGCCGATCATCCCGGTCACCGTCCCGAGGAGCCCGAGGAGCGGGGCCACCGCAGCGATCAGCGCGAGGAACGAGAGGCCCCGCAGCAGGCGGGCCTTCAGGCGCAACAGCACATCGACGGCGTCGTCCTCTGCCGTCTCGGCCGGACCGCCGAACACGTCGTGGAGGCGGTCGAGGTGTTCATCGCCGGTCTTGGCGTCCGGGTTGCGGACAAACGCCGCCGCGGTCGTTCGCCAGCGCAGCAGGTACAGCGAGCGCTCGCCGATCAACACCACGCCGATCGCCGCGAGGAGCAACAACGGCCACATGATGAAGCCGCCCGATTCGACCCAGTCGAGCGCGGTCCGCTCCACGTACCGATCGACCGTGGGTGGCTCGCGGGGATCGAAGAGCACCAGGTTCACACCGCTGATGTCGCCGATCGCCGTCACGTCGTTCGCACGCTCGGGCACCTCGGCCCACGCACCGTCCGCGACTTGCACCAGCGGCCGCGCGGGGTGCGTCCAGGTCACGGCTCCCACCGCGCCGATCCGCAACACGTCGGCGCGCTGCGGCGCGCCGGCGGCGTCGAAGTATTCGGTGTTGGTGTCGAGGTGTACGCGGAAGCGCTGGCGCACGCGGGCCAGCGCGGCGTCGACACGTTCGACGAGCGGAGGCCCGTCACCGATCTGGAGTCCGCGCGCGTCGGCGTAGGTACGTATCTGCTCGTCGAGCTGCACGAGCTGACGCGCCTGATCCTCGGCGTAGTGCAGACGTTCGTCGTGGGGGAGCGCCTCGGTCGCCTCGGCGTTTTGGGCGCGCAGCTTCACGAGCTGCTCGGTGAGACGCTCGATGTCGCCGGCCACGGCGTTCTTCGCCGCCTTTGTGTTCTTCTCGGCCCGTTCGAGCGTCTCCTCCAGCTGCTTCTTCTCGCGCTGGAGGACGTCGATCTCCTGGTCCAGCGCGGACGACAGATCCCCGGCCCACGCCGGGGACGCCGCACACAGCACCAGGAGCGCCGGGCCGAGCCTCACTTCGGAGCCCCCTCGTACACGAGGACGCGCTGGGGCCCCTGCACTCGGTTCGTCTCGAACGCGGCGAACAGCGACTCCACGATCACCTTCGCCTCGTCGTCCTCGAGCCATTCGAAGCGCCACCCCGCGTCGCCGTTCGGCCGCGCCCACCCGAGCCGACCGTCGGTCGCGCGGAAGTACATCAGCGCCATCGAGACGTGCACGACATCGACGAGGCGCCGCTCGCCGCCGATCGAGACCGTCTGCTGTGCGCGCCCCGTCTCACGTCCGAGCGCCTCCTCCTCTTCGACGAAGCGCCACAACCGGGAGAGCGCCCCCGAGAGATCCGGGTGCTGCCCCTCCAGCTCGCGTTCGATGCGCTGAAGCTGCTCGAGGCGCTCCACCGCCTTGTAGGGGAGCGACACGTGGACGTGGGCTTTCGCCTTCGCCACCGCTTGGCGGATCGGGTCGCGCCACTTCTCCGTGCCGTCCTCCAGGCCCATCGCCCGGTCGCGCCGCTCCTGTGCGAGCTGCGCGAGGGTCTGCGATCGGATCTGCTCGAGCCGAAGCTGTCGCTCGAGGTCCGCGCGCTCCGCGTGGAGCGCCGCGAGATCGTCTTGCGCGCGCCGCCGCTGGTCGCGGAGGCGTTCGGCGATCTCGTCGACCTCGATACGAAGACGGCTCACGCGGTCCGCCCGATCCCCGGGCGGCGCAGCGTGCGCCGTCGCGCTCGCGAACAACACGAGCGCGACGAACACCACGCGGCGCATGGCTACTGGACCGTCACGTCGAACGTGACCGACACGTCGCTGTCCCCGGGCAAGGCAGTGATGCCACCCGACGCCGCGGTGCTCGCGAGATCCGCGACCTTGAGCACCCCGTCTTCGCTCGGGAGGTGACGCAGCGTCAGCGTCAGCGATCCCGTGCCGGCCCGCTCCGCGACGATCGTGTTGTCGAGGCCGACCGGCAGCCCGTCGTCGTCCATATCCGCGTAGCTGTGGGTGAGGATCGCGTCCGTGTTGCTCGTCGCGGGGCCGCTCACCGCGTCCCCGGTGAAGAACAGCTGGTGCTCGTCGGCCTCCTCACGGACCTCCGCCGTGATGTCCTCGGCCGGAGACTCCAGCCCGTTCTCGAGCTGCACCGTGACCGCGTAGGTGGAGCTGGCCGTCAGCGCGATGCCGTCGATCGTGGGCGCCGCACCGCCGTCGCCGTCGGGGTCGTTGAAGGTGGCCACGACGCGGTCGACGCCCGCGGTGAACGTGAGGCGTACGATCGTGATGACCTCCTGTTCGTTGTGGTCGTGCGGATCCGTGACATCGCTTCCGCAGGCAGAGATGAAGAGAGCGGCGGCCGCCGCCGAAATGAGCTTGTGCATAGGTAGTCCTCCGGCGCACGCACGTCGGCGCGCGCATCACCAAATCGATATCGAGACGTTGTCGCGAGCGATCAGGCGGTTGGAGGTGAGGACTTCGGCGCGAGACGCAGGAGCGCGATGGGGTGCGCGACCCAGGCCGTGGCCGCTGCCGACGAGCCCAGGTAGGCGACGGTGCCGCTCGAACCCGGCCGCACGTCGTCCTGCGACGCGTCCACCGAGAAGTCGGCGACGCAGTGATCCGCGTGCGCCTCCTCGGCCGGCAGCGCCGCCCAGGACGGTACCGCGGGTGTGTCCGCCGCGTGGTCCTGTGCGTGGATGCGTTCCCCGTGTTCGGGGCAAATCGCGTGTTCGCGCTCCTCGTGAGCCGCCGCGCCGAGCTGCGCGCCCACGAAGAAGGTCATCACCGCGATGGCGGCGATGCGCTGCGAAACCGATCGCATCACTCTCACCGGTACGAGCCGTGATGGCCGTTGTCAATGTTACTCGATGTCGTCGAGGCTGATCGGGAACAGGTTGCAGCCGTCCGGGGACAGATCGAAGCGCTCGTCGTCCCGCGCGATCACGTCGCCCAGGTCGTCGTAGCCGACGATCAGCACGTACAGCTCCGTGGACTCCGCGATCGGTGGATCCAGCTCCACGCCGATCGAAGTCATCCCGTCGTCGAGGCCGTCACCGATCGCGTAGGTACGCTTCACCCGCTGGTCCGCCCACTCGATGGACACCTCGATGTCCGTGACGGTCCCGTCCACGTCATCGTCGACGGTGATCTCCAGCTCGAACGCCGGCGGGTGCTCCCGACACACGTCGAGGTCACACGCCGCGAGCGCCCACGAGACCGCGAAGAGCGCGAGCCACCGCACGTCAGAACCGCTCCCAGTCCCGCGTCGACGTGTTGCCCAACTCACCCTCCGGGACGAAGTCACCGCCGCTCGCCAGCACGAATCCCGTCGCGACGACCGCTGCGGCGACCACCCCCGCCAACGCGAGGAACCACGTCCGCGTGATGATCGGCGCGCCTTGCCCCTCCTGGTCGGTGCGAATGCCGAGCCGCTCCGCCGGGCTGATGCGCGGGATCGCGCGCGGCGTCACGACCGCTTCGATCCGCGAGAACGCGTCCTTCTCGATCGTCACCCGCGCGACGAACCGGCCGTAGCCGATCTCCTCGACCTCGACCTCGTGCTCCCCCACGGGCAGGCGCAGCGTCGGCATCGGCGTCCGCCCCACGCGTCGACCGTCCACGCGCACGATCGCGCCCTGCGCGTCCGTCACGACGAGCAGGTAACCGAAGTCGGCGGTTGTCGTGCTGGTCTGCGCGAGCGCGAGGAGGAGGAGCGCGGGCGTCACGCCCTAACGCTTAGCACCCCCACGCTTCGGGAAGAAGCGCGGGTGTTTGATGCTGCCGGTCATCGCGTAGCTGTAGAACCCGTCGGAACCCTTCGCGCTGCGGATGTTCTGGAGCAACGCGCCGAGCAGCGGCTCCTTCTTCAGGAACGCGTCGGTGGGCTGAAAGCTCACGACCAGGTTGAGCACGCTGCGCGAGAAGTCCTTGTTGAGGGTGATCTCACCGTCGAGCTTCACCTCGACGTTCTCACCCTTCATCTCCTGCTTCTCGAACAGCAGCTTCCCGTTCTTCACCGGGACCGACCAGTCGAGGTTACCGAGCGCGAGCGCCGGCACCGGGAAGCCGGACACTTTGCCCCCCTCCAGCAGCTCCAGGCCCGAACCCTTCAGCTCGATGAGCCCCGAGGACTTCTTCACGTCCTCCTTCGACAGCTCCAGGTCGATCTTCGCGTCGACCGTCCCGCTGAGCGGGAGACCGATCGCGTCCGCCGCGCCGGGCACCAACGCGAGCTCGACGCCCGCGATCGTCGCGTCGACGCTCGTCCCCGAGCTGCCGTCGGAGAAGTCCGCCTCGACGAGCCCCTTCGCGATCGGGAGCTCGACGTTCGCGCCGACGCCGCCGCTGATCAGCGCCAACACGTGCGCGCGCGCGTCGATCTCCGCCAGCTCGATCGGGTCGGGGGACTTCGGCATCTGAATCTTCACGCCTTCCGCGTGCACGCCCGTCACCCAGCTCGGCTCGAGCTTCTTGGCGGTGATGGTGGCGCCGGTCGCGCGCGAGACCTCCGCGAGCGCTCGCCCCTTCGCGTCCTCCCAGGGGAACGTGAGGTAGAGCGCGCAGAGGAACGCGAAGATGGAGAAGAGGGCATAACCGAGATACTTCACTTCGCGGTCCTAGCTCGTCGGCTTGAACGTCCCGACGGTGATCGAGGCGTCCAGTCGCTCCTTGTTGTCGAAGCGTGTCTTGATCTTGAGGCGGCGCACCTTCACGAGGCGGTTCCCGCGTTCGATCTTCTCGAGGAACGCGTTGAGGCGGTCGAGGCTCACGTTCTTGATGAGGACCTCCGCGCCTTCCTCCTTCACGAGGTCCGAGCCGGTCGGGTCGCCGGGGCGCTCCGACGCGTTGCCGAGCTCGACCTGCGCCTGCTTGCTGAGGTCTTCGAGGTACGAGAGGAGGCGCATGTTCTCGTTGCGCCGCACCTCGTCCGCGATGCGCTGCTGGTCGCGCAAGCGTCGCTGGTAGTCCGTCCGGAGGCGCCCGATCTCTTCGAGCTTCTCCGCCTTGGCGACGATGCGCTTGCGCCGACCGTCGAGGTCCTTGTTCACGAAGTAGCCGCCGAAGCCGAAGATCATCACGAGGATCGCGACGACCATGAACAGGACCATGCCCTGCTCGCGGGCTGACAGCCGCTCGAACGCTGCGGTGATCTGTCCGAGTTGCTGTTTCATCAGGAGCACCTCAGCTTGATGGAGAGCTGGAAGTCGACGCCGGCACCGTCACCCTTCTTCGACAGCTTCCCCTTCTTGATGTCGGAGTAACATGAGTTGGCCGAGTACGCGGACACGAGCTTGTCGACGGCGTCGAAACTCACCGTCGCTCCCGAGATACGCACGCGATCGGGGGTGACTTCCATCTCTTCGAAGGTCACGTCCACGTCCTTCGGCGTGAGCGACGACAGCTCCGCGACCACCGCGTAGGCCGAGCGCTCGGGGAGCTTGAATGCCCCCAACTCACTCGCGGGCTCACGCACCACGGAGATGGCGACGGTGGGTTCGCAGATCTCGCGACCCACGACCTTCTTGGTGATCGAGCAGAACTCCTGGTCGATCTCAGCCTCGCGCGCGCTCACCGTGTGGTACTGCGCGAACACGTTCACCAGCGTGAGCACCGAGCACACCGCGATGGCTCCCGCGATGAACGGGACCCGGCGCCGCACGTTCTCGAGCGTGCCCGCGAACGCAAACTCACCGACACGAAGGTCCATACGCGTCGCGCTGTCCTCCGCGGTCGTTCGAATCGCGTTCGCCAGCGCGAGTGCGTACGCCGGACGGCGCGGACCCTCGACGTTGCGCTCCACGATCTGCTCCACCGCCACGCCGTTCGCCACCGGCACGTTGAGCTGCTCGGCGAGGTAGTTGGCGAGGTTGCGAATCCGCGCGCCGCCGCCGATGAGATCGATGCGCGCGACACGCACGCGCTTCTCGCTGCGAATGGCCTGCAGCGTCCGGCGAAGCTCCTTCACGAGCGGACGAAGCCCCGACGCCACGACCTCGGACATCCGCGCTGCCGCGTCGGACGGGGCGGGGTGTCGCGCGGAGGCGACGAGGGCGTCCTCGTGTTTGCCGTCCTCGGCGTCCTCCCACTCCAGCTCGTAGGCCTGCGCGATCGCCTGGGTGACGTCGCTGCCGCCCGCGCGAATCACGCGGGTGTACGCGATGCCGTCCTCACCGCATGCGCAGACGAGGGTGCGCTCGTGTCCGATGTCCACGACCAGCCGCGCGTCCGGCGGTCCGCCGGGCGTGGGCAGGATGAACGTCGACGCTTCGGTCGAGGCCTCCTTCGGAGCCTCGGCCTTCGATGCGTCGGCCTTGAGGAAGTTCTGGTAGAGGCTGAAGAGCTGGATGACGTCCGCGGGGAGGTACCGCGGGTCGACCTTCGCGCTCTGCAACAGCGCGAGGTAGTCACTCACCTTGGCGCTCTGCGCCGCGATGCACAGCGACAGCGACGAGCCATCCTCACGCTTGTCGAGGATGGTGTGGTCGTACACGGCGTCCATGAGATCGAACGGCAGAACGTCGGCGAGCTCGCCGCCGATTGTCAGGTCGACCTTCTTGGGATCGGAGTAGGGGAGCTCGATGAACCGGGTCGTCGCGTACTCACCGGGCAACGACGCTACCGTGGTGTCGGCGCGCAGCGCGCCGTACTCGAGCAGCAGCTCGAGCGCGGCGACCTGACGCTCCGTCTTGGTGCTGTCGTCGCCGGCCCCGATCGGGACCTCGTGGACCTCTTCGACCTTGAATCCGCGGAAGCTGGACTCCACCAGCACGGCCTTCGCCGACCACGAACCGATGTCGATGCCGAGGATGCGTTGCGGCATGCGTGACTACTCCTCCCGCCAGTACACGATCTCACCCTGCGCGCGGTTGTCGCGCCACACGAGTGTGATCTTCGAGGACGCGTCGTTGACGCGCCCCACGGCGGTAATCCGAAAGACGTTGGCGGCGTCGTCGAAGCGGATGAACTTCTTGTCCGTCAGCTGCTTCAACTTCGCGGGGTCGTAGATGATCTGCGCCGTCGTGAGCAGCTGCTGGAAGATCGGCAACGACATCTTGTTCATGGGCGGCGGCAACGCGAGCATCAGGCTCCGCTCCTGCATGAACTTCTGGAACTTCTCCTCGTCACCGGGCTGCGGCGGCGTCACGGAGATCGCGCGAATGACCGCGCGCAGCATCCACGGGTCGGCGGTGGTCATCGAGATGCCCACGCCGTCGCCGCTCCACACCGTGAAGTACCGTGAGAACAGACGCATGAACGCATCGTTCACGCCCGGAATCATGCGCAGCTCGGCGAGTGAGTTGAACATGCCGTTCTTGGGCTCGTACTGCACGTTGTAGGGGAGGTGGTTGTAACGCGTGTCCTCCGACGCCCCCTGCGTCGTGGTGTCCCCCGTGACGATGCAGACCGGGTCGACGAACTCGTTGCCGTCGGTCCAGTCCGTGATGTTCGACATGATGAGGAGCCGGTTGCGAATCGGGTCGCGCGAGTCACCGAGGTTTTCGAACAACACGTCGTACTTCGGGTCGTCGAACACCGCCGTCATCAGCAGGTGCATGAAGTTCTGACAACCCACACCGAAGTCATCGGTGTTGATGTTGATCTTGCGGTTCTCGTCGACCACCTCTTCGACCCAGAACGAGCCCGTGAAGTCACCGAAGGGTTGGTTCAGCGCGTAGCTGTCCTTCACCGCGTCGTCCTTCGGCGTCGGGTTGCGGTCGAGCAACCCCTTCATCGTGTCCGACGACACCAGGAAGCTCGACAGCTCGAACAACGGAATCGGGATGAACTGCCCGAGCGTCGACTTGATCTGGCTCTGGAAGCGCAGCACGAACAGCTCCAGCTCGACCGCGCTGCGCGCGTGCAGGTGGGACTGCAGCTCGTCCCGCGCGTTGACCGCCGCGGCGAGGTTCACCTGCGACTCGTTCTCCAGGTCCGCCGCGATCGCGCTGAGGATGGTCGTGATGACCATGACCATGATGAGCGCGACGCCGCGTCGCTCGCGCTTCGGAGCCTGCGTCGGAGCCGCGACGATCGCGCCCCGGCGCGACCGCCGCTTCCTCGTCGGCCGGTAGATGCTCGACCACTTCATCAGATCGTCCCCAGCTCCCGCGTCAGCGTGATGCGGGTCTTCGTCACGAACTTGAGGGTCTTGCCGTTCTCGTCCTCGATCTCCATCGTGATCTCGACGAACGGCGGCAGGCGCCCCGCGAACTCTTCGTTCTCGGTGTCCCACTCATCGGTCCAGTCCTCGTCGCGCTCGTCCCAGAACCTCAGTTTGAAGTCGGTGATGTTCTCCGCGAGGATGTACACACGCCCGCCTTCGTCGGGCTCGCGGTCGATGCGCGGGTCCTCGCGGCGCACGAGGTTGAGCTTCTTCGGGTCGTCCGGATCGCGCGCGCCGAAGTAGGAGATCTCACACTGGTCGGACTCCTTCGCGTCGGCACGCAGGATGTCGTGCGCGAAGGCCGTGAAGTGAATCTCCTGGAACGGCGACCCGGGCTCCGACTTGAAGATCGTCTGCCACATCCGCTCCTGACCCTTGTGCCGCCGCTGCGACGTCAGGAACGCCATCGACAGCTCCTTCGCCATGCGCGTCATCGCGACGCGCACGTTGTGGTAGCGGCCGTCGATGTCGGTCACCGTCTCGTAGGCGTCGAAGCTGCGCGCGACCGAGCCCCACGTGAGCGTGGCGATCACCGCGAGGATCGAGACCGCGAGCGCGACCTCCATGAGCGTGAGCCCCCGAGTGTGTCGTCGGCCGCGCATCACTTCGTCCCCAGCTGACCGCCGCCGCGGAGCGCTTCGGCGGCAGGGTTGGTTTGTCCACCTGGGAGGGTGGAGGGGATGACGCTCTGACCGATACGCCCGCCGGGCGTCAGCCCCTGCGCAGGCAACCCGGCCGGCGTCGCGATGCGGCCGGTCGTCGTCACGTACTGCACGAACTTCACCGACTCGAGGTCGACGCCTTCCTTGCCCCACGTGATCTCCAGCGTGATCTCACGAATCGAGTCCGCGAGGATCTCACCTACCTGCTTGAAGACGATCTCCAACCCACCGCCCTGCATGAGTTGGGACAGCTCCGACCCTGCGTTGGCGTCCTGCGCGGCCTCGGCGCCGGACGTGCCGTTCAGCGCGCCAAGGAACCCTTCGATCTGTCCCGGGAGGTTCTCCGGATCCACGTCGCCGCCGAGCAACCCACCGAGGAGCTGCCCGATGTCGACCTCGACCTTGCGAACGGTCGCCGACCACTTCATCTCCGAGAAGCCCTCTTCGGAGAAGTCACCGTCGAACTCTTTGTCGCTCTCCGAGAACCCCTCGTCCGCGAGCTCGATTTCGATGTCGATCATCTTCGAGCGCGCGAGCATCGTCGCCACGGTGATGCCACGCGCATAGTTGCTCCGGTTGAAGCTGTTCGCGTTGATGCCCGCGATGGCCACCAGCGCCAGCGCCAGGATCGACAACGAAACCATCACCTCGAGGAGCGTGAAGCCACGAGTCTTCATTCGTCGCCCTCCTCACGTCCGTCGTACTCTTGGATGGACGGATCTTCGAGCTGCTTGTCGTAGGTCCGCACCCGCCCGGTCAGCGGAAACACCTTCAGCGTTACGTACTCGGTACCGTCGGAGAGCTCGATCTGCGCCGGCTCGGTCCACCCACCGCGGAAGAAGTGGATGTACGCGACGCCGCTGGTGAACGACTCCTCCTGGTGACCCGTCCACACCTTCGAGAACCGGACGTCACCGGGGAGCGGCCGCGGTTTACCGCCCGCCTCGTCGGGCACGAAGGACGCCGCTTTGCCGCCCTCCATGACCCGCTTCACCTCGGCGTCGTCGTCGTCGTTCGAGAAGAAGCTGTCGAGCTCCTCGAGCTGCTCCTCGCCGTCGCCCTCCAGGCTCCGCTTGTCCCCCTCTTCACCGCGCATGCGCTCCTGCGCGAGGGCGTACGGATCCTCGGTGAACTCGATCCACCAGACCTGTCGGTCGAGGTCGAGCCCCAGACGCTGCGTACGCTTCTCCATGATCGCGCGGTCGTAGTTGAACTTGATCGCGCCCGCGAGTGAGAGCGCGGATGACTTCAGGTTGGCGTCCGTCAGCGCGTTGATGCTGATGACACCCACCGAGACGGCGAGCGCCGCGATCGCCAGCGCGATGGTGATCTCGATGAGCGTGAGCCCACGCTGCCGAGATCGGCGCACGAACCCCCTTCGCTGCATCGAGGTCACCATCACGTCACCAGTTCTTCAGGTCGTCTTCCGTCTCGGCGACGCCGTCCGGTCCCTTCGACTGAAGGTCGAACTTGGACTGGTTGTGCGTACCGGGGGACACGAAGATGTACTCCTGATCCCACGGGTCCTTCGGCACCGTCTCCATCAGCGGCTTCTTCCCGCCCGGCGGCTTCACGAGCGCCTGCAGGCCCTCGGCCGTGTTCGGGTAGCGGTTGAACTTGATCTTGTAGAGCTCCAGGGCCTCGGAGATGTTCTTCATCTGCACGTTGCCCGTGTCGATCTTGGCGTCCTCCAACTGATTCGCGACCGTGATGCCCACGATGCCCGCGATCAGACCGAGGATCGTCACGACGACGAGGATCTCGATCAGCGTCAAACCACGCTGTCCCCTGCGAGGGCGCCGACGACGCCGAAGCTGCTTCTTCTGGTTCATGACTTCACTCATCTGAATTTCACCGTACGTGCTGCGAGAGCTGGAGAATGGGCATGAGGATGGAGAACACGATGAACGCCACCGCCACGCCCATGCCGACGATCATGATGGGTTCGATCAACGTCGTGAGTTTCTCCACGCGCTGATCCACTTGGAAATCGTAGTTGTCCGCGACGTGCTCGAGCATCTGCTCGAGCTGTCCCGACTTTTCGCCCGTCGCGATCATGTGCACGACGATCGGCGGGAACTCACCGGACTTCTTGAGCGGCGCCGCGATCGACTCACCTTCGCGGATCGCCTCGCGCGCCTCCGCAACGACGTCCGCGAGGCGGACGTTGTCGAGGACGTCCTTCGTGATGTCGAGCGCGTTCAGCACAGGGACGCCGGAGCGCAGCAGCGTCGCGAGCGTTCGGGCGAAGCGGGCGATGGCGACCAGACGGACGACCGGGCCGAAGATCGGCGCCTTCAACGTGAAGCGGTCCCACTTCGGGCGCCCCTTCTTCGACACCTTCCAGCGGAAGAACATGTACACGGCCAGCCCCATCATCGGGAACAGGATGAACCAGTACCCCTTGATCATGTCGGCCATGAAGATGAGGAATTTCGTCTGGAGCGGGAGCTCCGCCTTCACCTGCTCGAAGATCTTCGTGATGCGCGGGATGACGACCACGAACAGGATGATCATGATGACACCGCCGACGCCGAGCATGATCACCGGGTAGAGCATCGCGCTCAGGATCTTCGACTTCAGTCGGGCTTGTGCCTCGGTGAAGTCGGCGAGCCGCACGAGCACGCTGTCGAGCGCGCCCGACGCCTCACCGGCGCGCACCATGCTCACGTAGAGGTTGTCGAACGTCCCGGTGTGTTGGCCCATCGCGTCGGCGAGCGACGAACCTTCGTTCACCGCCGTCTTGATGCTGCCGAAGATGCGCTTCAGCTTCTCACCTTCGACCTGGTCGACGATCGCGGACAGCGCATCGATCAACGTGATGCCCGAGGCGAGCAGCGTCGCGAGCTGCCGGGTGACGAGCGCGATGTCCGCGACGGTGACCCGCTCGAAGTACTTCGCGATGTCGATCTCGGTCGCGTTGGAACCCGCGCCGCCGTCGCTCTTGCGCTTGCGATCCTCTTCGCGGTGCTCCGTGATGCGGATGCCCTGCTTCTTCAGCAGCGAGCGGAGCGTGCGCGGTGAGTCCGCGTCGAGCAGGCCTTTGACCTCGCGGCCGCCTTCGTTGAGGCCCTTGTAGGCGTAGACCGGCATCAGTTCTTCCTCACCCGAGCCATGACGTCGTCGTCCGTGTCCGGCTCACCGTCCGGCCCGTACGACCAGACGAGTCGGTGACCGTCGCGCTCGATCAAACGGATGGGACGCCCGTACGCATCCCGGCGTTTCTTCGCGCCGTCGATTCCTGCCTGCAGCACGAGGTGCTGGTTGAGGATGGTCTTGTCGCAGACCTCCGTGACGTCGTCGTCCGTTCCCACGCGGCCGTCGCGCCCCGGCGAGAGCAGGCACCCCGCGGAGTCGGTCGGACCGGGGCGAAGCCAAACGAACGCCTGACCCCACGGGTCACGGCGAACGCGATCGAGGATCCCGACCTCGCGGTCCGCGAGTCGCTCGAGCCGCTCCGGCCACTGCCCGTAGCGCGCGCGGTACAGGAACAGCGACTGCCGCAGCGCGCGTAGCTCCGCGCTCGCCAGGTCCTTGCGCGACGGCGAGGCCTCCGGCTTCGCGAAGAACGCGGCACCGAGCAGCACGCTGGCGCAGACGAACAGGGCGAGCGCACGTTTCATTCGACGACGACCTCCTCGTCCTTCGCGACACGGAGGACCTCTTCGGGCGTGGTGTTGCCCTGGAGCACCTTGCGCACGCCGTCCATGAGGAGCGTGCGCATGCCGTGTTCGACCGCCTGCTTCTTGATCGTGCCGGCGTCGACGTTCTTGAGGATCAGGCGCCGGATGTCGTCGTCGATCATCAGCAACTCATAAATACCGCTTCGACCGCGGTAGCCGGTCTCGAGGCAGTTGCTGCAACCCACTTCGCTGTAGAACTGCCGACCGGGCTCGGGCTTCAGGCGCAGCTCCCGCTGTTGATCGGCGCTCGGCTCGTAGGCTGCGCGACAGTCCTTGCATAGGTTTCGCACGAGACGCTGGGCGAGGACGCCGATCAGCGTCGACGACACGAGGAACGGCTCGACACCCATGTCCACGATACGGGTGACGGCGCCGGGGGCGTCGTTGGTGTGAACGGTGGAGAGCACGAGGTGACCGGTGAGCGACGCCTGAATGGCGATCTCCGCGGTCTCACGGTCACGAATCTCACCGACCATGATGACGTCGGGGTCCTGACGAAGGAACGCGCGCAACCCATTCGCGAACGTGAGGTCGATCTTCGACTGCACCTGCATCTGGCCGATGCCGCCGAGCTGATACTCGACCGGATCCTCCGCGGTGAGGATGTTGATGTCGGGTGAGTTGATGCGCGACAGCGCCGCGTACAGCGTCGTCGTCTTACCGGAGCCCGTCGGACCGGACACCAGGATGATCCCGTGCGGTCGCGTGATGAGGTTTTCGAAGGACTGCCGGTTCTCCGGCGTGAAACCCAGATCCTCGAGCGAGAGGATGACGTTCGAACGATCGAGGATACGCATCACGACGCGCTCGCCGTGTGCGGTCGGAATCGTCGAGACACGGACGTCGATGTCCTTGCCCGCGATCTTGCGGCGGATACGACCGTCCTGCGGGAGCCGCTTCTCGGCGATGTTGAGCCCCGCCATGATCTTCACGCGCGCGATGATCGGCGACTGCGCGTGTTTGGGGGCCTCGACCTTCTTGTACAGGATGCCGTCGACGCGGTTACGCACCGCGACGCCGCGCTCGAAACACTCCACGTGAATATCCGACGCGCGGCTCTTCACCGCGTCACGGAGGAGGGCGTTCACGAAGCGAATGATCGGGGCGTCGTCGCCGCTCGACTCGTCGAGGAGGTCGAGCGCGTCTTCCGCGTCGTCGATCTCTTCCTCGTCGCTCTGGAGGTGCTGGACCGCCTCGTGCGCGAGGCCCGTCGCGCGGTCGTACACGCGGTTGATCGCTTCGCGGATGATCTCGTCGAGCGCGATGACCGGCGACAGCCGCGTGCCGAGCAGCAGCGCGAGGTCGTCGAGCGCCTCCGTGTCGACCGGGTCCTCGAGCGCCGCCACCACCGAATCACCGAGCTGGGTAATCGGGAGCACGCCGTGTTGTTTGGCGAAGGAGATCGGGACCTTCTGAACGAGCTCGTCCGGGATCTGATCGATGTCGATCTTCTCCATGAACGGCATCTCGAGCTGAATGGAGAGCGCCTTCGCGATCTGCTCGCGCGTGAGGCGCTTCATCTCCAGGAGGATCGCGCCGATGCGCCGCTCGTCACCCTTGTGTTGCGCGTCGAGCGCCGCGCCGACGTCGTCGGCCTCGGCCATCTCGAGCTCCACCACGATCTCACCGAACGGCCGCCCCGCGAGCTGCTCGTGGGTCGCGACGTTCGCGTGGACGACGGCCGCCTCTTCCGGCGTCAGCTCTCCAGGAAGGTGAACCATCTACTCGATCTCCGGCGTGACCTCGGACGGCTCGCCCGCGGGCATTCCGTCGTCGGTCATCGGGACGACGTCGCCGTCCTTCGACACCTCGGGGCGGATGACGGTCTCACCCGGTGCACCGGGCCCCTCGTTCTCCGCCTTCGACAGCTCCTTCTGCATGCGGAACTTGTACCCACCGAGCGGGCCGACCTTGCGGTTCCAGTCGATCGCCGCGCGGTACTCCGGCGTCGCGCCGTAGAACCGATCCACGAAGTCCTTCCGCTCTTCCATCTTGCGCTCGAAGATCGTGCGGAAGTCATCCGGGCCGCGGATGATGTACGGCGTAAGGATGAGGAGGAGGTTCACCTTCTCGGTGACCTTCGCCTGACGCTTGAAGAGCCAGCCGATCAGCGGAAGGTCACCGAGCAGCGGCGTCTTCGACTCGTCGATCGACTCACGGTCACGAACCAACCCACCGATGACGACGCTGTCCTGGCTCCGCACCACGACGACGGTCTTCGCCGAGCGCTTCGACGTAATCGTCTGGCCCGTGACCTGGTCGATACCGGCGACGTCCGACAGCTCCTGGTCGATCTCCAACCGGACGTAGTCTTCGTCGTTGATCTGCGGCTTGAGCTTCAGCGTCAGACCGATGTCCTCGCGGTTGAACGACAGTGAGCCGAGACCCAACCCACCGAGGCCACCGAGCGCGCCGCCGAGCTGACCGGCCGCGCCGCCCGCTTGGTTCGCGAGACCGCCGAGGCCACCGAGGCCGCCGAGGGTGAGGCCGGACGGGAAGGGCCGCTTCTCGTTGACCTGAATCTCGGCCTCTTCGTTGTCCATCGTGAGGAGGTGCGGCGTCGAGACGACGTTGACGTCGTTGGTGCTCTGGAGCGCCTGCACCACCACACCGATGGCCGGGATGCCGCCCGAGACGATCGTGTCGGTGCCGGGGAGCGTCGGCCCGGAGACGGCGCCGGCGAGGCCGAGGAGGCTCGCGAGGCCCAGCGGGTTCGCCGCGGCGAGCAGCGACGACAGCTCGTTGTTCGGCGTGTTCGCGAAGACGATCGGGGTCTGCTCGTCGCCGATGGTCGGCGCGATGCCCGCGTGCCAACCCACACCGAGGCGGCGGTCGCGTTTGATCGAGACCTCGAGGATGACGGCCTCCACGAAGACCTGGAAACGCGGCACGTCGAGTTTTTCGATGACACGTTTGATCGACGCGACGTCACTCTTCGAAGCCGTGATGACGAGTGAGTTGGTCGCTTTGTCGGCGGTGATCTTCACCTCGCCCTGGAACAACGCAGCCGCCCCCGCGGCCGGCGCCTTCGCGGCGGTGGTGGCGCGTGCGGTACGGCGCGTCGTCGTCGTCGTCGGCTTGCCCTGCGCGAGCGACGCGAGCGTGGACGACAGCTCCTCCGCGTCCGCGTGTTTGAGGCGGAGCACGTGAATCTGACCGTCGCCGTTCGTGCCCTCCGGAATATCGAGCTCCCGCATCAGCGAGATGATCTGTTTGAACGCCCGCTCCGACGCGATGATAATGAGTTTGTTCGTGCGGTCGTCGGCGAGGATCTTCGAGACCGCGACGGCCCCTTCCTCACCCTCGTCCGCGTTGGCGGCGGCCGCCGGGGTCTTCTTCGAAGTCACCTTCAGACGTGTGTTGATCGCCTTGGGCGCCGCGGCCTTGCCGCCCGACGCCGGCTCGAAGACCTGCGTGAGCTTCTCCGCGATCTCCGTCGCCGTCGCGTACTCCACCGGGACGACGTGCACCTGCTCGAGCGCGCCCGGCTGGTCGATCTCTTCGAGGATTCGCTTCAGTCGATCGATCGACGTCGCGAAGTCCGTCGCGATGATGACGCCCGTGGCCTGAAAGGGGTGAATCTGGCCCTTGTTGGTCTTGAAGATGTTCAGGTAGTTGACGACGTTGCCCGGATCGCCGCCGTGTTTCAGGCGCCAGATCACCGTGACCATGGCGTCGTCGACGGGCATGTTCGGGTCGTCGTCGTACATGGGTACGGGGGACCGCGTGCCGTCCGTCGCTTGGATGATCTTGTAGTACTTACCGACCCGCACCAGCGTGAGATCGTTGGCCTCGAGCGAGGACAGGAACGCGCGCCAGATATCCGTCGCGGTCACCGGAGTCGGTGCGACGATCTCGAACTTCTGACTACGAACCTTGTTCGTGATGATGAAGTTCTTGCACATCTTCTTCGCGATCGTGTCGACGAGCTGCTTGATGTCGCCTTCGAAGTCGAAGGTGAACCGCTCGTTGGACCGCGGCGGCTTGCACTTGCCGTTCGTCGTCCGCTTCAGGTCTGCGAACGCCGTCGCCGTCGCGCCCGACGCGCCACCGCGCGGCGGCGGGGGAGGGGGCGGCGGGACCTCGTTCTTGAGCGTGGGCTTCGGGAAGCCCTTGCGCGGCAAGACCTTCGGGCGCGCCTTCGCGGACAGCGACGGCACCTTTCCGGGGATCTTGAGCGCGCGTTGGTCGAGGAACGGCGTCGTCTTCTTGACGGGCAGATCACCGCCCTGGGCCTTCGCGGCGGAGGGGGCGGCGAAGAACACCGCACTGGCGACGAAACACGCCAGTGTCTGGACGGGGGCTCGGGGGCAGGACGTTTTCATGATGCGTGCGTCGTTCATCGGATGCTGTAGCTGAGGGACTTGGACTTACCGCGGCGAACCAGGTCGACCGTGATCGTGGAAGCGTCTTTGAGCTTCGAGTAGATCTCCAGAGCCTTGTCCGGAGAGTTCATCTCGTAGCCGTTGATCTTCTGCACGATGTCGCCGTTCTGGATGCCGATCTTCGAATAGAGGCTGTTGGGGCGGATCGAGAAGAGCTTGAAGCCGTTGGCCTTACCGTTGTGAAAGCTCGGCACGATGCGCGCCTGGGTCGCGACCTTGTTCAGGTTCGACAGCACGTTGTCGATCTCTTCTTTGGGAATCTCGTACTCACTGTCCGAGACCTTCTTCACGCCCTTGCCGAGGCCCTCGTCGTCGCTCTTGTTGTTCGACGCGACGGCCGGCTTCGGCGTAGCGCGACGCGACACCTTCTTCGGCTCGTCCTCCATCGAGAACTCTTGGCACTGGCCGTCCTTGTTCACGAGCACGGTGCGCCACTCGATCGCGTGGACGGTCGCTTCGTCGAGGAGGCGGTCGCCGATGCGAACCTCGACGGTCACGTTCTTCGACGTGTCCTGGAACATCGCGACGGAGTTCTCGGGGACACTCGAGACGACGGTCGCGAGGAGGTTGGCGCCCATCGACGCCACGACGCAGTTGTCCTCGTCGATCTCGCCGGCCTCGCCGGCCTTCTTGGGGTCGGTCTCTTCCGGCGGCGGGGGCGTCAGGTCTTCGCGCTCCGCCTTGAAGACGTTGCGCTCCAGGAACGCCGTCAGATCGATCGACGCCTTCTCCTCGACCTTCCGCACCGCCGGGGTCGCCGACGCGGCCGAGGCGATCTTGTCCGGCGGGACCTGTAGGGATCGCCCGACGAAGGCGTTGACCGTCTTCGCCAGGAGCAGGGCGGCGAGGAAAATCGCGACCAGATGGAAGGTCCAGAAGTAGTTCTTGAAGTAGCCGTCCAGCAAAGGTCTCGCTCCGACACCCTCGCCAGAGCAGACGGCGTGCCACGCTCAGAACCCGCTGATGATCCCGCGTTTTTCACGGCCCGTGCCCGCCGCGCTGACAGGTTGGCAGCGTCGCGCGGACCGCGTGACAAAATGACAATCGGGCGCGCTCAGGCGCAGGCGGCGGCGAGCGAGTAGGCCCCGGGGTCGAGGTCCACCGGGTCGATCCAGACGGGGGCTTCCACGAGCACGGGGCCGCACAGGATACGGTCGAGGTGCAGGGCGAGCGCGGCCGCCGACGCCGGGCGATCCCGCGGATCCGTCGCCAGACACCGCCCGACGATCGACGACAGCTCGACCATCGCATCGCGCTCGGAACGCGCCGAATCGCTGAGGACCATCGCGAGCTCCGCCGGCGGGTGCGTGCAGATCGCGAGCGCCGTCTGGACGGGATCCGCCATCGGCGGCCACGGCGACGTTCGCGCGAAGAGGTCGAACGCGAGGACGCCGAGCTGGAAGAGATCGCCGGGCGCGCCGTCACCTTCCTGAAGCAGACGCTCCGGCGGCGTGCAGCGCGGCGTGCCGTGGAAGACATCGGGCGGGTCCACGTCGCCGTCGAGCTTGGCGATGCCGAAGTCGACGAGGAACACGAGACCGTCGTCGTCGACGAGGACGTTGTCGCGCTTGATGTCGCGGTGCACGACGCCCAGCTCGTGGAGGTCGTGAACGATCCGCGCGAGATCGCGGAACACCGTGAGGCGCGCCTGCACGTCGAGGTCGCCGTCCTGACATCGCTGCGTCAGCGACTTGCCCTCCACGAGCTCCATGGCCATCCACACGTGCGGTCCGAGCCGACCGTACGCGTGCACCTTCGGGACGTTCGGATGATCGATGCGGCTCGCGAGCCACGCCTCGTGCAGACAGAGGCGAACACCGTGTTCGTCGAGGTCCGGGTTCGACACCTTGAGCGCGCAACGCTCACCGGTGTCCTCGTCGATGACCTCGTAGACGCGGCCCATTCCGCCACGGCCGAGACGCCGCACCAGACGGAAAGCAGGCGGGAGGGGCAGGGACGCGGAAGCGCTCATCACGCGGCGGTGTCAGTGCACCGACCGCGCCACTTCGAAACCGCCGCGCGGACGCGATCGCGCCGTGCCCACGTGACCCACTCACCCGCGCGACCGGGGCATTTTGGTCGTCGTCCGGCGCCTCAGCCCCCGGGCGTGCGCAGGCGCTGCGTGCACTTCGGACAAACGCCGTGGATCGTCCGGACGGGGCGGTCGTCGGAGAGGAGCTTCCTCGCCGTCACGGCGTCCACGATGTCGACCCACTGCGGCCCGACGCCGTAGTGGTTACACACGCTGCACCGCGCCACGAGGTTCTGTCCGCGGCTCGCCGCGACCACCGGGAGGGGCTCGTCGCGCGGGATCTCGTCGAGGAGGATGCTCTCGAGCGTCAGCCCGCCGTCCGCGCGATCGATCGTCATGCGCATGAAACGACGGTGCGTGAACGAATCACAACGGTACTCGAACACCACCGACTCGCCGTCGCGCGCGCGTAGGAAGAGCGCGCGGTAGATGTCACGCAGGGCCCCGCTGCGAATGTGATCCCACAGCGACGTGCCGATGACTTCCTTACCGACGAGGCTCCAGTCGCCGCCGGTGGAGCGGATGACCTCGTCTTCGTCGATCGTGTACGCGATGGTTCCGTCGTCGCTCATGCGTCGTCCTCGACGGCCGCGGTCAGTTGTTCGGCCGTCACGGGTTTCTGAAGGAAGGCGTCGAACCCGGCTTCGGTCGCCTGCGGTGCGCCGCCCTGGCGGCCCGAGACCGCGATCAGCCGCGTCTTGTCGTCCCCCGCGCCGCGGATGTGTTGGGCGAGCGCACGTCCGTCGCCGTCTTGCAGGCCGAGGTCGCAGAGGATCACGTCGGCGCCGTGTTCTCGCCAGCGCGATTGCGCGTCTGCGAGCGACGACACCCAGTGTGCGTCGTAGCCGCGTTGCTGGAGCAACATGACGAGGAGCTCACCCGCGTCTTCATCGTCCTCGACGATCATCACGCGGCGCGCGACCTTCTCGTCGGGCTTCGGTGCCGATGGCTTGGCGGGGCGCCCGTAACCCAACTCGATCAACGCACCCACGCGACGCGTGAGCTCACTCGCCTTCACGGGTTTGCTCAGATAGTCGTTGCACCCGGCTTCGAGGCACTGCTCGCGGTCGGCCTTCAGCGCGCGCGCGGTGACGGCGACGATCGCGTTTTCGTACCCGTCGGCGCGCAGTCGTCGGGTCACTTCCAAGCCGTCCATCTCGGGCATCTGTACGTCGATCAACATGACGTCGTACGTGTTGCCCTTGGCGATGAGGTCGAGGGCGGCCCGGCCGGACTTGGCGGTGGTGACCTCTGCGCCGGCACGTTTCACGATGTCGGCGAGCAGACGGCGGATGTCGCGACTGTCGTCGACGACGAGCAGCGAACCGGTCAGCGGCGTGATCGGCTCGTGTCGCGGATCGTGCACCACCTCTCGCATCGACGGCGGCGCCATCTCGTACGGGCCGTGCGACAGGGGGAGTACGAACGTGAACGTGCTCCCCGACCCGAGCGCGCTGGACGCGGTGAGCGATCCGCCGAGGAGTGTCGCGAGGCGATGACTGATCGCGAGCCCGAGCCCTGCGCCCTTGAAGGTCCGCGTGTGGGAGCCGTCGATCTGATGGAACGGTTCGAAGAGCTCGTGCGCGCGGTCGGAGGGGAAGCCGATGCCCGTGTCAGCGACGCGGAACCTGAGCTCGGCCGGCTGGTCGTCCTCGAGCTCCACCTCGACCGAGACGTGCACGCTCCCCTCCTGCGTGAACTTGATCGCGTTGGAGACCAAGTTGATCAGGATCTGCCGCACGCGTTGCGGTTGGGTGCGCACCTCGACGGGAAGGAGCGGCGGAAGCGTGAGGTCCAGCCGGATCCCCTTCTTCTCGGCGCGCAGCCTGAACATCTCGAACACCTCGGCGACGATCTCGGACGGCGCGACGTGGACCGCGGCCTCCAGCTCCGCACCGTGTTCGATGCGGGAGAGATCGAGGACGTCGTCGATGACACCCATCAGGTGGCGGCCGTTGCGTCGAATCGTCTCGAGGTGCTGGCGGACCGTCGGGCTGGTGTGTTTCTCGCTCGCGATGAGATCGGCGTAGCCGAGGATGGCCGTCATCGGCGTGCGGATCTCGTGGCTCATGTTGGCGAGGAACTCACTCTTCGCCCGGTCCGCTTCCATCGCGGCGGTACGCGCTTGTTCCAGCTCGATCTCGATGCGGCGGCGCGCGGTGATGTCGGTCGCGACGCTGTGCACGCCGACGACCTCGTCGCCTTCGTAGGCGGGGGTCAGCGTCGCCTGGAAGTAGCGCGGCTCGTCGCCGCTCGGAAGGTCGATCGCGACGACGTACTCCTGACGCTCTCCGGTGAGCGCCGCCCGGACGTAGTGCTCGACTTCGCTGAACTTGTCCGAGCCGACGAGCTCGGCGGGGGTGTGCCCGAGGAGCTCTTCGCGTGGGCGCTCGAAGAGCTTCTCGTACGTCTCGTTCATGAACTCGTACTGTCCGTCGCGGTTGAAGTAGCTGATGAGCACCGGCAGCGCGTTCGTCGTTTCGGCGAGCCGCTTCTCCGAACGTTGGAGATCCGCACGCGCACGCGCGAGGCTGCTGATGTCCGTGAACGTGATGACCGCGCCGCGGCTACGATCGAAGGCTTCGTAGCGGTGTCCGCGGACGAACCACGTGCGTTGCTCGTCGTGGCTGACGGCCTCGAGCGCGAGGGGCTCGCCGGTGTCGAGGACTTGCTGAATGTCCTCGAGCATCTCGTCCCACTTCACCTTCGACTTGAACGAACCGAGCGGCCGCCCGATGTCCTGCTCGGTCGCGTCGACGATCGCGGTCGACGTCGGTGTCAGCCGAAGGATGCAGATGTTCTGGTCCACAAAAAGCGTCGCGACCTCCGTGGCTTCGAACAGCTGCTCCATCGCGGCGTTGGCGTCGTGCAGCTTGCCGATCGTGCTCTGGTACTCCGTGTTGACCGTGTACAGCTCCTCGTTGACCGAGCTCAGCTCTTCGTTCGTCGCCTGCAGCTCCTCGTTGGACGCAATGAGCTCCTCGTTCGTCGCTTGGAGCTCCTCGTTGGCCGACTCCAGCTCCTGCACGGTGTGCTGGAGCTGAAGCCGCGTGTCCTGGAGCTCGCGCTCGAGATCCGTGGTGTCACCCTTGGGCTTGGTCGTATCGAGGTCGACCCGTGCGTCGGGGCGCGGCGTCGCGGCGCCGATCGCGACGAGGAAGTGGGTGCGTCCCTGCGCGACGTCGAGGCGCTCGACCTTCAGCTCCACGGTCTCGACGCCGGCTTCCGTTTCGAGCGTCAGCTCCGGGATGCGCACGATCCCGGCTTGGCGCTCCGCCGTGCGAAGCGCGCTGAACACCGCGCCCTGATTGTCGGTGCGGAGGAGCGACACGAACTCCGTCGAGAGTCGACGCGCGCCGATCGTCACGTAGCGCTCCGCGCCCGCGAAGCAGTCGATCAGCTTCCGGTCCTCGTCGAGGAGGAAACTCGGAGGCATGTAGCGATCGCAGAGTGCGTCGTACGCGTCGAGCGTCGCGGACCGTTGGGGCTGAACCACCGGGCGTGGGCGCGTCGGCGTGCGGAAGTGCGCCGGCATCGTCGCGCGTGTCTCGCGAGACCGCGCGCGGTAGATGCGCAGGCGTTCGTCGATGGGGCTGAAGTCACCGTCGAGCAGCGACGTCGCTTCGCTCGGGCCGAGCATGACGAGCCCGCCGGGCGCGAGCGCGAAGCGGATGTACGAGATCGCCCGCTGCTGCCCCTCGCTGCGCAGGTAGATCAGCAGGTTTCGGCACGTCACGACGTCCATGTTGGTGAACGGGGCGTCGTGGAGGATGTCGTGCTGCGCGAAGACCACCCGTCGGCGCAGGCTGGCGACGACGCGATAACGGTCGCGGTCGACGCGTTCGAAGTAGCGCTCGAGCTGTTGCTGGCTGACGTCCTCGAGCTCGTCCGAGCGGTACACGCCGCCCATCGCGCGTTCGATAGACCCCGCATGGACGTCGGTCGCGAACACCTTGACCTGCGGTTCACGACCGAGGCGCTCCGCGGCTTCACACGCGATGATCGCGAGCGAGTAGGCCTCCTGACCGCTCGCGCAACCGGCCGACCAGATACGCAGCTCGTCGGTCACGTCGAGGTCGGCGATCCGCCCTTCGAGCAGCTCGCGGAGGCGGTCGAAGCACTCGCGGTCGCGGAAGAATCGTGTCACGCCGATCAGCACGTCCTCGTAGATGGCGTGAAGCTCCGAAGCATCGAGGACCGAGTGGGCGACGTACCCTTCGAGTGTTTGCTCTGCGAGCGAAGCGCGTCGCGCGAGACGGCGCCGGAGCGTCGATCGTTTGTAGAGGCCGAAGTCGGTGTCATAGCGCTCGCGTAGCGCTTTCAAGAGGCGCTCGAGCGGGACGGTGTCCTCCCCGTCGTCGCCGTCTTCGCCCGGGTCGCCGAGCCGGCGGAGGAGGAAGGACGCCATCTCTTCGGGGGCGAGGACCGCGTCCACGACGCCGGTGTCCTGCGCGCTCTTGGGCATCCCGCCGAACGCCGCCGTCGCGCGGCTCTCCGCCAACACGACGCCGCCGCACTCGCTCACCACGCGGACGCCGCGGGTGCCGTCGCTGCCGGTGCCGGAGAGGATGACGGCGGCGCTTCGTTTCCCGCGCGAGCGACCGAGTGATTCGAGGAATCGATCGATCGGGAGGTGAATGAGCTCGTTCGGATCCGTGTCGGCGAGCGCGAGGTGGTTGTCGACGAGGATGAGCTGCTTCGCGGGAGGGATGAGGTAGATGTTGTCGGGGCGAACCTCGACGCCGTCCTCGACGACCTGCACCGGGATGTCGGTGCAGCGTCGGAGCAGTGTGTCCATCATCGACTTGAAGCGCGGTGACAGGTGTTGGACGACGACGAAGGCAAGCCCGCACGCCGCGGGCACGGCGTCGAAGAAACGTTGAAGTGATTCGAGACCTCCCGCCGACGCGCCGACGCCGACGATGGGGAAGTCGGGTTTCATGCGCCGTCGACGCTAGCAACGCCGCGTCGGGCTGTCATGGGCGACGAAGGTAGACGGTGAGCTCGTAGAGCCCGTAATCGTGGCGAAACGTCACGGTCCGACCGAACCTCGGGACCAACGCCGCAGCCAGGGCGTCCATCGACACGTGGAAGAGGTCGTCGCGCTCCCAGTCGACGATCTTGGACATCACGTTGAAGGCGAGCCCCCGTCGGGTCTTCGCCCACACCTTGTCCAAGACGTCGAGCAAGTACGCGAACATCGCCTCGTGCGTGAGCTCGCGTTTCTCCGTGAAGACGCCGTTCATGACGATCCAATCCGCCCCCTCCCACTCCACGTCGGGCGAGAGGACGTCCGCGACGTCGAAGCGGAGCTTGGGGCGACGTTTCCGGGCGGCCTCGACGAACGCCGGGGAGACGTCGAGCCCACGGTAGGCGAGGTCGCGCCGACCCATGCGCACCATGTGGTCGTAGAGGTGGCCGAGCCCGCAGCCGAAGTCGAGGAGCGTCGACACGCGGTGCGACTTCGGCGCGAGCTCCAACATCACTTGGTAGCGGCGCTCGGCGTCGTGGAGGTTCGGCCAGTCGACGCCGCGGTGGGAGTCGCCGTGGACCTCCAGGCACGACTCGTAGTGCGAAACGATCGGCGCGTAGATCGGTGTCGTCATGAGAGCCTCGTTTGGCGTCGGACGTCGTGGCCGAGTCGATCGGGCCCCTCGGTCACGAGCCGGTGCAGGACGCTGAACCCATCCGCGTCCTCGAAGGGGGAGAGGAAGTCGAGCCGAACGCCGCGTCGCTCGAACGTCGCGGCGTCGTAGAGGTGGCGACCGCCCGGCGCGTTCACGTAGCGCTTACCGCCGACGGCCTCGACGATCGCGAGGATGCGGTCCTGGCCTCTCAGGTGGGGGGCCACGCCGAGGGTGCTCGACCGGATTGTTTCGCATCCGACGTTCAGCATCCGCGCGATTTGCGTCAGCGTCGCGGCGAGGAAGGTCACGAGCGATCCACGAGGCGCCGCGAGGATCTCGTCGGCGGTCGAGCTCGCGAGCGTCGGGAAACGTCGGCGCTGCAAGTCGAGTTGCGCGTCGAAGTCGTCACGCAGCGTGAGCGCGTCGATGGTCGCCTCCCGCGGCGCCTTCGCGACGGGGAGAGTGAGCCACGCGGGGCGGCCCGTTCGATCCGGGAGGCGGTTCCTGTGGACCCAGCCGCGTCGCGGGAACTGCACGCAGTCGTAGATGATGAAGAGGTCGGCCGCGGCGAACAGGCGAAAGTACCCCGCGTACGGCACGAAGTACGGCTGCATGATCGCGACGGTGGTCATGCGGCTTCGCGTCCGCTCGCGTCGACGAGGAACGCGAGCGCCTGTTCGAAGTCCTCCGCCGTCGGCGCGTGGTCGGCCGCCAGCTGGACGGGAGCGCACCGCACCGACGCCAGCGCGCAGGTCCACGGGGCCGCGCCGGGTTTGGGGAGCCACAGCAGGTCCGGCGCGAGGTCACGGATCATATCGAGCGCGCGCTCGACGGTGGTGGTTCGATCGAGGACGGTGAGCGCGTAGCGCGACTCGAGGGTCGACAGGTGGGGCTTCAACACGGCGCGGAGCGCGTCGTCGTCGTGTGCGATGACGAGCGTGGGCGCGTCGCGGACGGCGTCGTTTTCGCAGTCTTCGAACCCCATCGCGAGCACCGAACGGTGCAGCATCGCCGTGATGAAGTCGGGCTCGACGTTCCAGGCGTTCGTGGCGAGCGCGAACAGCTCGAGGTCGATCGTCGCGGACGCCAGACGCATGCCGAGCGCGGCGACGCGGAGCCACCAGCTCTGGTTCTCGTCGTCGGGCGGGTCCGACAGCATCGAGAGGATCAGCGGCGTCGCCTCGTCGATCGGGAGGCGTCCGAGCGCCGCGACGACGGAGGGCTCGAGGTCGGCGGTCGGACAGAAGACCATGTACTTGTCGATCTGCTCGGGGCGCTCGAAGCCGAACCCGCCGTCCGCCTTCAGACCGATCTGTCGCATCAGGTGCGCGCCCGAACCGTAGGCGCTCGTCACGAACGCTTCGCGGATCGCCGCGCGTCGTTCGAGCAGCGCGATGCGTTGGCGCGGCGCCAGCGAGACCCCCGGCGCCGCAGCGATCGCGGACGTCGCCGCCGCCGTGCGCGTGGCGTGCTCGGGCTCGAGGGGGCCGGCGTCGAGGACATCGACGAGCGCGTCGACCGCCTTTCGATAGCGGCGTGAAGAGGTGTGGCGTTCGAGGCGTGTCAGCAACTTCATCAGGCGACCCTCCCGGTCGTAGGCAGGACCCGGCGCGGGACCACTTCGGTGTGTCGCGCCGCGAGGCGGCCGGTGATGCCCAGCGCGTCGGCGAGCGCGGTGCAGACGTAGGCCACGTCGTCTTCGGTGAGCTCGGTGTGGAACGGTAGCCCGAGCAGGCGGGGCGCGATCGCCTCGGTCACGGGGAGCCGCCCGTCGGCGAACGGTGCGAACGCCGGGTGGTTCACGAGTGTCGGCACGTACCAGCGGCGCGTCTGGACGCCGACCGATGCAAGCTGGGTTGCGACGCCCTCGGCGTCCATGGCCAGTCGAACCGTCATGAGCGCGGGGGCTCTGACGCTCGGCCACGCCTGGAGGTGGGCACCGTCGATGCCGCGGAGGTAACGGCGGTAGGTCGACCACACCCGGTGGCGGCGCTGCTGGAGCGAGGGCCAACGGTCGAGCTGCGCGAGGCCGACGGCGGCGTGGTACTCGGATAGCTTGGCGTTGGTGCCGTCGTCGACCACGACGCCATCGACGAATCCGAAGTTCGTGAAGACGCGCGCGCGCTCCGCGAGCGCCGCGTCGGTGGTGACGAACGCGCCGCCCTCGCCGATGCCGAAGGGTTTGGTCGCGTGGAAGCTGAACGCGACGGAGGTCGTGCGTCCGATCGCTTGCTCCCCGAACGCGGGGGCCGCGTCGACGAGGACGGGCACCGCCGTGTCTTCGGTGAAGTGGTCCCAGGCCTCGACGTTCGTCGCGCGGCCGTAGGTCGCGACCGGCAACACGAGGTCGACGTCTTTCGCGAAGCTGCGCGCGATCTTCGGGGTGAGCTGCCATCGCCGCGGACAGACATCCGCGAACACCGGGACGAGCTTCGCGCGGGTGACGGCGAGGGCCGTCGCGGGGAACGTCAGCGCCGGCATCAGGACACGTGCCCCGGCGGGGAGCTTCAGCGCGGCGAGGCCGGCGTCGATCGCGGCGGTGCCGGTCGAGCAGGTGACGACCTGGGTCCCGTGCGGGGCACCGGTCGCGACGAGCAGCTGCTCGAGTCGGGTCTCCAGCTCGTTCACGAGCGGGCCGAAGTTCGTGTACCAGCGCGCATCGTCGATGCGCTCCAGGTAGCGCACGAGCTGGGACGCCGCCGGGAGATCCGGAACGAGACAGGCGATGTTCCTCGGTGCGGCGACCATTGTTCCAACCCGAGCCACTCGGGCTCCATAGGCCCATTCGGTGTTTCGCTTCAGAACTTGAGCGCGGGCGTGACCGACTCAAGAAAGGACACCATCGCCCGATCAACGATCGTCGGATGACCCCCGAAGCCGCACTCGAAACCTTCGAAGTCCACGTCCGCGACCGGCGCCACGAAGCCGCGCTCGGAGGCCTCGCCCACCTCGGTTGGGCGATGGAACGTGGCGTCGAGCTGGACGGTCCGCACCTCGCCCGACTCGCCGCGGCGACCGCCGGTCTTCTCACCGACCCCACCCTCAGGATGTCGCCGGACGGCTTCGCACGGCTCGTCGCGCTCAACCGTGTGTGGTCGGCGATGTTCGCCGCCGGTGGATTCGGCGACGCCGGCTTTGCGCTCCGCACGCTCCCGCCCGTGAAGAAGGCGGTTCGGAGCCCGCGGTGGTTGCTGTGGGGCCTGGAGACGCTCGACGTCGCCGCGATGAACACCCTCGAGCGCCTCCCGCCGAGCGAGGCGCTCCCGATCGTCGGCGCGCTCCTGTCGCACCGCGTCGTCGCGACACCGGGCGGGGAGGCGACGCGGTCGCGCCTGATCGAACGGAGCAAACGCCTCGCCCGGGCCCGGCTCGCGCCCGAGCACCTCGACGTGCTCGCGGCGGCGTGGATGATGTGCAGCTACGCGACCACGGAGAAGAAACACGACTTCAAGGCGAACCTCGCGCCGGTCTTCGCGCGTTACCTGAGCGACCACGGCGTCCCCGCCGAGCCACCGCCGCGGCCCGAGCGTTTGCGTCCGGTCGTCGCGGTCCTGTCCGAGCGCTTCGAACACGGCCACGCGATGTTTCGGTGTTACGCGCCGTCGTTGCGGCAGCTGCGCCGTGACTTCGAGGTGGTGCTGTTCTCCACGCCGGAGGCGGTGGACGAACGTGCGAACGACGTCGTCGACGAGGTCGTGACCTTCGACTTCGATCCCAAGGACCCGGCGGCCGTCGCCCAGCTCGTGCGCGAGCGCGCCCCCGACGTCGTCTACTACCCGAGCCTCGGCATGGCGCACTGGACGGTGCTCCTCTCGAGCGTTCGCCTCGCGCCGGTGCAGATCCTCGGGCTTGGGCACCCGGCGTCGTCGCGGTCCCCGGTCATCGACTTCGTCGTGACGGAGGAGGGGCACGCGGGCGACGAGGCCGACTACGTCGAGCAGATCGTGACGATGCGGCGCGGCGGGCACCCGTTCGAGCGCGTGGCTTCGACGCTGACCGCCGTGGAGCCGGCGCCGAAGGCCGACCCGTTCCGCATCGCCGTGCCCGCCAACGGGGTGAAGCTCTCGGCGGGGCTGCTCCGGAGCTGTCGCGCGATCCGCGAGCGTGCGACGCGGCCGGTCGAGCTGCACTTCTTCCCGAACCTCCGCGGCCTGTACTTGGAGCAGGCGCGCCGTGCGATCACGTCCACGCTCCCCGGCGCCGTCGTGCACGCGCCGATGCCGTACGCGGAGTACGTCGAGCGCCTCGCCGCGTGTCACCTGCACCTGTCGCCGTTCCCCTTCGGCGGGACGAACTCCAACGTCGACACCCTGCGCCTCGGCATCCCGATGATCTCCCTCGCGGGGACGTTCTCGGCCGCGGCAGGTGAGATGGAGATGCTCGAACGGTTGGGGTTGGGCGAAGCGCTCATCGCACAGGACGTCGTCGACTACGAGGCGCGCGCGCTCCGCATCGTCGAGGACGACGCGTACCGCATCGAGCTGTCGAAGCAGGTCGCGGCCGCGGACGCGGAGCATTCATTCTGCGGCGGGTACGAAGAAGCGTCCCCGACGGAGTTCGTCGATACGGTGCGTTGGATTCACGAGCGGCACGAAGCGCTGCGTGCCGACGGGCGGCCGGTGTGGCGCCCGGAGGATCGGGAAGGCTAGCGTTCAGGCTTCGGCGTTGTCGGTCGCGCGTTGCCGCACGCTGCGGATGTCGTGCTCGGTGAGTGGCTTCTTCAGGGTCACGTGCGGGAGCACGGCCTCCGCACCTTCGGGGCCGAACGCCGTCATGAACACGAGGCGATCCAACAGCGACGGATGATCGCGCGTGAGCCAGGTCTTGAGGTCGACACCGGTGCCCTCGGGCATGCGGATGTCGCTGAGGACGACGTCCGGTTTCAGTCCGCCGCGGATCAACTCGAGCGCTTCGCGCGCGCCCGAAGCGACGTGCACTTCGAGGTCACGGAAGACACGCGCGAGGGACCGCTGCTGGAACGGCTCGTCGTCGACGACGAGGACGACGGGTTTGGCGAAGCGAGGATTACCGGTGACGACGCCCATGCTCTTTCAATATAGCGTCGTCAGCGTGCGCGGCTAGTCCGGGCTGGCACGAGTGCTCCAGTGTGGTTCGTCCGAAGCGTCAGGCGGCGCGCGCTTGTTCACCGAGGCGCGCGCCCGGGCGAGGTGGCACACCGACGACGGTGAGCTCGACCGCACCTTCGCCGCACTGCACCACGATCGTTCGACGCCCGCGTGAGAGCACGGTTCCCGGCGTCGCCCACGGCGCAACGTCGACCACGCGCGCGCTCCTGAGCTCGACGCGTCGCCCGCTCGACTCGAACGTGAACGCGGCCGGGAGGGGTGCGGGCAGTGCACGTGTCAGGTTCCGAACGTCCTGTGCGGTGAGGCTCCAGTCGATTCGGCCGTCCTCCGGCCCGCGGCGTCGCGCGTAGGAGCCCGCTCCGACCTGCGGACGCCCGGTCGGTATTCGGCGCACCGCGTCGATGCGGACGAGCTGCTCCGTCACAAGCGCCGCCGATACCGCGTCGAGGTCGGCGGTGAGCGAGTGGAAGTCGTGGTCGTCGTGAATCGCGAGCGACCGCTGCGCGACGATTGCGCCGGTGTCGATCCCGGCGTCGACGCGGTGCACCGTCACGCCGGTCACCTCCGCGCCGTCGACGAGCGCCCAGGAGACGGGGTGCACACCGCGGTAGGCGGGGAGCAGCGACGAGTGCACATTGAGCGTGCCCCACCGCGGCGCTTCGAACACCGGCGCGCCGAGGAGCTCGAAGCGACAGACGAGGAGCAGATCGACGTCGGCGACGTGCTCCGAAGTCAGCGCGCCGGGCGCGATGATCTCCGCGTCCGCCGCGCGAGCCCACGCTTCGAGGCGACTTCGGTCGTCATCCGGGAGGCCCTTCGGGACTGCGATCCGCGACGGAACGAAGCCGCTCCGCTGGGCGGCGTCGAGGATGCCGAGGCCCTGTGCCTTGGCGCCGGCGAAGACCCACGAAAAGGTCACGGGTTCACTTCCACTCGTTGTCGAGCGCGAAGGTCGCGTAGTGCGGCCGAATCGCCTTGCCGATCGTCGGGACGAGGCGCTCGTCGAAGATCGCCTGGATGTTCTTGGTGTCGAGATCGATGTGGTACTCGAGCCAGAACCAGAAGCGCCCCATGTCGCGGGTGAACTCCACGTGTTGGTCCGCCTTGCCGACCCACTGGACGATGTTCCACATCAGCTTCCCCTCGAGGATGGCCGCCCAGACGTGCTCCGGGACGTGGAGGGTTTGCGTGACGGGCGCGTCGTCGTCGAAGTCGATCGCGAAGCCGTCCTCGGGGTTGGCCTTCATGACGAAGCCGAAGTTGGCGTTGTCGCCGTCGACGGCGATGCGGAAGCGGCAGTCGAAGTCGATGTAGTCCTTCGTCATCCACTTTTGGACGACCGCGCAGCGCAGCTGCGAGCGGGCCTTCAGGTCCTCGAGGTCGACGTCGTGCAGCCAAGTTTCGATCCGATCGATCTTCGGCTGGAAGCGCTCTTTCACGGCGCGCATCTCGTCGAGCATGTTGTCCCAGTCGACGCCGGGGTTGTTGCGTTCGACGCCCGCGACCGTCCAGCGGTCGCTCGGGTAGAGCGTGACGAGCTCGGTGTCCGGGTACTCGGTCTTCACCATCTTCTCGAAGAGGAGCGGCGTGGTGCGGTTCGCCCAGTTGTTGTGGAAGTACTGGTCGGCGAGCCAGCAGAAGTCGCCGGCGAAGGGGGCGATGCGCTTCGGTTTGACGTGCTCGAGGAGGCGGCGCTGCTCGGAAAAGGCGATCTTGCGGCGGTGCGCGGCCTCGCGCATCTCGTCTTCGCCCATGAGGAAACAGCCGGGGAACATGGTGACGCCGCCGGACTGGATCAGCGCGAGGTCGATGGTCGGCCAGCGTTCGCGGATCTGCTCGCAGAGCGGGACGTCGTTCACGTTGTCGTTGATGTCGAGCAGCGTGCAGTCGTGGTGCTCGAGGACCATCGCGGCGTTCTCCCAGTCTTGGTCGCGCGAGTCGGCCGCGGGGACGACGGTGAGCGGCGTGTTGCCGCCGAGCATGAAGGAGTCCCACGACTTCACGCGGTGGATGTTCGAAAATCCCATCTCGCGCATGACACGCTCCACGGTGTAGGCGCGCATCGAGGGGTGGTAGTCGTACGCCGGCAAGATGACTTGCACGTCGCGGTCGATGTAGTCGATCGACGGGATGTGGAAGTGGTCCTCGTGGGAGTGGGTGATGAACAGGTAGTCGATGCCGTCGACGACCTCGTTCGGCGGGACGGCGGCGGGCGGGAACTTCCAGGTGCTGAGGTTGAAGACGGGCTCGTTGAGGAACCAGGGATCGACGAGCAGCGTGCCGAACTCGCCACGGATCTTGAGCGTGGCGTGAGAGATGAACTCGACCTCGAGCGGTTTCATGCGGACCTCCGTTCGTCGGACGCGCCCGTGGCACCCGGCCAGAAATCGGGTGTCACCAGCTCGGTCGCGACGGCGTAGTGGAAGGGGTCGACGTAGCGGCGCTCGATGAACGTCGGCTCCGTCGCGTTGTTGTAGCGGAAGTTGACGGTGAGGCGCGCGCGGTCGCTCTGGTTCTCGCCCGACCTGTGGATGAGGAACGCCGAGAACAGGAGGAGGCCGCACGGCGGCACTTCGACTTCGACGAAGTCGTGGTCCTGCTCGTCGAGCGCGAGCGGGTAGTCCGCGGCGTCGTCCGCACCGAAGGGGAGGAGCCCCGCGGTGTGGCTGCCGGGGACGACCTGGAGGCGGCCCATCTCGGCGTCGATGTTCACGAGGGGGGTCCACGCGACGACACCGTCGAGGCTGCCCTGCATGTTGGACCACTCCTGGTGCGCGGGGAGCTTCGCGTAGCGCGGGGTCTTCGCGAGCTGCGGCGCGTGGAACCACATCAGCGGGCGCGCGGCGAGGGTCGGGTGCTGCACGCCGATGCGCTGCATGAGGTTGTCGAGTTTGTCGTCGACGGCGATTCGGTACAGCGAGAGGAGGTGGTTACAGAGCTTCGCGGCGCCGTGGTACGTGGCGAAGTCCTCGGCGAAGAGCATCTTCAGGCGTTGGTCGAGGGCGGCGTCGTCGATGTGAGCGACGTCCTCGCGGCGGTCGCGCATGAAGAAGACGCGTTTGACGTCGTCGACGAGGTCTTGGACGAGGCGCGGGTGGAAGAAGTCTTGGACGACGACGTAGCCGTCGCGCTGGAAGCGTTCGGCGAGCACGTCGTTCACGGCTTCGCCCCCTTGACGAAGTAGGCATTGGGGACCGTGGAGAACGGGAACTTCTCGATCTTCGGCATGCCGCGCTCGGCGAAGAACTCTTCGATCGCCTTGGCTTCGCCCTGCCACGGCGGCATCCCGTAGCCGTTGAACGCGACGACGCCGCCGGGGACGACGAGGGGGTAGAGGTGCTCGAGGCCGACCTTCGTCGGTTCGTACAGGCCGATGTCGAAGTAGAGGAGGCTGAGGCGCATCCCGAGGTGCTCGTGCGCGAAGGCGGGGACCGTCTCGGCGATGTCGCCGTCGATCAGTCGTACGCGCTCGACGCCGGGGAGGAGGTTGTCGTCGTTGTGCAGCTCGACGAGGCCCTGCGCGAGCTCGCGCGGCGACTTCATGCGGCCGAGGACCCGCTCGACCCACGGCTCGGCGGCGCCGTCGTCGGATTGGTAGTTGGCGTAGCCGTCGAAGTGATCGAACCCGAAGACCTTGCGGTTGCGGTCGCCGGGGCAGAACGTCTCGAGCAGGTTGCCCCACGTGAACATCCCGCTGCCGCGGAAGACGCCGAGCTCGGCGACGCACCCGGGGAGGTCGCGGATGAGCTTGAACAGCTCGTAGTGGGCGAGGAGGCGCGGCAGCTCGCGACGTCGGAGGAACGCTGGGTAGTCCTTCACCACGTCGCGGACGCCGAGGCCGGCGTCGGCGACGAGGGATTCGAGGCGGTCCCAGTGCTGGCGCTCGGCGTCGTCGTAGCGGGTGCGCGTCGCGCCGCCCACGCGGTCATCGATCTTCGACGGCTCCATCTGACTGGATCGAATCGGCACATCGGCGCGGAGGATGACCGAAAAACGTCTCGCGATGGGTCACGCGGCGCGACGGTAGGCCGGGAAGTAGCCGGGCGCTCCCGGGTCAACGTTCGCGGCGGCGCACAGGTCGGCGTAGGCGGCGGCGTCGAAGACGGTGCGAACCGCGCGCACGGGGGTGGGCGTCGCGCCGAAGCGGCGCTTGAACTCGGCGACGCCGTCGTGGGGTCGGATGCCGCCGCCGAGGTTGACGACGGTGTGGCCGCGCTCGCGCAGGCGAAGGAACCCGGCGTAGAGCAGCGGCTCCGCGAGCGCGACGGCGTCGGCCGTGCGGGCCAGGAGCATGTACTCCGCGCAGGTCCCCGCGCCGAACATCGCGACCGCGTCGACCCCACCCGACGCGCCGCGCGCGCCGACGAGCAGGACTTCGGGGTGGCGGCACCACGCGAGGAGGCGCTCGTGCGAGAAGTGATAGACCGCGGCAGCGCCGACGCGTTCGGCGTGCGCGGGGTACAGGTCGAGGAAGCGGGAGGTGTTCTCGTCGCGGTCGTCGACGATCGCCGTACGGTCCTTCCTCAGCTTCGCGCGGCGTCGCGACGACATGCGCGCGAGGAGGTCACCCTCCAGCGACAGGACGTAGGATTCGGTGAGGGGCGTGCTCGGGAGGTCGACGCCGAGCACCGGGTGCAGCATCGCGTAGCCGGCGACCCAGCCTTCGGTTCGGCCGCGCTCGAGCCACGCTTCGTAGAGGCCGTCGAGCTCGCCGACGCCGGTGAATCCCGAGAACCCGTAGGGGGTGTAGACGTCCCGGGCTGCGCCGCGGGCGCGGGTCACGAGCGGGCACACGGCGCGACCGCGGGGGCCTTCGGCGACGAAGAGGAACGCGTCGTCGCGCTGGTAGCGGGCGGTGTGGGCGATCGCATGGGGGAGGCCGTCGAGGGCGCGGTCCCAAGCGGCGGCGTCGGCCCGGGGGACGAGTCGCGTCGAAAAGCCCATGGCGCTCCGTTCGGCCGAAACGTGCCTCGTCTTGAGGCGATTCGGCGGTGATCGAGTGCTCGATTTCGAGACAGATCGGCCGAATGGGGAGGTGATGGAGTCGATCACGATCGTCGGGGGGAGCATCGGGTGCCTGGTCGCGGCGTCGGAGGCGGCGCGCGCAGGACGACACGTTCGGCTGGTCGCGCCGCGGCGTGGGCTGGGCAGCGGCTTCTCTTCGGTCGACGCCGGCGGACGACGCGTCGATCTGGGGGCGCGGCTGATCGAGGTCGCCGACGAGGTCCCGCCGCCGCTCGACGGCAAGTGGCTGCCCGGTCGCGCGCGCGAGCTGTCGGGGCACGTGATGGTCTACGTCGAAGCGCTGCTCGGCGCGCCGCTCGCCGCGCTGCCACAGGCGAAGCTCGCGGTGAACGGTCACGTCGCGGACGACTTCCTCGCGACGCTGGACCTGTCGTCGCTCCCGGACCTCCTCGACGCCGAGGAGATTTCGCTCATGCGTCGCCAGGCCGAGGACCTGGAGTGGACGCCCGAGGGCACCATCGCGGGCGCCTCGCTGGCCTGTCACGGCGAGGCGTTCCACCGGCGCTTCGTCGCGTCGCGCGCGGAGAAGCTCCTACCTGCGCGGTGGCGTCACGTGGGCGCGGATGTTCGTCATCGGCTGTGGGCGCCGCTGTTCCACCCGACGACGCTGCGTGCCGGCCTCGAAGGTCGAATCGAGCGCGGGCGTGCGCCGGTGCAGTACTTCGCGCCGGCCTCGGGGGTGTTCGGTGACGTGGTGGACGCGCTGCTCGCGCGGGTCGAATCGTCGGTCGAGCTCGTGCTCTACGATCACCTCTACGCGCTGCGCGCGGGGGCGTTGGAGGTCGACAGCCGCGTCGTCCCCATCGCCGGTGAGCTGGTGCTCGGCGTGTCGTTCTCGGAGCTCGCGCGGCTCGCCGGACACGCGGAGGACGTCGAGCCGATGACGCTGGATCTCGCGTGGATCGAAGTCGCCGCGGACGAGGTCCTCGTCGACGCCGCCTACGTCAACGTCATGGACGCCGCGAACCCGGCGTACCGGATCAGCTTTGGCGGCGCGGTGCCCGAGGGGCGCCGTGTGGTCTGCGTCGAGCTCGCCGCGGGCACTGCGGATCGCGCGCTCGCGGCCGCGGTGGACGCGGGTGTCGTGCGCCGCGGTGCGGACGCGGTCGTGCTGCGGACGATGGAGCACGTGCACGTCTCGGCGCCCACGGACAAGAACCGCTGGCTCGTCACGCGCGCCAAGGCGGCGCTCCCGCCGGCGCGGTACATCGGCTCGGTGCGCGACCTGCGCGCGGATACCTTCGCCGAGCACGTGCTCCAGGGGCTCGCGCTCGGCGCGGATGCGGTGCGGCGCGCCGCGTGAAGTAGAATCGGCGCCGCATGTGCGGCCGGTTCACCCAGACCAAGGACAAGGACGAGATCGCCGAGCTGTTCGGCCTACCTCCGCTCCCGGAGTACGAGCCGCGCGCCTGGTCGCCGACGGAGGCGCCCGCGCGCTTCAACATCGCGCCGACGCAGGACGTGTTGGTCATCCGCACCGCGACCTCCGGGCGAACGGGGGAGTGGATGCGGTGGGGCCTCGTCCCGCCGAGCGCGAAAGACCTCAAGGGCGGCGCGCGGATGATCAACGCGCGCTCCGAGACGATCTTCGACAAACCCGTCTTCAAGACTGCGGCGAAGTACCGGCGCTGCCTGATCCCCACCGACGGGTTCTTCGAGTGGCGCCGCGAGGGGAAGACGAAGCAGCCGTTCTACATTCAAACGAACGGCGAGACGTTTGCGATGGCGGGGCTCTACGAACGCTGGAAGGCGCCGTCCGGAGACACCGTGAAGACCGTGACGATCCTGACCTGCGCGCCGAACGCGCTCGTCGAGACGCTCCACGATCGGATGCCGGTGATCCTCCCCAAAGAGACCTGGAGCCAATGGCTCGATCCCGAAGTGCAGGATCGCGGCGCGCTCGAACCGCTGCTCTGCGCGTTCGACGGTGACGCGATGAAGATGACCGCGGTGCAGACCGAGGTGAACAGCGTGAAGAACGACACCGAGGCTTGCGTGACGCCGCTCGTCGCGAAGCAGACGGGCTTCGGTTTCTGATCTCGCGTCACGCGTTTGTCACCGACGCGTCCTTTGCTTCGGCACGGCAAAAGTCCGACGGTGCTGCGCGATGCGGCGCGCGACGTGGCTCTCGCTGGTGTGGTGCGTCGCGTGCAGCCCCGCCAACCCCGCGCCCGGCGACGGGACCGATCCCATCGAAACCGTGCGGCTGTGCACCTCGCACGCGGACTGCGCCGGCGATGCGCGCTGTGAGAACGGGCTGTGCACGACCGAGCCGCCACGCGACGCCGGCACGCTCGTGATCGCCAGGGACGCCGGTCGCCCCGACGCAGGACACGTCGACGCGGGCGTCCGCGACGCCGGATTCCGGGACGCCGGAGCGCCAGACGCTGGCTTCCGCGACGCGGGCACCCCGGACTCGGGCGTCGTTCACCCGCCGATCGACATCTCGGGCTGGCGCGTCGAAAACCGCGAGCACGACCCCGTCATCCAGGCGTTCGTCGTGCCCAACGGCACGCAGCTCGCCCCCGGCCAGCATCTGTTGCTCGTACGCGCCGTCGACCGGCTCACGTTCGAGAACGACGTCGGCCTCGACCTCGGCGTGCACCACTTCATCCGCACCGACGCGCAGTCGAACGGCGTCCCGATCGTCAACGGCGGCGAGTCCTGGGCCCTCGTCGACGCCAGCGGCACCACCGTCGATGGCCCCACGATCCCCGGCGTCGTGGCGGCCTCCTATCGACGCAAGGACCCCGGCGACGCACAAGACCTGGATCACTGGGTCGTCGCGGGCGAGCTCGACGACGTCCCCGGCTCCACGCTCATGACCTCCAGCCAGGGCGTTCGCATCTGCCAGTGGTCGGACGACAGCAGCACCGGCCGCTACGTCTTCGAGTACGTCGAGCTCTGCTACGCGCCCTGAGGTCAGACTCGAGACCATCGCGTCGAAGACCTCTTCGATGCATCTCGATCGCGCGGCGCTCGCGCTCCTCCTGCTCCCCTCGACCGCGTGTGTCGCGGTCCTCGACGACACCGGTGCCTCCGTTTGGAAGGACGGCTCGGGCACCTTCGACGTCGACGTCCGCGTCGACACACTCCTCGCCGACGTCGTCACTGTCCACGTGGAGGTGAACGGTGCGCTCTACCCCCTCTCACTCGCGCAGGGATCGTGGTCCGGGACCGCGCCCGTCGACGACTGCGCCGCCGCGCTGTCGGTGCGGTACCGCGTGGAGTACGACCCGCTCTCCGGCCCCAACGCCGTCGCGTGGACGCCGCCGCAAGGTAGCTTGCACTACCCGGTGCTGGGCGTGAATCCGGGGAGCTGCACGCCGTACTTCTGGGTGAACGACACCGTCGATGGTTCCGACGCCACCCCGGGGGACGGCATCTGCGCCACCGCGTCCCGCACGCCGAAGTGCACGCTCCGCGCCGCCATCGAGGAGGCCAACGCGCTCCCGGGGCTCCAGCACGTCGGCTTCTTCGCGAACCAGACGATCAACAGCCCCATCACCATCTCGGACGACCTCTTCCTGAACGGCAACGGCCGGCGCGTGCAGGTGACCTCCGGTCGCTTCTTCGACGTCGTCGGCGCAGGCACCGACGTCACCCTCGAACGCGTCCACCTCGACGGCGGTAACTCGGGGACGTCCCCCGGCGGACAGATCAAGAACGCCGGTCGCCTCCGGATCCTCGATTCGTACCTCGAGAACGGTCACTGCAGCGGCTACAGCGGGGCGGGCGGGAGCATCCACAACCTCGGCTTCCTGCAGATCGAGGACTCGGAGCTCGCCTACCACTCCAGCGGGCGCCGCGGCGGAGCGCTCTTCAACGAAGGCGACGCGCGCATCTACCGCTCGTCCCTGCACCACAACGAAACCGCCGCCCAACACGGCGGCGCGATCGAGCAAGACGGCGGCGAGCTCTGGATCGAGAGCACGACGCTCGCCGAGAACGTCGCCGCCGCGAAGGGCGGGGCGATCAACGTCGAGAGCGGCACGGTGTTCATGCGCAACGCGACCGTCGCCTACAACGAAGCGGACTGGGCCGGCGGCATCTCCATGCTCCAGCAGCCCGAGACGTTCTACCTGTCGAACTCGATCGTCTCGCTCAATATCTCGACGGACCCGACGACGCGCGCGTGCATCGGGTTCATCGAGAGCCTCGGCCACAACGTCATCGAGTCCGTGGACCCGGCGGAGTGCACGATTCACCCGTACCTCGAGCAGCCCGACACGATCGGCACCGCCCTCGCGCCCGCGTTACCGCCGCTCTACCAAGACGTGTTCGATCCGTGGGGTTACTCGCCCGGCGGCATGCTGATCGACGCGGGCGCACCCGGCGTGAACGAAGCGTCGCCGCCCGACTGCGGTCGCCGCGATCAGAGGGGTACGGAGCGCACCGCGGGTGCGTGTGACATCGGCGCCGTCGAGGCGCCCTGATTTCGGGGAGGGAGCGAAGCGCGGGGCGAGCCGTTCGAAGCTCACCCCGCGTTCATCGGGTTACTGGCAGGCGACGGTCAGGCCCCAGCTGTTGAGGGTGCCGGTGTCGCCCGTGAAGGTGTCCTCGATGAAGAGGGTCCACGCGCCATTTCCGTTGTCGCCGAGGAAGTCGCCGAGGTTCCCGGCCGGCGTCAGCGTCGACGGGTAGTTGCCGATGACGTCGTCCACGCTGTCGAACGCGCTGTCCTTCAGACGCACCGTCGTCCCGCTCGGGCTCGTCAGGTCGATGATCAGGTCGCCGCGGTACGTGTGCGTGATGTCCACGTCGACCGAGACGTTCTGGACCGTGCACGCTGGCGTCGCGGGGATCGTGATCATGTCCGACACGCCCAGCGGGTCGACGTCCGGGATGGCCACGTTCGGCGTGCTGCTGCCCGACACCGTCGTGCCGAACATGCAGTTCGCCGGGCAGCTGTCGCCGCCGACCGTGTTGCCGTCGTCGCAGTTCTCGCCCATCTCGAGGACGCCGTTGCCGCAGATGTCGGTCGCCGCCGCCGTGAGCACGAGGTCGTAGCTCGGGATCGCGGTGTTGACGAGCCAGTCCTCGACCGTGACCTGGTACGTGCCAGGCGCGAGCCGCATGAACGCATCCGTCACCGGGGTCATCAGCGAGCACGACCCGACGCCGTCCTGGTCGTCCGTCCCGATCTCGGTGCCGCCCGAGTCGAGCAGTCGGATGACGGTGTCGATGTTCGGGCACGTCATCGTCGCCGCGTCCTCGAACGTCTCCGCGTAGAGGTACACGTCGTTGCCGGCCGGAACCGTCACGTCGTAGGTCGCCACCTGCCCGACCGCGAGGCCGCCGGTGTACGTCTGCGTCGCGCCAGGCGTCGCCACGAAGGCGGGCTGCACCTCGACCTGGCAGGTCGCGTCGCAGCCGTCGCCGGGCGTGGTGTTGCCGTCGTCGCAGGCCTCGTTCGTGCCGTCGATGAAGCCGTTACCGCAGATGTCCGCGGTGGTGGCGGCGAACACGACGTCGTAGTTCGCGATCGCCGTGTTGAGCAGGTAGTCCTCGACCGTCACGAAGTAGTTCGTGCCGGCGGTCAGGCGCGCATACGCCACCGTCGGCGCGATCCGCGAGCAGGAGTTCACACCACCCTCGTCGTTGGTGCCGAGCTGCGTGCCCGACGCGTCGAGCAGGCGCAGGACCGTGTCGATCGTGTCGCACGTGCCCGCCTGCGCGTCCTCGAACGTCTCGACGTACAGGTACACGTCGTTGCCGGCCGGGACCTGCACCGCGAAGGTGTCGACTTGACCGACCGCGAGCGCATTCGTCGCGAAGGTCTGCGTCGTCCCGCCGGTCGCCACGAACGTGCCCACGGCCTCCAGGTCGCAGGTCGCGCTGCAGCCGTCGTTCGCCGTGGTGTTGCCGTCGTCGCACTGCTCCGCCGTACCATCGATGATGCCGTTGCCGCAGACGTCCGCCGGGATGCCCTCGAGCACGAGCTCGAAGTACGCCAGCGCGTTGTTGTCGTCCTCGGTGACCTGCAAGTAGTACGTGCCGACATCGAGCCGCGCCCACGCGTCTACGCCGGGGCGCGTCGCGGAGCAGCTGTTCACGCCGTCGAAGTCGTCCGAGCCGAGCACCGCGCCGGTCGAGTCGAGCAGGAAGATCTCCGTGTCGATCGAGCAGCTCTGGGTCGCCGCGTTCGAGAACGTCTCGGCCGCGATGTACGACGGCGCCGTCGCGGTGATCTCGTAGGTGTAGAACTGACCGACCGTCGCGATCGACGCCGTGAACGTCATCGCCGCGCCCGGCGACGCGTACGTGTTCGTGACCTCGAGCATGCAGAGCGCGTCGCAGCCGTCGCCGGCCACGCTGTTGCCGTCGTCGCAGATGTCGTTGCCGTCCACGATGCCGTTGCCACACGCGGGAGCGATGACCTGCACGTCGAGGACGTAGATGCCCGTCTGCGTGCTGAAGGGCTCGACCACCACGTAGTAGGTGCCGGCGGCGAGGTTCGCCGCGCCCGACGTGGCCGGCGCAGCCGGGTTGATGAGCGAGCAGCGATCGTTCGCGCCGTCCTTGTCGTCGTTGAACGCCAGCGTCGTCACGCCGTCCGTCGAGGTGAGCGTGAGCGTGGTGTCGAACGGGCAGCCGCCCTGACCGTCGCTCGTCTCCGCGCGGATGCTGTGGCCGGCGGGCACGGTGATCGCGTACCAGTCCTGGTCCTCGGGCGTGATCTCACCCGTCACGACGTTGCCGCCGACCGGGTAGGGGAACGCGTTCGCGGCGTCGTCGTTCGGCTCGGTCTTGCCGACCGTCTGCGAGATCGTGACGGTCTGCTCGGCCATGCCGCCGGCGCTCGTCGCGACGAGGCGGAACGTCGTGCTCGCGCTGACGCTCACCGCGTAGGTGCCCGTCGCGTCGATCGCGGTGGTCGGCGTGCCGACGCCGGGGAAGCTCGAGTCCAGCGCGCCGTCGATGTACAGCTCGAGCGCGAAGGTGTCCGAGACGTCGAAGCTCACCGTCGCGGTGACCGTGCCCTGGAACGTGCCGGGCGCGACCGTGAAGGCGTTGATCGCGGGCGCCGCGTGACCGTTGACCACGAGCATCTGCATCGACGTGCCCGTCGTGTTGGTCGCCTCGAGGAGGTACGCGGTGGTGGCCGTGTTGATCGTCTCGGTGAGCATGTCGGTGCCCATCGTGCCGGTGTAGATCTCCGTCGCGTTGCGCAGGACACGAACCGAGTCCGCGCCGACGACGTCGAAGCTCACGACCGTCGTCGCGCCGATGCCCACCGGGTTCGGCGTGGCCGAGAAGTCGAGGATCGCGGGCGACGCCGCGTTGACCGTGACGGTCACCATCGCGGGGACGTCCGGGTTGCTGCCGTCCGACGCGGTCAGCGTGTACGTCGTGGTGGTTAGCGGGCGGAGGGCGATCATGCCCATGAGGTCCGTGCTCGTGGTGGTCGTCGCGGCGCCGTCGCTGATCGTGATCGTCGTGGCGTTGCTGACGTCCCAGCTCAGCGTGGTCTCCTCACCGAGGTTGATCGTCGTCGGGTTCGCCGTGAACGCGTTGATCGCGGGGCCCTGCGGCGGGTTCACGGTCACCATCGCGGTGCCCATCGCCGTGCCGTTCGGGTTGGTCGCGACGAGCGTGTACGTCTCGGTCGCGGCGGGCGAGACCATGACGTTCGCCATCAGACCGCTGTCGTTGTAGACCTCCGTGCCGTTCGAGTCGGTGACGGTCACGTTGTCCGCGTTGGCGACGTCCCAGGAGAGCGTCGAGCTGTCGCCCGGGTCGATCGTCGTCGGGCGCGCCATGAAGCTGTTCACGACGGGGTTCGGATCGACGGTGACCGTGACGGTCTGCATCGCCGTGCCGCCCGCGCCCGTCGCGACGAGCTCGTAGCTGGTGGTGTCCGCCGGCATCACGACCTGCGTGCCGGTGGCGGGACCCGCGTCGACGAGCGTGTTGCCGCCGGCGGTGATGGTCACGCTGTCCGCGTTCATCGTGGTCCAGGAGAGGGTCGACGAAGCGCCGGGTGCGATCGTCGCCGGGCTGGCCGAGAACGCGGTGATCATCGGCATGTTGTTGTTCGCCATGACGGTGACCATCACGCTGCGGGACACGGGGCCCCCGGGGCCGGCCGCGGTCAGCGTGAACTTCGTGTCGCCGGTGAGCGCCGCGCTGGTGGCGGAGCCGGTGGCGTCGGTCGTGTTGACCAGCTCACCGCCGGGCTCGGCGGTAATCGTGATCTGCGTCGCGTTGGTGGTAGTCCACGCGAGGTTGGTGGTTCCGCCAGACGCGACCATGAGCGGCGTGGCGGTGAAGGCCGAAATCGCCACGTCCCCGTCGCTGCCGCCGCTACAGGCGCCCAACGCGAGAACGAGCGAGACCGGAACGAGACATGTGCGTGCGTATCGTTTGTTCATCGAATCTCCCCCGAAAAGTCTCCGGAAGGCGGGAATATAGGGATGGGACCCTATGTTGGCTACCCTTTTCCCACCCCCTGGCCCGGGGTCCGGGGGGTGTGATCAGGGGTCGAGTCGGAGCTCGAGGAAGTAGCTCGTCGTCCCGGTGTCCTGCCAACCCTGCACGCGGATGAAGTACGTCGCGCCGGCCGGTCCGCCGGCCACCAGGACGTCCGTGAGCGCCGAGCACCAGACGTTGTTGGCGTTGTCGACGTCGTCGTTGAACGCCAGCTCGCCCATCATGGGCCCCGAGACCTCGGTACCCGCGGCCTCCAAGAACAGCCGCGTATCCGTCGTCCCGCTATCGCAGGACATCGGCTGCCCCGCCGCCGAATAGGTGCGGGCGTTCAGCCGCAGCGTCGTGTTCGCCGGGACCGTGAAGCTGTAGACGTCGTCGTCGCCCGAGGGGGTGTTCGCCCCCTCGACGTTCGCCAGTCCAGCCCCGGACAGACCGGAGCTGTTGGCGGTCGCTTGTGTGCCGTTGGGCTCGATCTCGGGGAACAGCCCGCTCTCGAGCTGGCAGCTCGCATCACAGCCGTCCCCCGCGACCTGGTTGTTGTCGTCGCACTGCTCGCCCGCGAGCGACTCCCGGATCCCGTTGCCACACGACGGATCACGCACGTTCACCACGACTTCGACCGGGCCGGTGGCGGCGTTCTCCGAACGCACGAGGATGTAGTGCCGCTCCATCGGGCGGTTCAGCGAGAAGGTGTCGTTCGGGTAGCGAATCGCGCCGCACGTGCCGGCGGCGCCGGTCGGGCCGCCGCCCGCCGCCGTGCCGACGAGCCCGTCGCTCCCATACAGATCCACGGCCGTGTCGACCGCATCGCAGGTGTCCCCGGCGCCCGTCGCGCGCGCGGCGATCGCCTGCCCGGCGCGGTCGGGGTCCACCGCAATGACGCCGAAGCCCCCGTTCAGGTTCACCGTCACGGTGGTCGGCGTCATGTTCGGGGTCACCGCCGGTCCGTGTTCGAACATGCAGCTCGCGTCGCAGCCGTCCCCGCCGATCTGGTTGCCGTCGTCGCACTGCTCGCCGGCTTCGAGCGAGCCGTCGCCGCAGCTCGGCCCGCGGACCTCGGTGGTCAGCACGTAAGCGCCCATCCCCGCGCCGCCGCTGTCGACGACGAGGAAGTAGCGCCCCTCGGGGAGCGCCGCGGCGAGCAGGTCCGTCGCCGGGTCGATGCGCGAGCAGGTGTCGAGCCCGTCGTCGTCGTCGAAGACGAGCGGGGAAGTGCCGTCGGTGTCGAACAGCGTGAGCTGCGTGTCGACGCCGCAGTAGGTCGGCCCGTTGCTCGTCTGCGCGAAGACCGCGCCCCCCTCCGGCACGTCGACCGCGTAGACGTCGACGTCCGAAGCGTCCGCGAGCGCGGCCGCGACGTCACGACCCGCGAGCACCATCGCGGAGCCCGCGTCGTCGTTCGGCTCGATCTCCGCCACGCCGTTGACCACGGTCTGGTACGCGCGCACGTCGCCGGCGCCGCTGCTCGCGACCAACGTGTACGTCGTCGTCACCGACGCGGTCGCGGTGACCATCCCGGCCGCGTCCGTCGTGGACGTCGTCCGATCGATCGGCGTGAAGCCGGGCACCGGCGCGCCGTTGGCGAGCAGGTCGAGGCGCGCGACGTCCGTCGTGGCGTAGTCGAGGGTGATGCTCGTGCTCGCCGCAATGAGCTGCGGCGTCGCGGTGAACGTCGTGACCTGCGGCGCGAGGTGTCCGTACACGTCGACCTGCGCGGTCGCGCTACCGAAGGTGTTGTCGGCGACCAGCGTGAACTGGGTCGCCGTCGCGGTGACGACCACGTCGGTGCTCCCCATCCGCGGGCCGTCCGTCTCGTTGAAGACGACGACACCCCGCGCCGAGATCGACAACGCACGCGCCTCGTCGACCTCCCAGGACAACGTCACGCGGTCGCCAATCGCGAGCGGGTTCGGGCTCGCCTCGAACCGCACGACGTTCGGCGCGGCCGGCGGCCGAATCGCGATCGACACGGAGGCGGTCGCAGTCCCGGCGTCGTTGCGGGCGGTGAGGAAGTAGTCGGTGTCGGCGGTCGGCGACACCTGCTGCATCGCCGTGAGCATGGCGCCCGAGTAGATCTCCGCGCCCTCCGCGGTCCGGATCGTCACGGCATTGGCGTTCAACACCTCCCACGCGAGCCGCGCCGACTCACCGGCGAAGATCGTCTCGGGCCGCGCCTCGAACGTGGAGACCGTCGGCGGCGTCCCCACGACGATCACGTCCGTGGTCTCCGTGATCTCTCCGCCCGGACCGCGCGCGGTGAGGGTGTACGTCTGCGAGCGCGCCGGCTCGACCGGCATCGTGTCGTCGGGCGACCCCGCCTCGACGATCGTGTTGCCGTCGCCGTCGACGATGTCGACCTCGGTCGCGTTGGACGTCGCCCACCTGAGCAGCGTGCGCTCGCCTTCGTCGATCTCCATCGGCGCCGCCGTGAACTCGTCGACGACGGGCGCCGGAAAGTTCACGCGCACCAGGACACTCGCGCCGATCTCCGCTCCGTCCAGGCCCGTCGCGCGCAGCACGAACACGGTGTGGTCGTCGATCGCGTTGGTCTCGATCGAACCCTCCGGCTTCGGGCTGTCGGTCAGGAGGTTCGACGCCCCCTGCGGCGCGATCGAGATCGTCGACACCCGCGCCACGTTCCAGCTGAGCGTCGTCTTCGCGCCGGGTTCGACGAGCAGCTCCGCCGCCGAGAAGTCCACGATCTCGGGGCCCGTCGGGTCGGAGCCCGACGAACACGCGAAGAGCAGGGCGAAGACAGGTGCGAACCGGCGCATCACTCGACCGTGACGCTCTTCGCGAGGTTGCGAGGCTGGTCGACGTCCGTGCCGCGCAGATCCGCCACGTGGTACGCGATGAGCTGCAGCGGCACGACGGTGATGATCGGATCGATCAGCGGGTCGTTCGAAGGCACCAGGAACACGTCGTCCGCGATGTTCGCGATCTTCGAGTCCCCCTCGGTCGCGACGATGATCAGCTTCCCGTCGCGCGCGCGCACCTCTTCGAGGTTCGACACCGTTTTCTCGTAGAACGGCCCCGTCGTCGCGACGGCGACCGTCGGCATGTGCTCGTCGATCAGCGCGATGGGCCCGTGTTTCATCTCACCCGCCGAGTACCCCTCCGCGTGGATGTACGAGATCTCCTTGAGCTTGAGCGCCCCCTCCAGCGCGATCGGGTAGTTCGGCCCGCGCCCGAGGTAGAGGAAGTCGCGCGCCTTGAAGTACCGGCGCGCGATCGAGATCAGCGACGCCTCCCGTGACAGGATTCGCTCGATCTGGCTCGGCACCTCGCGCAGCGCGTTGAGGCACTCCGTCGCCTTCTCCTTCGAGAGGGTCCCCTTCTCGCGCCCGAAGTGAATCGCGAGCAGGTACAGCGCGACGAGCTGCGTGGTGAACGCCTTCGTCGACGCGACGCCGATCTCGGGGCCCGCATGGGTGTACATCACGCCGCCGGAGCCCATGCACTCACGCGCGATCGACGAGCCGATCACGTTGCACACCGCGAAGATCTTCGCGCCCTGCTTCTTGCCCTCCTTGATCGCGGCGAGGGTGTCGGCCGTCTCGCCGGACTGCGACACCGCGAGGAGGCCGGTGCGCTCGTCGATGACCGGTTCGCGGTAGCGGAACTCACTCGCGAGATCCACCTCCACGGGGATGCGCGCGAGGCTCTCGATCATGAACTTACCGACGAGCCCCGCGTGGTAGCTCGTCCCGCACGCGACGATGATCAGGCGGTCGAGCTTCTCGATGTCTCCGAGCGTCATGCCGTCGAGGTGGACCTTCGCCTCCTCCATGATCGCGCGCCCGCGGATCGTGTCGGCGATCGCGGTCGGCTGCTCGAAGATCTCCTTGTGCATGAAGTGTTTGTGGCCGCCCTTCTCCGCGGCCACCGGTGACCAGTCGACGTGCGTCGGCTTGAAGTCGACGGGCTCACCTTCGATCGTCGTGACGTCCACCCCCGCGCGCGACACGACCGCCATCTGCCCGTCCTCGAGGAACACGAAGTCCCGCGTGTGCGCGAGCAGCGCCGGGATGTCCGACGCGATGTAGTTCGCGTCCTCGCCGAACCCGATCACGATCGGCGACGCGCTCTTCGCCGTGACGATCTTGTCCGGCTCCTTCTCCGACTGGATGACGAACGCGTACGCCCCGCGCACTTCGGCGAGCGCCGCGCGCACCGCCGCCACCAGGTCGAGCCCCTTCGCGGAGTGGCTCGCGACGAGGTGCGCCATGATCTCCGTGTCGGTCTCGCTCTTGAACGTGTGCCCCTCGCCCTGCAGCTTGTGCCGCAGCTGGAGGTAGTTCTCGATGATGCCGTTGTGGACGACGGTCACCCCGTCGACCTCGTGCGGGTGGGCGTTCTGCTCCGACGGCCGACCGTGTGTCGCCCACCGCGTGTGCCCGATGCCGAGCGTGCCCGCGACGGGGTTGTCCTTCAGGACGACGTCGAGGTTCTTCAGCTTGCCGACGGCGCGACGGATCGTCGTCTTGCCGTTGTCGACGATGGCGACCCCCGCGGAGTCGTAGCCGCGATACTCGAGCTTACGCAGCCCCTCGACGATGATCTCCACCGCCTGTTCCGATCCGATGTAACCGACGATGCCGCACATGTTGTCGCCCTGAACTTACTTCTTCGCGCGCTTCTTGGCATCCGCTCTGAGCGGCGCCGCACGCCCTTGTTTGTTGACCTGACGGGCCCGCCCGAAGGCGAGGTCGTCCTTGCCGACCGCGTCCGTGATCGTGCTCCCCGCCGCCACGTAGGCCCCCTTGCCGATCTTCACCGGCGCCACGAGCGTCCCGTTCGAGCCGATGAAGACCCCCTCGCCGATGTCCGTGAGGTGTTTGCCGTACCCATCGTAGTTGCAGGTGATCGTCCCCGCGCCGATGTTGCTCTTCGCGCCGACCACCGCGTCGCCGAGGTACGCGAGGTGGTTGGCCTTCGCGCCCTTGCCGAGCTTCGTCTTCTTCACCTCGACGAAGTTGCCCACGTGTGCGTCCTCGCCGATCTCCGCGCCCGGGCGCAGCCGCGAGAACGGGCCGACGATCGCGGCCTTCTTTACGGTCGCATCCTCGAACACGGAGTAGGGTTTGATCGTCACGCCGTCCGCGACCTTGGAGTCGGTGATCACCGAGCCCACGTCGACGTGGCAGCCCTTGCCGATCACCGTCGCACCCCTCAGGTGCACGCCGGGCTCCACGATCGTGTCCTTCCCGATCTTCACGCGCGGCCCGATGTACGTGTTCGCCGGGTCGACGATCGAGACGCCCGCGTCCATGTGCGCGAGGTTCGTGCGCTGCCTGAGCAACGTGGTGAGCTCCGCGAGCTCGCTGCGGCGGTTGGCGCCGCGGACCTCCTCCGCGTCGGCGAGCACCGAGCCGACGGTGAGCCCGTCGCCGATCGCAAACGCCACGATGTCGGTGAGGTAGAACTCGTTTTGGGCGTTGTCGCTCTTGAGGCGCTTGAGCGAGCGCGCGAGGAACCCGGCCTCCACGAGGTAGATACCCGCGTTCACCTCCGAGATCTTCCGTTGCTCGGGCGTCGCGTCCTTCTCCTCGACGATGTGGATGAGGCGCCCCTGTTTGTCGCGGACGATGCGCCCGTAGCCGCGGGGGCGATCGAGCTCGGTGGTGATGAGGCCGATCTTCAGCTTCCGGCGCTGCATCTGCTGGCGCATCTTCTGGATGGTCGCCTTGGTCAGGAGCGGGACGTCCCCATACAGGATCAGGACGTGGCCGCTCTTCGCGTCGAGGCCCTGCATGCCGACCTTCGCGGCGTGGCCGGTCCCCTTCTGCTCGCGCTGGGTCTGAAACCCGATCCCGTCCCCGAAGCTCTCCCGCACCGCGGAGGCGACCTCGGCGCCGCCGTGGCCCACCACGACCACGGTCTGCTTGGCCTTGAGGGCCTGGGAGAGGCGGATCGCGTAGAAGACCATCGGCTCGCCGGCCAGTTGGTGCAGGACCTTCGGGCGGTCGGATTTCATGCGGGTGCCCTGTCCCGCGGCGAGGATGAGGGTGCGGATGTCTTCGGCCATGGGTGCGGCCGGCACGCTTTCAGAAGCCCGGACGCCCGTCAACGATGGGGCGGGCTAGGGGGCTACGGGGCTCGCCTACGCCGAAGCGCGGGTGCGGAGAGCGGCGTTCCGTACGCGCCCCTCCACCTCGCTCGCCAGCCCGAGCCGCGCGGCGTGGCGCTTGGTCGCGTCGACCTGGATCCACGGCGCGCCCGGCGTGTGGGCGATGACCTCTTCGAAGCGCTCCTGCACGACGTCGTAGTTCGCGGCCGCGACGAAGTCGCCGACGTCGAGGGTCTCGCGGATCTCTTCGATCCCGGCGAGGCGCTCGGGCGTGAGGAGGCCTTCGCGGTCGAGCTGCTCCGCGAGGCGGTCCGCGATCGCGCGACGCGCGAGGCGTTTGCCGAGGGTGCGCGCCTGCTTCTCGGGATCGGCGAACAGCTCGACGCTCAGCATGAGGACGCCTTCGTCCGCGAGGTCGCGCGACAGGTCGGCGACCTTCGCGCCGACGACGGCCGGTTCGAGCGGGCCGTAGACCGCGTCTCCGGCGGGCCCGCGATCCCAGAAGACGATCTCGCCGTCGCCCGGGAAGCCGCGCGTGAATCGTTCGAGGGGGGCGCTGCGCTCTTCGGGGTCGGGCGCTCGGAAGTGGATGTGTCGGGGCGCGTAGCCGGCCGCGACGAACGCGTCCATCACGAGCTTGCCGGTCGACGTCTTCCCGACGGCGTCCGCGCCCGCGATGTAGAGGACGACGCCACGCGGTGCTTCACCGGCGCGTTGGCGCTGCCGAATCACCTCCGTGAGCCGGGCCTGCATCGCCGCCATCTCGGCGTCCTTCTCCGCGCGGCGCAGCATGCGCTTCGGCGACTCGCCGCGCCGCACCGTGGCCTTCACCCCTATGAGATCGGTAGGGAGCGCGCGGGCCGGGAGGCCGGCGGTGCCCGCGGTGAACGCCTCGAGCACTTCGACGAACTTGTCTTCGAGCGCCGCGTAGTGGTCGGGCGCGAACATCGCGCCGCCGAGGGCGACGCCCTCCGCCGTGACGCGACCGCGGCGGGTTCGGCCGCTGAGCTCGACGTGCACCGCGCCCAGGCTCCCGAGCTGGGACGGCGTGAGCTTCGCGGTCGTGTCGCCGTTCTTCAGGACGCCGCGTCGGGTGCGCCGGAACCCCTGAGCGAGGAGCAGCGCTTCGAGATCCGCGACCCGGCCCGCGCCGCCGTCGCCCGCGGCGAGCCGCTCGGTCAGGGCGTCGAACGCGGCGACCGGCGTGGTACGGAGGCGGCCGACGAAGAGCGGAGAGCTCGCGCCGACCGTGCGCTGGTCGAACGTGGCCTGCGCCGCGAGCGCCGGGGGGACCGCGACATCGGGGGCCACGAGGCGGACAGGACGTGGCGTCGACGCTGCCGAGCTCCGTAGGCTCGCGATCAGTCGCGCCTCTGCGCCCGGGGTCGTGATCTTCAAGGCCACGATCGTTATCGCCCCGCCCACCGCAGGCGTTGCGCGAAGGCGCACGGCGCGCGGCGCACCTTCGTATTCTCGTCGCGGTGGGCCCCGCCGGCCGGAAACTTGCTGGGTATCGGGCCCCGGGTGACATTTGCGAGGTGCGCCGATGGGCCACTGTCTTCGCGGGCCTTGTCGCCGCGGTCCCTTCGACCGCGGTCGCGCAGCTCGGTGCATCCACGGGCACCGGAAACAACCTGAACATCGAGCACTACCAACCCGCTCCGCTCGGGTTCGTGGTCGCGCCGCGGTCGAGCGCGATGCGCTGGCGGGAGTACACGGTCGGCCTGTACCTGCACTACGCCCGCAACCCGCTGGTTCTGTTCGCGGATCGCCTGCAGATCGGCGAGGTCGTCGGACACCGCGTCAGCGCCGACGTCGTCGGTCAGATCGGCTTCTTCACCTGGCTCGACCTGACCGTGTCGATCCCCCTGACGTTCTACCAGAACGGGGACAGCGGCCTGCCCACCGGAGACTTCTCGGCGATCGGCCTGCGCGACATGCGGTTGGCGCCGCGCTTCACCCTCGTTCGGCAGGACGAAGGTGGGCCGCTCGGGATCGCGATCGTGCCGGAGATCTCGCTTCCGATCGGCAACGACGACGCGTTCCTCGGTGACGGCAACTTCGGCTTCGCGCCGCACGTGGTCGCGGACCGCTCCTTCGACGTGTTGTGGGGGCTACGCGCCGGCGTGTCCGCGGGCGTCCGGATCCGACCGCGTTCGGAGATCGGCAACATCGAGATCGACGACGAGGTCTTCTATCGCGTCGGCGCGGGCGTCGGCCTGCCGAACCTGTTCGACGCACACCCGGAGGCCGTCGCCGAGCTCGGCGGCGTCACGCGCCTCGACAACCTCTTCGACTCGCGCGAGCAGAACGCGCTGATCGGTCGCGTCGGTCTGCGCACCGGCTTCGATCTCGACGTGGGGCATCGGCTCGTCGCGACGACCGGCGTCGCGGTCGGCCTCACGCGTGGTTACGGCGCGCCCGACTTCCAGGTGTGGCTCGGCGCCTCGTATCAGAAGTACCTCTCCGACCGTGACGGTGACGGCATCGTCGACGACGACGATCAGTGCCCCGACGATCCGGAGGACAAGGACGGCTTCGAGGATCTCGACGGCTGCCCCGAGCCCGACAACGACAAGGACGGCCTGCCCGACGTCTCGGATCGCTGCCCCGACGACCCGGAGGACCACGACGACTTCGAAGACCTCGACGGCTGCCCGGATCCGGACAACGACAAGGACGGCATCCCGGACACGAAGGACCAGTGCCCGCTGGATCCGGAGGACTTCGACGGCTTCGAGGACGAGGACGGCTGCCCCGAGCTCGACAACGACAAGGACGGCATCCCGGACGACGAGGACAAGTGTCCGGAGGAGATCGAGACGGTCAACGGCGTCGACGACGAGGACGGCTGCCCCGACGAGGGCGACGCCAACGTCGAAGTCACCTCGGAGAAGGTCACGATCAACTCGCGCATCGAGTTCGACTTCGACTCGGCGCGGATCCGTCCGGAGAGTTTCAGCATCCTGAACCAGGTCGCGCTGACGCTGCTCCAGAACCCACAACTCACCCGCGTGCGGGTCGAGGGTCACACCGACGAGCGCGGCTCCTCGTCGTACAACCGTGACTTGTCACAGCGCCGCGCGGAGTCGGTGATGAAGTACCTCATCCGCAAGCGCGTCGAAGCGAAGCGGCTGGAGGCGGTGGGTTACGGCGAAGACCGTCCGCTCCTCCCGGGCACCGGCGAAGCGGTGTGGGCGAAGAACCGCCGCGTCGAGTTCACGATCCTGGAGCAGCCCGGTGTCGAGGGTGGGCGAGAGATCGAGATCCCGACGGAGTGAGCTCCGCGGCGAGCGCGGCGAGATCCTCGCCAGGACCGCGCGAAGCACAGCTCGGACCCGCCCACATTTCAGAGGTGAACCGGGGTCCGTCACCTGCGCCCAAATCCCCGGAATCATGACCTCGTGGGAAGTTTCGCCTCAAGCTGAACCAGCAAAACGCCGACCCTCATCGATGAAGGAAACGTCGCGGCACGATGCCGTGGCGTTCCGGAACACACGCGTCGAATCGAGCTGTCGAGACGGAGTCCGCCCCGTGACGCACCAGCTCGTCGTGCGGGTGGGGGGACCTCGATGCTCGACTGGACCACACTCTACGCACTGACGGCCGCGCTCACCGCGCAAGCTACGTTGCAGCCGGATCAGCTCGATCTCCTCCGCAACACCGACACGACGCCCCAGATTCAGCTCGTCCTCGATTCGTCGGGTTCGATGAGCACGACGATGCTCCCGACCCCCGCGTGCCCGTACTACGCGGACCTCTTCCTGACGCCTCAGGATCCCGCGTGCGCGCGGTGCTCGAGCTGCATGGCGGACGCGGGCTGCCGCTTCTCTCGCATGGACATGCTCAAGGCGTCGCTGACCGGCTGCGCAAACGTCGCAGACGGCGTGCTCGACCAGTGGGCGACGCGCGCTCTCTTCGCGATGCGCGTCTTCGGTACGGGCGGCAACGACGGCCTCACGCCGAACGGAGGCTTCGACACCAGCCGCGGCAATATCGCGGGCCTGAAGAGCGACGTCCTGGCGCTCACTCCGAACGGGCAGACTCCGCTCGGTCTCCAGTACGCAGCCGCGGGCGCCTACGTCGCCGACGACTCGACTGGGTTCTTCTCCTACGACGGCGACCCGACGACGCCCCAGTGCTCTCCGACGTCGCCGGGCGGCGCTTGTAACAACACACTCGAGTGCCGTCAGAACTACATCGTCGTGCTGAGCGATGGTGCCTCGAACGGGCCCCCCAGTACCTACGATTTCGTTGCGGCGAACCCATCGGTGACCGTGAACGATCTATCGGACCCCGCTCCTTACACGGATCTCGCAGCCCGCTATATGGTACGGGACGTCGCGAGCCCCGCGGGCGCGCTCATCGATGTGATGGGCAAGGTCGCTGGGTCGCAGCAGATCCGAACCTACAGCATCGCATTCGACGCTCCCTCCAACGCCCAGCAGCTACTCAGCGACATGGCGACCGAGGGCGACGGCGCCTATCACGACGCGACCAGCTACGCGGCGCTGAACGACGCGTTCATCGACATCTTCACGAGCATCATCGCGCGCTCGAGCGTCGTCTTCTCGGCGGGGACGGTGCAGCCGGAAGGGTTCTTCTCGGGGAACTTCGTTTATGTGAGCTCGTTTCGGCCATTCGAAGATGGGTACTGGCCGGGCACGACCAAGAAATACTGTGTCGATCCCAACGAACCACCCATCTTGGATCCCGCGAACACCGAATGTATGTTCCTCCGGGTCCCCGCGACGCCGACGGGCCAGCTCTTCACGAACCCGGCGCCGGTCGATCGGTGGACGCTCACCGCCCAGGCGTCCGCGACCGTCGGGGGATCGGGAGCTCGCATCGCCGCCGCCATGGGTGCGAACCCGACGACCCCCTACCAGTTCCCTGGCTCGGCGGGCTGCCCGAGCTGCTCTCCCGCCGTCGCTCCGCAGCCCGGGAGCCCCTACGGAGGCCGGCGTGTACTCACTTGGGAGCCAGGTAAGAACAACTACCTCGAAATCACGGACTCGACCTTCGCGCCGCCGTCGTTCTCGAGGAGCTCGGGCGCATGCAATCACGCGCGCCTGATCAACAAACTCTACGGCTACACCGATGAGGTGCGCGGACCCGGATGTTCGGGGAACGACCTTTGGCCGGCCGCGTACGACGTCTGGCCCGTCGGGGACACGGTGAACGGTTCCGCCACGATGATCGCGTACTCGAATGACTGCGAGACCGCCGGGAACTGCTACATCGCCGTGAACGCCAACGACGGCGCCATGCACTTCCTCGACGCGGCGACCGGCGACGAGATCAGTATGGTCATCCCAGGGAACTTCTTCGTGGGTGACCAATCCGTCACGAACGAGATGTCCCAACTCATGGACCAGCCGAACGGTCAGTCGATGCGCCGATATTATTTCGACGGTAAGTCACGCCTGTACCACGAAGACTCGAACGCCAACGGGTATATCGACGCCAGCGAGACTGCCTATTTCATCGCCGGTCTCGGTCGCGGCGGGAAGATGTATCTGCAGTGGGATATGAGTATGCCGGGCCAGCGATTCCACGGTGATCCGTTGGGTGGCGCCACGGCGCCCGCGACCGGGAGCCATCCACCCAGCGCGATCATGGTCGACTCGAACACCGGCTTCGCCCACCTGCGGGACACTTGGGCCGCACCGTGGGTCGGACAGTTCGTGTCGACCGTCGATCAGGCGGCCCACCGCACCGCGATCTTCCCGTCGGGCCACACCGGTTCGGACGACGTCCTCCTCGGGACGTTCGCATCGACGCAACCGGGGCTGGGGCTGCCGCCCGACGACAACAACACCTACGACGCCAACCCGGTGTGTTCGGACGTCGGCATCGCGCCCGAAGCGTGTGATCCCACGGTCGGGATCAACTCGATCTGCACGGCGTACGGCGTACCGACCTCGTACTGCGATTTTCAGACCTGCACGCCGGGTTACACGGGCGCGTTGTTCGCGAACAACGATCCCGCTGACAAACCTTGTTACGACGATCCGATCTGGGCGTCCCTCGCGGGGAGCGGCCCGAATCCGAATCCGCTCTACGGCGCCAACTTCGCACCCGGCTATGCGCGGTCGTTTGGTCCGTACAGCTTTGCGTCCGGATCGCAGACCGGGCGCGCGTTCCGCCTCGTCTTCGCACGTCTCGATCTCCAGCCGGGCGATCGGTTCGAAATCCTCGACGACAGCAACACCGTCGTCGAAACGTTCGACGGACCGCAGCCGACCGGCACGAGGACGCAGTGGGTTTACGGGAGCTCGTTCTCCTTCCGGTTGGTCACCGACGGTTCGGACTCCGGCCCCGCGAGCCTGTGGGCGATCGATCGCATCCACGTTCAGCGCACGGCCGCGCCGGGGAACATCACGGCCACGACGGAACCGACGGTGTTCTTCGTCGACCTCGACCGTGTGGCTTCGTACCCCTTTGCCGCCGTTCCGACCGACGACCGTCAGGGATCGGCGTTGCTCGCGCGCATCACACGCGACTGCTCGGGCACGGCGATCTCCGGAACGGAGCACTGCGTCGACCAGACCAGCCAGCCCGACCTGGCGTACATGACCTGTCCAATCTCCGCCCCCATCGCCGTCTACACCGAGGGCGGGCGCTACCGTACGGGGTACGTCGGCGACGAGTGCGGGCAGATCTGGGCGATCGATCGCAACCCACGCGACGCCGGCGGCGCCGCCGCATGGACGGTTCGAAGACTCGTCCACCTGAACAACGTCGACGCCTCGGGACACACGGTGCTCGGAGACTCGGCCGACTTCCGAAAGATCTTCGCGAGGCTCGACCTCGTGATCTCCACGTGCACGAACCAACGAGCGATCGGCGTGTACTTCGGTACGGGCGACGTGCAGCGCCCGGCCACGACCGCGGGCGTCCTGCAGGACCCCGCCGTCACGAACCCCAACCAGGACACACCGAGCCCGACCTCTCCGCTCGCCTGGCCGGCGATGACCGCGAGCGGCGATCGAAACGTCTTCGGCGTGGTCTGGGACGACACCCACAAGCGCAACCTGCGCCTGTCGGACCTCTTTGACGCAACGACCGTGGCGAACACCGACCCCGGCGCGACCAAGACGAAGAACGGCTTCTTCATGCGTCTTGGGCCCGCCGAGAAGATGCTCCGCGACCCGCTCGTGATCGACGGCGTGGCGTACTTCAAGACGTACCGCCCGACGAAGGCCGCGACCGAGTGTGTGTCGGCGCGAGGTCTGGACCAGGTCTACGCCTTCGACAACTGCACGGCCGCGCCGACCCAGGGGACGACCGCGTCGGATCGTGAAGTCTGGAGCGGCGAGACCGAAATCGGCGGTGGCCTCATGCTCTACGCACCCCGCGGCGGACCGCCCGCCGTCCTGCTGGGCGGGACGGGGAGCGACACCCCCGAGCTCGCGGCGCTGCCAAGCCGCCCCGATCGTCGCGCGCTGCGCCTGTACCTATGGCGACTCGATCAGTAGTCGCCGAGCGCCCCGAAAGGAACACCCGATGCGAATCCTCCTCGTCGTCTTTGTCCTCCTCGCGATGACATCGCAGGATCTTCGAGCCGCCCCCGGCAAGCCGGGGCGCGCTCGTCACCACCGGGCGAGTCGTTCGAAGTCCCTTCGTCTCGTTCCCACCACGCAGGCGCGTGAGGTCACGGTGGTGAAGCTCGTCGACGGGCAGGTCCACTTCACCATCGTCGACGAGGCGCAGCTCCCCCCGGGGACGGTGCCGGCCGTATCTCGAGCCCTCCTAACGCCGGCGACGGAGGTCGCGCTGCTGCGGAAGGTCGGTCAGCGGGTGAAGCTCCACGTGTCCCGCGACGCGAAGGGGGTCCCGTACGTCGTTCGGGTCACGCGCCCGTGACGGGTCATCGGCGTCACGATTCGACTGGTCCGCGGAATGCGCCCCGCAGCGCGCGGGTCTCCGTCCGGAGCGCCTCCAGCGCGCCGACCAAGTCACTCGCGTCGGTCGGCACGTCGTCCTCGTCGCCGAGGCCCGCGTCCTTGTAGGCCTCCAGTCGCGCGCGCACGAGATCGCGGATCGCCTCGGCGTTGTCGACGCCGCGGAAGTGCGCGACGTGCATGTCGACGAGCCCGGACTTCTGCGACGGCGTGCCGCCGCCGGCGGTGCGGACGAGGACGTCTCGCACGCCGAAGATGCGCTGGATGGGGCCCTGTTGGATCGAGATCTCTTGGATGTTGGCGAAGGTCAGCGTCATCTCGCGCAGCAGGATGACACCTTCGCGGATGCGGAGGCTGCGGTCGGTGACCATGTACCAACGCATCTCGTAGTCGAGGCGGAGCGTCGCGTACCGGAGCGCAGACACGGCGATGAAGAGCGCCGCCAACACGGCGGCGAAGCCGTAGAGCAGGACCGCGACGCCCCCTCCCGCTTCGTACGCCGCGAGCGACAACCCACCCGCGGCGATGAGTACGATGGGTACGAACAACAAGGTTCCGAGCAGCCAGACGATGCGTCGGTAGTCGAACCAGCGCCGCGCGGCGCGGAACACTTCGAGCTGTTCCCCGGTCGGGGGCTCGGGCTCGGGCGGGACGCGGAGGAGGCGGACGACGAGGCCCTTGAACCCGTCATACATCGCGGGTCACCGCTTCCCGCACCGCGCGCACGTCGGCGGCGATGTCCCTGAGCAGCGAGACCGCGACCGTGTTGGCGGCCGGCGCTTCGTCCTTCGTCCCCGCTCCGACGCCGCGCATGCGCGCGTAGAGGAAGTCGCGGATCATCTCGAACTCCTGCAGGCCCTCGATCGTCACCTCCGCGGCGGAGCTCCCGGACGCGGTCTGCACCTGCACGTCGGCGAGGCCGAGCCAGCGCTGCACGATCCCGGAGGTGAGGTGGATGTCCTGGATGCGCGCGTACGTCACGTTCACTTCGCGGCGGAACAGGATGCCCCAACGCATGCCGATGCCTTGGGCGTCGAAGGTGTAGCGCAGCGTCGAGTACCGGAAGAACAGGACCGCCATCATCACGAAGAAGCCGGGGCCAGCGAGGAGGCTGCGGAAGAAGTAGACCTTGAGGAGGTTCGGGTGAGGGCGTTCGATCGCGAAGATCTTCGAGTCGTCCACGGCGCGCGAGCTTCGCACGACGGGAGGCGGGACCGCGAGGAGGGTGGCGGGCCTCGCAACCCGCGGTGCGGGTCGGGTATGAAGAGAAGCGTGGAGGAGCGCGCCCTCGTCAAGCACCGCCCGTTGTTGCAGCTCCTTGCGTTCTTCGGAGCGACGTTCGTCGGCGGAGCGCTCCTCGTCGCGGTTCCGGCCCTCGGGGCGATCGTCCTCGCCGTCACCACCATCGTCGTCGTCACAGCCGTAGGTGACCGCACGCCTCCAACGCGCGTACGCCGTGGGAAGATCGAGCGCGTCACGCAGCACGCGGGCCTCCGCGTCGACATCTCCCCGCGCAAGCTGACGGAGGTCGGGATGGAGCGCCGGATCGAGGTCGACCTCGTGAGCTTCACCGCCGTGGAGTCGCGCTCCGCGTCGTGGCGGATCGCGGTCGGTGCCTGGCTGAGGGCCGAGTGTGACGACCCCGCCGTGCGGAGTGTGCGTGCGTTGCTGGGCTGCGTTCGATTCGACGTCGTGGGTTCGGGGGTCGATCTCCCGCTCGAGGCGATCGCCCCCGGGCTCACCGCCGTGCAGAGGCTCGTCAAGGAGCCGCACAAGGTGGTCCTCGACATCCTCTGGGACGAGCGGCTCACGATCGCGGATCGCATCGCGGCCGCGTCGTGTTGTGAGCCCGCCGACCTCGCACGGCGGGGGAACGTCGAGCAGCTGCCGATCCCGCTCGTGTTGCCGACCGTGCGACGCATGGGTCCGCGCAAGGAAGCCGCGGAGGCGTTGATGTGCCTCGCCACGAACCCCGAGGCGGATCGAATCGAGCGCGTGGACGCGGTCGAGCTCCTCGAGCGCTGGGGCGCGGCCGTCGTGCTTCGTCGAATCCTGGACGAGGTGGAGCCGTCGCTGACGCCGGTCGTGCGCAAGGCGCTGCGGAACATTCAGGGCCCCGGGGGGCAGCTCTCGATCGCGGCGAGCGTCGACGAGGGTGGCCTCGCGTTCGCCGACGAGGCGGGGCCCGGCGCGGTCTCGATCGACGACGACTCGGAGGACCTGGATCTGCCGCCCTGAAACGGGTCGAGTCCCGACGGCTCACGTCGAAGGAAGATCGCCTCCTCTTCGAGGCGCCCAGGTCTCACGACTGAGGCGCCGACCCCTCGACCGCACGATACGTGAACGACGGTTCAACCTCCCGCGCACGGAGGCGGAGCGTCGGATCCGTTCGAATCTCGGCGCGTTGGCGACGATGACGCGGCCCGGCAGGGCGATGCGCCGTCGTAGGGTGTGTCCGCGGAACGGGACTTGCGAAGCAGCACCGCGTGGGAATCGGTGCCCGAGCGACGATCACCTCCTTTGTGTTGGGTCCGCTGCTCATGGCCTTCGCGCCGGCGCCCCGCCCGTGGGCGCCGACGCCCGAGCGGTTCCTTCGGACGGTCTCGGACCACCCGGCGCCGATCGTGTCGAAGCTGATCGCGGAGCAGGGCTTCGAGGTCTACAGCTACCGCCCGGACGGGACCGTGGCGATCGTCTGGGGCGCGCCGCGGACGGCGCCCGTGAATCTGTCGCCCGACGGCGCGAGTCAGCTCGCGCTCGAGCTCGCGCAGGCGATGGCGCGCTCGCTCGGGGTGAAGGCCGAGGATCTCTACGTTCGCGACACACACCCGCTCGAAGGGTGGACCAACGTCGCGATCGGTCAACAGGTCGAAGGCATCGACGTGCCGCAGGGCTTCGTGATGTTCACCTTCCGCGAGGGGCAGGTGGCCGCGATTCGCAATGAGCTGGTGCGGGTCCGAGTCGATCTCTTACCCACGTTGACGCCCGACGTTGCAACCCAGGTTGCGATCGATGCCGCGAAGGGGTTCACGTTGAGCACGCTCGTCGCGCCCGCCGCCCTCGAGGTGTGGACGGCCGGGGACCGCGCCGAAGACGTGCGCCTCGCGTACGCGGTGAAGACACGCTCCGAGCACCCGGTCAGTCGCTTCACGTTCCACGTCGACGCCCACGACGGGACCATCCTCGCCGCCGACGACGCGGTGCACTTCGCCGAGGGCGAGGGTCGCGTCCGCATCGTCGTCGACACCGTCACCTCCGGCGGCGCGCAGGACCCGCACACCGCGCTGTTCCTCGGGCTCGACCAGGACACGGACAGCGACGGCGAGAGCCAGCTGAGCTCACGCGTCACCGCGACGTACGAGGGGCCGTACGTCCGCATCCGCGACGAGAGCGGGACGCCGGTCGAGCGCTTCGACGTCGACCTCTCCGGACCCTACGGCGTCTACGACCACACGCCAACGCTGTTCTCCCAGGCCGACCCGTTCGTGCACCTCAACCTGGTGAAGCTCTACACCGCGCAAATCACTCCGACCCTCGGCTGGATCGGACGGCAACTCACCTCGAACGTGAACATCAACGACAATTGCAACGCGTTCTGGGATGGTCAGACCGTCAATTTCTTCCGCAGCGGTGGTGGTTGCAACAACACCGGCCGAATCGCGTCGATCATCTATCATGAGTACGGTCACGGCTATCACGGCAACCTCACCGGTCGCGTGGTGGGTTCGATCGGCGAAGGCTCTGGTGACTTCCTCGCCGGGACGATCCTCGACGACCCGATCGTCGGCCGAGGCTTCGCGACGAACGGCAGCGGCATCCGCCGCATGGACCAACCGCAGCGCTACCCCGACGACTACACCGGCGAGGTCCATCAAGACGGCCTGATCTGGGCGACCGCGCTCTGGGAGCTGCGCCAGGCGCTGCTCACCAAACACGGCGCGTGGGCGGGGCAGATGGCGGTCGACGAAGCGTTCGTCCTCGCGCTCACGCAGGGCCCGGGGCTGTCCACCGCGTACCCCGCGATCCTCTCGGCGGACGACGACGACAACAACCCGAACAACGGCACGCCGAACAGCTGCGAGATCAACGCGATCTTCTCCCGCCACGGGCTGATCGACGGCGGGCAGATCAACCACGACGCGGTCCCCACCCGCGCGTTCGTTCGCATCACCCACGACGCGCCCGGACGCATCGCCGTCACCGCCGACGGGATGCCGATCGCGGCGACGACCGAGAATCGCTCGGACTGCGGAACCTACGACCCGGCCGCGCTCACGCTGCACTACGCGATCGGCGACGGTGCGCCGTTCACCGTCGCGCCCGACGCAACGCTCATCCCCGGCGCCGTCGAAGGTGACACCGTGCGCTACTACTTCACCCTCGAGGCCGAAGGGGTGACCTACGCGCTCGGCGACGAGACTTCACCCTTCGTCGCGCTCGCCGACTTTGCGGACGAGACGATCTTCGAGGAGGGCTTCGAAGGTGACTTCGGCGCCTGGCAGCACGGCACCGTCGGCTCGGATCTCCACGACGACTGGGAGGTCGGCGCGCCCCTCGGGCTCCGCTTCGATCCGACCGAGGCGCACTCCGGAAACGCGGTCGCGGGGACCGACCTCGGTGCGGGCGGCGGCGTCGGCGGCACGAACGGCGCGGCGAAGGGCGGGCGCTCCACGTTCCTCGAGTCCGAAGCCATCACCACCGAAGGGATGGAGAACCTCCGCCTCGAGCTGTGGCACCACTACGTCGTGGATGGCTCGCTTCGTGTCGTCGTCGACGGCGAGACCGTGTTCACCTACGCCAACGACGGGAGCGCGTGGAGCGGTGGCTGGCGCTACCTCACGTTCGAGCTCCCCGCCGCGACCGCCGACCGCGCCGACGGCTTCACGATTCGCTTCGAGGTCGACACCAACGCCAACAACAACCGCGGCGGTTGGACGCTCGACGACATTCGTGTGTCGGGCACCGCGATCCCGCCGCCGCCTCCTCCGCCGCCGCCGGAGGATCCGCCGACGATGAACCCCGACGATCCGAAGAACCCCGGCACGCCTCCGGCCACCGAGGATCCGAGCATCGATCCGGTGGACCCCGCGGATCCTGCGCAGCCCGACGACGGCACCTTCCGCGGCTTGCGTCGCGGCGGTCTGTCGGGCGGCTGTGTGTGCGCCGACGCGCCGCGAGACACCCGATTCTCGGGCTGGGCGTGGGTCATGCTCGGCGTGTTCATGGGTGTGATCCGAAGATCACGAAGATCGCGCCGCCTCCATTGACGCGCCCCTCGACTTGCCGCACCGTGTCAACTTCGCGTGCAGGTCAACGGGGGAAAGATCGAGCGCATCGAGCTCTTCCACATCGAGGTCCCCCTTCCGACCCCGCTGTTCCCGGTCTGGATCCCCGGCTACCCGCAATACAAACAGTGCGCGACGCTCCTCGCGGTCACCACGAAGGACGGCTTGACCGGTTACGCGAGCGCGCCGGCGTTCGAGCGCGAGCGCACCAGCCTCGGTGAGTTCATCGGCAAGTTCCTGCTCGGGCTGGATCCCTACGACCTCGACCTCGTCCGCGAGCGCATCCGACAAGCCGCCTACCTCGGGTGGCGGAACAGCTGGATGGACCTCGCCTTCTGGGACCTCGCCGCGCAGGCGCGTGGCATCCCGCTGCACGCCCTGATCGCGGAGCGCCTCGGTGCACCCGAGCGCGACGTCGAGGCTCGCGTCCCGGTCTACGCGTCGTTCCCGGAGCTCCGTCCGCCGCGCGTTCGCGCGGAGGCGGTGGAGCGCGCGCAGTCGCTCGGCTTCGCCGGGGTGAAGATCGCGGTGCACTCGTCGCGGGAGTCGGACGACTTCGAGCAGGTCGCGATGTCGCGGAAGGTCGCGGGCGACGACCTCGCGATCATGGTGCACGCACGCCAGGCCTGGAGTGTCTCGCTCGTGGAGGAGTCGCCGCGGTGGGATCTGGATCGCGCGCGCCGCTTCGCGGGGGTCGCGGAGACGTGCAACGTCCGCTGGCTTCAGGAGCCGCTGCACGACGAAGCCTGGGAATCGCTCGCGCAGCTCGGCGCCGCGACGCGGATGCCGATCGCCGGCGGTGACATGAGCTTCGGGTTCGCGGCGCTGGACGCGCTCACGCGCGCGCAGTGTTACCGCATCCTCACCCCGGACGCCGCGTTCTTCGGGCTCGGCAACCAGGTGCGGACGATGAAGTCCTGCCTGGACCGCAAGCTGTCCTTCGCGCCGTCCTCGAACAGCGACGGCATCGGCCTGGTCGCGAACCTCCACGCCCTCGCGGCGTGGCGTCGGTTCTCGGAGGACGAACACGCGGTGCTGGAGTTCCCGTGGGAACCCCCCGCGATGATCCCCGAGTACCGCGACGCGCTCCTCGAGCGCCCGCTGCACATCGCGAAGGACAGCACCCTCGAGGTACCGACGGCGCCGGGGCTCGGCGTGGCGATCGACCCGGCCGCGCTCAAGCGCTACGGCGAGCGCTTCTATCACGTGACCCCGGTGCGCTTCGCCGTGAAGGTCGCGCGCAGCGGCGGGTTGCGGACGACGCACGAAGCGGTCGGAAAGCGCCCGCGTCGGCGCCCCGAGAGCACCGTGCGCGACAAGAGCCGACTGGGGTAGCTCAGTCGCCGCAGCGCTCCTGCTCCATGAAGGTGCGCAGACTCGTCTGCTCGTCCGCTTCGAACCTCTCCTTGGTGACGGTGAGCTCCACGATTCGGTCGGAGCGAAACGTGCGGAAGTCCTCACGCAGCTCGCACCAGCCGGAGACCATCCACCCGTCCGTCAGCGACCAGATCACCAAAGGGCGCACGCGGCGTTCCGTTTGCGCTCCAGCGCCGTCTTCGTAGGCGATGCGCAAGACACGTTGCGTTCGGATGGCTTCGCGCACCACGCCCGCGTCGAGCCGATGCTCTCGACGATGCAGGCTATGGAACGGTGCGTCGGCGAGCGTTCGGTCTTCCGGCCGTGGGAGGCTCGCCTGGAGTTTGGCTCGCACCTCCCGCGCCGCTGACGCCAGCCCGGGGTCGCCGGTCCGCTCGACGAAGGAGAGCCCGACCGCCAACGCGTCGATCTGGTCGTAGGTGAAGGTCACGTTGGGGAGGTCGAAGCCGGGTCGGAGCACGTACCCGACGCCGGCTTCCCCTTCGATCGGGAGGCCCGAGCCCTGAAGGTGAGCGATGTCGCGGTAGATCGTGCTGAGGCTGACGCCGAACGTATCGGCGAGCTCGCTGGCGCGGGTGACACCGCGGCTGCGCATCTCGTTGATCAGCCGGAACAGTCGTTCTGCACGTCGCATCCTCGAACCTTTGGACGCCTCGGGTCACGTTGGCGCCTCGTTCACCTATACCACCCGCGACCAGCGGTTCAGGCGGCCGCGGTCGCTTCGATCTCGAACATGAGGTCTGGGATCGCCAGGCGCGTCACGCCGAGCAGCGTCATCGGGGGAGACGCACCCGCCGCCCCGAAACGCTCCCCGAGGAGATCGAAGTTCGCGAGCGCGGCGTCCACGTCCGTGGCGTAGATGCCGAGGCGGGTGACGTGCGAGAGGTCCATGCCCGCTTCGCGGAGGACCGCTTGGAGGTTGTCGAGCGCCAGCGTGATCTGGTTGCGCATGTCCCCCGGATGCTGAGGTGCACCATGTTCGTCGACGGACGTCTGGCCTGCGACCGTGAGTTGGCGCCGGGCGCCTTCGAGCGTTTCGCCTTGGTGGTATCCGAGCTTCGCCGACCAAGACCAGGGGTTGATGGGTGTCTTTTTCATGCCCTCATGCTTGCCACAGGCCTGTTGTCACCGTGGTGACAGCAGAGGTGGTCGACCGCGTCGAATGCCCGCCGCGGACCCCTCGTTCCACCGCGATGAGCATGACCACTAGCCACCCCGGCGCAAAAACGTTAACGCCATCCGCTGTGTCGAGCGCCGTCGCCACCGCCGGGGCGCTGTCCCGGTTGCCGCCGCTGAAGATCGGCCCGCACGCGATCGCTTGCCCGGTGATCCTCGCGCCGATGGCCGGTGTTTCGGAGGCGCCCTACCGCGTTATCGCCGGCGAGATGGGCGCGGGTCTCGCGCCGACGGAGCTCGTGAGCGCGAAGGGCCTCGAGTACGCCAACGCGCGCACGGAGAACTACCTCAAACACGACCCGAAGCTCGAGCCGCTGTTGTCGGTGCAGATCTTCGGCGGGGACCCGGCGTCGATGGCGCGCGGCGCGAAGCTCGCGATGGCGCGCGGCGCGAAGATGCTCGACATCAACATGGGCTGCCCGGTGAAGAAGGTGACGCGCAACGGTGCGGGCTCGGCGCTGATGACCGACCCGGCGCGCGCCGCGGCGATCGTCGAGCAGATGCGCGCGGCGGTCGACGACGCCATCCCGATCACCGCGAAGATCCGCGCGGGCTGGGACCACGACCACAAAAACGCGGCGGAGGTCGGCAAGGCGTTGGAGGGCGCGGGGCTCGCGGCGATCGCGATTCACCCGCGCACGCGCACGCAGGGGTATTCGGGGCACGCGGACTGGTCGATCACCCGGGGACTCAAGGAAGCGGTCTCCATACCGGTGATCGCGAACGGCGACATCTGGGACGTCGACGCGGCGCACCGCTGCGTGGAAGAGACCGGCTGCGACGCGCTGATGATCGGGCGCGCGGCGCTCGGCAACCCGTGGATCTTCCGCGAGCTCGCAGCGGTGCACGCGGGGCGTCCGTGTCCGCCGAAGCCGTCACCCTCCGAGCGTGTGGCGGTGGTGCTGCGGCACCTGTCGGAGAACATCGAACACATCGGGGACGAGGAGCGGGCGATCAAGAAGTTCCGCCAGCACCTCATCTGGTACAGCCGCGGGATGCGCGGCGGTGGGCCCTTCCGCGAGAAGGCCATGCAGCTCGAGACGCGGGCGGCGGTGGAGGACACCGTCGCGGCGTACTTCGGCGGCGCGCAAATGAGCGACCAGGACGAGACCCCGATCTACGACGAGCGCACCGCGTTCGGTTGAGAGGCGGCTTCATGCCCAAGGTCACGTTCAAGAAGAACAGGCTCCTCACCGAGGACCTCAGCTACGACGCCGAGGACGGTTCGACGATCCTCGAGGTCGCGAACGCCCACGGCGTCCCCGTCGGATCCAACTGCGGCGGCGTATGCGGCTGCTCGACGTGCCACGTCTACGTCGTGAAGGGCGAGGACTCGCTCGAAGAGATGTCCGACAAGGAAGCGGACCGCCTCGACCTCGCGTTCGACGTCCGCCTCGACTCACGCCTCGGCTGTCAGGCGGAGGTGAACGGCGCCGACCTCACCGTCGCGATCAGCGAGGAGAGCCTCAAGGCGTTCTTCGACGAGAACCCGGACATCCGGAAGCACTACGAAGCGACGGGTGAGCTGCTGATGATCCCGCACGCGCACTCGCACTGAGGCGATGACGCTCCCGAACACTGCCCTGTTCGAAACGTTCTTGGCGTCGTGCACCGTGACCAAGGAGCGCCCCAACGGGCCCAGCGAGAGGCTCCGCGACGGTGCGTTCGACGCGTCCGGCACCCTGCAGCTCCCGACGTTGTATCTCGCGTACCCGGACGGCCCGCTCAAGCTCGAGTCCGTGCTCGCGCGCCTCTCGAAGTCGCTCGGAGTCGCGGGTGTCGACGGCGATCGATCCATCGCGCTCGCAGTGCTGGCCCTCGCGACCGAGACGCGGAGGAGCGAGGGCAGCGTCGTCGACCACGTGAACGAACTTCTCTCGCGTTCCCTCGACGCGTCGTTCACGATGTGGGCCGTCCTTCCGGCGCGGGCGGCGCCCGGTTACCGAGTTCGAATGGGTCCAACGGAGTTGCGCCCTTTCGATCCGCAGAAGCTCCGATACTGGGCGAACAAGATCGGGTGTGCGTACCCATTCGAGCTGAGCGAGCTCGCAGGGATGATGTGCGTCGCTCGCGATCGTCTCGAGACGCGTATCCTCGACTGGAGCGCGGACGCCGCTGCGCTGCGTCGCCTCTACGCCAAATGGGGTGAGTCGTTCGCGACGATGACGTTGCTCGACGACTACTACCACACGGTCTTCGAGTACTTCCTGAGGCAGCTGCCGGAGCAGATCCGAGAAGCGATCATGGTGATCGAGGCGGGCGGGATGCTTCACGTCGATGAGACGGAGCTCCTGACTCACCTCATGACCCGGACCCTCGGACTGTTTCAGTGGCAGGCGGACGGCAAGACACGAGGTTGGGCGGTCGCAACGAGGCGGGGTCGCATCACCTCGTCGCACCCGGCACCCGAGGTGTGGGCCGAGGTTCGCGCTTGGCTGCGGGAGCAGTTCGAGCTCGAAGGCGACCTTCCCACGACGCGGTTGGCGGATTCCGTGCGCGCCTACACCAGCTTCCTCCAGAGGGCGCAACGGCATCGTTGGGGCGGTCGACCGCAGGAGGGCTTCCTGCACTTCGTCATCGCGCTCGATCTCCTGCTCGGGCTCGAAGGGCAGTCGACGCAGTCCGTGTCTGCGCGCACGGCCACGCTCGTTCATCGCGCCTTCGGGCGAACGCTCGGGGAGCAGAAGGTGATCCTCAAACGCCTCTACAACTCTCGGAGCAAGTACGTGCACGAGGGCCGGCTCCCGCCCGAGGGGGAGGACGACGAGGTCGAAGCGATCTGCGTCGAAGTCCTATGGGCGCTGCTCGCGGCTTCGCGAGCGGGAGAGGTCGAGGACGTACACGACTGGATTCGTCAGATCGACTTCGTCACGAGCGCCTTGGACGCGGGACGCACGCCGTCCGATGACGATCTCTCTCGGATTGGAATCTCGCTCGAGCGCCGGGTCCGCCCGAGCCGCGTCGAAAACCTGAGCTACGATCCGTTCGCGGTCCTTCCGCGCGCGGACTGAGCCTCACCCTTCGACGAAGAAGTCAGGCGGCGCCTTCGAGCGTCTTGCCCCAGCTGGGCGCCGGGCCGTTGTTGCGCTCGTAGCGCTCCGCCATCCCCTTCACCTGCGAGGTCAGCATCGTGAACCAGTCCATGCCGGGGAGGGCGTGGATGGTCTTCTCGGCCTCGCGGAGCGGGGCGCGCTCCGCTTCGGTGCCGAACATCGATGCGGCGATGAAGTCGAGGTTGTCCTGGCCGCCGACGCCCGCGCCGACGACGTGGAAGAAGTTGCGGAGGATGAACGAGGTGAGCTTCTGCGCGAAGCGGTCGCCCTCGAGGCGCTGCTTCGCCTGTGAGTAGTAGAACGCGAAGTGCTTGCGCTCCTGTTTGACGATGCGGCGGAGCAGCTCGGCGAGCACCGGGTTCTTGGTGCGCTCTTCGAGCGACTGGTAGGCGGCGCCGGCGGTCAGCTCGTTGATCGCGCCCCACGTCATGTGCGCCGCGATGAATTTCGGGGTGATGTAGACAGTCCCTTGGGAGAGGACCATCTCGATGGCTTCCCAGATGGACGTCTGCTCCGTGACCGTCTTGTAACGATCCGGATCGGAGTAGCCGCACACCTCGAGGAGCTTGGAGATCGCACGACCATGCCAGAGCTCTTCGTAGACCCACACCGACAAGAACGACGTGATCGTCGGATCCTTCGCGCTGTGCCCGGCCAGCAGGTCGCGCATGTACAGGATCGTATGGGTCTCGGTGTCGCCCATGTACAGGAGGACGCGTGCCTCCTCTTCCGTGATGCCGATTCGCCGGCACTCGTCCCAGTCGAGGTCGTCCAGCTTGACCGCGCCGGACAGACCGATGAACCGATCGATGTCGAAATCCGCCATGACTCGTGTACGTGCGAAACCGAAACTCGGACTCGCGGCCGGCACCTAAGCGCGTTCAGTCCAGCAAGACAAGCGATGATGGTTGTCGGCGATCGCGCGCCGGACGACCCTTGTCCGACGCGGTCCGGCGTTGGTAAGGCAGGGGCGGGTTGAAGCCGTGCGAAGCATGAAGGTCATTGTCGGGTTTTCGGCGGTGCTGACCGTCGCGGGCGGCCTGTTCGGTGGCGTCGCCGAGGCGGGCAACGCCGCCACGGAGAAGCCGATCAAGCGGTTCGTTAACGCGGTGCGCTACAACAAGGACGCGCTCGCGCTCAAGCAGGTCGACGGGGACGCCCAGGGGCGGGTCCTGCTCGGCGATGCGTGGGCGAAGGGCTCCAAGGCGCAACAGCAGGAGTTCATCAAGCTGTTCCACCGCATCTTCTCGGCCTCGGCGTTCCCGCGACTGCGGGACAACCTCTCGAAGATCGAGACGATCGTCTACGCGGATCCGAAGAAGGACGGCCGCGACGCGACCGTGACGTCGACGCTGGTGCTCCTCCACCCGCTCAAGAAGGAGGAGATCAAGGTCCATTACCTGCTGACGCAGTCGAAGAAGGGCTACCGGCTGGTGGACGTCACCTTCGAAGGTGACCGCTCCTTGCTCACCAACGTTCGCGAGGACCAGATCAAACCGCTCTTCGCCGAAGGCGGCTGGTCGCACGTCCTCGAGATGATGCGCGCTCGGGTCAAGCAGCTCGACGGATGAAGCGCCCCATCCTCGACGCCTGGGTGCGTGCCCTCACGCATCGACCGGGTGTCACCCTCAGCGTCGTCCTCGCCTTCTGTGTCGCCGCGGCCGTGGCGGCCTCGACGCTCACGCTCGACACGAACCAGCTGAACCTGCTCGACCCCGATCTGCGGCAGGTGAAGAACACCCACCGCATCACGGACATGAACGGGGGCGCGGGTTTTCTGATCCTCGCGCTCCGCGGCCGTGACATCGAGCAGCTGAAGGCGGTCGCGACCGACGTCGCGACCGAGCTCCGCAAGGACGAGGCGACGATCCTGTCCGCGCGCGAGAAGCTGGACGTCGGCTTCCTGAGGAAGAACGCGGCGCTGTTCATGAAGACCGAGGACCTCGAGGAGGTTCGGCGGCGCGTGATGGCGAAGCTGAAGGACGTCGTGAAGCGCGCGAGCCCGTTCTTCTTCGAGATCAAGAAGACGGAGCCGGTGAAGCTGGAGCTCGACGACATCCTCGCGAAGTACCAGCTCGGGAACCGGCGGATGGAGGAGGACTACAACGTCAGCGCCGACGGCGAGATGGCGCTCATCCTCATCAAGCCGACGTGGGACTCGAACGAGCTCGAGAAGACGGCGTCGCTCGTCGAGCAGGTGCGCGAGATGCTCGCCGCGTACGACAAACGCGACGTCTCCCTCGTCGAGGACTACGAGCCGACGCCCGCCGAGAAGAAGAGCGTGATCGAGTACGGCTTCACCGGGACGTACAAGACCAACTACGACGACAGCAACGAGATGACGTCGTCGCTCGTCCCGGTGAGCGGCGTGGCGTTCCTCGGCGTGGTGTTCGTGCTCGTGCTGTTCTTCCGGCGCCAGCTGTTCCTGATCGCGACGGTCATCGTGTCGCTGCTGCTCGGGCTCTTGCTGACGTTCGGCTTCGCGGCGGTCACGGTGGGCCAGCTCAACATCATCACCGGCATCCTCGGCGGCATCCTGATGGGCTTCGGGATCGACTTCGGCATCCACTTCGCCTTCCGGCTGCGGTGGGAGCTGAAGATCGGCAACTCCCTCCCCAATGCGGTCGAGAACACCGTGCGCAACGCGGGGCCCGCCTCGTTCGCGGCGGCGTCGGGCGTCGGGGCTGCGTTCCTCTCGCTGTGTTTCTCGGACTTCCGCGGCTTCTCCGAGTTCGGGCTCCTCGCGGGCGTCGGCACGTTCCTCGTCGGCGGGATGATGTACCTGTTCGTCCCGGCGCTGTTGGTGTGGCTGCACGTGCGGTGGCCGGCGATGCGTCGGTGGATCGGAACGGAGCACGACGAAGACGCGGAGGCCCCCTCCGGTCACGTGTTGGAGCGCCCGGGGATCGTGCTGGCGGTCGCCTCGCTGGTCGCGGTGGCCATCGCGGCCTTCGCGCCGCGGATCGGCTTCGAGTACAACTCGCGCGCGCTGATGGTGGAGGGGCAGACGTCCGTGCTGCTCCAGGACGAGATTCGGGAGCGCTTCGCGATCTCGTCGGACCCGGTCGCGATCTATTCAAAGGATTTGACCGAAGCGAAGGACGTCTACGACGCCCTCCAGCCGCTCGACGAGGACCGCTTCTCGACGGTCGACGCGGTCATCTCGATCTACAGCTTCGTGCCGCCCGAGGCGCAGCAGAAGGCGAACGTGAAGGTGCTCGAAGCGTGGCGCGAGGAGCTCGCCTCCGTCGTCACGGACGAGTCGCGGATCCCGGCGGAGTTCAAGCCGCGCTACGAACAGATGAAGACGATGCTGTCGGCGGAGCCGTACGGCGTCGAGGACGTCCCGGAGCACCTCGAGCAGATCGTCACGAACCTCCCGTCCGCGAAGCCCGAGAACCACGGCTACCTCACGCTGGTCTACGCGGGCGTCGACCTGTGGGACGGCAAGATGATGCTCAAGTTCTCCGACGAGCTGGAGACGATCGTCGCGCCGAGCGGCAAGGAGTACCACGCGGCAGGCATCCCGATTCTGTTCTCCGTGCTCGCGAAGATCGTGCTCGCGGATGGACGCACGACGGTGATGTTCACCGGGGTCCTGCTCGTGCTGATCCTGCTGATCGAGTTCCGCTCGCTGCGGGATCTGATCGTCGCGCTGGTGCCGCTGACGTTGGGGATGGCGGTGATGCTCGGGCTGATCGTGTTGTTCGGCGGCGAGCTGAACTTCATGAACGTCATCGTCTTCCCGATCATCCTCGGGTACGGCGTCAGCCACGGCGTGTACTTGATCCACCGCTTCAACGAGGGCGTGAGCCCGGCCGAGGCGTTGCGCTCCGTGGGCGCTGCGGTGACGTGCTCGACGCTCACGTCGCTCGCCGGTTGGGGCGCGCTCCTCACGGCGGCGCACCAGGGGCTGGCGTCGATGGGCACGGTCGCGTGTTTCGGGATGGTCGCGACGCTCTGTGTGTCGTTCACGATCATGTTGCCGGTGCTCGAGCTGCTGTACCGGCGCCGGGACGCCGCGCCCGTATCGACCGTCGAGCAGATGAACGATGCGGCGTGAGCTCCTGATTGCGCTGGTCGCGCTCACCGGTTGCTCGGTGGTGCAGCACAGCCACGTGCGCCCCGACTACGACGCCGAGGACAAGCAGAAGACGGTGCGCCTGATCGCGCTCGCGGTGCCGTCCCCGAACGGCGACGCCGCCCGCGGGCGCCTCGTCGCGAAGATCACGCAGCGCTACGCGAACCATCACCGAGACTTCGTGGTGACGACCGCGAGCACCGCAGCGTCGCTCCCCGAGGACCGCTGCGCCGACGACATGCACGGCGTCCTGAAGGTCGCCGCGAAGTACACGGACGGCGACGAGATCGGCATCGAGGCCGAGGCGGAGATGGTGCGCTGCCGCGACGGCGAGCAGGTCTGGGCCGCGGGCGGCTCGGGCTCATGGCCGAAGGACGACCCGCAGATCTCCCAGGTCATCAAGCAGTACCGCGAAGAGATCGGCGAGGACGTCGCGCCCTACGTGCCGGCGACGTTCCACCTGCTGCGCGCGCTGCTCGACACGCTCCCGTACCCCGAGCTCGTCGACGACGACCTGGTGCTCGAGAAGATCGATCTCGAGGATTGAGGTCCCCGACCATCGGTACGCCGCATCGGTGACGCCTGCGGGTGGGCCCTTGCCGCGGAGCGCCGGCGCGCGGGTCCAAACGACATGTGGACCCTCCGGCGCTCTCGGCTCACCCCTGTCTTGGCTTCGCTGGTGTTCTCGGTCGCGTGTGACTGCGGAGACTCCGCGCTCTACCAGCTCGACGCGACGATCGTGGCGACGCCGACGCCGCTCGCGTTCGGGACCGTGCTCGACGTGGCTTCGACGCAGGTGCTGACGGTGGAGAACGTCGGGCGGGCGGAGCTGGAGATCTATTCGATCGAACGCTCCGAGGATTGGGACGCGCGGTTCTCGTTCGCGGCGGAGCCGATACGGCTCGAGGCCGACGGTCGTGTGGAGTGGGCGGTGACGTTCGACCCGACGTTCGAGGGGCCCGCGGGCGGGGCGATTCACATCCACTCGAACGACATCGAGACGCCAGTGCTCGTCGTGCCGCTGGAGGCGCTCGCGGAGCGGACCACGCCGCCCGCGCCGCCGCAGCTCGTCGTGTGCGCGGAGCGCGCGGGGGCCGCGGCGACGTGCAGCGCGCCGCACACGATCGACTTCGACACCGTGCCGACGGGGGAGTCACGCGAAGGGGCGATCGTCCTGGAGAACCGCGGTGGCTCGCCGCTGACGATCGCTTCGGCGTCGGTGGTCGCGGCGTCGTCCGCGGTACAGGTGCTCCCGTCCTTGGCGGACCTTCGGCTCGCGCCGGGCGCGACGGCGGTGCTCGAGGTCGACTTCGCGCCGACGGACGCGCAGCCGCAGAGCGCGACGGTGCGCATCACGTCCAACGATCCGCTCGCCCCGACGATCGACGTCACCATCCGTGGTCAGGGCGCGACCGCCGGTTGCGGCGGAATCCAAGGGCGCATCTGCGACGTCAGCGGCAACGGCCCGGCGGCCGGCGCGCGGGTCTACACCGATGCGAGCGGGCAGCGCTTCGAAGCGACCACGGACATGCAGGGCGACTGGTCGATGACGTGTGTGCCGGAGGGGACGTGGAGGTTCACGGCCGAGAACGGTTCGTGGAGCACGTCGTTCACCGCCGACGTGATCGCCGGCGAGCAGACGCAGCTCACGACCGAGCAGTGCCTGGAGCCGACCTCGGCGCAGGTCGCGGTGGTGTGGGGCGAGTGGGACGAGATGGAGCGCATCCTCGACCGCATGGGGGTGACGTACACGATGTACCGCGACGTCGAGGACCTGGTGGATCAGCCGTCGGTGTTGAACGGCTACGACATCGTCTTCTTCAACTGCGGCTTCGACGAGTGGCGCGCGCTGCAGCCCGGGCCGATGGCGAACCTGCGCGCGTTCGTGGAGCAGGGCGGCTCGATCTACGCGTCCGATCTCGGCTACGACATCGTCGAAGTCGGCTGGCCGGCGTACGTCACCTTCGACGGGAACGACTCGATTCGCGACGATGCGGAGTGGGCGCCGCCGTACGACGGCTACGCCAACGTCGTGAACCCGTCGCTCGCCGCGGCGCTCGGCGGCGCGACGCAGGTCTACATCGAGAGTCCGGGGGCCGCGATGATCAGCGTGTCGTCGCAGACGACGACGTACCTCGACGGCGACCGCTTCATGGACGGCGGCAATCACCCGATGATGGTCGGCTTCCGTCCGACGCCGACCTCGGGGCGGGTCTTCTACACCGACTTCCACCAGGAGGGCGCGCAGCAGGTGGAGCGTGTCTTCGAGTGGTTGATCGCGAACCTCTAGCGCCTCGACCACACGCGGGCGCCGTGTTCATCGAGCTCGGCGCGTCGCTCCCGGAACACGTCGCCGTACCGGTGAAACGGGATGCGCGGCCAGAGGTGGTGAATCAGGTGGAGGTTGTGACCCATCATCGGGACGCCCAACCCCGCGACGTCGTACAGCCAGGCGTTCGTCCAGCGACGCCGGTCGCCGAACGGGTGGTGCGGTAGCCACGCGAACAAAAACGCGAGCACGCCGCCCGTGAGGATCGCGGGGAGCACCCAGAGCGTGAGCACGGCCCAGCCCAAGCCGAGCCACGTCATCACTGCACTGAAGGTGACGAACGCCGCGACGCCCGCCCATGACTTACGTCGCTCGGCCGACTGATGTGCACCCGGGACCGCGCCGACGAAGAAGTTCCAGTAGTAGCGCGGGAGGAACGTCAGGCATCCGACCGGCGTCCACACGCCGCGAAACCGCGCGACCCAGTGGTCCGGGTCGCGGCGATCGTGGTTCACGTTGCCGTGGTGACGAAGGTGCGCGGCGCGGAACAGCGCGAGCGGTGCCAAGAGGATCGCCGCGGAGCTCCAACCGAACGCCACGTCCATCCACGCGCGCTCGCGCGAGCCCCCGATGTTGCCGTGGCAGGCCTCGTGGAGCGGCGTGAACGCGATGTACCCGGGCACCATCATCGCGATCGTCCCGGCCGGCGTCGGGAGGTGGCCGCCGAGGACGGCCCACCAGATCGTCGCGGTGAGCAAGTGCGCTGCGACGGACATCGTCACGGCGGGCCAGCCGGTGCGATGGGCTCCGAAGTCTGCGTCGACCATTACGCACGTCTCCGCGTCGGGACGGAGAGCTCCCCCGCGAGTCGATCGAGGTCCAGGCGCGAGCGGCCGCGCTGGTCCACGAGGGAGCGGTCGTCGCCGTAGAGGACGGGGGCTTCGAACACGGCGCGCATCGCGGTGCGCCAGGGCAGCGCCGCGACGGCGTTGGGATCGATCTGTTGTACCTTCTCGCGAAGCAGCGGCGCCCACTTGCAGCTCATGCTCGGGAAGAGGTGGTGCTCTTGGTGGTAGCTGAACTGGTAGTGCATCGCGTCGACCCAGCGCGGCACTTCGACGCTCAACGTCGTGGCCACCGGATCGTCCGCGTCGACGCGCGGCCGAATCCAGTGTTGCGTCGAGATGTAGCTCATCAGGATCGTGTTGCCGACCATGAGCGGGAGCACCAACACCCAGAGCGCGTCGAGCGGTCCGAGCACGAACGCCAGCGTGGCCCACGCTGCGATCCACAGCGCCGAGGTGAGCATGAGCCAGGGGCGGGACATCTTGACGTTGCCGGCGAGCGGCGCGCGACCGGTCGCGACCCACAGGAAGTACTGACCTTCGAGGGTGAACAGGAACGCCGGCGCGACCCACGAAGCCAACGTCCCCGACCCGGGGAAGAGGTTCGTGCGGAACCGATGCGCGAACATCGACTCGAAGTGGTCGTGCCCCGACAACATGTCCGGGTCGTACTTCAGCTGGTTCGTTCCGCGGTGGTGCGCGCGCACGTGCCACGCCGTCCACAACCCGGGTGTGACGAGGAACGGACCGAACCCCACCCAGACGAGCAGTTGCCGCATCAGGGCGCTGCGGAAGATCGCACCGTGCGAGGCCTCGTGCGCGCACAGACCGGTGGACACGATCGACAGCCCGATCACGATCGACAGCGCTGCGTCGATGGGCCACCAAAGATCCGTCGCAACGACGGCGACCGCGATCGACACGGCGAAGCCGAAGGTCGCGAACGCCGCGAGGCCTCGAACCGGCACGGGCTCGAACGCCTCGGGGGGCATGAGCTCGCGGAGCCGTTGTCGGAGGTCGCGCGAGCTGATCAGCGTCACGACATCCTCCGCGCGACCGAATCGTCGATGCGCAGGCGCACCACGCCTTCGCCGTCCCGTACCTCGACCCGCGGGCAGCGAAGCAAGGGCCCATCGACGGTCGGCGTCGCGGCGTGGATCGACCACCCGGAGCTGTCGTCGGTACGTCCGATCGGCAGCGTGAGGCGGCCCGCGCCGAGCGGGGCGAAGAGCGCCGTCGTGCCGTCCGCGTACATCCCGGAGAGGCGCCACGCGGCGTCGAGCACGAGCGAGGGGACGACGCCCTGGTCGACGCCCAACACCTCCGGGCCCAGCGTCGCGCTCCGCCCCGTCGTTCCGATCTCGATGTTGCGCAGGCAGTCGAACGGTCCGGACAGCTCGAGCGCGCTCGCGTCCGCGCAGTACGGATCGAGCACCGATCGCCCCGCGTCGACCCGCACCTCGGGTGCGTAGCGCGTGGGCGGGTGACGGGCGATGGCGGCCTCGGCGAAGAGCACGTTGCGTGCGAGCACCACGCCCGAGGCGTGGAGGACGTCCCCGACCAGCCGCACGCGTAGGTCGTCGCCGTCCTGCTCGACCACCGCGGTCAGTCGGGGCCCGCGCCCGTCGACGACGCGTACGAAGCGGTGGAACTCGAGCGCACGCACCGTGGCTTCGCCGCCGCCGACCACGACTCCGGCGGCGTTCACCATGCGTTCGACGGACCACGCGCCGGGCACGGTCGGCGTCCCGCGGACGAGGTGATGGGTGAGGCAGGGGAGGTCGTCGACGTCGACCGGGACACGAGCGATCACGGTGCGGACGCCGTAGCGAACGCGCTCGGCGTCGGTGAGCGGGAGGTGAATCGCCGCGTTCGTTCGGCCGCGGATCACGTCGAGGAAGAGGCGTTTTCCGTTGGCTTCGTCGACGCCGGAGAGGCCGCGGAGCTCTTGCAGCGCGCGGTACTCGGTGCCGCGGGTCATGCCGACGCCGTCCCACGCGAGCCAGCCGATGCTCGTCCAGCCGAGGCCCTCGCGGGAGGCCAGCGCGCAGAGGTGGTCCAGCGTCTCGTTGGCCGCGCCGTAGTCGTGCTGCCCGTCGTTGCCGAACACGCTGTACGCGGACGTCAACGCGTGGACGGCGACGCGTTGGTCGCGCAGCAGACACGCGCGCACGACGTTGGACAGGCCTTGGACCTTCACGTCGAAGGTCGTTCGGAGCTCCTGCAGCGTTCGATCTTCGAGGCGCTTCGACCACTGCACGCCCGCCCCGTGGATCACGGCGTCGATGCGGCCGTGTTCTTCGAGGACGTCGTCGATCGCGGCGTCGACCGCGTCAGGGTCGGTGACGTCGACCGCGCGATACACGATGCGGCCCACGCGACGGAGACGCTCGACGGTGCGGTGTGCCTCCCATCGCGCACGCTGCGACGCGAAGCGCGACCGCAGCTGTGCCGGCGACATCCCGGGGTCGGCCTCGATGCACGCGGCATAGAAGCGTGCTTCGGCGTCATCGAGATCGTCGGGGCCGGCTTCGAGCTCGCTGCGTCCGAGCGCGACGACCGTGCACCCGACGTCTTCGAGCAGCGCCTCCACCAGGACCGCCGTGATCCCGCGGGCGCCGCCGGTGGCGATCACGACGGACTGCGCGTCGAGGCGTTGCGCGGGCTCGCGCTCCGCGGGGCCACAGCGTTCGAGGCGGCGGACGAGGCGACCGTCGCCGCAGGACACACGTTCGACTTCGTCGCAGTCCGTCCCCCATTCGCGGGCGAGGGCTCGCATGCTCGGCTCGAGATCTCGATCCGTCAGCAGCACCCCCACCTGGGCTTCGTCGCGCTCTCTCGCGATCGCCTTCAACAAACCGCTCAGGGCGCCGGAGGCGGGGAGCGCATCGCCGGCTTCGAAGCCCCCGACGACGAGCCCCCAGAGCGCCACCGAATCCAACGCGTCGACGAAGTGCCGAGCGACGACGAACATCAGCTCGTGCACGGACCGGTCGTCGAGGGTGGCGTCCAGCGCGGCGTCGATCCCGGTCACGCCGGGCTGAATGGCGACCACTGCGTCCGGGGCGAACGCGGTCAGTCGTGCGAGCGCGGCATCGTCGTCGTCGAGGTCGAAGGTGACGACCCGATCGCCGCGTGTGTCGCCGCGACCCGCGATGGCGATGAGGAAGTCGTCGCAGCAGACGTCGAGGTGCGTGCGCAGCGTGTCCGTCATCGTCGCGGGGCAGATGGCCACGAGACGACGCACCCGACGCGGCTCACCGGCGGGACGCGCACCCACCCAGACCGGACGATGCAGCGGGAACACATCGGGCGGCGCTTGACCGACGGCGGCGTACAGCGCGCGAGGATCCGAACGATCCGCCGGGAGCTCTGAGAGCACCTCGAGGCCGAGCTCGGCCGCACGCGCGGGCGTCGTCACCGCAAAACACACCGCGTGCTCCGGGCCAGGGCGGTGTCGATTCGCGTGGATCGAGGTGACGAGCGCGAGGCGCACGCCGTGTTCGGCGTCGCGATCTACGAGCCGCTCCGCCGCGGCGAACGCGTCCGCGAGGGAGCGCTCGCCCGCGTCCACCACGAAGTTCGGTCCCTTGAGGTTCAGGCGCGACGCCGCCCGTCCGGCGGAGACGTTGGGCATCATGCACTGGAGCGTGTAGGGGCCCGACGTTCGAGTCCGCGCCGCGGCGTCGGCGAGGCGCTCGGCGTCGGCTGGGTCGAGGTCGCGGCCGATGCGCGGTGCGAGGACACGCAGGGTCGCGTCGAGACCTCGCTCGGTCTTGCCGGACATCGCCAAGACGACGCTCGTGTCGCGGCGCACGTCGTCGGGGAGCGGCGCGAGGTCCTCCAACGTTCGGTGGACGATCGCGATCGCGAGGGTCTGCGTCGGGTCCATGTCCTCCGCGAGATCCGGCAAGAGCAGGACCCCCTTGGGGAGCTCGAGCGTGTCGCGGTCGAAGCGCCCCTCGGGAGGGAACACGCCGTGCGCCGCGACGACGACGAGGGGGGCGCTCTGCGGGTGGCGGGCCTCGACAGGGGGGCGTTCGCTCGACGGGAGGTACCGTTCGACGACCAGGTGCGCGTTCGCGCCGCCGAACCCGAAGCCGTCGACGGCGATCCGGCAAGGCCCCTCCGGCAGCGCGCGAGGTTCACTGGATACACTGAGTGTATCGGAGACGGATCGCAGCGCGGAGCAGGGTTCGTCGTAGTTCGATTGCCCCGGGAGCTCGCCGTTCGCCAGGGCTTCGCAGGCCGCGATCACCGACGCGGTCCCGGCGGCCCACCCCGCGTGGCCGAGCAGCCCCTTCAGGCTGTGGACGGGGATCGGTGAAGCCGTGCCTCGGTAGAAGCCGCTGAGGGTCGCGAGCTCGGTGGCGTCGCCGACGGGGGTCGACGTCCCGTGCGCTTCCACGCCGACGATCGTGTCGGGGTCGACGTCGTAACCCGCGTAGCAGCGCTCGAGCGCGAGCGCTTGGCCGGCCGACTGCGGAACGTTCGCAGAGGGGCTGAGGCCGTCGCTCGACAACCCGGCGCCGCAGACGACCGCGGCGATTCGATCGCCGTCGCGCTCGGCGTCGGCGAGCCGTCGCAGCAGGACGAAGCTGGCGCCTTCGGAGAAGGCCACGCCGTCGGCGTTTGCGTCGAACGGACGCAGCGCGTGAGCCGTGAGCCCGCCGAACTGGGAGAACAGACAGTTGTTGCCGGGCCCCGGACAGAAGACCCCGCCCGCGATCACGGCGTCCGCTTCGCCGCGCTCCAGCGCGCGCATCCCGAGGGCGACGGTGTACAGCGAGGAGGCACAAGCAGCGTCGAGCAACGTGGTCTCGGCGCGCCCGTCCAGGAGGAGATCGACCACCGAACGTGTGGCGTCGTAGGGCGTTGGCGCGGGCTCGGTCGCGAGGCCGGCGGTGCTCAGCGACGTCGCACGGTCTTGATCCTCGAACCCGTCCGCGGTCGCGCCGACGAAGCAGAGGATGCGGTCGTCGGCGCGCGCCGCGGTCGTGCAGGGCGTGAGCGCGATGACGAGGAGCTTCTGCGTTCGCGTGAGGGCATCGAAGGCCGCGGCGTCGAACCCGGGCGGGCAGCGCATCGAATCGACGACGCCGGCCATCGCGGACGTGGAGCGGTCCGGCGTGTTCGTGGCGGCGTAGAAGTCGCGCTCCCAGCTCGCGTCGATCCCTCGCAGGTCGACGACGCCGGAGCGGCGCTCCTTCAGCGCAGACCAGAGCGCGGCGGGGCTGTCGGCGCCCGCGGGCAGGCTGCACCCGGCGGCGACGATCACGACCCTGGGCGCGCGAGGCTCGACGTTGCTGGGGGACTCGGGCGTCGCCGTGACTTCGACGGCTGGGCCCTCGTCGGCGGAGGCGCTCGACACCCGCACGTGATCGGGGGCCGCCGTGGCGATCAGGCGAGCCAGCTTCCCGGTGGTGCTGCAGTCGACGAAGTGCTCGGCCCCCGCGTCGACGAGATCGCCGATCGCGCCAAAGAGATCGAACGGCCGCAGCAGCTGACTGACCAAGATGGCGCGGACGTCATCGGTCGGGAGCACGCGCCGCCGACCGATCGGGGAGTAGAGGAGCCGCTCGGGGCCGCGCACGTCGAGCGCGCGGAGCGCTTCGTGCCACGCCACGGCGGCGGCGCCGAGCGCCGGGTGATGAAAGCTCGTCGGCGACGGGACGACGGTGCTCTGGATGTCACTCGCGCGCAGGATGGCTTGCAGGGATTCGAGCTCGGCGGTCGGTCCGGAGACGATGGTCTGGGTCCGGTGGTTCCGTCCGGCGATCACCACCGCCTCGCTGCCCAGCTTGGTGATCGCCAGCTCGGTCTCCACCCGGTTCGCCGCCACCGCCAGCAGTCCGCCTTCGGGCGCATGCCGGGCGAGCGCGGCGACCCGGGCGCAGACGATCTCGACGCCCGTGGCCCAGTCGAAGCAGCCTGCCACGCACATCGCAGCGATCTCTCCGAAGCTGTGTCCGGCGAGCGCGGCGGGGCGTCCGCTTCGGAGGTGTGCGCCGAGGACACCCTGCAGAAAGATGCCGACCTGCACGAGATCCCGGCGCTGCCCGACGGCGCGGACGCATCGCTCGAGGTCGCCGCTCAACAGACCGGCGCCGTCTCCGTCCAAGCGCGCCGTGGTGATCGTCGCGCAGCGGTCGAGCACGGACCGGACGTCCTGCGCGCGGCGGATGCGCTCGCTGAAGGCGACGGGGTCGAACGAGCCTTGGCCGGCGAAGAGCCAAGCTTCGATCTCGGCGCGCGCGGGTGCGCTTCGGATCAGTCCGGGCGTGGGGTGTCGCGGTCGCAGGTAGTCGATGGCGGCCTGTCGCGCCGCGGCGGGGAAGAGTCGGTCCTCGACGTCATCACCCGCGAGGACGAGCGCGCGAAAGTCCGTGTCGGTCGGCTCGTCGAGCTCGGTGAGGCGCGCCATGCAGTCGGCGAGCGGTCCGGGCATCGGCGTCGGGCGCCCGGTCTGCGCCGACACCGAAGTGATCGTTTGGAAGCCGGCGCACACCGGGACGCCTTCGCTGTTCATCACGCGAAAGCAGAAGCGGAGCTGGACGTCGCCGCGGTCTTCGAGGCTCACGAGGATGACGAGGCGGTCCGCGAGGTGGGCGGGCGCGAGGTTTCGGGCGTAGGCGTCGGAGGTGAGGAGGCGAATCGATTCGAGCGCTTCGGGCACGCCGTCGATGTCGAAGACGTGCTCGCCGAACAGCAGCGCCTCGCGCGCGGCACACTGGAGCTTGAAGGCCGTCAGGAAGTGGTGGCTCCCGTACGCCATCGTGTCGTCGAAGTGGATCGTGTAGGGCGTGGCGAACCAGGACACGGCGAACCTACTTTCCGAGGACCGCGAGGCTGTTCGCGGGGAGCCCGTGCGGTTGCAGTCGGCTGTCGGCGTGCGCGGAGAAGCCACGGTCGACGTTCCACACGGCGCCGTTGATCGCGCGGGCGCCATCGCTCACGAGGAACGCGATCGTCCGTGCGACGTCGTGCGGGCTGCAGAGCGAACCTCCCGGCGTCATCGACTCCCAGTGGCGCTGGGACGCGTCGGCCTCCGGGAGTTTGTCGAGGAGCTCTCCGTAGATCGGACCGGCGGCGACACAGTTGGTGCGCACGCCGTACGGCGCGAGCTCACAGGCGAGGTAGCGGGTGAGGGACTCGACGGCGGCCTTGACCACGCCTTGGCAGCCGAGGCCGCTCACGTACTGGTGCGCGCCGATCGCGGAGAGCGTCGCGATCGCGCCGCCGCCGCGCGCTTGCATCAGCGGCGCCGCGCGCATCGCGCAGTGGTGATGCCCGCTGACGTTCGTTCGAAACGCCCGGTCCCAGTCTCCACGGTCGACATCCGCGAACGATCCGACGCGGCCGTCCGAGGCGTTGCACACCAGGATGTCGAGGTAGCCGAAGCGGCGGGAGATCTCGTCGAACATCGCGTCGACGTGCTCTTGCTTCGCGACGGAGCCCCACAGGTGCGTCGCGTCCGCACCGTTCGCTTCGAGCTCGCGCACCGCTGCTTCGCCGGCTTCGCGGGAGTGGAAGGAGTTGAGGAGCACGGTCGCGCCCTGCGACGCGAGCACTTCGGCGATCACGCGGCCAATGCCTCGACCGGAGCCGGTGATCAGCGCGACCCTGCCGTCGAGCGGTCCGGTCGACGGTGAGGGCTTCGAAGGTCGGGGCTTCGGCGGCGTGGCCGGCTTGGGCGAAGCGGGGACGAGCGCGATCGCCGGAGGCGGCGCGTGCTCGGTCGGCGGAGGCGGCGCGTTCTCGAAGGTGGGCGCGGACGAACCGAGCAACGACGCGACCCACGCCGTCGCTTCTTCGAGCGTGCGAACGGCGCGGTCCCGTTCGGCGGGGAGCTCGACGCCGAACTCCTTGCCGAGCGCGGCGATGATCTCGACCTGCTTGACCGAGTCGATCCCGAGGTCGTTGGCGAGGTCCGCCGTGGGGACGAGGATCTCCTTCGGGAACCGCGTCGTGCGGGCCACACAGGCGACGACCCGCTCTGCGATCTGTTCGTGGCTGTACGTCTTCGCCGTCCCGTTCGGGTTCGACTGCCCCTTCATGCCGGGTTGGAGACTTCGGCGATGCGGGGTGTAACGAAGAATCGTCAGAGACCGACTTCGACGATCGCCTTCTGGTCGCGGATCGTCACCGACTTCACGAGCATCTTCTCGTGCGGCTTCTTCAGGCGGTGCACGGGCGTGACCTCGAGCTGCGCACGCACGAGGCCGGTCGCGGCGGCGCGCACTTCGTCGTGGTACTTCGCGGGGAGATCGGGGACATCGAGCTTGGTGACCTCGGCGTTGCGTAGGAACAGCGCCGAGCTGTCTTCGTCGTACTCGAGGTCACCGAGGACGCCGAGTCGCCCGGTGTACTTCACGAAGCCGACGCGAATCCCTGCGTCGAGCTCCAGCGCCACGCGGTCGGACCCTTCGGTGAGGTGGATCGCGGGGGCTTCGAGCACGAGCTTCGCGACGACGACGTCCTTTTCGACGGGGAACTTCTTGTCGACCTTGGCCTGAAGATCAGCCTGCGTCAGCACGACCGTCGTGCGGAGTGGAGCGCTGCATCCGACGAAGAGGAGCGCGAGGAACACGCGGTACATGCGTCGCGTCCGTAACACGGGCGCGCGCTCGACGAGAAAGTGGTGATCGCGATCAGCGCGTCTCGATTTGGGAGCTGGCCATCGAGGGCTCGCGCTTCTTGACCTCGACCTCGCGCTCGGCGACCTCCGGCGGAGGCAGCGCATCGGCCGGCCTGCTGGGCTCTAGAACACGCCGCGCCTCGGTGTCTCGGCTCGTCTCAGTGATGTCGTTCGTCGTCTCGGCACCCATGTCGTTCGTATCCCAGAACCATGTACACACGGGTGATTTGAAGCTGCAAGGTGTCTTGCGGCCAACCTTGAAACTTACGGACGCCGTTCCTGTCACAGATTGCACAGAATCTGGTGCGCCACTTTGAGCCCATCGACGGCGGCGCTCATGATGCCGCCGGCGTAACCCGGGCCTTCGCCAGCGACGTACAGGCCCTCGAATCCCTCGACCGAACAGGTGACGTTGTCCCGTGGAATACGCAGTGGCGATGACGTGCGTGACTCCACGGCGATGAGGTTGGCCTGCTCGGTCGTCGCGTAGCCCCGAATCCGCCGGTCGAATGTTCCAAGTGCCGTGCGGAGTGACGCCGCGACGAACGGCGGGAGCGCTTCGTCGAGATCGACCGCGGTCAGCCCGGGTCTAAAGTTCGAGTCCGCCAGTCGACCGGTCGGACGACGGGCGACGAAATCCGAGACCCGCATCGCCGGCGCTCGGTAGTCACCGCCCCCGACCTCGTAGGCCCGGCGCTCGAGCGCGCGTTGGAAGCGCACGCCGGCGAGTCCGTCGTCGCCGTGGCCTTCCTCGCGGATGCGATCCACGGAGACCTCGACGACGACGCCCGAGTTCGCGAACGGCGTCGAACGTCGCGCACTCGACATGCCGTTCACCACGACCATCTCGGGTTCGGTCGCGGTGGGGACGATCATCCCGCCCGGGCACATGCAGAACGAGTAGACGCCGACGCCGTCGACACGTTCCGCGAGCCGGTAGTCGGCCGCCGGCAACGTCGAAGGTCGCGGTGGCTTGCGCAAGTTGTATTGCGCGCGGTCGATCATCGGTTGCGGATGCTCCGCGCGAACGCCGACCGCGAAGGGCTTTGCGATCATCGGTACGCCCTGCGCGTGGAGCGTTTCGTACGTATCGCGCGCAGAGTGGCCGATCGCGAGGAGCACGTGGGGCGCGTCGAGCTGGCCGCGCGAGGTGTCGACGCCCGTCACGCGACGGTCCTGGAGTCGGAGCCGCTCGAGCCGGGTTTCGAAGTGGATGTCGACGCCGCACTCGACCAGCTGGGCGCGTAGCCCCTTGAGCACGCGGAACAGGAGGTTCGTTCCGATGTGCGGCTTCTTGTCGACGAGGATGCGCTCCGGCGCGCCGACCTCGACGAGGCGCTCGAGCACCTCCTGCACGACGGGATCGTTCTTGCGGCAAGTCAGCTTGCCGTCGCTGTACGTGCCCGCGCCGCCCTCGCCGAAGCAGAGGTTCGACTCCGGATCGAGGATGCCGCGTCCGCGGAAGCGACCGAAGTCGCGCGCCCGGGTCTCGACGGGCTTGCCGCGCTCGACCCAGATCACCTTCGCGCCGTGTTCGGCGAGGTGCCACGCGGCGAACGCACCCGCCGGCCCTGCGCCCACCACGACGATCGGAGGTGCGTCCTTCGGTGCGCGCGGGCTCTCGAGTCGCTGCGACGGAGGCGGCGCCGGTCGCGCCTGGGCGCGCTTCGAGACGTCCTGCGACGTCTCGACCTCCAGCGTGAGGAGGTAGGTCGGCACCCGTCGCCGCTTGCGAGCGTCGAGCGCCTGGCGCGCGACCCGGACGTTCACGATCGCGCTGGCCGGAACCTGGAGCGCACGAGAGGCGGCTTGGCGCAGCGCGGCGTCGTCGAAGACGACGTCATGCGGGCGATCGACGTCGACGAGGACCTTCGGCACGACCGCCCGAACATACCGCACCGCGTCGTTTTTGCAGTGGGAACGTAGGGTTGCGGCAAGTGCGAACCAAAGTTCGCACCGCGCGTGCAGATACTCACATGACCCCTCAGTCGGAACGGGATTCCTCAATGATCTCGATTCACGTGATCGGGTACGCCACTTGAGAGGCGCGGGGACGACATGCAGACGTCCACCACGACCCCGTCGATTCCGGCCGCCGCGACCACCAACTCGAGCGCGAAGCCGGCGCGGATCCTCGCCCGCACCATCTTCAAGGACATGAAGGGGTACGGCGTCTCCAACCAGAAGATCCTCGAGGTCGCCTCCGAGCTCATCGGTCTCGTCACCGACCAGCTCCGCGAAGACGGCGTCGACAAGGGTCGCGCCTAACCCATCGCTTGGGCATCATCCGTCGCCATGGCGACGCGCGTTCTCCTCGCTGACAAGCTCGACCCCGGTGCGTTCTCCGATCTGGAGGCGCAGGGCGTGGTCATCGACAGCCGCCCCGAGCTGACGCAAGCGACCCTCCCCGAACACATCGGTGACGCCAAGGTCTTGGTCGTACGATCGACCAAGGTCGACGCCGCCGCGATCCAAGCCGCCAAGGAGCTCGCGCTCATCGTTCGCGCGGGCAGCGGCGTCAACAACATCGACGTCGAAGCCGCGAGCCGCGCCGGCATCTACGTCGCCAACTGCCCCGGCAAGAACAGCGTCGCCGTCGCCGAGCTCGCGATGGGCCTGATCATCGCGCTCGACCGTCGCATCGCCGACAACGTCTCGGACTTGCGCGCCGGCAAGTGGGACAAGGCGGGATACTCGAAGGCCCGCGGACTCAAGGGCCAGCGCCTCGGCCTCGTCGGGTTCGGCGCCATCGCGCAGGAGGTCGCGCAGCGAGCGCGTGGCTTCGAGCTCGAAATCCTCGCCTACGCGCGCACCCTCGACGAAGCGACCGCAAAACGTCACGGCGTCACGCGCGCCGCGTCGCTCGAGCAGCTCTTCCGCGCCTCGGACATCGTCTCGCTCCACGTCCCGGCCTCCGCAACGACGAAGGGACTCATCACCGGCGAGCTCATGGACCTCCTCCCCGAGGGCGGCATGTTGATCAACACGTCGCGCTGCGAGGTCGTCGACAACGACGCGCTCATGGAGCGCGCGAAGTCGGGCCGTCTTCGTGTCGGCACCGACGTCTTCGTCGGCGAGCCCGAAGTGAAGTCCGGGGCGTTCGAGGATCCGCTCGGTCAGCTGCCGCACGTCTACGGCACCCACCACATCGGGGCGTCGACCGAGCAGGCGCAGGACGAGATCGCCGCGGCCGCCGTGCTCGCAGTGCGCACGTTCCTGGAGAAGGGCGACATCCTCAACGCGGTGAACATCGCGACGCAGCCGCCGGTGCAGGGGACCCTCGTCGTGCGTCACCACGATCGCGTGGGTGTCCTCGCGAGCCTCCTCAGCACGCTCCGCGGCGCGGACATCAACGTCGAGACGATGGAGAACGTCGTCTTCGAAGGCGGCCACGCGGCGTGCGCCCGTATCCGGGTCGCGCAGCGTCCGTCGCAGGCCATCGTCGACGAGCTCGTCGCTCAGGAACACGTCATCGCCGTCGAACTCATCTGATGTCCTGGCTCGACGGGTTCCTGCTCCTCTCGCTGTTCTACGTCGGCGTGGGGATCACGGTGCTCGTGAAGTTCGTGAAGAACTTCCGCGCGCTGTTCGACGATGACCTCACCGAAGAGGAGGCGCGCCTCGCGGGCCGCGCATCGTTCTTCCTCCTCATCCCGCCGACCGTCGCGCTCCACGAGCTCGGCCACGCCGCGGCGATCTGGGCGAACGGGCAAGAGGTGGTCGGCTGGATCTTCTACGGTTACGTCGGCGCGGTCGCGCACTTGCCGTCGACGCCGCTCGCGAACTTCGCCATCGCGCTCGCCGGCAACGTCGTCACGCTCGCGATCGGAGCCTTCGCGATCGGCTGGGGGATGAAGCGCCCGGGGCACCCGGTCCGCAACATCCTGTGGATCGAGCTCGGTCGAAACTCGCTCTTCCTCGTGCTCGTCTTCTACCCGGGCCTCTGCCTGTTCTTCGACGGAGACTTCGTCACGATCTACGGCTTCTCCAAGACCCCGGTCGCCTCCGGCGTGACCGCCCTCGTGCACGCCGCGATCCTCGCGGGCGGCTGGTGGTGGTGGAAGGGCGCGAAGCCTCGTGCCGTTCTGTTGTGCTCGCCGCTCGCGTTCCACGTGGTCGCCGCGGAGAAGCGGCTCGCGGAGGACGACCGCGACCTTCGCGCGAACCACACGCTCGGGCTCGCCTACGGGCGCCTCCAGGACTTCACACGCTCCCGTGCGCACCTGGAGGTCGTCGCCGATCGACTCGACGCCGCGGGCCGGCTCGCCTACGGCGAAGCGCTGCTGGAGACCGGTGCAAGTGAGCTTGCGCTCACCGCGTTCGAGTCCGCCGAAAACGGTTTGCTCGATCCCGAAGCCCGCGCCGCGGCGCGCCGAGGTCGCGTCCGCGCGCTCGGTCGCCTCGGTCGCGACGATGAAGCACGCCAGCTCTTGTGAGCGTGCGCGCGACTACACGCGCCCGCGACATTGAATACACGACCGAGCGCTGACACCTTCGACGGCATGAAAGTCCTCTTCGCTGCCGCGCTCACGATGGCCGTCGCCGCCTGTTCGTCCTCCAACCCCGTCTGCGACGAAGACGTCCGAAACCGCCTCCTGACCGACTGCAAGATCACCGTCTCGGTCGCCTCCGGCGCGCTCTGCCTGGCTCTCGACGGCGCCCCCGAGGACCCCTCGACGGACGTGCGCCTCGACGAGCACCGCGCGTCGACCTGTGAGATCGCCGACCCGGACCTCGACGCCGAGTGCCTGAAGACCGTCTCCTGCGATCGCTTCGGCACGGAAGCCAACATCTGCGGCGACCCGATCAGCACCGCCCGCTCCGCCTGTTTCTCGAGCTGCTACGACACCGAGCTCACCTGCGTGCAGGAGTGCAGCAACAGCAGCGCCGACTTCGACGCGTGCCTGGTGTGTGAGGTCGCCTGCGCCTCGACCGCCAAGTCGTGCGCCGAGGACTGCCCCGACTGACCGTCTTGCCCGCGCGACGCGCGCTTGTTACTTCGACGTGTGACCGCGACGCGACGTGCCGTCACCATGCTCGCGCTCATCGTCGCGGGCGAGGCCATCTTCGGGCTCCCCTTTCACCTGATCCGCTTCTTCCGCCCGACGGTCCTCGCCGTCTTCGGCTTCAGCAACGTCGACATCGGCGAGCTGTTCGCCGCCTACGGCGTCGTCGCGATGATCTCCTACTTCCCCGGCGGCCCCCTCGCGGACCGCTTCTCCGCGCGACGCCTGATGACCGCGTCGCTGCTGCTCACCGGCCTCTCCGGCTTCTTCTTCGCGACGCTCCCCGCGCTCGGACCGCTCACCGTCCTCTACGGCTTCTTCGGCGCCACCACGATCCTCTTGTTCTGGGCCGCGATGATCCGCGCCACCCGTGAGCTCGGCGGCACCGACAACCAGGGCGTCGCGTTCGGCATCCTCGACGGCGGCCGCGGGCTCTTCGCCGCCGGCCTCGCCTCCATCGCGCTGGTCCCGTTCTCACTCGCCCTCGGCGACGACCCGACGCAGGCCGACCCCGCCGCGCGCGAAGCGGCGATGCGAAACGTCATCTACCTGTACACCGCCTCCACGCTCGCGGCGGCCGCGCTGGTCTGGTTCTTCGTCCCCGAATCGAAGGCCGACGCCGACACCCCCGCGTTCCGACCCGCGCAGGTCCTCACCGTCCTGAAGATGCCGTCGATCTGGCTGCAGGCCGGCCTGCTCGTCTGCGCGTACGTCGCCTACAAGGGCATCGACTACTACTCGCTGTACGCCGTCGACGGCTACGGGCTGAACGAGGTCGAGGGCGCCCGCGTCAGTGTCATCGGATCCTGGACACGACCCATCGCCGCGGTCGCCGCCGGCTTCTTCGCCGACCGGACGCGACCGACCACCGCCGCCGCGCTATGTTTCGCCGTGCTGTTCGGCGGGCACCTGTCGTTCGCGTTCGTGCCGCCGTCGTCGGGCACCGCGATCCTCTGGGCGAACGTCGTCGTGACCTGCGCCGTCGCGTTCGGGTTGCGCGGTGTCTACTTCGCGATCATGGAGGAGGTGAAGATCCCGCACCTCGTCACGGGCACGGCGGTGGGCATCATCTCCGTCGTCGGCTTCACACCCGACATCTTCGTCGCACCGGTCGCGGGCGCGTTGATCGACGGCACGCCCGGTGTCGCCGGCTTCCAGCAGTTCTTTGTGTTGCTCGCCGCGTTTTCGTTCGTCGGCTTGGCGTGCGCCGTCCTGATCCGGCGCTTCGTCTCACAGTGACGAGACGGACGTCTCGATCGCGATCCCGCGCCGACCGATCTCACGCACGAACTCCTGCGCGTTCACCGACGTCTCGAGCGAGACCGCGCCCTTCGGCGTGCGATCCTGCGCCTGCATCGCGGTGACGACCGCCGCCGAGAACGCCGTGGTGCGCTCCATCGCGGAGAAGCCGGTCTTGTCGTCGTGGCGGTCGACGATCAGCGAACGATGCCGAACGTTCTTGCCGTCCTTCGTCCCTTCGACGTCGACGCGCAGCACGAGCAGATCCTTCTCCTCGGGCCGGTGCCAGACGCGCTGCATGATCGTGTGGAAGAAGTCGCGCGGGCGCAGGCTGTGCCCGACGACGTCCACCGGATCGAGGTCGATGAACCCGAGGTCCTTGAGCAGCTTCATCTGCGCGTAGTGACCGGGGTACCGGATCGTCTTGTAGTCGTAACTCTGCACGCGACCTTCGAACGTGATCGGACACGTCGAAGTCCCGCCGCTCGTCACGAACGCCTCGACGGGGCCGATCGGCGCCGGCAGCTCGAACGTCTCGAGCTCCTCGAACGTCGGGATCTTTTGCACCTTGCCTTCGCGCAGCACGAGCGCCTCGCCGAAGTACTCGTTCGTGAGCCCCTCCATCGCGAACAGCTGCGCGTACCCGAGCGGCAGCTCCTTGTTCTGCGGGAGGCCGCCGCAGCGCATCTTCACGTGCGACGCGGTGTCGAGGGACTCCATGCCGTACACCGCGAGGGTGTTGGCCATCCCGGGGGCGACGCCGCAGTCGGGGATGATGCTCACGCCCGCGGCCTTCGCCTCTTTGTCGAGGCCGAGCTCCTGCTGGACGATGTCGGTGTTGCCGCCGAGGTCGTTGAAGTGACAGCCGGCGTCGATCGCCGCGCGTGCGAGCCCGAGGTTCAGGAAGTACGGCACGGCCGACATGCAGGCGTGCATCCCTTCGAGGACCTGCGATGCGCTGGTCTTGTCGCTCGCGTTCACGATGCCGCCCTTGGCGACGTCGCGCCCGATCAGCGCGTTGACGCGCTCGGCGGATGCGTTGGCGGCGCGGTTGTCGATGTCGAGGAGGCGCACTTCGTCGGCGTCCCCGAACATCGCGAGATCGTAGGCGGCGGCGGTGCCTTGCATGCCAGCGCCGATGACTGCGTATCGAAAGCCCATGACCGGGCTAACCCGTCACGCGTCGCGCGTAGAGTCAACCAAGCGCACGGCGCGGTCACAGGCGTTGTGAATCCGGACCCTGAGTGAGAGCCTGTGGGGAGCGGGTATTTCTCGTGAGCTACTCGGACGGCGAAAACGCGATCAGCCACGGGCCGATGGTTCCGGTCGCCGGTGCGCCCGACCTCGCCGCCGCGCGCGCCGTGGTCGAGCTCCTCGACGAACACGGCATCCTCGCGATTCACGATCGCGACGTCGTCGGCGCTTACATCCCGCGCGTCGACAACAACACGATCAACATCCTCGTGCCGTTGTCGATGCTCGCTTCGGCGCGGCGCGTGTTGGCGTCGAAGCAGTCGTCGGCCTCCTCCACACCCGCGCCGCGCTTCGTCGTCTCGATGACGTCGACCGCACCCGAGCGAGTGTCCGCCGACTCGTCCGGTCAGCGCACCCGCGCACGTGATCCGCTCGGCGTGCCGCGACCGCCGCGACTCGAGGAGTACCGCCGGTACGAGGACGAAGACGAGGACGACGAGACCGCGCCGATCGACGTCATCCTCCCGGAGCCGACGCCGCTCAACCTCCGCCTCTCCGTCGCCATCGGTAGTATCGCGTTGGGCACCGCAGCGCAGCGGTTGCTCGAGACCTTCTGGCGTGAGGACGTCCGCGCGGCGCTGTCGGCGCAGTGGAGTCGTCTCGCGGTCGAGCCCTGGCGCCTCGTGACCGCCGGCTTCATCCACGGCGGGCCGAGTCACTTCATCAGCAACGCGTTGTTCGGGGTGTTGATCGGCGTCGTCCTGTTCGGGACGCACCGCATCGGCGCGACGGCCTTCGTGTGGCTCGTCTCCTCGATGGTCGGCATGTCGGCCGAGGCGTTGTTGTCTCCGGAGGCGGCGATCGTCGGCGCGAGCGCGGGCAACTACGGGCTCGTCGGGTTGTGGGCGCACGGTCAGCTGCAGCGCTCTCGCGTGAGCGCGTTGCCGAGGCGCGAGCGCATCCGCACGGTAGGGGTCCTCCTGTTGCTCGTGCCGGGGGCGCTGACCCCCTTCTCTTCGACGGGGTCGAAGATCGCGATCATGGCGCACGCCGCCGGGTTCGTGGCGGGGTTTGCGTTGGGGTATCCGTTCCTGCGTCGCCTGTTGCCTTCTGAATTCGAGCGGATCGACCAGCGGTCGCGTTGGGCCGGCGTGCTCGCGATCGTCGTCGTGGTGCTCTGCGTGGCGGCCGCGGCCGTGACGTACGCCTGACATCGAATCATCGTTCGCAGCCGCGCTTTTCGGCTATGCTCCCGGGCCGAAGGTCATGGAGAAGACCGCCGACATCATCCCTGTGACCTCCTACGAGGCGGAGTACCGCGCGTGGGTCGAGACGACGAGCTCCGAAGCGCGTCAAAAGGTCGTCGCCGAGCTGCGCGGCGAGCACCACATCATGGACGCCGTGCTCGCGGCGATGGAGCGCGAGACGCGCCGCCTCTCGGTGCACGGCGATCTGCGCCCCGACTTCTGGGAGCGCGTCGTCGATTACATCGGCAACTTCACGTACCAGATCCACCGCCGCAAGGAAGAGGAGGCGTTGTTCCCGACGCTCTCCAAGCTCCAGGGCCTCGACAACCGCGCGTCGCTCGCGAAGCTCCTCGAGGAGCACCAGCACACGCGCGACCTGACGATGACCCTCGTCGACGGCGTGTCCGAGGGCGACTGGGAGAAGGTCCTGCGCGCGGCCCACATGTACCTGCGCGTCGCGCGCGATCACCTCGACCGCGAGGAGTGGGAGGTGTTCGAGCCGCTCGACCGTCTCCTCGACGCGGACGGAGAGAACGAGCTGCGCGCTTCCTTCGACACGATCGAGGCGGACGCCCTCGGCGATCGTAACCGTCAGCACTACCTCGACTGCGCCCGTAAGCTCTGCAGCGACGCGGGCCTGACGGACGTCCTCGCGCTTTGAAGCGCTGGGCGCCGCTCTTACTCCTCCTCGCCGCGGCCTGCGGCTACACGACCTCCGCGCGTCGCGCCGACGGCACCGTACACACGATCTTCGTGGAGCCGATCGCCGAACCGGGCCTCGACCTCGACGCGGGCTCCGACGTCGCCCGCGCGGTGCGCTTGGCCATCGCGCGCACGTCCGGCCTCGCGCTCGCCGACGAGGCGACCGCCGACCACCGCCTCCGCGTCGAGATCCTCGGCGTGCGTTCGTCGCTCGCCCCCTTTGCCGAGCCCGCGCTGCGCGCCGCGCAGTACGTCGTGCGCATCACCCTCCGCGGCGTGGTGCACGACGCGACCGGCGTGCCCGCCTGGCAGACGCCCGTCGTCACGGGCGACTCGCGCTTCATGTCGACACCCGGCGGCGTCGAGCAGCTCGACGGCGCGAACCGACGCACGATCGAGCAGGCGTCCCAAGAAGCGGCCGAGCGCTTGGTGACGATGATCGAGATGCGGTTCGCGGGGCAGGGCCCGGTGCGGACGTCGACCGTCAGCTCTCCAGCTGGTGCTTCTTGATCAGCCGGTACAGGTAGTTTCGATCGATCCCCGCGTCGCGTGACGCCGCGGAGATGTTGCCGTCGTGCCGCTCCAGCAAGCGCTTTACGTACGCGCGCTCGAACGCGACGACGATCTGCTCCTTCGCCTCCTTGAAGGGGAGGTCGGGGGCTTCGCCCGCCGGCTCTTCGGGACGCGACGCCGTCGAGGTCATGGGGATGGCGTGCTCGGCGCCGAGGTGGACGGCGCGCTCGATCGCGTTGCGGAGCTCGCGCACGTTGCCGGGCCACTGGTACGCGAGCATCGCGCTCTCGATCGGGCCGTCGAGCTCCAGGGCGTCCTTCGCGCCGAGCTGCTCGAGGATGTGCTCGGCGATAAGCAGCACGTCTTCGCCGCGGTCGCGGAGCGGGGGCAGCGGTACCGTCACCACGGCGAGGCGGAAGAAGAGGTCGCGACGGAAGCGACCGGCTTCGACTTCGTCCTGCAGCGCGCGGTGCGTTGCGGCGACGAGGCGGACGTCGACGGGGCGACGCCCGGTCTCGCCGAGGCGCTGGATCGTCTTGGACTCCACGGCGCGGAGCAACTTGGGTTGCAGGTCGAGCGGGAGCTCGCCGATCTCGTCGAGGAACAACGTCCCGCCGGAGGCCGCTTCGAACGCGCCGACGCGATCCGCCTGCGCGGAGGTGAACGCGCCGGCCTTGTGGCCGAACAGCTCGCTCTCGATCAGGTCGTGCGGGATGGCGCCGCAGTCGACGACGACCAACGGGCCGCCGGCGCGCGACGAACGTTCGTGGATGGCCTGCGCGACGAGCTCCTTACCGGTGCCGGTCTCGCCGAGCACCAGAATCGTGGCGTTCGAGTCCGCGGTGCGCTCGAGCATCGCGTACACGGAGCGCATCGCGCGCGAGCGTCCGAGCAGCGGCCCGAAGCGCTCGGCGGAGGAGGGCGCCATCGTCGGTCGCTCGGCGGCGTCGATCGTGAGCTCGAGCCCCGCGGGGCCGCCGACGCGAATCGACGCACCCGGCCCCACGCGCACCTCGGTGATGCGACCTCCGCCGAAGAAGGTGCCGTTCTTGGACCCGACGTCGCGGACGAGCACGCGTTGGGCCTCCGCGCGGATCTCGAGGTGGTAGCGGGAGACGCCCTGGGCGTCGATGACCACGTCGTTTTCGCCGTGTTTGCCGACGAGGAGCGTCCCGTCGATCGGGATCCGCTCCGGCCCGGCCTCGCGTGGCACCACGAGCACGAACGACAGAGGACCGCGTCGTCCGGAGGCGCCCAGCTCCACGGTTTCGGTCACGCTCTACCGTTTAGCATGGCGGCGTTTACAGCACCCCTCGGGGTGCGTATAGATCCGCTCATGGGCGCCATCTGGGACCGAATCACCTCGCAATTCATCGAAATCATTGAGTGGCTCGACGACGACCACGACACGCTCGTCTGGCGCTTCCCCGTCCGCGCCCAAGAGATCAAGAACGGCGCGAAGCTCATCGTCCGCGAAGGACAGTCCGCCTGCTTCGTGAACGAGGGCAAGCTCGCCGACGTCTTCGGACCCGGCACCTACACCCTCACCACCCAGAACCTCCCCATTCTCGCCACCCTCAAGGGCTGGAAGTACGGCTTCAACTCGCCGTTCAAGGCGGAGGTCTACTTCGTCAACACGACGCAGTTCACGGACCTCAAGTGGGGCACGCAGAACCCGATCATGCTGCGGGACCCCGAGTTCGGGCCGATCCGCTTGCGCGCCTTCGGCATCTTCGCCGCTCGGGTCGGCGACCCGTCGAAGTTCCTGCGCCAGGTCGCGGGCACCGACGGCGAGTACGAGGTCGACGAGATCCTCGGGCAGCTCAAGCGCACGCTCGTGTCGCGGTTCACGCAGGCGCTCGGCGCCGCGAAGATCGCCGCGCTCGACCTCGCCGGTAACTACGACGAGATCGGCAAGAAGGTCGTCGGCCCCATCCGCGCGGACTTCGACGACATGGGCATCGAGATCACGAAGTTCATCATCGAGAACATCTCGCTGCCGCCGGCGGTGGAGAAGGTCCTCGATACGCGCAGCGAGATGGCCATCCTCGGCAACATGAACCAGTACGCGCAGTACCAGATGGCCAACGCCATCCCGGACGCCGCGAAGGCGCCCAACAGCATGGCGGGCGCGGGCATGGGCCTCGCGGCCGGCATGGGCATGGGCGGCCAGATGGCGAACATGATGGGCGGCATGATGCCCGGACAGCATCAGCAGCACCCGCAGCAGCAGCAGCAGTACATGGGCGCGGGCGTCGGGATGCCCGGCGGGCAGATGATGGGCGGAGTGGTGCAGCAGGCTCCGCAACAGCCGCCCCCGCAGCAGCAAGCTCCGCAGCAGCAACAGCAGCAGCCTTCGATGGTCGACCGCCTCAAGAAGCTCGACGCGCTCAAGGCGGCGGGTGTGCTGTCGGACGAGGAGTACGCGAGCAAGCGTGCGGAGATCCTCTCCGAGATCTGACGTGCGTTACCTCGCGATCGCCGCGCTCACGCTGACCGCCTGCGGGACGGGGCGCTTCTACGTCGGCGAGCTGGTGACGAACACGCCGATGTCGTCCCAGGGCGGCGTCACCCTCGAGGCCGCGTTCGACGGCCACTTCCTCGAGCTCACGATTCACAACACGAGCGAAGCCCCAGTCACCCTCGACTGGGCGCAATCGGCCGTGACGCTCGCAGACCCTTGGGACCGCGAGCATGTCATGGTGCCGCTCGCGTTTGCGCTCGAGCGCATGGGGGAGGTGCAGGGAACGGAGGGCCGCTCGATGCCGTACGCGGTCGATGTCGAGGTGTCGATACGTCCCATCGCGCCCGAGCGTGTCCCCATCGCGGACCCGCTTCGGGTGGAGGCCGGCGAGCGCGTGGTCGTGAAACTCGCGGACCGTGGCGGTTGGACGCAAGTCTGCGCGTCTGACAACGGCCAGCATTGCTCGGTGCGGCTCGTCCCGATCGCGCGGCTCGTGAAGCGCGAGGCGGATCAGGTTCGCGGCGCGACCGGCACTCCGTGGAAGGTCCACGTGCGTTACGCGCCCGGTGAAGTTCGACGGACGCTAGAGGTCGAGGTGACCGAGGTCGCCGTGTACGCCGGGAGGTTCTGCCCGCTCGCCCGGGTCCGCTTCGATCACTTCTGTCCGATCCGCGGGGAACGCATCCCCTGACTGGTCAGCGCAGCGTCACCGCGGTGACGTTCCGGATTGCGTGCACGCCGTCGAACGCCTCGGTGGGGACGATCGTTTCGCCGCGGTACGTGAACCTCCCGGAGAAGTCGACGAGGTCCGTGTCGCTCGGGAGGAAGAACGCCTCGGCGTCGGAGGCCGCGAAGATCACCCCCGCGAGGGCCGCCGCGGAGTGGAAGTAGTCGCGCGCGACGAAGCCGTTCGCGGTCGGCGCGAGCTCGCGCCCGCCTTCGTAGAACTGGAAGATCGTGCGGTAGTTGTCGCCCATCATCGTCGCGAGTGACGCGCCGACCGACGGCGTCGGCTCGCCGGACAGATCGATGCCGATGTCGATCGTGCGGTGGCAGTGTCCGTTGTGCGCGAGCATCACGATCGGACCGGCGTCGCCGCGCCGTTGGAGGAGGTCCAACATGTTCCGTGTCATGCCCGGCTCGCGGTAGGTCGCGTTGCCGCCTTCGAAGTCTCCGTCGTAGAAGCGTGCGAGGAAGCGCTGGCCGTCGGCGAGGTTGACGAGGTCGCGCTCGAGTCTGCGGACGGCGTCTTCGCTGGTCGCGGCCACGTGGGCTGCGCGCCGATCGGCGATCTCGTTCGCCAGCGCGTCGGCGGAGTCCGCGATGCGGTCCGGCGAGGTGAGGAACGCCCGACGCCAGCGGTCCGTCGTCTCCGGCTCCACCCGGTCGAGGTGATCGAGGATCGACTGGATCGTCGCGGCGGACTGCACCGCGACGTCGAAGCCCGTGATGTGGAGGTCCTCGTCGATGTCGATGGTCGCGATGAAACGGAGCAGCGCCTCGCGCTCCTCGGAGGCGCCGAGTGAACCGGCCATGTCCCTGAAGCCGCGCGCGAGGTCACGTTCGTCGCGGGTGTCGAGGTACAGGTCCCACGCCTCGGTGGTCGCCTCGGTGGCCTCGAACACGATCGTGCGTGCGCCAAGGTCCTCGATCAGGTGTCGGAGCAACAGCCCGTGGGCGTAGATGCTCTCGGCGACGCCGTGGGAGTCCTCGCCGAGGCAGATCACGTCCGCGTCTGCGAGCTGTCGTTCGATCGAACGCGCCGCGCACGCGATGTCGTCCGCGGTCGGCGCCGGAGCCAGCAGCGGCGCAGGTGCGACGCCGATCGGCTCCGCCGGGTCTGCGCAGCGTGGGATCACACCGCCGTCTCTCGATCCGGCGTCCACCTCCACGGCCACCCCTCCGTCGCGCGGCGGTGGCGTCGCCTCTGGCTCCGTTCCGGCGCAGCCGATGCCGAGCGCACAGGTGACCCACAGCGTGATGGTTGCCGATCGCACACTGCCGGTTGGTGCAACCCGCGATCCAACGGTGGCGTTGGCTTTCGAACGCCGACGCGATCAGGCGGCGAGGAAGACTTCGGGGTGTTTGACGGCGAGCGCGGAGCTCGGGAAGCGGCACACAAACGTCGTGCCGGCACCGATCTTGGAGTCGACGTCGATCTGTCCGCCGACCGCCTCACACGCTTCGTGCACCGCGGCCAGCCCGACGCCGCGCCCCGAAGTGGAGGTCACGTCGTCGCGGGTGCTGAGGCCGTCGTGGAACAGCGCGCGGACGAGGTCGTCGCGGTCTTCCGTGGGGAGGCCCAGCCGCGTCGCCTTCTCGGCGACGCGCGTCCAATCGATGCCGCGGCCGTCGTCGGTGAGTCGAACGATGAACTCGTCGCCCTCCATGACGGTCTCGAGGCGGATGTGGCCGGAGCCTTCCTTGCCGAGCGCGCGCCGCTCCTCGATCGACTCGAGCCCGTGGTCGACGGCGTTGCGCAGGAGGTGGATGTACGAGGACCAGAACGGGGCCCACGCCTCTGCGTCCTGGCGCAGGCCGTGCCCGTCGACTTCGACCGCGATGTTCTGTTTGTCGAGCCGCGCGCCGATGCGGTGCACTTGCGACGCGAGTCGCTCGAGCCGACGCACGGTGGGCTCCAGCTTCCACGCCACCATCGACTCGGCGATCTGCTCGCGCGGCGCATTCTCCAGGACCTCGCGGAGGACGTTCTTGAACTGGTCGTCGTCGACCTCGATCTTCGAGCTCTCTTCACCCCCGAGGAGCACGTCGAGGCTCTCGCAGAGTCGATCCCAAGCCTGGGCGAGGCTCTCGCGAAGCTCGGCAGACGGACGTCCACCTTCCTCTTTGAGCGCCTCTTCGATCGCGTGACAGCGGTCCGAGATCCGGTGGATGCCGAACACTGCGGCGTTGCCCTTGAGCGTGTGGATGACCCGCTTGAGCAGCGGCATCTGCTCGATCTCGTCGGAGACGATGAGTTGAATCTGGCGCTTCGCCTCTTCGAAGAACTCGAGGAAGCCCGCCTTGTCCTTGAGGATTCGGTCGAGGATGTACAAGACCTCGCGCTGCTCGCTCTCGAGTCGCTCGTGTTCGAGCTGGCTCGTGATGTCGGACATGACCACGAGGACGCCCGACCAGTCGTCGGTCGATGCGTCGGACGACATGGGCTGGTAGTCGACCTGGAGCGTGCGGTCCTCGAACTCGATCCGCGAGGGCGCGAGGTCCAGGTTGCACTCGACGGGCAGAAGGTCTTCTTCGACCTGCTCCCACGCCACACGGAAGTTCTCCGCGAATGCGGGGGCCTTCGCCTCGACGAGGTCGCCCAGGTCCGCTGCGTCGTCGCCCCCGAACCACCTGGAAACTGCAGCGGAGCGCTCCGCCGCGAGCGCGCCGGAGCGGTCGAGCGTGAGGAAGCCCTGCTGGACGTTGTCGAGGAGGACGCGCATGTCCTGGTTGCGTTTGTCGAGGGCGGCGGTGCGGCTCTGGACGATCTTCTCCAGGCCGATGACGTTGTCGAAGAAGCTGCGCGCGATGAAGCAGGTCGCGACGGACTCCAGCACGACGAACGCTGCGTGAATGGCGACCACCCAGATCGGCGCGTCGTAGTTGAAGACACTGGTGGGGAGGTAGAGCCAGAGCAGCAGGTGGTGCAGCGCCACGGTGACCGCCGCGGTGACGATGACCATGGGGTTGCCGAACATCGCCAGCATGGCGAGGAGCGCGAAGAAGTAGAAGTGCATTTCGATCTGCACGGGGCCCTGACCGAAGTGGACGAGGAGTCCGCCCATGAGCATCGCGGTGACGCCGTAGGACACGGAGACCAGACGCGGGCTCTTGAAGGTCTTGTAGGCCAGGACCGGTCCGACGAGGACGAAGGAGGTCAGGGCGACCGCCGACAGCGGACCCGTGTCGTTGAAGAACGCCACGAGTACGAACACCGGCAGGTGCGCGACGAAGAACCACAAACCGATTCGGTTCATGCGTGCGAGGTACTGGCGCTCGAAGTCGGTGACCTCACTGGGGAGGCGTACGTAGGCGGCGATTCGGGACCACATTGCCTGCTATGTTCGGTAGATCAGTATTTGAGCTTGAGCGGATCGAGGATGCTCTGGAGCTCAAAGCTCACCGCGCATCCAAATAGAGGCAGCTCGATGGTGCGCGCTGCCTCATCGCGGAGCGTTCGAAGTGTTGCGATGTCTCGAATGTCGGCACCCTGCTTTCGCTCGGTGTACCCACCGGCGTAGCGAATGCGGTCCGAGGGATCGAGCACGACCATCATCGGGGCGGCCTCGATGCGGTAGTCGGCGGCGAGCGCCTCTGGCGTGACCACCACGACGGCGAACCCGGCTGCGCGCGCCCGCGCCTCGAGCGCATCGTCTTCCTCGACGAGCAACACGACCTCTTCGAGATCGTCGGGGCGCTCCGAAGAGAAGAGGTGGTCCAGCACACGCACCGAGCAGGGGCAGCTCGAGTAGAGGACGTGGACCGCGAACCAACCGCGGTCGCGCCCGGCGGGGCGAAGCGCCTCGAGCGCCGAGCCGAGCTGCGCGTCGTCCGCGGCGGGTTTCGGCAGCGTGTACCAGTGCCCGACCATCAGCGTGCCGGCGCCGATCGTCGACACACCGAGCCAGGCGGCGAACGTCAGTCGGACAATCCAGGACGGCATCGGCCGATCCATCGGCCGCACCCGCGTGGGTGATGAGATTGTGTCGAATTACGAGGCACGCGAGGGCGCGTCGCCCGCGGTTCACCGATCAGAGCGCAGCTTCGGCGTGATCGACCCAGGACTTGAGCGTCGCGACGCGTTTGTCTTCGGGCGACAGCGTCTCGGCGCGACCGACGATCGCTTTGAGCACGGGGACCTTCCCGCCGGCCTGGTAGCCCGGGTTGTAGTAGATCGCGCGCGCGAGACCGATCAGGTAGACGTGCTCCTCGGAGCACAGCGCGACCGCGTCTCGGAACGCCTCTTCCGCCGACGCGAAGTTGCCCTGGCCGAGCAACGTGACGCCGCGCTGGAAGTGCTCGCGGGACAGGGTGCGCTCCGGCGTCTCCAACGCGGAGCCGTCCGGACCGCGGGGCAGGGGCTTCGCGTAGACGAGCGGGCGCGGGATCATCCCTTCGCCGTTCGTCGGCGCGGGCATCGGCGGGATCTCTTCGCCGTTCGCGGGCGCCGCCGGTACCGGCGCGCTGCTGCTCGGTGCGGGCTTGGGCGCAAACGTCGGGGACGGCGTGCTCGGAGGCGGCGGAGGTGGCGTGGTGCCACCCCCCACGGACGCGATACCGCTGCCGCCGATCGCCGACGGCACCGACGAGTTGAAGACACCCGCGCCACCCTGCGTGAACGCGGGAGGCTGCTCGGTCGTCGGCTCCGCGGGCGGCGGAGGCGGCGGCTGGGTCATGCCGGGCGACGACGTCGAGGCGGCCGGGATCTGCGAGGCGCGCGCTTCCAGCTCGCGGGCGCGCTCGCGCTCCTCGCGGATGCGGGACTCGAACTCGTTCACGCCCGGCGTGAACTCCTCGACCTCCTCACACGTGGTGAGGATCGCGAGCAGCTTCTTCGCTTCCACGAGCGCGATGCCCGTGATGTCTGCGGCGTCGGCCACGTTGTACGCGCGACCGCCGAACGCGAGGAACGCGGGCTCGGTCTCGCGGAGCGGGAAGGTGTTCTGCACCTCGTCGATCGACTTGCGCAGCTTGAAGTAGCGCGCGTCGATGTCGCCGAGGATCTGTTCGAGCACCGGCTCGTCGGCGTGTTGACGAAGGCCCTCGGCGAGGACGTGCGCGACGTCCAAACGGTACGGCCGCTCGTCGGTCGGGATGGGGCGCTTGCTGTCGAACTCGAAGGCGCCCTGCCGCGCCTCGAAGCAGCCCGCGATCTGATCGCGTGCGTTCGTCCCCAGCTCGTTGCCAAGCTCCGCCGAGGTGAAGAAGCCGAGATCGATCAGCGCTTGGCCGAGACGAATGCCGCGTTCGATCGCGCGCTTCGCGCCGTCCGCGTACTGGGCTTCGGTGATGCGGCCACGCGCCACGAGGGCGCGGCCGAGTTGGTCTCCGGGGATGCTCGACTCGACGTGGACCGGCTGGCCCGACTCGAAGTGGATGGTGAGCGTCTCGTGATCGCGCGCGACGATCAGGGCACCGGTCGTTTGCTTCGACCAGCACTGGAACAGCACCTTGGCGAACCGCGCCGGTTCGAGGAGGCCCCCGAGCACCGGTGGCTCGTTCTTCGGTTGCGGTCGCCGCGAGGGTGGGCTCGCCACTTCGGAGATTTCGTCGATATCGAACGCGTCGCTGAGTTGGTCGTTCAACTGATCGCTCTCGAGCTGGTCCAAACGGCCAGCGATTTCGTCGAGGCCCGTGACGTCGCTGTACTTCAGCACGTCCTCACCGTCCGTGTCATCGACCAGGTTACCGTGGTCGGTGGCGCGGAAGTCGTGGGCGGTCGTCTTTTGAGGTGGATTGACGGCGATGTGCGTGAGGTCCTCGTCGTCCGATGCGAAGTCGTCGTCCTCGATGGAGAGGATGTCCGACGCGATCCGGTAGATCGCCTGGGTGTCGATCGGATCCGGGATGAGGTGAATGAAATCGGCCGTCACGGTCTGCTGACCGCCGAGTACGATGGTCGGCGGGACCTGGAGCCCGGCGTCGAAGCCGGCCAGCATCTCGATGGCGTCCTCTCCGTTCACGCTGCGGGAGAGGATGAGGAGCGAGACGTCCTGCTCGCCGAGTCGCTCTTGGAGGCGACCGGCTTTGCTGAGGATCTCCACGTCGCACTCGTCCCGCGCCAAGAGGAATCGCACCTTCTTGGCCAAGACGGAGTCTTGAGCGCAGACGAGGATGTGCTGCATGCCGATCCAATGACCGGGCAAGCCCGATCCGGCCGTACGCTATCGACAAAGGCGAGCACGCTTCAAGTTTTGGGACCTTGAAAACGGCGGGCGGGTGCGTTTTTCCACCACACGTTGACCCGCTCCGAGCCCGGGGCTACCCGGCGGTCATGAGCACGTCGAGAGGGGCCGCCGTCGTGACGGGCGCAGGCCGTGGGATCGGGCGATCGATCGCCCTGAAGCTGGCCGAGGCCGGATACCCGGTCGCGGTACAGTCGCGGACCGCGTCGGATCTGGAAGACGTGGTGTCCGCGATCGAATCGACCGGCGGTCAGGCCATCGCCGTGGCCGGCGACGTCACCCAGCAGGAGGCCGCCGAGGCCCTGCTCGCGGGCGCCGAGGCGGCGTTCGGGCGCGTGGAGGTCGCGGTGCCGTGCGCGGGGCAGGCGTTCTCCGCGCCGCTCGCGAAGACGGACGCGGACGGGTTTCGACGCCTCTTCGAGGTGAACACGATGAGTGTCTTCTTCCTCGTGCAGCGCGCGGCGCAGGCGATGAAGGCCGAGGGCGGGCGGATCGTCGTCGTCGCGTCGACGGCGGCGGTGGCCGGGATGGCCTACACCAGCGCGTACTCGGCGACGAAACACGCCGTGCTCGGGTTGGTGCGGTCCGCGGCGTTGGAGCTCGCGCGGCACCGCATCACGGTCAACGCGCTGTGCCCGGGGTGGGTCGACACCGAGATGTTCGAGAAGACGTTGGCGAACATCGCGGAGAAGACCGGCTGCACGATCGCCGAGGCGCGCGCGACGTTGGAGGGCCGGATTCCGATCGGGAGCGCATTGACCCCCGATGAAGTGGCGGCGATGGCTGTTCACCTCGCGTCGGAGGCTTCGGCGCGGCTGACGGGCCAGGCGATCGTCCTGGACGGAGGGGAGACCATCGCATGAGTCGTCACGAGATCATCAACCCGGAGTCGCTCGGCGCGCCGCGCGGGTACAGCAACGGGATCCTCGCCGCACCGGGGCGGTTGTTGTTCGTGGCCGGGCAGATCGCCTGGGACGGTGAGCAGAAGCTGGTGTCGGACGACTTCGCGACGCAGTTCGGTCAGGCGCTCGCGAACGTGGTCGCCGTCGTGAAGGCGGCGGGCGGGACGGTCGAGGACCTGTGCCGGCTGACCGTCTACGTGACCGACAAGCAAGCGTACATCGCGGGGATCAAACAGATCGGCGCGCGGTACCGCGAGCTGATGGGACGGCACTACCCGACGATGGCGCTCGTCGAGGTCGCGGACCTCCTCGAAGAGGGCGCGCAGGTGGAGATCGAGGGGACGGCGGTCGTCCCGACGGAGGCGACATGAACAAGACGATCGTAGACGGCCTCGACTTCGAGGTGAGCGAGGGGATCGGCACGTTGACGCTGTCGCGCCCCGACCGGCTCAACAGCCTGACGTTCGAGATGTACCGCGCGCTCGTGAATTTCTTCGCGGACGTTCAGCACGACGACGACGTGAAGGTCCTCATCGTGACGGGGACCGGGCGTGGGTTCTGCTCGGGCGGCGACGTGCACGACATCATCGGCAAGCTCGTCTCGTACGGGCCGAAGGACATGCTCGGCTTCGCGCGTATGACCGGCGACGTCATCCGGAACATGCGTCGGCTGAAGAAGCCGATCGTCGCGGCGATCAACGGGACCGCGGCGGGAGCGGGTGCGGTGATCGCGCTGGCTTCGGACATCCGGATCGGATCGGACCAGTCGAAGATCGCGTTTCTGTTCTCGAAGGTCGGCCTCACCGGCGCCGACATGGGCGCGGCGTATCTGCTGCCACGGGTGATCGGTATGGGGCGCGCTTCGGAGCTGTTGTTCCTCGGTGACTCCGTGCCGGCGGCGAAGGCGAATGAGATCGGGTTGTTCAACGACGTCGTGCCGCACGACGAGCTGATGACCAAGGCTCGGGAAGTGGCGGGGCGGCTGGCGGCGGGGCCGACGTTCTCGCACGGGATCACGAAGGACCTCATCAACAACGGGATGTCGATGGATCTGGACTCGGCGCTCGACGCGGAGGCGCGCGCGCAGACGATCTGCATGCTCGCGGACGACTTCAAGGAGTTCCACGCTTCGTTCGTCGACAAGCGCAAGCCCGAGTTCAAGGGGAGCTGAGACCATGGAGAAGCGAGCGATCGCGGAGGCGGCGCGCATCGATTTGGACGCGCGCTTGGTGGAGCTCGAAGCGAAGGCACGCGCCGTGGTGGACGAAGCGATCCGCCCGCGCGAGGAGGACGAGTCCGACGACGCCGCGTTCGCGATGACGAAGGCGTTGGGCGACGCGGGGCTGTTGGCGTCGTGCACGGCGCTCGACGTGCCGGCGATCTGCGTGCTGCGCGAGGTGGTCGCGTCGTCGAGCGGGCTCGCCGACTCGATGTTGGCGCTGCAGGGGCTCGGCTACGGGCCGTTGGCGCTCGCGGGGAGCGACGCGCTGAAGTCGAAGTGGCGCGCGAAGGTCGAGGCGGGCACCGCGATCGCGGCGATCGGCATCACCGAGCCCGAGGCCGGGAGCGACGTCGCGAACCTGTCGACGACGGCGCGTCGTGACGGCGACGCGTGGGTGCTGAACGGGAAGAAGTGTTTCATCACCAACGCGGGGATCGCGGACTTCTACTCGGTGCTCGCACGCACCGGGGGTGAGGGGGCAGGTGGACTGTCGATGATCCTCGTGCCGAAGGAAGCCGTGACGTCGACGCTCCGGTACGACCTGGTCGCGCCGCACCCCTGCGGGGAGGTGGTGTTCGAGGACTCGCGCGTGCCGATCGATCACCTGATCGGTGAGGAGGGGCAGGGCTTCAAGGTCGCGATGCGGACGCTCGATCACTTCCGCACCACGGTCGGCGCGGCGGCGGTCGGCATGGCGCAGCGCGCGCTGGACGACGCGGTGGAGCGCTCGAAGACCCGGCAGCAGTTCGGCAAACCGATCAACCGCTTCCAGCAGATCGCGGCGATGCTCGCGGACTCGTTCGTCGAGCTGCACGCGTCGCGACTCATGGTCTACCGCGCGGCGACCGCGCACGCCGCGGGCGACGCGCTGGCCGGCGCCTATTCGTCCGCGGCGAAGATGCACGCGACGGAGGCGGCGCAGCGGATCATCGATCGCGCCGTGCAGATCCACGGCGGCCAGGGCGTCCGAAAGGGCACCGCGGTGGAGCGCCTGTACCGGGACATCCGGGCGCTGCGGATCTACGAGGGGACGACGGAGATCCAGAGGGTGGTGCTGTCGAGGGCGCTGACTAGGTGAAGGGCGGGAGATCGCCGAGGTTGGCGTCCGACGCATGAGCGAGCACGGCGGCGCGCTCCTCCGGTGACAGATCGAAAGGCCGGAGGTCCGCGTCCAGCAACGTCCACGTTCCGATGACGTCGCGAGCAGAGGTCAGTCCGATCACGTAGTCGAGGCCTTCGTGCTCGACGATGAGCGGCGGCGAGAGTCGCTGCCGGCGTACGACCGTCTCCGATTTCGGCAGCGTGAATGCGACCTCGTAGATTCCACGTCTACGTTCCATCGATCGAAGCTCGCACGGGACCTCGAGGCCGTCCTCGGCGAACATCCGTAGCGCGCGACGCCGCTGGAGCTCTTGGCGCACGAAAACGCCTGCCTGGTAGAGCATGAACACGAGGAAGCCCGCGAGGAACAGGTAGGTGGACCACCGTGCGAAGAAGTCGGCCTCGACCTCGTAGCTGATCGCTGCTCGCGACGGTTGTTTCGGGTCGACACGTTGTTCCGCCCGCCGCGGCTCAGCTCGGACGGATCGATGCGCAGTGGGCGCGGGGGCAGGAAGAGCGCGCTCATTCCGCCAATCTGGGGCACGTCGGTACACGACCGCAACTGTCCCTCCGACCGGACGATTCACTTCCCAAGCCCCCACCGCTTCGCTAGCGTGCTCCCGTGTTCGACAATCTCGAGGACAAGTTTGCCCAGGTCATCAAGAAGGTCCGCGGTCACGGGACCCTGACCGAGGCGAACCTCAAGGACATCCTCCGCGACGTGCGGCTCTCGCTCCTTGAGGCGGACGTGCACTTCACGGTCGTGAAGGGCTTCATCAAGGACGTCAAGGAGCGCTCCCTCGGGCAGGAGGTCTCCGCTTCGCTGTCGCCGGGGCAGGAGTTCGTGCGCATCGTGAGCGAGGAGCTCACGAAGGTCATGGGCGGCACCGCCGTGCAGCTCGACCTCAAGGCGAAGCCGCCGATCGTCATCCTGCTCATGGGCCTGCAGGGCTCCGGTAAGACGACCACCTCCGGCAAGCTCGCGCTCAAGCTCAAGGCCGAGGGCAAGAACCCGCTCCTCGTCCCCGCCGACCTCCAACGCCCCGCCGCGATCTCGCAGCTCAAGACCGTCGCCGGGCAGGTGAAGGTTGACTGCTTCGACACGAAGGTCGGCTCCAAGATCGAAGACGTCGTGAAGGGCGCGCTCGAGCAGGCGGACCGTCAGGGGCAGGACGTCGTCATCGTCGACACCGCCGGTCGCCTCGCGATCGACTTCGAGCTCATGGACGAGCTGCGCGAAGTGAAGGAGCTCCTCGATCCAAAGCACACGCTGCTCGTCGTCGACTCCATGACCGGTCAGGACGCGGTCAACGTCGCGCAGGAGTTCAAGAACCAGATCGGAATCGACGGCGTCATCATGACCAAGCTCGACGGCGACGCCCGCGGCGGCGCCGCGCTCTCCGTGCGGCAGGTGACCGGCGCGCCGATCTACTTCGCGGGTATCGGCGAGAAGATGGACGCGCTCGAGGTGTTCCACCCCGACCGCGTCGCGCAGCGCATCCTCGGGATGGGCGACATGATGGGCCTCATCGAGAAGGCCCAGGCGAGCTACGACGAAAAAGAAGCCAAGAAGATGGCGCGCAAGATGAAGCGCGCCGAGTTCACGCTCGAGGACTTCCGCGACCAGATGAAGATGATCCGCCAGATGGGGGACATGAAGTCGATCATGGGGATGATCCCCGGCGTGTCGCAGGCGATGAAGAAGCTCGGCAACGCCGGCCCGGATCCGGACAAGGAACTCAAGCGCATCGAGGCGATGATCAACTCGATGACACCCAACGAGCGGAACGATCCGAGCATCCTCAACGGCTCGCGCCGCAAGCGCGTCGCGAAGGGGAGCGGGACGAGCGTCGCCGAGGTGAATTCGTTCCTGAAGCGGTTTAGGGAAGCCAAGAAGATGATGAAGCGCTTGTCCAAGATGGGAGGCATGCGCGGGCTCCAGGGCATGATGCCCCGCATGTAGATTCACGTATGACGAAACAAGTGCCGCGCGTAGCGGTCGTGATGGGGGGACCGAGTGATGAGCACGACGTCTCCATGCGGAGCGGCGCGCAGGTCCTCGCCGCTTACGAAGGTGCGCAGGGCGTCGCCGTCGAACGCGACGGGCGCTGGCGCTTCGGTGAAGAGCTGCTGACCGTCGGCGCCGCGCTCGAGCGCGTGCGCGAGACGGTCGACGCCGTGTTCATCGCTCTGCACGGACCGTTCGGCGAGGACGGCACGGTGCAGGCGCTCTTCGAAGCGATCGGGGTGCCGTACACCGGCTCCGGCGTCGCGGCGAGCGCGCTCGCGATGGACAAGGCGCGTAGCAAGTTCGTCTACGACGCGCGCCGCCTGCCCACGCCGGACTACGCCGCGATCCTCCGGGGCGGCGACTGGGACGTCGAGGCACTGGAAGACCGGGTCGGCTTGCCGTGCGTCGTCAAACCGTCGGCGAACGGGTCGAGCTTCGGGGTATCGTTCCCGACGGATCGGGCGTCGCTCGAAGCCGCGGTCGCGGGGCACGTGCGGATGGGGCGCGACGTCGTCGTCGAAGCGCGTGTCATGGGGCGCGAGCTGACGTGCGGCGTGCTGGAGATCGACGGCGTCGCGACGGCGATGCCGGTCACCGAGATCATCCCCGACAAGAAGTACGCGTTCTTCGACTACGAGGCGAAGTACACACCCGGCGCGACGGCGGAGATCACGCCGGCCGAGATCCCCGACGAGCTCCGCGATCGAGTGCAGTCCCTCGCGCTCGCGTCGCACCACGCGCTCGGGTGCCGTGACTTCTCGCGCACGGACTTCATGGTCGACCCGCAGCGCGGTCCCCTGATCCTCGAGACGAACACCGTCCCGGGGCTCACGCAGCAGTCGCTGTTCCCGCAGGCGGCGGCGGCGCACGGGATACCGTTCGAGCGACTGGTGCACATCCTGATCGACAACGCGCTCGGTCGCGTCGCATGATGCGCGGGTGACGGCCAAGTGCCCGAAGTGTAGAGACGTCGAGTTGGACGAAGCGGACGGTCGCGCGTCGCGCCTGATGAGGTGCGGCCAGTGCGGCGGGACGTGGTTCCCCAAGGACGAAGCGCGGCTGGAGGCGGTCGCGGGGCTCTTGTCGCAGGACTCCACGATTCGCCCTGCGAGCGAAGCCGACCAGCGCACCGGCCTGTGCCCCGAGGGGCACGGCATCCTGATCCGCGCGCAGGTCGAAGTGGACGAGCCGTTCCACCTGGAGCGCTGTGCGACCTGTCACGGCATCTGGTTCGACAAGGGGGAGTGGAACCGTCTCGCCCAGAGCCACCTGCTGCAGCACCTCGAGCGGCTGTGGGACCCGGCGTGGCGTTTTCGCTTCAAGCGAACGGAGGACGAGGACGATCGGCGCAAGCGCCTCACCGACGCCCTCGGCGAGCCGCTCGTGGAGATGATCGAGACGCTCGGGACGGCGCTGCGGGCCAAGGACGAGACGGTCAAAGGCGAGGCGATCGCCTACCTCGAAGAACGTTTGCGCTGAAACTTCTCGGCGGCTGGACCGTCATACACTCCGGGGAAGAAGTGTGATGCAATCCCCGTTGTAGGTATGTCCATGCCGAGAATGCTCCTGCTCCTCCTGGCCCTCGCGGTGTCCTGCACTGCGCCGAAGAAGGCGGAGGCTCGTAACCTCACCTGCGCGGACCTCCCGAGCCTGTTCTTCGCGTTCGGACACCGGCACTACACGGTCGACAACATCGACGAGACGATCGAGCGCCGGACCGCCAAGCGGTTCGTCGAGTCCGTCGATCCGTCGCGCACGCTCCTCCTCGAGGCGGACGCGACCAAGCTCGAGAACAAGCTGCTGCTCACGTTCGAGTCGCTGCGCACCGGGAGCTGCCCGGCGCTGGACCAGGCCGCGCTGCTGGTGATCGAGCGGGCGAAGGAGGACGTCGACACGGTCAAGGCGATCCTCGGCAAGAAGAAGTTCGAGATCGACGAGTCGATCGAGCTCGTCACGGACCCCGACAAACGCGGCTACGCGAAGACGACCGAGGCGCGCAAGGAGCTGGTCCGCAAGATGGTGCACTTCCAGATGCTCGGCATGCTGGAGGCGAAGGTCAGCGTCGCGGACGCGAAGAAGCGTCTGATCCACCGCTACGAGCTCATCGTGAAGCGGCTCGAAGAGCGGCGCGAGGGCAAGGAGTTTCCGGGGTTGTTCGCGGAGGCTTTCGCCGGGTCGTTGGATCCGCACTCGTCGTACTTCTCGGCGCGGGTGCTCGAGGACTTCCGGATCTCGATGACGCTGTCGCTCGAAGGCATCGGCGCCGCGCTGCGGACGCGGGACGGCTTCGTGGTGATCGAGACGATCGTGCCCGGCGGCGCGGCGGACCGCGACGGCACGTTGCAGCCGAAGGACAAGATCATCGCGGTGAAGCAGACCGGTGAGGACGCCGTGTCGACCATCGACATGGACCTGCGCGACGTGGTCGCGATGATCCGCGGCAAGAAGGGGACTTCCGTCACGCTGAGTGTGCTGCGCGAGGGCGACAACACCAAGACCTTCGACATCACGATCGTCCGCGACAAGGTCGACGTGAAGGAGCAGGCCGCGAAGATCGAGTACGAGACGATCGGCGCCGGCAAGAAGAAGACGAAGATCGGCGTGATCGAGCTGCCGTCCTTCTACGGCGACAGCAAGGGCAAGCGTTCGTCCTACGAGGACATGAAGAAGCTCCTGAAGGAGGCCAAGAAGAAGAAGGTCGACGGCATCGTGGTCGACCTGTCCGCCAACGGCGGCGGCCTCCTCGACGAAGCGGTGCGCATCGGCGGGCTGTTCATCGACGTCGGCGCGGTCGTCTCGACGAAGGACTCGGACGGCGTGACCGTGCTCGCGGACGAGGACGACGGCGTGGTGTGGTCGGGGCCGCTGGTGGTGCTGGTCAGCCCGATGAGCGCGTCGGCTTCGGAGATCCTCGCGGGGGCGCTTCAGGGCTACCACCGCGCGGTGGTGGTCGGCGGCGAGCGGACGTTTGGCAAGGGCTCGGTGCAGGCGTTGATGCCGCTGCCGGACGGCGTCGGCGCGATGAAGGTGACGACCGGGATGTACTTCCTGCCGACGGGTGCGTCGACGCAGCAGACCGGCGTCGCGTCGGACATCCGCATCCCTTCGCTGCGCGATGGCTACGACCTCGGTGAGCGTGAGCTCGATTACTCGCTGCCGCCGCAGTCGATGCCGCCGTTCCTCTCGGACAAGGCGAACCCGCCGAAGGGTGAGGACCGCTACCGCGAGGTCTCGAGCGCGATGATCACGCAGCTCTCGAAGTCGTCCGCGAAGCGCGTCGAAGGGGCGAAGGTCTTCGGCGAGATCAAGAAGGACCTCGAGGAAGCCAAGAAGAACCAGGGCGTCGTGAAGCTGAAGGAGCTGCTGTCGAAGTCCAAGGACAAGAAGGGCGAAAAGGACGACGACGGCGAGGCGGAGCGCAAGGAGTTCGAAGCGCAGATCGCGGCGGTGCGGACCGAGGCGGTGGCTATCGCTGCGGACCTGGCGCGGATGTAACGACCCGCGCGAAGAAGCCGCCCACGACCCACTCCTTGAACCAGACCATCACCTGCGTCTCGCCGACCTCGTCGGCGAACCGCTCCTCCTCCAGCACCGACAACGCCTCTCCCAACGTCTGACCGTCGACGAGCGCGCGCAGCACCGCAGCCATCGCGGGCGTCAGGTCCATGCGCCACAGCCGATACGCTTTGCGGTAGACGGCGGTGGCCGACGGCTCGGCGTCGGGGATGGGGATGGGCGCGTCCTGCCGGTGCGCCGTGAAGAACGCGTTGGCGGGGTGGTCGAGCTCGAGGAGGCGCAGTGTCTCGGAGGGCGGCAGGCGCACGTCGGCCCACGCCTCCGGGGGGAGCGCTTCGAGCGCCTTCATCTCGACGGTGTCGTACGGCGGCGCGTGGAGCACTTCGACGAGGGCCCACTCCAGGCGCGCGAGGTCGGCGAAGAACGCGGCGTCGTCGAGCCACGCCTTCTGCGTTGCGACGAACGCGGGGAAGTGTCGCCCGAAGAAGTTCAGGTTGGGGCGGTCGGACGGATGCGCCTCGATGTACTTGCGCGCGAGGACCTCGAAGCGCGCGGGGCCGAGTGTGTCGGCGACGACGGGGTAGTCGTCTTCGAGGCACCCGATCAGGCGCGCGTGGTACGCGTACTGGTAGATGCCCATGCGCTCGACCGCGGACATGCGGTCGGTGGGTTTCACGATCGCTTCGACGTGCTCTGCGCCGAGGCGCTCGGCGACGTCGGCGGCGTCCGCGATCCCGTCCGCGGCGCTCTTGGGGTTGGTGACGACGGTGGAGAACCAGTCCAGCAGCTCCCCGAACGGGCCTTCGACGGGTTGGACGTCGCGCTGTGGCCCGGTGGGCGTCGAGGTCGACGGCGCTACGACGGAGGCGCTCGCGCGCTCGGTCTCGAACGCGTCGTCCTTGCCGTCCGGCGAGGGGGCCGGTCCCTGAGGGCGTGAGCGCATCGCGGCCTCCTATCCCATGTATGCCGCCGGGGCGCGAACGTTACAGGCCGAGGAGGGCGCCGCGTCGCGCGAGGACCTGGGCGCACGTCGCGGACGTCGGGATGCGGCGCGCGCGGAACGGGTTCTTCTTGGCCTCGGGGTGGGGGCGGCTCGGAAGCGGGTCTTGGAGGCGCTCCGAGGTCGCGCCGAGGATCTCCTGCTCCAAGCCGAACGTGACGGCGCCGGCGACGCGGTCGTCGCCGACGAAGCGCCCCTCGCTCGCCTGCCAACCGACCTGCTTCACGTAGACCTCGCCATCGACGAGGCCCTCGATGCGGACGGTGACGCCGGGGTGGCCGTCGCTGTCCTGGTCGCCTTCGCCGACGACGCGTTCGTAGCGCGGCTCGATCCAGCGGAGGCCAGACTCGGCGCGTTCGATCCGCAGCGGTTTGTCGTGTCCGGAGAGCGCGACGACGAACGCGCGCGGGTAGACGGTGCGCACCACGCCGTGGACCGACTCACTCTCGATCGCGCACACCTTCTCGGTCATCCGGTACTCGTCCCCGACGCGACGGACATCGACGATCGCGATCGCGACCGTCTCGACCTCCGTGTCGCCGAGGACGGGGACGTCGACGACGGTGGTGGTCCGCTGCGCGCGAACCCACAACCCCGTCACGTCCGGCGGCGCCGTCGCCGCGAGGGAGAGCATCAGGCCGAGCGTGAACATCACAGATCCTCCAGGGCGGCGCGCGCCGCGGCCGCACCCGAGAGCATCGCCAGCGGCATACCGCCGCCGGGGTGCGCGCTGCCGGATGCGTAGTAGAGACCGCGCAGCTTCTTGTCGCGGTTGGGCGGGCGTTTGAAGGCCGCCGAGGGGCCGTTCGACGCCGCCCCGTACAGCGCGCCGCCGGTGCCCGGGAATCTTGCGGCGAGGTCCTGCGGGGTTCGACTCCAGAGCACCTCGGCGTCCTGCACGGCGTCGGCGGAGATGAGGCGAGCGACCACTTCGTCCTCGACGGCCGCTGCGTCGAGGTCGAACTCCGCGGTGGGTGCATTCACCATGACGAACAGGGCTTCGTGATCCGGCCACGGATCGATCTGCGCCGACAGCCGCGGTGCGCAGACGTAGACGGTGGGATCGATCGGCGTGCGGTGCGCGTCGAAGACGTCGATGAACTCGTCGATGTAACTCTCGGGGAAGTAGACGGTGTGGGCGACGCGGTCTCGTTTCTTCGTCTTCAGCAGCGCCGTCCAGCCGGACATCGAGCGCTCGTCGGGCGTGGAACGCGGGCGCGGGAGGAGTGAAGTGAAGACGTGTGCGGCGTCCGCGTTGGCGACGACGCCGTCCGCCTCGCGCTCGCCGCGATCGGTGCGGACCCCTCGGGTCGCGCCGTCGCGGGTGACGATCTGCTCGACGCGGGTGTCGAGCTCGATCTCGACGCCGAGTGATTCGGCTGCGTCGACGAGCGCGTCGATCATCCGGTGGATGCCCCCGACGACGCCGTAGCCGCCGAGCCCGATCTCCACGTGTGCGATGCAGTTGAGCGTCGCGGGTGCGCGGCGGGGGTCGGAGCCGTTGTACGTCGCGTACCGAAGGAGGATGGCGCGGAGGTGTGGGTCCCGGACGCGGGACTCGATCGCGCTCTTCATCGTCGACAGCGGATCGATCTTCCGCACCGTGGCGAGGGTCTTCAACCCGCCCGCGACGAGGGAGCTCCAGCGGGGTGCGTCGCCGTAGACGAAGCTCGGCGCGGCGGCGTCCCAGATCTTCGCGGCGTAGTCGAGGAACCCATGGAGCTCGTCGGCGGCGTTTCGGCCGAGCGTCTCGGCGACGGCGTCGATCGTGTCGTCGACGCGGTGGTGCAGCGTGATCGCGGAGCCGTCACGGAAGTAATAGCGAAACGCCGGGTCGAACACGACGTAGTCCACCGGGGCGCGACCGGCCTTTGCGAGGAGCTCGTCGAGGATGGTCGGTAGCGTGAGTACGGACGGGCCGGTGTCGAGCCGAACGCCGTCGACCTCGAACGTGCCCGCCTTCCCGCCGGCCTCGGACGCTGCTTCGACGACGCGTACCGCGTGCCCCTCCGCGGCGAGGTGGATCGCGGCCGACAGACCGCCCAAGCCCGCGCCGATGACGACGAAACGTGCCATCACGTCACCTCGTAGACGCGCCCGCGCCACTGGATGCCGCCCGCGACGGCCCAGCGCCACGAGTTGAGGGCGATCGCAACCACGGCGAGCGCACCGAGCGGGTGAAGGAGCACGCTCGAGAACGTGTGCCCGAAGCGTAGCGCGAGCGCGATCCGCAAAGCGATGTTCGCCGCGATCGCGACGAGCGCCGGGAGCCCGAGCCACGGAGCCGATACAAACGGGAGAACGAACGTCGCGAGGTAGAGCGCGACGACGAACAGCACCGCCCACGCGTTGCCGCCGACGCCGAGGTAGAGGTTCTTCGAGAACCCACTCCAGATCTCGGACCAGCCCGTGTACATGCGGCACTCAGCGAGGTCGCGCCCGTCGGCGAACACCACCCGGCGCCCGTTGGTCTTCGCGTGTCGGCACAGCGCCATGTCTTCGACGACGGCGTCGCGCACGGCTTCGAAGCCGCCGAGCTGACGGTAGGCGTCGGGGCGAATCGCGAGGAACTGGCCGTTCGCCGCGAGGAAGCGGACGTTCTTCGTCGCCCACACCAAGGGCTGGAAGAGCCACGACGTGTACGTCACGTGCAGCATCGGCATGACGATGCGCTCCGCCACGGTCTCGGTGCGCTGTCGCGGGACGGCGGTGACGATCGCCGCGTCGTAGCGCTGTTCGAGATCCCCGTAGCGCTCCAGCGCAGAGGGATCGAGCACGGTGTCCGCGTCGACGAAGAGCCACCGCGCCCCCGACGCGTGTTGCGCGAGCACGTGGCAGGCGTGCGCCTTGCCGACCCACCCCGGGGGGAGCGGCGCTCCGCGGACCAGCTTCATGCGCGGGTCCTCGGCGGCGATGCGCTCGACGATCGCTGCGGTGTCGTCGGTGGACTGATCGTCGTAGACGACGACCTCCGTCGCGCCCGCGCAGGCGAGGGCGGCGCGCACGCAACGTTCGATCCGCGGCGCTTCGTCGCGCGCGGGGATCAGAATGGAGACGCTTCGATCCGGGAGGCCGCGTCGGCGGCCGCGCGGCCACCACACGAGGTTGAGGAGCGTGATCGTCAGCGCGACGACGGGGAGGACGACGATCAGCCAGGTCACGCCGAGGCCTCCAGGCCGAACAGCCGTCGGACGCGCCCGCGCGCAGGACCGGAGAAGAGGGGGTGCCACATCGAGCACGGGCGTGTCGCCTCGTGCACGCGCATCCGCACGAGCGGGCGGTGCAGCGCGCGGTCGATGCGCGACGGTACGACGTGCTCCGCGACGCCGACTCGGCCGTCCCGCTCCAGCATCGTCCGCAGGTAGAACGGGCCTTCGTCGACGACGCTTCGCTCGCGCAGCTCCACGACCGAACCCGAAGGTGTGTACAGCTCGGTGCAGGGAGGGTGCGGCATGCCGTAGAGCCGTCTCGGCGCGCCGTTCGGTTCCTGGTGCGCCGCCGCGGGGAGGAGGGTGACCGCTCCACCTTCGTCGACGTCGACGAGCCACGCGATCGTCGGCGTGTCCTCCTCGCCCCAGAGCACGTAGTGAATGGAGGTTCGCTCCGCGACGGTGCGGCCCCACGTCCAGCGTTCGATGCCGAGCGTGTCGAGCGGTTGGGTGCCGACGTTGCGGTCGTGGTAGCCGGCGCCCTCGAACTGGAAGCGGTGCGCTCCGTGCTCGAGCTCGGCGCGAAGGTGCGCGGGCCCGGTGAGCGGCGTCCACCGGTGGGGGTGAGGCGTCGTATCTGCGTGGGCCGTGTGCGCCGCGGGACCGACGAGATCGATCGTGCCGCGCAGGCGATGGGTCGAGCGGTAGATCGGACAGTCGATCGTCGCGCGGACGTGATGCGCGCCGGCGTCGCGGCGCACCACGATGTGTGAGTCGCCGAAGGTGAAGGTGTCGCCGTGCCACGTCGCGTCGGCGTAGGTCTGCAGCAGATAGAAGGCCTCTTCGCCCTTCTCGTAGCCGACGACGTTGAGCGCGGGGCGCTCGCGCGGGGTGAGCGGTGCGCCGCTCCGCGCGTGCGCGAGTACGTCGGGGAGGAACGGGAGGCCGAACGACCAGATGAGCACGACGCCGTCGCCGTGTTCGTCGACCGCGTCCACGTACCACCAGACGAACGCGCCGGGTGTGTCGAGCACGCGGGCGTCGACGGCGCGGTTCGGATCGTCGAGCTGAATCGGCGTGTGTGGTGGTGAAATCATGTTATCGACTCGTCTTCGTGGAGGTCGTGATCGTCGGCGCCGGGCCCGCCGGGTGGAGCCTCGCGGCAGCGCTGCGTGATGAGGGCGTCGACGTCACGCTCGTCGCGCCCGAGCCGCACGCGAGGTGGACGGCGGGATACGGCGCGTTCGCCGACGAGCTCGAAGCGATCGACTGCCCCGCCGCGTTCGTTTGGCCCCAGACCATCGTCCGCACCGACACGAAGACGATCCGGCTCGACCGCCGCTACGCACGCGTCGATGCGTACGCGCTCCAGTCTCGTCTCGTCGCGCGCGCGGCGGGGACACACGTCGTCGAGGACACGATTGATCGACTCGCCGCCCAAGAGGCCGTCGGCCGCGTCGCGACGTACCGTGGTGATCTCGTCTTCGACGCACGCGGCGCGCCCGCCGGGGAAGCGGCCCAGGTCGCCTACGGTGTGTCGGTCGAGCTGGCGGGGCTCGACGTCGATCCCGACGCCGCGACCTTGATGGACTTCCGCACCGTCGAAGGCGTGGGCGAACAAGATCCGGGACCGACCTTCCTGTACGCGCTGCCGCGGGGGTCCAGGGTGTTCGTCGAGGAGACCTCGCTCGTGTCGTCGCCGCCGGTGCCGATGGAGGCGCTCGCGAACAAACTCGAGCGAAGGCTCGGCCGCCTCACCGACGCGACCGACGAAGAACGTTGCCGCATCTGGATGGACACGCCGCCGCCGACCTCCGACGCCGGGACGGTTCCGTTCGGCGCCGCCGCGGGGTTCGTACACCCCGCGACCGGCTACTCGCTCGTGCGGACCCTTCAGACCGCGCCCGCCGTCGCGGCCGCGGCGGTCCACGGGTCCCAGGCCGCGATCGACGCGATGTGGACCGCGTCCCAGCGTCGGGCGTGGGCGTTTCAGGACTTCGGCCGGAAGCTCCTCCTGAATCTGGACATCGAGCTCACGATCCGTTTCTTCGAAACGTTCTTCGCGCTGCCGGCGCCGCGCTGGCGGTCCTATCTCGCACCCGCGGTCTCCGCCGAGGACGTCGAGGCGACGATGTGGGCGATGTTCCGAACCGTGCCCTGGACCCTGCAATGGCAGATTTCGCGCGCGTTCGTGACGCGCGGCGGCTGGCGCGCGCTCCGCGCCCCTCGCTGAATCTGCCCGTGCCGTTCCCACTGCGCCTTCAACCCACGGGGCGGTTTGTCTAATCCTTGTCGAGAAATTTAGAAATAGAATTTAGACAAGACCTGTTCGATCCGCCGATGACGGCGTTGCACCACCCCACCGCGCTCGCCCCGGAGGCTCCGGCCCCGGCGCGGATCTCTACCCCGACCCCCGACGACGCGTTCGCCGAGGTGAAGGCCCTGATGCTCCACCTCGCGGCGGGCGAGCGCTTCGAGCGCCTCGGCGCGATCGTCCAGGAGCACCTCTTCGCCAACGGCAAGGGGCTGCGCGGCCGCCTCGCGATGGCCACGCTCGACGCGCTCCGCGCCGACCCGCAGCACCGGGTCCCGTGGGCCGCGGCGTGTGAGCTCCTCCACAACGCGACGCTGATCCACGACGACGTCCAAGACGGCGACGTCTGGCGCCGCGGCCGCTACGCGGTTTGGGTTCGCCACGGCAAGGCCCAGGCGATCAACGCCGGCGACCTCCTCCTGATGCTCCCGTACATCGCGGTCGAGCACATCCAAACGGACGACGCGACCCGCTGGCGACTTTCCCGCGCGATCGCGCGCCGCGCCGAGAAGACCGTCCGTGGCCAGTCCCACGAGATGTCGCTCCTCGGTACGCAGCAGTGGACCTGGCCGGCGTACATCGCCGCCGCGACGGGGAAGACCAGCGCGCTCTTTGCGCTCCCGGTCGAAGGTGCCGCGCTCCTCGCCGGCCGTGACCCGGTCGACGCGCAGCTCCTCGCGGACTGCTTCGAACACGTCGGCCTGCTCTTCCAGATGCAAGACGACGTCATCGATTTGTACGGCGACAAAGGTCGCCGCGCGCCCGGCAACGACATTCGTGAAGGGTCGGTGACCGCGCTCGTCGTCGAACACCTCGAGCGCCACCCGGAGGAAGAGGAAGAGGTCATCTCGGTCCTCGCGCGCCACCGCGACGAGACCACCGACGAGGACGTCGCGCACCTGACGCGACGCTTCGACGAGAGCGGCGCGCTCGACGCGGTGCTCGAACGCATCGACCGAATCGCGCAGCGAACGCTCGACGACCCGATCCTCGACCGCGCGCCCGCGCTGCGTGCGGTCGCCGAAGGTGCGCTCGACAAGGCGCTCCGGCCCATCGACGCGCTGAAGATCGCCCGGGGAGGACAGTCGTGACGGACCCAGTCGTCGTCATCGGTTCTGGCTTCGGCGGCCTCGCCGCCGCGGTTCGCATGCGCGCCAAAGGCCACCGCGTCGTCGTGCTCGAGGCGCGCGATCAGCCGGGCGGTCGCGCCTCGGTGTTCCGGCGCGACGGTTTCACGTTCGACGCGGGACCGACGGTCATCACCGCGCCGTACCTGCTCTCCGAGCTGTTCGACCTCGTGGGGCGAGACGCCCGCGACTACTACGAGCTGATGCCGGTCGATCCGTTCTACCGGATCGAGATGCACGACGGTTCGCGCTTCGACTACGTCGGCGACGAAGATCGGCTGATCACGCAGATTCGCAACTTTGACGCGCGTGACGTCGACGGCTACCGCGAGCTGGTGAAACACGTCCGGCAGATCTTCGACATCGGTTACACCGAGCTGTCCGACGTCCCGTTCGACAAGATCACCGACATGCTCCGCGTCGTACCGGACCTCATGCGACTCGAGAGCTACCGGTCGGTGTACAGCCTCGTCGCGAAGTACATCCGCGACGAACGCCTCCGCCAGGTCTTCACGTTCCAGCCGCTGCTGGTCGGCGGGAACCCGTTCAAGGTCACGTCGATCTACACGCTCATCCACTGGCTCGAGCGCAAGTGGGGCGTCTACTTCGCGAAGGGCGGCACGACCGCGATCATCCACGCGCTGGTGCAGCTCCTCGAAGAGCTCGACGTCGACGTGCGGATGAACGCACCCGTCGAAGAGATCGAGGTCGACACCCAGGGCCGCGCCACCGCGGTTCGCGTCGCGGGCGGCGAGCGCATCCCGTGTTCGTTCGTGGTCGCGAACGCAGACCCGTCCGCGGTCTACACGCGCCTGATCGACGCGAAGCACCGAAGGAAACACACCGACCGGAGCGTCGCGCGGAAGCGTCCGTCGATGAGCCTGTTCGTCGCGTACTTCGGCGCGGACCGCACGTACGAAGACCTCGCGCACCACACGATCGTCCTCGGCCCTCGCTACGAGGGGCTGCTGAAGGACATCTTCGATCGCAAGGTCCTCGCCGACGACTTCTCGTTGTACCTGCACGCGCCGACGCGCTCCGACCCGACGATGGCGCCGGCCGGTCACGAATGTTTCTACGTCCTGTCTCCGGTGCCCAACGCACGCAGCGGTATCGACTGGAAAGAGGAGGGGCCGCGTTACCTCGAGCGGCTCATGAACGGGCTGGAGCAGCGGATCCTCCCCGGCCTGTCGAAGCACAAGGTCAGCCTCGACTTCGTGACCCCCGACTACTTCGCGCAGGAGCTCCGCTCCGTGGACGGCGCGGCGTTCGGGCTCGAGCCGGTCCTCCAGCAGTCCGCGTGGTTCCGCTACCACAACCGCTCCGAGGACGTGGACGGCCTGTACTTCGTCGGCGCGAGCACGCACCCCGGCGCGGGCGTGCCGGGTGTGTTGTGCACGGCGAAGGTGCTCGACCGGATGGCCCCCGAGGCCGACCACCCCGTCGCGCTCCCCGGCCTCAGGAGGCGCGCGTCGTGACGACCGGTGAACCGCTCGCGCTCGCGCCCGTCGTCGCGCGCTCCCCGGCGGACGACGAGGCCGTCCTCGCCGCCGGCTCCAAGTCCTTCTACTGGGCGTCGCGTGTCCTGCCGAAGGACGTCCGTCGCGACGTCGCCGCGCTCTACACGTTCTGTCGCTACGTCGACGACGTCGCCGACGAGAGCCCCGACCGCGCGTGGGCGTCGGTCGAGCTCGATCGCGTCCTCGCCGAGCTCGACGGTGACGCAGAGCCACGGCCGGTCGTCGCGAACCTCCTCTCCGTCGCGCATCGCCGCGACCTCGACATCGACGCGGCCCGGTGCCTGGTCGCCGCCGTGCAGGACGACCTCGACGACGTGCGCGTCTCGAACCTCGGCGGCTTGACGCGTTACTGCTACGGCGTCGCCGGGACCGTGGGGCTGATGATGTGCAGCTTGATCGGTGTGACCGACCGACGCGCACGCCCCCACGCGATCGATCTCGGGATCGCGATGCAGCTGACGAACATCTGCCGCGACGTCGCCGAAGACGCCGAGCGCGGGCGCGTCTACCTTCCGAAGACGCTCCTTCGCCACGCCGGTGTCCGCGCCGACGACGTCGTCGACGGCTATGCGGATCGCCACGGCGTGCAAAGCGTGATCGAAGTGCTCCTCCAGATCGCGGACCTCTACTACGCCAGCGCCGAGCGCGGGATGCGCGCGATTCCGGTCGGGCCTCGCCTCGCCATCCTCGTCGCGGCCCGTGTCTACCGACGGATCGGCGACAAACTCCGTCGACGAGGGACGCGCTGGTGGCGCGGGCGAACCGTGGTGTCCGCGCTCGAGAAGACCTGGGTCACCCTCGGCGCGCTCGCGCGATTCCCGTTCCTCCCCCGCCGCGACGTCCACGCACGCGGGCTCCACGTCGCGCTGCGCGGCCTCCCCGGAGCCGACGTTCGTACTCGAACACCATGAGCCTCTTCGTCACCACTCGCGGGAGCGGCGCGCACCACTTCGTTGCGTTGCACGGTTGGGGCGCCGACCACCGGGCGTTTGCTCCCGTCGTGCGTCGCATGCCGACGGACGTGACGCTGCACCTCATCGACCAGCCCGGTTGCGGCCAAAGCGTCGCGCCCGACGCGTGGACCGTCGATTCGATCGCGGAGCCGATCGTGCGCTACATCGACAGCCTCCCCACGGAGCGCGCGACGATCGTCGGCGCGTGCAGCGGCGCCGTCGTCGGGTTGTTCGCCGCGTTGGCTCGACCGAACCGTCTAGAACGCCTCGTCCTGATCGATCCCTTCCTCGAAGCCCCGTGGTACTTCGCGTTGTTCACCTGGCCGATCGTCGGTCGGCTCTTCTACCGATCGAGCTTCGGCAACGATCTCGGGCGACGCATCACCAACAGCTTCGTGAGGCAGAACCGTCGCTCGGACATGACCGGGGGCTTCGCCCGTGTGCACCACGACCGCGCGCTGCGTTACCTGCGCGCGCTCGTCACCGCGGAGCGCCCCGAGGCCGAAGCGCTGCGGCGGCTCGACGGTCGCGTCGACATCGCCGTCGGACAAAACACGTTCGGCGTAGTTCGTCGTTCGGTCGCGGAGTTCGTCGAGTTATACTGGCCCTCGACGGCGGTGACCGTGGTCGACGGTGCGGGTCATCTTCCGCTCCTCGAAGCACCTCGCGCGGTCGCGGATCGAGTACTGTGGCCGACAGACCAAAGACAAAGGAGGGCCTCGTGAAGTCGGTAGGCGCCGAGTCCGATGGGCTGTACCCGATGCGTCTCGTGACGCGTCTGACGGGTCTCAACGCGGACACCATTCGTGCGTGGGAGCGCCGCTACGGCGCCGTGACGCCGGACCGCAGCGCGGGAAACACGCGGCGTTTTTCGCCCGATGATGTTCGACGCCTCACGCTCCTGCACGAAGCCGTCGAGCGCGGCCACACCATCGGCGCGATCGCGCACCTGTCGACCGAAGAGCTGCAGGGGATGGTCGACGACCGTTCGACGCCGCTCGATCCGTCGTCCGACCCGCCCGAGCAATCGTTCACGCAGTGGCGGCAGTCGTACCTCGGCGCGATCGCGCGCTTCGAGACACGGCGGGCGCACGAGCTGCTCACGCGCGCGGCCACGCTGATGGACCGACGCTCGCTCGTCTACGACGTCGTCCTCCCGGTCGTCCGCGAGGTCGGCGAGCGCTGGGCGGGCGGTGAGGTCGGCGTCGCGCAGGAACACATCGTCACGCGTCAGCTCACCTCCGTCCTGCAGGTCATGCTGGACTCGCAGTACCTCCCGCCCGGTGCGCCGCGCCTCTTGATGACGACGCCGCCGGGGCACCGTCACGAGTTCGGCATCCTCGTCGCGGGGCTGCTCGCCCTCGAGAAGGGCGTCGAACCGATCCACCTCGGCGTGGATCTGCCGCTGGAGGACGTCTCGTGGGCGGTGCGGATGAGCCGCGCGAACGCGCTGGTGATGTCCGTGGCGCGAGACCTGGACGAGCGGGAGACCGAGCACCTGCCCCAGCAGCTGGAGCTGGTCGCGAACTGGACTTCGCTCTGGATCGGCGCCCCCGCCGGCCACCCGCTAGTGACGCGGGTCCCGTCCGCGCGGTTCTTCCACGACTTCGACCGGTTCGAAGAAGCGCTGTCCGAGCTGTAGCTCGGCGAGCCCCTTGTCGCCGGTCCGCCAATCGTGGCACGGCGGCGCGCATGAACACCGCGAAGCTAGGTGAGCGACATCGACGCGTGGGAATCGTCTTCGCCGGCGGTCCTGCGCCCGCCGCGAACGCCGTCATCTCGGCGGCGGCCATCTCGTTCCTGGAGGACGGCCGCGAGGTCGTCGGGTTCTTCCACGGCTACTCGAACCTGCAGGACTACCACCCGGTCTCGCACCGCCTCCTGCCCGACAAACACTACCGGATGTTCGAGCAGAAGGACCTCAACGGGATCCGCAACTCGCGCGGCGTGCTGATCGGTACGGCGCGCGCCAACCCGGGGAAGGGCATCGAGGGGGCGGATGATCTCGACGACGACACCAAGACCGCGCGCCTGAGGAACGTCTACAACGCGCTCATCGATCTGGAGATCGACGCGCTGATCTCGATCGGCGGCGACGACACACTCAAGACCGCCAACTTCCTGTGTGAGTTCCAGTCGCGTCTGCCCGACGACGCCCCGCGCGTGAACGTCGTGCACATCCCGAAGACGATCGACAACGACTACCGCGGCATCGACTTCACTTTCGGCTTCTTCACCGCGGTCGACGTGATGGCGAAGGAGGTTCAAAACCTCCGCGCCGACTGCATCGCGACCAGCAGCTACTTCATCGTCGAGACCATGGGGCGCAAGGCCGGCTGGCTGACCTACGGCGTCGGCATCGCGGGCGAGGCCAACATGATCATCGGCCTCGAGGACGTGAACGCCTCGCTCACGATGGTCGAAGAGGACGCGGACGCCCCCGACGGCAAGCGCGAGTGCCTCGACGTCACCAAGCTCGCGGATCGCATCGTCGACCTGATCCTCATGCGCGAGCAGCGCTCCCAAAAACACTACGGGACGATCGTCATCGCGGAGGGCCTCTCCGAACTGCTCCCGAAGAAGATCGTCGACACGCTCCCGCGCGACGAACACGGGCACATCGGTCTCGGCCGCATCGACCTCGGCAAGCTCATGGCGCGCCTCGTCTCGGACCGTCACGAGGAGCGCACCGGGCGGAAGAAGAAGGTCACCGGCGTGCAGCTCGGTTACGAGTCCCGGTGCTCACCGCCGCACGCGTTCGACGTGATGCTCGGCAGCCAGCTCGGCATCGGCGCGTTCCGCGCGCTCGTCGAGGAAGACCTCCACGCGCACATGGTGAGCGTGAGCGGCCAGCTCGAGCTGCAGTACATTCCGTTCACGGAGATCATCAATCAGGAGTCGCTCCGCACCGAGGTGCGCTTCATCGAGCCGGGCAGCGACTTCCACCGCCTGGCGCGCTTCCTCGAGACCCGCACGGATCGCATCGCCGACTGGGCGCCCGGACCGCGTCGCGAATCGTAGAGGCGGGCGGACGCTGGCGCCGCGCCGGTAGTCTCGATATCTATCCACGCGATGGCGCTGCGTCGCGAGCTCGGAACCGTCACGGCGTTCCTGATCGGGCTCGGCGTCGCGATCGGATCCGGCATCTTCCGCACGCCGAGCCTCGTCTCGGGGGTGATCTCCGCGCCGTGGATGATCGTCGGGCTCTGGGGCCTCGGCGGGCTCTTCATCCTGTGCTCCGGCCTCGTCAGCGCGGAGCTCTCCACGCGCTTCCCGCAGGCCGGTGGTGAGTACGTCTACCTCCGCGAAGCCTACGGCGAGCTCCCCGCGTTCTTCTTCGGCTGGGGGTACACCGTGTTCATCATCGGCGGCGGCGCGGCGACGATCGCGGCCGCCTGCGGCGAGGCGAGCGCGGAGCTGTTCGGCGTGGACCAGGCCTACGCGCGTTATTTCGGCGCGGGTGCGCTCGTCGCCGTCACCGGGATCAACGCGATCGGATTGAAGGCCGGTGCGTGGATGCAGAACGTCCTCACCGCGACGAAGGTCCTCGCGATCGTCGGGGTGTCGATCGCCGCGTTCACGTGGGGCGACTCGACCACCGACTGGACCGCCCCGCTCGTCGTCCCCGAGGACCGCACGCTGTTCGCGACGCTGGTGCTCGCGTTCCCGCCGGTGCTGTGGGCCTACGAGGGCACGACCGACGCCGTGAAGATGGCGGAGGAGGTCGACGACGTACACCGCGCGCTCCCGCGTGCGCTCATCGGTTCGGCGCTGACGCTCACGCTCCTCTACGTGACGATCAACATCGCGTACCTGTCGGTGCTCGCGCCCAGTGAGATCGCCGCTTCGCGGTTCGCGCCGAGCGACGTGATGGCCAAGCTGTTCGGCGAGGTCGGTCACAAGGTGATGACGCTGCTGTCGCTCGTCGTCTTCTTCGGTGCGCTGAGCTCCACGATCCTCGCCACCGTGCGTGTCACGTTCGCGCTCGCCCGGGACGGCCTCGCACCGCGAGGGTTGGCGCGCATGTCGAAGTCGCAGTCGCCGGTCATCGCGTTGTGCACGGCGGCGTCCATCGCGCTGGTATTCACGCTCGCGCGCGGCTTCTCGCAGATCCTGAGCATCTACTTCCTGGCGGCGGCGGTGCTGTTCGGTCTCGCGTACGCGAGCCTGCTCGTCTTCCGTCACCGCGACCCGCCCGAGGGGCCGCCGAAGCACGTCTTCCGCGCGCCGGGCGGTCCGGTGATCGCGCTGCTGTTGATCCTGACGCAGCTCGCGATGGGGGCGATGATCGTCGTCGAGTCGCCGCTCGACAGCCTCTACACCGTGCTCCTGCTCGCGTCGCTCGCGGTGATCTACAAGGTCTGGCGTAGGTTCGTCCCGGCGACGGCGCGCGGGAAGGTCGCGTAGTCGTGGGCGCGTAGCGCTTCGGCGTGCGTCGCTTCGAACGACGGGATCTCGGCGTCCCACTCCAGGAGCATCGACGCGCCGCCGCAGCGCGCGTAGGCATCGCGGAACAGCTCCCAGACCGGCTCGATGACCGGGCCGATGTGGGTGTCGACGATGTGTGTGCCGTTGTTGGTGTGGCCGGCGACGTGGAACTGCACGACGCGCGTGGGGTCGATCGCGTCGAGGTACGTCTTCGGATCGTAGCCGTGGTTGAACGACGCGACGTAGATGTTGTTCACGTCGAGCAGCAACCCGCAGTCGGCCTCCGCGCACAGGCGCGCGAGGAAGTCGTACTCGGTCATCGTCGAGCCGCTGAACTCGACGTAGCTCGACGGGTTCTCGAGCAGGAGCGGTGACTCGAGGAAGTCCTGCACCTCGCGCACGCGCTTCACGAGGTGCGCGAGCGCCTCCTCCGTGTACGGGAGCGGAAGCAGGTCGTGGGTGTTCTTGCCCGCGAAGCCCGTCCAGCAGAGGTGGTCCGACACCCAGCGCGCGCCCACGCGGTCGCGCAGCGTCTTGAGCTTCGTGAGGTAGTCGAAGTCGAGCGGGTCGGGCGAGCCGATCGACATCGACACGCCGTGCATGACGATCGGGTAGCGCTCGGCGATCTGGTCGAGGATGTAGAGCGGCCGGCCGCCGGTCTCCATGTAGTTCTCGCTGATGATCTCGAACCAGTCGACGTCCGGTTCGTTCGCGAGGATGTGCGGGTAGTGTTTCGTGCGGAGCCCGAGGCCCACGCCGAGGTTTTCGTAGCCGAACCGGTTGCTCATGACGTTGGACACCGGGCCCGACGGATCGTCACGACCCGCCGAACCCAGCGCGCTGGAGCATCAGCCGACCTTGCAGCCGCCCTGACCCTTGCACGTGTTCTGGCCCTTGCACTCGTGCTTGCCGTCGACCTTGCAGCCGCCCTGACCCTTGCACTCGTTCTGGCCCTTGCAGTCGTGCTTGGCCGTGGCGCAGCCGCCCATGCCCTTGCAGTCGTTCTTGCCGCCGCAGTCGTGTTTGCCTTCGACCGCGCAGCCGCCCTGGCCCTTACAGGCGTTCAGGCCCTTACACGCGTGCTTCGCCGGCGCGGCGGTGGCGGCGGCGCTGGAGCTCGCGGTGTCGGCTTCGGCGCTCTCGGCCGGCGCCGAGGAGGCCCCGTCCGCCGGGGGTTTGTTGGAGGCACACGCGAGCCCGCCCATCATCAGGCCGGAGATCGCAGCGGTTACGAACGGATTGGTCTTCTTCATCTTCTCAGTTGGTCCTTCTGTAGCCCTCGATCGAGGCCTTGATTTCGATATGCCGTGAGGCACCCACGGTTACGCGACCGTCGCCGCGCGTTACGTGTTTTCGACGTCAGACTACAGATCGGACGAACGGGCAACCCCCCGACCCGGACAGGGGCCGAGGGGTTACGCCGTTCAACTGAGGCTCAACCGAGCTTCAGCGGGGGATTAGCGCTTGAGGTTCACGGTCTCGACGAGGAGCTCGTCGGCCGTGGTGATGGTGCGCGAGGTGGCCTGGTAGGCGCGCTGGTCGGTGATCAGGTTGACGAACTCCGTGGAGAGATCGACGTTCGACGACTCGAGCGCGGACCCCTGCAGGGAGCCTCGACCGCCGGCGCCGGCGAAGCCGATCGCGGCCTCGCCGCTGAGGGGTGTCTGCTGGAAGAGCGTCCCGCCCATGCGCGTGAGGTTCACCTCCGAAGTGAAGCTGGCCAGCGCGACGCGGCCGACGGTGCGGACGCGACCGTCGTTGTAGCGCGCGTCGATCGTGCCGTCGGTGTTGATCGCGACCTCCAGGAACTCGGCCGGCGCGGAGCCGTCCTGCCCGGCGGCGCGGACCGCGTAGCTGGCGTTGACGTCGTGGCTCACACCGGTCGACCCGGCGAAGTCGAAGTTGATCGACTGTCCGGCGGTCGCGCCGAGGAAGTCCACCGGCGTCGTCGTCACCGCGGTCTGGTTGTTGAACGCGCCGCTCGTCATGTTGACGGTGCCGGTCTCGATCGTGATCGGCGTACCGGCGGTGCCGCCGACGGTCTCACCGCCGTCGACCTGCGCGTGGTACTCCCACGACGTGAGGCTGCGCTTCACGAAGTACACGTCGACGCGGTGGCCGTTGCCGATCGAGTCGTAGACGGTCATCGTCGTCTGGTCGCTGTACGTCGCCGGGTCCGTCGGGTCGAACGCGGGCGCCGGAGCGGCCGGCGTCGGGATCACCGCGTCCTGCGGGTTGCCGTTGAACTGGATCTCCAGGTTCGCCGTCGTGGTCGCGACCGGCGGCAGCAGGCCCGTGTTGAGCTGCAGATCGCCGAGCGTCGGCAGGATGTTGCCCCGCGCGTCCGCCGGGTAGCCCTGCAGGCGGAGGTTGTCCGAGTTCACGAGGAAGCCGCTGTTGTCGGTCGTGAACTGACCGGCGCGGCTGTAGAACTGCCCGTCCGTGCCGCCCACGCTGCCGCGCAGCGTGAAGAAGCCCTTGCCCGAGATCGCCATGTCGGTCGCGCGTGCGCTGCCGAGGATGGTGCCCTGGTGGAACAACGATTCGATCGACGCGACCCGCGAGCCGGCGCCGAGGTCACCCACGCCGACGATGTTCTGCGTGAGGACGTCCTGGAACACCGCGCGCGAGCTGCGGTGACCGACGGTGTTGATGTTGGCGATGTTGTCACTGGTGACGCTCAGCGAGCGCCCGGTCGACTGAATGCCCGACAACCCAGCATTCATCATCCTCGAGATGGTCATGGTCTGAACTCCTCTTCATTGTTCCGCCGCTTATCCTCGCGGCGGGGTTCGTACTGTCTCTCTTCGTACAAAGAGACGGTTAGTTGAGCACCCGCACGACGTTGGCGGGATCGATCCTCAGCGCGTCGGCCATCAGCTTCGCGGCGCCGTCCTCGTAGGTGACGCCGTCGATACGTTTGGTCGCGTAGAGTGTGGCTTCCACCGGATCCGAGTCCGGTGACTGCGTGTCGAGTCGGTACCGGTAGCTCCCGGGGGGGAGGCGGTTGCCGTTGGTGTCGGTGCCGTCCCACTCGACGGAGGACAGCCCGGTCTCCGCGGGGGCGCGGATCTTGGCGACGACGCGGCCGCGGTCGTCGATGATCTCGACGCTATTGGTGACCGCGGGGCGCGAGAGCTCGAAGTTGATCAGCGTGTTGCCTTGCGACTCGAGATCGATCTGGTCGCCCTCGAAGACGGCGGTGCGACCCACGAGATCCACGGTCTGGCCCTGCAGCACACCCGCCTGCGCGACGGCGAGGGAGTCCATGCCCTCGTTGATCGAAGTGAGCTGCTCCAGGTTGGAGAACGTCGCGAGCTGCGCGACGAAGTCGGCACCCTCGAGCGGCTCCAGCGGGTTCTGGTTGGACAGCTGCGCGATGAGGAGCTGAAGGAACTGGTCCTTGCCGAGCTCTTGGTTGGCGGGCGCGCCTGCGAGTGAGCTCGCGGCGTTAGCGCCGTTCAGGCCGTTGATTTCCATGGTTCGAGATCCTCTCGTCGAAGGCGCGCAGGTCCTCGCGCGCCCGGGGGCTGGCGTCGATCGACAACTCGGTGACGTCCAGCGGGAAGGCCTCCACGATCTCTTCGAGCTCGTGGCGGTGCCGCTCGAGCTCCGCTCGGACGGCTTGGGTTGCCGCCACCAGCGCCACGCGATGGTGGCCCTGATGGTCGGGCGTAATCGTCAAACGAACCGGCGCGCCCTGATCGACGGGGAGGTCGATCGCAAAGCGGCGGAAGCTCGACATCGTCTGGCGCCGCGCAAGCTCCCTTGCTTCGGCGAAGAGGCGGTGCGCGCGCGCGACTTGTTCGGAGGGACGCGCCGGATCTTGCCGGAGCTCCGTCGCCTCGCGCGCGAAGGTGGCTGCGAACGTCTCCTCGGTCGCGACCCCGGTCGGTGCCTCGGGCTGCGTGCGCGCTTCGTGCGGGTGCGTCGTCGGCCGGTCGTCGGAGCCCGGCTGGCCGGTATCGGCGCGGAGGGGCGACGCCGCGCGCTCCGGTTCGTCGATCGCGGAGCGCTCGGTCTCGGTGTCCTCGATCTCGACCTCGACGTCCTCCGCCGCGTCCGCAGCGATCTCGGGCGGGGCCTCCACCGTGACGGCCGGCGTGGAGACCGTCGCGCCGGGCGCGGGCGCGGGCGTGCTCTCGGCCGCACGGGCCGCCTCCGCGGCGGCGGCGTGGGTCTCGGCGTCCAGCGTCACGCGGTGCGCGTGGTCCACGAGCTCCGCGACGACGGTCGGGCGCGAGGGATCCGCTTGTGTTGGCGCTCCGGTGCTCGTTGCCTTCGGGGACGTGGGCGCGGCGCTCGCGTGCGTCGGCGCACCGACGTCCTTCGCTCCGCGGAGAGCATGGGCTTGGTGCGTGGTCTCGACGGGGTTGAGCTCGGCGACACTCGAGGTCGTCGGGTCCGCGGGCACCTCGTTCGCCGTCTTCGCAGACGCCGACGGGTGCGCGAGGGCCGAGGGCTCCACGGTCGCGGGCGATGACTCGCGTCCGGGCGGTGGGCTGATCTCGGCGTCACCCGTGGTGCTCGGGCTCGAGGCGATCGTCGCCGCCTGCGGAGCGTCGGGTGCATCGACGCGCGAACGACCACGCTGAGGACGGGATTCCTCCGTAGGCGCCGTACGGATCGGAGCGTCGCGCGCTGTCGAAGCATCCGCGGTCGACTCGACTTCGGTCTGCGCCGAGGCACGGTCCGGGGACGGGGGCCTCGTGTCGATGGAGCGCGCGTCGTCCGCGTCGGCCAGGACTTCGCCGGTCGCGTCGGGCGAGAGCGACGGGACGCTGCGCCCGTCTCGCGCCGCGTCGACTCGCCGAGCGGCGTCCTCGGCCGTCGTGTTTGCCTCGGCGGCCTCGTCCGTAGCGACGATGCGCGTGTCTTCGAGCGCGCGACCCGACGCGCCGTGGTCAGCCTGCGCCACGACCGCGGGGCGCTGCGAAGTCGCGGGCTGCTCGGTGACCGCCGCGCGGTCCTTCGCCGTTTCCGGCGGTTCGGCGCCCGGCGCGTAGCCCTTCGCGGTCGCGGTGCGCTCGGCGCCCTTCGCGGCCTGCTCGGTAGCCGGCGCGGGGCTCTTCGCGGTCTGCTCGGTTGCCGGCGCGGGGCTCTCCGCGGCCTGCTCGGCGCTCGGCGCGGGGCTCTTCGCGGCCTGCTCGGCGCCCGGCGCCGGGCTCTTCGCAGTCGCGGCCTGCTCGAAGACCGACGCGTGGCCCTTCGCAGTCGCGCGCTCGGCGACGGCCGCGTGACCCTTCGCAGTCGCGGGCTCTTCGGCGAACGCCTCCACCTCCGCCGGAGCACCGCGTTGCTCGGGCTCGGCGATCGCCGCAGGGCCGCTCGAGATTACGGGCTGCTCTTGCTCGGCGACCACCGCGGACGCTGCGTCGCGCTGCTCGCCATCGGCGAGGGTCGTGGAGCGCTCCGCAGACGCGTCGACGCGTCCCGCGATCTCGGGATGCTTCGAAGCGACGTCTCCATCGATCGTGCCGCCGCCCGCCGAGCGCTGCGCGGACGTATCGAACCCGGCCGGCGCGCTCTGCTTCGAAGCTTCGACCCGCTCGTTCGACGTGCCCCCCTCGGACGCGTCTCGCGAGGCCGCGAAGGCGTTCGTCCCCTCCGTCGGCGTGTCCTCCGCGGACGGCGAAGCGTCGGGCGCCGCCGCCGAGGCGGGCCGAGGTGCCTCGGCGCCTTCGACGTCGACCGCGGCTTCGCTGGTCTTTGGCCCGTCGAGCCGGGTCTCGGGGTTCGATTCGATCGCGGAGGTCGAGCTACGAGCGTCCGCCGCGGGGGATGCCGAAGCGGCGAGAGGGCGGTCGCCGGTCGCCGCGGCGGAGCTCGGCTCGGTCTCGATGTTGGGATCGCTGACGGGCGCAGTTTCGGCGTCCGCGGCCTCCGCGACTTCGGCCACGGCCGTGGTCTCGACCGGGCGCTCGTCGATCGTGCGCTGATACAGACGCGCCGCCCGGACGGTGATGCCTTCCTGGTGCAGGTAGTGCACGAGCTCCGTCGCGACATCGTCCGCGGTTCGTGCGTGCGCCGAAGGCGAGGTGCGAAGATCGAGCGGCTCGTCCCCCTCGGGCATCGGCACCGACGTGATGCTCGGACGCCCCGGGGCCTCCACGATGGGTTGCTCACTCACGACGTCGTCTTCATCGACGTCGAGCGTGCTGGTCGAGTCGGGGAGCTTGGGTGCGTCCGGACCGGAGGAGGCGAGCGCCGCGTCGGTCGACTCCGTGGGAGGCGCCGCATCGAGCTCCGCGTTGAAATCCGCGTTCTCTTCGGCGTCGATGATCTGATCCGGCTCGACGCTCACCGCGTCGGTCGGCTCGGGCTCCGCGAGGGCTCGTGCGAAGGCGGCGGCCGTCTCGGACCCGAAGTCACTCGGGCGCGGCGACGCGTTCTTCGTTTCCGTCTTCGTCCCTTCGGGTGTCGGCGTTATGTTCACGCTTCAAATAGATTCGGCTGAGCTTCGCCGCCTTTGAGGGTGGGAGTAGAGAAAGTATGAGCGCGGCCTTTCGAGGCTGAAGACCCTCGAGGATCGACACCGCGGTCCCCTCCGGGAGGTTCTGCAGGTACGCCGACGACTTCTCCGCGGACATCTTCGAAGTGATCTCCACCAGCCGCGCGAGCCGCGCCGAGAACAGCACTTCCTTCGCCGCGAGGATTGCCTTCTCAACCGCCTGACGCTCCTCGATCGCGCGCTCCAGCTTCGTCAGCTTGGACTCGATCTCCGCCTCGGCGCGCTTGATGTCTTCGCGCGTCGCCTCGAGCTCCGCGCGTTCCCGCGCGAGCTGCTCGCGTTCGCGTTGGATGGCTTCCAGGATCGCTTTGCTGTCCGCGGTCGTGTCGACGGTGCTCTCACGCGGCTTCGGGTCGCTGTCCGGCGCAGGGTTCGCGGAGAGGAACAGCGCGAGCAACAGTTGGGTCGAAGTCATTTGTCACCTCCCAGGACCGCGCCGAGCGCGCCGAGTGTCTTGCTCATCGTCCGGTGTTCGTTGCGGCCCTGCTGAAAGACCTCCTGCACCTGCGGGAACAGACGCACGGTGCGGTCGACGATCGGATCCGATCCAGTTTGATACGCACCAACTTGGATCAGCTCGCGCACCTCTTCGTAGTGCGACATCACGGCGCGCGCCTGCGTCGCGAGCATCGCGTGGTGCGGCTCGATGATCTCCGAAGCGACTCGCGACAGGGAACCGGGCACATCGACCGCGGGGTAGCGCCCCGCCTCGGCGATCTTGCGTGACAGCACCAGGTGCCCGTCGAGGATCGACCGGGCGGCGTCCGCGATCGGCTCCGTCATGTCGTCGCCATCGACGAGGACTGTATAAAACGCGGTCATCGTGCCGGGCCCCTCGGCGTTGCCGGCGCGTTCGAGGATCTTCGGCAACGTCGAGAACACCGACGGTGGGTAGCCACGCGTCGTCGGTGGCTCGCCTGCGGACAGCCCGATCTCGCGGAGCGCGTGTGCGAGCCGAGTGAGAGAGTCCATCGCGAGCATGACGTGGCGCCCGTGGTCGCGGAAGTATTCGGCGAGCGCCGTCGCGAGCAGCGCAGCACGGACGCGCAAGATCGGAGCGGCGTCACCCGTCGCGACGATCAGCACCGTCTTCGCGCGACCTTCTTCTCCGAGCTCACGCTCGATGAACTCACGAACCTCACGGCCACGCTCACCGATGAGCGCGATGACATTGACGTCCGCGGTACCGAACCGCGCGATCATCCCGAGGAGCGTGCTCTTCCCGACGCCGGGGCCCGCGAAGACGCCCATACGCTGGCCGCGTCCTACGGTGTTGGGGCCGTCGATGACGGAGACTCCGGTCTCGAGCGGCGTGTCGATCGTCTGCCGCGTGAGCGGGTTCGGCGGAGAGCGGTACAGCGGGACGAGGTGTTTGCCGTGCACCGGCGGACCGCCGTCCATCGGCGCGCCGAGCGGATCGATCGACCGCCCGAGGAACTCTTCGGAGACGAGCTGCTGATCCGAAGTGCCCTCCGGCACTACGAGATCGCCGGGGCCGATGCCCCGCGCCTCACCGAACGGAGCGAGGATCGTGTCGACGTCCGAGAACCCGATGACCTCCGCGAGGAGGTTTCGTCGGCCATCACGGCCTTCGATGCGGTAGATGGCGCCGGTCTGTGCGCGCGGCAAGGTAGCTTGCAACGTGCTCCCGCTGACACGTGTGATGCGCCCACCGGCGAGGAGGTGATCCTCCGACAGGGCGCGCTCGACGGCCGACCAGTTCAACACGTCGTCACCCTCCCGCGACCGTCGTCTCGTCGGCCGGCATCCCGAGCTCGCGTCGTAGCGCCTGTTCGATTCGTCCGATGCCGGTGTCGACCCGTGCGTCCAGCGCGACCACGCCACTCGTGAGCATCAGATCGCCCGGCGCGAGCGAAGCGTCTTCCGTGACTTCGATGCCGGGGACGCCGAGGCTCGAGACCAGCTCTTCGAGCTGCATCTTCAGCCCGATCGCCGTCGCGGCGTCACACGCGATCTTCAGCGGTGCGTCGGTGCCGATGTGCTCGACGGCGTGAGAGACGGCCGCGACGATCGCGTCCGGGTTCGAGGTGAGCGCCTCGCGCGTGAGCGTCTCGCCGATGCGCAACGCGAGCCGAACGCAGTCCTCCTGCGCCGACTTCTCGGTCGTCGCGAGTGCACGCCGCAGATGCTCGATCGCACCTTCGAAACGTTCGAACATCTGCTCCGCGGCGCTCGCCGCGGCGGCCTGTCCCGCTGCGAAGCCTTCTTCGTAGGCCTGCGAACGCGCCCGCTCGACGTCGACGTCGTTCTTCGGCGCGGGCGGGGGCGTCGGGACCTCGACGGCTTCGCGAGATCGCGGCGCGCCGACCGGACGACCGCGGCGGGACTCCCGGAACGTCGCCACCTCGATCGTGACGGGCTCGGCGACGCGAACGAGCGTCACCAAGTCACGGCCGATGGCGCCGCTGCTCAGCAGTCGCTTCTGGTGCGGATCGGAGGACACTTTCGCTCTCCTACACGAGCTCGTCGTTGCTCGACTTGTTCACGTCGATGGCGCCGTTCTGCGCGAGGTTGAGGGCCACGCGGACGACTTCGCTCTGCGCCTTCTCCACTTCGCTCAGCCGAACGAGGCCGCGGTTCTCCATGTCGTCCGCGATCATCTCGGCGGCGCGCGCGGAGAGGTTGCTGAAGAAGTGATCCTTGAGCTCGTCGCCGGCGGCCTTCAGGGCCATGACCAACGTGTCGCGCTCGACCTCCTTGAGGAGCGTCTGAATACCGCCTCCATCGACGTAGATGAGATCGTCGAACACGAACATCAGCGAGCGGACCTCTTCGGCGAGCTCTTCGTCCGCCTCCTGCACCTCGTTCATCAGCGATTGCTCCACCGACTTGTCGAGGTTGTTCATGATGTCCGCGACGAGGTGGATGCCGCCCACCTTCTGCGTGAGCCCCTTGCCCATGCGTGCGATCTCCGAGACCAGGGCCTGCTCGAGGAGATCGACCACCTCCGGCGAGACCTGATCGATCTTCGCGAGCCGACGGATGACATCCGGCTGCAGCTGGTCCGGCAACATCGCCAGGACCTCGGCGCCGCGCTCCGGCGGGAGGTGCGCGAGGATGAGCGACACCGTCTGCGGGTGCTCCTTCTTCACGAGCGAGGAGATCGTCCGCGCGTCGAGCTCGGCGAGCGTGTCGTTCAACCCGGTCGTCGCGTCGCCGAGGTACTCGCGCGCACGCTGCGAACCCAGGTTCTGCGTCGCGAGCTGCGCGATGAACGCCGAGCCCGACTTGAGCTCGGGGCTGATCGCCTGCATCTCCGCGACGAAGCTCTCGAGGCACGCTTCGACCTGATCCGCGGTGAAGCTGGCGACCTTCCGGGTCGCGTGGTGCAGGAGCTTGATCTCGCGACGCGTGAGGTTCTGGAAAACGTCGTTCGCGAGCTCCTCACCGAGGTGGATGAAGACCACCGCCGCCTTTTCGACGCCCGTGTATTCGGTCGTCATAGCGGCCTCACCGACAGCCATTCCTTCATGACCTGCGTCGTCGCGTTGAGGTTGGCGCTCGCCATGCGTTTCACTTCTTCCTTGATCGGCACCTGCCCCATCGTTTCATTAGACATTTCTTCGGCGGCCTTCCGCTCCGCCTCGATTCGAGCCTGCTCTTCCTCCTCCTCGCGGAGTCGGTGCTCTTCGGCGCGCAGCTTGCGGGCCTTCTCCGTCCGGAACATCGCGAACGCGACGAGGACGAAGCCGAAGAGCATGACTCCGGAGAAGGGGATCCAAGGGGGGATGGTCTCGAAGCCGAGCACACCCGTCTCGGCCGCTTGGAACTCTTCCGGCTCGAAGGTCGGACGGTTGAACGGCGCGTAGAGCACTTCGACCTGGTCCCCGCGCACGGGATCGAAACCCACCGCCTTCTTGACGATCTCCGCGAGCGCTCGCTGACTGGGGATGGGCGCTGCGCGCCGTGTCTTGATCTCGACGTCGACCGGCTGCTCCTTCGTCTCGCCTTCGCCCTCGGCGGGCGGTTCGTCCGCAGGCGGCTCCATCACGGTGGAGTCGATGACGACGGCGACCGAGAGCCGTTCGAGCGAACCCATGGGACGCGTCGACTCCGTGATCTTCTTCGGCACGGCGTAGTCGGTCTCCGTCACGCTGTTCTCGTTGTTGGTGCTGGACGACGGACCGTCGTTTCCACCGGCCGGACGCTGCGGGCCGTTGCCGCCGACGCCCGCCGCACGCGCCGGGCCGCGATCCTGTGAGCTCGCCGTGTCCTTACTCGTACGCTCGCGACGAACGACGGCGTTGTCCGGGTCGTACTCCTCGGAGCGCTGCTCGACGCGGCTCATGTCCATGCGCGCCGAGACTCGCGCGACGACGCGGCCCTGACCGACGATGGGCTCGAGGAGCTGAATGATGCGCTCTTCGTACTGCGACTCCTGCTCCTGCCGGAGCGCGAGCGAACGGGAGGCGAGGGCGGTGGCGGGATCCCCGCTCGACACCCCGACGCGACGTCCGAGGTGGTCGGTCACCGAGACCTTGTCGGGGTGAAGGCCCTCGACCGCGTGCGCGACCGTATCTTGAATGGAGACCGCGAGCTCCTTCGTGAAGCCGTACCCACGAGCGAGCTCGATGACCACGGACGCCTTGGGGGCGCTCGACGTGTGCTCCAGGATCGAGTTCTTCGGAACGGCGAGGTTCACCATCGCGCGCTTCACGGGTTTGAGCGCGGCGAGCTTCATCTCGATGCTCTTCTCCTTCGCGTGGGTACGCATGGCCTGCTCCATGCTCGCGGTCGTGAACGTCGCGCCGCCGCTCTCGAACATCGACTTGTAGGGGTCGAACGACTGACCCACGTCGACGCCCTGCTCGAGGAGCGTCATCTTCAGGTCGGTCAGCTGCTCCATCGGCACGAGCACCGTGCTGCCGCCCGACGTCTCCTCGATTCGAAACTGCACGCCCTTGGCCGCCAGGACCTTCTTCACCTGCCCGGCGTCGGTGAGTGACATCGGCTCCTGAGTGATCGGCACCCAGTTGTGCGTCGGGTCGGTCGAGGCGAACCACGCGCCGAACAACACCAACCCGACGAGCCCGGTGATCCCGGCGGCGCGGCTGACGGGTGGGGCGTCCTTCCACCAGGTCTTGACGGTCTCGAGGAGGTTCATGGCTCAGCCTTCGCTACATGTTCATGTTCATGATCTCGCGGTAGGCATCGACGGCCTTGTTCCGCACTTGGACCATGAAGCGGAACGACAGGTCCGCCTTTGTCATCGAGATCATCGCTTGGTGAGGCTCCGCGTCTCCGACGAGCGACGCAGCGGCGGTCTTGTCCGCGTCGGCGAGCGAGCCGCGCACGGACTCGACCGAGTCACCGAGCAGCTTCGCGAAGTCGGTGGTGCTCGTGCCGTCTTCGGAGGACGACGCCTTCGGGCGCGCCGCGTCGAAGAGTTTACTGCGAATATCCGGGAGGCGTTCCATCAGACACCTCGCCCGATGTTGAACGCGCGCTGCGCCATCTCACGCACCGCGGTGAGTACGTTGAGGTTGGCCTGGTACGCACGCATCGTCGTGATCATGTCGACCATCTCTTCCACTGGCGACACGTTGGGGTACGCGACGTACCCATCCTCGTTCGCGTGGGGGTGCGACGGGTCGTGGACCATGCGCGGCGGGGCGTCGTCCTCGCGGATGTCCTCCACCTGCACGGAGTCGACGAGGCGACCCACGTCGTCGCGCAGGAGCCGGCCGAAGTCGTTGCGGGCCGGCTCTGCGCTCAACACGACGTCGCGGCGTCGGTAGCCGACCTCTCCGTCGGGCGCGGTGGTCTGCGCGTTTGCGAGGTTGCCCGACACGACGTCGAGGCGGGTTCGCTGTGACGAGAGCGCGCGTCCTGCGAGCTCGAGCGCCTTGAAGACGGAGAGTGCCATGGCTATCGACCTCCTTCGTCGATGCTGTATTTGAGCAGCGCGAGTCGCCGATTCACGATCTCGGTCGCGAGCTCGTGGAACACACGGTTCGAAGTCATCCGGACGACCTCTTGGTCGAGGTCCACGCGGTTGCCGTCCATCCCGGGCTCCACGTCGTGCCGCTCGTACTCACGCGGGTCCGGAAGAGAGGGCATCCCTTCCGGCCGCTCGAGCTCACGCGACAGGTACTTCGAGAACTCGACGTCCGTCGGCGTGTAGTCCGGCGTGTCGACGTTTGCGATATTCGTCGACAGCGCGCGGTGGCGCTGGGTCGACAGATCGAGCGCACGCTCGAGCCACGGACCCAGCTTGTCCGGACCGACCTTCATCCCACGAGCTCCGCGTTCGTCGCGCGCGTGGCGGACAGGTTGAAGTAGGAGAGCCGACGCTTCAGCGCCGGGTCGAGCGAACGCCCGTCCGAGTCGCTCTCCTGAACGACGACGACGCGCGGGATGCGGTCGTGGCGGAGGCGGCCGTGGAGGCGGCTCTCGTCGAGCACCTCGAGGATCCGCTGCAAGCTGACCTGCAGCTCACGCGGCCAGGCCTCGACCCGGAAGAGGGCCCAGGTCCCCAGCGCGTCCTCGTTCGGCTCGTCCTCTTCGTCGAAGACCGTCCGGAACAACGTCTCGGCTTCCTCCGGCGAGTGGCAGTTGTGCATCGGGAGGCTCGAGCGACGTCCGAGCTTGTGGAGCTGCTCGACCAGGTCGTGACAGATGTCTTCGCTGCCGCGCAGGAGGACGGGGGAGTCGGAGAGCGCGATGCCGCGCAGCGCCTGCGCCAACTCACAGAGCTTGGGCTGCGGGGCGACGCCCATCAGCGATCCGTTGATGCGAAGCGCGACGGCGTCCTGGTTGTTCTTGTTCTTCTTCAAAGTCATCACTCCTTGATTTCTTCCAGATCCTCGGAAGCGGCGATGACCTCGCCGTAGCGCTTCCAAACCGATCCCTTGCCTTCCTGGGCGGCCTTGTCTCGGAGCTCGACTCCGCGCTGCTTGGCGAGCACGCGAATCCGGTCCGTGACGAGTGCGCCATCTTCGAACGTGTTGATGCGTTTCAAGAGTTGGGCCACCTGCTCGTCGTTGCATTCGCGAAGGCATGCTGACGTCACGTCGACGGTCAGCGCCCCAACGCCTTGCGTAGGTGTCGGCGTTCCGTCGAGCCACGCGAGGAGTGACGACGCAGCGTCACTCGTGCGGCCCGCGCCGAGGAGCGCACGCGTCCGCAGCGCTTTGGCCTCCTGGAGCGGGTCGCCGGGGGGCGTCAGGGACTCGACGGCGTCGAGGTGCGCGAGCGCGACGTCCGCGCGCTGGCCGAGCAGCGCTCGACGCGCCGCGAGGTGCCGACCCCGCCAACCGTCGATCGAGTCGTCGTGTTGCTCGATGAAGTAGCCGATCGCGACGTCCGCACGGAACGTGTCCTCGGCGACGAGGTAGCTCTCGATCAGCTCGATGAGGGCCTCGCGCTCGACCTCCTCGTCGAGGCCGCGGCGCAGCTGGACGAGCAGGTCGTCCCAGAACCCACCGTCGACGTTCATCATCCGGTGTGCACGTGAGATCGCGACCAGGGTCGGTGCGTCGAGGCTTCCGCGCACCTCGCCCACCGGCCCCTCCATCAGGCCGATGATTTCGGGCCAGGCCTCCGCGCGCGCCAGGCGCTCGATCCAGCGACCGACCACCTGTTGGGTTGCCGACAGGTACGCCACGTCGACGGCCCACGCCTGGACGAAGTCACTCTTCATCTCCTTGGCTGCGATGAGGGTCTGAAGGGCCTCGAGATCGTTGCCGAGCGCGGAGTGCACGAAGGCGAGGGCGTACGTCGCCTCGAACCGCACCGCTGGGCACGCGCCGAACTCGACGAGCTGCGCGACGCGGTCCTCCAGCGTTGCGTACTTGGCGAAGGGGCCGAACCGCAGCATTCGCCTCAGCTCGACGCGTTTGACCGTGCACTCGTCGCCCTTGGACGCACGCTCGTACTGGCGACGGGCGACGGAGCGCGCGCGATGGTTCTGGAGCGCGAGATCGCCGAGGCGGAGGTGGATGTCGGCTTCGAGCTGACGGTCGCGCACCGTCTTCATCGCGTTGCGGAAGCACGTCTCCGCGGCGTCGAACGCACCCATCGCGATCTTCACTTCGCCCGACAACATCCACGACTTGGCGGCGACGTCGCCGTCGCCAGCGCGGTCGGCGGTCAGCTCTTCGGCGAGCTGCGCGGCCTCGACGAAGCGGCGCCCGTGGATCTGCAGCTCGAGGAGCGCGAGCGTCGCGTGCCCCCGAAGCTCGCGCTCCTTCGTCGTCTTCATCATCTCGGTGAGGATCTCGACGGCCTCGTCGCGGCGGTCGGTCTTCTCGTAGATCCCGGCCAGGATCAGCGCGGTGTACGGGATGTGGCGTTCGACCGCGAAGACCGGGTCGGACCGAAGGAACGCCTCGGCCTCGGGCGCGAGGTCTCGGTGAACGAGCAAGCGCGCGACGACGATCCCGGTGTACGCGTACGCCGGGAGGTTGCGCGTCCAGGGCTTTTCGAACCGGAAGCGGAACGCCCACCGCTCGAAGGTGTCGACGGGCTTCCCTTCCTCCAGGAACTGCGCCGCCTCCAGCGCACGTTTGTAGTGGGCGCAGTGGTCCTCGAAGACGGGTTTCTTGCAGGGGTGGCGCCGGGGTTTGGGCGGGAGGAGGTAGCGGTGTTCGACCGACGAGCCGAAACCGGCCATCCGACCAACGACCTCCGTCGCCTTCGGACGCATCGCCTTGGGGCGAGGCGTGAACTGCAGGCGGAGCGAGCGCGGCTTCTTACCCCACCCGACGGTCGGAAACACCGACGCGTCCCGTAGGAACAGCGCAAACGTGACGGTGTGCCCGTAGATGCCGCGGCGCTCGATCTTCGAGCACCAGTCCCCGAGCTGATGCGTCAGGACTTCGACGATGTTGTCCGGCGCGTGGTCGATCTCGAGGAGCGCGACCGGATCCCCGGCTCGGTGGATGATGCGTGCGTCCGTCTCGGGCGAGACCTTGACGACGATGACTTGTCGGGGGTCCGCGGCCTGCGCGGTGCTCGTCTCGATGAGTGCCAGGAGCGGCAGGAAAATCAGGAGTCGATTGAAGGTCCGGCGCACGCACCCGAGAGATGCGAACGCGGTGCCAACTCAATCGTCATCGTCACCTTCGATATCGTCGTCGGTGATGTCGAGTTTATGACAGCGCTCGATGAGCGTCGTTCGCTTCATCTTGAGCTCGCGCGCCGTCTTCGACTTGTTGCCCTTGTTACGTCGGAGGGCGCTGATGATGAGCCACCGCTGGTAGTCGTTGATGCCCTCCTCGAGCGAACGGCCGCCGAGGTCGAGCGTGAAGTCGAACGACGGGTCGCTGCCTTCCGGCGGACCGGTGCGGACGAGCGGGGCCGCGCCGACCGGTGCGATGTCGCCGGAGGACCGCGAGACGTGCGGCTCGAGGTCCTGGGTGGTGACCGCGCGGGGCTCGTCGAAGAAGACGCCGAAGCGTTCGACGAGGTTCTTCAGCTCGCGGATGTTGCCCGGCCACTCGTAGCGCTGGAGCATCTCGAGCGCCTCGGGGCCGAACTCGGGGACCTCGTCGCTCGACGTGTTGCGGAAGTGTTCGAGGAGCAGCGGGACGTCCTCGGGGCGGCTCCGCAGCGGCGGTATCTCGAGGACCGTCACCTGCAGGCGGTAGTAGAGGTCCTTGCGGAAGTTCCCCGCGGCGACCTCGGCTTCGAGGTCGCGGTTCGTCGCGGTGATGAAACGGACGTCGCTGCGGATCTCCTTCGTGGAGCCCAGCCGCGTGAAGGTTCGCTCCTGCAGCACGTGGAGCAACTTGGCTTGCAGGTCGGGTTTGAGCTCGCCGATCTCGTCGAGGAACAAGGTCCCGCCGGCGGCTTCTTCGAGTACACCGGCGCGGTCCTCTGCGCCCGTGTACGCACCCCGCACCGTGCCGAAGAGCTTCGACTCGAGGAGGTTCTCGGGGATCGCGGCGCAGTTCACGACGATGAAGCGCCCTTCGCGCTCCGACAGGCGGGCGATCTCCTTGGCGACCTCCGTCTTGCCCGTGCCGGTTTCGCCGGCGAGCAGGACGATCGAGCTGCTGTTCGCGACCTTGCCGAGGAGCTTCGAGAACGGGCCGAGCCAGCGCTTGGAGCCGATGAGTCGGGACTCCGTCTGCTCGACGATCTTTCGCGACTGCTCGCGGTTCTTGTTCGCCACGCGGATGGCCGCAGCGATCAGGTTGTTGTCGACGGGTTTGGTGATGAAGTCGGACGCGCCCGCCTTCATCGCCTTCACCGCCTGTGCGATGTCGCCGTACGCCGTAATCATCACGACGGGGACGGGGCTCGCCAGGCTGCGCGCGTGGCGGAGCACGTCGAGGCCGTCGACCTCGGGCATGTACAGATCGCAGATCGCAACGTCGAACTCGTTTCGGTCAAGTTGACGAATCGCGTCTTCGCCACCGTTCACCGTCACCGGTGTCAGCCCGCGGGTCTTGAGGTTGCGGGCGATGGCGCGGCACACCGCTTCTTCGTCGTCGATGACGAGAACACGGATGTCGTCGTGGGGCTGTACGTTCTCGATGGCACTCAGCATGGCAGAGGTCCTGTGTAAGGACACTCGAACATCGACACAATTCCCCCACGTTTGAGCAGTTTTGTCGGGATCTCGACGGTCCCCGTCGGCGCAGGATGTGCGCTGATCTCGGCCCGTCATTCCGCCGACAGGTGTCGACGTGGTCGACCGTCGGTTCGCCGACGATTTGTCTCGTTCCAAGCCACGAAACGGCCTCCGACGCGATGGCACGTTCAATGCTGATGTCAGCTGCGAGACATGGCCAAGCAAGAAACCGAAGACGCGGGCGCCGCGCCCAAGAGCAAGAAGAAGCTGCTCGTCATCGCGGTCCTCGCCCTCAATGTCGTGGTCCTCGGCGCCCTCGGTGCGTTCGTCCTGCTCGGGTCGTCGTCGGAGGCCTCGGCCGAGGCGCCCGCCGAGGAAGCACCGGCCCAGGACGAGGCGAAGAAGGCGGACGCCGAGAAGGAAGGCGCAGAAGCCGCCGAGGCGCCCAAGGGCGCCGACTCTGCGCTGGGCCCGACCGAGATGGTCGGCAAGTTCACGATCAACCTCGCGGACCGCGCCACGTCGCGTTACCTGCGGGTCGTCGTCAGCGTCGAGGTTTCGGCACAACCCACCGCGGAAGAGGTGAAGATGCGCAACCCACAGCTGCGGCACATCACGATCGCGTACCTCTCGAGCCTGAAGCTCTCCGACACCCAGGGGCCAGGGTCGCTCGACAAGATCCGACGCGCCCTCGAGCAGCGATTCAACCACGTTCTGACGACAGGTACGGTGAGGCAGGTCTACTTCACCGATTTCGTGACGCAGTAGGTGCAACGTGGACAATGTACTCTCACAGAACGAAGTCAACGCGCTCCTCAACGCCGTGCGGACCGGCTCGGTCGCGACCGAACCCGACTCCGAAGAGCAGGAAGCTCAGAAGAAGGGCGCGCGTGGGTACGACCTGACGAGCAACGACCGCATCGTCCGCGGCCGCATGCCGACGCTCGACATCCTCAATCAGCGCCTCGCGCGTCTGATGCGGCAGTCGATCTTCAACATGTTCCGCAAGACGGTCGAGGTCACGCACGAGCGCACGGAGCTGCTGAAGTACAACGAGTTCATCGAGACCGTCTCGGTGCCGGCGTGTCTGAACGTCTTTCGCATGCCGCCGCTGAAGAACACCTGCCTCGTCGCGGTCGACGCGCCGCTGATGTTCGGTCTGGTCGACCACGTCTTCGGTGGCACTGGGAGTTGGTATCGCGTCGAAGGGCGTGAGTACTCGTCCATCGAGCTGAAACTCATCGAGCAGGTCGTCTCGCTCGTACTCAAGGACCTCGAGGGAGCCTGGGAGCCGGTCCTCGCGGTGAAGTGTGAGTACCTGCGGACGGAAGTGAACCCTCAGTTCGCCGCGATCGCAGCGCCCACCGACGTCACGGTGCACATTCGATTCGTCGTCGAGATCGAAGGGAACACCCGCGGGAGCATCTCGTTGGTGATTCCGTACCACGTCATCGAGCCCATCCGTCGTGCGCTGAGCTCTGCGCTCCAGACCGAGCGCGCAGACGAGAACAGCGCGTGGCGGCGGCAGATCATCGCCGTGCTGCTCGGTCTCGACGTCGAGTTCAAGGCCTTGCTCGGCACCGGTCACATTCGCCTCGGAGACCTGATGGCGATGTCGGTCGGCGACACCATTCGCCTGAACGTCGACAGCGAAGAACCCGTTCCTTGCCTCGTCGAGGACGTACAGAAGGGCCTCGGTTGGCCCGTCATGAGCCGCGGGAAGGTCTCCGTCGAGCTCACGCGACCCGTGCATATCGTCGAGAACGCGGCCGCTGCGGCGGCGCGGTCCGGAGGAAGTCATGACTGAAGAGATTGCGACCCCGATCGAAGAGACCCCGAAGGAGCCGTCGCTCCCGCCGGTCAAAGAAGACGATCTCTCGAACCTCGATCGCATCATGGACGTTCCGCTCGTCGTCTCCGTCGAGCTGGGGCGGACGAGCGTCCAGATCAGCGACCTCCTGCAGCTCGCGCAGGGGTCCATCGTGGAACTCACGAAGCTCGCCGGCGAACCGCTCGACGTGCTCGTGCACGGGAAGCTCGTCGCGCGCGGCGAAGCCGTCGTCATCAACGACCAGTTCGGCGTTCGACTCACGGACATCGTGAGTCACTCCGAACGCATCGAAACCTTGGGAGCCGACTGAGATGAATCTGAAAGCGTTTGTCATGACCGTCTCGATGCTCGCGACGCCCGTCGCGGCTTTCGCCGAGGTTCCCGCCGGGGACGAGGACGCGAAGCGGCTCCAGAGGCTCGCGGGTTTCGTAGAACGCGCGAAGGCGGGTGAGCCGAGGAAGCCGGAGGTGTCGGAGGGGGCGCCCGTCGCCGCCGCCCTCACGAGCGAGAAACTCGAGACCGAGGATCCGATCCAATCGATCACGACGATGTTCGGCGCGGCCTTCGGGCTCGCGGCGCTCTTCGTCGGGGGTGCATTCGTCATGAAGCGGCTGAAGTCGAAAGGGATGTTCGACGCCGCAAACAACGAGCTTCGGCTCGAGGAGTCGCTGTGGGTCGGTAAGGGTCAGCGTCTCCTGCTCGTGTCCGTTGGTGAGCGCCGAGTCCTCCTCGGTGTTACGGGCGCGGGTTTCGAGGGCCTGGCGGTGCTCGACCAGGAGGTCGAGCCCGCCCGTGGCCTGCCCGCCGAGCACCCGGCCCTGTCGGTGGTCCCGGCGAAACCGAGGCTCGAGGAGCCGGTCGAGGAACGTCCCAAGCGGAAGTTCGCCGAGGTCCTGAGCGAGGAAGACGTCTTCAAGCCTTCGCCCTCGGACCGGCGTCGGATCATCCAGCGTCTGAACACCCTCTAGTCACCCCTCCGCGAACTCGAAACGGGAGCCACTGATGGACACCATGCTGCAGGAGCTGAGCTCCGCGACGCCGATCCGCGTCGTCATGATTCTCACGGCGCTTACTTTGCTGCCGGGGATCGTGATCTCGATGACGGCATTTCTGCGAATCGTCCTCGTGATGGGTTTCTTGCGGAACGCGCTGGGGCTCCAGTCGATGCCGCCCAACCAAGTCATCATCGGACTCTCGCTCTTCCTCACCTGGTTCGTCATGGGAGACGTCGCGACGCGAATTCACACCGATGCGCTCCAACCCTACGTCGAGGGTCGGATCACCGAGGTGCAGATGCTCGAGGACGCGTCGAAGCCGCTGCGTGCGTTCATGCTGAAGCAGACCCGCGAGAAGGACCTCGCGCTGATGCTCAACCTCAGCCGCACGCAGTCCGTCGCCTCGTTGGACGACATCCCCATGCGCGTCGTCGTGCCTTCCTACATCGTCAGCGAGCTCCGGACGGCCTTCGCGATCGGGTTCCTGCTCTTCATTCCCTTCCTGGTCATCGACCTGTCGACGGCGGCGCTGCTGAACGCATTGGGTATGTTCATGCTCCCGCCGCCGACGATCTCACTCCCCTTCAAACTCTTGGTCTTCGTGGTGGCCGACGGGTGGGCCCTCGTCGTGGGCTCCATGGTCAAGAGTTTCGGGATGTGACGAGGAGACGCGCATGCACCCTGACTTCGTCATCAGCCTCCTCGTTCAGTCCATCCTCGTCGGCGCGAGTGTCATGCTCCCGCTGCTCGCGGTGGGTCTCACCGTGGGCCTCGCGGTGGGTTCCATTCAAGCGGCGACCCAGGTCAACGAGCAGACGCTGACCTTCGTCCCGAAGGTCATCGCGGTGGGGACGACGGCGTGGTTCATCGTTCCGTGGGGCCTGGACCGGTACATCTTCGTGTTCCGACAGGCCATCGAGGCCATCGCGCAGGTGGTCGCGGTCTGATGGAGACCCTCTTCCAGCACGCCGAAATCACGGTCGCCATGGTGTTGGCGTTCGTTCGGTTCGGCGCGTTCTTCGTCGTCGCGCCGTTCCCCGGCGTGCGTGCCCCCGCCGTCGCCCGCATCTTCCTCGCGGGCGGTGTGGCTTGGGCCTTCTCGGCGCGGCTCGGAGCCGTCGAGTCGACCGGGCTCGGGATGGCCATCGCGGGGGAGGTCGTCCTGGGCCTCGCGATGGGTTTCCTCCTTCAGCTCGTCGTTCACGCGTTCTCGTTCGGCGGCGAAGCGGCCGGCACGCAGATGAACCTCGCCGACCCGAGCTTCCTGACGCCGATGCAGACGCGGGTGACGGTGCTCGGCTCCGCGTACACGATGACCGCGCTCGGCGTCTATGCCGTCGGTGACGGGCCCCATCTGCTGTTCACGTTCCTCGCCCGGTATCTCGAGGTCGTCCCCCCCGGGGTGTTCTCACCCGAGTTCGATGGGCGCGCTATCACGATGGAGGTGGGGAGTGAGCTCTTCAGCCTCGGTCTGCGCGCCGGTGCGCCGGTCATCGCGGCGGTGTTCGCCGCGCAGCTCGTGCTGGGCATCGTGTCCCGGGCGGTCCCTCACCTCAACATGCTCATCGAAGGGCCCGGCTTCACGATCACGACCGGCGTGGTCGGCCTCCTCGCTTCCGTGCAGACCTTCTCTCCGCTCGTCGACGAGGCGTTCCACGACCGCCTCGAAGACCTCGCCCGCTGGTTCGTGATCTGAGGAAGCGATGGCGGACGACAGTCAGAACGGCGAACGGACCGAGGAAGCTACCCCAAGAAAACGGGAGCAAGCTCGCAAAGAAGGGCAGGTCGCGAACTCGAGCGAGGTCGGCATCGCCATGACGATGCTGCTGCTCAGCGGGTTGATCTCCTGGGTCTTCCCCCGGATCTGCTACGACGCGGTCAGCCTCATTCGCACCACGCTGAGTTTCGACGGCGGCAATCTCGGTGGGTTCGAGGGCGTGGCCATTCGCTCGCTCCGCGACGGCGGTATTTCGATTTTTCGGCTCGTGGCCCCCGTCGCCTTCTTGGCGATGCTGTTCGGAATCATCGCGAACGTCGCGCAGGTGGGTTTCAATCTCAACTTCGAGAACCTCGCGTTCAAGTGGGAGCGCCTCGATCCCAGCGGTTGGTTCAAGCGGATGACCGGGGTCGAGCTCCCGGTCACACTCGCGAAGTCCTTCTTCAAGGGCATGGGCCTGGTCTTCATCGCGCTGCTCGCGCTCCAGGACGAACCGCAGCGTCTGTTCAAGATCGCCCTCGCGCCGATCGGCTCGATCGGGGACGAGCTCGGTCGTCTCGCGTACATGGTGGTGATTCGCGTGGCGGCGGCGATGGCCGTGGTCGCCGGGCTCGACGTGCTGTGGACGCGCTACCGCCACGAAGAGAAGCTCAAGATGACCAAGGACGAGGTCAAGCGCGAGCAGAAAGAGTCCTTCGGTGACCCCCACATTCGTGCGGCGCGGCGCCGTCGCATGAACGAGATCAAACAGAAGTCTCTCGACAAGGCCGTGCAGGATGCGACGGTCGTTTCGGTCAACCCGACCCACTACGCGGTCGCGTTACGCTTCCGGCCCGGCCAGGACGCCGTGCCGGTCGTGGTGGCCAAGGGGGTCGACTTCAAGGCGCTTCGAATTCGTGAGCTCGCCGAGAAGTATGACGTCCCCGTCCAACGGAACGTCCCCCTGACGCGGGCACTCTACGCCGCGGCCAAGGAGGGGGACGAGATTCCGTTCGAGTTGTTCGAGGGTGTGGCGCAGCTACTCAAGCTCGTTCGCCGGCTTCGCGGAGAAGCACCCTATCGCTGAGTAGGAGATATTCGAGATGAAGACCGCATCGATAGGGAGCCTCCCGGCACGTGTGCTGACGCCCGAGACGATCGTCGGCTCCGCGTTCCTCGGAATCGTCGCGCTGCTGATGATTCCGGTGCCGTCCGCGGCGCTGGATCTACTGCTCGCGTTGAGCATCGCAATCAGCGCGGTCGTGTTCCTCACGGCGCTGTTCTCCGAGCGACCGACGGACTTCTCGATCTTCCCGACGCTCCTACTCATTTCGACGCTGCTGCGTCTGTCGCTGAACATCGCGTCCACCCGTCTGATCCTCAACAGTGGTCACGAGGGATCGGAGGCCGCGGGACGCATCATCTACGCCTTCTCCAACTTCGTCGTCGGCGGCAACCTGGCGGTCGGCGTCATCGTGTTCCTCGCCCTCGTGCTCATCAACTTCGTCGTCATCACGAAGGGCGCCGGGCGCATCGCAGAGGTCGCAGCTCGATTCACGCTCGACGCGCTCCCGGGTAAGCAGATGGCGATCGACGCCGAGCTGTCTGCGGGTTCGATCAACGAGACGGAGGCGCGGCGTCGCCGCGAGGAAGTCGAGCAGCAGGCGGACTTCTACGGTGCGATGGATGGTGCCAACAAGTTCATCCGAGGCGACGCGATCGCCGGCCTGATCATCACGGCGATCAACCTCATCGGCGGGCTCTTCATCGGGCTCTTCCAGCACGATCTCAACCTCGCGGAGGCCGCGGCGAGTTACTCGTCGCTGACGATCGGTGACGGCCTTGTCTCGCAGATGCCGGCGCTCGTGGTCTCGACCGCCGCCGGCTTGGCGATCTCTCGGGCCTCCGGAAAGAGTGACTTCGGCCGCCAGGTCGTCCAGCAGATGCTCGGGATGCGGTCGGTGCTCGGCATGGCGGCGGTGTTCCTGCTGATGATCGGTGCGCTGCCGGGGCTCCCGCTGTTCCCCTTCGCGGTGCTCGCTGCGACGCTCACCTTCGTCGCCTACCGACAGATGGGTGCCGAGGCCGAGCCGGAGCCGGAAGAGAAGACCGAGGCGCCGCCCGAGAAGACCGAGCGCGAGATCCAAGCGGACGCGCTGCGTCTGGAACCCATCAAGCTCGAGGTCGGATTCGGACTCATCCCCATGGCGGACGCCAACAAGGGCGGTGAAATTCCTGCGAAGATCAAAAACCTCCGACGCCAACTCGCGCAGTCACTCGGAATCATCGTCCCCAAGGTTCGAATTGCCGACAGCATGCAGCTGTCACAACACGAGTACGCGATCAGCCTCTCGGGTGCGCAGGTCGCGCGCGGTGAGATCGTCCCCGGTCGCCTGATGGCGATGAAGGCGGACGGGAACATCCGCGTGGATGATTCGATCGAGGGGCGCGACCCGGTGTTCGGGACGCCGGCGGTCTGGATTCAGCCGGGCGCCAAACGTCGCGCGGAGGCGCAGGGTGCGATGGTGGTGGAGCCCGCTTCGATCCTGACCACGCACCTGTCGGAGATCCTCAAGCGTAACGCCGACGCGCTCCTCAGCCGCGACACGGTGGAGGACTTGGTCGACTTCGTCCGCGACGAAGCGCCGCGCCTCGTCGCAGAGCTCCTCCCTACGCAGATCAGCTACGCGGAGCTCTCCACGGTGCTGCGCTTGCTCCTCGAGGAGTCCGTGTCCGTTCGCGACCTTCGTTCGATCCTCGAGACGATCAGCCTCAACATCAGCCGCACGAAGCGACCGGAGGACCTCGCCGACTTGTGCCGGGTGGCGCTGGGACGTCAGATCTCCGCGCAGGTGGCGCACCGTGACGGCGTGATTCGCGTACTCATGCTCGACCGTGAGTTGGAGGAAGAGCTGCTGCGTTCGCTGGGACCCAACGGTGAGTTGATTCCGCGCATTGGTCTGGGCAATTCGATCCTCCAAAACCTCAGCACGCAGATCGCCGAGACGACCGACCGAGACTTCCCGAACATCCTCGTGTCACCTCGGCTGCGCCGCCCCTTCGCGCGATTCGTGCGCGCCTACCAGCCGAACATCGCGGTGGTCACCGCCGTCGAGCTCCAGAGCAGCGGTCGCGATGTCCGAATCGTCGGTTCCGTGGCAGCGAGCTGACCTCTTTTCGACACACGTCGGTCCCTCGACACCTCCCCCGTCCCCTAGCACCGTGATCCGAAGCGATAGCGTTCAAGAATGATTCGGCATCACTCCTGCAATTGGCTTCATCACCGACCATGCAGGTCCAAATCGTCAAAGGCGCGACGCGACGCGAAGCCCTCGATGCCGCACGGCGTCTCTACGGTCCGGACCCGCTGGTCCTCGGCGTCCGAGAGAACAAGGTAGGTGCGGCGTCCAGCGGGTGGGAGGTCCAGGTCGCGCGCGAGACGCCGGTCGCACCCGACGAGGACGACACGGTCGAGGCGATGCCGGCGATCACCGACGCGCTGATCGCGGCGGCGGCGAAGAAGGCGCCGACCCCGCCCGCCGACGAGCTGCTGTTCGAGGAGCCGGTCGAGCTCGCCGCGCCCCAGCCCGTGATTCCCGCCGCGCCGCAGCCGGTGATGCCCGCCGCGCCGCGCCCGAGCCCCCTCGCCACGATGCGCGCAGACCTCGGCCGGATCGTCGCGCAGGCCGCGAATCCGAGCCGCGGGTCGATGCAGGAGGTCTTGGACTTCGCGCGTCGCCTCGCCGCGCTCGAGGACGAAGTCTGCGCACAGATGCTGAGCGGCGCGAACGTCGGTCGGTCCTGGCTGCCGCTCCTCGACCGACTCGACAAGTCCGGCTTCCCGAAGGCCGAGGCCGTCGCGCTGCTCCAGAACATCGACCGGCAGCCGGCCGAAATCGCCGAGGTCCCGGACTGGACCCACTACTACCGCCGCCTCCGTCGCGCCCTCGCCGAGACCATCGAGGTGGCCCCCGCCGTCGAGCGCGTCAGCCCCGGCGTCGTGGTGTTCGTGGGCGGCGCGGGCGTCGGCAAGACCACGCTCGCCGCGAAGCTCGCCGCCGACCTCTCTTTGGGCGGCGGCCGCTCTCCCGTGCTCGGCGCCGTGCTCCCCCGTCGTGGGGTCGGCCTCGCGGCGTTGAAGCGTTGCGCGAACACCCTCGGCGTTTCGTTTACCGAAGTCACCTCGGCCGATGACCTCGCCCGCCTCGAGCAACTCTCCGCCGAGCGCCCGGTCATCCTCGACTCCGCCTCCGTGAACCCATTCGACGCGCGCGCGCTCGAGCAACTGGGTATCGTTCTCTCGGGTCTCTCACACAAAGAGATCCACGCGGTCGTCCCCGCCTGTCATGGCGCCCGCGATTTTGCGCAGTCACTGTCGGCTTTTTCGACGGTGGGTGCCAACCGTTTGGCAGTTACGCGCCTCGACGAAGCACCTTTCGTTGGCCGCGTGATTGCAGCAGCCCGCACCGCACGCATGCCGATCAGCTACCTCTCGCAGGGGCCGCGAATCCCCGATGACTTGGTGAGACCGGGCGTGGATGCGCTTCTCGACGCCGTACTTCGACCGGAAAGGAATTCCGCTTCATGAACGTCAACACCGCCGCCGCGCTCGAGCTCGAGCCACAGCCGCTGCCCCGAACCGCGAGGATCATCACCGTCGCGAGCGGGAAGGGCGGCGTGGGCAAGACGCACATCGCCACGAACCTCGCCCTCGCTTGGGCCCGTGCCGGGCAACGTGTCCTCTTGGTCGACGGCGACCTCGGCCTCGCGAACGTCAACGTGCTCCTGGGCATCTCCCCCGACCGCAACGCGAGTCACCTCCTCGACGGAAAGAGTGACTTCTCGGACGTGGTGACGCGCTACCGCGACTACTTCGACATCCTCCCCGCCGGGAGCGCGTTGACGCGACTCGCGGAGCTCGACGTCGGTGGGCAGGTTCGCCTCCTCGACGTGCTCATGGCGCACGGCCACGCCTACGACATCATCATCGTCGACGCGGGGGCGGGCATCGGCTCGAACGTTCGCCTCGCGCTCTCCATCGCCGACGACGTCCTCGTCGTCATGAACCCCGAAGCGACCTCGCTGACGGACGCCTACGCGCTCGTCAAAGTGGCGAGCCTCTCCCAGGTTCGCGCGCCGTTCGGCGTGGTCGTCAATCGCGTACGTCAGGCCGAGGAAGCCCGTGAAATGCACGGCTGTCTCGACTCGGCGGCGCGCTCGTTCCTCGGAAAACACGTCGAGTTCTTCGGCTACGTCTACCAGGACCAGAGCGTCGAGCGCGCGATGCGAAACCAGGATCCTTTCGTTCGCTCGGCTCCGGACAGCCCTGCGGCACGTTGTGTTCAAGCCCTCGCCAAACGGCTGGCGGCCTGAAGAGGAAGAAGAGAAAACAAAATGCAGAACCTACTCAAGGCCTACACGAGTCACACGCCCCGCGGTCGCACGACGAAGTACGACGAAGACGTGAAGAAGTACGCCCCGATGGTCTATCGGGTCGTTCGGCAGGTCGCCGAGCGCATGCCGTCGACCGTCGATCGCGAGTACCTCTTCTCGGCGGGGATGGTGGGGCTCCTCGACGCGCTCGTGAAGTACGACGAGGGCCGCGGCATCGCCTTCGAGGCCTACGCGCGGATCCGAGTCAAGGGCGCCGTGCTCGACGAGCTGCGGAGCCTCGACCACCTCACGCGTTCGATGCGACGTCGTTCGCGCTCGGTGAGCGACTCGCGGAACGAGCTCGAGAAGGCCGAAGGAGCGCCGGTGAGCGACGCGGCGGTCGCCGAGGCGATGGGGGTGTCGATCGAGGAGGTGCAGCGGAGCAAGTCGCGTCGCGCGCCGCCGGAGGTCGTCGACCCGACGACGCTCGACACGCTCGCGCTCGACGCCCTCTGGGCCACGCCCAACAGCGCGATCGACGCGATGGAGTGGGACGAGCACGTACGCATGCTCTCGCAGGCGATGGCGGAGCTCCCGGAGCGCAACCGGCTCGTGATCGGGCTGTACTACGAGGCGGAGCTGACGCTGCAGGAGATCGGAGACGTTCTCGGTGTGACACAGTCACGCATCAGCCAGATCCTGAGGAAGACCGTGGAGATGCTGCGGGAGAAGCTCTCCGAGCGTCTCGGTTGAAATCACGCTCAAGTCCGAACCGGCCGGGCCGATCTAAGTTCGGTGATGGCGCTTCCGGACAAAGACATTCGCATTCTCTCCGTCGATGACTTCTCGACGATGCGTCGCATCGTCAAGAACATCCTCAGGCAGCTCGGCTACACCAACGTCGACGAGGCCGAAAATGGCGACGCAGCGCTTCAGGCGCTCCGAGCCAAGAAGTACGACCTGGTCATCTCCGACTGGAACATGCCTGTGAAGACCGGCATCGAGCTCCTGAAGGAAGTGCGGGCCGACCCGGACCTCTCCGAGATGCCGTTCCTCATGGTCACCGCCGAGGCCGAGCGCCACCAGGTCGTCGAAGCCGTCGAGGCCGGCGTGAACAACTACGTGCTGAAGCCGTTCACTGCGAAGATCCTGAGCGACAAGCTCTCCGGCATCTTTTGAGCGAACGGAAAAGTACGATGACTCGGAACTACGAACATCTCCTCGAGGAGCTCAAAGGGCTGGTCGACTACATTCGCGACACACGTCGTGAGTTGGGGACCGTCCACCGCGAGCTACCGAGCGCGTTCGACGCGCTGGGGATGGTCTCCAAGACGACCGAGAAGGCGACCCACAACCTCCTCGGCCTCGTGGAGGCCATGGTCGACGACGACGATGAGACTCGGGCGGCGCTCGAGGTCCTCGCGAAACACCCCGAGATCGCCGAGGAGCCCGCCGTCAAGGACGCGCTTGAGGCCCTCGAGAACAAACAGAACGAACGCGGCGACAAACTCACTGCGATGATGTCCGAGCTGTCGTTCCAGGATCTCACGTGTCAGACGATCGACCGCATCGCCGGAACCATCGTCGAGGTCGAGCGACGTGTCGTAGCGCTGCTCGACGATGACAATGCGCCCGCGTCCGAGTCGAAGCCGGTCATGGCGGGGATCGACCGTCTGGCCGAGTCGCAGCAGGGCGACGGCCGTCAGTCGATGGTCGACGAAATCCTCTCGAACCGCTGAGCGGTTCAGCGCATCCAGTGACGCCGGCCCGCGATCTCGTCCATCAGGGCCTGCTCGCGCCGTAGCTCGTCACGTCGTCGCTCGGTGCTCCGCCGCTCGATGAGCTTCTCGAGCGCAGCCTTGCGCGTCGCCAGGACGCGAATCTCAGCCAACAGCGGGCGCACGCGCTCCGCTTCGATCTTGTCGATGGCGTCGCGAAGCGTGGACTTCTGCTGCTCTGCGATCGCCGCGTGGTGGTTGTAGTGGCGCCGTAGCTCGAGCTCCTCGGCCGCGGTCTCGGTCGGTACGGAGCGCATACGTTCGAGATCCAGGTCGATCTCCTCGATGCGGTCGCTCATCCGCCGCTGCTCGGCCCGTAGCGCGGCGCACTCCCCGCGGAGGCGGTCGTACTGGCGTGAAAGGTGCGCGACGGCGACGTGCAGGGGGCGGTCCTTCATGCGTCGCTCAGGTGTATCGGCATGATGCGGTTCGTTTCGAGGCTCAAGGCGTTCGTCAGTGCGCCGATACGAGACGTTGTGGGAAAAGGGATCTACGTCGCGACCGCTGGAGCGACCGCGCGGCAACGTCAGATCGAGGTCGTCGCCAACAACGTCGCGAACGCGAGCACGCCGGGCTTTCGTAAGGTCGGCCTCGCGTTCGAGGAGGTGCTCGGCGACGACCTGAACGCGCCGAACCGGCACCTGGTCGGGGCGAGCGAGCCGCGGCTGTCCACGGAGGCGGGCCCCATTCAGGAGACCGGACGCGACCTCGACCTCGCGCTGACCGGGGACGGCTACTTCGTCACCGAGGACTTCGCGGGCAATCAGTTCCTCCAGCGCACGGTGTCGCTGCGTCTCACCGAAGACGGCAAGTTCGTCGACTCGGCGGGCCGCGAGCTTCGCATGGACCACAGCGGCGAGGTCGACCCCAACAAGGCGATCGCGATCGACGCGCGCGGGATGATGACTCAGGAAGACCAGGTCATCGGACGCATCGAGGTGCGGGCGTTGTTCGAGAACGAAGCGGCGCTCGAGCCGGTCGGCGGCGGCGCGTACACGACCAACGATCGCTCCGGCCCGGGGCTCCCCGTCGAGACGAGCCACGTCGTCCAGGGCGCGTTGGAGGGTTCGAACGTCGTCCCCGTGGAAAGCATGGTCGAGCTGATCACCGCGGAGCGTGAGTTTCAATCGCTGACGAAAGTCATCCAAGCCTATCGAGAGGCCGACGACGCCCTCATCGATTCAACCAATCGTTAGATGAAGGAAGACAGGTAACAGGAGGTTCACCATGTCGAGAGCACTACAAATCGCATCCACCGGAATGCGTGCGCAGGAGCGCAAGATCGAGTCTACCGCCAACAACCTCGCGAACATGAACACGGACGGTTTCAAGCGCACGGATGCGCGGTTCGCGGACTTGATGTACCAGACGGTGCGCGCCGCCGGCGCGCAGACCGCTGACGACGCGAAGGCGCCGGCGCCGACCCAGGTCGGGCTCGGGACTACGCTGACCGCGACGGTCCGTGACTTCTCGCAGGGCGCGGCGAAGCACACGGGGAACAACCTCGACGTCATGATCGAGGGGAATGGGTTCTTCGGTGTGCTGCGGAACAACGAGGTGCTCTACACGCGCAACGGCGCGCTGCGCACCGACGCCGACGGTATGATCACGACGACGGACGGCTTCCCGCTCGAGCCGGAGATTCGTGTGCCGGCGGACGCCGTGGCCGTGGAGATCGGCGCCAACGGAACCGTCGAGGCGATCATGGGTGACGACGTTCGTCGCGAGCTCGGCCAGATCCGTCTCTACAACCTCACGAACAAAAACGGCCTCGAGTCGATGGGACGCAACCTCTACCGCGTCACGTCCGACGAGGTCGGTGAGATTCGCGAGGGCGTCCCCGGTTCGACCGGGTTCGGCACGCTGCAGCAGGGTTTCCTGGAGGCGGCGAACGTCGAGGTGGTCGAGGAGATGGTCGCGATGATCGCCGGCCAGCGCGCCTACGAGGCGAACTCCAAGGTCATCCAGACGACCGACCGCATGATGGAAGAAGCCAACAGGCTCCGGTAGGCGTCGTCATGAACGTCATCCTGCTGCTGTCCGTTCTGGGCGGCTTCGAGCCGTCCGTCAGCGTCGTCGCGTCCACGCCCGCCGAGGCCGTGAAACGACTCGCGCGTATCGAGGATGATCGAGACCGCACGCCGATCATCGCCGAGCGCGCGTTCGACGGGTTGCCGAGGCCGGCGCGAGGCATCGAGTACCGCGCGACGCGTCGACGCTCTCGCTCCGACAAGCTGCGCGTCGTCGTGGAGGCGACCCAGCGCGGGCAGCGCGTCGCGCGGCGTGTGTATGCGTTTGCGTGGCGAACCAAGGTCGCCGTGGTCGTGCCCGCGCATGACATCGGACCGGGTGAGACCGTGCGGGCGAGTGACCTCGAGCTCCGGGAGATCGAGACACGCCGCCGCCCCGACCGGATGGCGCTCGCTCCCGAACAGCTGGTCGGACGCATCGCGAAGGCGCCGCTGACGCGACATCACCCCGTGATGCTGAGCGACGTTGTCCTGCCACAGGTCGTGAAGCGCGGCGACAAGATCACGGTACGGGCGCACTTCGGCGCGATGACGGTGACGCTGTCGGGCTACGCCCTGGAGGACGGTGCGGTCGGCGACGAGATCCGCATCCGGAACGACAAGTCCAAGAAGACGCTGAGCGCGGTCCTAATCGATCACGGCGCCGCGGAGATTTCGCCATGAAGCGCATCGTACTCATCGGCCTACTCACGGCCGCAGCCTGCGGGCCGGCCCATATCAACAACTACGAACCCAAACGGCGTGAGTACAAACCCATCGTCGACAAACCGTCGCAGGCTGCCGAGCGTGAGGACGGTTCCTTGTGGGCGCCGGGCGTCGGTTCGCTGGTCACCGACGTTCGTGCTTACCGCACGAACGACATCGTGACGGTGCGGGTCGTGGAGCTCGCTTCGGCGAAGCGCTCCGCCGGAACCCGCACGCGTCGGGACGGCAGCGTCGAGCTCGGCGGCGACGTCGGCAACCTCATCCGCGACAACACCGCGATGGACCCGGACAAGCTCCTCTACGGCTCCTCCGGGACCGCGCACGACGCTTCGGGGCGGACGACCCGCGACGACGAGGTCCGCTTCAACGTCGCCGCGACGATCACGAAGGTGCTGCCCAACGGGAACCTGTTCCTGGAGGGCCACCGCGTCATCCTCGTCAACGACGAGGAGCACCACTTCTACGTCAGCGGCGTCGCGCGCCCCGCGGACATCGCGAAGGACAACTCGATCGCCTCCATCCAGCTCGCCGACGCTCAGATCGAGTTCGTCGGCGACGGCGTGATGAGCGAAGGCCAGAAACCGGGCTGGCTGACGCGGCTCCTCAACTACATCAACCCGCTGTGAGCTCTGCCATGCGTCGAATCATCATCGCTCTCGTCTTCCTCTCGACCCTCGCCGCGGTCACGGACGCCCGCGCGGCACGTGTGAAGGAGCTGACGCGCGTGAAGGGCGTTCGCTCCAACATGCTGCGTGGGTACGGGCTCGTCGTGGGCCTCGCCGGCACGGGCGACTCGCGTACGTCCTCGTTCACTTCGCAGGCGCTGAAGGCGCTGCTGCAGAACGAAGGCGTGATCGTGGACGAGCGCTTCCGGACGCGGAACGTCGCCGCCGTCTTCGTGACCGCGGAGCTCCCCGCGTTCTCGACGCAGGGGGATCGGCTGGACGTAGTCGTATCCACCGTGGGCGACGCCGAGAGCCTCGCCTCCGGCGTGCTGCTGATGACGCCGCTCAAGGGCGTGGACAACCAGGTCTACGCGCTCGCGCAGGGGCCCCTCGTCGCGGGTGGGTTTGCGTTCGACCAGCCCTTGGCGCGTCGTCAGCGCAACAACCCCACGACCGCGCGTGTCCCGGAGGGCGCCACGGTCGAGCGCGGCGTGACCTCGCGCTTCGTGGTGGACGGGCAGGTGACGTTGTCGCTCGTGGAGGCGGACTTCGCGACCGCGCAACGGATCGCGCTGGCGATCAACGAGGACCTCGAGACCGAGCTCGCGAAGGCCGAGGACTCACGTCGCGTGGTGGTAAAGCTGCCGGACGACGCCAAGGAGGCGACGGTCGCGTTCCTGTCTCGAATCGAGGCACTCGAGGTGAAGCCGGACACCCGCGCGCGCGTCGTGATCAACGAACGCAGCGGAACCGTGGTCGTCGGCGGCAACGTCGAGCTCGGCCCGGCGTCGGTGGCGCACGCGAACCTGGATGTCGCCATCACGACGGCGCTCTCCGTCTCGCAGCCGAGCGCGTTCTCCCGCACCGGGCGCACCGTCGTCGTGCCGAACCAATCGGTGGAGGCAAAGGAGGAGCAGGAGGAGCTCAAGGCGATCCCGGCCACGACCACCGTCGATGACCTCGTCAAGGCGCTCAACGCGCTCGGCGCGTCGCCCCGTGACCTGATGCAGATCCTCGAAGCGCTCGAACGTGCGGGGGCCCTGCGCGCCGAAATCGAGGTCATGTAGTGACCACGCTCCCCAAACACCCGGCCGTCGACCTCGCCACTCCCGCGGCGGACCGCGCGCAGCGCGCGCTGAAGGGGCGCAGGGACCAGGGGGAGCTCGTCGAGGCGGCTCGGCAGCTCGAGGGGGTCTTCGTGTCGATGCTCTTCGACGAGATGGCGAAGACCGTCGACACCGAGGACGGCCTCTTCACGAGCACCCCCGGCGAAGAGATGTACCAGTCTTGGTTCCGGCACGAGGTTGCGAAGCAGTTCGCGGCGTCGGGCGGAACGGGGCTCGGTGACGCCATCGCCAACTCCCTCGGAGCCACCGTGCAGCCGCGGGCGCACGCGGGGGCTGCGCCGCTGCCGGTCGCGGGGCGCATCACGTCCGAGTTCGGGGAGCGCATCCACCCGGTGACGAACCGCCGACACATGCACCACGGCGTCGACATCGCGGCGCCCGTCGGGACGCCGATCGAGGTCCCGTTCGCGGGGCGCGTCGTGAAGGTCGGCAGCGAGGGCCCCATGGGCAACCACGTGGTCGTGGAGCACGCGAACGGCTACCGCTCCGTCTACGCGCACGCCTCCGAGGTGTTGGTGCGTGAGGGCGACCAGGTGGCCGCAGGGCAGGTCCTGGCGAAGGTCGGGAGCACCGGCCGGTCCACGGGGCCCCACCTCCACTTCGGGCTCACGCGCGACGGAAAGCCAGTAGATCCGATGCGTTGGCTTCGTCCGGGCGGCGGTGTGTCGGTCCGCTGACGGAAAAAACGAAAAAAGCACCACTTCCCTGTCAAGTTCCCGACAGCCGCGCCGATAGCTATCTGTGAGATGTTTGGAACCGCAAACGCACCCGAGACCTCCCGTGACGCCGAGGCGTCCCAGCTTCGCGTCCTCGACGACGCCATGGCCGTCCAGATCAACGCGCGGTCGGCTTACGTCGCAGAAATCAAGGCGGCGGTTGAAAATGGAACATATCGGCCGAACTTGAAGGTGGTGGCGGAGCGTCTGCTGACGGATCTCGCCACCCCCTACGATCGATGAACGCCACCACCCACGACCAAGCCACCTCCCTTCTGGGCACCCTCGAAGACGAAATCGAGCTCCTCGACGAGTTGTCGACGCTGTCGGCAGCCGCACGGGATGCTGCGCTCGAACCCGACGGTGAAAAGCTCGCGCCGATCCTCGAGCGCAAGACCGAGATCACGAGCGTCCTCGCCGGACGCCGGGACACGCGGGCGAAGCTGTTGGCCGACGCGGGACACGGAGAGAACGACCTCCTCGTCTACCTGCTCGGCCTCTGCGCGAAGGAGGACCACCCCGCGGTGGTGCAGCTGATGTCGCACTACGTCGACACGCAGACGAAGACGGCGGAGGAGATCTCGCGGACGCGTGACTTCTTCGAGGTGGCTTTGGACCTGGTGGAGGAGATGCGCGAGGCGATCGTCCCGCGCGACGAAGTCACCACCTACGACCCCACGGGCTCGACGGAAGCGCCTGTGATTCCCATCGCGCTCTCGCAGCTCACCTGAGGATCACCGGCCATGTCGCTCCTCTCCATCCTACGGATCGGACAGTCCGGAACCACCGTCAGCCAGACGGCGGTTCGTGTCGCGGGTGACAACGTCGCCAACGCGAGCACGCCCGGTTACCGGCGGCGTGAGCTCGCGATTCAGTCGACGCCCGGCTACCGCTCGGGCGGCTTGATGCTCGGTGCGGGCGCGCGCGTCGACGATCAGATTCGGCTCGCGAACGACGTGATGTCGGCGCGCCTCCGCCTCGCGGGCTCGGACGCCGCGGCGGCGGACGTTCGCTCCGAGATCCTGCAGCGCGCCAACAACGTGCTCGGCGAGGTCGGGCAAGAAGGCCTCACCAGCGCGCTCGACAAGCTCCTCACTTCGTTCGACGCACTCGCGGCGACACCGCACGACCTCACGGTGCGCAACGACGTCCTCGCGGCCGCGGAGGACTTCGTCTACCAGGTCAACACCACCGCCACCGAGGTGGGGCGCATCGCCGCCGACGTGAACTCCGAGATCGCCGTGGAGATCCAGCAGCTCGGCGCGATGCTGTCGGAGCTCGAGCAGCTCGACGACCGTCTACCGTTGAAGGACGCCTCCGATTTCGATCGGCGCGACGTATTGCTCCAGGAGATCTCCGAGATCGCCGACACCAACGTGGTCTTCGACGCGAACGGGCGACCCACGATCTATCTGTCGAGCGTCGGCACCGCGATCTTCTCCGACGGCGTCGCGTCCAACGTGGGAACGACGATCGCCGCGGGGGGCACGCGCCGCGTCACGGTGCAGACCTCCGCGGGCACCGTCGACGTCACCTCGAACATCGGCGGGAAGATCGGCGGGCTGGTGCAGGCGCGTGACGTCGACGTCGCGGGTTTCGGGACGGACCTCGACAACGCCGTCTTCGAGATCGCCAACGCGATCAACGCGATTCACTCGGCGGGGTTCGGTCTCGACGCCGTCGGTGGACGCAACCTGTTCACGGTCGGCGCGACGGCGCCGGGCACGGCTCAGCTCATCACCGTGGACCCCGCGATCACCGGTCAACCCGATCGGCTCGCCGCCGCGACGGACCCGCTGTTGGTCCCCGGCGACAACCGCAACGCACTTCAGCTCGCGCAGCTTCGAGAGACGCCGCTCGCGAGCGGGTATCGAGCGCAGGATTCGCTCAATAACGTCATCAGCACTTTCGGACTCACGGTGTATCGCGCGGATCGCGCGACGGAGTCCTTGCGGGACACGAAGGATCGACTGGCGATCATGCACGATCAGCTGGTGGGCGTGTCCATCGATGAAGAGATGACCAAGCTCATGCAGTATCAGCAGACCTACGCGGCGGCGGCCTCCGTCGTGCGTACGGCCGACGAGCTGTTGAGCGAGCTCATCTCGTTGAAGAGGTAGGAACCCAGCCATGCGAGTGACCACGAGCTCCATCTACGAATCAGCCCGCCAGCAGGTGGGCGTCGGACAGAAGCAGGCCGCAGATCTGCGCGACGCGATCTCGACCGGTGTGAAGGTCGAGACGTTCGCAGACGACCCTCAAGCCGCGTACCGAATCGTTCGCGACACGGGGCGGCTCGCCGATATCGAAGCGCACCGCGGCTCACTGAGCCGCGTCGGGACGCTGCTTGGTGTGTCCGAGAACCAGCTCGACAACGCGGCGAACGTCATCAACCGCGTGCGAGAGCTCGCGACGCAGATGGCGAGCGACACGTACAACGCCTCCAACCGGACGGTCGCAGCGGACGAGATCGTGCAGCTTCGCGCGCATCTCGTGTCGATCGCGAACTCTCGCGCCGACGGCCGCTACATCTTCGGCGGTATCGGCAACGCCGCCCCGCCGTTCGACGCGGCCGGGAACTTCGGCGGGGACACGAACACCCTCACCGTCGCGGTCACGCGCACGCTGACCATGTCCGCGACGCTCCCCGGCGGCGAGCCCTTCGAGGATCCGTCGGGCGGGCCTTCGGTGTTCCAGACCCTCGACGCGATCGAGGTCGCGCTACGCGCGGACAACGGTCGGGCGGTCGGCGCGTTGGTCGACGAGGTCGTCACCCACCACGACCGGCTCACCGTGTCGCAGCAGCAGCTCGGCGGCCTCTTCCGCCGGATCGACACGGTCAGCGAGGCGCTCGATCGGACCGAGCTCGCGACCACGGAGACCCTCTCCGCGGCGCGCGACACGGACTTCGCGACGGCGATCCTCTCCCTGACCCAGACCGAAGAGAGCCTGCGCGCCGCGCTCGCGACGACCGCGCGCATCGACCAGCTGAGCCTGTTGAACTACATCTAGACCCAATGCCGTTCACTTAGCGGAGCTGACCCGCCTGGAAATGGCGTAGGCGGGGAATGACGCGCCCGACGCACCTTGGAACCATCGCTCGACGCTGGTGTCCGGCCGGCCCGCGCGGCCCGCGCTCCACGTAGGCAGGAGGTCGGCGGTCGGCTCCGCTCGATGGTCGGCGGCACTTGCGATGCTCCCCATGCAGCGCTTGCGGCGCGGTCATCCCCTGATGGATCTTCGAGGCCTCGCGCGCGAGTAGCCCACGCCGCCTTCGACGCGTTCACGAGACCACTGGATTGCGCCGGCGGCGGTCGAGGGCTGCGATGGACCCGTGAGGTTCGCCGGCTGGTCAAGGGGGATGGCCGGTCGCGCAAGTTGAGTTGCAGGTGCGGTTTCTTTTTCTCTCTTGGGGATTGACGGAATTGGAGGCCCTGTCCGGGCCATCTCCTCGACGAACGCAGTCCGTTTC